>NZ_JBGGKV020000010.1:0-218440 GCF_041287165.2 Mycobacterium bulgaricum | reverse complement strand
GCGGTGATGACCAGGCGAGCCTTCGACACCAGCTGAAACTGGCTGATTCACCTATGCCGATGTCTTGAGACACCCTATTTCCGATGTCCTGAAACAGCACACTGTCAGCCCGACACAGAAAAAGGTCTTTGACCTGCTCTTCCTGAAGAGCACTAGCGATCGAACGCAGTTTTGGCAGATCGGCAATTGCCGCAACTTGCCACAGAGGCTTGCGAGCGTCACCGCACCGGTGTGCGAACTGTTTCAATCACCGGATTGCGCCAGCGGCGGAGCAACGCTCCGTGCCGCTATGGGGGAGCGCCTCGGACTGGGCGTGGACGTAGGCCCGCCTCCCTGCAGACGATGTAGGCCTGGTCGGAGTAAGCCCCGCCCTGCGCGAGTTTTCGGCGGCCTGGCGAAACCTCATGAGGTCATCAGTGTGGCGGCGGGTAGGTCCTGCACCGCCAGCTCGCCAAGCTCGCCGCGTATTGGAGCTCGAACTCGTGAGCTGGTAGCGAACAACTGGCCTGGCGCCGGAGCGCTGCGCCAGCTCAACGCGTCGGATGTGCGACGGCAACTGACGGCGCTCAGCCATCACACTCCAGCATTGCGAGGCGGCTTTTGTATTGGCCGAATGAAAGGGGCGGATCTCGGCTGAGGTCACTCGGCGGGTAGCAGCCATCTGGTCCCGGGCGCGTTGATATACGAGCCGAAGAGTCGGCAGATGGAGGAACGCGAGATACGAGGCGCGCCAGCGGCTCTGAGACAGTGGGCAACACGCTACCGCCGAAGGGTCTTCCGCTGAAGGCGTTATGCACCATTGCGCAACGCGGACACAGATCCGCCCACTGACGACGGCGTTGACAAGAACGCCCACCTCAACGCAATGGCGATGCGTGCAAGGCCGCCTAGAGAGGACTCTTAAGGACGAGTTCGATCGCGAGTGAACTTTCGCGGCCTCCTGCACACGACAGACGCAAACACACCCGCGCGGAATCAGATCGGAAGCTACTGCGCGGGTGACGGGGCTTCCGCTCGTAGGCTCCTTAGCTCGCTGGCCACGTACTTGTCCAGCAGTCCGTCGCGGCCGGGAGTTTCGGTTCGCATTGTGGTGACCAGTGCGTAGAGGCCAAGAAGGAAGAACACAGCACTGCGGAATGCGTCGACGTCGGCGAAGAATTCGCCCCGGTTGCGGGCGCGCATGATTTCTGCAGCGAGCAGCACGATCGTGGGATGGTCGGTCCACTCGTCGTTCTCAGGCCGGGCCGGTGAAAAGTATAGTCCAATGACATCGCGAAAAAGGACGCTACCCCAACGGTTTTCAAGGTCGAAGACCAGTCTGACGATCTCTTTGAGGACGGCGGCGAGATCGCGAGAAGAATCCAGGAATGTGCCGAGTTCTGCGGCTACCCGTGCTTCCTCCCGGCGAATCAACTTGTGCAGCACGTGCTCTCTGGTCGGAAAGTGAAAGTAGAACGTCCCCCGCGATACGCCGACGTTCGCCGACGCGTGGCCTAATCACCCGGCCACACAAGCGCAACCGAATGAGCACAAGGAATCCAATGACCTCCGTCGACACCCACAACGCGGTTTCCGAACCGCCGACACCCCACGATTCGCGACCCCTCTACATATCCACCGGAGACGAGGAGCAACACTTCAAGGCCGCCTACCGCCAAGGGTTGTCCATCGTCCTCAAAGGACCAACCGGATGCGGCAAAACACGCTTCGTCGAAGCGATGGCACACGACCTCGACCGACCGCTCATCACCGTGTCCTGCCACGACGACCTGACCACCGCCGACCTCGTCGGGCGCTTCCACCTCCGCGGCGGCGAAACCGAATGGGTCGACGGCCCGCTCACCCGCGCGGTCCGAGAAGGAGCCATCTGCTACCTCGACGAGGTCGTCGAAGCGCGACAAGACACCACCGTCGTCCTGCACCCCCTCGCCGACCACAGACGGCAGCTGCCCATCGATCGTCTCGGAATCACCCTCGACGCAGCACCAGGGTTCGGTCTGGTCCTGTCGTACAACCCCGGCTACCAAAGCGTCCTGAAAGACCTCAAAGACTCCACCCGTCAACGAATGGTCGCCATCGAATTCGGCTTCCCCGCACCCGAAACCGAAGAAGAGATACTGACCGAAGAAGCAGGCATCACCCAGGGCACCGCTGCGACACTCGTCCGATTCAGCCAAGCCATCCGCCGACTGAAAACACCAGGCCTGCGCGAAGTCGCCTCAACGCGCGTACTTATCGCCGCCGGAAGACTCATCGCCGAAGGTCTCCTACCGCGCGACGCCGCACGCATCGCCATCGCAGCACCGCTCAGCGACGACCCGACCGTTCAAGCCGGCCTCCTGAGAATGATCGACACCTACGTCGGTGGTCACGCCAGCGGGGTACCCGCCCTCATCTCCTGATTGATTCTTCGGGAAAACCTCGGGCGAGCCGGAACACCGTGCGGTCGAGCACGGGAAGTATGTCGGTCACCGCGATCTCGCCGGCGGAGAAGCGTCCCAGCAGCCCGTAGATGACGTTCTCGGCAATGGCCTCCAGGTCGGCGACGAGATCGTCTTCCACGCCTTTGAGCAGTTCCATGCCCGCCGGGGCGACGATATCGAATCCGAAGCGGAACAACTTCTGCCCGTTCGGAGAAGAGCGTACCCGGAAGTATGTCTTCAGCATCTCCGGATGGCGTTCCCACGGTTCGAAGATGGTGCGGAACAACGACATAAGCCCCTCTCGGAGCGACGTTTCTCCGCCCGCCGGTGGGCCGGCGATGCCGGCATAGCGGTGTCTGGCCATCCAGTACTCGAGTGCGGCCAAGATCAGGTCGTCCCGGGTGGGGTAACGCCTGTAGATCGTTGCCAGTGAACTTCGTGCACGCTTCGCCACGGCGCGCAGTTGGACCGATTCGTAGCCCTCGGTTTCGAGCATGTCGACGACGACATCGAGAAGCCGATCACCCTCTGGCGGTGACGCCGTGCCCTCGTCCATGCCCCCTTGCCTTTCCGTGGATAACACAGTTACCCTACCGTGAGTAACGCGGTTACTCCTTCTGGAGTCGCTATCCGACGCGTGTGACGAGGCGAGGGCAAATGGGTTCACTGGACGGCAGCGTTGCATTCATCACCGGCGTGGCCCGGGGGCAGGGGCGCAGTCACGCGATCCGTCTGGCCTCCGAAGGTGCCGACATCATCGGAGTAGACATCTGCGCCGACATCGAGGCCAACGGATACCCGATGGCGACCCGCGACGAACTGGACGAGACGATCAAGCTTGTCGAATCGGCGGGCGGGAAGATGCTCGGGTCCGTTGCCGACGTCCGAGATTTCAAGGCACTCAAGGCTGCGCTCGATACAGGCGTGGAGCACTTCGGTCGCCTCGACATCGTCTGCGCCAACGCAGGAATCGCGCCTACCGCATTTCGGGAGGTGAGCATCGAAGAGGACCTCGAGATGTGGGCCGCCGCGATCGACGTCAACCTGGTCGGTTCGTTCCACACCGCGAAGGCAGCCATTCCGCACCTGATCGACGGTGGCCGGGGTGGCGCGATGGTGTTCACCAGTTCCACCGCGGGACTCAAGGGTTTCGGCGGATCGCAGGGCGGCGGCCTGGGGTACGCGGCTTCCAAGCACGGCATCGTCGGACTGATGCGAACACTCGCCAATGCCCTGGCGCCACACAGTATCCGGGTGAACACCATTCATCCGACGGCCGTCAACACCATGATGGCGACCAACCCCGCCATGACCGCGTTCCTGGAGGCCTACCCTGACGGAGGGCCACACCTGCAGAACCCCATGCCGGTATCGCTGCTCGAGCCGGAGGACATCAGCGCGGCCGTCTCGTATCTGGTGTCCGACGCCGCCAAGTACGTCACCGGGGTCACGTTCCCCGTCGACGCCGGCTTCTGCAACAAGCTATGAGCGGGCGGGTCGAGGGCAAGCGGGTACTGATCACCGGCGCCGCCCGCGGTATGGGACGCAGTCACGCGGTCCGGTTGGCGCAAGAGGGTGCCGATCTGATCCTTGTTGACATCTGCGACTCGTTGTCTGTCATCGAATATCCGCTTGCCACAGTCGAAGAGCTCACCGAGACGGCGGAGCTGGTGGTGCGGCACGGCCGCCGGGCGGTCACCCATGTCGTCGACGTACGAAACGAGCAGGCGCTGTCGATGGCGGTGGACGACGGTGTCGCGCAGCTCGGTGGTCTCGACGCCGCCGTCGCCAACGCCGGCGTACTTACCGGTGGAACATGGGATACCACCACGGCACAGCAGTGGCGCACCGTCGTCGACGTCAACCTCATCGGCACGTGGAACACCTGTCGCGCCGCAATACCGCACCTGTTGGAGCGCGGCGGCAGCCTGATCAACGTGAGCTCCGCGGCGGGCATCAAGGGTTCACCGCTTCATACGCCATATACCGCCTCCAAGGCGGGCGTCGTCGGCCTGAGCAAGGCGCTGGCCAATGAGCTTGCCGCCGTGAATATCCGGGTCAACACCGTGCATCCGACCGGGGTGCCGACGGGCATGCAGCCCGCGTCGCTGCACCAGCTGCTGCATGACACCCGCAGTGACCTCGGGCCGATCTTCCAGAACGCGCTGCCGATCGTCATGGCCGAGGCCGTCGACATCAGCAACGCGGTGCTGTTCCTGATCTCCGACGAGGCGCGTTACGTCACGGGTCTGGAGTTCAAAGTTGATGCAGGAGTGACGATCCGGTGAGCACCGATCGGATGGACCGCGGGCGCAGGGCATATACCGACATCATGACGGCGCCTGCCCCCGACGACACGTCGCCGGCGACGCAGCATCTGCTGGACTTCGTGTTCGCCGAGGTGTGGCAGCGCCCGGGCCTGACCCGCAGGGAACGTCGGTTCGTCACCCTGCCCTGCGTCGCGGCAGCCGATGCCGAGGCGCCCATGCGCGACCACGTCTACGCTGCACTCAACAGCGGTGATCTCAGTATCGACGAAATGCGGGAAGCGGTCCTGCATTTCGCGGTGTATGCCGGCTGGCCGAAGGCCTCACGGTTCAACATGGTCGTCGACGAGCAGTGGGACCGGATCCACCGCGAACGCGGACTGCCAGTGCCGCCGCCGGCACCTTTGCTGCCACTGAGCACGCCGAGTGACCCGGAGGCTCGGTTGTCCGTCGGCGAGCAGTCCTTCAAGGACGTCAACTGCCTCCCGTTTGCGCCACAGCGGGACAACCCCTTTCAGGGTGCCGGCATCCTGAACTTCGTCTTCGGCGAGATGTGGCTGCGACCGAACCTCGGTATGAAGGAGCGCAGATTGATCACGGTCGCCTGCGTGGCCTTCCAGGACTCGCCGTATCCGATCCTCAGCCACGTCTATGCAGCCTTGAAGAGCCGCGACATCTCCTTCGAGGAAATGGACGAACTGGCGCTGCAATTCGCCGCGCACTACGGGTGGCCGAAGGGTTCGCATCTGAATCATGTGATCGGCGAGCAGAAGGAGCGTGTGAGAGCCGAGTGGGCCGCAGAAGGTGCACCCGTCTCGTGAGGGCAATCGACCCCGCCGCTCCCGCCGGGCTTTTGATCGGGTCAGACCGGCTCACCCGCACGTCGCTCGATCCGCATCCGCACATCTACCCGGCCACCGGGGCTCCCAACGCGACCGTGGCGCTAGCCGGCGCTGCCGAGATGGATATGGCGGTGGCGGCCGCGAAAGAGGCGCAGCGCGAATGGATCGCCCTGAATGTCGATCAGCGCAGAGACATGCTGATCGGCCTCGCCGACGTCGTGCGCGAGCACCTGGATGAACTCGCCGAGCTCAACACGCTCGACTACGGCGTCCCGATCTCCTACGCCGGTAACGCTGTGATGCTCGACCAGTTCCTGCGTCACTTCGCCGGCTACGTCGACAAACCGCAATGCTCCAGCACACCGGTCAGCGGCAGCGACGACCTCAACCTCATCGAACGAGAACCCCTTGGCGCCGTCGGAGTGATTGCGCCATGGAACGGGTCGCTCGTGGTGGCCGCATCGTGCGTCGCGCCTGCGCTGGCGGCGGGCAATGCGGTGGTGTTCAAGCCGTCCGAGGTGGCTCCGCTGGCCGCTCTGCGGTTCGGTGAACTTTGTTTGGAGGCAGGACTTCCCCCGGGCCTGGTGAACATCGTCCCTGCCGCAGGCGACGGGGGCGACGCCCTCGTCAGACATGCTGGCATCGCGAAGATCCACTTCACTGGCGGCGGGCACACGGCCCGCGCCATTCTGCGCGCCGCGGCAGACAATCTGACGCCGGTGGTCACCGAACTTGGTGGCAAGTCGGCCAACATCATCTTCGACGACGCCGATCTCGACACCGCCGCCACACGGTCTGCCCATCAAGGCCCGCTGATGCAGTCGGGGCAGAGCTGTGCGTGCGCCAGCAGGATCCTCGTCCACGAAACCGTCTACGACGCATTCACCGAACGGTTTCTGGCCGTGATCGAATCCACCCGCATCGGCGATCCGACCGATCCCGCCACGGTTTTCGGCCCAGTCATATCCGCCGCCGCCCTAGATCGCATCCTGGGTGTGATCGGGGAGGCGGTCGACAGCGGTAGCGGCGAGCTCCTCACGGGCGGCCGTCGTCTCGCCGACGATGCTCTCGCCGCGGGTTACTACCTGGAGCCGACAGTGCTAGGCAACGTCGACAACACGTCCGCTTTGGCACAGACCGAGACGTTCGGCCCGGTCGTGTCGCTGATCCCGTTCGCCCAGGACGACGAAGCCGTTCGTATCGCCAACGACACTCCGTACGGATTGAACGCCTTCGTCCACACTCAAGATCTCACGCGCGCCCACACCGTGGCCCGCCGACTGCAGTCTGGGTCGGTGTGGATCAACCAGGGCAGCCGCATCTCCCCGCAGGGGCCCTACGGCGGCTACAAGCAGAGTGGCTCCGGGCGCACCGGAGGCCTCGAAGGCCTTCGAGAATTCCAACAGGTCAAGAATATTCGGATCGGCCTCGGCTGAGAGTGTACGATCGACCCGATCTGTGCGGTGTTGCGCGGTGGCCCGTCAAGCGGTCTGAACAGCCGCATCTCGGGCAGGCCGAGTTCGGTGCAGTACTCCCGCCCATCGCTCGCGACCGGCAGTCCCTCGGACGCCGCCGGCCGCCTGTCAGCGAGAAGTCGCTATTTGAGCATGCTTCCGGCGTCGACAGTCATCGGCAGTCCGGTGACATAGCGGGATTCGTCGGAGGCCAGGAAGAGCACCGCATTGCTGATATCGACGGGTTCGACCCAACCGACGGGGAGAACGTGCATGAACTGTGCGGCGACCGCGAGGTCGTCTGGGCCCGGGTTCTCCAGGTCCGGGCGGAAGAGCTTCATGGTGCCTTCGTTCATGAACAGCGGGGTGTTGACATTGGTGGGGTGTACCGAATTCACCCGGATGGAGTGCTGGCCGAGCTCGACAGCGAAGGTACGCATCAGGCCGACGACACCGTGCTTGGCGGCAATGTAGTGACCAGTATGTGGGTAGGGCTTCAACCCGCCTACCGAGCTGGTCAGGATGATCGATCCGCCCTGCCCCTGCGAGATGAGGTGCGGGACAGCCGCTTTGACGGTCTTCCAGACGCCTGAGAGGTTGACGTCGATCATGTCCGTCCAGTCGGCTTCGCTGGTGTGGTCCAGCGTCTGGCCGCCGTTGCCGATACCCGCATTCGCGCAGATGATGTCGAGCCGGCCGAGCTGCTCGACACCGTTGTCGACGGCAGCCTTGACGGCATCGTAGTCGCGGACATCGACCTCGGCGGTGACGATACGTCGGTTCAATTGTTTGACCAGATCCGCGGTTTCGGCGAGGTCGTCGACGGTTGCGGGCTCGATCTGCGGATTGCTGCTCACCGGACCGCAGATGTCGATCGCGATGATGTCGGCACCTTCCTCGGCAAGACGCACCGCGTGGCTACGTCCTTGGCCGCGCGCGGCCCCGGTGATGAAAGCGACTTTTCCGTCAACACGTCCAGCCATGGGGCACCTCGCTGCCATTGAGACCGAGGCCAACTTCGTGCGCGGAGGCCCTCGGGAAACTTGTCATTCGATCAGGAAGGCTGGCACGGGTGGGGTCATCTGTCAACCACGGCTCAACGGGAGAGTGTCAGGTGTGTCCGCCTGGAGAAGGGGAGAGCAGCCAGGGCAGCCGCTCTTCGAGGAAGCGCTGCAGTTCCTCGTGCCCATAGGAAACCCCGACGGCACGTTCGTTGGCCATACTGCGCGCGAGTTGTGTGATCAACATCGAGATGGCGACGGGTGGATACTGTGTGATGTCGACACCCTGGGCACGAAGCATCATCGTGACCGCAGCCGACTCGATATCCCGTACGCGCTCTGCATAGTGCTTCAGTTCTGCTCCGATAGCTTTGCGATGATTCGCCAGAGCCATGAATTCGTTACTCAGCACGGTGTTTCGAGTGTCGCTGTTGATCAGCCACAGCGTTCGCGCCGGATTGTCTTCTTGAAGCGAGTCCCGAAGGCGTGCAAGGGATGCTTCAGAACCGGCCCGCAGCACCTCCAGGAACAGATCATCCATGGTGGGGAAGTAGTAATAGACCAGCGCCTGCTTGACGTCTGCCTTGGCTGCGACTCGCCGTGACGTCGCCGCGGCATAGCCCTCGTCGTGCATGATCTGGGTCGCCGCCTCGATGAGCCGGCGACGAGTGGCCCCGTCTGAGGTCTTCGCCCGCTGGGTAGCCGGCATCAAAGGTCCGATCCACTTGACCGGCGCCGAAGCTGCGTGGTAGGCATACTGCATCGTAGCAGGCTGATCGCTCGATCAGATTAGGCGGGCGCGCTTGGACCAGGGGGTTTCAGGCGAGGCAAAACCACAGAGAGGCGTCAATGGCGGATCACCGTTTGGTACAGGTCGATCCGCGATTGTGTGAAGCCCATGCGCTCTGCATCGAGTTGGCGCCCAACGTGTTCGACCTCAGTGACGACATTGCGACGGTGGAGAAGTCGCCAGACCCAGACGACTCACCCGATGTCGACGCGGCCGTCTCGGCCTGCCCGCGGCAGGCCATTAGTTGGGTTCACTGACCCGCCTCGCTCCCAATATCAAAGTCTCGCATCGAAAGGCCCATTGCATGCCCGATCTTGCTGACCTCGACTACTTCGCCGACGCTGACCTTGCGCAGAATCCCTATGATTATTGGGAATATCTGCGTGGCCAGGGACCCGTTGCCCGGGAGCCGCATTACGGGGTCGTCGCGGTCACCGGCTATCAAGAGGTCCACGCGGCGTTCAAAAATGTGGACTGCTTTTCTGCGGTCAATGCCATCGGTGGGCCGTTTCCTCCGCTGCCGTTTACCCCGGAGGGTGACGACATCAGCGAGTTGATCGAGGCCCACCGCCATCTCTTCCCGATCTTCGAACACATGGTCGTGATGGATCCGCCGCACCACGAAAAGGCGCGCTCACTGCTTGGCCGGCTGTTGACACCCCGCCGGCTCCAAGAGAACGAAGAGTACATCTGGGCTCTCGCTGATCGGCAGTTCGACGAGTTCATCGGCAACGGGCAGTGCGAATTCCTCTCCGAGTACGCGAAACCCTATGCGACGCTGGCGATTGCCGACTTGCTCGGAGTGCCCGACGAAGATCGTCCGAAGCTGCGCAGGAATCTCGGGGCCGGCAGCGCACCGGACCATCAGGTCGGCGCTCTCGATTCGACGCCGGTGGGCAGCAATCCGTTGAAGTACCTCGATGATCTGTTCAGCGAATACATCGCCGATCGGCGCAGCAATCCCCGCGACGACGTGCTGACGGGACTGGCCACCGCCACCTACCCCGACGGCTCGACCCCACCGCTGCTCGAGGTGGTCCGCCCGGCCACATTCCTGTTCGGCGCCGGGCAAGAAACGGTCGTCAAGTTGCTCAGCTCAGCGCTGCAGGTCCTCGGAGACCGGCCGGATCTCCAACAGCGGCTGCGCGCCGACCGGTCCCTGATCCCAGCCTTCATCGAGGAGTCGTTGCGTTTCGAAAGCCCGACCAAGGTCGACTTCCGGCTCGCCCGCAAGTCGACGACTCTGGGAGGCGTACCGATCAAGGCCGGCACCGTCCTGATGTTGTGTCTGGGGGCCGCAAATCGCGATCCGCGAAAGTTCGACAATCCCGGCGAGTTTGATCTCGACCGCAAGAACGTCCGTGAACACATCGCCTTCGGCCGCGGCATCCATACGTGCGCGGGCGCACCGCTCGCTCGCGTCGAGGGCCGCGTCACCCTCAACCGGCTCCTCGACCGTATGACGGAGTTCCACATCAGCGAGCAGAAGCACGGCCCGCACGAGCAACGCGCCTACGCCTACGAACCGACCTTCCTCCTCCGCGGTCTCAGCGAGTTGCACATCGAATTCACACCAGCTCCAGAAGGGTGACGGCCGGCTCAGCCCAGTTGACGAAGGCGGGGTGTGCATTGCACACCCCGCCTCTTCGCTTCAAGTGCAGGAAGCAATGAACCCAGCCCTGCGCATCAATTCTCAACGGGCAGAGGTCAAGTCCGACAAGAAACGAGGCAGCCTGCTCGCCGGCTCATATGGCGCCTGTGTCGTAGTTCATCAGGCCAATGCAAGGAACAGCTTTTCCAGTTCCGCTTCGGTCATCGGCTTGTCGGCGCCGGCATGCTCACCGGTCACGCATTCCCGCAATCCAGTGGCCACGATCTTGAAGCCGGCGCGGTCCAGTGCACGGGACACGGCGGCTAGCTGAGTCACGACGTCCTTGCATTCGCGTCCCTGCTCGATCATCGAGATGACGCCGGCGAGCTGGCCCTGCGCCCGGCGTAGCCGATTCAGAACTGCGCTCATTGCCTCTTCGTCACCTACCATTGTGATCCCTTTCGTTGCCGCTGCCTCAGAGATTACCCGAGGGGGTATCTGTCATCCCAGGTCAACGGTCCCGTCCCCGCTGGGATTCCCAGAGAGCAGCAAGGTGCCGACGCGTCAGCTGCAGGCCCCTGACGCGGGCAGCAGTTGACTGACGACGGTGGCGGTGTCACAGGTGGTGTTGGCCTGGTTGTAGGGGAGCCGGGCGAGCAGTATCCCCATGGCGCAGGTGTTGGTCAGCGCGGCAGTAGTGAGGCCGGCGCCGATCGCGAAGGCAACCCACTCGAGGTAGGGGACGACGATGCTGGCCAACACGCTGAGTGCGATGATCAGCCCGGCGATCAGGCGCACCTGACGCTCCAACTCCCAGCGCTGCCTGCCTCGGTTTACGGCGAACCCACCGGCCAGCCAGCTGGAGAGCCCGCCCTCCAGGATGGGGATGCTCGTTAGTCCAGCCTGGCGCAACGATTCTCCAGCCTGGTCGGCGCGCTGGCCGGAGCGACAGATCAACACGACCCGCTGATCGAGATGGCCGGCGATCTCATCGCGGTGCTCGCGCAGCACGTCGAGGGGCACGTTGTACGCGCCGCTGTTGTGCTGGGTCTCGAACTCCGCGGGTGTCCGGACATCAATAAGGCGGGGCGGATTCATCGACGTGAGCTGCTCATGCAGCGTTGCGGCGTCGACGGTGGCTTCAGGCATCGACTGTGTCTCCTTGGTCGCTTGACATATACCTACGGGGGTATCGCACCGGTAGACGCTAGCATACCCACGGGGGTATATCTGTAGACGGGAATAGATACCCCTCGGGGTATTGTAGAAATGTCTGAGCGGGCGCGTACCGCGCTCGAAGTTGGACTGAGAGGAACTGGCAATGATCTTGGAGCAGTACTACATCGAGTGTCTGTCGCATGCGTCGTATCTGGTCGGCGACGAGGCCACCGGCCGCGCGGTGGTCGTCGATCCTCGTCGTGACATCAGCGACTACCTCGCCGACGCGCGGAAGTTCGGCCTGACGATCGAAGGTGTGATCAACACCCACTTCCACGCCGACTTCGTCTCTGGCCATTTGGAATTGGTGGACGCGACCGGCGCATGGATCGGGTTCGGCGCGGCCGCCGAGACGGACTATCCGATCCGCCGGCTTGCCGACGGTGAGCATGTGTCCCTTGGTGGGGTCGACTTGGAGATCCTGTCGACCCCGGGGCACACCTGGGAATCGATCAGTGTGCTCGTCCGCGAAAACCCCGCTGCGGAGCCGGTCGCCGTGTTGACGGGTGACTCGCTGTTCATCGGCGACGTCGGCCGCCCGGATCTGGTCAACCTCGGCGACGGCTCGACCAGAGACCTCGCTCGCGCGATGTACCGCACGGTCCACGACAAGCTCATGACGTTGCCGGATGCCGTGACGGTGATGCCCGCCCATGGGGCCGGCTCCTCGTGCGGCAAGAACCTCTCCACCGAACTCACCTCCACCATCGGAGAACAGCGCAGGAGCAACCCTTCGGTGCAACCGATGCCTGAGGAAACGTTCGTCGCGATGCTCACCGCGGGTCAGCCTGCCGCGCCGGCATACTTCGCCTCCGATGCGGCGATGAACAAGCGGGTGCACCCACTGCTGCAGGCCGATCGCACGGTGCCCGCAATGACGCCCCGGCAGATCCGCGCCGCGCTCGACGCCGGTGTGCGGGTGCTCGACGCCCGCAGCGTCGAAGACTTCGCCGCCGGACACCTGCGAGGGGCGGTCAACGTCGGCTTCGACGGTCGCTTCGCCGAGACCGGAGGCATGGTGTCGGACATCGGCGGTCAGATTGCCTTGATCACCTACCCCGGTGATGAGCAAGAGGCGGCGTTGCGGCTGGCGCGTATCGGCTCCGACGACGCGATCGGCTACCTCACCGTCGGCCGCGACGGGCTGTTTCCCGCTGAACTCGCCGACCTGGTGCAGGCTGCGCCTCGCACCACCGTTGCCGAGTTGGATGCGCTGTTGGCCGACGATGCCGTGACGCTCATCGACATCCGTAACCCCGGTGAACGCGAGAGCGGTGCCATCCCCGGCTCCCTTCACATCCCGCTCGCCCAGTTGCGGTTGCGACTCGGCGAGGTGCCGACCGACAAACCGATCGTCGTTCACTGCGCCGGCGGCTGGCGGTCCAGCGTGGCCGCATCGTTGCTGCGTACCAACGACTTTACGCAGGTGTCCGACCTGCTCGGGGGCTACAACGCCTGGGCCGACGCCCGCGCCGCAGTCTGACACGACCCACAGAAGGAGTTCGCTGATGTGTCACGCCGTTGACTGCCGACAGTGCGGCAAGGTGACGTGGAGTGGCTGCGGCCGGCACGTGGCAGAGGTCATGCGCTCTGTATCCGTCGCGCGGCAGTGCCGATGCACGCCACGAACGGAGTCGCCGCGCGGTTTCGCCGCAATATTGCGGCGCCGGTCTGGCGGGTAGGGGACTGTCATGGCGATCGCGATCGGCCTCGCATTCGGGGCCCTGATCGGCGTACTGCTGGGTTTGCTCGGCGGCGGAGGGTCCATTCTTGCCGTTCCGGCCCTGGTCTACGGGATGAGTTTCACCATGGAGCAGGCAATCCCGGTCTCGCTGATCGTGGTCGCCGCGGCTTCGGCAGTCGGGGTGATTCCCAGGATCCGGGCCAAGCAGGTGCGGTGGCGCATGGCGGGGATTTTCGCCGCCGCCGGAATACCGGCGACGATTGCAGGAAGCGCCATCAGTGCCCACCTGTCCCAGCCGGTACTGATGGTCGGATTCGCGGTCGTCATGGTGGTCGCCGGGATCCGCATGCTCACCGACCAGGGTGCCACCGGTACCGCCTGCAAGATCGAGGCCGGCCAGGTCAACTGGCGACGCTGCGCCCCCCGCTCGCTCGGGGCAGGACTGTTGGTGGGGTTGCTCACCGGACTGTTCGGCGTCGGCGGCGGATTCCTCATCATCCCGGCTCTGGTCGTGATGCTCGGAGTCGAAATGTCCACGGCCATCGGCACGTCGCTGTTGATTATCATCGCCAACTCCGTCGCCGGCATCGTCTCCCACCTCGACCGCATCACCGTCGACTGGCAGGTGACCGCCGCGTTCGTCGCCGCTGCGATGGCCACCTCGCTGGTCGCCGGATATTTCGGCACCAGAACCGACACCGCCCGTCTGCAGCGCTGGTTCGCCTACCTGGTGTTCGCCGTCGCCGCCTACGTGCTCGCCGACACGCTTGTCCTCCACTGAACCAACAAAGGAGCAATACATGGACGTCTCCATCATCGAAACTTCCGGACTCGGTGACCGCAGCTACCTGATCGCCCACCACGGCATCGCCGTCGTGGTCGATCCGCAACGCGACATCGACCGCGTGCTCGCCCTGGCCGAGAAGAGCCAGGTCCGCATCACCCACGTCCTGGAAACCCACTTGCACAACGACTACGTGACCGGAGGCCTGGAACTCTCCCGCACCGTCGGCGCCGACTATGCCGTCCCGGCAGGCGACGACGTCGACTACGACCGACGCGCGGTCACCGACGGCGACATCATCGACGCCGGACCGATTCGCCTCGAAGTGCTTTACACCCCCGGCCACACCCATTACCACGTCAGCTACGTACTCCGCGACGACAGCGGCGCCATCCACGGTGTGTTCACCGGCGGCTCGATGCTCTACGGCACCACCGGACGCACCGACCTCATCGGGCCCGACGACACCAAAAGCCTGTCCCACGCTCAATATCACTCGGTCCACAAACTCGCCGACCGCCTGCCGCCCGATACCCCGATCTATCCGACCCACGGCTTCGGCAGCTTCTGCTCAGCCACACCCTCATCCGGTGACTCTTCGACCATCGCCGAACAGCGCAGCACGAATCCGGCACTGACGCAGGACGAACAGAGCTTCGTCGACGAACTACTGGCAGGACTGTCGGCCTACCCCGCCTACTACGCCCACATGGGCGTCATCAATCGCGAGGGACCGCCGCCGGTAGACCTGACCCCGCCGGCACAAATCGACCCCGCCGAACTGCGCCGCCGCATCGACGCCGGCGAATGGGTCGTGGACCTGCGCACCCGAACGGCATTCGCCGCTGGCCACCTCCCTGGCACCCTGGGTTTCGAGCTGTCCGGGTCCTTCGTCAGCTACTTCGGCTGGCTCTACGACTGGGGCGCACCGATCACAGTGATCGGTGACTCGGCCCAACAGGTCGCCGACGCCAAACGCGAACTGGTCCGCATCGGGGTCGACCGCCTGACCGGCGCTGCCACCGACCACATCGACACACTCGCGGGCGGCAGCCAGCTCGCCACCTATCCGGTCGCTGATTTCCCAAGTCTCGCAGGAGAACTCAGCTCGGGATTGCCGTCCATCCTGGATGTACGACAAACCCACGAGTACGACAAAGAGCACATCCCCGGTGCCACCAACATTCCCTTACATGAGCTGCCGGACAGACTCGACGACGTACCCTCCGGTCCGGTCTGGGTGCACTGCGGATCGGGCTACCGCGCCGCCATCGCAACCTCGATGCTCGACCGCGCCGGCATAAGCGTCGTCTTGATCGATGACGCCTTCTCCACCGCAAGCGAGCAGGGCCTCACGCGAAGTAACGACATCGACGACTGAATTCAACGAGGGGCTGTCAGATAAGCGGTGGCCTAGTGCGGCGTTGGTGGCGTGGTTTCCGGGACCGAAGGAATGACTCTGATGGCGACAACGGCGGCGATGGCGAGTAGGGCCGCAGCGATGAGGGAGACGCTTTGGACGCCAAACGTGAAGGCGTGCTGGGCTTCTGCGAGGAGGTTGGGTGAGTTCGGCAGCTGGTATGTGGCGGTGGCCAACGAGTCGTCGAGGGCTGCGCGCTCCAGGTCGCTGACGTGTTCGGGGATGGTGAGACTGGCGCGGTAGATGACAGTGTGCAATGTTCCCAGGACGGCGATGCCGAGGGCGACGCCGAATTCGTAGGCCGTCTCGGAAATGGATGCGGCGGCTCCGGCGCGTTCGGCGGGAGCGGCACTGACGACGGCATCGGTCGACAGCGTCATCGCGGCGCCGACTCCGAGGCCGATGACGGCCAGGGAGACGCCCATTCCCCAGTAGGTGGACCATCCTTCGGTGATGGCCAGACCGACCAGCCCCAGCGCGGAGAGACCGAGGCCGGTGGCGATGGCGCGCCCTCGACCGAGGCGGGTGAGCAGGTAGCCGACGATTCCGACGACCGCGATGGTGGCGATGGTGGCGGGCAGTTCGGCGAGGCCGGCTTGGAACGGGGTCATGCCCATGACGAGTTGGAGGTGCTGGGAGAAGAAGAACATGACGCCGACGGCCTCACGTTCTCCTGGCTGGCCAACCCTGACGGACCGCCCCCGGAGAAGGTGCTCGACCTCGCCTTTCGGCTCCTGCGCAACGCCTCGCACGGCTAGCGCAGCAGCGGAGACGGCCGCAGGTGACAGGTGGCCGGGTCGACGAAAGCACACAATTGCTTCAGCGCCGGGAGGCCGCGAGAGCGAACCTCAAGCTCATCGGACGACGTTCGGTCACGCCATTTTCCCGAGGATTGTGAATTCAGCAAAATGGTGCGATAGTCGCGAGCAGGGAAGCAGACCCCGCGTGGTCGAGCCTGTCCCGCTGGCGACGCGGCCGATCATCAAGGGCGGACCGTGCTAATCGATCGAGTGACCGGACTGACCGGCGTACCGCCTCGCGTCCGATCCGCGCAAATGGCCGGTAGGCGGGGACTCGCGCCGCGGGACTCAGCATGAAACGGCACCGCGTGCATGTCTGACCCGCGGAGGACGCCACCGACAATCGCGATTCGTTGCGCGCGATCCGCGGTGACTGTGGTGTGCGGCATCGTGGTCTTGAATCTCGTCGGGTGGAGCACCGGAAACGAACTCCTCACCCGCGGCTCTCCGATGTGGCCGCATATGACGCCGTGGACTGCACTGCTGCTTTGCGCACTCGCGGGGGCTGTCGGTCTGCAGCTGACGCCGGCATCGAAACGGCGCATCCGAATAGCGCGCGGGCTGGCGGCTACCGTCGGACTTCTGACCCTCGTCACCCTGGTGGAATACCTGACGAATGCCGGATCACACTGGGACACAATCCTATTCAGACAATCGGTACTTGCCGCGCAACCTGCCTATCCGGGCCGGCCGAGCCCGCAGACTGCTGCGACGTTGATGATGCTCGCGGCAGCCGCCGCAGCGATAGGTGTCCACCACAAGTGGGGTGGTGTCGTCCGCTCCCTCGGGGTGTTGGGCGGGGTAGGCACAGCGTGCTTCGCTCTGGCTGCCTACATGTTCGACGCCGCAAACCTGGTGAGCTTCACGACTTCCAGCGGTCAGGCGATGGCCACCGCCATTGCCCTTCTGCTGCTGGCAACGGCAACCGCAGCGGCGCGGCCCGATGCCCTTCCGTTGAGTTGGATCCTGGCCCGGCCGGACCACAGATCGTTGCTTCGTCTGCTCGGGGTCCTCGCCGGATTTCCCATCGTCGTCGCGCTACTGCGGTTCACGCTCCTCGGGATGGGGCTCGAAGAGCGCGCGGTCTGGCCGCTGTCCGTGGCACTGGGCAGCTTGGGCATCGGGGCACTGACCTTCTACTACAGTCAGCGCGAACAACGCCTTCTCATGGACAGGGGCGCGTTGCACAACGAGCGATTGATGGCCGAAGAACGCTTCCGCATGCTCGCCGACAACGCCGTCGACGTCATCTTGCACCTGCGGGGCCGCGACGTTGCGTGGGTGTCTCCTTCGGTGGAATCCGCACTCGGCGAACGGACCCCGCGGTGGATCGGTTCGGATTTCAGCAGTCGAATACACCCTGTCGACCGGCCCGCAGTCGAGCAGTTCCTCACGCGGATCACCGGGGGTGAATCAGTGCACCATCGCTTCCGGATCTGCTCGGCCTCCGACACCTATCACTGGGTGGATGGCCACGGAAAGCCCTATGTCGATGGCGACGGCGCCACCGACGGCCTCATCGCCGCACTGCGCATTGTCGACGATCAGGTCGAGGCGCAGCGGCAACTGGAACGGCTCGCACGTTTCGATACCTTGACCGGGTTGGTGAACCGTGCCGAATTCCTCGCGCGCCTCGAATCCGAACTGTCGAAGCGTCGCGAGTCGGGACGCCTTCTGGGCGTGCTCTTCTGCGACGTGGATCGATTCAAGAGCATCAACGACACGTGGGGACACGGAACGGGTGACGTCGTACTGACGACGCTCGCCGTACGGATCGCCGAGTGTGTGAGGGAGACCGACACCGTCGGTCGCACGGGCGGAGACGAAATCATCGTGCTGCTCCCCGACCTGCGCGGCATTCACGAGGCGGCCGAGATCGCCGAAGCCATCCGCCGCCGAACCGCTGAGCCAATCAACGCCGCCGGCGCAGTGATTCACGCGACCCTGAGCATCGGAGCCACCATCGCGGCTCAGGGAGAGGACGTCGGTTCGATCACCGCGCGTGCCGACATGGCGATGTACCGGGCCAAATTCGCCGGGAAGAATTCGGTGGTCTGCGTCGAGGCATCTGAAGGGTGATCCGCGCGGGTGGACTCGGTCGATCAGCGGCCGGCTGTGCTCGTTCCAAACGCCGTCGTCTGGCCGAAGGCTTTAGGCCAGGAACGGTTTTCGTGGGAACGGCACGACGCGCGCACTATGTTCAGGTACGCGCGTCGACTCGCCGAAGTGAGCGACCGCTTCGGCGACCGACCGGAACAGTGGAAAACCCAGGGGGGCGTCGCGACTCAACAATCGACCCGTTCGCGGGTCGAGCACGGCTGCGTGCGGAACCGACTGCCGGGCACATTCAGCAGCGAGGCCGTTGAGCAACGCCGTGGCCTCGCTGTGTTCCAGGTCGGCGCCTTCCAGATCGAGAATCATCGATTCGCCGAGCTTGATGAAACGCGCAAGGCTGGTCTGCACCACGTCGCGGTTGGAGGCGTCCACCCTGCCGGAAACGATCAACTGAATGGTGGTGGCGCGGGCGTGCGGGCGTAGCCAGGCGCCTCTGCAGTCGATGACGTAGCCAAGGTTGTTCGAGCGGCGAATGCCCATGGGATTCCTCACGGAATGGCTCCCCTGATACGGGAGCGAGAGTCGGTGGTCGCGTCAAAGCGGCGGGCGGGTAGTGGCCTGAACACCGGCGGCTTCGGCGATCCGTGACGACCCCTGGGTGCCCGCCGCAGGACGAACGAAACGTGTACAGGCCGATGTCGTTGCTATAAGGGGTAATACAGCTTCTGGCGTCATCTCTCTCATCGACCACTGCCCCCGCCGGGGCGAAGACGCGTCACCTCGCGGTGGATGCCTCTTCCGACAGCCTGTGCCGATTTCGCAAGGTGGCCTACAGTCGGCCTCATGGGCAACCAATCGCAAGAGCTGGCGCGGGTCCTCGGTGATCTGGCGGTCGAGATGCAGGATCAGCACGACACCGAGTCCACCCTGCGATCCATCGTCAGAGGAGCTGTCACAATCGTGCCAGGTGCCCGCTGGGCGGGCATATCCCTGATCGAGGGCCGCACGATCCAGCCACGCGTTCCCAGTGATGCGATCGTGGCCAAACTCGACAGCCTGCAATCGGAGCTCGATGAAGGACCGTGTCTGAGTGCGCTGAGAGACCACCGAACGGTCCTCATCGACGACATGGCGACCGAGAAGCGCTGGCCGAGATTCTGCGGGGCCGCCATGGACATCGGTGCACGCTCTCTATTGACCTTCCAGCTATATGTGGTGCACCAGAACCTCGGAGCCCTCAACCTCTACAGTGCCGAGCCCGGCGTGTTCGCCGAGGACTCGATCATGGTCGGAGAAATCGTCGCTCAGCACGCGTCGGTGGCACTGATCGGTGCGGCGGCCGAGGCTCAATTCGACGCCGCGCTCAATAGTCGCGATGTCATCGGGCAGGCCAAGGGAATTATCATGGAACGCTTCAAGATCAATTCAACGGCGGCTTTCAGCCTGCTGGCCAGGCTCTCGCAGGAGTCGAACACGAAGCTCGTCGACGTCGCGCGCAACCTCGTCGCCACAATCGACGCGGGGGGCTGACAGCCACACCGACGCCGGAGCCGGCGGGGGAAGTTCGCCCGCCGAAGTGGAGCGCGTGGTAAGCACAGCAATTCGCCACCAACTCGTTGAATCAGCGCCAGCGAACGACGGCCGGGGCGTAATTTACGGGGAGCACAATCAGCTGACAGTTCGCAGGGCCCCCGCCGCAGCTGTGGAGAACTCCGTCGAGAGGGAACTCATGAGTCACGCCAACAACATTGGTCGGGTCGGAGCGCTTGCAGTGGCACTGGGTGTCGGGTGGGCGGTTGCCTCTGCCTCGGGCGTCGCGTACGCCGACACCGGCGATTCCTCGTCCTCGAGCGAATCGTCGTCGACGAGTTCGACGTCCTCGTCGTCCGACGACTCCTCATCGACAACGGACGGTTCCGCCGACGAGGCGCGCGCGACGGACGACGACACCGCTGACGACGAAACAGTTGACGACGAAACAGTTGACGACGAAACCTTGCCGCGTCAGACCTCCAAAGCCAGTCGGGCCTCATCGTCCTCCGTCGATGACGACGACGAGGCCGAATCCGTCTCCGCCGACGAGGACGAGGACGCCACAGAATCGGCCGCCGCGGCCGCCGAAGACGGCACCACGCCACACGCTGCGGCGACCGAAAGACCGACCGTGCACAAGGTGATCTCCGATGTGGTCAGTTCGGTGCTTTCACCCGAGCGGCCGTCCCCGGCCACACCTCTGCAAGGGCCGACCTTCCTCGCTTCGCTGGCCGCAGCACGAGACGAACTCGAGCGCAACACGCTGCGCCGCACCGCCAGTACGCCGCAGCAGGTCGCCGCGCTCGACGTCGGGACGCCCAACGTCCTGGTCATCGGCGTCGACGGGACCAACCTGAGCCGGGTGCTGGCCCACCCCGAGCTCACCACCAACATCTTCAAACTGATGCAGGCCAGCACCACCGCCGCGTCGACGATCGTCGGGCACACCACCGTGTCGAACCCGTCGTGGACGTCGATCCTCACCGGGGCTTGGGGGGAGAAGACAGGTGTCATCAACAACGTCTTCACCCCGTGGACGTACAGCAAGTGGCCGACGGTTTTCACGCAGCTCGAGACACTGAACCCGGCGATCGAGACGACGTCGATCGCCAACTGGAACGTGATCTCGGCGATCGCCAACACCGGCCTCGGTGTCGACAACCTCTTCAATGTGCCTGAGCAGGAGAACGATCCGCGCTGGCTCGAGGCCGACAACCTCGTCGGGGAGCTCACCGAAGACGCCATCGCCAATGCCAGTGCCGACGTGGCCAACCTGATCTTCAGCTACTTCGTCGGCGTCGACGAGAACGGACACCTGTTCGGCGGTGATTCGCCTGAGTACCTCGAGGCTCTCGCGAACTTCGACCAGAGCCTCGGCGAGATCATGGAGGCTGTCGACGCCTGGGAAGACCTCACCGGCGACCAGTGGACCATCATGATGGTCACCGACCACGGTCACCAGCCGCAGAAGGGTTTCGGTCACGGCTTCCAATCGCCCGATGAGACATCGACTTTCGTCATCGCCAGCGCGCCGGGGCTCTTCGCCGAGGGTGGGGTGAACTCGAAGTACTCGATCGTCGATGTCACGCCGACAGTGCTGCACCTGTTCGGGTTCCAGCCCGCCGAAGGCGCCGACGGCGTCTCGCTGACCGACCTGGACGGCGACACAGTGGTGCCCGGTGACATCGACGGATTGACCAAGGCGCTGCAGGATGCGATCGCGCAGAACACGTACCCGGATATCGGCACCAACATCGCGCTCAGCGTGCGCACCATTGCCGCGACGATTCCCTACTACGTGGACAACATCGTCAACGGCATCACCTCAGGCCTGCAGTCGCTCGCCGACCAGGGCCTGTTCCTGATCAGCCCCCTGGCGAAGCTGGCGATCATCCCGGTCAAGATCGTCGGCGACATCGCTTATGTGGCAACCAACATCGTGGCGCAGATCGTCGCGGGACTCACCGGCGTCGAAGGGGCGAGCATCTTCCCGCTGGTGCGTCCGGCTCCGCCGGAGTTCCCGTCGGGGCCCGAGGAGGTTTCGACACCGGACCTGATCGCGGTGGCGTGCAGCGACGGAAGGGTGTCGAGCGCCGTGTTCGCCTGTGGGGCAACGGCGGTCGCCGTCTAGCAGGGTGGGCTGCCGACCTGCTAGCCCTTCATCGACGCGATGTAATACGTCTCGTCGCCGGTCGGATAGCCCCCGCCGTCCGTGGCGATGTGCACGTGGTCGAAGTGGTTGAGGGTCTCCGAACCGTAGTCGGCCGTCCAGCTCGGCGCACCGATGCCGGGGTAGAACCCCTGCCGCCAGATCACGTGGATGACGCCCATGCGTTCGGCGTTCGCCAGCGCGTACCCGGCGATCTGGTTGCCGAGGGCGATACCTTCCTCGCTGTTGTGGTCGGGGATCATCACATCGATGGCCAGCCCGTTGGGATGCCACTTCAGCGCATCCTGGCGATAGCCGCCGATCGTCTTGATCTCGGGGAACATCGTGCTGATCGCCCGCGCCACCCAGATCGTGTGCACCTGCAGTCCGCCCTCCGGGGTGATGCCCTTGGGCAGCGCGAAGTCGAAGACCCGGGCGTCGACGGCGGGTGCGGTCGCCGCGAGCAGTTCGGCTTCGGTCGGAACGGCCGCGGGGGGAGGCGCAGCGATGGACGCGGGCACCTCCACCGCGGGTGGTGCCGCTTGCCGCGGAGCCGCCGGCTGGGTCTGCTGGGCGTAGACCATGGCCGCGGAGATGACGAGGGAGGCGCCGACCGCCATCCACCGCCCTCTGCCGTTGGCTAACAGGTTCCTACCCACGCAGAGCACCTTAACGGCCATGCGATGCCGCAGTCGGCAATTGATGGCAACGCGTCGCGAAGCGGACAGATTCTCAGGCGAGAGCGGGGGCGTTGATCGAGATCTCGGCGATTTCCGCGCGGTGATCGCTGAGCGCGGTGATCCACACGATCACGGTCGAGGTCTTGTCCGCGGTGTTCAAGGGAATGCGGTTCGCGCCGGGCTGCAACGGTGCCGCAGGCGTCACCTCGGTGGTGTCCGCCAGCGTCTTCGGAGCGTCACCGGATGCGGTGCGGATCTGCACGACGGTGCCCGCGGACTTGGCTTCCACGGCGACAGTGCCGACCTTGGTCGGCTCTGGGAGCGTCAGGACGAGACCGAGGCCCTGCTTGAAAACGGGGAACGGATTCGCGTCGAAGTACCGGTCCGTCGCCCACGTCGTCGCGAGATCGCCGTCGATGACCTTGCCCGCATCCTCTGGGTTGTCGGGCCGCCCGTCTGGGGAGAACACGGCAGCCCGCACCGGCGTCACGGCCGGGTCGGCCGCTCCCTGCTTGAGCACTTTGGGTGGTTCGGCAGGAGCTGCGGGCCCGGTGGCCTTGTCCTGTCCGGGGGTCAGCCCCAGTTGGCCGGCATCCATCGCGACGACGTCGTCATGCGCGTCCAGAACGTCGTTGACGGTCGAGCCGAGCCCGGTGATGGCCACGAACATGACGGCCGCGGCCGCCCCGAAGATCGAGTAGGTCAGATGTCGGCGCGCCTTCTTCGCCTGCGTCCCCGCGTCACGTGCGTGAAATACCGCGTAGGAACCCGGAGGGCGCGCCGCGGCACGCTTCTCGGGTCCTGTCTGCGGCTGGCCGCTCGGTACCACCTGCCGAAGCAACCCCAGGAGGACCGACGTGTCGGCAACTGCGGAGTTGGGCCGCACCAGACCCGCCGCGGCACTGGAGATCAGGAACGGTATCTCGGGCTTCATCGCGGCCGGCTCACGCGGCCATCCGGCCTCTTCGAGGTCGGCAGGCACCCATCCGTCCGGCATGGGGCGCTGCGGAGGCCACCGGTCGACGAGCAGGGCGTAGAACACGCCGCCGATACCGCGAAGGTCGTCGGCAGCGGTGGAATCCGGCAGCGGGGCGGGGAAGGCGAGGACCGCGCGTCCGTCGGAACTGATCCTGACCCGGTCAGGGTGGTCGATGCCGAGGGCGAGCCCGGCACGATGCGCGGCGTCTGCGGCGACGATCAGTGACTTGAGGGCCGCTGCCGTCGCCGTCGCCGACGGTGCTGTGTCGGCGACCTCGCGCAGCGTTCCGCCGGGCACCCATTCGGAGATCACCACACCCACGTCGTCGATCTTGAAGCCGTCGAGAATTCTTGCCAGCCCCGACACTTCGAATGCGCACAGTCGCGCGGTGCGCTCCAGGATGTCGTCGACCTGAGCCGGAAGGTTCTCACCGGGTGCGATGAGAGTGATCGCGACCGGACGCGCCGTCGCCGTTTCGATCCCACGCCAGAACTGCAGGCAACCCGCAGCGCCTTCTTGCCGCACCAGCTGCCATCTCGGCGCCAGCCGGGCGGTGACAGCCGGCGTCAGTGCCCCGGCGGGTTCGGTGTTCGTCATCGCCCCCCTGAGTTCGCAGTGCCGCGGAATCGAGCGAGAGGTTGCCCCGAAGGGGCGTCGCCAAACCCCCGTACGGGCGTGTCGAGGCCTGGGAACCCGCCCCGCCTGTCAGGGCACTTTGGCAACGGTGAGCAGCAGAGCAGAATCGGCCAGCGCCACCAGTGAGTGCCTGGTGTCGGGGATCAGCAGCAGATCGCCGGTGCGGGCATCCCATTCCTGATCGCCGGCGACCAACCGGACGGAACCCTTGAGCACATAAAGGGTCGCCTCACCGGGATTCTCGTGCTCGCCCATCTCGGCGCCCGACAACATCCCGATGACGGTTTGCCGCAGCACTTTCTCGTGGCCGCCGACCACGGTGTCGGCCGCGTTGCGACCGTTGGCGGCCGCGCGCTCCAGTTGTTGGCGGGCAAGCGCTTCGATCGACACCTTCTGCATGACTGCCATTGGATGCCTGATGCTTGCGCACCGCAACCCTGCCCGGGCGACGTCAGAAAGTCTCCACCTTCTGGATGCTCACCACCGCGCCGTGACCCGTCGTGTCGTTGGTGAATCGCATGCCCGCCGGGGTGACGGCGATCGTCCAACCGAGAGCGCGGTAGGTCGAGTCGGACAACGTCGTCGGCGCGGGGGCGCCGAGGTTCCCGTCGACCCACGATCCCGTCCCGTCGGTATTGATGCGGACGCCGTGGTACGGGCCGCTTCCGTCGGTGTGTTGCGCCCAGTTCATGCCGTCGGTCTCGCAGCCCACATACGTCGTGTCGACGATGCACTGGGTGTCACCCGCCGAGGTCTGGACGACGGCGTAGCCGTACTGGTTCGGCGGGATCGTCGCGTTGTCGGGGGAGGGCTGCGACGCGGGCAGCGTGGTGGTGGGCAGCGCCTCCAACGGCGACTGGTAGGACGCCAGCGTGAAGCCGTACTGCTTCAGCGGTTCCAGGTCCTCGGCCTCACCGGACGGCGTCCAGATGGCCAGCGGCTTGCCCTCGACGACTGCCTGCGCCACATACATGGACGGCTGCCACGACAGCATCGCCTTCATCGACGGCTCGGACTCGAAACGATCGAAGTTGACGATGCCGTCGCCGTCCTGCGGGACGCAGGAGCTGCCCTCGACGGTGTGCCGGGTACCTGAGGCGGTCGCGGTGTCGTCACGACAGATGGCCGCCTGCCAGTCGTCGGCGGAGCCGGTGATCGCCGGGGGTGCGGCCGCTGCGTTTGCCGAACCCCCGGGCGCAGGGGTCGAAGAACAGCCCGCGGCGGCGAAGGCGATCCAAGCGGCAGCCGCGCCGCACCGTACCGGGCCGGACAATGCGGCCCGAGTCATGGAGATCATGGAGTTCCTCATTTCCGCGAAAACGTCGGACGTTGCTCGTCGGCGCGACTGAGGAAGCGATTTTTTCGCCACCGTCAACGACTCGCCGGGGCGAGGGACAACCGTGACCGCAGTGTGTCCGCAGGGCGCGCTGACTGGGCGAACGCAGCTGCAGGGCTCTTCGGTACGCTGCGCCTGAAGGGTGCGAAGCTCCACAAGAGCGAGAGCGCCGGACTACCGAAACGAGCCGGGAGAACACACATGACCGCCGAGCAGCCGTCCATCATCTACACGCTGACCGATGAGGCGCCGCTGCTTGCGACTTATGCCTTCCTGCCCGTCGTGCGCACGTTCGCCTCTGCCGCAGGCATCGATGTGAAATCAAGTGACATCTCCGTCGCGGCGCGCATTCTGGCCGAGTTCAGCGATCGACTCACCGACGAGCAGAAGGTTCCGGACAACCTCGCCGAGCTCGGTGAGCTGACCCAGCTGCCGGAGACCAACATCATCAAGCTGCCGAACATCAGCGCCTCGGTGCCCCAATTGCTCGCCGCCATCAAGGAACTCAAGGCCAAGGGCTACGACCTGCCGGACTGGGTCGGCGAGCCCAAGAACGACGAAGAGCGCGAGATCAAGGAGCGCTACGCGAAAGTTCTCGGCAGTGCGGTGAACCCTGTTCTGCGGCAAGGCAATTCCGATCGGCGCGCCCCCAAGGCCGTCAAGGAGTACGCCCGCAAGCACCCACACAGCATGGGGGAGTGGTCGCAGGCCTCACGCACTCACGTCGCCACGATGAAGGGCGGCGACTTCTACCACGGTGAGAAGTCGATGACCATCGACAAGGACCGCAAGGTCAAAATGGTGCTCACCACGAAGAGCGGCGAGACCCTCGTGCTCAAGAAAGAGGTGGCACTCGACGAGGGCGACGTCATCGACAGCATGTTCATGAGCAAGAAGGCGCTGTGCGACTTCTACGAGGAGCAGATCGAGGACGCCTATAAGACCGGCGTGATGTTCTCGCTGCACGTCAAGGCGACGATGATGAAGGTGTCGCATCCCATCGTGTTCGGCCATGCGGTCAAGGTCTTCTACAAGGACGCGTTCGCCAAGCATCAGCAACTCTTCGACGAGCTCGGCGTCAACGTCAACAACGGCATGTCGGACCTCTACGACAAGATCGAGACGCTTCCCGCCTCGCAGCGGGAAGAGATCATCCGCGACATCCACGCCTGCCACGAGCACCGTCCCGAGCTGGCGATGGTGGACTCGGCGCGCGGCATCACCAACTTCCATTCGCCCAGCGACGTGATCGTCGATGCGTCGATGCCCGCGATGATCCGGCTCGGCGGCAAGATGTACGGCGCCGACGGCCGCACCAAGGACACCAAGGCAGTCAACCCCGAATCCACGTTCTCCCGGATCTACCAGGAGATCATCAACTTCTGTAAGACCCACGGCCAGTTCGACCCGACCACGATGGGCACCGTGCCCAACGTCGGCCTCATGGCGCAGAAGGCCGAGGAGTACGGCTCCCACGACAAGACGTTCGAGATTCCCGAGGACGGGGTGGCCGACATCGTCGACCTCGACACCGGTGAGGTACTGCTGAGCCAAGACGTCGAGACCGGTGACATCTGGCGCATGCCGATCGTCAAAGACGCCGCGATCCGCGACTGGGTGAAGCTGGCCGTCAACCGTGCGCGGCAGTCGGGGATGACGACCGTCTTCTGGCTCGACGACGAGCGCCCGCACGAGAACGAGCTGCGCAAGAAGGTGAAGACCTACCTCAAGGAGGAGGACACCGACGGCCTGGAGATCACGATCCTTCCCCAGGTCTGGGCGATGCGGTACACGCTGGAACGCGTCATCCGCGGCCAGGACACGATCGCGGTCACCGGAAACATTCTGCGCGACTACCTGACCGACCTGTTCCCGATCCTCGAGCTCGGCACCAGCGCCAAGATGTTGTCCATCGTCCCGCTGATGGCCGGCGGCGGCATGTACGAGACCGGTGCGGGCGGCTCGGCCCCCAAGCACGTCAGCCAGCTCCTCGAGGAAAACCACCTGCGGTGGGACTCCCTGGGCGAATTCCTCGCCCTCGGGGCGTCTTTCGAGGACATGGGAGCCAAGTCGGGGAACGAGAAGGCCACGCTGCTCGGCAAGACGCTCGACTCTGCGATCGGCAAGCTGCTCGACGAGAACAAGAGCCCGTCGCGCAAGGCGGGAGAACTCGACAACCGCGGCAGCCAGTTCTACCTGGCGCTCTACTGGGCGCAGGAGCTCGCGGGGCAGACCGACGACAAGGAGCTCGCCGAGCACTTCGCGCCGCTGGCCAAGACGCTGGCGGAGAACGAATCGACCATCGTGTCCGAGCTCAACGCGGTGCAGGGCAAGCCCGTCGACATCGGCGGCTACTACTACCCGGACCAGGAGAAGACGACAGCCGTGATGCGCCCCAGCACCACGTTCAACGAGGCGCTGGAGGCCGCTCGCACCTAGAGCGGCGCCGGCGATCGGTCAGCTACCTTGCGGTATTCGCCGCCCCGGTTAATTCTCTTTTCGCCCGACAGCCCTAATTCAACGCTGACACACGCGTAACATCTGACGCACAGGTGCCGATTACAAGCCAACACCGGCACTCGTCTAGGGGTAGTTATGCGCGTGGTATTGGGTTTGTCCTTGACCGCCAACAGCGCCGTCTGGGTGCTGGTCGACACGTATGACGGCAGCATCCTCGCCGACGAGGTCGTGCCGCTGGAATCCGTGAACGAGATAGCCAGGGCGGCTGCCCGCAGCGTGCAGGCCTTCGCCCTGCAAAGCGAGCGGGATATCGACGGTGTCCGGCTTGTCTGGGATGACGAGGCGAGCGCGCACGGCATCCGGTTGAGGACGAAGATGCGCCTGTTCGGCTTCGACACGGTGGAGACGGTGTCCGAGGAGGCCGCACGGGAGGGACGCAACCGGACCGCTCGTCACATCGCGCCGCATATGGTGCTCGCCTACGGCGCTGCGCGTGCGGACCTCGACACCGACGCGGACAGGGGCGTGCTGGGACGGCTGGTGGCGCGGGTGCCCGGCGTGCATCCGGGCGACCGGGGCGGCGGGATGCCGACCGGTGGCGGCCGGATGTCCGGGCTTCGTGAGGCCGGCAGTGAGGCCGCCCTGCGCATTTCGGACCGATTCCGTCATGTCGGTTCGACGCTGTCGCGCCCCGTGCCCGCCGCAGCGGCCGGCATCACCTTCCTCGCCGCGGTCTCCGGACTGGTCGGGTGGGCACTGTTCGGCGGCACGACACCCTCGCACGAGGCGCCCGGGACCGCCGCCGCCGCGGTGGTCGCCCCGGCCCCCGCCGCCGCGGTTCCCGCGATGCCTCCCGTGCCGGCGGCCGTCGCGGCCCCGGCGCCCGCGCCCGAAGCGGTCGCCGAACCCGAGTTGACGGTGCCCGAGGTGGCGCCCGCGGTGGATCAGGTGCCCGAATACTCCAGCGCAGTGCCCCAGGCCGGCACCGAATACGAGATCGCGACATCTCCGGACGTCGTGGTTCCCGAGATGCCCGCGGCACTGGCCGCCGAATCCCCGACCGTGCCGACGGTGCAGGGAGTCGGTTCGACGGCACCGGCGCAGGTGTCGGCCCCCGCCGGCGAACCGCACCTCACCGGGGTCGGCCCCCTCGCCGGGCCGCCCGCGCAGACCGCATCGTCTCCCGTCGCGCAAGCGACACCCGACACAGTTCCCGCCGCGCCGGCCCCCGCCGGTCCGCTGGGCGCCTTCCTCAGCGCGCTTCCGTAGGTGCGGTAGTACTACTCATGCCCGGCGGTCGAGGGACCGGCATGCTTGGCTCATGACCCAGCCAACGCGGGACCGCGCCGTCGACGTCGCCCGCATCGCCGCCCTGATCGTGGTGATGTTCGGACACTGCGCGCTGCTGCTCGCCACGATCGACAGCGGCGGCTTGCGGATCGCCAACCTCATCGGTGAAGTTCCGGCCGTCGCACCGCTGACCTGGATCGTCCAGGTGATGCCGCTGTTCTTCCTCGCAGGCGGGGCCGCAGGCGCCTTCAGTTATCGCACCGGAACCCCCTGGGGCACTTGGCTGTTCACCCGGGCCCAGCGCCTGTGCCGACCGGTGTTCTGGTATCTGGGCGCGTGGTCGGCGGGCCTTCTCGTCACGCGTCTGGTTCTCGGGCCCGACTCCGCGGCCGGGCTCGGCGGTGAGAGCGTGGCACTGCTGTGGTTCCTCGGCGTCTACCTCGTCACCCTGGCCTTCGTACCCGCGCTTCTCCGACTTCCCAACGGCCGCGCCGTCGGGCTGACGCTGGCTGCTCTGCTCGCCGCCGCGGCCGCCATGGACGCCGTGCGGTTCACCACCGGCACCCCGGAATCTTCGGTGGCGAACTTCGTCATCGTGTGGCTGATCCCGGTGGCCCTCGGGGTCGCATATGCGCGCGATCTGATCCCCGCCCGCGTCGCGGCAGGAGTGGGGTTCGTCGCGCTCGCCGTCGCACTTGCATTGGCCACATGGGGCCCGTATGAGGTGGCGCTGGTCGTCACAGGCGCGGAACGTGTCTCCAACGTCGCACCGCCCACCCTGCTGCTGGCGATGCACTGCATCTGGATGTCGTGCGCGTTCATCGTCGCGGCCGGCGCCATCAGGCGGTGGGCCCGACGGCCGCGGGTGTGGAGCGCCGTGACGGCAGGCAACGCCGGCGCGATGACGCTGTACCTGTGGCACATCGTCGCCATCGCCATCGCGGCGTTCGGTCTGCATGCACTCGGCCTGGACGCCTACAACGTCGAGGCCCAGGGCTTCTGGGGTCTACTCGCTCTGCGCGCACCGGTCTTCGCGGTCGTCATGCTGGTGTTGTTCAAGCTGCTCTCACCGCTGGAGCGCCGCCCGCTCCCATGGTGGGACGCGGTTGCGACCGCGACCGGCACACGCGCCACCGCCGCGGGCATCCTCGTGTGCCTGGCAGGAGTAGTGCTGGTTGTGATGGCCAAGTTCGGTCTGGGCGACAGCGTGGGATGGGCGGCGTTGGCAGGCTTTCTCGTCGCAGCCGCCGCGGCGCGACTGTGCGCGGCGGCGCCGCTGCGGGTCAGCGCCCCGAAGGCGCCGACAGAAGCCGGCTCCCCGCTGCCTTGAGTGGGTCGGGGAGTACGCGCAGCATCGTGCCCATCGCCTTGGACATCGCCGACGCCGCGACGACCTGCCTGTCGCCGCGCATCAAGGCTTCGTACCCCTGGCGCGCCACCTCTGCCGGATCGTCTTTCGACATCTCTCCCACCGGCGTACCGCGCAGCTTCGCCCGGTCGAAGAAGTTCGTGTCGGTGGGGCCCGGCAGCAGCGCCGTCACCGTGATGGACGTGTTGCGCAATTCGTCCTGCAGCGCCTTCACGAACGACTGCACGAAGGACTTGGAGGCGTTGTAGACCGTCTGATACGAGCCCGGCATCATCGACGCAACCGACGACGTGAACAGCACACGGCCCCGGTTACGGTCGGCCATGTCGCGCAACACGAGCTTCGCGAGGTGCATCGTGGAGCGGACGTTGAGGTCGACCACACTCAGGTCGTCTTCGAGGTCACTCTTGAGGAACATGTCCCCGCGGCCGACGCCGGCATTCAGCGCTGCTGCCGACAGTTCGCGTCCGCCGTCGGTCGCAGCCCTGAACAGGTGCTCCACGCCTTCGGGTGTCCGCAGATCCACCTGGACCGGGTGGACGGCGACACCGTGCTCGGCCAGTTTCGCCGGTACATCGTGAATGGCATCGTCTTCGGCGGCGACCACCAAATCGTAACCACCCGTGGCGAATTGACGGGCGAGCTCCAGGCCGATGCCGCTGGAGGCGCCGGTGATCAGTGCGAGCTGTGCGTGTGTCATGGCGTGCGCGTACCCCGCGGCCGTGCGCGCAAAAGTGGTGTTCGTTTGGTGGATGCCTGGCCGAATAGCGAACAAATCGTGACTTCTCTGCGTCGGATCGGCTCAGATTCTTGATCCCGTCCAGATTGCAGGCCAGTATCGGAACGATGGCCGAAGTTGACGACTACTCGGGCGTGCTGCGTTCGGCGGCACTGCGGGTGACGCGACCGCGGATCGCAGTGCTCCATGCCGTCGGGGAGAACCCCCACGCCGACACCGAGGTGATCATCCGCGCTGCCAGAGAGCAGTTGCCTGACATCTCCCGGCAGACGGTGTATGACGCGCTGAACGCCCTCACGGCAACGGGTTTGGTGCGCCGCATCCAGCCCGCGGGTTCACTGGCCCGGTATGAGACCCGGGTCGGCGACAACCACCACCACATCGTGTGCCGGTCCTGCGGGGTGATCGCCGACGTCGACTGCGCCGTCGGTGAAGCACCCTGCCTGACGGCATCCGACGATCTCGGTTTCGAGGTCGACGAGGCAGAGGTCATCTATTGGGGCCTGTGTCCCGACTGCTTTACAGCCCAACCATCCACCCGTAGTGCGCACGACTGAAGGGAAACCCTGTGTCATCTGATACCTCCGATGCCCGCCCGCCCCACTCCGATTCGGAGACGCACAGCCACAGCGAGTCCGAGAACCCGGCCATCAGCTCGCCGAAGCCCAAAGCGCATGCACCACTGACGAATCAGGACTGGTGGCCCGAGCAGGTCGATGTCTCGGTGCTGCACAAGCAGTCGGAGAAGGCCAACCCGCTCGGCGCCGACTTCGACTATGCGGCCGAGTTCGCCAAGATCGACGTCGAGGCGCTCAAAGCCGACGTCCTGTCGGTGATCACCACGTCGCAGGACTGGTGGCCCGCCGACTACGGCAGCTATGCGGGCCTGTTCATCCGGATGAGCTGGCATGCGGCCGGCACCTACCGCATCTTCGACGGGCGGGGCGGAGGCGGCGAGGGTGCGCAGCGGTTCGCCCCGCTCAACAGCTGGCCGGACAACGCGAACCTGGACAAGGCGCGCCGGTTGCTGTGGCCGGTCAAGCAGAAGTACGGCAACAAGCTCTCCTGGGCTGACCTGATCGTGTACGCGGGCAACGTCGCGCTGGAGTCGGCCGACTTCGAGACGTTCGGCTTCGGGTTCGGTCGTGAAGACATCTGGGAGCCCGAGGAGATCCTCTACGGCCAGGAAGACACCTGGCTGGGTACGGACAAGCGCTACGGCGGCACCAACGACAGCGACACCAGGGAGCTGGCGCAGCCGTTCGGCGCCACGACGATGGGCCTGATCTACGTCAATCCCGAAGGGCCGGAAGGCAAGCCGGATCCGCTGGCGGCGGCGCACGACATCCGCGAGACCTTCGGCCGGATGGCGATGAACGACGAGGAGACCGCAGCGCTGATCGTCGGCGGGCACACGCTGGGTAAGACCCACGGCGCCGGGGACGGCGATCTGGTCGGACCCGAGCCCGAAGGCGCGCCGATCGAGCAGCAGGGGCTGGGCTGGAAATGCGCGTTCGCCTCGGGCAAGGCCGGTGACACCATCACCAGCGGTCTCGAGGTGGTCTGGACCGACAAGCCGACCAAGTGGAGCAACCGCTATCTGGAGATCCTCTATGGCAACGAGTGGGAACTGACCAAGAGCCCCGGTGGCGCGTGGCAATTCGAGGCCAAGGATGCCGAGGAGATCATCCCGGACCCGTTCGATGCGACGAAGAAGCGCAAGCCCACGATGCTCGTCACCGACGTGTCGATGCGCGTCGATCCGATCTACGGCGAGATCACCCGGCGGTGGTTGGACCATCCCGAAGAGCTCAACGACGCGTTCGCGCGGGCCTGGTACAAGCTGCTGCACCGCGACATGGGCCCCGTCAGCCGCTACCTCGGCCCGTGGGTGGCCGAACCCCAGCTGTGGCAGGACCCGGTACCGGCCGTGGACCACACACTGATCGATGAATCGGACATCGCGGCGCTCAAGACCACGATCCTGCAGTCCGACCTCTCGGTGCCGCAGTTGGTCAAGACCGCGTGGGCGTCGGCGTCCAGCTTCCGCGGCACCGACAAGCGCGGCGGAGCCAACGGGGCACGGGTGCGCCTTGAGCCGCAACGCAACTGGGAAGCCAACGAGCCTTCTGAACTGGACAAGGTGCTGCCCGTCCTGGAGAAGATCCAGCAGGATTTCAACGCGTCTGCGACGGGCGGCAAGAAGGTGTCGCTGGCAGATCTGATCGTGCTGGCGGGTTCCGCTGCGATCGAGAAGGCAGCCAAGGACGGCGGATACGAGATCAACGTCCATTTCGCACCGGGACGCACCGACGCGTCGCAGGAGAACACCGACGTGGAATCCTTCGCCGTGCTGGAGACGCAGGCCGACGGCTTCCGCAACTACGTGCGCCCCGGTGAAAAGGGACAGATCGAGAAGCTGCTCGTCGACAAGGCCTACTTCCTCAACCTGACGGCGCCGGAGATGACGGCGCTCGTCGGCGGCCTCCGGGTGATCGGCGCCAACCACGGCGGCACCAAGCACGGCGTCTTCACCCAAACGCCCGGCGCGTTGACGAACGACTTCTTCGTCAACCTGCTCGACATGGGCACGAAGTGGAAGTCGTCGGAGACAGTGGAAAACGTCTACGAGGGACTCGACCGCGCCAGCGGTGAACTCAAATGGACTGCCACGCCGAATGATCTTGTGTTCGGTTCGAATTCGGTGCTGCGGGCCGTCGCCGAGGTGTACGCGCAGGAGGACAACAAGGGCAAGTTCGTCGAGGACTTCGTCGCCGCGTGGGTGAAGGTCATGAACAACGATCGGTTCGATCTGCGGTGATTTGACGCGCTAGAGCCGGTTCTCAGGTCCGAGCAGCGCCCACACCGTCTTACCGCTCGCCATCGGGGTGCAACCCCATGATCGGCTCAATGCCGACACGATGGCGAGGCCGGAGATGGTGTGGGCGCCCGCCGGGGAAGTCTCGCGGCGCGCCGCCGGCGTGCTGCTCTCGTCACTGACCGCAACGGTGATGCGGTCCTCGATCGCCTCGAGGATGAGGGTGGGCTTGCTGCTGGTATGTTGCAGCGTGTTCTCGACGAGAATGGTGGCCACCGTGGGCGCCGTCACGACCATGTCGGGCATCTCCCACCATGTGAGCCACTGACCGAGCAGCCGGCGGGCGCACGGCACACAACCGAGGTCTGGCTCCAGGACAGCACTGGCACGCCTGCGAAAGGCGTGCCGGTCACCGACCGAACGCAGTGCGGCTTCGGCGTCCGCGTGGACCGGAACATAGCGCGTCGCGCCGCTGCGTGCGATGGCGGCACGCCCCGCCGGGTGGCGACAGACCAGGACCACCGGAACGTCCGGCCAGGTGTTGACGTGCCATCGTGCGCTCGTGAAGGCAGTCCAGGCCGTCTCGGCAGGAGCATGAAGATCGGTGACGTCGACGATGACTGCTGTGGGCTCGGCGAGCGCGGCCTTGATGACGCTGTCGCGAACTTCGCGATAGGTCGAGCTGTCCAGAGTCCCCGCGATTGTCAGCGTCGTGTGGCCGCCCGGAGACGTCGTCTCCGAGAGGCGGACATCACGTCGTTCACTCATCGCGGGGAATCGTCTTCCCTTCGGCAAGGGCAATCCGCTCCCGCAGGACCGCGAGAGCGCTGTCTGCTTCGGCGGCGAGCTCGGTGTAGCGTTCTCGCACACCGACTGAGACGGCCTTGACCGCCAATTGGTGAGCGAGACGGGATTTCTCCTGCAGACTGCGGATCGCGACTTGCAGTGCGCGGTGGACCTCGGTATCGCGCGCCGACAGCAACGCATCCGCGGTCCACGCATGGCCGATCTGGCATCGGTAGTAGCCGTCTCCGACCGACTGGAGGGATCCGCTGCAGTCAGGGCACACGAAACCTGAAGGGGGCCCCATCCCTTCGGCTTCGACTTCGCCGGCGAGCGGTTCTGCCAAAGCGATGCGATTCTCCAGGTCCATGTAGGGGTCGGGCAGGGTTGTGCGCCTCGCAGGGTCCTGCCGGGACAGCCGCTCCAAGGCGGCACCCACATCGGCCGCTCGCGTCGTCTCGTCGACTACGCCCGCACGCAATGCGTTGTGCGGCATGGCAGGAAACAGGGCGTCCTCAGGTGTCTGGCACAGTGTGGTGCCCCCGCGGGCACGGATCGCCGCCAGGCCGAGGACCCCGTCGTCGAGCACACCGGACAGCAGCACGCCGACCGCACGGGGACCGAAAGCTACCGCCACAGAACGGAACAGTGCGTTGAGCGCCGGCCGGTGCCCGTTCTCGGTGGGGCCGGTGGACAACACGATGGTGTGGTCCTGGGTGAGCAGGTGCCGTCCCGGCACAGCGACATAGATGCGGCCGGCTTCGAGCTTGTCACCGTCGCGCGCTGTCGCGGTGGGCAGCGGGCCCGCGCGATCGACGATCTGCGCGAGGACGCTGGGCCCGTGTCTGGGCAGATGCAGGGCCATCAGCACTGCATACGGCAGATCCGCCGGAAGCCCGGCGGCCACCTTCGACAGCGCCTCGACACCGCCGGCCGAACCACCGATCGCGACGACACGCCGCAACTCACGTGCTTGTGTTCCCGTCATCTGCTCACTGATACCCGGGGTTGGCGCACGTAACCGGCCCCGGGGAGTATCCGGCCGGCGAATGACAGCGGCCACATAGCGAAGCGCCCACCTGCCCGTCCGTTTGAACCTGCAACGGCGTGGCATTGCCTGACACGTCGGGGTGGTGGCTGTCTATGGGAGGCAACATGAAGATCGCGGTGGTGGGTGGTCCGGTCGGCGCTCGCGCGTCCTATTCGGTCGGGTCCGGTCGATACGACATCGCCAGACTGTCCACAGCCCTGGCCGGCCGCGGAAACGACGTGCGGATCTACACCGCCGACGGCGCCGGCGAAGTCCGCTCCGCCGGCCCGACGCTCACTCGCATACCGCTGAGCCGCGGGGACGTCGACTCCACAGACAGCCTCATGCCCTTCATCGGCGAGATGGCCCGACATCTGGTGGACGCGTGGTCGCGCGACCAACCTGACGTGGTGCACTGCCACGGCGTGTCCTACGGCATGGCCGCGCAACTTGCGGCGAACCGTTGGCCCGTCCCGACAGTGCAGGCCCTCCACGGGCTCGGCGCCACCGCACGCCGCCGGCGCCTCGGCAGGGCGCCCACCGACGCTGCGCTCAAACTCGAAAAGTTACTGGCGCGCAATGCCTCCGCTCTCACTGCTGACTGCACGGAGGACCTCGACGAACTCATGCGGATGGGTTGCGGTCGCACGAAGCTGTCCGTCCTGCCCCCAGGCGTGGACATCGATGACACGGCAGCTGCGGACACCTCGGGCCTGCACACGTCGGAGTCGCTTCGCGTGGTGGCCGTCGCCCGCGACTTCTCTCCGGCGCAGGGGCTGAGCTGCGTACTCAGACTTCTGCCCTCCCTACGGTCGGCCGAACTGACTCTGGTGTCGACCGATGACGACGATCCCACCGAAATCCTCTCCCTCGCCTCCGAATTCGGAGTCGCCGACCGCGTGCGGGTACTGGCAGGTGCCGGCGACGTACAGGTGGCGTCGCTGTTTCGATCTGCCGATGTGGTCGTGTGTCCGTCGGCCTATGAGCCGTCCGGCCGCACCGTTCTGGAGGCCATGGCCGCGGGGGCACCGGTGGTGGCATGTGCTTCGGGCGCCGCGGGCGACATGGTGATCGCCGACGTGACCGGACTACTCGTGCCGCCCAACAACAGGGAAGCGCTGGGCAGGGCTCTGCGACACGTCCTCAGCCAGAGCGTGCTGAGGCAGGGGATGGGATTGGCGGGCAGGTCCCGGGCACGGTCCCGGTACAGCTGGGATCGGGTTGCGACAGAGGCGGAGTTCATCTATTCGACGGCCCTGGCTCGCCACGGGTCGAAACATCGACTTCCACCCGTCGGAGTCGGGTAGCGGGCGCCTCAGCCGCACCCGAGTCGCCGCCCGCGGTGAGCTGCTCGCCGGTGACCTGGAAGTAGACCCGTCGCGCAATCTCCACGGCGTGGTCGGCGAAGCGTTCATAGAACCGGCCGACCAGCACCAGATCGGCGGCCGCTGCCGGGCCGTGCCGCCACTGCGGGTCGACGAGCCGGGCGAACAACTCCCGGTGCAGGTCGTTCATTCGGGCGTCGCCGTCGCAGACCCGCCGGGCCAGGGCCACGTCGCCGGTCTCCACGACCGAATGCACGAGTTCGGCGAGATCAATGGCCGTGAACGCCATATCGGTGAACAGGTCGTGGACCTCGTCGGGGACCACGGGCTCGGGGTGTCGGCGCCGCGCCGTGCGTGCCACGTTCGACGCCAGCCCTCCCATCCGGTCCGCGTCCGCGGCGATGTACAGCGAGGACACGACGACTCGAAGGTCGTGGGCGACAGGCGCCTGCAGTGCCAGAAGTCCGTAGGCGCGGTCGTGTACGGCGTTCCCGAGCCTGGTCAGGCGCTTGAGGTCGAACGCCACGCGATCGGTACTCGCCATGTCACCGCGGAGCAACGCCGCCGACGCCGATTGCATCAACGTCGAGGCCCGACCGCACATCGCCGCCAGATCGACGGTCAGCGATTCGAGGGTTTCATGGAATTCGTTGCGCATCGTTCCTGCCTGCGTGGAGTAGGGTTTCGAGCCGTTACCCTGCAGATGCGGCCTCAAACGCGAATAGTCCCGGGGACGCTTCCAGACGGCGAACGGACCACGCTTGACCCCACAGCCTGGCGAAGAATCGACGGAGACCTTCGAGGCTCTCTTGCGGTATGTCCGCGACGCGCGCGGCTTCGACTTCACCGGGTACAAACGCACGTCGTTGATGCGCCGCGTGCGTCACCGGATGGACCAGGCCGGCTTTTCGACGTTCGAGGAGTATCTCGACACGCTGCAGGCCAGCGCCGATGAATTCGCCGCTCTGTTCAACACCATCCTGATCAATGTCACCAGCTTCTTCCGCGACCCTCCGGCCTGGGAGTACGTGCGCGACGAGGTCGTCCCTGCCCTGCTCGCCGAACGCGGACCCAGCGACCCGATACGGGTATGGAGCGCCGGATGCGCCTCGGGGCAGGAGGCCTACACGCTGGCGATGATCCTCGCGGAGGCGATGGGGGTCGACGAATTTCGGCAACGCGTCAAGATCTACGCCACCGACGTCGACGAGGAGGCCCTCGCCGAGGCCCGTGCGGCAACCTATGAGGCCAAGGCGGTCGAGTCGGTCCCCGAGGATCTGCGAGATCGTTACTTCGAGTCCGTCAACGGTAGATACGTATTCCGCAAGGACCTGCGGCGTGCGGTGATCTTCGGCCGCAACGACCTTGTCAAGGACGCGCCGATCTCCCGGGTCGACCTGCTCGTGTGCCGAAACACGTTGATGTACTTGAACGCCGACACGCAGCGCAATGTGCTCAGCAGGCTGCATTTCGCGCTCGCCCCGCGCGGCGTGCTGTTTCTCGGACACGCTGAGATGTTGCTGAGTCACGCGGACCGTTTCTCGCCGCTGAACCTGAAGTACCGCTTCTTCCGCAAGGTGGCGTCGGTCGAAGACCACGGGACGCGGCATGCCGCGGTGCTGATGGCAGAGCGACAAGGCGATGTGTCCGGCCTGGCTTCGATCCGCGACCTTGCCTTCCGCGCCGGTCCGGTGGCTCAGATCGTCGTCACCGGCGATGACACCGTCGCCATGATCAACCAGCAGGCCGAGACCACGTTCGGGCTCTCAGCCCGTGACATCGGCAGGCTGCTGCGCGATCTGGACGTGTCGTACCGGCCCGTCGAACTGCGCTCCTACCTTGAACAGGCCAGGGTGGAGCGTCGATCGGCGCGGATCCAGGACGTGCAATGGCAGCGCCCCGGAGTCGACACCGTGTGGTTCGAGATCCACGTGAATCCCCTGGTGGACACCGAGAACGGGTTGCTCGGGATCTCGGTGGTGTTCTTCGACGTCACGTCGACACGCGCGCTGCTCGACAAGGTTGTCCACACCAACCGTCAACTCGAGACCGCTTACGAGGAACTGCAGTCCACCAACGAAGAGCTCGAGACCACCAACGAGGAACTCCAGTCGACGGTGGAGGAACTCGAGACCACCAACGAGGAGTTGCAGTCCACCAACGAAGAACTCGAGACCATGAACGAGGAGTTGCAGTCCACCAACGACGAACTCCACACGATCAACGATGCACTTCGCGAGCGAAGCATGGAACTGGACGAAGCGACGGACTTCGTCGAATCTCTGGTCAGCTCAATCCGATTGGGCCTCGCCGTGGTGGACCGCCAGATGCGCGTGGTCGTGTGGAACCGCGGCTGCGAGGAACTGTGGGGGCTGCGTTCCGATGAAGCCATCGGAAAGACCTTGACCGCCCTGGACATCGGACTTCCGACAGCCGAGGTCAAGCCCCTGATAGGCAAGGTGTTCGTCGACGCGGACGTGAGCGAAGAAGTCATCGTCGATGCGGTGAACCGCCGAGGCAGGGCGGCGCGTGTCAGGGTACTGGGCACGGCGTTTCGCTCCGCGGACGGTTCCGGAAACGGCGCGGTGCTGCTGATGGAAGTGGTCGGCCACTAGCCGTCAGGCGTCCAGGAGTTCGCGGGCGAATCTGAGGTCGGCGACGAGCGAGCGGAATGACTCGGCACGGGCGTCGGGCGGGCCGCGCAACACCGAGGACGGGTGGATGGTCACCACGACCCGTGCATCGCGCACCTTGCCCGGCGCCTCTTCCGGTGGCAGGTGCAGCACTTCCTGCCGGTGCTGAGTCAGTCGGAAGGCGTTGCCCAACAGCGATTTCGCGGCTGTAGCGCCAAGAAGTACCACGACCTCCGGCGCTACGGTGTCCAACTCGGCGAACAGCCATGGCCGGCACGCGACCACCTCGATGCGGCTGGGTGTCTTGTGGATTCGCCGCGTACCGCGCTCGGAGGGCACGAACTTGAAATGCTTCACCGCGTTCGTGACGTATACGGGCGTACGTTCGATGCCCGCCTCGTTCAGCGCCTTGTCCAGCAAGCGGCCGGCCGGACCCACGAACGGTTCGCCCGCGACATCCTCCCTGTCGCCGGGCTGCTCGCCGATGAGCATCATCGGCGCGCCCGCAGGACCCTTTCCGAACACGGTTTGGGTGGCTTGTTCGTAGAGGCCGCAGCCGCGACAGCCCTTGGCGGCATCGGCGAGCGTCTGCACATCATCGGTACTCGGGACGAAATCCGCCGCGGTGGTGGTCATGGCGACGGAATACCCGCATCAGCTGCGCGCATCCCGGTGTGCGTTGAGCAGGATGTGGTCGAGCCGGGATCTCGCGTCCGCGGACAGCGGCGCGGATGCCACCTCGAACACCAGCCGGTCGGCGATGGTGCGCAGTTTGACGTTGGTTTCCTGAGATCTCCACTTCAGGACGTCGAAGGCGCGGTCCTCGGAGACCCCGTACGCCATCCGGATCATGCCGACCGCCTGTTGAATCGCCGAGCGCTTCTCGTCGATGGTGGCCACATGCCTGGTCACCGACTCCTGCACGTCGGCGGTGAAGCCGTCTGTGATGTCGACATAGAAGCCGCTCGAACCGATGACCTCTCCCGCATCGTCGACGACACTGTCGCCTGCCACCACGACCCTGCGGACCTTGCCGCTGACGTCGACGATGCGGTGCTGACTGGAAAAGGCCACCCCCTCGTGGCGCACGCGGTCGATCAGCTCAGCAACAGCCGCTTTGTCGTCGGGATGCTTGTGGGAAAGCATGAGTTCGGTCGTCGGCTCGACCTCTCCCGGGGCGTAGCCATGCATTGCCGCCACCGCGTCGGACCAGAACCAGCGGTCCTCCGCGCGCAGATAGCTGAAGCTTCCCACCGTCACGAAACCTTCGGCCATGGGCGGCTTCTCGATGACCACGAGGGAAATTTATGTGGGTTTGCGTGTGCGGGGCAAACTATGACGCGCGTGTCCGACGGTGTTGGCCAGTTTGCGAAGGCGCACTGGACAAATCGCGCAAGCACGGCGACCCTCTCGGCCAGAAAGGGATGGGCACGCTCGATGGCCCCTCGCTAGCGCGCCAGCGTCTGGTGCGGACTCTCCCCGAACGTCTCTCGGTAGAGAACGGCGAACCGGCCGGTGTGGCCGAAACCCCACCGGGAGGCGGTCGCGCTCACCGTGGTCTGGGATCGGTGCGTGGTCAGCAGTTCCTGCCGGGCGGCGGCCAGGCGCAGACGCCGGATGTAGGCGGTCGGCGTGGTGTCGAGGTAGCGGCGAAAAAGGTATTGCACCGTCCGGGGTGTCGCATAGGCCTCGCGAGCCAGATCTCCGAGAGAGATCCGCCGCGATGGATCGGCCTCGATGTAGGTCAGCGCTGCGCGCAACGTCGACGGCAGCGGGTCCGGGTGCTCCTCCGGTGCGGTGCGATCCGGGGTGGAGGAAAATCCGGCGAGGACGGCATCCCTGAGCAGGTCGGTCAGGGAATCCGAGAGTGCTTCTGCCGTCGCGCCATCGCCGTTGTTGACCACGTCCGTGGCGTACGCGATGGTCCGTATGAGCAGAGTCGCGGCGCTCTGCGACCGAGGTGCCGACCAGGCCGGCGACGGTGCAGTGTGCGGCGCCGAAACGCGGAGGTGGACGATGGTCAGCCGGGTGTCGACAGTCTGCAGCGACACGCGGCCCGCGCCTGCTCTCAGGAGTCGCAGCTCGCCCTGCGATGCCGTAGCGACCTCATCCGGAGATTGCAGCACGAGCGTTCCTGCGTGCACCCAGATCACGGCGTCGTGCTCGACCTCGGCGATGGACAGGGTCGCATCACCGCAGTGCTCGGTCTGGTCGACGTGAAAACCCCTCGCCGAGTGCCGCACGTGCCGATAGCGGCCGGGCATGCCGAGACAGTCCAATTGTGCGCCGCTGCCGTAGCAGGCGTGCAGCTGCTCTCGAATGCGGACAGGATCATCGTCGGAAAATTCGGACCGCGCGAGATGCCGCGGCCGTTGAGATCTGGTCACCGAAGTGCGGGTTGACTACCGAAGTATCCGACTCCCGATGCACGTTACGACACAGGCGTCAGAGCCGCCGCCGGAAGTCAGAATCCGCAAGTCCACCAGCACCTTTCGTCCACAACGGCGTTATCGCGTCCCGCAGATGTTTACATACGGGCGCGAGTCGGCACAGCGCGTGAAACGAAAAGTTGCTATAGCACCTGTCCGAAAAGCGAACAGTCCCTGGTCGTTACGGGCCCGGGATGCGCAGGTGGAGGCCCGGCGTCTTCGCTGACTGACGTGTCAGCGTTTGCGGGACCTCCGACCCGGTGCGGCCTTGGTGCGCACCGGGGCCACGGCAGAGGCCATCACCGACTCGGCGCGCGCCCATACCCGGTGCAAACCGAGTGCGGCGAGCAGCTTCTCGCCGAAAGCGGACGAAACGTCGTCCGCCAGCACGACACCGGGATCGTCGAGGTTGATGTCCAGATTCTCCAGTGCCGTGCGGGCATCACCCCATGCGGCCAAAGGCTTGCAATGCCTGAGCATTTCGTGGAGCAGCACAGCCATCTTGATGTCGGCGCGTGCCAGCGCACCGCCGGCGACCACCACGGCGTCGAACTCTATCGACCGCGCTGTGTCGAACGTGCGCTCCACCACGAGCGTCCGCCTGCCCGACTTCAGTCGGCCCCCGGCCGGTGCCACGACCACAGGTACCACGCCCGCCTTGTCCAGTGCCTTCGCCAGTTTGGAGACACCGGAAAGGTCTGAGTCGTTGTCGGCGACGATCGCGACCTTGCGACCTGCGACAGGCCCCGGGGTCGTAACGACCTGCGACAGTGCGGGGGACAGCGTCACATCGGCGGGCGGACGGCCCTGCGGCGCGGGCAGCCCCAGGCCTTCTGCCACCTGCGCGCAGAGGTCGGCGTCGACATTGGCCAGCACCTCGAGCTGCCGCTCCTTGATCGCCTGTTCATAGCACTTGCCCAGCTCGAACGTGAATGCCTCTGCGATGTGGTCCTGTTCGACCTTGGTCAGCGAGCGGTAGAACATCGCCGGCTGGGTGAAGTGGTCATCGAACGATGCCGGCGCCACGCGGCCGACGCGGCCCTCGACAGGCCGCGGCGTTTGGACGTAGCCGCCCTCGTCGGCGTCGGCCACCAACGGTTCTCCGCCGTCGATACTGTTCGGGCGGTACGGCGCCTGTCCGGTGTGGATGGCGGTCTGGTGCATACCGTCGCGCAGCATGTCGTTGACCGGACAGCGGGGGCGGTTGATCGGCAGCTGGGTGAAATTCGGCCCGCCCAGCCGCGTCAACTGGGTGTCCAGGTACGAGAACAGTCGAGCCTGCATCAGCGGGTCGTTGGTGACCTCGATACCTGGGACGAGATTGCCGGTGTGGAACGCGACCTGCTCGGTCTCGGCGAAATAATTGGTCGGGTTGCGATCGAGGGTCAGCTTGCCGATCAACTGGACGGGCACGAGTTCCTCGGGGACGATCTTCGTCGGGTCGAGCAGGTCGATGCCCTCGTAGGTTTCGGTGCCGTCGTCAGGCATGACCTGGACGCCCAGTTCGTATTCGAGGGGAGCACCCGCCTCGATGCCGTCAGCCATATCGCGACGGTGGAAGTCGGGATCGAAGCCGGCGGCCAACTGGGCCTCTTCCCAGACCAGGGAGTGAACGCCTGCAACGGGTTTCCAGTGGAACTTGACCAGGCTCGTGTCCCCCTTGGCGTTCACGAGGCGGAAAGTGTGGACGCCGAACCCCTCCATCGTGCGGTAGGACCGCGGGATGCCCCGGTCGCTCATGTTCCAGAACACGTGATGCGTTGCCTCGGTGTGCAGCGATACGAAGTCCCAGAAGGTGTCGTGCGCCGACTGCGCCTGCGGGATCTCACGGTCCGGATGCGGCTTGCCCGCGTGGATCACATCGGGGAACTTGATGCCGTCCTGGATGAAGAACACTGGAATGTTGTTGCCCACCAGGTCGAAGACACCCTCGTCGGTGTAGAACTTGACCGCGAAGCCACGGGTGTCGCGCACGGTGTCCGCGGATCCACGAGATCCCAGCACCGTCGAGAATCGGCAGAAGACATCTGTCTTCGCCCCCTTCTTGGCCAGGAACGCGGCCCGGGTGATCGACGTGGCGTTGCCGTAAGCCTCGAAGACACCGTGCGCGGCAGCGCCTCTGGCGTGCACGACGCGCTCCGGGATGCGCTCGTGGTCGAAATGCGTGATCTTCTCCCGCAGATGGAAATCCTCCATCAGTGTGGGGCCGCGCGAGCCCGCCTTCAGCGAGTGGTCGGTGTCGGGCAGTCGGACGCCTTGCGCGGTGGTCAGGTAGCTGCCGGACTGGGCGCGCGGATCGTCCTGTTCTGCAGTGGCTTTCGTGGCGCCGGTCGGGCTGACGGCGGCAGGGGCGGACTGATCACGCTTGCGCGCAGCGGGCATCGGTACCTCCAGGGGCTCGGGCTGTGTGTGTCCTCGGCGCAATACCCGGAAGCGATCCGGCCAAACGCACCTAGTTCCTCGTGAAGAATTCTGCGGCCTTGGTTTTGATCGTCTGGTAGACGAGATGGCGGGCGTTGGGGTCCCCCTGCGCGACGGCCTGCGTCATGTTGAGCATCTGGTCGACGGTGACATGCGGCGGTATGGGAGGGACCTCAGGGTCGCAACGGACGTCGAGCAGGGTGGGTCCTGCGGCGCTTAAGGCCCAGTCCCACGCATCGCCCAGATCGGCTTCGCACTCGACGGTCATCGCATCCACACCCATCGCACGGGCTACTTCGGCGTAGCTGACCGCAGGCAGGCTCTGCGATTCCTCGAACTTCGGCGCCCCACCCATGGCGCGCAGTTCCCAGGTGACCTGGTTGAGGTCGCCGTTGCCGAACACACAGATGACGAACGGAAGCCCATCCCATTCCTGGCGATAGCGGTTGATCGTGAGCAGTTCGGCGAGACCGTTCATCTGCATGGCCCCGTCTCCGACGAGGGCGATGACGGGGCGATCGGGGTGCGCGAATTTGGCTCCCAGCCCGTAGGGCACCGCGCAGCCCATCGTGGCCAGCGTGCCGGAAACCGAACCCCGCACGCCGTCGGTGAACTTGACGCAGCGCGCGTACCAGGTCGTCGACGACCCTGAGTCGGCGGTCACGATGGCGTTGGCGGGCAACCGCCTCGACAACTCCCACGCCACTCTCATCGGGTTCACCGGCTGTGCGGAGGTCGTGGCTTGCTCTTCGACCACCGACCACCACCGCTGCACGTTCTTCTCGACGGTGTCTCGCCATGCCGTGTCGGTTCTGAGATGCAGATGTGGTTGCAGCGCAGCCAAAGTGGCGCGTGCGTCGGCGACGATGTTCAGTTCGGTCGGATAGCGCATCCCGATCGACGTCCCGTCGTCGTCGATCTGCACGGCGCGCGCCTGGCCGAACTCGGGAAGGAACTGCGTGTAGGGAAAATTCGAGCCGACGATCAGCAGGGTGTCGCAGTCGCGCATCAGCTCGTAGCTGGGACGCGTGCCGAGAAGTCCGATCGATCCCGTGACATAAGGCAGATCATCGGAGAGGACGTCCTTGCCCAGCAAGGCTTTTGCCACCCCGGCACCGGTCAGACGCGCGACCTCGGCGATCTCGGCCGCGGCGCCCCTGGCACCCTGGCCGATCAGGATCGCCACCCGCTCACCGGCGTTGAGAATCTCCGCCGCGCGCCGCACCTGCACGTCCGACGGCGTGATGACGCCGACGACATCGCCCGGATCGCTGGACGGAACGTGCTTGAACCGGTGCTCGGGGGGTTCGTATTCCTCCTCCTGCAGATCCGACGGCACGATCACCACGGTCGGAGCCCTGCGTGTCCTGGCGGTGCGGATGGCACGGTCGAGGACCGCCGGCAGCTGCGCGGACGCGTTGACCTCGACGATGTAGTCGCTGGCGACGTCGGCGAACAACGTCTGCAGGTCGACCTCCTGCTGATAACTGCCGCCCATGGCGGTGCGGGCGGTCTGGCCGATGAGGGCCACCACCGGAACGTGGTCGAGCTTGGCGTCATAGAGACCGTTGAGGAGATGGATGGCGCCGGGTCCCGAGGTGGCCATGCAGAAGCCGACCTCACCGGAGAACTTCGCGTAGCCGACGGCGGCGAAGGCCGCCATCTCCTCGTGCCGGGTCTGCACGAACTTCGGGTCGTCGTCGGCACGTCCCAGGGCGGAGATCAGACCGTTGATTCCATCACCGGGGTAGCCGAAGATGTGGGTCACGTTCCACTGGCGGAGGCGATCGAGGATGAAGTCGGCGACATCGGTGCTCATGCACGTGGCGGCTACCCCCCGAAAACCCGCCCAAACTCCGCAGGCGCCCGTGTCCCGCAGCGGGGTTGTCCGCCGGGTTGGGTAGGGTTCCGCGCGTGATCAGGTCTGGCGCGATCGTCTCTGGCGCACTCAAAGCCGTAAATGCCCGTCTCGCTGAGGAACTGGCGGTGGGGGAGAACCAGGTCGCCTCCGCGGTCCGACTACTCGACGAGGGCGCCACCGTGCCGTTCATCGCCCGCTACCGCAAGGAGGCGACCGGCAGCCTCGACGACGGACAATTGCGGTTGCTGGAGGAACGTCTCGGCTACCTGCGCGAGCTCGACGAGCGCCGAAACGCGGTGCTGACCTCCATCAAGGAGCAGGGCAAACTCACCGACGAGCTGACGGCTGCGCTGATGGCCGCCGACACCAAGGCGCGCGTCGAGGACATCTACCTCCCCTACAAGCCCAAACGCCGCACCAGGGCGCAGGCAGCCAGGGAGGCGGGGCTCGAGCCGCTGGCAGAGCGGTTGCTTGCCGACCCGACGACGATCCCCGACGAGGTGGCGGCCCAGTTCTTCTCCGGCGAGGTCACCGACGTGGCTGCGGCTCTCGACGGTGCGCGGCACATCATCGTCGAGCGGGCCGCAGAAGACGCCGAACTGGTGGGCGGGCTGCGCGAGCGGTTCTGGGAGCAGGGGTCGGTACGCACCAGGCCGGCCTCCGACGACGCGTCGGCCGCGGAGAAGGCGCAGAAGTTCCGCGACTACTTCGACCACACCGAACCGCTGGCGTCGATGCCGTCGCACCGTGTGCTCGCAGTGCTGCGCGGGGAGAAGGAGCAGGCGCTGTCGCTGACACTCGACGGTGGCGAGGATGCCGCATACCAGGCGATGATCGCCGACGCACTCGGCGTGGATCTGGCCGCAGGGGCCGCAGCCACGCCGTGGCTGGCGGCGACGGTCGGTTTCGCCTGGCGGACCAGGTTGTCGGTGTCGGCGTCCGTGGACGCCCGTGTCCGGCTGCGCATGCGCGCCGAGGAAGACGCCGTCACGGTGTTCGCCAAGAACCTCAAGGATCTGCTGCTCGCGGCGCCTGCGGGCAACCGCACCACGATGGGCCTGGACCCCGGGTTCCGGACCGGTGTGAAGGTCGCTGTCGTCGACGGTACGGGCAAGGTCGTCGACACGTGCGCGATCTTCCCGCACCAGCCGCAGAAGCAGTGGGATGCGGCCAAGGCCACGCTGGCCGCGTTCGTCGCGCGCCACGGCGTCGAGTTGATCGCGATCGGCAACGGCACCGCATCTCGCGAAACCGATGCGCTGGCAACTGAATTGATCTTCGAGATCCGGCACTCGGGCGCGGCGGCGCCTGCCAAGGCGATCGTGAGCGAGGCGGGGGCTTCGGTGTACTCCGCGTCTGCCTACGCGGCGCACGAGCTGCCCGAACTCGACGTCACGTTGCGCGGCGCGGTGTCGATAGCCCGGCGGCTACAGGATCCGCTGGCCGAACTGGTCAAGATCGAGCCCAAGTCCATCGGTGTGGGCCAGTACCAACACGACGTGGCGCCGGGCACCCTGGCCAGGAGCCTGGGTGCGGTCGTCGAGGATGCGGTCAACGCAGTCGGTGTCGATCTGAACACCGCCTCGGTTCCGTTGCTGTCCCGCGTTTCCGGTATCACCGAATCGCTGGCCGAGGCGATCGTCGCCCACCGCGACAAAGCGGGCCGGTTCCACAACCGTCGTGCGTTGCTCGACGTTCCGCGGCTGGGTCCCAAAGCTTTCGAACAGTGCGCGGGGTTCCTGCGAATCCGCGACGGCGAGGATCCGCTCGACGCGTCCGGGGTGCACCCGGAGTCCTATCCCGTGGTCCGACGCATCCTCGACCGGGCGGGGGTGACGCTGGGCGAGATCATCGGCAACGAACGCGCCCTGCGCTCCCTGCGGCCCGCGGACTTCGCCGACGACCGGTTCGGCGTCCCCACCGTCACCGACATCCTCGGCGAGCTCGAAAAGCCCGGGCGGGACCCGCGCCCGGCATTCACCACCGCCACGTTCGCGGCAGGGGTGGAGAAGGTCGCCGATCTGAAGGCGGGCATGGTCCTGGAAGGGGTCGTCACGAATGTCGCCGCGTTCGGGGCGTTCGTCGACGTGGGCGTGCACCAGGATGGACTCGTGCACGTCTCCGCGATGGCCGACCGCTACGTCTCCGACCCGCATGAAGTGGTGCGCTCGGGTCAGGTGGTGCGCGTCAAGGTCGTCGACGTCGATGTCGAGCGACAGCGGATCGGGCTGACACTTCGGCTCAACGACGAGGCCACACCGGCGCGCTCGCCCCGCAAGGGCGAGCGGCCCCGCAGCGCCCCGCGAAAACCGCAGCGCGGCAGCAACTCCGGCAGTAGTGACGCGAAACGCGCCGGCGGATCGATGGCGCAGGCGCTGCGCGACGCCGGCTTCGGACGATGACCTCGGCGGCGCGGCGGATCACGACGGCTCAGGTCGTCGCGGTCGCCACCTGCGCCGTCGCGCTGCTCGGCTGCACACGCCACGTCGACCGGCCTCAGGCCAGGCCCGAGGCCCTTGCTGCGCCGATCACCACACTCCAGGTGGTGGACCTGCTCAGCCCCAAGGTGATCGGGGAGGACGGCAACCTGTTCGTCGTCGCAGAACCGGAGCGCTGCGCCGGCCTCGGCCGCGAAGTCGACCCGCCCTTCATCAAGACGGGCCGGCCCCTCGCCACCGACGGCGGCCACTGGACCACCGACGACGGGCAGTACTTCGTGGAGGAGATGGTTGCGGTGTACCGCGCGGAGTTCGATCCGGCCGCCGCACTGCAATCGGTGCAGGACACCCTCGCCGACTGCGACGGCACCATGCTGTCGGTCACCACGATGCAGGACCGGGTCTACGACTTCGAGATACAGACCTCGGCCGGCGAAGGGCCGGAGGGCAGCGTGCTGTGGTCCCTGAGGGCATCTGACTGGAACTGCGACAACCTGTTCGTCGCCGCCCACAACGCGGCCGTCGAAATCACCACGTGCGGCGCCACCCCGGGCTTTGACGTCGCCGGCCTCGCCGAGGAGGCCCACGAGCGCATCGAAAGGCTCGCCAACACCACGGCGTAGTCAGGCCTCGAGCTCGGCCCGAGAGCTGTCCTTGAGGTCGACGCCCGACCGTCCCAGCCTGCGCGCGCCGGTCACCAATGCCGCAGCGGTGCGCGCGGCGGCGGCATAGCCGAGGCCGCCGGGTGGATGGATGTTGGAAATGCAGTTGCGGTCCGCGTCTTTGCGGCCGGGCCGGGGCAGGTGGGTCAGGTAGATGCCGAGACTGTCGGCGACCGACAGACCGGGACGTTCCCCGATCACCATCAACAGCGTGGACACGCCCAGGGCGGCCCCGATGTGGTCCCCGAGAGCGACCCTCGCCTGTGTGGCGATCACCGGCGGCGCCACCCGGTAGGCGTCGCCGAATTCGCGGGCCAGCGCGGCGAGCAGGTTGGCGCCGTGGTCGGCCAGGGCCCGCGGCGACAGACCGTCGGCGAGCACGATGCCGATGTCGCCACCCGAGTTCTCCACGGTGCCCACATCGTGGGGGATCCGTCCCAGATCGGGGCGCCGCAGATACTCGCTGCGGTTCTCGACGCGGCTGCGCACATGGGCCGGTGCCCCCAGCCCGACGGCTTCGACGTCGGCAGCGAGAGCCTGCACATCCAGCGCCACGTGCACGGCGTCGCGCGCCGCCGAATGTGCCGCCTTGAACTCCAGCACCCTGCGCGACGGCAACGCGTTGCCGGTGCGGCCCAGCCCGATTCGCGCCTGAGTGCTCTGCCGCAGCGGAGTCCACACGTCGTCGGCGGGGAGATGGCGTTCGGCGGTCACTGGCCCGACGCCAGGGCGAGCAGCGGAGATCGAGCGGGATCGACCGGAAGGACGCGGCCATCGTCGTCGGCCATACCAAGCCGTGCCAACCAGGCCTCGAACTCCGGGGCAGGGCGGAGCCCGAGAGCCTTCCTGACGTAGAGCGCGTCGTGGAACGCCAGGCTCTGGTAGCCGAGCATGACGTCATCGGCGCCGGGCACGGTGATGACGAACGCGGCGCCGGCCACCCCGAGAAGGGTGAGCAAGTTGTCCATGTCGTCCTGGTCGGCCTCGGCATGGTTGGTGTAGCAGACGTCCACCCCCATCGGCAGCCCGAGGAGCTTGCCGCAGAAGTGATCCTCCAGGCCCGCCCTGACGATCTGCTTCCCGTCATAGAGGTATTCGGGCCCGATGAAGCCGACGACGGTGTTGACGAGCAGGGGGTTCAGCGCGCGGGCGACCGCGTAGGCCCTGGTTTCCAGGGTCTGCTGGTCGACAGGTTTTCCGCCGGTGCCCAGATGTGCACCGGCTGACAATGCCGATCCCTGCCCGGTCTCCAGATACATGACGTTGTCGCCGACGGTTCCGCGGCCCAGCGAGCGACCTGCCGCGTCGGCCTCGCGCAACATCGCAAGTGTCACACCGAAACTCGCGTTGGCGCCCTGTGTTCCGGCGATGGACTGGAACACCAGGTCCACCGGGGCGCCCCGCTCGATGAGGTCGATCGTCGTCGTGACGTGGGTCAGGACGCACGATTGCATCGGGATGTCGAACCGCTGGCGGATCTCGTCCAGCAGATGCAGCAGATCCGACGTCGCGTGGGGTGAGTCGGTGGCCGGGTTGATACCGATGACCGCATCGCCGCACCCCATCAGCAGACCGTCGAGTGTTGCCGCGGCGATGCCGCGCGGATCGTCGGTCGGATGGTTGGGCTGCAGCCGGGTGGCCAGCGTGCCGGGGACGCCGATCGACGTGCGGAACGCCGCTCGGACCGTCGTCGCTGCGGCGACGGCGATCAGATCCTGGTTGCGCATGATCTTCGACACCGCAGCCACCATCTCGGGGGTCAGCCCCGTGGTGACCGCCGCGATCCGCTCGGCACCATCCCCACGAGATGCGCTGTCCAGCAACCAATCCCGGAAACCACCCACGGTCAGATGTGCGATCGGCGCGAACGCCTGCCGGTCATGGCTGTCGATGATCAGCCGGGTGACGTCGTCGGTCTCGTAGGGGACGACCTGCTCGTCGAGAAACGTCGCCAACGGAAGGTCGGCGAGAACCCATGCCGCGGCAGCTCTTTCGGCATCGGACTCGGCAGCACACCCGGCCAGCTCGTCACCGGACCGCAGCGGCGTCGCCTTGGCCATCACGTCGACCAGCCCGTCGAACTGATAGGTGTGCCCGGAGACCTGCTGGCAATAGGTCACCTGAGGTCGTCCTCGGCGGCGGCGAGGGCGGCGAATTCCTCGTCGGGGGAGTTGGCGACCAGGCGGTGCCTGCTGTAAAGCCCGAAGTACGCCATGAAAAGCGCGAACACGACCAGGCAGCACAGCGCGGCAACGTGGTCGACGAGGAAGGTCGCGATCACCGCCAACACTGCCACCACCAGCGCGAAACCTGTGGTGACGATCCCGCCGGGGGTGCGGTAGGGCCGCCGCATGTCGGGCTCACGCCTGCGCAGCACGATGTGGCTGACCATCATCAGCACGTAACTCAGCGCAGCGCCGAAGACCGCCATGTTCAGCAGCAGCGCACCCTGACCGGTCAACGACAACCCGAACCCGATGAGGCCGGGCACGATCAGCGCCAAGGTGGGCGCCTTGCGGGAGTTGGTCACCGACAGCACGGTCGGCAGATAGCCGGCGCGCGAGAGTGCGAAGAGCTGCCGTGAGTAGGCGTAGATGATCGAGAAGAAGCTGGCGATCAGCCCGGCCAGTCCGATGTAGTTGACGACCTTGGCCCACACGCTGTCTCCGAGCGCCTCGACGAGGGGATTGCCGGACTCCGACATTGCCGTCGCGCCTCCTGCGCCGGTCGTCAGGACGAGGACGGCGACGCAGGTGACCAGAAGCACCGCCATCGCGGCGATGATGCCCCGAGGCACATTGCGTTCCGGCCGGTCGGTTTCCTCGGCCGCCAGCGGCACGCCTTCGATCGCGAGGAAGAACCAGATCGCGAACGGGATGGCAGCCCACACGCCGAGCAGGCCGAACGGCAGAAGCGAGGACGCCCCTGCCGCGTCGGTGACGGCGATGTCGGTGAGGTTGGCCGCGTCGAACCGGCCCACGGCGGCGACGGCGAAGACGATGAGCCCCACCAGGGCGATCGCCGTGATGACGAACATGACCTTCAGCGCTTCACCGACACCGGACAGGTGGATGCCGATGAAGATCGCGTACGCGGCGAGGTACACCCACCAGCCGTCGGCGATGCCGAAGAGGCCGAGGGACTCGACGTAGGCGCCGATGAAGGTGGCGATGGCGGCCGGTGCGATCGCGTACTCGATCAGGATCGCGGTTCCGGTGGCGAAACCGCCCCACGGCCCGAGTGCACGCCGCGCAAAGGTGTAGCCGCCGCCTGCGGCGGGCAGTGCCGAGGACAGCTCGGCCATACCGAGCACCAGGGCCAGATACATTCCGGCGATGATCACGGCGGCGATCGCCAGACCGCCGAAACCACCCTCGGCGAGACCGAAATTCCAGCCGGAGTAGTCGCCGGAGATGACGTAGCTGACGCCGAGCCCTGCGAGGAGCACCCAGCCTGCGGTGCCCCGCTTCAGCTGCCGCTTCTCCAGATAGGTGTCGGTTTCCCGGTGTTCTTCGATGCCGCTCACAGATCTCCCTTCCTCGATGTGACCCAGAACACTAGCGTGCCGTGGGTTGCGTCGACGTTGCACGAAAGCGTGAATAACGTTGGCGCACAACGAATTACAGGTACGGTAGGCAGGAGTCATCAGTGCGACAGCGGCGTCGCGTCCCGGAAGGTGCGCGCGAGTCGCGCGCCGGCGTTACGCTCCTGCCGATCAGCCGGGCACCCGGGGGCGATGTTAAAGGTCGACTAGCCGACCTTTGGCGGAAGCCTAAGGGCTGCACGGTGCGGTGTCCAGTCATGCGCACCGGCAACCTCATCTGTAACAGCGGTCCGGCTCTGTTCGATAGATCACACACAACGGCGACGATGGGAGACGGCGTGGGCATGGTGCTGGGGTTGTCACTGACCTCCGACGATGTCGTCTGGGTGTTGGTCGACGAAGCCGACGGCACCGTGATCGACCACGACGTCATCGAGATCCACGACGATGCCGAAATGGCGGGGGTCGCCGCCCGCGGTGCCCACGCGATCGCGACAAACGGTGGTCTTGACGTCGTCCGCGTCCGGCTCACCTGGTGCGACGACGTGGCGAAGGAGGGTCTGCGGTTGCATACCCGCCTGGGCGCCTGCGGTTTCCGCGTGGTCGAGGCCGTTCCGTTCATTCGCGCCACCGCCGTGATGGTGCATCCCGACACCGAGCCGGGGCTCGCTCTGGCCTACGGGGCCGCGGTCGCCACGGTCGATCCGAGCGAGGCGGTCACCGTTGCCCTCCCTCGGCGAGATTCGGCCCGACGCGGCCTCTCCCGTCATCGCATCGCGGTGGCGGTTCTCGGCGCTGCCGCCGTCGCGGCCCTCGGCGGCTTGCTGCTCTCGTCGGGTTCGGTGCCGGCGGTCGAACAGACCGCCACCGCCGCCGCGTCTGCACCCCTGCCCGACCCGGGCTGGGTCGCCGTGCCCGCCCCCTCCGACAGCGCGGCCAACACCGTCCGCAAGTTCGTCGAGCCCTCCGAGGACGCCGGCGAGGCCGACCGGCCGCGAGCGGCCGTCCCGGTCCGCCAGGTCCAGCCCGTCGCACCCGCGCCCGTCGCGGTGCCGGTGGCGGCCGCCCCGACCGGCGTCCCCCACCTCCCCGAAGGTGTCCCGCATTTCGCGGCGCCCGCCCAGGTCCCGGTCGTGACGCCACCGGTGGACGGGGTGACGGCAGCGGTGCCTGCGGCAACCCCGGTGACCGAAGCGAGCCCCGTTCCCACGGCGGTCCCCGTCTCGGAGGCAGCTCCGACCGGCGCGCCGCACCTGCCCGAAGGGCAACCGGAACTCCCGTCCGCCCCCGAGATGACAGATCCGGCAATTCTGTTCAGTGCGCTGCCCTGAGAGGTTAACCTCGACGCCGTGACGGCGGTGACGCACCAACTCGAAACCGGCAACAGCGTCGTGGACCGCGCCCGCGGGCTGCGCGACCTGGTCCGTGAACAGGCGGCCGCGTCGGAGCGTGACCGCACGCTGACCCCGGCGCTCGTCGAGGCGTTGTGGTCGAGCGGGCTGATGTCGGCCTTCAACCCGGAGGCGGCGGGCGGCGTCGAGCCGACATTCACCGAGATGATCGAAACCTGGATCGAAATGGCTTGGCAGGACGGGTCATTCGGCTGGGTCGGAATCGCGAACCTGCCGTCGTCCTTCGCCGCGGCGGCCTACCTCCCCGACGCCGGATTCGCCGAGGTGTTCACCGCCAACGACAACCACGTCACCATGGGCGGACAGTTCTTTCCCAACGGCCAGGGGATCGCGGTCGACGGCGGGTACCAGCTCACCGGATCGTGGAGCTTCGGCTCGGGAACCGGCCACGCCGAGTACGTCGCTGCCGGGTTCTTTCCCATGGTGGACGGCGAGATGCAGTGGGTGAGTGAGGGCGTGCCCGACATGCGGGTCGCCGTCGTACCGCGCGCCGATGTCCAGTTCCACGACGGCTGGCACGTGCAGGGGTTGAAAGGCACCGGCTCGTACGACTACGCCATCAGCGACGTGTTCGTGCCGCACGACCGCACGTTCGCGCTGTTCACCCGCGAACCGAAGCGGGGGACATCGGCGGCGATGCGGATGGGAATGATGCCCGTCACCGCGGCGGGCCATGCCGCATGGGCGCTGGGTGTCGCCAAGAGCATGCTCGACGACGTCGCCGAGTTGGCCGAGACCAAGTACCGGATGAGCGACATGGCTGCGCTCGCCAGCAGGCCGACGTTCCAGAAAGGCCTCGCCCACCACGTCGCGGCGTGGCGCGCGGCGCGGCTGCTGGTGCTCGATGCGTTCACCACCGCCGAGGCGGTCGTCGGCGGGGGAGGCGAGCTGACCCCGACGCTGCGCGCCGACATGAGGGTCGCGGCGGTGTTCGCCACCGACACGGCGCGCGCCTGCGCCGAATGGGCTCATCTCGTGGCGGGAACGTCCTCCATCCGGGAGGGGAGCCGGCTCGAACGGGCCTTCCGCGACATCTACACCGGAACGCAGCACGCCTTCATCAGCGAGAAGGTCGCTATCGACGCCGCGCAGGTGTGGCTCGGGATCGTCGAGGACCAGTTCGGGCTGTAGCGCGCTCAGTTCACGATCTCGCGCAGGTAGCGCCTGCCCGCCAGCAGATAGCAGCCGATGGCGACCAGGTGCATCACCGGGACCACGCACAGCAGCGCCCGACCCAGTGACATGGTGCCGAGATCGGACTTCAGCGCATCGCTGATCAGGCCCGTCACGAACGGGCCCACCGATCCGAGGATCGCGCTGAAGAACAGGAAGATCGCCGACGCGGTGGCCCGCTGCTCGGCGGGGACCAGCCGCTGGATCGCCGCGATCGACGGGGCCATGTAGGCCGTGCCGACGACGTAGCTCAGCGCGATGAAAACCACGGCCAGGAGCGGACTTTCGACGATGAAACCGAGGGTCGAGAACGGAATCAGCACCGCGGTCATCAGCGCCACCAGCCACAGCAGCCACCGCGGGTCCACACTCGACAACCGGTCGGCGACCTTTCCGACGACGAGCAGCCCCAGGATGCCTGCCACGCCGCTGGCGATGCCGTACTGGATGCCGACATCGCCCAGGGACATCCCTCGGGCACGCATCAGGAACGCGGGCGCGAAGGTCGTCACCGCATACCCCGCAACCGAGATCGACGCCGCCCCCGCGACAATCGCCAGATAGCTGGGTTTACGCAAGATGTCCCACCATCGTGCCGAAACCTGCTGGGATGCGGCCGGATCGGCGAGTGGACTCTGCCTGCGGCCGGCGACGGCGAGCACAATGGGCACGAACGCGACGCTGATCGCGCCCATCACCACGAACGCCGTCCGCCAGCCGAGCGCCTCGGCCAGCAGACCACCGCCGATCAGGCTGGCGGCGCTGGCCAGCGGAATGGCCAGCGTGATGACCGCCAACGGAGCGGCGCGGCGCTCGGGCGCGAAATTGCGGGCGACGTAGGCGTGCGCGGCCGGCGTCGACCCGGCTTCCCCGACGGCCACGCCGACCCGGGTCAGCGCGAGCTGGAACCCGGACTGCACCGCGCCGCCCAGCATCGTCATCGCACCCCACAACGACAGGCAGCCGGAGATCACCAGCCCGTAGGCGCCGCGATCGGAGATGCGCGCGATCGGAATGCCGATGAGCGCGTAGACCGCCAGGAATCCGAAGCCGTTGATCACGCCGATCGCGGTGTCCGACAACGCCAGATCCTCGCGGATCGGTTCGGCGAGCACGGCAGGCAGGAATCTGTCCGCGTAGTTCAGGGTGCCGACCACCGCGAGGACCGAGACGGCCGCCCATGCGCGGCGCGGTGGGTGGGTTTCGCTGCTGGTCTCGGCGGCCGCCGGTGCCGACATCAGATCTCCTTGCTGACCATGCGTTACAGGCGGCTCCCAGAATGTCATGCGCGGTGTACGCGGGAGAGGCAAACCGCCGACCGGGGTTACCGCGCAGCCGTCTCGTTATATATGCTAAGTACTCGCCTGTTTCCGACGTGGGAGCGATGTGACGACCTTGATCAAGAGCACACTGTCCGCTGCTTTCGTGGCGGGTGGGCTCGCTGCGGGAATGCTGGGTCTCGGCGGTGCCTCTGCGGGCGCGCAACCGGCCCCGCCGCCACCGGTTCTCGGGGAGGTGCCACCCGCATGGGCCCCGCCGAAGCCCGCCGAGGTCTGGATCGGGCAGCCCGTCGTCTGGAATTCCGCCTGGGGCGGGCGGTGGGGCGTCTGGATCAACGGCGGCTGGATCTCGCTGACGTCGAATCCCGTCACCGGCGGCGGCTGAGCTCGATGAGCGACAGCCTCCGGATACCTAGCTGCGCTTTATACTCACCGGGGGATTCGCGCACCCCGATCGACACTTCGAGGCAGGAGCAACGATGACCGGACTGAAGAGTCGCGCCATGCGAGTGGGTCTGGGCATCCTGGGTGCCACCGCCGTCTGTTTCGGCACCGCCGGGCCGGCGGCAGCCGACTCCACCGAGGACTATCCGATCCCGCGCCGCATCATCCACACCACGTGTGACGTCGAGCAGTACCTGGCCGCGGTGCGCGACACCAACCCCGTGTACTTCGAGCGCTACATGATCGACCGCAGCAACCGGCCCGCCGACGTGCAGCAGATGGCATTCGACCGCATCCACTGGTTCTTCTCCCTCGACCCGGTCGGGCGCAGGCAGTACTCCGAGAACACCGCCACCAACGTCTACTACGAGCAGGTCGCAACGCGCTGGGGCAACTGGGCCAAGATCTTCTTCAACAACAAGGGCGTCGTCGCGCATGCCACCGACGTCTGCATGAACTACCCGCGGGGCGACATGTCCGTCTGGAATTGGGTCGTCCGGTAACTAACTCTTGACGCCGACCGTGATGAGGTCGGAGATCGGTGTCCACACCGGACGCCGGACGCGATGCTGATCGTCGACGGTGAATCCGGCATCGGTGAACATCGTCCGCATCTCGTCGGGGTCCGGCGCGTGCGACGGGTTGAGGCGGTTCGCCGAGAGCCATCGGATGGGAACACCGGGCAGTCGCTGCTTCGGGCTGAGTGTCGCCACCGCTGCGAAGCCTCCCGGGGCCAGCACCCGGAAGAACTCGCGCAGCGCCGCGGGTTGATTGAACCAATGGAACGCCGAGGTCGTCACGACCGCGTCCAACCCGGCGTCCTCAAACGGCAGCTGCTCGGCCGGCGCGGTGCGCCACTGAACCCTGCTCGAACGGCGGCCGGCCTGCGCCAGCATCCCGTCGGACAGGTCGACGCCGTAGACAGCTTCGGGGTGCAGCTCGCGTTCGATCCGGTCTGCGAGAATGCCTGTGCCACAACCGACATCGGCAACACGGCGCGACCCATGGGCACCCAGCAGCGCGATCATCTCGTCCTGCGGCGGGCGGTACACCCACTGCTGCACGAGCGCCGTGTCATAGATCGGCGCGGCGAAACCCCAAAATCCGGTGACCGCTTCGTTGAAGCCTCTGCGGCTGGGCGGATTCAGCGCTGCGCCTGACCCAGAATCGGCAGCTTGTCCGGGCAGTACGTGCGCAGCGCCGCGGCGAGGAACTTGTACGCCTGTTCGGTCGTCGCGTCCTTCTCCAGCTGGTTGTGCACGAAGGCCGCCGACGCGAACACATCGGGATCAGTGCCCATCGTGATGCGCTTGCACGCGATCTTGCCGATCCAGGCGTTGTAGTCCTTCTGGCCGTAGATGCCGTACGTGTTCAGCTCGTTGGCGAACGCGGTATCCGGGTCCGCCGCGGCGGGCGCCGCGGTGCCGAGCGCCCCCAAGGACACAGCCGCTGCGGCGACACCGATCATGAGGCGCTTCATGCCCTCACTCCTTCCGACGGATCCGATTGCAGCCCACCAGGTCTCGGCCAGGGAGCGGGGACAGGACGGGTGCGCACCCGCTGCGGCCACCAGAACCACGGCCCCAGCAGCGCGGCGATGGACGGGGTCATGAACGCTCGAATCACCAACGTGTCGAACAGAAGACCCAGACCGATCGTCGTACCGACCTGCCCGATGACGGTCAACTCGCTGACCGACATCGACATCATGGTAAGCGCGAAGACCAGACCTGCGGCCGTCACGACCGAACCGCTGCCGCCCATCGCGCGGATGATGCCGGTCCCGATGCCCGCGTGTATCTCCTCTTTCAACCGGGAGACCAGCAGCAGGTTGTAGTCCGCACCGACGGCCAACAGGATGATCACCGCCATCGCGAGCACCATCCAGTGCAGCTCCTGGCCCAGGATGTGCTGCCACAACAGCACGGACAGCCCGAACGATGCGGCCAGGGAAAGCACCACGGTGCCGACGATCACCGCCGCGGCGACGACCGCCCTGGTCAGGATCAACATGATGATGAAGATCAGGCCCAGCGCCGAGATGCCCGCGATCAGCAGGTCGTAGTTGTTGCCGTCCTGCATGTCTTTGAACGTCGCCGCCGTACCGCCGAGGTAGACCTTCGAGCCCTCCAATGGAGTGCCCTTGATCGCCTCCTTGGCGGCCGTCTTGATCTTGTCGATCTTGGCCACGCCTTCTGGGCTCAGCGGGTCACCCTCGTGGGAGATGATGAAGCGCACCGCGTGGCCGTCGGGGGACAGGAACTGCTCCAGGCCGCGCTGGAAGTCTGCGTTCTCGAAGATCTCCGGCGGCAGATAGAACGAATCGTCGTTCATCGAGTCGTCGAACGCCTCGCCCATGGCGTCGGCGTCCTCGGACATCGCCGCCATCTGGTCCTGCTGACCCTTCTGCGACTGATACATCGTCAGCATCATCGTGCGCATGGTCTTCATGGTCTCGATCATCTCGGGCATGAGCGCGACCATCTGCGGCATCAGGGTGTTCAGCCGGCGCATGTCCGGCAGGATCTCCCGGAAGTCGTCGGTCATGACGTTGATGCCGTCGAGCGTGTCGAACACCGATCGCAGCGCCCAGCACACCGGGATGTTGTAGCAGTGCGGTTCCCAGTAGAAATAGTTGCGGATCGGCCGGAAGAAGTCATCGAAGTTCGCGATGCTGTCGCGGAGGTCTTCGATGTCGGTCAGCATGTTCTCCATCTTGCCGACCATGTCGTTGGTGATCGACGCCATCTGCGCGGTCAGGCCCGACATCTTCTCCATCGTGGCGATGGTGTTGTTCATCTCGTCGGCCTGGACGAGCATGTCGGCCATCCGGTCCTGCATGTACTTCTCGTTCAGCCGCTGCGTCGTGCCCTGCATGCTCATCTGGAACGGGATCGACGTGTGCTTGATCGGCTTGCCGTCGGGCCGGGTGATGGCCTGCACGCGGGCGATGCCCTCGACCCGGAACAGCGCTTTGGCGATCTTATCGATGACGAGGAAGTCCGCCGAGTTGCGCATGTCGTGATCGCTTTCGATCATCAACAACTCGGGGTTCATCCGGGCCTGGTCGAAGTGTTCGTCGGCGACCGCGTAGCCCTCGTTGGCGGGCAGGTCGGCAGGCAGATAGTCGCGGTCGTTGTAGTTGGTCTTGTAGCCCGGCAGCGCCAGCAGGCCCACCAGCGTCACCGCCATCGTGGCGATCAGGATCGGACCCGGCCAACGGACCACCGCGGCACCGACCTTGCGCCAGCCGCGGATACGCATGGCGCGCTTGGGTTCCAGCAGCTTGCCGAAGCGGGTGGCGATGCTGATGATCGCGACCATCAGCACGACACCGGCCATCACGACGACGAACATGCCGATCGCCAACGGGACACCCATGGTCTGGAAGTACGGCAGCCGCGTGAAGCTCAAGCAGAACGTCGCACCCGCGATGGTCAGGCCCGAACCCAGCACGACGTGAGCCGTGCCGTGGAACATCGTGTAGTACGCGGTCTCTTTGTCCTCGCCGAGGGCGCGCGCCTCCTGATAGCGGCCTATCAGGAAGATCGCGTAGTCCGTGGCCGCGGCAATTGCAAGCGTCACCAGTAGGTTCGTCGCGAACGTCGACAGGCCGATGATCTCTGTGTGGCCAAGGAACGCGACGACGCCCCGCGCGGTGGCCAGGGACAGCACCACCATGACCAGCGTGATGAGCACCGTGACGATCGACCGGTACACCAGCAGCAGCATCACGATGATGACGGTGAACGTGGCGGCCTCGATGAGGCGCATGCTGCGGTCGCCGGCGATGTGCTGATCGGCGGCCAGCGCGGCCGGACCCGTGACGTAGGCCTTGACGCCCGGCGGCGCCTCCAGGCTGTTGACGATGCCCTGGACGGATTTCACCGACTCGTTGGCGAGTGCCTCGCCCTGATTGCCCGCGAGCTTGACCTGGACGTAGGCGGCTTTGCCGTCGTTGCTCTGCGACCCCGACGCGGTCAGGGGATCGCTCCAGAAGTCCTGAACGGATTGCACGTGCGCGGTGTCGGCCTCGAGCCGGTCGACGAGTTCGTCGTACCACGCGTGCGCCTCGTCGCCGAGGGGCTGCTCGCCCTCGAAGACGATCATCACGGAGCTGTCCGAATCGCCCTCCTCGAACAGCTCGCCGACCTTCTTCATCGAGATCATCGACGGTGCGTCGTTGGGGCTCATCGAGACGGCCTGGGCCTCACCGACCGCCTCGAGCTGGGGCACGAAGACGTTCAGGCAGACGATGATCGCGACCCAGACCACGATGATCGGCAGGGCGAACAGCCGGATCATCCGCGGGATGAACGGGCGGTGCGGCTGGCGCGCCGCTGGAAATTCGTCGGTGCGGGCGTCGGAAACTGGTGCGCTCATGCGGATTTCACAAAACAGAAGGTCTGGGCGTTCAAGCCGTCGGTCGTGCGCTCGTCCTTCAACTCGTCATCGACGTAGATGCGGCACGTGATCGACCCGCTGTCACCCTGGGCCACGATATTCGGGGCCGCCGACGGCTCGGTAGTCTCCAGCGTCAGCGACCAGGGGAGCGCGGCACCGTCGACCCGCTGCGGCTTCGCATCCAGGTCGAGGTAGTTGACGTCGGCATAGGTGCCGTTGCCGACGACCTCGTAGCGGACCACCTTCGGATCGAACGGCTCGGGCAGGTCGGCGAAGTTGCGGGGCGTCTCGATGATTCCCTCGGCGCCGAAGAAGGTACGAATGCGTGCGACCGTGAGGCCTGCGACGACCACGACGACGATGATGAGTAGCGGCAGCCACACCTTTTTGCCGATTGTTAACACGACTGCTGACCCCGCGAAGTGGCGCGCATGTGACCCCTGGATTTTCGAGACTGATGTTCTGCTGATCGTAACTTAGCGCGTTTAAGTTCTCATCCAGCGACAGATTAGCTCAAGCGATTGTGTCCCTGCTAACTCGTTTTCGGCAGGCGCGATCCAGGTCACAATGTGACGCTTGCGGTAGGCGACGCAGCGCTGTTAGACATAGCGACAGCCCAATGCTGAGCGGTTGCACAGTCGACGAGGAGCGTGCACCAATGACCGTGCTCTCTGAGCCTTCTCCTGGAGCGGCCGACCTCTATTACGACCCCTACGACCTGGCGATCACCGCCGACCCCTACCCAACCTATGCGCGCCTGCGCAACGAGGCACCTCTTTATTACAACGAGCGCCACGACTTCTGGGCATTGTCCCGTCACGCCGACGTCGAGAGGGCGCTGCTGGAGTGGGCGACCTTCTCCAACAGCCGCAGCGACATCCTCGAGCTGGTGAAGTCCGACTTCGCCATGCCCAAGGGCGTGATGATGTTCGAGGATCCACCCGCACACACCATGCTGCGCGGCCTGATGTCGCGGGTGTTCACGCCCCGGCGCATGGCCGAGATCGAAGACCAGATCCGGCGATACTGCATCAACTGCCTCGACCCGCTGGTGGGGTCGGACGGATTCGACGTCATCGCCGAGCTCGCCGCGATGATGCCGATGCGGGTGATCGGCATGCTGCTCGGCATCCCGGAGTCAGAGCAGGTCTCGGTGCGCGACGCCAACGATGCGAACCTGCGCACCAAACCCGGTGCCCCGATGAAAGTCGCCGACCCCGACAGGATCGCCGACGGACGCATCTATGCCGACTATGTCGAATGGCGTGCGGCCAACCCCTCGGACGATCTGATGACGGCACTGCTGAACGTCGAATTCACCGACGAGCACGGCGTCGAGCGCAGGCTGAAACGCAAAGAGGTCCTGCACTACACCCAGGTGGTGGCAGGCGCGGGTAACGAGACCACCGGCAGGTTGATCGGCTGGCTGGCCAAGGTGCTCGCCGAGCACCCCGACCAGCGCAGGCAGATCGTCGAAGACCGCACCTTGCTGGGACGCACGATCGACGAGACCCTGCGCTTCGAACCCACCGGACCGCACGTCGCGCGCTATCTCGTACGGGATTTCCAGTACCAAGGCACGACCGTGCCGGCCGGCAGCGCATTTCTGCTGCTGTTCGGTGCCGCCAACCGCGACGAGCGCCGATACCGCGATCCCGACACATTCGACATCCGCCGCGACAACATCAGCCACCTGACATTCGGCAAGGGGCTGCACTACTGCCTCGGCGCCAACCTGGCGAGGCTCGAAGGCCGCGTCGCCCTCGACGAACTGCTCAACCGGTGGCCGGAGTGGGACATCGACTACGCCACCGCCCGGCTCGCCCCGACCTCCACGGTCAGGGGCTGGGAGCACCTACGGATGCTGGTCGGCTGAGGTGTCCGGCGCTTCCGTGCCCGGGCCTGCGTCTGCACCGGAGTCCAGGACGCTGACGGCGATGCCGTAGGGCAGGAAACGTACACGGCGCCGGGGATCGGTGTTGTTCTTGTTGGCCCGCAGCGCGTCCAGCTCCGCCGGGTACACCTGCTCGATGTGCGCTCCGCCCGCCTCGTCGATCGTGTAGATCGCCCAGACCCCGTCGCCGGCCTCGCCGGTGGTCTCGGGCCGGGGACGCGGACGCGACCCGCGGGAGAACTCGTCGAACAACGTCGACCAGCCCGCCCGCTCACCGGGGGTGCTCACGAACCGGCCAAGACCGTCGAGCGCCTCTTTCAATCCTTCGCCTGCTTCGCGGACGACACGGTCGAAATCCTCGGGATCGAATCCGAAGGGGCCGTTGCTCCTGCTCATGGTGGTCCTCCTCAGGCCGCGCGGAAACACAGCGGTTAGAGACCAGTGTGCCTGCGACGGCAGGTCTAGTCGACTGTCGCCCCACGAGGTGGTAGGCAACCATATGCCCTTCACACACGCCGACGTGCTGGCCGCGGCGCAGCGCTCCCTGGCCGCCGCGGGAGAACACGACCGCGATGGCTGGATCGGCCTGTTCACCGGCGACGGCAGGGTCGAGGACCCGGTCGGGTCGGCGCCGCACCGGGGGCACACCGCGATCGGGAGGTTCTACGACACCTTCATCGCGCCACGGTCCATCTCCTTCCGTTCGGAGGGTGACCTCGTCGTCGGATCCGTCGTGATCCGCGACGTGGAGCTCGTGATCCAGATGTCGTCGTCGCTGACCATGAACGTCCCCACCTACATCCGGTACGACCTGCGCGACGAGCGCGGCGAGTTGAAGGTCGCGGCACTCTCGGCCTACTGGGAGTTGCCCGCGATGGTCGGACAGTTCGCCCGAGCGGGTCTCGGCGCCGTCCCGGCCGGGCTGTCCCTGGGCCGGACGATGTTCGCCAACCAGGGTCTCGGCGGCAGTCTGGGATTTCTCGGCGGGTTCCGCGGGCCGGGCAGCGGCGGCAAGGCGCTCTTCGGACGTCTCCTCGACGACGTCTGCAGAGGAGACGAGGTCGGGATGCGGCGACTGCTCTCCGACACTCCACTGACCGTCGGGGACAACGACCCCCTGACCTCGTCCGATCTGGTCAAGCACCTCGCGGGCGGCAGCTGGAGCAAGCTCGTCGGCGCCGGGCACTCGGTGGCGGCCCGCGTCGACCGCGACGGGCAGCGCAGCGTGCTCATCGGTGAGATCGCGGCAGGTGGGGGCGCCGATCGCGCGCAGATCACGCGCATGCGCCTGTTCGGGCAGATCGGCTGACCCGCCACATCAACCGGGGGCGGCGACCCGGCTACGTTTCGGTCGCGGTGTCGCGTCGGGTGCGCCGGACGTGAGAACGTAGCAGCACCATGTCAGAGTCTGTTGCGTCCAACCCGCCCGGCGGCGACCCGTTCCCCGGCAACTACCTGACCTATGAGGAGTTCGGCCGCAGGTTCTTCGAGATCGCCGTGACCGAAGACCGCGTCGGAGCAGCGATCGGCGAGATCGCCGGTGACGCCTTCGAGATGGGCCCGATTGCGCAGGGCCCGGGCCGGATCGCCAAGGTGACCGCCAAGGTGCGCATCCAGCAGCCGCGGGTGACCCGTGACGTGGGTGAGCTCATCACGTTCGCGGTCCGGATCCCGCTGGAGATCGACATGGTCGTCGACCTCCGCATCGACAAGCCCAAGTTCATGGTGTTCGGCGAGATATCGCTGCGCGCCACCGCCAAGGCCGCCGAACCACTGCTGTTGATCCTCGACGTGGAGAAGCCGCGGGCCTCCGACATCGCGATCCACGTGACGTCGAAATCGCTGCGTGGCGAGGTGGTCCGCATCGTCGGAGGCGTGGACGCCGAGATCAAACGCTTCATCGCCCTGCATGTCGCCGGCGAGATCGACAGCCCGGGATCGCAGGAGGCAAAGGTCATCGACGTTGCCGAGACCATCGCCGAGACATGGACGGGCGTCTGAGCCCGCGTCCTCGCCGAGCGCCCCGCCGAGCCTCGCCGAACTGAGGTTCCCGGCTGTGCTTTCGGCCTGTATCACGACCAGGAATCTCAGTTCGGCGACAGGTGTCTAAGCTTGCGCGCCCAGCGATTCGAGCGTTTCGAGTTCGGGGCGCCTCGGCGGGCGGCCGGTGCCGACCGATTTGCCGCGCATGTGCATCCACAGGTACGGCATCATCATGTTCTGGGTCCACAGCATCTGCGAGTACATCCGCGACCGGAACGACGGCAGCGCCGCGGCAGGATCGGCGACCGCCCATTCGTGATTGCTGCCGGGGAGGCCGAGCGCCTCGGCGGCAGCGGCAGCGAACAGCGCATGCCCCTTCGGCGAGCCGTGCACCCGGTCGAGAGCCCAGACGTCGGGCTGGGTCATCGACGGAGCCACGAACAGATCGACCAGCCGGAAGCCGTGCTGTGCCGCGGCATCCCGGATCCGTCCGTTGATGGTGAGGAGCCGCTTGGCAAGGACGCGACCGATCGGCAGGATGCGGGCCAGGTCCGGGAACGTCGTCGTCACGACCGTCGCACCCGAGGACGCCAGCCGCACGTGCATTTCGTCGAGTTGCGCCAGGGCACGGTCAAAACCCCTACCCGGCCTAGTCATGTCATTCATGCCGATACACACCGTGATCAGATCGGCCTGCATCGCGATGGCCTTCGGCAGCTGATCGTCGAGGACGTCGCGGATCTGTCGCCCGCGGATCGCCAGATTCGCGTACCGCAACCCGGGCCGGACGTCGTCGAGCATCACCGCAAGGCGGTCGGCGAACCCGGCGAGGCCGGTCTCGTCGTCGCCGTCCCAGAGGCCCTCCGTCTGACTGTCGCCGAGCGCCACATACCGGGAATACCCCAACACAGACGCGACTCTAGCGGCGCAATGCGTCCGTCACCGACTGCACGCGGCGGTGTCGGCCAGCGGGAGGTGACGCGCCGCCGCCCAGGGGCCGCCATGTCGATGGCCGCGAATTCGTGGCATCACAGCAACAGCTTCGGCGGCAATTCGGCGCGCCATTCGGGCAGCCGCCCCGAGACCTGGACGACTCCCGGCGCGAACGTGATGGCGGTCAGCTGCAGGCCATGGGCCATCTCCGGCAGCCGCACGGGGTAACGGGGCGTCCTGGCAGGCAACCGCCAGCGTCGGGTCCCGATGCTGAGCCTGCGTGCCGTGAGCCACAGCGTGGTCCCGTCGAGCCTGGCCTCGACCTCGACATGGCCGAGTCGGGGCCTTTTGGCCAGCCGCAGCCGGGCGACGCCGTCGGGGCCGACCACACCCGACAACCGCGGCGCAGCCGTGCGGAAGAGGTCATCGAGCGCGGCGGCCGGCAGCTCCACCGTGATGTCGACGGGCGCCGCCACCAGGACCGGCGGCGCACCCGGTTTCATGTGGACGTTGTGCGCCTTCACCGTGGCAGAGTCGAATCGGCTTGTCCGCCAACAGATGTCCTCGGCCTTCGCGGTGACGTCGTTGAGCTGGCCGACGGCCAGGCCGCGGGTGTCGAGGTGGGACGCGAATTCGGTGACGGTCATGGTCAGATCCCCGTCGTCGAGGTGGACGGTGAACCTACGACCCAGGACGAGCCTGCGGACGGTGATGAACATCGTGCGGTAGGCTGCCGCGGCGCCACTGTTGACGGGCACCATCGCCGTCGCCGACCACAGAGACGACAGCAGCTCGGCTGGACGAAACGGGTCGAACCGCCGCGGACGGGTCATGATGGCGTCCATATTATCGTCGGTTCGTGCCCAAGCTCAGCGCCGGACTGCTTCTATACCGCGAAACCGGCGAAAGTCTCGAAGTGCTCATCGGCCATCCCGGCGGGCCGTTCTGGGCGCGCAAAGACGAAGGAGCGTGGTCGATTCCGAAGGGCGAGTACGTCGACGGCGAAGATCCGTGGCACGTCGCGCAGCGCGAGTTCGCCGAAGAGCTCGGAAAGCAGCCGCCCGAAGGCCCCCGCATCGACTTCCCGCCGCTGCGCCAGCCGGGCGGCAAGATCGTCACCGCGTTCGCCGTCCGCGGCGACCTCGACCTCGACGGCACGTTCAGCAACACCTTCACGCTGGAGTGGCCGCCCAGGTCGGGACAGTTCAAGGAGTTCCCGGAGATCGACCGGGCGGCGTGGTTCGACGTGCCGGCGGCGCGGGAGAAGCTGCTGAAAGGCCAGCGCCCACTGCTGGACCGGCTCGAGGAGGCAGTCGGACGCGGCGGGCGGGACGGGTCTCTATCGCGTTGATGGTCAGCGCGCGACCGTGGAAGCGCCAGCCTCTGGGTGTGCGCAGATATTCGTCGTCGTAGCGCAGGTGCCACACCAGATCGGTGGCGGCGCCATCCCCGTCCACCGTCCAGTGGTGGGCGACGCACGCGATGCGCCCCAGGGCGTAATCGCGATCGTCGCCGCGCGCGTAGACCTCACCGACGATCGCATGCTCGGTGCGTATCACCCGCGCCAACGCTGACAGCGCGGTCCGCACGCCGGCGTGGCCGTGGTGTGTGCGGACCGGTTCCAGCGATCGCGGCGGGTCGGGGACCCGCAATTCCGCTGTCGCAGTGAACAACTCGAGTAGGTCGTCGAACCTCCGGTCATCGACGGCGGAAGCGTAGAGGTGGACCAGGTCGGACACTGCGAGCCGGTCGGCGATGTCGAGCGTCACGGCAGCGGTGGTCTGCCGTTGCTGCTGCGGATGTCGTCGCGGCACTGCCTGCGAGTCTGGCCGGTCTGCGCCATGCACGTCAGCACCGGGAACGCCTCTTCGGCGGACACCGGCGGCTCGGCCGGGTCGGGCGGCGGCGTCGAGGTGGGGCTGGGCACCTCGCCCTGCGTCAACGACCAGATCGTGGCGTCCGAGTCGGGCACGGACGCGCAGTACGCGGTCGCACCCGTCTCGGTGGTCGCGGTGCTGCCCAGCGGGGCGCAGTTCGCGCCGATCACCGCCGCGGACGCAACTGCCGATGACGTCACGGTGTCGGTCACCGTCTCGGTTGCCTCGGAGGTGGCGACGACCGGCGGCGGTGCGGCGCCGGTGGTGGTCGTCGCCGCCGGAGGGGGAGAGGTAACAGGTGGGCGTGCGGTCGGCTGCTGCTCGCTGTCGGCGCGCAGGAACTCCAGGGCCGCCGCCGCGACCGCGACGACGAGCAGCACCGCGAGCACAGCGGGCACGAGGAAGGCCGGCCGCGACCAGGCCGGCCCGCTCCGGCCGGCACGCTTGGTCGCGACGGGCGCGTCCAGCCGGGTGGCATCCGTATCCTGGTGTCCCGCAACGTTGAGACGGTGACTGAGCGCACGCGCGAAATCTGTGCACCGCTCGAAGCGATCGCCGGGATCCTTGGCCAGCGCCTTGGCCAGAACGGGGTCCGCGCCGGCCAGATCGGGCCGGGGGCCGGCGAGCGTGGGCGGCTCCGCCGACAGGTGCCGGCTGATCACGACGGCCGGATTCGAGTGCGGGAACGGCGGTTTTCCCGTCAGCAGGTGGAAGGCCGTCGCGGCCAACGCGTACTGATCGGCGCGGCCGTCGAGGTCGCGGGCCATCAGCTGCTCCGGTGCCGCATAGGACACGGTGCCGACGGTCATGTTCGTCGCGGTCAGCCCGCTGATGTCGTCCTCCCAGCGCGCAATCCCGAAGTCCGCCAACAGGATCCGCTGGTCTCGCGAGCCGGGTCGCGAGATCAGGATGTTGGCGGGCTTGACGTCGCGGTGGAGCAGGTGACGTTCATGGGCGTAGTCGAGGGCCTCGGCGACCGCGGTGACGATGTCGGCGACCTGCCGGGCCGGCATTCCGTCGCCCTGCGCATCGGCGATCAGATGCGCGGCGTCGGTGCCCTCGACGTAATCCATCGAGATCCAGATCTGTCCGTCGTGTTCGCCGCGGTCGTGCACACCGACGATGTGCGGGTGCCACAACGATGAGGCGATGTCGGCCTCCCGGTGGAACCGCTGCCGGTATTCGGAGTCCGCAGAAACCGTGGCGGGCAGGATCTTCAGCGCATCCTGGCGGGGGAGTCTCGGGTGCTGAGCGAGGTAGACCTCGCCCATTCCGCCGGATCCGAGCAGACGCACGATCGTGTACCCCGCGAACGTTTCGCCAGCGGACAACGGCATTGCCGAATACTACAGACGCAGGTGCGCAGCCCTCAGAGATCCAGCGTCAGGCCGGAACCGTCCGTGGCACGGGACACGCAGGTCAGCATCATTCCGGCGTCGCGTTCCGGACCGGTCAACAGTGTGTCGCGGTGATCGACGGACCCGGCCAGCACCTGCGTGCGGCAGGTTCCGCAGAAGCCTTGCTGACACGAGTACGGCGCGGCGACGCCCGCCCGGCGCAGCGCCGCGAGCAGAGTCTCCTCGGCGCCCACCTCGACCGGCTCGCCGCGGGAGGCGATCGTCACCGGGAAGGGCCTGCCGTCGACCACCGGCGGCGCGGCGAATCGTTCGAAGTGCAGTTCGACGTCGTCCCGTCCGACCAGGGCGGACCGGATCGCGGTGAGCATCGGCGCGGGCCCGCAGGCGTAGACCGCGGTGCCGGGCGGGCATTCGCCGAGCAGATCCGCCGCCGACGGCAACCCCTGCCGGTCGTCGGTTCGGACCGTGACCGCGGCACCGTACCCGGCGACGTCGTCGACGAACGGCAGGCTGTCGAGGGAACGTCCCGTGTAGACCATCGACCAGTCGATGCCGAGGCGGCGCGCCAGTGCGAGCATCGGCAGGATCGGCGTGATGCCGATACCGCCTGCGATGAAACGGAATCGGCGCGCGGGGGACCCGTAGCCGGGCACCGTCAGCGGAAACGCGTTGCGCGGACCGTGGGTGCGCACCGTCGATCCCACCGGGAGTGCGTCGTGCACCTCGATCGACCCGCCGCCGCCACCGGGGATACGCCGCACCGCGATGCGGTAATCGCTTGTGACGGCGGGGTTTCCGCAGAGTGAGTATTGCCGTACCGCTCCGCTGGGCAGGTGGACGTCGAGGTGGGCGCCGGGGTACCACGGCGGCAGCGCGGCGCCGCCGACGGGCGTGAGGGTCAGCTCGACGACATCCTGGTCGTGGGCCACGACGCGGCGCGCGGCGACCGTCAGGGCGAAGGTGTCCGGCCCGCCCGCCGGTGGCCGGATCCGCCGCACCGCCGCCGACGCCGCGAAGAGCCCGGAGATGGCCGCGTCGGCCAGGCTCAAGGTCGGGTCGTGGCGCAGCCGCCCCGAGGCGCTCGGCGGGACCCGCCGATGGCGCTCGAACAGACGCATCACAGGTGTGCGGCGCGCGCCGCCGGCGAGGTGGCCAGGTACGCGACGGCCTGCGCGGTGGAGCCCAACTGCTCCGGCGAATAGCCGGGGCGGAAATACCCGAGGGTGCTGGACCCGAAAAGGTTGCGGTACAGGGGAAGAAGGCCCAGTTTGGAGTCGCGCATCCGCATTCTGTTGAACGTCCACCAGCCGGCGTCCACCGACGGGTCGTGCTTGACGAGATACCAGGCCGCCCGCTGGAAGAAGACGAACAGCATCGTCGCCGACATCGCCATCGCACGGATCCGCGCGAAATAGCTGTCGTGGAAGTAGACGGCGACGTCGTGGGCGACGCTGCGGTGCTCCACCTCTTCGCTGCCGTGCCAGCGGAACATGTCCACCAGCGTCGGATCCGCGCCGTGATCGTCCCACGTACAGTTCAACGCGAAATCGCCCATCACGGCGGTGTAGTGCTCGATCGCCGCAATCAGCCAGAGCCGGTCGCACAGATGGTTCATGCGGCGGGCTTCGTCGACAGAGTCGTCCATCGGAGCGAGGACCCCGCTGAACAAATGCTCGATCTGATCGAGGATCGGCGTCGGATCCACACCGTGGTGGATCATGAACTCGTGCAGAACCTGGTCGTGCACGTCGGCGTGGGTGGCTTCCTGTCCGATGAACCCCCGGATGTCGTCAGCCAGCTTGGGGTCCTTGACCAGTGGGAGCGCCTCGTTGAACGTCTCGACGAACCAGCGTTCCCCCGCCGGCAGCACGATGTTGAGGACGCTGACGACGTGCGAGGCCACCGGGTGGCCGGGAATCCAGTGCAGCGGCGCGTCGGTGACGTCGAAGTGCACCTTGCGGGCCTGTATCTGGACGGGACCGGGGTCGATTTCCGCGGCGAAGCGGCGCGGTCGCAGCATGGCGGCTCCTGTTCGTCGTGAACTCAGCCGAGTTTACGACGAAGCAGACCCGTTGGTGGGAACGCGGGTACCGGTTAGCTGCCTGTGGTCAGGGCCGCGGTGAGGTGTTGGCGATGATCGGGGCGCCGCCACCCTGCGGGACGCTCTGGACGATGCCGGGCGCCGGCGGCGCCATGCCCGCGCCGGGTGCGCCGGCGACTGGGACCATCGGGGTCGGGGTGACCGTGGTGACGCCGTTGGCGCCGACGGTCGGTCCGCCGGTGGGACCCATGGCCTTGATCTGGTCGGCCGCGGCCTGCGTGCAGTCGAGCATGAGAAGCATGCGACCACCGCTGGTCACCTTCTGCGAACCGACGAGGCAGGACGACTGCGGCAGCACGCTGCCGGTGGATCCACCGAAATAGGCTTTGACGCCCTGGCTCTTCAGAATGGCCAGCGCGCGTCCGTACTGCTCGCCGATGACGTTGGAGGGATGGGCTGCTGCACCCGGTTGCGGTTGCGACACCGCCACACCGGTACCGATCAGCGCGGCCGTTCCGGCGGCGACGATTCCGCCGCTGAGCGCAACGAGCTTGTTCACGACAACTCCCTCGGGTTCGGTATGCGGTGCGAACATATCGCAGCCGTGACGAATGTGAAACCGCTGCAGCAGGCCCCCGCGTTACAGCGCAGCACGGCCGGCGCAGGCGGCGTCGCCCCGCGGGGAGCCGCGCGCGATGCGCAGAAGGTATCAACCCATGCCGAAAACGGCTTGGACAGGTATCGACCGTATTGCTTAGCGTGACACGTGACGCTCACCACATCAGCGCCTCGCCGCCCATGTGGATCACACTGAACAAGGAGTGAACCGATGCACCTGGCTCTCCCCACCTCTTTGACACGCGGCATCGCGGTCCTGGCAGCCACCGGCCTCGCGGTGACCGGCTGCAGCGGAGTGCAGAGCTCCACGGGCGGCGGATCCGGCGGCGACTATCCGTCCGGCACCGTCGAGATGTATGTCGGCGCCTCCGCCGGCGGATCCAGCGATCTGATCAGCCGCGCGGTGTCCAAGGGGCTGTCCGACAATCTCGGCGCCTCCTTCCCGGTCATCAACCGCGAAGGGGCCAACGGTGCGCTCGCCGCCGCCGAGGTCGCCAACGCCGCGCCGGACGGCTCCAAGATCGCGATCCAGAATGCGTCGCTGTTCACGATCACCCCGCTGGCCGTCGCCCAGGACGAGGTCACCAACCTCGACAGCTTCGACATCGTGCAGGGCGTCTCCCGCGACGACTACGTCCTGGTCACCAACCCCGCCAGCGGATACCGCACCCTCGACGACATCAAGCGCGCCACCCGCGTGGTCCGATACGGCACCACAGGAGTGGGTACCGGCGCTCAGCTCTCGGCGGCGCTGCTGTTCAAGACCAGCAACGTCAACGCCCAGGCGGTGCCGTTCGACGGTGGCGCGCCCGCGCTGGCCGCGGTGCTCGGCAACCAGGTCGACGTCGCGAGCATCCAGGTCGGCGAGGCCATCGAGAACATCCAGTCCGGCAAGCTGACACCGCTGGCCGTCTTCGGACCCGACCGCATCGCCTACCTGCCCGAGGTGCCGACCGCCAAAGAGCAGGGTCTCGACGTCGAGGTCACCCAGTACCGCTTCATGACCGTGCCCAAGGGCACCCCGCAGGAGGTGCGGGACCGCCTCGTCGAGGGCATGAAAGCCACCTTCGACACCGAGGACTACAAGGCGTTCAACGAGCAGAACAGCCTGACGCCCATGGAGATCTCCGGTGACGAGGTCGTCGCGCAGCTCGAAGAGGACCGCCAGCGGTACGCCGACCTGGTCCAGCAGTACGGCATCAATCTGCGTGCCGAGGGCTGAGCCGTGTCCGAACCCGCGGCCCACCCGCACACCCGCGACATCCTCGCCGAGATCGAGGCCGAGGTCGCCGAGGAGATGGAGGAGGACCGGCCCACTCCCGGGGGGCCCGTCTACCAGACGGTTGGCGCGCTGGTGGGCCTCGCCATCGGCCTCGGCGGCGCTGTGCTGTCATTCGGCTACGGCCTCGGATCGCTGAGCGAACCCGGGCCCGGCCTGTGGCCGTTCGTCGTCAGCGTTGTCATCGCCGCGTTGTCGGCGGTGCTGCTGGTCGCCGGCCGCGGGCTGACCGACAGCGAGGCGTTCACCCGCAGCAGCCTGCTCGCGGTCGCCGGCATCGTCACGTTCGTCGCGTTCGGACTCCTGTTGCCGCTCACCGGGTTCGAGATCCCTGCGCTGGCGTTGTGTGTCATCTGGCTGAAGTTCCTCGGCGGCGAGAGCTGGCGCAACACCGTCGTGATCAGCGTGGTCACGGTGGCGGCGTTCTACTTCCTGTTCCTCTACGGCTTACGAATCCCGTTGCCGCACCTCATATCTCTGTAGAAACGACCTTCGAACATGGACTTCACCGCATTTCTCGACGGGTTCGCACTGGTCGTCGAACCCCAGAATCTGCTCTACTGCCTCGTCGGCGTGCTGATCGGCATGGTCATCGGCGTCCTGCCGGGGCTGGGGCCGGCGGCCACCATCGCCATCCTGCTCCCGATCACCTACACCATCGACCCGGTGTCGGCGATCATCATGCTTGCGGGCATCTACTACGGCGCCCAATACGGCGGCACCATCACCTCGGTGCTGCTGAGACTGCCCGGCGAGGCGTCGTCGGTGGTGACCGTCTTCGACGGCTTCGCGCTGGCCAAACAGGGCAGGGCGGGCACGGCGCTGGGCATCGCGGCCATCGGTTCCTTTGTGGGAGCCACGATCTCGATCATCGGTCTGACCCTGCTGGCACCCGTGGTGGCCAGCGTCGCACTCGACTTCGGCCCGCCCGAGTACGCGGCGCTGGCGTTGCTCGGGGTGCTGCTCGTCGCAACCATCGGCAGCGGCAACAAACTGAAGGCGCTGATCGCTGGCGCGGTGGGCCTCCTGCTGGCCACCGTGGGACGCGACAGCTTCACGGGCGCTTCGCGTTTCACGTTCGACAGCCTGCAGCTCGCGGACGGCATCGACTTCGTCGTCGTCGCCATGGGGCTGTTCGGCGTCGGCGAGATCCTCTACAACCTCGAGCAGCGTCACCGCAAGGCATCACCGCCGGCCAAGGTCGGCAACGTCTGGCCGTCGCGCAAAGATCTGCGGCAGTCCTCGGGGGCCATCGGCCGGGGATCGGTCATCGGTTTCGTGCTCGGCGTCCTGCCCGGCGGCGGTGCGGTGCTGTCGTCGATCGTCGCCTACGCCACCGAGAAGCGGCGCAGCAAGACCCCGGAACGATTCGGCCGCGGCGCGGTCGAGGGTGTCGCCGCCCCCGAGACGGCCAACAACGCCGCAGCTACGTCGTCTTTCATCCCGCTGCTCACCATCGGCTTGCCCGCCAACGCGACCATGGCGATGCTGTTCGGGGCGTTGCTGATCCTCGGGGTGTCCCCAGGTCCGCAGCTGGTCGACGAGCATCCCGACGTGTTCTGGGGCGTCATCAACTCGATGTACATCGGCAACATCCTGCTGCTGATCCTGTCGGTTCCCCTGGTCGGAATGTTCGTGCGCATCCTGCGGGTGCGGCCCGCCATCCTGGCGCCGATCACCGCACTGATCACGCTGCTCGGCGTCTACACGATCAACAACTCGACGTTCGACATCTTCCTCATGGTGGCGTTCGGCATCGTCGGCTATCTGATGAAGAAGGCCGGCTTCGACCCGGGACCGATGGTGCTGGCGTTCGTGCTGGGTTCGATCATCGAGTCGAGCACCCGGCGGTCCCTGCTGATCTTCGGCGGCGACCCGACCGGTTTCGTCACCCGGCCGATTTCCGGTGTGCTGCTGGCCGTGTTCGTCGGCCTGGCGGTGCTGCCGCTGGTGCGGCACCTGCTCAAGGGGCGCAAGGACCGGGCCGGGCGGGACGAAAAGGCCACGGAGACAGACAAACTCGGGGTGTGACCGTCACCCGCCGGAATCCAGGCGGCGCCGGGTGTTGCCCAGGTGCACCCGCATCGCCGCCCGGGCGGTCTCGACATCGCCTGCCACGACCGCGGCGGCGATGTCGCCGTGTTCGCGTAACACCCGCTCGGCGTGGTCGGCGTGCACGATCGAGTGCTCCTCACCGAGCCGGGTGCGGGCCAGCATGATCGTCATCGGACCGAGCGAGTCCAGCAGGTCGAGGAAGAACCGGTTGCCGGAGGCCGCGGCGACGGCCCGGTGGAAGCGGAAGTCCGCTTCGACGGCGTCCTCGGGCGCAGCACTTTCGAAGTCGGCGAGCGCGGCGCACACCGAGTCGCGGCCCGATGCGTCCGCGCGGGCGGCGGCCAGCGCGGCGGCCTCGCTCTCGATCCCGAGGCGCAGATCGACGACGTCGAGCACGTCGCGCTGAGTTCGGATCTCGACCGGCCCGACGGTGAACGCCGTGGACCGGGGGAGTGCGAGCACATAGGAGCCGCGGCCCTGGAACGTCTCCACCAGCCCCTCGGCCCGCAGCCGGGTCACCGCCTCGCGCACCACGGTGCGCGACACCCCGAACTCCTCGATGAGCTCGGCCTCCGACGGCAGTTTCTCCCCGGCGGGGAGGTCGCCGGCGAAGATCTTGTCTTTCAGTCCGGCGACGACCCGCGCCGCCATGGTGGTCGTCATGACCACATCATCGCGCGGTCACCGCGCGCCGAACTCGGCCGACTCCACGGTCAGCGCCCGCATCCGGTCGCTGAGCGTGAATCCGAGGCCCGGCCGCTCCGGCAGCCACATCCGGCCGTCGCGGATGTCGATGCGCTCGTCGAACAGCGGGTTGAGCCACTCGAAGTGCTCCACCCACGGTTCGGTCGGATAGGTTGCCGCCAGATGCAGGTGGATCTCCATCGCATAGTGGGGCGCCAGGGCCAGGCCCGCGTGCGAGGCAAGTGTCGCGAACCGCAGAAACGGCGTGATGCCACCGATGCGCGGGGCGTCGGGCTGGACGATGCCGCGGTAGCCGGCGTCGACGAGCGCCATGTGCTCGCCGACGGAGGTGAGCATCTCCCCGGTCGCGATGGGAGTGTCGAACGTGCGGCTCAGGTCGGCGTGCCCGACGGCGTCCCACGCGTCGAGAGGCTCCTCGATCCAGATCAGGTCGTACTGTTCGAGTTCCCGGCACATCCTGCGGGCGCGGGCGCGGTCCCACTGCTGGTTGGCGTCGACCATCAGCGGAGCCTCGCCCAGGTGCTCGCGCAGCGCCGCGACGCGGGCCAGGTCGGTATGCCAATCTGGTTGTCCCACCTTGATTTTGATTCCCCCGATGCCGGCGGCCAGGGAAGCACTTGCCTTCTCCTTGATCTCGTCGACGGAGGCTTGCAGGAAGCCGCCCGAGGTGTTGTACACCCGGCACGAATCACGATGGGCGCCGAGAAGTTTCGCCAACGGCAGGCCGGCCCGCCTGGCTTTCAGGTCATACAGGGCGACGTCGAGCGCCGCGATGGCCTGGGTGGCGGTGCCGGAGCGGCCGACCGACGCTCCGGCCCACAGCAGCGACTGGTAGATCCGGTCGATGTCGGACGGATCCTGCCCGATCGCGACCTCGGCAATCTCTTTGAGGTGCGTGTACTGCGCCTGCCCGCCTGCGCGCTTCGAGTAGCTGAAACCGGTTCCGGTGTGACCGTCCTCGGTGCGCACCTCGACGAAGAGCAGAACCGTCTCGGTAAGGGGTTTCTGGCGGCCCGTCAACACTTTCGCGTCGCTGACCGGAGTCTCCAGCGGGAGCACGACGTGCGACAGCTTCAGGTGGCGGATGCGATCGGACACAGGGACCTCACTTAGTTGTATGACAAGTAACGCAACTCATCATACAAGTTATCTGGGCAGCAAGGAAGGCTGTGCCGCCGACTTCGCGAATCAGCTCTGGGGTCGGACGGCGGACCGCATCGCCTCGCACAGCGCCGCTGCCCGGGGATCGCCGAAGACGTCTTCGAGAAGCACCGGCCTGCCCGTCGGGCCGCTCAGCGGAACCCGCCAGTTCGGATATTCGTCGACCGTGCCCGGCTGATTCTGGGCGCGCACCTCGCCGACGGCGTCGGCCAGCGACAACGACAGAAGTCGCGACGGTGTGCGCCCGAGATAGCGGTGCAATGCCAGCACCACCTGATCGAGGTCCGCCTCGGCGTCGGGGAGCAGACCGACGCGCCGGAGCTCGGCCAGCCAGGCGTCCTGGTGGGCACGGTCGGCGGCCAATTCTTCGTCGGCGGATCGGGTGAGCAGGCCGAGTTCGTCGCGCAGCCGCACGTGCTCGCCGGCCAGATAACCGGCGGTCGGCGGCAGATCGTGCGTGGTGACCGCCGAAAGGCAGCACTCCCGCCAGCGGTCGGCGGGTAACGGCTCCCGGCCTTCGCCGGTCATCTCGAACCACAGGATCGACGTGCCGAACAGCCCGCGATCACGCAGATAGTCACGCACCCACGGCTCGACGGTGCCGAGATCCTCGCCGACCACCACGGCACCGGCCCGGTGCGCCTCCAGAGCGACGATGCCGATCATCGCTTCGTGGTCGTAGCGCACATACGTGCCGACCGTGGGCAGCGAGCCCTTCGGGATCCACCACAGCCGGAACAGGCCGATGATGTGATCGATCCGGACGCCGCCCGCATGCCGCAGCACGGAGCTGACGAGCGCCCGGAACGGTTCGTACGCCGCGTCGGCCAATCGGTCCGGACGCCACGGCGGCTGCGACCAGTCCTGACCCAACTGGTTGAACTCGTCCGGCGGAGCTCCTGCGGTCACGCCGAGTGCCAGCACGTCCTGCAGAGCCCAGGCATCGGCGCCGTCGGGATCCACACCCACGGCGAGGTCGTGCATGATGCCCAGTTCCATACCGGCCCGCTCGGCCGCATCCTGGGCGGCCGACAACTGCTCGTCGACCAGCCACTGCAGCCAACGATGGAAGTCCACCTCCGAGGGATGCCGCTCGACGAACTCGGCCACCGCGTCGCCATGAGGATGCTGGAGCTCCTCAGGCCACTGATGCCAGTCCGCTCCGTGCTGCTCGGCCAGCGCACACCAGGTGGCGAAGTCGTCGAGGCTGCGCCCCTGGCGCTCCTGGAATGCCTGATAGGCGATGTCGCGACCTTCCGACAGTTCGACCAGGTACAACGCCTCCAGCGCGGCGCGCTTGGCCTTCCACGCCGCGTCGCGGTCGATGCGCGTCGAGCGGTTGGCGCGCGCCTGCACCTGGACCCGCGCTTTCCGGATGCGGCCACGGTGCCTGAGGTAGGCGAACTCCGGCACCGCTTCGACCCTGAGGTAGAGCGGGTTGACGAACCGCCGCGACGTCGGCAGGTACGGTGACGGCTCCATCGGCGCGACGGGCGCCGCCGCATGCAGCGGGTTGACGAGCACGAAGCCCGCACCGTGCCGTGCCGCCGACCACACCGCGAGATCGGCGAGGTCAGTCAAATCGCCGGTGCCCCAAGAGTTCCGGGAGCGCACGCTGTAGAGCTGGGTGGCCAGCCCCCAGGTTCGCCCCGTCGCCGGCGAAACCGAGCGCGGCAGCGACGACGGCGACACGATCACGGTGGCACCGACGTCGGACGAGCCGACCTGAAGATGCAGCCGGTGATAGCCGATGGGCAGGTCCGCGGGCAGCTCGAAGGTGGCCTCGCCGATCAGTCTGCCGTCGAGATCGTAAGGTGGGGTGTTGTTTTCGAGCTGTCGGAGGCCGGTGCGCACGCTGCCGTCCTCGAGCCGCAGCCACAACCTGGCCGGGTCGCCGTGGGTGACATGGACCCAGAACGGCGTCGTCACGCCGGAACGGCCGACGATCGTCGGTGGCAGCGGGCGCGCCCAGTGGTCGCGATCGCGCGCGGCCAGGGCGTCGGCGCGGTCCGCCTCGGTGGCCGCCGCGACGCCGAGGGCATCCAGCACCGCGATCAGGGTCGACGCGGACACCGCAACCGCGCGGCCGGTCCAGTCGGTGTACTCGGTCGCCACCCCGTAGCGGTGTGCGAGTTCGATCAGCGAATCGGACAGCTCGGTGTCATCGGACATGGCGCCAATCTTGCCCTGTGAAGCCCGTGCGCAAGCGGTGACGAAGACGGCGGTAGGGTCGACCATCATGGCGTCTGAACCGCCGGCCGGCGGCGAGGCGCGTGACGGCCGGGCCAGGATCGCCGCCGCCGCCCTGTTTCTCACCAACGGCGCGCTGTTCGCGAATCTGCTGCCACGTTTCCCCGAGATCAAGACCGACCTCGGGATGTCCAACGCCGCCTACGGCGCGTCCGTCGCGTCATTCTCGGTGGGCGCCCTGCTGGCCGGCCTCACCGCGGGCGCACTGGTGCGGCGTTTCCAGTCCGCGCGTGTCGCCGTCGCCACGACGGTGGCGCTCGCGACGCTGATCGTGGTCGCCGGGGTGGCCACGACGCCGTTGATCTTCGCGGCAGCACTTCTGGTCGCAGGCGCGTGCGACGCGATCACCGACGTCGCCCAGAACGTCAACGGGCTTCGCCTGCAACGCAACTACGGCCGGTCGATCATCAACTCGCTCCATGCGATCTGGGCGGTGGGGGCGATCCTCGGCGGTCTGATGGGCGCGGGCGCCATCGCGCTGCACATTCCGCGCGGGATCCACCTCGGATTCGCGGCGGTGGTCTTCTGCGCCGTCGTCGCCGTCGCCTACCCCTCGCTGCTACACGGCCCCGACCACGACAGCCACCCCGCGACGCAGGACGCCGGCGGCGCCAAGACGGGCGGATTGATCTTCCTGACGCTGGCGGCGCTGGTGGGCATCGCGGTGGCGGGCGCGACCGTCGAGGACGCCGGCTCGTCCTGGGCCACCCTGTACCTGCGGGACAGTCTGGGCGCCCCCGGCGCTGTCGCGGTGCTCGGTTACGTCGCTCTCGTCGGCTTCATGTTCGTCGGCCGGATGGTCGGTGACCGGCTCGTCGACCGATACGGCGACCGGGCGGTGGCACGCGCCGGCGGCGTCCTCACGGCCGTCGGCATGGGCGTCGCGCTGGCCTTCCCGACGGTGCCGGGCACCATCGCCGGTTTCGCGGCCGCGGGCCTCGGGGTCGCGACGGTGGTGCCGGCCGCGATGCGCGCCGCCGACGAGCTGCCGGGGTTGCGCGCGGGCACCGGGCTGACGTTGCTGACCTGGCTGATGCGGCTGGGATTCCTCGGCGCCCCGCTGATCGTCGGTGTCGTCGCCGATGCGAGCAGCCTGCGGATCGGGCTGCTCACCGTTCCCGTCGCCGGCGTCGCGCTGCTCGTGCTCGCCGGGGCGCTGGGTGCACGGCGGAGCCGTGCTGACACGCCCTGAGCGTGGCCGAGGGAGACATGCAGACGTCGCGCGGGGAATGATCAGCGCGCATCGCTGGTACACTGGCGTACCGATCGACCGAAGGAGCTCGGCATGACCGCGGAGGCGACCGCCCGAAGTTCGGAACACGACCGTCCCGTCGTGGACACGACGAACGGACCGGTCCGAGGCGTCGACGACGGCACCGTCATGTCCTGGAGGGGTGTTCGGTACGCCGCCGCGCCGGTCGGGGAGCTGCGCTGGCGCGCCCCCGAACCACCCGAGGCCTGGACCGAGCCGGCCGACGCCGGACGCATCGCGCCGGTGTGCCCGCAGCCGACCGATCCGAAGATTCCTCTCGACCTCGGCGCCCCGCAGGGCGAGGACTTTCTGGCCCTGAACGTGTGGGCGCCCTCGGGCACCCAGCCCGGCGACGGCAAGCCCGTGATGGTGTGGGTGCACGGTGGGGCCTACGTGCTGGGCTCGGCGAGCCAGCCGCTGTATCACGGTCGTGCGCTGGCCACCGCAGGCGACGTCGTCGTCGTCACGCTCAACTACCGGCTCGGGGCCCTCGGCTTCCTGGAGCTCTCCACCCTGGGAGACGACTCCGGTCGGTTCGCGACCAACGTCGGCCTGCGCGACGTCCTCGCCGCTCTGCACTGGGTGCGCGACAACATCGCCGCCTTCGGTGGCGACCCCGGCAGAGTCACGTTGTTCGGCGAATCCGCAGGCGGCGGTGTCGTCACGTCGCTGCTCGGCAGCCCGGCCGCGGCGGGCTTGTTCGGTGCGGCGATCGCCCAGAGCGCGCCGGCCACGTCGATCTACGACCGGGGCCGGGCCCGCCGGGTCGCCGAGCGCTTCCTCGAGGTGCTCGGCGCCGGAAGGGACGACCTGGCGTCGTTGGCCACCGCGCCGCTGGAGGTCTTGATCGAGGCCTCGCGGACGGTGTTCAACGAGGTCCCGGTGCGCACGCCGGGTACCCTCGCGTTCGCGCCGACCGTGGACGGCGACCTGCTGCCCGACTATCCGGTCAATCTGGCCAGGGACGGCAAGACGCACGCCGTCCCGCTGATCATCGGCACCAACAAGAACGAAGCTGCGTTGTTCCGGTACATGAAGTCCCCGCTGATGCCGATCGCGCCGGAGTCCATCAAGGCCATGTTCGCCGAGATCGCCGCCGAGCAACCCGACCTGGCGCTGCCCGGCGAGGATGTCCTGAAGGGCACCTACCGTCGACGCGGGAGGACCGGAAAGTCCTGGGGCCTAGGCCTGACCAGCGACCTGGGCTTCCGCATGCCGTCGATCTGGTTCGCCGACGGCCACCGCACCGTCGCGCCCGTGTACCTCTACCGGTTCGACTTCGCGACGCCGCTTCTGCGACTCGCGCGGCTGCACGCCGCCCATGCGACCGAACTGCCGTTCGTCTGGGGCAATTTCGGGTCCGGACGCAAGGACCCGACGTTCGCGCTCGGTGGTCGCAAAGCGGGCACCGAGGTGTCGAAGCGGATGCAGACCCGGTGGGCGACTTTCGCCGCCGAGGGCTCGCCGGACGGCCCGGCAGGTGAACCGCAGTGGCGACCCTACGGCGCCGACGACCGCGCGACATTGGTCATCGACAAGCACGACTCGGTGGTCGACGATCTCGACGTCGACGTGCGCCGCGCGTGGGGCGACGACGTCCTGAGCTTCCTGTAAGCGCCGTACACTCACCTCGGAGGTGCTCGCCGTGGAGTTCCTGGATTTCCTTCCGCCGCAGATGCGCGATCCCGTGCTGTTCGCCATCCCGTTCTTCCTGCTGCTGCTGATCGTCGAGTGGACCGCCGCGCGCAAGCTCGAAGACCTCGAGGATCGGCCCGCCAGCGGCGCGTATCACACGAGAGACGCGCGGGCGAGCATCTCGATGGGGCTGGTATCGGTCGCGACCATGGGCGCGTGGAAGTTCCTGGCGCTGTTGGGATATGCCGCGATCTTCGCCTACGTGGCGCCGTGGCAGCTCTCGGCGTCGCAGTGGTACACCTGGGTCATCGCGATCCTCGGTGTCGATCTGCTGTTCTACGCGTATCACCGCACTGCGCACCGGGTCCGGCTGATCTGGGCGACCCATCAGGCGCACCACTCCAGCCAGTACTTCAACTTCGCGACCGCGCTGCGCCAGAAATGGAACAACAGCGGAGAGATCCTGATGTGGCTCCCGCTGCCACTGCTGGGCGTCCCGCCGTGGATGGTGTTCTTCAGCTTTTCGCTCAACCTGATCTACCAGTTCTGGATCCACACCGAGCGCATCGGAAAGCTGTGGCGGCCATTCGAATTCGTTTTCAACACCCCGTCACACCACCGGGTCCACCACGGGATGGATCAGCTGTATCTGGACAGAAACTACGGCGGGATCCTCATCATCTGGGATCGGCTGTTCGGCAGCTTCCAGGCCGAGGAGTTCCGCCCCCACTACGGCCTCACCAAGCCTGTGAACACCTTCAACATCTGGAAGCTGCAGACGCGCGAGTACGCCGCGATCGGGCGCGACGTGCGCGCTGCGCGCGGACTGCGCGCCAAGCTCGGTTACATCTTCGGGCCGCCCGGCTGGCAGCCCACCACCGCGCCGAGCCCGGCCCGGCAGGCCCATGCCACGCCGTAGTGTTCGGCATGTGGAGACCGTCTTCGATGCCCCTGTCGACCCAGCCCTGATCGATCGTTCGCTTGCCGCGACCACGCTCGGGTCGATGTGGCTGGACATTCCGCGCCCCGAATACCCCGCCACCGCCGGTCCCGTCACGTGCGACCTGCTCGTCATCGGCGGCGGCTACACGGGGCTCTGGAGCGCGTTGCACGCGGCGCGGCGTCACCCCGACCGCCGCATCGTGCTCATCGAGGCCGACCGCATCGGATGGGCCGCCTCGGGACGTAACGGCGGATTCGTCGACGCCAGCCTGACCCACGGGTACGAGAACGGAAAGACGCGCTGGCCCAACGAGATCGACACCCTCGAAGCGATGGGGGTGGAGAACCTCGACGGGATGCAGGCCGAGATCGCCGAACTCGGGCTGGATGTCGAATGGGAGCGCACCGGCATGCTGGGCGTGGCCACCGAGCCGCACCAGGTGCAATGGCTCGAGGAGTCGGCCGCCGACGGCCATGGCGACTTCCTCGATCTCGAGCAGGTTCGCGATCAGGTGCATTCGCCGACGTTCCTCGGGGGACTGCTCAGTGCCGATTCGTGCGCGATCGTCAACCCCGCCAAGCTCGCCCTCGAGCTCGCGCGCGCCTGCCGGGAGGCCGGGGTCGACATCTTCGAACACACCGCTGCGTCGCGCATCGAGTCCGGTGGCGCGGCGCTGCGCGTCTACACCAGCGGGTCGGCGATCCTGTGCCGGCACGTCGTGCTGGCCACCAACGTCTTTCCGAGCCTGCTGCGGCGCAACCGGCTCTACACGGTGCCGGTCTATGACTATGTGCTCGCGACCGAGCCGCTGACCGACGAACAGCTGGGCCGGATCGGGTGGCGCGGCAGGCAGGGAATCGGCGACTCCGCCAACCAATTTCACTACTACCGGCTGTCTGCGGACAACCGGATCGTGTGGGGCGGCTACGACGCCGTCTACCACTTCGGCCGGCGCGTCAATTCGTCCTACGAGGAGCGGCAGGAGACCTACCGGCGGCTGGCCGCCCACTTCTTCATCACCTTCCCGCAACTCGACGATGTCCGGTTCACCCACCGGTGGGCAGGGGCGATCGACACCAACACCCGGTTCTGCGCGCACTGGGGACTGGCCCGGGAGGGGCGGGTGGCCTACGTGAACGGATTCACCGGGCTCGGCGTCGGCGCCGCCCGGTTCGCCGCCGACGTCTGCCTCGATCTGCTCGACGGGACACCCACACCGCGGACGCAGCTGGAGATGGTGCGCAGCAAGCCGTTGCCGTTCCCGCCGGAGCCGCTGGCCAGCGTCGGCATCCAGGCCACCCGCTGGTCGCTGGACCGCGCCGACCATTCCGCGGGGCGTCGCAACCTGCTGCTGCGGACCCTCGACGCCGCGGGTCTCGGCTTCGACTCCTGAGGTCGCGGTTCGACAACTCGCGTGTAACGCCGCTTTATAGAACCGCGATGACCCAGTTACACCAGCAGTGCCAACGGGTACTGGGGAATCGGGTCATCACGGGGTCGGAGGCGCAGTGTCTTTCTCAAGGTCTGTATCCGCATCCGCGCGGCCGCCGCGGCGACTGGTTCAGCTGCTGCTGGCCCTGCTCGCTCCGCTGTTCGTCGTCACTGTCGCGACGCCGCCCGTCCACGCGCAGCCCGGCGTCCTCGTCTTTCCGGGCATGGAGATCCACCAGGACACCGTGCTGTGCACGCTCGGATACGTCGATCCGCAGACCCGCACCGCTTACACCGCAGGCCACTGCCGCGCCTCGGGCACCGTCTCGGACAAGTTCGGAACCCCGATCGGCACGCAGGGCACGTTCCGTGACAACACCCCCGACGGCATGACGGTCGACACCAACCACCAGATCACGGACTGGGAGGTCATCCACCTCCATCCCGGCGTGATGATCAACAACGTGCTGCCCGGCGGCAAGGTGCTGGTGACCGACCCGGCCGTACTGCCCGCGAAGGGAATGCCGGTGTGCCACTTCGGTGTCGTCACGGGTGAGAGCTGCGGCACGATCGAGTCGGTGAACAACGGATGGTTCACGATGGCCAACGGTGTGGTCAGCCGCAAAGGCGATTCCGGCGGCCCGGTCTACACCACGCTGTCCGACGGACGCACCGTCCTGATCGGCCTTTTCAACAGCACCTGGGGCACGTTCCCCGCCGCGATCTCGTGGCAGGTTGCCAGCCAGCAGGCCCAGGCAGACACCATCTCCGCCGCGTCGGCCCAGCTCCCGCAGCCCGTCGCCGGCTAACCGACGAGCTCGAACACCGGGATCGACGGGGCCGCTCGGCGCATCTCGTCGCGGCTCGACTCCGGCGTCAGACCGCCCACGTGACCTTTCACCTGCCAATACCACCGATCGAGATACGGCTTGAAGAGGTCGGGCTTGGCCTCGTCGGACACCTCGACGATCGGGTGCGAGCGGGAACGTCGACGTGGGCCCACCTCGACCCAGCCGGCGGCCCTCGCGTTGCGGGCCCACTGGGTGTCGCCGCGCGGTGACACGAGGTAGCGGCGCCCGTCGACCGTCAGCAGGTTGACCACGACGCCGCGCAGCCGGCCACTCGTGCGTCCTCGGACCCGCACCGCGGTGCTGCCCTGAATGCTGATCCCGACCTCGGCGAGCCTGCGGATCGCATCGTTGAAGACCCGCGCACCCCATCCGGGTCGGTCGTAGCGCTTCGGCATCGGTCTCTCCTTCCATAAAAACGAGAGCATCGCTCTCTCAAAGCCACCGTGCCACGCCTGGGCGCAGAATTCAAGAGCACTGATCTCTTTGTGTCAGACTGTGGCCGTGGGCAAGCGGCAGGAATCGCGGGACCGGATCGAGCGCCAGATCGTGGAGCTCGGCCGCGAACAACTCGTCACCGAAGGGGCCGCCGGTTTGTCGCTGCGCGCCATCGCCCGGGACCTGGGCATGGTGTCGTCGGCGGTCTACCGTTACGTCGCCAGCCGAGACGACCTCCTGACGCTCCTGCTCGTCGACGCCTACACCGAGCTCGCCGACTCCGTCGAAGCCGCCCGCGACGACTGCGCCGGAAGCTGGCGCGACCGGCTGGTCGCGATGGCGCGGGCGGCCCGCGCGTGGGCGGTGCGACACCCGGCGCGGTGGTCGTTGCTCTACGGAAGCCCCGTTCCGGGCTATCACGCGCCGAGGAACCGGACGGTGGACCCCGGCACCCGCGTCGTCGGCGCGCTGTTCGGCGTGATCGCCGACGGCATCACCGCCGGCGACGTCGATACCTCGGAATTAGTTGTGCCGCAGCACCTTTCGAGTGACTTCGACGGCCTGCGCGATGAATTCGACTTCCCCGGGGGCGACGGTGTCGTCGGCGGCTGCCTGACCCTGTGGGCGGGCCTGGTCGGAGCGATCAGCCTGGAGGTGTTCGGCCAGTACGGTCCGGACACCTTCGTCGATCCGGCGCCGGTGTTCGACATGCAGGTGGCAATGCTGACCGACATGCTGTGTCGGTGACAACGGGCTCGAGGTCGTCTCCTGCCGACCTAACTAGAACACGTTCTAGCTTGTGTCGCCCCAGGGCGATATTCTCGATTCGATGCTTGACCAGACACCTGTCCAGATTGCCTGGGTGACCCGCGACCTCGCCGCCACCGAGGCGACGCTGACGGCGCTGCTGGGTGCCACGAAGTGGATCCGCATGCCCGCCGTGCACTTCGGTCCGGATTCGTGCACGTACCGCGGGGAACCCGCGGACTTCGTCGCCGACGTCTCGCTGAGCTACGCGGGCGAGACCCAACTGGAGGTCATCGCCCCGGTGCAGGGCCCGAGCATCTACACCGAATTCCTCGACCGGTGTGGGCCGGGGCTGCACCACGTGTGCGTGGCGGCTCCCGACCCCGACAGCTTCGATGCCGCCATCGGCGCTGCCGAACGCGACGGTGCCGCCGTCGTGATGGCCGGCACCATGCCCGGGGGCATGCGGTTCGCGTACGTGTCCGCCGAGCAGGCGGGTGTGCCGTTCGTCGAATTCGCATACATACCACCGGAGATCCGCGCGTTCTTCAGCCACATCAAAGAGGAGCAGAATTGACCATCAACATCCCGGAGACCGTGCGTGCCGGTGACGTCACCTCGTGGTCGGATGAGGCCGACGTCGTGGTTCTCGGATTCGGCATCGCGGGCGGCTGCGCTGCCGTCAGCGCAGCCGCGGCCGGTGCCCGCGTTCTCGTCCTGGAAAAGGCCGCCGCCGCGGGCGGAACGACGTCGATGGCCGGAGGCCACTTCTACCTCGGTGGCGGCACCGCGGTTCAGCAGGCCACGGGCCACGAGGACTCGGCCGAGGAGATGTACAAATACCTCGTCACCCAGTCCCGCGACCCGGAGCACGACAAGATCCGCGCCTACTGCGAGGGCAGCGTCGAACATTTCAATTGGCTTGAGGCGCTTGGCTTTCAGTTCGAACGCAGCTACTACCCGGGCAAGGTCGTCGTGCCGCCGGGAACGGAGGGGCTGTCCTACACCGGCAACGAGAAAGTCTGGCCGTTCTGCGAGCAGGCCAAGCCCGCTCCGCGCGGCCACTCCGTGCCCGTTCCCGGTGAGCTCGGGGGCGCCGCCATGGTGATCGACCTGCTGGTCAAGCGCGCCGCCGACCTCGGTGTGCAGATCCGCTACGAGACAGGGGCGGCAGCGCTGGTCCTCGACGACGACGGCGCGGTGGCGGGCGTGCGGTGGAAGCACTTCACCGAAACCGGCGACGTCAAGGCGAAATCGGTGATCATCGCCGCGGGCGGCTTCGCCATGAATGCCGAGATGGTCGCCGAATACACCCCGGCGCTGGGGCAGGAACGCAAGACCAAGCACCACGGCACGGTGGCCCCCTACATCCTGGGCAACCCGCACGACGACGGGCTGGGCATCGGGCTCGGTGTCTCGGCGGGCGGTGTCGCGAGCAACCTCGACCAGCTGTTCATCACGGCCGCCGCCTACCCGCCGGAGATCCTGCTCACCGGCCTCATCGTGAACAAGGACGGTCAGCGGTTCGTCGCCGAGGACTCCTATCATGCGCGAACCTCGGCTTTCGTGCTCGAACAGCCCGAACAGACGGCCTACCTCATCGTCGACGAGGCACACACCGAGATGCCCGAGATGCCGCTCATCCGATTCCTCGACGGATTCGAGACAATCGACGAACTGGAGGCAGAGCTGGGCATTCCGGCGGGCAACTTCGCGGCGACACTGGAGCGCTACAACGCCAACGCCGCCGATGGTCACGACCCCGACTTCCACAAGCAGCCCGAATACGTTGCCGCACAGGACAACGGCCCGTGGGCGGTGTTCGACCTGTCACTGGGCCGGGCGATGTACTCCGGCTTCACGATGGGCGGGCTCACCGTGTCGATCGACGGTGAGGTGCTGCGCGAGGGCGGCGACCCCGTGCCGGGCCTGTACGCAGCCGGGGCGTGCGCGTGCAACATCGCCCAGGACGGCAAGGGTTACGCCAGTGGCACGCAGCTCGGCGAGGGTTCGTTCTTCGGACGGCGGGCGGGGGAGCATGCAGCCCGGCATGTGGGCGAGCAGGCCGACGTCTAGAACGGTTCCGCGGCAGGTCCGACCGGGCAACACGAAACATCGGATGCGAGCAGTGAAGTCGTCGTTGGCCGATAATCCCTAGGTGGTTCCCCTGTCGCCGCCTGAACGCGCTGCCGGAGTGCTCGGGGTGGCGCAGAGTCTGTTGCGCGGCCACTGGCGGGCCATGGCGGTGGCGATGACGACCGCGGCCCTGGCGAGCGCGGCGGCGTTGACGCAACCGCTGATCGCGGGGCGCGCTGTCGACGAGGCATCCCATGGCGGAGTCTCGTGGGCCTCGGCACTGCTCCTCGCGGCCGCATTCGCGATCGCGATCGTCGCCGAGGCGGCGGACACCTATCTGTTCTACCGGCTGGGCGAGGCTGTGGTGTACGACCGGCGGCGCGCCTATGCCGCCCACCTGATCGCCCTGCCCGTCGGGGAGTTGGACCGCCTCAGGGCGGGAGACCTGGTCGCACGCGCGATCGCCGACACCACTGAGCTGCAAGAGTTTCCGCGCAAGGTCAGCCGGGTGGTCATCGGGGTGGGCACGCTGGTGGTGGCCGGCACCTTGATGGTGGGCATCGATGCGCCCCTTGCCGCCGCCGTCCTGACCGTCGTGGCGACGACGTTCCTCGGCGGGAGCCTTCTGCTGGCCAGGGCCGGAGCTGCGGCTGCTGCCCGCCAGCAGGCCGTCGGGGAGCACGGAGCACGGCTGGAGCGAACGCTCGGAGCGATCCGCACCGTGAAAATGTCCGGTGCGCAACGCCGTCACGAAGCGCTGATCGGCGAGGCCGCCGGCGATGCGCGCCGCGCGGGCATGCGACTGGCGGGCCTTGCCGCCCTCTCCGCACCGGTCATGCGGATGACCGCGACGGGCTCGCTGGTGGTGGTCCTGGTCGTCGGGGCAACCCGCGTGTCTGCCGGCGCGATATCGGTCGGCGAGCTGGTGACCTTGTTCCTCCTCGCGCTGTACTCGCTGGCGCCGCTGCAGGATGTCTACCAGGGGCTGACGTCGATGCACACCGCGGCGGCCGCCGACAACCGGATCCAGGAGATCCTTGCGCTGCCCACCGAGAAACTCGCGGCGGCGCCCCGCCCGGCCGCCGACCTCCCCGCGGCGACCGCGAGGCCCGCGCTGATCGAGGCCGAACACCTCGGATTCGCCTACGGCAGCCGCCGTGTTCTGCGCGAGGTGTCCTTCACAGTGCACCGCAACCAGGTAACCGCGGTGATAGGGCCGTCGGGCAGTGGCAAGTCCACTCTGCTTGCGCTGCTGTGCCGCTTCCACGAACCCGACGAGGGTCGGCTCGTCTTCGACGGCCGCCCCTACCCCCAGCTGGCACTGCCCGAACTGCGACGTCGAATCGCGTTGGTGGAGCAGGACAATCCGGTGCTGCACGGCTCCCTGCGTGACAACCTCGCGATGGGTTGTCCGGATGCCTCGGACGAGGACATCTTCGACGCGCTGCGGAAGGTCAATCTCGACGGCTTCGTCGACGGGCTGCCGAACGGTCTGGACACCGACGTTCTCGACCGTGGCCGCGCGCTGTCAGGTGGGCAGCGCCAACGGGTGGCGATCGCGCGGGCGCTGCTGTCCCCGGCCGAGCTCGTCCTTCTCGATGAGCCCACGGCGCACCTCGATCGGGAAAACATGTCCGCCATGGTGGACACGCTGATTCGGCAACGCGAACACCGCACTCTGATCATCGTCGCGCACCACCGAGCCACGCTCGAGCACTGCGACCAGGTTCTCGTGGTCGACGGGGGTCGAGTGGTCCGGCGAGCGGGCCCCACCGCGGACTAGAAGATCTGGTAGGCCTGCCGACTGATCACGAAACCGTGCCCAGTTGCGTTGTCCCGGCACGTCATTCCGGACTCGGCACTCTCGCACCGCAGGGTTCCGGCGGCGATGGCACTGCCATACTGCAGGGTGTCGCCGTAGCCGAGCGCGGTGTCGCCGGCGCAGACGAAGCGGGCCTGGCCATCGGAGAGGACGAGACCCTGCCCGAAGTCGATCCCGGAGTAGCAGTCGGCGGGTCGGGGCGGTAGCGCCCAGTCGCGTTCGGCGATGTCGCAGCGCACGGTTGTCGCGTCGATATAGCACCCGACGTTGCCGCTGGGTGACTGGAAGCCGGTCAACTCGGTGACCAGCTTGGGCGGCGTCTGCACCGGAACGGTGTCCGGAGAGGCGCCCGCCGCCGGCCCCAGCGCGACGGCCGAGGCCACGCCCGCGGCCATTGCCCACGCGCCGACAGCGATCTGCAATCGCTCGGCTGACATGCCGGTCGCCGCAATCACGCCCGGGGAGGCAGGGCAGCCACCGTGTCGGGCGTGTCGAGATGCCGTGCGTACCAGCCCATGTAGCCGTACCCGGTGCTGCTGTCCGACAGGTAGTTGCCACTACCCTGCGTGACGTCGCGGGCATCGCCGACGTGGGCCACACCCGGCGCCGAATAGGGCTTGGATTGCATGCTCATGTCTCCCCCTGAGAAGTGTGAATTGACCACAGGGTAACCCAGATCGAATCCATTCGCAGAGGCTTGTACAGCTAATTTGTATCGTTGGCCTGCGGCACTCGGCCCGGGGGACTGAGCAGCACCGGGGGACCCGCGTGGTTTACGTGCCGCAGCCAGACTTCGACCTGGATCGCCGAGTAGAGTTGCGCGACCCCTCCGCCGCGCCCGAGCGACTGCAGCGCATTCCGCCAACCGTCTGCGTCGACGTAGCCGCGACCCACGACGAGAGGGCTGTCGCAGAGGTACTCCTGCCAGCGGGGATGACGTCGATAGCCGTTCACGACGGCCTCGTCGGCGATCGTCTTGGATCGCCGGCGCAGGACGGTGTCACTGACCAAACCCGCGAACGCATACCTCTGCACGGCACGGTCGATGCGGGGGTCCGCGGCGACCTGCCACGGTGTGCGCAACGCCAGATCCACCAGAGCGGGGGCGAGCAGCGGATGCCGCACCTGCGCCGTTCCCGAAGGGATGACCTGTCGGCTGCGGGCGAATTCGGCACACCTCACCACATTTTCCAGAACAGCTTGACCGTGTACCGACGGCACCCGCAGCGACGTCGTGCGGTCCGTTCTGCCCTCCAGGCCGAGGGCGCCGACATACTCGGGCGCCAGCCACGGTGCCGTCACCGACAGCGGTCTCGGCGGGTGCAGCGTCAGCGTCCGGCGCTCGCGCCAGCGCACCAGCCCGTCGATCGCGGCGCGGCGCAACCAGAACGTCGCGGACCGCCGCACGTCGGACCGAACACCCCAGGCCCGCAGCTCCTTACGCAGCCGCACCCATCGACCGGTGCGCAACAGGTCGGCGAGATACCACGGCAGAAGCCCCGCCAGGAACACGGCGTCGCCGCCCTCCCCGGTCAGGACCGTCGACGCACCGAGTCGCGTCGCGACCGCGTCCTCGGCCTCACTCGATGACCAGTTGAGGATCCGCCGCGACGGAGCGGCCAGGAATCTGCCGAAATCGGGCCCGGCAGCGAAGATTTCGTGCTCGGTGGCATCGATCGGATACCACTGGGCCGGGGTGGACTGCAGCGCTGCCTCGATCCATTCCGTCTCGTCGCTTCCGGGCGAGCCCGGGTGGACGAAGCTCAGAGCGTGCACCGGCGCCTGCCGGGCGGCGACGGCCAAAACGGTGGAGGTGTCCAACCCTCCCGACAGCTCGACCGCGGCGCCTCCGCGGGCCGGCATCGCCCCGGCGACGGCATCCTGCACGGTGGCCCGCAGCAGTTCTTCGTGCTCGCGCGCGGTGCCGAGAATCGGTGTGGCCGTCGGGCGCCAGCCGCCCGACACCGTCAGCCGGTTCGAGCTCCAGGTGGCGGTCTCGCCCATGCCGAGGCGCCGAATGTCGCGGTAGGGCGTGCGCGTGCCCAGATGGATGCCCGCGGCGAGCAGGTCCGCCAGATACTGTTCGTCCGGGTCTCGCCATGCGCCCGTTTCGCGGGCCAGGACCCCGAGGTCGGTCGACACCACGGTGCCTGCCGACGCGTTCGCGATGTAGCACGGTCGCAGGCCCATGCGGTCGCCCACCACCACGGCATCTGAGCCGGTCGCGATCACCGCCGCGTACTCACCGACCACACGCTCGGTCACGTCGGCGCGCCAGCGCCGCCAGGCCGCCGACACGATTCGGCCCTCAGAGGCGCCGCTGTCGAGGCCCAACTGCGCCCGCAGGCGGGCCGGGTGCGCGAGGTAGCCGTGGAACCACACGGCGGCCTGGCCCGCCCCCTCCGCCTCCGGCCACCCGCGAGCAGTGGCGGCGTCGGAAGGCAGAACCACCAGAAAACCGTGCAACGGAGGCGGTTCCGGTTTCATCAGGCGATGGCGATCTTGGTGTAGCGCAGCAGCGACGCGGGGTTCTCGTCGAGTGGGACGCCGTCGAGTTCCACCCACGCGTGCGCCTCGAACGGGTGGAGTGCCACCCCGATCGCATGCCGCGCCGGCCACCCGGCCATCCGCAGGAACCGCGTCAGCGCCAGTGAACGCGGAAGGCAGTCCAGCGGGGCCTCGCGGGCGGGGTAGAGGCCGTCGGCAGTGCGGAACTGCCGCACCGAGCGCTCCACCGGGTGTCGGGGCGGCGTGCCGTCGGCAGCAGGACCGGTGCACGTGGCGTAGGCGTCCGCAAAGCCCTTCCTCAGCTCCCGCTCGACGGCGGCCCGCTCCCGCAGAGCGCGCCAGACCGTCGGGCGGCGTTTCGGCACCCGCGCGCCGGACGGCGCGCATCGCGGCGCGTCGGTGCAGAGCCGCCCGGCCGCCTGCTGCGCTGCGGCGAAGTCGACGAAGTCGGTCGTGATCACCGACAGCGGCACGCCGTATCGGTCTGCCAGACAAGCGATGTCGCGCTCCCGCGGGTCCAGCAGGAGCTGTTTCCACATCTGCGTGCCGACCTCGTCGACCACGTCGTAGGTGCCCGCCGATACGTCGAGCAACACGAGTTGATCCGAGATCTCGACGCAGCGAATATGCCCGCCGCGGAACAGTCGCGGCAGCGTCGGCGCCGCACCGATGCCTGGCGTATCGCGACGGTCCACGCGACCAACTTAAGGCAACGTCGGCATCAATTGGGCGCGACTACGCCGTATGTCAGGTGAACGTGCTGTTTCCGTTCCGCGAGTCCCACGGCACGGGAAACTGGCAAACCAGCGCCTAGGGTGCGTCGGCCCCTCTGGGGCCGAACCGCCATTCGCCACCGCCGAGCAGCGCCAGCTCCTGATCGCAGTGGCTGATCACGGTTCCGCGGTGGGCGACGCTGACGAGGATGGCATCGGGCAGGTCTTCGCGGACCATCCGGTAGAGCATCGTCTCCAGGCCGACGTCGAGCGCCGAGGTGGCCTCGTCGAGGAATGCCGCCTTCGGTTTGGTCAGCAGGATCCGGGCGAACGCAATGCGCTGTTGCTCACCCGGGGAGAGCACCTTCGCCCAGTCCTGCTCCTCGTCGAGACGGTCCGTGAGATGTGGCAGCGCCACCTTGTTCAGCATGGTGGTCAGCTCGCCGTCGGGAATCTCACCCGCCTGCCGGGGATAGGACAGCACCGTGCGCAGGTCGCCGAGAGGCACGTAGGGCATCTGCGACAGGAACATCGTCTCGTTCGGGCCGGCGGGGCAGCGCAACGTGCCGGTGGTGTAGGGCCACAGCTGCGCGAGGCTGCGAAGCAGCGTGGTCTTACCGGTTCCCGAGACGCCCGTGACCGCGAGTGTGTCGCCGGCGCTCAGGCGCAGATCGATCGGATTGATCAGCCGGGTGCCGTCGGGCTTGCGGACCTCGACATCGTCGAATTCGATGCCGCCGGCACTGGGCGCCACCGACAGCGTCGGCAGCTCGCGGCCCTCGTCGTTGGCGACGACCAGGCCGTGCAGACGGATGATCGCCGCGCGGTAGCCGGCGAAGTTGTCGTACGCGTTGCGGAAGAACGACAGGCCGGTCAGGATCTCGCGGAACGCCGCAGCCGTCTGCGACAGCTGCCCGAGCGTGATCTCGCCGGTGTAGAACCGGTTGAACTGGACGACGTAGGGGATGAGTTCCTGCGCCTGCGTGATCGAGATGTTCCAGCCGAAGAACCCCGTCATCCGGTTGACGTATTTCTTGTAGTTGGTGACCACGGGCGCGAATCGGCGCCGCAGCCCCGACCGTTCGGCGACCTCGCCGCGGTAGAACGCGACCGCCTCCGACGCGTCTCGCAGACGCACCAGGGCGTACCGGAAGGCGGCGTTGAATCGCTCGTTGTTGAACGACAGCCGGATGATCGGCCGACCGATCCAGAACGCGATGACGGTGGCGAACAGAACGTAGGCGATTCCGATCCAGAACATCGCCTTCGGGAGTGCGAAATTCACGAAGGGCAGATCGACGGGCCCCGACAGATTCCACAGGATCTGGGTGAACGACACCATCGCCGCGATCGAGGACACCGCGCCGAAGAGCAGCGTCGACGTCGAGGTGTTGCCCGGCGTGTTCGGCTGCGAGCTGACGCCCGCGGTGAAGATGTCGATGTCGGCCTGGATGCGCTGATCCGGGTTGTCGATCGTGTCGTCGATGAAGCGTGCCCGGTAGAACGCCTTGCCGTCGAGCCAGTTACCGGTGAGCTCCTCGGTCAGCCAGGCACGCCACCGCAGCATGAACCGTTGCGCGAGATACAGATCGAGCATCACCTGCGCGATGTTGACCACGGCGAGGATGCCGAAGATGCCGAGCGACATCCAGAAGCCGTCGCCACCGGATTGGCGAACCGCGTCGTCACCGCTCAGCAGACCGCCGGCGACGACCTGGAAGCTGGTGGACATGTCGCTGCCCTGGAAGGTGAACAGCACCGACAGCCGCACACCGATCATCACCGACAGCAGCAGACCGGCCAGCCAGGCCCAGACGATGATGCTGTCGCGACCGACGAAATAGCCACGGGTGACGCGCCAGAACTGCCTGCCCCAGGTGGTGAACTTGGCGATCAGGACCAGGGCCACCATGGTGCACACCGCGGCGATGACCCAGGCTTTGGCGATCCACCAGAGCGACGTCCAGAGCTCATTACCCCAGTCCAGGGTCGGTGTGAAGTTATCCACCCGGGCAAGGTACCGCGCCCGCCTGCGCGCAGCGTGTTGGAGGCGTCAGGCCGGGGCGTCGAGTCGTTCCAGCCGCCACCGGCCGCCGCCGGTCAGCTCAAGCCTGCTGGTGTGGAACGGCTGCACCGACTGGCGGTGGCTCACGCTGACGACGATGGTGTCGGGCAGTTGGGTGCGCAGCACCTCGTAGAGCATCTGCTCGAGACCCTCGTCCATGGCCGAGGTCGATTCGTCGAGGAACACAGTCTTGGGCCGGCTCACCAGGATTCGGGCAAACGCGACCCGCTGTTGCTCGCCGACGGACAGCGACTTCGCCCAGTCCTTGTCATCGTTGAGACGGATCACCAGGTGCGAAAGGGCCACGTCCAGCAGCGCCTGCTGAATCGCGGCGTCCGCGAAGGCACCCGACGGCTGCGGGTAGGACACCACGGTGCGCAGGTCGCCCACGGGGAAGTAGGGCAGTTGCGGGACGAACATGGCCTCGTCGCGACCGTCGGGCATCCGCACCTGCCCCGACGCGTAGGGCCACATTCCGGCGAGGCTCTGCACGAGCACCGACTTCCCGATTCCCGACGGACCCGTGATCACCAGTCCCTCACCGGATTTCACCTGCAGGTCCAGGGTGTGCACCAGCGGCGAGCCGTCGGGCTTGCGCACCTCGACGCCGTCGACGACGAACGCGCCGTTGCCTGAGTGCTCGGTGTGCACCGCCGTGAACGCACCTGCGCGGGTGTTCTGGTCGACGAGCCCGTCGAGCCGGATGATCGCCGCGCGGTAGCTCGCGAACTGGTCGTAGGCATTCCGGAAAAAGGACAGGGAGTCGTGGATCGCGCCGAAGGCGTTCGACGACTGCCACACGTCTCCGAACGTGATCCGCTGCGCGAACAGGCCCTGCGCCTGGACGAGCCACGGCAGCGGGTTGATCGTCTGGCTGACCGACACGTTCCAGCCGAAGAACAGCATCGTGCGGTGCAGCCACCCGCGATAGTTGTCCATCACCGAGTCGAGCCGGCCCCTGAGCACCGTGCGTTCGGCGGACTCGCCCCGGTAGAGCCCGATGGCGGCCCCCGCGTCGCGCACCCGGACCAGCGCGTAACGAAAGCCCGCGTTGCGCAACTCGTTCAGATAGTTCAACCGGATCAGCGGCCGTCCGATGACGAACGCCACGATCGTCGCGACGAGGACGTAGACGACGACGATCCAGAACAGCGCGCGCGGCAGCGTCAGCCCGCCGACGGTCACCGGTTCGGACAGGCTCCACAGGATCGGTCCGAACGACAGCACCGACAGCACCGCCTCGACAGCGCCGAACAGCAGTGTGTTGCTCGAGTTGTAGATCGGATTGTTGGGCAGCGCGCCGACGCCGGTGGTGAACACGTCGACGTCCTGCTGGATGCGCTGGTCCGGGTTGTCGATGGGACGTCCGGAGAACTGGGCGCGGTAGTAGGACAGGTCGCCGAGCCAGTCGTCGATGAAGCGCCTGCTCAGCCAGACCCGCCACCGCATCACGAACCGCTGCGTGAGGTACATGTCCACCAGCAGCCGCACCACGAAACAGACCGCGAGGACGGCGAACACGCGCATCGACGCCCAGAAGCCGGCGACTCCGCTGGACATGCCGCCCTGGAATGCGACCTGCAGCGAGGTGAAGAGGTCGTTGACGTAGTAGGTGAGCAGGACGTTGATGCGGACCGAGATGATCACCAACAGCAGCAGCGCCGCGAGCATCACCCACACCGCGATGCTGTTCCTGCCGCGGAAGTAATCGCCGGTGACATGCCAGAACTGGCGTCCCCACTCGGTGAACCGGGCGAGCGCGACGAGGATCACCAGCAGGCACAACGCGGTCAGCACGAACGTCGTCGCCGCCCATTGCAGGGAATTGAGGAACTCGCCGCCCCAGTCGAGCGTCGGTTGGAACGTCTGTGCGTTCACCGTCTCCACAGCCGGGCGACCTCCCCTCCGCGCGATCCGAAGTTACCGCAGGTTCTGTCGCGCAGGGGCGTTCTGGACACGCAAATGTGCTGCCCAGAGCGTCAATTAAACGTCCGGCGCCCACGCCGCCGACGGCCCGGGACCGGCACGAATACGGTGCGCTCGGCGCGGGCTGGGGAGCCGCGTACCGTAATCGTGTGGCACGAACCTCTGAGAAGACGTCCTCGAAATCGGCGGCGAAGTCCGGCCGGCTGTCCGGGCGGTTCTGGAAGTTGCTGGGCGCCAGCACCGACAAAGACCAGTCACGGTCCATGGACCAGGTGACCAAGGCGGCGGACTTCGATGCGAAAGCTTCCGAACTCGACGACGAACAGCTGAGCAAGGCCGCGAAACTTCTCGACCTGCAGGACCTCGCCGACTCGGCCGACATCCCGCAGTTCCTCGCGATCGCTCGCGAAGCCGCGGAACGGGCCACCGGCCTGCGGCCCTTCGACGTGCAGCTGCAGGGCGCGCTGCGGATGCTCGCGGGCGACGTCGTGGAGATGGCCACCGGTGAAGGCAAGACGCTCTCGGGAGCGATCGCAGCGGCCGGCTACGCGCTGGCAGGGCGCAACGTCCACGTCATCACGATCAACGACTACCTGGCCCGCCGCGACGCCGAATGGATGGGGCCGCTGATCGAGGCGATGGGGCTCAGTATCGGCTGGATCACCGCCGACTCCACCGCGGCCGAGCGTCGCGAGGCCTACACGTGCGACATCACCTATGCCTCGGTCAACGAGATCGGCTTCGACGTCCTGCGCGACCAGCTGGTCACCGACGTCGACGACCTCGTCTCCCCGAACCCCGACGTCGCGCTGATCGACGAGGCGGACTCCGTCCTCGTCGACGAGGCCCTGGTGCCGCTGGTGCTCGCGGGCACCAGCCACCGCGAGACCCCACGGCTGGAACTGATCCGGCTGGTCGGGGAGCTCGACGAGAACAAGGACTTCGCCACTGACAACGACAGCCGCAACGTGCATCTCACCGAAGAGGGCGCCCGCAAGGTGGAAGCGGCGCTCGGCGGCATCGACCTCTACTCCGAGGAGCACGTCGCCACCACACTGACCGAGATCAACGTCGCGCTGCACGCGCACGTGCTGCTCCAGCGCGACGTGCACTACATCGTCCGCGACAACGCGGTGCACCTCATCAACGCCTCTCGCGGGCGCATCGCGACGCTGCAACGCTGGCCGGACGGGCTGCAGGCCGCGGTCGAGGCCAAGGAAGGCATCGAGACCACCGAGACCGGCGAGGTGCTCGACACCATCACGGTGCAGGCTCTGATCAACCGCTACCCGAAGGTCTGCGGGATGACGGGCACCGCGCTGGCCGCCGGTGAGCAGCTGCGGCAGTTCTACAAGCTCGGGGTCTCGCCGATACCGCCGAACAAGCCCAACATCCGCGAGGACGAGACCGACCGCGTCTACGTCACGATCGCGGCGAAAACCGAAGCCGTCCTCGACCACATCGCCGAGATCCACGAGACCGGCCAGCCCGTGCTCGTCGGCACGCGCGATGTCGCGGAATCCGAAGAGCTGCACGAGAAGCTGGTGAAGCGGGGCGTGCCTGCGGTCGTGCTGAACGCCAAGAACGACGCCGAGGAAGCCGCCGTCATCGCCGAGGCGGGCAAGCTCGGCGCGGTCACGGTGTCCACGCAGATGGCGGGGCGCGGCACCGACATCCGGCTGGGCGGCTCCGCCGCGAGCGACGAGGACGTGGAAAAAGAACGGGTCGCCGAGCTGGGCGGCCTGCACGTCATCGGCACCGGCAGGCACAACACCGAGCGCCTCGACAATCAGCTGCGCGGGCGCGCAGGCCGCCAGGGCGACCCGGGCACGTCCGTCTTCTTCTCCAGCTGGGAGGACGACGTCGTCGTGTCCCACCTCGAAGACAGCAAGCTGCCCCTGGAGTGCGACGAAAACGGCAGGATCATCAGCCCGAAGGCGGCCACCCTGCTCGAGCACGCCCAGCGCGTCGCCGAGGGCCGGCTGCTCGACGTGCACGCCAACACCTGGCGCTACAACCAGCTGATCGCCCAGCAGCGGGCCATCCTTGTCGAACGCCGCGACAAGCTGCTGCGCACGGCGACCGCCCGCGACGAGCTGCGCGAGCTCTCCCCGGAGCGTTACGACGAGGTCAGCGCACAGCTCGGCGAGGACGCCGAGGCCAAGCTGGAGAAAATCTGCCGGCTGATCATGCTCTACCACCTCGACCGGGCGTGGGCCGATCACCTGGCCTTCCTGTCCGACATCCGCGAGAGCATCCACCTGCGGGCCCTGGGCAGGCAGAACCCGCTCGACGAGTTCCACCGGATGGCCGTCGACGCGTTCGGTTCGCTGGCCGCCGACGCCATCGAAGCCGCCCAGCAGACGTTCGACACCGCGCCGTCCATCGAGGACGAACCGGGCGTGGATCTGTCCAAACTGGCACGTCCGACGTCGACGTGGACGTACATGGTCCACGACAATCCGTTGGCCGACGACACGTTGTCCGCGCTGAGCCTGCCCGGGGTGTTCCGCTAGGTTCTAGTTCCATGGCAGGCGACCGCGTGCTGACGGTTCCCAACGTGCTGTCGGTGATCCGGCTGGTTTTGGTGCCTGTCTTCCTGTACCTGCTCCTGGTCGCCGATGCGACCGGTTGGGCGGTCGGCATCCTGATGTTCAGCGGCGCCTCCGACTGGGCCGACGGCAAGATCGCGCGACTATACGACAACCAGGCGTCCCGGTTGGGGGAGCTGCTCGACCCCGCGGTCGACCGCATCTACATGGTGGTCGTCCCCATCAGCCTGGCCCTGGCACATGTGATCCCGTGGTGGGTCGTGATTCTGCTGCTCGGTCGCGACGTCGTGCTGGCGGGCACGCTGCCGCTGTTGCGCAGCCGCGGGCTCTCGGCGTTGCCGGTGACCTACCTCGGCAAGGGTGCGACGTTCGCGTTGATGTCCGGGCTGCCGCTGGTGCTGCTCGGCCAATTCGACGGCCAGTGGAGCCGCGTCGTGCTGGCGATCGGGTGGGGCTTTCTGATCTGGGGCATGGCGCTGTATGTGTGGTCGGGGGTGCTGTACCTGATCCAGGTCACGATGGTGATGCGTTCCCTGCCGCGCGCACGAGCCAGAGCATGAGCAGTCTGGGGGGCTACGAGTCGGCGGGGCGCGATGCGGACCACCCGGACGCGCCGACCCGGATCCCGGTGCCGTCGCTGCTGCGATCGCTGCTCTCCGATCATCTCGACCCCGGGTATGCCGCTGCGGCACAGGTCGGTCGACCGCGCGGCAGGGTGTCGACGGTGCTGTGGCAACTGCTCGCCGCGGTGGTGGTCGCGTCGGTGTTCGCGATGGCGTGGGCGCAGGCCAAGGACACCGCACCGGGTGTCAGGGAGTCCCAGCAGGTGCTGGCCGGCAGCGTTCGGTCCGCGCAGGCCGCCACCGATGTGGCCGCCGCGCGCCGCAACGACCTCGACGCCGACGTGGACGCCGCGCGCCGCAGCCGCCTGGAGGGCGACGCGACCGGCCGTCGGCTGCTGACCGATCTCGACGATGCGAACTACGCCGCCGCGGCCACCCCGGTGATCGGGCCCGGCCTGACGGTCACCGTCACCGATCCCGGGATGTCACCGGACTTGACGGACGTCTCCACGCCGCGCGTGGACGGCAGCCAGCAGGTGATCCTCGACCGCGACCTGCAGCTCGTCGTCAACTCGCTGTGGGCGGGCGGCGCGGAGGCGATCTCGGTGGGCGGCGTGCGGGTCGGCCCCAACGTGACGATGCGGCAGGCCGGCGGCGGCATCCTGGTCGACAACCAGCCGATATCGAGCCCGTATGTCATCCTCGCCGTGGGCCCGCCCCACGCGCTGGGAGACAACATCAACCGCAGCGCGGGCCTGCAGCGCCTGAGGCTGCTGGAGGCGTCCTACGGCGTCGGAGTGAACGTCGCCGCCGGTGACGGCCTCACACTGCCTGCCGGGTCGGTGCGAGAAGTCAACTTCGCCACACAGATTGGCGGCAACTGATGGGGATGGTCGCGTGATCGGAATCGTCGCGCTCGTCGTCGGCATCGTGGTCGGTGTCGTGTTCCATCCCAGCGTCCCCGAGTTCGTGCAGCCGTATCTGCCGATCGCGGTGGTCGCCGCGCTGGACGCGGTGTTCGGCGGGCTGCGGGCCTACCTGGAGAAGATCTTCGACTCCAAGGTGTTCGTGGTCTCGTTCGTGTTCAACGTGCTGGTGGCGGCATTGATCGTCTACGTCGGCGACCAGCTCGGTGTCGGGACGCAGCTGTCGACGGCGATCATCGTCGTGTTGGGCATCCGCATCTTCGGCAACGCCGCGGCGTTGCGGCGCAGGCTGTTCGGGGCTTGACGGATGACCGAGCAGCATCACGGCCGCCACGAACTGCCGCCCGAGTCCGCGCCGCGGCGCGGGCGGTCGGTGTTCGGGGTTCTCGCGGTGCTGCTGTGTCTGCTGCTCGGCGTCGCGATCGCCACACAGGTCCGCCAGACCGACAGCGGTGATTCGCTGGACTCGGCGCGGCCAGCCGACCTGCTCGTGCTGCTGGACTCGCTGCAGCAGCGGGAAGCCGCGCTCAACAGCGAAGTCGCCGAACTGCAGCGCACACTCACCCAGCTGGAGGCGTCGGGTAGCAGCGACCAGGCCGCCATCGAGAACGCGAGGGAGCGGCTGGCGGCACTGTCGATCCTGATCGGCAGCGTGGCGGCGACCGGCCCCGGCGTGACACTCACCGTCGAGGACCCCGCCAACGGCGTGGCCGCAGAGGCGATGCTCGACGTGATCAACGAACTGCGCGCCGCGGGCGCGGAGGCGATGGAGATCCGCGGTCAGCAGAGCGGCCAGCAGATCGCCGTGCGGGTCGGCGTCGACACCTGGATCACCGGCAGTCCCGGCGCGCTCGACGTCGACGACACCACGCTGGGTCCCGTGTATTCGGTTCTCGCGATTGGGGATCCGCCGACCCTGGCCGCCGCCATGAACATCCCGGGCGGGGCGATGGACAGCATCGAACGCGTGGGCGGCACGATGGTGATAGAACAGTCCGACCGCGTCGACGTCACCGCCTTGCGGCAACCGAAACCGCGTGAATACGCTCAGCCCGTCAGATAACGACACCGATCAAGGAGCGCCGTGAGCGAGATCCCCGCCGACCTGTCCTTCACCACCGAACACGAGTGGGTGCAGCGGACCGGTGACGACACGGTACGGGTCGGCATCACCGACTATGCGCAGGCCGCGCTGGGAGACGTGGTGTTCGTCCAGCTCCCCGACGTCGACTCCGAGGTCGCCTCCGGCGAGTCGTTCGGCGAGGTCGAGTCGACGAAGTCGGTGTCGGACCTCTACGCGCCGCTGACCGCGAAAGTCATTGCGGTGAACGGTGATCTGGAGAGCAATCCTGCGCTGGTCAATTCCGATCCGTACGGCGAGGGATGGCTGGTCGAATTGCAGGTGGATGCGAGCACGCTGGACGCGGGGCTGGCCGACCTGCTCGACGCGGATGGCTACCGCGCCCACGTCGCCGACTGAGGTGTTGTTAGGGTCGTTGCGACAGAAGACCGGGACGCACCCAGCGGATCCGGCAGTGGTGGACACAACGCGGTCGTTTGCGCGGTACGGTCGACACCAGCGGCGTGACGGCTGGAATCCGACCGCATATCGCCACAGCAGCCAGTGAGGAGCAGCGGGTGACGGACAAGGACTTCAACTCTGGGGCCGACTCTGACGAAGTCACCGTGGAGACCACTTCGGTATTCCGCGCCGACTTCCTCAACGAGCTCGACGCTCCGCCCGCCGCCAGCGGCGAGAGCGCGGTCTCGGGTGTGGAAGGACTACCGGTCGGTTCGGCGCTGCTGGTCGTCAAGCGCGGCCCCAACGCCGGCTCGCGGTTCCTGCTCGACCAGCCGACGACGTCGGCGGGCCGGCATCCGGACAGCGACATCTTCCTCGACGACGTCACCGTCAGCCGCAGGCACGCAGAGTTCCGCCTCGAGAGCGGCGAGTTCCAGGTCGTCGACGTCGGCAGCCTCAACGGCACCTACGTCAACCGCGAACCCGTCGACTCGGCCGTCCTCGCCAACGGCGACGAGGTGCAGATCGGCAAGTTCCGTCTGGTCTTCCTGACGGGACCGAAGGGCGACGACGGCGCCGCCGGCTGACCTTCGTCAGCCGACACGGCATTCCGCCACCGACACCACGAGCCTGCCGGACGCACAGATGACACAACCCGAGACACCCGCACTCAACGGGATGTCGATCGGGGTCGTCCTGGACCTGCTGCGCGGCGACTTTCCCGACGTCACCATCTCCAAGATCCGCTTCCTGGAGGCCGAGGGACTGGTCACGCCTGAGCGCACCGCGTCGGGGTACCGGCGGTTCACGGCCTACGACTGTGCCCGGCTGCGGTTCATCCTGACGGCTCAGCGCGACCACTACCTGCCGCTGAAGGTGATCAAGGCGCAGCTGGACGCGCAGCCTGATGGCGAGCTGCCGCAGAGTGTTTCGGCGTACGGGACACCGCGGCTGGTGTCGGTGCCGGAGGGCACCGACCACACCGCGGCACCGGTGGGGCCCACCCAGGTTCGTCTGAGTCGTGGCGATCTCCTCGAACGCTCCGGTGTCGACGACGAACTGCTGACGTCGTTGGTCAAGGCCGGGGTCATCACGCCGATCTTCAAAGGCGCCGGGACGGCGTTCTTCGACGAACACGCCGTGGTGATCGCGCAGTGCGCACGGGCGCTGGCCGACTACGGTGTCGAGCCGCGCCACCTGCGTGCCTTCCGGTCCGCGGCGGACCGTCAGTCCGACCTCATCGCCCAGATCGCCGGCCCCGTCGTCAAGGGCGGCAAAGCCGGTGCCCGCGACCGCGCCGACGACCTGGCCCGCGAGGTGGCGGCGCTCGCGATCACGCTGCACACGTCATTGATCAAGTCGGCGGTGCGCGACGTTCTGGATCGCTGAGGACTAGACTCGCCGTGACGGGATTTCGCCGGCGCAGACCTTGGTCAAACCTGGTGGAACTGAGCAACACACCGGTGCGGAGGGTAGGCACATATGGGTGAGGTTCGTGTGATCGGCATTCGAGTGGAGCCGCCCCAGAACCAGCCTGTCCTGCTGCTGCGGGAATCCAACGGCGATCGCTACCTGCCGATCTGGATCGGCCAGGCCGAGGCCGCCGCGATCGCCCTCGAGCAGCAGGGAGTCGAGCCGCTGCGTCCGATGACCCACGATTTGTTCCGCGATGTCATTGCCGCCCTTGGCCATTCGCTCAAAGAGGTACGGATCGTCGATCTGCAGGAGGGCACCTTCTACGCGGACCTCATCTTCGACCGCGACATCAAGGTCTCAGCGCGGCCGTCGGACTCGGTGGCCATCGCGCTGCGGGTCGGCGTGCCGATCTACGTCGAGGAAGCAGTGCTGGCCGAGGCGGGTCTGTTGATCCCCGACGAGAGCGACGAGGAGTCGACCGGGGGAGCGGTCCGCGAGGACGAGGTGGAGAAGTTCAAGGAGTTCCTCGACAGCGTCTCACCCGACGACTTCAAAGCCACCTGAACTGCCGCCTGACCCGTTGGTCACGGATGCGTCTCGTCGGGTTCGACACGCGGGTCAGGTTTTCTTTCCGGGCGAATCGGGCAGCCATACTTGTTGCCGACGGGCAGTCAGAGAACGCCCTCAAGCGTATGCTCGAACAAGGCTCGAGCAGGGTGTAAGCAGCGGTTAGGTGCGCCCACGCAGGTCACGACGCGGTTCGATCGGCGAGAGGATTCGACAAGTGGGAGACACGCCACGCCAGGAACAGCTGGACCTGACCACGCCGCAGGCGGATGCGCTTCCCAGGGTCGCAGCCGAGCCAGTGCAGGCGGGTCTGTTCCCTGACGATTCGGTGCCCGACGAACTGGTCGGCTACCGCGGTCCCAGCGCCTGCCAGATCGCGGGTATCACCTACCGCCAGCTCGACTACTGGGCCCGCACGTCGCTCGTCGTACCGTCGATCCGGGGCGCGGCCGGCTCTGGCAGTCAGCGTCTCTACTCGTTCAAGGACATCCTGGTCCTCAAGATCGTCAAGCGTCTTCTCGACACCGGCATCTCGCTGCACAACATCCGCGTCGCGGTGGATCACCTGCGGCAGCGCGGAGTTCAGGATCTCGCCAACATCACGCTGTTCTCCGACGGCACCACGGTGTACGAATGCACGTCGGCTGAAGAGGTCGTGGATCTGCTGCAGGGCGGCCAGGGCGTGTTCGGCATCGCGGTCTCCGGGGCGATGCGTGAACTCACCGGAGCGATCGCCGACTTCCCGGGTGAACGCGCCGACGGCGGCGAATCGATCTCGGCCCCCGAGGACGAGCTGGCGTCGCGGCGCAAGCACCGCGACCGCAAGATCGGCTGAGCCGATCAGATAGCCGGAGTCGGCTGAGCCGATCAGATAGCCGGAGTCGGCTGAGCCGATTAGATAGCCGGAGTCGGCTGACGAGGCCTCTCGGAGCGTCGGCGGGTAGACTCAGCCCCGCATCGCCCTTGTGCGGGAGAGTTCCGTGACCGCCAGTCACGGACGCCGAAGGAGCAACACCTCTCCGTCAACCTCTCAGGCCCCCAGGACCGCGCAAGGCCCCGATGCCTCTGGAAAGCGGTGCACGCACCCGCCCATGGGGAAAGGCTCCACCTGCGCGCCATGCGGGCGGGCCGAATCTCTCAGGCAGCCCGGTTGAGGGCCGACGACAGAGGGGGAGGAGCCGCGTTCGTCTGCGCCCCCTGGAGCCTCGTGTCCGATCAGTCGTCATCCCCGTCCGTTCCCCGCTTCGTCGACCGGCACATCGGACCCGACGCCGAAGCCGTCGAAACGCTGCTGAGCACCATCGGCGTCGCATCGCTGGATGAACTCGCCGACAAGGCGTTGCCGGCGGTGATCCTCGACCGGCTCTCCGCCGACGGTGTCGCCCCCGGCCTGGAGCATCTGCCCCCGGCCGCCACGGAACACGAGGCGCTGGCCGAGTTGCGGGCGCTCGCGGACTCCAACACCGTCGCGGTGTCGATGATCGGGCAGGGCTACTACGACACGCTCACCCCGCCGGTGTTGCGCCGCAACATCCTTGAGAACCCGGCCTGGTACACCGCCTACACCCCCTACCAGCCCGAGATCAGCCAGGGCAGGCTCGAGGCGCTGCTCAACTTCCAGACGATGGTGACCGACCTGACGGGGCTCGAGGTTGCCAACGCGTCGATGCTCGACGAGGGCACCGCCGCGGCCGAGGCGATGACGCTGATGCACCGCGCGGTCCGCGGTCCGGCCAACAAGCTGGCCGTCGACGCCGACGTGTACGCGCAGACGGCGGCCATCCTGGCGACCCGCGCCGAGCCGCTGGGCATCGAAATCGTGACGGCCGACCTGCGCGACGGGCTGCCTGACGGCGACTTCTTCGGTGTGATCGTCCAGTTGCCCGGCGCGAGCGGGTGCGTCAACGACTGGAGCCGCCTCGTCGAGCAGGCCCACGACCGCGGCGCACTGGTCGCCGTCGGCGCGGACCTGCTCGCGATGACGTTGGTGAGTCCGCCCGGCGAGATCGGCGCCGACGTCGCTTTCGGCAGCACGCAACGCTTCGGTGTGCCAATGGGATTTGGCGGTCCGCATGCGGGCTACCTCGCCGTGCATTCCAAGCAGGCCCGGCAGCTACCGGGCCGCCTGGTCGGGGTCTCGGTCGACGCGGACGGCTCGCCGGCCTACCGGCTGGCGCTGCAGACCCGCGAGCAGCACATCCGCCGCGACAAGGCGACCAGCAACATCTGCACGGCGCAGGTGCTGCTGGCCGTGATGGCTGCGATGTACGCGAGCTACCACGGCCCCGATGGCCTGCGCGGGATCGCGCACCGCGTGCACGGTCATGCCCGCGCGCTGGCGGCGGGATTGTCGAGCGCGGGGGTCGAGGTCGTGCACGACACGTTCTTCGACACCGTGCTCGCGCGGGTGCCCGGCCGCGCCGGTGAGCTGCGCGCCTCGGCCAAGGAGCGGGGCATCAACGTGTGGCTGGTCGATGACGACCACGTCTCGGTGGCCTGCGACGAGGCCACCTCCGAGGCCCACATCGCCGACGTCCTCGCCGCGTTCTCGGCGTCCGCGGCTTCCGGTGACTTCGACGGGCCCTCGATCGCGACGCGGGCCACCGAGTTCCTGACGCACCCGGCGTTCGCCAGGTATCGCACCGAGACGGAGATGATGCGATACCTGCGCTCGCTGGCGGACAAGGACATCGCGTTGGACCGCAGCATGATTCCGCTCGGCTCGTGCACGATGAAGCTCAATGCCGCCGCCGAGATGGAGCCGATCACGTGGCCCGAGTTCGGCCGTCAGCATCCGTTCGGTCCGGCGTCCGACACGCCGGGCCTGCGGCGGCTCATCGCCGACCTGCAGTCCTGGCTCACCGGCATAACCGGCTACGACGAGATCTCACTGCAGCCCAATGCCGGCTCGCAGGGGGAGTACGCGGGTCTGCTCGCGATCCAGGCGTACCACCATGCGCGTGGCGACCGGGACCGCACCGTCTGCCTGATTCCGTCGAGTGCGCACGGGACCAACGCCGCGTCGGCCGCGATGGTCGGCATGAAGGTCGTCGTCGTCGCCTGCCGCGCCAACGGTGACGTCGACCTCGATGACCTGCGCGCCAAGGTCGCCGAGCACGCGGACCGGCTCTCGGCGCTGATGATCACCTATCCGTCGACCCACGGCGTCTACGAGCACGACATCGCCGACATCTGCGCCGCCGTCCACGACGCCGGGGGACAGGTCTACGTCGACGGCGCCAACCTCAACGCGCTCGTCGGCCTGGCCCGTCCCGGCCGGTTCGGGGGCGACGTGAGCCATCTCAATCTGCACAAGACGTTCTGCATCCCGCACGGTGGCGGGGGCCCGGGCGTGGGTCCCGTGGCGGTCCGTTCGCATCTGGCGCCGTACCTGCCCGGGCACCCCCTCGCCGAGGAACTCGCCGACGAGCACACCGTGTCGGCGGCGCCGTACGGGTCGGCGTCGATCCTTCCGATCACGTGGGCCTACATCCGCATGATGGGCGCCGAGGGCCTGCGGTCGGCGTCGCTGGTGGCGATCGCGTCGGCCAACTACGTCGCACGCCGGCTCGACGAGTACTACCCGGTGCTCTACACCGGCGAGAACGGCATGGTCGCCCACGAGTGCATCCTCGACCTGCGTGGCATCACCAAAGCCACCGGCGTGACCGTCGACGACGTCGCAAAACGGTTGGCGGACTTCGGCTTTCACGCACCGACGATGAGCTTCCCCGTCGCGGGCACGCTCATGGTGGAGCCCACCGAGAGCGAATCGCTGGCCGAGGTCGACGCCTTCTGCGAGGCGATGATCGCGATCCGCGCCGAGATCGACAAGGTCGGTTCCGGGGAGTGGTCTGTCGAGGACAATCCGCTGCGCGGTGCCCCGCACACGGCCGAGAGCCTGCTCGTGGACACGTGGGAGCATCCCTACACCCGCGAGCAGGCGGCGTATCCGCTGGGCAAGGGTTTCCGGCCGAAGGTCTGGCCGCCGGTGCGCCGCATCGACGGCGCCTACGGCGACCGCAACCTGATCTGCTCGTGCCCGCCCGTCGAGGCCTTCGCCTGACGGGCGATAGGGTGACCGGCATGCAGCCGAAGCTGTTCATATTTCCGCATGCCGGGGGGACGCCGCAGTACTACGTGCCGTTCGCGAAGACGTTCACGACGGACGTCAAGCGGACGGCGGTGCAGTACCCCCGGCAGGGCGGCAAGCAGGATTTCGAGACGTTCACGAGCCTGCCTGCGCTCGCCGACGAGGTGACCAAGATGGTGTCGCCGGACAGGGAAGGCGGGGCGCACGATGCTCCCCTTTTCTTCTTCGGGCACAGCATGGGCGGTCTGTTGGCCTTCGAGGTGGCCCGTCGTTTCGAGGAGGCCGGGCGGCCGATCGCCGCGCTGTTCGTGTCGGCGGTGGCCGCGCCGGGACTGGTCGGATACGACGACATTCCCGACACCGACGAGGGCCTGCTCGCCGCGGTCAGCACGATCACGGGGGCCGATCCGGAATTCATGAAGAGCCCGGAGTTCGCTGCGGCGATCCTGCCCACCCTGCGGGGGCTGAAATCGATCGCCAATTACCGGTGCCCGCCGGACACGAAACTGTCGAGCCCCATCCACGCCTACTACGGGGACGACGACCAGATCGCGACGGCCGACAAGGTGATGCCGTGGGCGGAGAGGACGACCGCCGGTTTCACCGCTCGCGATTTCAAAGGCCACCACTTCTACCTGAACGACCATCTCGGCGACCTCGTGCCCGATGTCGAAGACAAGATCTGGTCGCGGCTGCGCAGGTAGTTGCGTTTTCGTGTGGTGTTCGCCACACCCCCTGTGGCCGTGACCGGCGGCGAGCACATTGCGGTGCGGACCGATTCCACAATGGAGCCACCCCCGAAGACGCCATCGGACCTGCTTCTTACCGGCAAGTCAGGTGGTATATTGACGCCAGCGTGCAATATGAGCAAACGCTTTACGAGCGCGTCAAGACGAAACGAGCACTGAGTTCAGTGCCTGCGGCCGCGTACTCGCTCATCCGGGCGTCGCAAGGCTGAGCAACGCGAGACCTCCTAACTATGTGGGCTCTTGCAATCTCTGGCAAAACTGTGAACGGGCTGTGAGTAACGGTTCGGGCACGGGTGCCGATACACTCTCCGCGAAATCGGTCATCAGCAGCCCGCTTCCCTCTGGCAAGCAATACATGATCTAATCCTTCGTCGGATTGCACGACATTTATTACGGGTCGGTGTTAGCCTTCCGGCGAGCGGGGGAATGCGCGGCCTAGTGCTGCGAACTGGTTTGCCATCCACGGCAGTGTGGCCGGGGCGCAGAAGTTAGTGAAAGGACGACGTCGCATGCCGTTGCTGGAGTTGACCATTCCTGGCTTGCTCGCTGATCGCGCGCGTACCCAGCCCGATGATGTCGCGTACACCTTCCTCGACTTCGACGTCGACCCCGCGGGATTCGCCGAGTCCCTGACATGGGCCCAGGTCCATCATCGCGTGCAGGTCGTCGCCGCCGAGCTGCTGCGCCACGGCAGCAAGGGCGATCGCGCCGCGATCCTCGCGCCGCAGGGTCTCGAATACATCGTCGCGTTCTACGGCGCGATGGCCGCCGGCATGATCGCGGTGCCGCTGCCGGTGCCCGCCATGGGCCAACTCGACGAGCGCGTCAGCGGCGCACTGCGCGACTGCCAGCCGGTGGCCGTCCTGACGACCTCCGCCGTCGTCGGCGAGATCCTCAACTACGTGGGCAGCCTGCCCGGCGGAAACCCGCCTGCGGTCGTGGAGGTCGACGCTCTGGACCTCGACTCGCCCGAGACGCCCGAGGTCAATGTGGGCCCGCTGCCCAAGACGGCCTACCTGCAGTACACCTCCGGCTCGACCCGTGCTCCGGCCGGCGTGATCATGACGCACGCCAATGTCATCGCAAACGTCAAGCAGGTGTTCGACGACTACATGGAGCACCGCAACGGTGTTCCCCCGCGCGACATCACGATGGTGTCCTGGCTGCCCTTCTACCACGACATGGGCCTCATCCAGGGCGTGTTCGCCTCGCTGCTGACCCCGAACGAGGACGACGGCGGCAAGTTGCACGGCCGTCCCGCGATCGTGATGAGCCCCGTGGCGTTCCTGCAGAAGCCGGCCCGCTGGATCCAGCAGCTCGCGCTCAATCCGTGCGCCTGGTCAGCTGCGCCGAACTTCGCCTTCGAGCTGTCCGTGCGCCGGACCACCGACGCCGACCTCGAGGGCATGGACCTCAGCGGTCTGCTCGGCATCATCAGCGGCAGCGAGCGCATCCATGTCGCTACCATCCGCCGCTTCAACGAGCGCTTCGTCAAGTTCGGTATGCCCGAGACCACGGTGCTTCCGTCCTACGGCCTCGCCGAGGCGACGCTGTACGTCATTTCCGCCCCCATGGGCCACACCCCGGCCACGGTGCGCTTCGACTACGAGAAGCTGGCTGCCGGCCACGCGGAGCGTTGCGGAACCGACGCCGGCACCGAGCTGGTCAGCTATGGCGCGCCGCGGTCGTCGACCGTACGCATCGTCGATCCGGAGAGCTGCATCGAGAATCCCGACGGCAAGGTCGGCGAGATCTGGGTGCACGGCGATCAGGTCGCGATGGGCTACTGGCGCGACCCGCAGAAGACCGAGCGCACGTTCGGTGGCGAGATCGTGAACCCCTCCGACGGCACCCCGGTGGGCCCGTGGCTGCGCACCGGCGACCTCGGTGTGATGAGCGAGGGCGAGATGTTCATCATCGGCCGCATCAAGGACATGCTGATCGTCGACGGCCGCAACCACTACCCGGATGACATCGAGGCCACGATCCAGGAGATCACCGGCGGTCGCGTCGCGGCCATCTCGGTGCTCGACGACACCAGCGAGCAGCTGGTCGCCGTGGTCGAGATGAAGAAGAAGGGCACCTCCGAGGCGGAGGCCCTCGACAAGCTGCGCGCCGTCAAGCGCGAGGTCGCCTCGGCGATCAAGAAGTCCCACAGCGTGCGCGTCTCCGATCTGGTTCTCGTCGCGCCGGGCTCCATCCCGATCACGACCAGCGGAAAAATTCGGCGCTCGGCCTGTGTGGATCGCTACCGCCTCGACGAGTTCAGCCGCCTGGACGTCACCACATGACCTCTGAGTTCGACGAGGACTCAATTCGGCACTGGTTGGTCGACTATCTGGTCACCAACATCGGATGCAGTCCTGATGAGATCGATCTCGATGCCCCACTGAACGATCTCGCCGTCGGATCCAGTGACGCCGTCGTGCTCACCGGAGAGCTGTCGGAGTTGCTGGGCCGCACTGTGTCTCCGGTCGAGTTCTGGCAGTACCCGACGATCAACGCTCTGGCGAAATTCTTGACCGGCGGCGAGGTCGACACGGCCGATGAGGTGACCCCCACCCACCGCATCGCCGAGGACGCGATCGCGGTCGTCGGACTGGGTGTCCGGTTCCCGGGCGACGGCGACGACATTCATGGCCCCGACGAGCTGTGGGATTTTCTGGCCGACGGCCGGTCCGCGGTCAGTCAGGTGCCGCCGACCCGGTGGTCCTGGTACGACGACGGATCAGCCGAGGGCGCCGCCGCACTCGCGGGCACCACCCGCTGGGGCTCCTACCTTTCGGGCATCGACCAGTTCGACGCCGACTTCTTCGAGATCTCGCCGAGCGAGGCCGACAAGATGGACCCGCAGCAGCGACTGCTGCTGGAGGTCACGCACGAGGCGCTCGAACACGCGGGAATCCGACCGAGTTCCCTTCGCCACACGCAGACCGGTGTGTTCGTCGGCGCCTGCCTCGGTGAGTACGGCGTCATGGCGGCCAGGGACCTGGCCGAGGTCAACGCGTACTCGGGCACCGGTGGCGCGCTGAGCATCATCGCCAACCGGGTGTCCTATTACTTCGACCTGCGCGGCCCGTCCGTGGCGCTCGACACCGCGTGCTCGTCGTCGCTGGTCGCGATCCACCTGGCCTGCCAGAGCCTGCGCACCGGAGATTCCGACGTCGCCCTCGCCGGCGGTGTCAACGTGATCCTGTCTCCCGCGGTGACGCGCAGCTTCGACCAGGCGGAGGCCATGTCGCAGTCGGGCCGCTGCCACGCGTTCGACGCGCGCGCCGACGGTTTCGTCCGCGGCGAGGGCTGCGGCATCGCGGTGCTCAAGCGCCTCTCCGACGCCGTCCGCGACGGCGACCGCGTATTGGCCGTCGTGCGCGGATCGGCGGTCAACCAGGACGGCCGGTCCAACGGCCTGATGGCCCCGAACCCGGCCGCGCAGATGGCCGTGCTCCGGTCGGCCTATGCCGCCGCGGGCGTCGAACCCCGCGAGGTCGACTACGTCGAAGCCCACGGCACCGGAACGCTGCTCGGCGACCCGATCGAGGCGCGCGCATTGGGGACCGTGCTCGGCCGCGGGCGTTCCGCCGACGCGCCGCTGCTGATCGGCGCGATCAAGTCAAACCTCGGGCACACCGAAGCGGCGGCAGGCGTCGCCGGCTTCGCCAAGGCCGTGCTCGCGCTGCAGCACGGACGCATCCCCGCCAATCTGGACTACCAGTCGCCGAACCCGCACATCGCGTTCGACAACCTGCGTCTGAAGGTCGTCGACGAGCCCACCGACTGGGAGCCCGCGGGCAGACCGCGCGTCGCCGGGGTGTCGTCGTTCGGCTTCGGTGGCACCAACGCCCACGTCGTCCTCGAGCAGGCGCCCAGCACAGTCGGCGCCGGGCCAGACCGCGACGACGTCGCCACCGAGTCGGCCGTCACCACCCTCGTCGTTTCCGGGAAGTCGGCCCAGCGGATCGCGACCACGGCGGGAGCCCTCGCGGAATGGATGGCCGGCGCAGGTGCGCAGGTCCCGCTGGATCAGGTCGCACACTCGCTGAACCACCACAGGGCCCAGCACAACAAGTTCGCGACGGTGTGCACCCGCGATCGCGCGGGAGCCCTCGCAGGGCTGCAAGCGCTCGCCGCGGGTCAGTCGGCCCCCGGTGTGGTGCCGCCGCACCAGGGTGCGTGCCGCCCCGGCACGGTGTTCGTCTACTCGGGGCAGGGTTCGCAGTGGACGGGAATGGGCCGGCGACTGCTGGCCGACGAACCCGCGTTCGCCGCCGCGATCGGGGAGCTGGAGCCGGTCTTCGTCGAACAGGTCGGTTTCTCGCTGCGCGACATCATCGCCGGCGGCGAGACCGTCACCGGTATCGAGCGCATCCAGCCGGTGCTCGTCGGTATGCAGCTGGCGCTGACCGAACTCTGGCGTTCCTACGATGTGCACCCCGACGCCGTGATCGGCCACTCGATGGGCGAGGTCGCCGCGGCCGTGGTCTCCGGCGCGCTGTCGGTCGCCGACGGGCTCAAGGTCATCGCCACCCGGTCGAAACTGATGTCACGGCTGTCCGGGCAGGGCGCGATGGCGCTGATCGAACTCGATCCCGCGTCCGCCACCGAATTGATTGCCGAGTATCCCGACGTCACCCTGGCTGTCTACGCGTCGCCGCGCCAGACCGTCATCGCGGGACCGCCGGACCAGGTCGACGCCGTCATCGCCGTGGTGTCGGCCAAGGACCGGCTGGCGCGTCGAGTCGAGGTCGACGTCGCGTCGCACCACCCGACGATCGATCCGATCCTTCCCGATCTGCGCGAGGCGCTGCAGGACCTGCGTCCGGCCTCCCCGAACATCCCGATGGTGATCACCACGCGGGAACACGACGGCCCCGAGCCGGTGTTCGACGCCGATTACTGGGTGGACAACCTGCGCAACCCGGTGCGGTTCCGGCAGGCCGTCGAAGCCGCAGGCGCCGAGATCGGCACGTTCATCGAGGTGAGCCCGCACCCGTTGCTGACCTTCGGCATCAGCGACACCCTCGGCACCACGCATCATCACGCAGTGCCCACGCTGTTGCGCGAGGCCGACGGCCGGGCCGGCGAGACGTCCGACGAGACGTTGACGTTCCACACCAACCTCAACAGCACGTACACCACGAAGCCGCCGGTCTCCGGACACGCGCCGGAACCGCACGCCGTGCTGCCCACCACGCCGTGGCACCACACCCGGCACTGGGTGCCCGCGACGACCGCGGACCGGCACGGCCCCGCTGCGCCGCGCGTCGGCACACTGCTCGGGGATCTCACCTCGGTCGCCACCAGCCCTCCCACTCATCTGTGGCAGGCGCGACTGGTGCGCGAGGCCAAGCCGTATCCCGGTTTCCACCGGATCCAGGGCGTCGAGGTCGTCCCGATGTCGGTGCTGTTGCGGACCCTGACCCTGGCCGCCGCCGAATCCGGGGCGACAGCCCTGTCCGACATCTCGTTCGACCGCCCCGTCGTCGTCGACCAGGCCCAGGTGATCCAGGTCGTCAGCAACGGCGACAGCATCACGATGGCCTCGGCGCCGTCCGCGGACGCCCCCGCCAACCGCTGGGTGCGCCATGCCGTGGCCCGGATCTCGTCGGCGCCGACCCAGGGTGCCGTCGGCGCGGTCGACGTGACCGGAGCCACCGACTACGACAGGTCGACCGTCGAAGAGCTGCAGGCCAAGTGGGGCGTGGAAGGGCAGCCCTTCCCGTGGTCGATCACGTCGTGCCGCGCCACGACCGACGGCGTGCTCGCCGAGGTGTCCTGGCAGGACGCGTCCGCGGTCGCGCTACTGGACGCCGCGGTGCAGATCGCCCGCCTCGCCGACATCAACGACAGCAGGCTGCTCGTGCCCGCTGGTGTCGAAGGGCTTTCCGCCACAGGCGAATTGGCGGACACCTCGGGAACCGTGGCGGTACGGCGCAGGCCTGACGGAGGCGATGCGCTCGTCCTCGACATCTCGGTGACCGTCCCCGACGGCAGCGCCCGGGTGGACATCCGCGGCCTGCGTTACGTCGACGTTCAGGCGGGCCCGTCGGAGTCGGCACCGGCCGATCCGCGCACCGTCGCCCACGAACTCGAATGGCAGCCATGGGAGGCGCCGGCCACGGCCGAGCCCACCACGCTGGCCGTCATCGGAAGCAGCCCGACCGCCGTCGCACTGCGCGACAGCCTCGTCGCCGCGGGATACACCGCCGCCGACGAGGCGACCGCGCGGTGTGTGCTCTACGTGCCCGACACCGACAGGGCCGACGCCGACGACCTCGCCGCCGCAGTCCGGCTCTCCGGTGAGGTCGCCGGCCTGGTCAGCACGCTGGCGCAGCGCACCGACCGCGAGGAACCACGCCTGTGGATCGTCACCGAGGGTGTTCGCGACGCCGACACGGCGCAGTCGTTGCGACAGAGCACGCTGTGGGGCATCGCCGGTGTCGTCGGCGCCGAACAGCCCCAGCTGTGGGGCGGGCTCGTCGACCTCGAGTCCGGCGCGGACCTCGGCGGCGCCGCGACGGCGCTGGCCGGCGTGTTGCCGGTCGGCGCCAAAACGATCCTGTCGTTGCGCGACGGCCGGTTCTCTGCGCCTGCGCTCGCGCCCATCTCCTCGCAGACGGTCCGCGAACCGCTGCGGTGCCGCCCCGACGCCGCATACCTGATCACCGGCGGGCTCGGCGCGCTCGGACTGGTCACCGCCGAATGGCTCGCCGACCGGGGTGCCCGCCGCGTGCTCCTCGCAGGACGCACGGCGCTACCTCCGCGCAGCCGGTGGGATGCCGATGATCTCGGCAAGGACGTGCGGGAGAAGATCGACGCGATCCGCTCGCTCGAACTGCGCGGAGTGGCCGTCGAGACCGCGGCGCTGGACATCGGATCGCGCGACGACCTGGCCGCGTTGCTGGCCCGGCGAGACGAGCAGGGCGCACCGCCCATCCGCGGCGTCATCCACGGTGCGGGCCTGACCGACAGCCAGCTGCTGACCGACATCGACGACGATCGGCTGCGCACCACACTCTGGCCGAAGGTGGCTGGGGCACAGGCACTCCACGAGGTCTTCCCGGTCGACACTGTCGACTTCCTGTACCTGACGGCCTCGGCGGGCACCGTGTTCGGCGTTCCCGGTCAGGGCGCCTACGCGGCAGGCAACGCCTACCTCGACGGGCTGGCGCGTGCCCGGCACCGCCAGGGCGGGATCACCGCCAGCCTCGACTGGGTCGCCTGGCGTGGACTCGGGTTCGGATCCGACGCCCAGGTGGTCATCGACGAGCTCGAGCGGCAGGGGTCGCGGCCGGTCACCCCGGCCGAGGCGTTCGCCGCCTGGGAGTACGCCAGCAGGTTCGACATCGCCCACGTCGTCATGGCGCCGACGCTGACCGACGACGACTCCGACGAGGACGCCGGGGTGGCCCGCGCCCCCGAGCGGGCGTGGTCGGAAATGTCGGCCGACGAGGTGATCGCCGAGTTGGAGACCGGGCTGCGCGGCATCCTCGCGACCGAACTGCGGATCTCGCAAGACGAGGTCGACACAGACCGCCCCCTGGCCGAGATGGGACTGAACTCGGTGATGGCCATGTCGATCCGGCGCGAGGTCGAGCGGCTCGCCGGAATCGAGCTGTCCGCCACCATGCTGTGGAACTACCCGACGATCGCTGCGCTGGCGGCCCACCTCGCCGAGAAGGTGGCCCCGCAGACCAGCGCGGAGAGCGGCGGCGAGGACGAGGACGATGCCGGCGACAGCCTGCTCGATTCGCTCTTCGACAGCGTCGAGAACTGATTTCTCAAATCGGCCCGGTAGGGGAGACCATGTCGGAAGCGGTCCGATGGGTCTGAGTGTGGAATTTTGTAGGTTTGGTCGGATGTAAGGAGCGATTGTGATGGCACTTTCGGAAGCCACCATCCCGGCGGTACTTGCCGACAGGGCGCAGCAGCAGCCGGACGACACCGCCTACACATTCGTCGACTACGAGGCCGATCCGGCGGGCATCACCGACAGCCTGACCTGGTCCGAGGTGTACGAACGCTCGTTGATCGTCGCCGAGAAGCTCGCCAAGATCGGGTCGCCCGGAGACCGCGCCGTCATCCTGGCGCCACAGAGCCTGGAGTACATCGTCGGGTTCCTCGGCGCGATCCAGGCCGGTTTCATCGCCGTCCCGCTGTCGATGCCCCAGACGCGTCACCACGACGAACGCGTGACGGGCGCGATGGCCGACTCCACCCCCGTCGTGGTGCTGACGACGTCGGCGGTGGTCGACGACGTCCGCAAGTACGGGCAGGCCGACCCGAAGCAGCGCCCGCCGAAGTTCCTCGAGGTCGACACGCTGGACTTCGACTCGCCGCCGAAGTCCGCACCGCTGGCCTCGCTGCCGAAGACGGCATACCTGCAGTACACGTCGGGCTCCACACGTGCGCCAGCCGGTGTGGTGGTGTCGCACAAGAACGTCGTCGTCAACGTCGAGGAACTGCTCGGCGACTACTACGAGGCGTACCCGGACGGTGCGCCGGAAGACACCACGATCGTGTCGTGGCTGCCCTTCTATCACGACATGGGCCTGATCGTCGGTGTCTTCATCCCGATGATGCTGGGCAGGCCTGCGGTGCTGATGAGCCCGGTGGCGTTCATGCAGAAGCCGGCCCGCTGGATGCAGCTGCTGGGATCGAACACCAGCGCGTTCACCGCGGCACCGAACTTCGCGTTCGAACTGGCCGTCAAGCGCACCACCGACGAGGACCTCGCAGGCAAGGACCTCAGCAGCGTCGTGGTGATGATCAACGGCGCCGAACGCGTCCACGGCTCCACCGTGCGCCGGTTCAACGAGCGCTTCGCGGCGTTCGGGCTGCCGGACTGGGCGATGCGGCCCTCCTACGGCCTGGCCGAGGCCACCGTGTACGTGGCCGCCTCGCACGGCGGACGTCCGCCGACCGCGGTGCGTTTCGACGTCGAGAAGCTGGCCGCGGGCCACGCCGAGCGCTGCGAGGGTGAGGACGGCACCGAGCTGATCGGCTGCGGTGCGGTGCGGTCGACGACCGCCCGGGTCGTCGATCCCGACACGCTGATCGAGAATCCGGCGGGCAAGATCGGCGAGGTCTGGCTGCACGGCGAGCACGTCGCCGGCGGCTATTGGCACAACCCCAAACTCAGCGAGTTGTTCGCCGCGCAGCTCGGTGAGCCGACCGCCGGAACCCCGAAGGGTCCGTGGCTGCGCACCGGCGACCTCGGCGTCATGTTCGACGACGAGCTGTTCATCGTCGGCCGGATCAAGGACCTGCTGATCGTCGACGGGCGCAACCACTATCCCGACGACATCGAGGCGACGGTCGCGGAGTTCACCGGCGGCCGCGTGGCCGCGGTGTCGGTGCCGGACGACGCCAGCGAGCGACTCGTGGTGATCGCGGAGCTCAAGAAGCAACTCGACGCCCCGGTGCTGGAATCGGTCAAGCAGCAGGTCACCTCCGCGGTCTCGATGACCCACAGCGTGCGCCTGTCGGACTTCGTCCTCGTCGGACCCGGTTCGCTGCCGCTGACGACCAGCGGCAAGGTGCGCCGCGCGTCGAGCGTGGAGCTCTATCGCAATGACAAGTTCAGCCGTCTGGACGCCAGTACATGACCTCTGCTTTCGACGAGGCTGCTGTTCGTCGGTGGTTGATCGACTACCTGGTCACGAACAACGGTTGCAGTCCGGAGCACATCGAACGCGGCGCCTCGATGCACGACCTCGGAGTGGGGTCGCGGGACGCCGTCGTGCTCACCGGCGTGCTGTCGGAGTTCCTGGGCCGCACCGTGTCTCCGGTGGATTTCTGGCAGTACCCGACGGTGGACGCGCTGGCGAAGTTCCTCACCGGTGGTGAGGTCGAGCCGGTCACCGACGGTGAGGTCACGCGCGCGGCGGGCCTGGACGAACCCATTGCCGTCATCGGTCTGGGCCTGCGCCTGCCCGGCGGCGAGGACCTGGACGGCAACATCGAGGGTCCCGATGCCTACTGGGACTTCCTCACCGAGGGCCGATCGTCGGTGCGCGAGGTTCCCGAGGATCGCTGGTCGTGGTTCGACGACGGCACCCCCGAAGGGGCGGCGGCGCTCGCGGGCACCACGAAGTGGGGCTCGTTCCTGCGCGACATCGACGCGTTCGACGCCGAGTACTTCGAGATCATCCCGCGCGAAGCCACCCGGATGGACCCGCAGCAGCGGCTGCTCCTCGAGGTCACCCACGAGGCCCTCGAGCACGCGGGCATCGCCGCGGACTCCCTGGCCGAAACCCGCACCGGCGTCTTCGCCGGCGCCAGCGCCGGCGACTACGCGCAGATGGGTTCGACCGACCTCAGCGGTGTCGACGCGTGGTACGGCACCGGCGGCTCGATCAGCATCATCGCCAACCGCGTCTCCTACGTCTTCGATCTGCGCGGCCCGTCGGTCACCATCGACACCGCCTGCTCGTCGTCACTGGTGGCCATCCACCTCGCCGTGCAGAGTCTGCGCACCGGCGACTCCGACCTGGCGCTGGCCGCCGGCGTGAACCTTCTGCTCTCGCCCGCCGGTACGCGCAGTCTCGACCAGGCCGAGGCGATGTCGCCGACCGGCCAGTGCCACGCGTTCGACGCGAGCGCCGACGGCTTCGTGCGCGGCGAGGGCTGCGGTGTCGCGGTGCTCAAGCGGCTGTCGGACGCGCAGCGCGACGGCGACCGGGTGCTGGCGGTGATCCGGGGTTCGGCGGTCAACCAGGATGGCCGCTCCAACGGTCTGATGGCGCCGAACCCGTCGGCGCAGATGGCGGTGCTGAGGGCCGCCTACTCATCGGCCGGCGTCAACCCCCGCGAGGTCGACTACGTCGAGGCGCACGGCACCGGGACACTGCTGGGCGACCCGATCGAGGCGCGGGCGCTGGGCACGGTGCTCGGCAAGGGACGTCCCGCCGACTCGCCGCTGCTGATCGGCGCGGTCAAGTCCAACCTCGGGCACCTGGAGGCCGCCGCCGGCGTCGCCGGGTTCGCCAAAGCAGTTCTGGCCTTGCAGCACAACACGATTCCGGGCAACCGCGGATACGAGAGCCCGAACCCGCACATCCCGTTCGACAAGCTCCGGCTCAAGGTCGTCGACGAGCACACCGACTGGGCACCCGCGGGCCGGCCGCGCCGCGCGGGCATCTCGTCGTTCGGCTTCGGTGGCACGAACGCTCACGTCGTCATCGAGCAGGCACCGGTCACCGTGGCCGCCGCTGCCGAGGAACCGGCGACGGCCGTCACGACGTTGGTCGTGTCCGGCAAGACGCCCGAGCGGATCGCGTCGCAGGCCGCCGTGCTGGCCGACTGGATGGCCGACGCCGACGTGCCGCTCGGCGAGGTCGCCCACACGCTCAACCATCACCGCGCGCAGCACGCGCGGTTCGCCACCGTGGTCGCCCGTGACACCGAGCAGGCGATCGCGGGGCTGCGGGCGCTGGCCGCAGGGCAGTCGGCGCCGGGGGTCGTCGGACCCGCGGCCGCCACACCGAAGCCGGGCACGGTGTTCGTCTATTCCGGTCAGGGATCGCAGTGGCCAGGGATGGCCCGCCGACTGCTCGATGACGAACCCGCCTTCGCCCAGGCGATCGCCGACATCGAGCCCGTCTTCGTCGAGCAGGTCGGCTTCTCGCTGCGCGACATCCTCGCCGGCGGCGACGCGGTCAGCGGTGACGCGCAGGTGCAGCCGGTGCTGATGGGCCTGCAACTGGCACTGACCGAGCTGTGGCGCTCCTACGGCGTGCACCCCGACGCCGTCATCGGCCACTCCATGGGTGAGGTCACCGCGGCCGTCGTCGCCGGCGCGCTGAGCGTCGCCGACGGGCTCAAGGTCATCGCGGCACGCTCCTCGATCATGTCGCGGCTGGCCGGGCAGGGCGCGGTCGCGCTGCTCAACGTGGAGGCCGACGAGTGCGAGGCCCTGATCGCCGGCCATCCGAGCGTCGAGATCGCCGGTTACCTGTCACCGCGCCAGACCGTGGTGGCCGGTCTGCCCGACGAGGTCGACGCCGTCATCGCGACGGTCACGTCGTTGAACACGTTCGCCCGCCGGGTCAACATGGTCGTCGCGTCGCACACCGCGCTGATGGAGCCGGTACTCGCCGACATCCGTTCGGCGCTGGCCGACGTGGACCCCAGCATCCCGACCCTGCCGTTCCTGTCCACGGTCACCGATCCCGCGGATTCGCCTGTGCTGGACGCGGACTACTGGGTGGCCAACGTGCGCCGGCCCGTCAAGTTCAGCCAGGCCGTCGCCGCGGCCGCCGCGGACAACGGCACCTTCATCGAGATCAGCCCGCACTCCACGCTGGGCCAGGCGGTCACCGACACTGTCGCCACGCTGGCCGATGCGTCTGATCACCTCGTCGTGGGCACCCTCGCGCGCGACGCCGACGACACCGTCGTCTTCCACGCGAACGTGAACGCCACCCACACCTCGCGTCCGCCGCACTCCGCGCACGGCACCGAACCGCACGTCGCGCTGCCCACCACCCCGTGGCACCGCACCCGGCACTGGGTGGACGTGCGGCCGCGGCGCGCCGGGGTCGCACGCTCGGGTGCGCTTCCGGCAGGCAGCGCAGTTCCCCCCGAATGGTTCTGCGAGCTGACGTGGCCGGCGAAACCGCTTGCCGGACAACCCGATCCAGATGCTGCTGCCAGTTGGCTCATTGTCGGGGACGATGCGCTCGCCGCGGAAATGCAGCGCCTCGGCGCGACCGTGGCCACCGGCGGTGTCGGCGACGTCGGCGCGGCGACACACGTGCTGTACGCGCCGACGGGCGGCGATGAGCTGGGCTACGACATCTTCGAGACCGGCCGCGCCGTGGCGTCGGCCGCGGCGTCGTCGACGTCGCCGCCGAAGCTGTACCTGCTGACCCGCAACGCGCAGCCGGTCAACGTGGGCGACCGGGCCGACCCCGCGCAGGCCGTGCTGTGGGGCCTCGGCCGCACGCTGGCCCTTGAGCATCCCGAGATCTGGGGTGCCGTCATCGATGCCGACGCATCCGTGCCGCCTGTCGTCGCGGCACGTTGGCTGCTCGCCGAGGCCCACCGCGGCGACGGTGAGGACCAGATCGTCTACCGCGGCGGCAACCGACTCGTCGCGCGACTCGTGCACGCGCTTCCGCCCGCGCCGGTCGGCGCCGAGACACTCGACCCCGAGGGCGCGCACCTCGTGGTGGGCGCCACCGGCAACATCGGCCCCGGCCTCATCGAACAGCTCGCGTCGATGGGCGCGCGGACCGTCGTGGCCGTGTCCCGCAATCCGGGCTCGCGCCTCGACGAGCTGACCGCGCGGCTCGAGGCGACCGGCACCACTGTCGTCACGGTCGCAGCCGACGCATCCGACGAAGCGTCGCTGCGGCCGGTGTTCGACCGCTTCGGCGCGGACCTGCCGCCGCTCAAGGGCATCTATCTCGCGGCGATGAGCGGCGGACCGGTGACGCTGGCCGACATGACGAACGACGACGTCGTGGCGATGTTCCGCCCGAAGATGGATGCTGCCGCCGTCGCGCACCGGCTGTCGCTCGCTCACCCCGTCGAGCAGTTCGTGCTGTTCTCGTCGATCTCGGGTGTGCTCGGCTCCCGCTGGCTCGCGCACTACGCGGCGACCACGACCTTCCTCGACACCTTCGCGTTCGCACGCCGTGCCGCCGGCCTGCCCGCCTGCGCGATCAACTGGGGCCTGTGGAAGTCGCTGGCCGACGTGCAGACCGGGTTCGAGGCGCAGGCGACGCAGGAATCGGGCCTGGAACCGATGGACGACGCCGTCGCGATCACCGCGTTGAGGTCGTTCATCGGACCGCAGGCGCCGGCCCGGGCGACGGTCGTCGCCGCGGACTGGCCGCGTCTGGCCGCCGCGTACCACACGCGGGCACAGCTGCACATCCTCGATGACCTGCTCGCCGGCGAGGCCGCCCAGAGTCAGCCGCTCACCGGCGATACGAAGTTTCGCCAGGAGCTGAAAGACGCCGACCCCGGCCATCGCATCGATCTGCTGACCGATTTCGTGATCGCGCAGGTTGCCGCGGTGATGGGGCTCGCCTCGGCGCACACGCTGGATCCGACGGTGGGCTTCTTCCAGTTCGGAATGGATTCGCTGATGTCGGTAACATTGCAGCGCTCGCTGAGCGAAAACCTCGGGGAGGCACTGCCCGCGTCCGTGGTGTTCGACTATCCGACCGTCGAAGCGCTCACCGATTATTTGGCGTCGGTACTTCCTGAGATAATCGAGACCGCCGGTAACGAGGGTGGGGAGGTCATCAGCGACGAGGCTGATGACGCGTACGACGACCTCGCCGAGGAAGAGCTGCTGGCGAGACTGTCGGAAAGATTGAGTTGACTGAGATGACTGCTGCGTCAGGTTCGCCTGCATCGCCGGATCGCCGGGCGATCATCACCGAAGCCCTGCGCAAGATCGACGACCTGACGGCCCGTCTGGCGGTCGCCGAGAAAGCCGACAACGAGCCGATCGCCGTGGTCGGCATCGGCTGCCGGCTGCCCGGCGGCGTCGACGACGCAGACCGGTTCTGGAAGTTCCTGTCCGACGGTGAGAACGGTGTCATCCGGGTGCCGGCCGACCGGTGGGACGCCGACCAGTTCTACTCACCCGACCACACCGTGCCCGGCACCATCTGCAACCGCGAGGGCGGCTTCCTGACGTCCTGGCAGCCCGACGAATTCGACGCCGAGTTCTTCTCGATCGCCCCGCGCGAAGCCGCCGCGATGGATCCCCAGCAGCGCCTCCTGATGGAGGTGACGTGGGAAGCGCTGGAGAACGCCGGCATCAATCCGCGCACGCTGCGGGGCACGTCGACCGGTGTGTTCATCGGCATGACGACCAACGACTACTACCACTCGGTCGTCGGCAGGTTGGCCCCCGAGGACATCGATCCCTACATCCCGTTCGGCAACGCCCCCAACTTCGCGGCGGGCCGGCTTTCCTATTTTCTGGGCGTCCGCGGCCCCGCCGTCGTCAGCGACACCGCCTGCTCGTCCTCGCTGGTGTCGATCCACCTGGCCTGCCAGAGCCTGCGCCGCGGCGAATCGGACCACGCGCTGGCCGCCGGGGTGAACCTGATCCTGTCGCCGGAGAACAACATCGCGTGCTCCCGCTGGGGGATGCTCGCCCCGGACGGCCTGTGCAAGACGTTCGACGCCGACGCCAACGGCTACGTCCGCAGCGAGGGTGCAGGTGTGGTCGTGCTCAAGCGGCTCTCCGACGCGGTGCGCGACGGTGACCGGGTGCTCGCGGTCGTTCGGGGTTCGGCGGTGAACCAGGACGGCGCCAGCAGCGGCCAGACCGTGCCCAACGGCCCGGCGCAGCAGGAGCTGATGCGCAAGGCGCTGCAGACCGCGAAGCTCGAACCGTCGGACATCGACTACATCGAGGCGCACGGCACCGGCACCTCGCTGGGTGACCCGATCGAACTCGATGCACTGGCGGCCGTCTACGGCGACCGCAAGGAGTCGGCGCCGCTGATCCTGGGCTCGGTCAAGACCAACCTCGGCCACCTCGAGTCGGCGGCAGGCGTCACCGGCTTCATCAAGACGGTGCTCAGCGTGCACCACGGCGCCATCCCCAAGCAGCTGCACTTCAAGAAGCTCACCCCGCAGGCGGGCGAGGGCGCGCAGAAGTTCCGTATCGCCTCGGAGCCGCTCGACTGGCCCGCCACCGAGACCCGCCGTGCCGCCGTGTCGTCGTTCGGCGTCAGCGGCACCAACGCCCACATCGTCGTCGAGCAGGCACCCGAGACCGACGTTGTTGCGGCGCAACCGGAACCACCGGTGAGCACACTCGTGGTGTCGGCCAAGACGCCGGCACGCATCGCGTCGCTGGCCGGTCGGCTGGCGGACTGGCTGCAGTCGCCCGAGTCGGCCGGGCTGAGTCTCGCCGATGTGGCGGAGACGCTGAACCACCGGCGCGCCCAGTACCCGCGGTTCGCGACCGTCGCCGCGGCCGACCGCGAGCAGGCCGTCGCCGGGCTTCGCGCGCTGGCGGGGGAGTACCCGGCACCCGGGGTGGTCGGCCCCAACGACCCGGCGCTCGGGACGGGCACCGTCTTCCTGTATTCGGGCCAGGGCTCCCAGTGGGCGGGCATGGGCCGGCGGTTGCTGGCCGAGGAACCGGCGTTCGCCGCCGCGGTCGACGAGCTCGAACCCGACTTCGTCGCCCAGGCCGGCTTCTCTCTGCGCGACGTGCTGACCTCCGGCGAGACCGTCGTCGGCATCGACCGCATCCAGCCGGTTCTGGTCGGCGTCCAGCTGGCGCTGACCGCGCTGTGGAAGTCGTACGGCGTCACGCCCGATGCCGTCATCGGTCATTCGATGGGCGAAGTCACCGCCGCGGTGGTGTCGGGCGCGTTGAGCCCGGCCGACGGCCTCAAGGTCATCGCCACGCGGTCGCGGCTGATGAAGAGGCTGTCCGGCCAGGGCGCCATGGCGCTCCTCGAGCTCGACGCCGAAGCCGCCGAGCAGCTGATCGCCGGCTACGAGGGTCTGACCGTGGCCGTCTACGCCTCGCCGCACCAGACGGTGATCGCCGGCCCACCCGATCAGGTGGACGCCGCGATCGCCGTGGTCGACGCGCAGGACAAGCTGGCCCGCCGGGTCGACGTGGACGTAGCCTCGCACCACCCGATCATCGACCCGATCCTCGACGATCTGCGCAGCGAGCTCGCCGGTCTGAAGCCGCAGAAGCCGGCCATCCCGGTGATCGTCACCACCGATCAGCGCCCGACCGACGGCACGAACATCTTCGACGCCGACCACTGGGTGGCCAACCTGCGCAACCCGGTGCGGTTCGCGCGCGCCGTCGCCACCGCGGCCGCCGACAAGTCGATCTTCGTCGAGGTGAGCCCGCATCCCCTGCTGGCGTATGCGGTGAAGGACACGCTCACGGGCCCGCACCGCAGCATCGCCACGCTGCAGCGCGACGCCAACGACACGGTCACGTTCCATACGAACCTCAATGCCACCCATGCGGTGCGGCCGCCGAAGACGCCGCAACGGGGCGCGCGTGTGCAGCTCCCGGCCACCCCGTGGCACCACGCGCACCACTGGATCCACACCGCCGCACAGGAACCGTTGCCGCACAAGCGGACTGACGTGCCGCCGGCCGCAGGCGAGCAGCACGAATGGTTCCACCAGCTGGCCTGGCCGGTGCGTGAACTGCCCCCGGGCGACGCCGAGGTGTCCTGGCTGGTGCTCGGCGCCGACGACGGCCTCGCGGAGCTGCTGGGCCCCGGCTCGCAGGCCCTGCCGCTGTCGGTGCTCGACGACGCGGACGCGCTCCGCGCCGCGCTGCCCGGTGTGCAGCACGTCGTCTACGCACCCGCAACGTCGTCGGCTCGTTTCGACGCCGCACCGAGTTACGACGCGTTCCATCAGCTGCGCCGCCTCGTCGTCGCACTCGCGGGCACCGCGGACGCGCCGAAGTTGTTCATCGTCACCCGCAACGCGCAGCCCGTCACCGAGGGTGACCGCGCCCATCCTGCGCACGCGGTGCTGTGGGGGCAGGGCCGCACCCTGGCGCTGGAGCACCCCGAGTTCTGGGGTGGCCTCGTCGACGTTGACGAGACGCTGCCGCCGGAACTGCTGGCGGTGTATCTGCGCGCCGAGGCATCCGTCGTCAACACCACCGACCGGGACGATCAAGCGGTGTACCGCGGCGGCGAGCGACGCGTGCCCCGGCTCGAACCCCGCGCCCTGCCTGCCGTGTCGCTGACCCGGCTGGAGAGCGGCACCAGCCACCTCGTCATCGGCGCGACCGGCAACGTCGGCCCGTACCTGATCCGCCAGCTCGCCGAGATGGGCGCGTCGACGATCGTCGCGGCGTCCCGCCGCGGCGGCGGCCAATTGTCTGAGCTCGCCGAGGAATTGGCGGCCGGCGGCACCACGCTGGTCGAGGTCGCGGCCGACGCGGCGGACGAGGCGTCGATGGCGAAGGTGTTCGCGCGCTTCGGCGCCGACCTGCCCCCGCTCGACGGGATCTACCTGGCGTCACTCGCCGGCGGTGAGGCGCTGCTCACCGACATGACCGACGACGACCTGACGCCGATGTTCCGATCCAAGGTCGACGCCGCGACGGTGCTGCACAAGCTCTCGCTGCGCCTTCCGGTGCGCCGGTTCGTGCTGTTCTCGTCGATCACCGGTCTGCTGGGCTCGCGGGCGGTGGCGCACTACACCGCCGCCAACGCGTTCGCCGACGCGTTCGCCTATGCGCGGCGCGCGCTGGGGTTGCCCGCGACGGTCGTGGACTGGGGCCTGTGGAAGTCCTGGGCGGACGCCCAGCCGCAGATGAAGGCGGCGGGCCTGGAGCCGATGCCCAACGACGTGGCGATCACGATGCTTCCCGCCGTGCTGAGCCCCGACGCCGCGGTGCACACCGTGGTGGCCGGCGCCGACTGGGGGCGCCTGGCCGACGCCTACCGGATGCGGGCCGCCGTCAAGGTGCTCGACCATCTGGTGACTCCGCTCGGTGAGATCGCCGACCTCGACGCGGTCGCACCGCCGGCATGGGGCACCGTCCTCGGCGAGCCGGTCTCCGGAACGCCGCACGAGCACGTGTGGCGGGCCCGCCTGCTGCCCGGCGAACGGTCCTACCCGGTGGCGCACCGGGTGCGGGGCGTCGAGGTGGTTCCGGTTTCGGTTCTGCTGCAGACGCTTTCGGCGGCCGCCGCACAGCTCGACGGAGCAGCGGTCGGCGATGTCCGGTTCGAGTATCCGATCGTCGCCGAGCAGCCCAGGGTCATCCACGTGGTGGCCGACGGCGGCGCGTTGACCGTGTGGTCGAGCTCGGCGCCGGACAGCCCCGAGCAGCGATGGACCCGGCACGCGAGTGCGCAGCTGTCCGCGGCCCCGCAGGGCACCGTGACCGGCGATCAGACCGTGAGCGGCAAGGCGATCGATCGGAATGCGATCTCGGACATGCAGCGCGCGTGGGGCGTCGAGGGGCAGCCGTTCGAATGGACGGTCACCGAGTGCGCGGCCACCGTCGCAGGTGCCCGCGCCGATGTCGAACTGCCCGAGCCGACCGAATCCGCAACAGCCGCACTGGTCGACGCGGCCGTGCACGTCGCACGACTCGCCGACGCCGACAACGCCCAGCTGCTGCTGCCCGCGGGCGCCGAGACCCTCGCGGTCTCTGCGACGGCAGGCTCGCGCGGTGTCATCGAGGTGTTCAGACGCGACAGCAGCGGCGACTCACTGGTCGTCGACGTCCTCGTCACCGGTTCCGACGGTGCCACGTGGGTCGACGTCCGCGGGCTCACCTACGCGCCTGTCGAGTCGGCACCCGCCCCGGTGGTCGAAACCAGTTCGGCCGCAGCAGAGTTCATCGACTGGTCGGCCATGGACCGGAAGCAGACCGTGGCGGAGCTGCGCACCCGGTTGCGCGCCATCCTGGCCCGCGAGCTCGGGATGCCGGACGCCGCGGTCGACGTCGACATGCCGTTCCCGGAGCTCGGCCTCGACTCGATGATGGCGATGAACCTGCTCCGCGACGCCAAGCAACTGGTCCGCGTGGACCTGTCCGCCACGATGCTGTGGAACCACCCGTCGATCGCTCAGATGTCGGATTTCGTCGCCGACCTTCTGGCGCCTACGCAGCAACCCCCCGCGGAGGTCGAGCCGGAGGTCACCGAGGACACCGCAGACGACGACTCGTTCGGCCTGCTCGACGAGCTGTTCGACAGCATCGAATCTGATTCCGTCGAGTCGGCAAGTGCCGGCAGTGAGGGCTCAAACTGATGAAGACCACCTTCGACAGGATCTCGGCCATGTCGGCCGAACAGCGCGACAAGCTCTCCGAGCAGTTCGAGAAGGCTTCCCGGGTGGCCGGCGCCGAGCCGATCGCGGTCGTCGGTCTCGGGTGCCGTTTCCCCGGCGGAGCGACGAGCCCCGAGAACTACTGGAAGGTGTTGGAGTCCGGCACGAACGCGGTCACCGAGGTGCCCGCCGATCGCTGGGACGGCGACGCCTATTACGACCCCGACGTGACGGCGCCCGGCAGGATGCCGTCGAAGTGGGGCGCCTACATCGACGACATGCAGGGCTTCGACGCCGAATTCTTCGGCATCACCCCGCGCGAGGCCGCCGCGATGGACCCGCAGCAGCGTGTTGTCCTCGAAGTCGCCTACGAGGCTCTGGAGAACGCCGGCCTGGCACCCGATGCCCTCGGTGAGATCCGCGGCGCCGTCATGCTCGGCGTCTACTACAACGAGTATCAGAGCGCCTCGGCAGGCAATCCCGACACCATCGACGCGTACTCGGCGACCGGCAACGCGCACAGCGTCACCGTCGGGCGCATCGCGTACCTGCTGGGGCTCAAGGGGCCCGCGGTCGCGGTCGACACGGCGTGCTCGTCGTCGCTGGTCTCGATTCACCTGGCCTGCCAGAGCCTGCGCATGCGGGAGAGCGACCTCGCGCTCGCCGGCGGTGTCAGCCTCAGCCTGCGGCCGGAAACCCAACTTGCGCTGGGCAAGTGGGGGATGCTGTCCCCGCACGGCCGGTGCTACGCGTTCGATTCCCGCGCCAACGGCTTCGTGCGTGGCGAAGGCGCGGGCGTCGTCGTCCTGAAGCGGCTGACCGACGCGGTCCGCGACGGGGACCGCGTCCTGGGCGTCGTCCGCGGCTCGGCGGTCAACCAGGACGGCCGCTCCAACGGCCTGACCGCGCCGAACGCGCCGTCGCAGAAGGACGTCATCGCGCGGGCCCTTCGCTCAGCCGACGTCGCCGCCGGGACCGTCAACTACGTCGAAACCCACGGCACCGGAACGTCGTTGGGCGATCCCATCGAGTTCGACGCGCTCGCCGCCGTCTACGGCAAGGGTGACACCCCGTGTGCGCTGGGCGCCGTCAAGACCAACATGGGCCACCTCGAGGCCGCCGCCGGGATCGCCGGCTTCATCAAGACCGTGCTGACCCTGCAGCACGGCGCGATCGCCCCGAACCTGCACTTCGAGAAGTGGAACCCGACGATCGACCCGTCGGGCACCCGGTTGTTCGTGCCGACCGAGAGGGCCGACTGGCCCAAGACCGATCATCCTCGCCGCGCCGCGGTGTCGTCGTTCGGCATGGGCGGCACCAACGCCCACATCGTGCTGGAGCAGGGCCCCGAACCGGCGCCCGTCAGCGTCGATCCCGCGCCGAAGGTGGCCACGCTCGTCGTGTCCGGCAAGACGTCCGCCCGCCTCGCCGCGTCGGCGAAGGCGCTGGCCGACTGGCTCGAAGCCGACGGTGCGACGGTTCCGCTGACCGACGTCGCGCACACGGTCAACCACCACCGCAGCCGCTACAACACCCTCGCGACGGTCTGCGCCCGCACCCACGACGAAGCCGTCACCGGACTGCGCGCGCTGGCCGCCGGTCAGCAGGCCCCGGGCGTGATCGGTGCGCACGACGCCAAGGTCGGCAAGGGAACGGTGTTCCTGTACTCCGGTCAGGGCGCCCAGTGGGCGGGCATGGGCAAGGCACTGCTCGCCGAAGAGCCCGCCTTCGCCGCGGCGATCGACGAATTGGAGCCCGCGTTCGTCGACAAGGTCGGCTTCTCGCTGCGCCAGACTCTGGAGGCAGGCGAGCCGGTCACCGGCATCGACCGCATCCAGCCGGTGCTCGTCGGCATGCAGCTGGCGCTCACCCAGCTGTGGCGCTCCTACGGTGTCGAGCCCGACGCCGTGATCGGTCACTCGATGGGGGAGGCCACCGCCGCCGTGGTCGCCGGAGTCCTCACTCCCGCCGAGGGTTTCGACATCATCGCGACCCGCACGCGGCTGATGAAGCGCCTCTCCGGGCAGGGCGCCATGGCGCTGCTGGAGCTCGACGCCCAGGCGGCCGAGAAGCTGATCGCCGATCGGCCCGACGTGACGATCGCCGTGTATGCGTCCCCGAAGCAGTCCGTGGTCGCGGGCCCGCCGGACCAGGTCGACGAGCTCATCGCGATCGTCGACGGGCAGGGCAAGCTGGCCCGCCGCGTCGAGGTGGATGTGGCGTCACACCACCCGACCATCGACCCGGTGCTGCCCGAGCTGCGTGAGGCGCTGGCCTATCTGACCCCGGCCGCACCGAAGATCCCGCTGGTGTCGACGGTCGCCTACACGGGGTCCGCGCCGATGTACACCGCCGACTACTGGGCGGCCAACCTGCGCAACCCGGTCCGGTTCAGCCAGGCGGTGCACGAAGCCAGCGCGGACAACAGCAACTTCATCGAGATCAGTCCGCATCCCCTGCTCTCGCACGCGATCTCGGACACGCTCGCGGCGCAGTCGACGAGCCGCAAGTTCCATGTCGGCGGCACCGTGAACCGCGACCACCCCGAGACGGTCGCCTTCCATGCGCAACGGTCGGCGGTGCGGCCGCCCGCGGCGAAGGCCCCGGAGGGCAGCGGCGGACGTGTCGTGGACGTCCCTGCAACGGCGTGGCAGCACACCGCGTACTGGATGGCCGACCGCTCGGGGAACCACCAGTTCTCGGGTGCGCATCCGCTGCTCGGCCTGCACGTCGAGCTGCCCGCTGGCGCGGGCCACGTCTGGCAGTCCGACGTCGGACTCGACGCCCATCCGTGGCTGGCCGACCACATCGTGCACGGCCTACCGGTCATGCCGGGCGCGGGCTTCGCCGAGATCGCTCTGGCCGCCGCGCAGGAGGCACTGGGCCTGCCCGCTACCGGCGTCGAGGTCTCGGTCGAGGTCGAGCAGATGCTTCCGCTGGACGAGCACACGAAGCTGACAACGCAGGTGATCACCGGTGACGACGGCATCTCGCGGGTGGAGATCCATTCCCGCTCGGACGCGGGGTCGTGGACCCGGCATGCGGCAGGCACGGTCAAACCGGCTCAGCCGGCCGCACCGGCCAAACAAGCGCCGTCAGGCGAGGGCACCCCGGTTTCACCGGCAGACTTCTACACCGCCCTGCGTCGCACCGGCGCCCACCACGCACAGGCCTTCGCGGCGCTGACGCGCATCGTGCGTTCCAACGGCAGGGCCGACACCGAGATCGTGCTGCCCGACGAGGCGACCCCGCACCGGGGCATCGCGCTGCATCCGGTGATGCTCGACGCGGCACTGCAGGGGCTGGCCGCAGCACTGGGCGATGAGTCCCTCTCGGACGCCAACGACGTCACCTATCTGCCTGTGGGCTTCGCGTCGATCCGGGTGTTCGGTGAGATCGGCCGGCGCGCGAAGTGCCGCGCCGAGCTGGTCAGCGTCTCCGAAGACAGCGGCGACGCTGTCGGTCGCGTCACGCTGACCGACGACACCGGCACCGTGCTGGCCCAGGTCAACGACGTGGCGCTAAAGCGCATTCAGCGCCGCACGGTGCCACTTCCGTTGTCGCAGAAGATCTTCGATTCCCGCTGGATCGAGAAGCCGACGCCTGCGGCAGGTTCGGCGACCGGGAGCTGGCTGGTGCTGGCTTCTGGAGCGGACGGCCGGTCGGCCGCCGACGAGTTCTCCGAGCGTTTCAGCGACGCGCAACGCCGGGTGGTCACCGCCGACCTCGGCGACGAAACCGCCGCACGTGACGCCTTCGCGTCGGCCACGTCCGACGCCGCGCTGCCGCCTGCGGGCGTCGTCGTCCTGGTGGACCTGCCTGCGTTCGACGGCAACGACGCGGTCGCCAGTGTCGAGGCGGCGCAGGACGCGCTGTGGGAGATCGCCGCGACGGTGCGCACCATCGTCGGGAGCTGGCACGGTAAGCCGCCGCGCCTGTGGGTGGTGACCCGCGGGGGCCTGGTGGTCACTGACGCCGACGGCGGCGGGAACCCGGGCGTCGGCAGTCTGAAGGCGCTGATCCGCGTGCTCGCCTACGAGCACCCAGACCTGCGGACGACACTGGTCGACGTCGGCAACGGCGACACCGGCGAGATCCTGGCCACCGAGATCGAGTCGTCGACCGGTGCGGCCGAGACCGATGACGTCATCGCCTGGCGCGGCGGAACCCGCCACGTCGAACGGCTTGCGCGGGCCGTGCTTCCGTCCGCACCGGGCCGCCTCGTGGTGCGTGCCGACGGCTCCTACGTCGTCACCGGCGCCCTCGGCGGTGTCGGTCTGGCCGTGGTGCGCTGGCTGGTGGACCACGGCGCGGGACGGCTGGTGCTCAACGGCCGTAGCGCCGCGTCGCCGGAGGCCCAGGCCGTGCTCGACGAACTGTCGAACCGCGCCGAGATCTCCGTCGTCACCGGCGATGTGGCCCAGCCGGACACCGCTGCCCGGCTCGTGGCGGCCGCCGAGGAGACCGGCAAGCCGTTGCGCGGCGTGATCCACTCGGCGGCCGTGCTCGACGACGAGCTCGTCGTCGGCCTCACCCGCGAAAGCGTCGAGCGGATCTGGGCGCCGAAGGCGCTGGGCGCGTGGCGTCTGCACGAGGCCGCGGCGGGCAGGGACCTCGACTGGTGGGTCGGGTTCTCCTCCGTGGCGTCGTTGCTCGGTTCTCCCGGCCAGTCGGCCTACGCGGCCGCGAACGCCTGGCTCGACTCGTTGGTGAGCTGGCGCAAGGCCGCCGGACTGCCCGCGACGACCGTGAACTGGGGACAGTGGGCCGACGTCGGCCTCGCGAGCTCGCTGCGCTTCTCGGTGCTCGACCCGATCAGCCCCGACGAGGGCATCGAGGCGCTGGGCGGCGTTCTCGCCGCAGGCTTTTCGCAGGTCGGTATCGCCCGGCTGCGGTTGGACCGTGCCGCGGCGGCGTTCCCGGAGATCCGTCAGATCGGCTTCTTCGCCGACCTGGTCGGAGAGCTGGACGTCGACGACGCCGACGACGACTGGGAGGGCGCCGACGCCCTCAAGAACCTCGACGCCGCCGAGATCAACCGCGTGGTGGTGGCGCGCCTGCGCCGTCGCATCGCCGGCGTCATGGGCTATTCGGACGACAACGCGGTGGACACGGCCAAGCCGCTGACCGAGATGGGGCTGGACTCGCTGATGGCGGTGCGGATGCGCAACACCATCCGCGGCGATTTCGGGGTGGAGCCGCCGGTGGCGCTGTTGCTGCAGGGGGCCACACTGGGCGATGTGGCGCTCGACCTGATCCGGCAGCTCGGGCTTGCCGAGGAGGACAGCTCCGAACGTCCCAATGCTCTGCGCGACCGGGCACAGCAGCGTGCCGCCGCGCGCCAACGGGCCGCATCGCGGCGGAAGGTGGGACCACGATCGTGACGGACGAACTGCCCGACAACGCCGTGGCGGTCATCGGTATGGCCGGACGGTTTCCCGGCGCCGCGTCGGTGTCGGAGTTCTGGCGCAACCTGCGCGACGGTGTCGAGTCGATCGTCGACCTGTCCGAAGGCGATCTGCTCGCCGCCGGTGTCACCGAGAAGGCGCTGGCCAACCGGTCCTACATCCGCCGCGCCGCGCTGATGTCGGGCATCGAGGAGTTCGACGCGGACTTCTTCGGGTTCACCCCGTATGACGCCAGGGCGCTCGACCCGCAGCACCGGCTGTTCTTGCAGACCGCGTTCCACGCGTTCGAGGACGCCGGCTACGACCCGAAGGGGCTCGAAGCCACCGTCGGCGTGTTCGGCACCAGCTCGACCAGCGGCTACCTGCTGCACAACCTGATGTCGAACTACGACCCGATGATGGTGATCGGGCAGGGCGCGAGCTTCGACATGGTGGCGCTGTCGCTGTCCAACGACAAAGACCACCTGGCAACTCGCGTGGCCCACCATTACGATCTGCGCGGCCCGGCGCTCTCGGTCGCCACGGCGTGCTCGTCGTCGCTGGTTGCGATTCATCTGGCCTGCCAGTCGATCCTCAACGGTGAATGTGACATCGCACTGGCCGGCGGCTCGTCGCTGCGCATCCCCAACAAGGTGGGCTACTGGTATGCCCAGGGGTCGATGGTGTCGCCGACCGGCCAGTGCCGGCCGTTCGACGTGCGCTCCGACGGCACCGTGTTCGGCAGCGGTGTCGGCGTCCTGGTATTGAAAGCGCTACAGGACGCGGTCGACGACGGTGACCGCATCCACGCCGTCATCCGCGGGTCCGCGCTCAACAACGACGGCGCCACCAAGATGACGTACGCGGCCCCGAATGCGTTGGGCCAGGCCGAGGTCATCGCCGAGGCGCACGCCATCGCCGGGGTGGACGCCTCGTCGATCACGTATGTCGAGACGCACGGCACCGGCACCCCGCTGGGCGACCCGATCGAGATCGAGGGTCTGCGACAGGCATTCGACCTCGCCGAGGAAACCCGGGACGCGCCGTGCTATCTCGGCTCGGTGAAGTCGAACATCGGTCACCTCGAGACGGCCGCGGGCATCGCAGGCATCATCAAGGCGATCCTGTGCCTTCAGCACAAGGCGATTCCGGCGACGCTGCACTACACCAGCCCCAATCCCGAGCTGCACATCGACCGCGGGCCGTTCCGCATCCGCAGCCAGTACGGGCCGTGGGAGTCCGACGGTATCCGGCGCGCGGGCGTCAGCTCGTTCGGCGTCGGCGGCACCAACGCCCACGTCATCCTGGAGGAAGCGCCGAACCGGCCGGCCCCCGCACCGGTCCCCGCGCGCCCGCAGGTGCTCGTGCTGTCGGCGAAAACGCAAGAGACGCTTGATCAGTCGCGCGCGGCCCTGGCCGACGAGCTGGGGGAGGGCGACGAGGTCAGCCTCGCCGACGCGGCGTACACGCTGACCCGGCGCCGCAAGGACCCGGTCCGGCTCGCCGCCGTCGTGCAGGACCAGCAGAACGCCGCGGCCGTCCTGTCGGCCTCTCTGGCAGACGGGGTGACCGACAACGTCTTCGTCGGCGCCGGCCTGCCGGACGGTGAGCGCTCCACCGACAGGGTCGCGTTCCTGTTCCCGGGGCAGGGCGCCCAGCACATCGGCATGGCGCGCGGCCTCTACGACAGCGAGCCGGTGTTCGCCCGGCACTTCGACGAGTGCGCAACCCTGTTCAGCACCGAGATGGGGTACGACCTCAAGGCCGAGATCTTCGACGGCGCCGGCCGCAATCTGGAGCACACCGACCGTGCCCAGCCCGCCCTGTTCACCGTCGAGTACGCGCTGGCAAAGTTGATCCAGTCCTACGGTGTGCAGCCCGCGATCATGGCCGGGCACAGCATCGGGGAATACCCGGCGGCGACCATCGCGGGCGTGTTCGACCTGGAGACCGCCGTCAAGGTGGTGTCGATGCGCGCCAAACTGATGCACGCCGCTCCCCGCGGTGTGATGGTCGCGGTGCCGCTGAGCCCCGAAGCGGTGGCCGAATACCTCACCGCCGATGTCGACATCGCGACGGTCAACGATCCGGGCAGCTGCGTCGTCGCGGGCAGTGACGAGGCGATCCGCACGTTCCAGGCCGGTCTGGCCGAGAAGGGGATCGCGGCGCGCCGGGTGCGCACGTCGCACGCGTTCCATTCCCGCTTGATGGATTCCGTGGTGGCCGAGTTCAGCGCGTTCCTGTCGCGGGTGACGTTGCACGAACCGCAGATCCCGCTGCTGTCCAACATCACCGGAACCACGATGACGGCGGCCGAGGCGACCAACCCCGCCACCTGGGCCCGCCAGATCCGCGCCACCGTCCGCTTCGCCGACGAGCTCGACGCGCTGCTGGCCACACCGGACCGGGTGCTGATCGAGGTCGGTCCCGGTGGCACGCTGACGTCGTCGGCGGGCCGCCACCCTCGGTGGTCGGAACGCCACCGGGCGGTGCGGCTGATGCGTCACCAGGCTCAGAACCGCGGCGACCACGAGACGTTCCTGCTGGCGTTGGGCCAGCTGTGGGCCGCAGACGTCGACGTCGACTGGGACCAGGGCGCCGACGTGGCGCACGAACTGGTCACGCTTCCCGGCTATCCGTTCGCCCGGCAGCGCCACTGGGTCGAGCACAACGCCGGCGCGGCATGGGTCACCAACGGCTCGGGCGCTGCCGGTGCGGGCAGCCAGGGCGCCGTCGCGGCGCCGGCGGCCGCCGGCGGGGCTTCCACGGTGGAGGCCTCATTGCAGCGGATCTGGGCGCAGTGCCTCGGCGTCACCACCGTCGAACGCAACGCGAACTTCTTCGAGATCGGCGGCGACTCACTGATCGCGATCAGCGTCGCGATGACCGCGGGCCACGAAGGTCTCGACCTGACCCCGCAGGATCTGTACGAGAACCAGACGGTCGCCGCGCTGGCCAAGGTGCTGACGGCCCGCTACGCAGAGGGCGGGCTGGCACGTCAGGTGCTCGACGACTCGGTGAACCCGCCCGTACCGCCGAATGTCGCCTACTTCCTGGAGAACGGGCTGGGCGACGTCGGCCGCTGGCGCATTCCGGTGATCCTCGGCTTGCGCTCCGATGTCGGCGAGGCCGACGTGCGTGCGGTGCTGAGCGCGGTCACCGCGGCGCACGATGCGCTGAGAGTGCATCTGGTGGAGCGCTCCGGCACGTGGGACCAGACGATCGCCGAGCCGGGCGAGTTCACCGAGCTGGTGACACGGCGGCTGCCCGACGGGGTGGCCGCGGGCAGCCCGCAGGAGCGCGAGGCGGTGTTGGGCTTCCTCGACGAGCAGGTCCGCGAACACCAGATCGTCGTTCCGCTGACGGCGACGTTCGTCCAGGGTGTCTCGGGGGGAGCGTCGTATCTGGCGCTGAGCCTGCACGGCACCGCAGGCGGATCCGGGGACGACGGGGCATCTCGCGACATCCTGCTCACCGACATCTTCACCGCGTTCAACCAGCGGATGGCGGGCGAGGAGATCGTGCTCGCGCCCGTCGCCGCCTCCTGGCGCGAATGGTCACAGCGTTGCGCGGGGCTCGCCAGCCATCCGGCGGTCCTGGAGAGCCGGGACTACTGGCTGGAGGTCGCCGGCAAGCGGACGCTCAGCGTGGCCGGCGCGGAAGCGTCAGGTCGTCCAGGCGCCGGTGACGTCGCGCGCGTCTCGTCGGCGATGTCGGCGGCCGAGACGGGTGAGATCGACGACGCCCGCAGACGTCTGCGGCTTCCTGTCGAGGAGATTCTGCTGGCGGCGCTGGCCCGCACCGTGGCCGCGACGGTCGGCGAGGGTGCGGTGGCCGTCGACATGGGCGGCCGGGGCCGTTCGGTGCTCAAGCCCGATGTCGACCTGCAGCGCACGGTCGGATGGTTCACCACGCTGCACCCGGTGGTGCTGAACGCCCGCAGGTCGGACCGCGCAGCCCAGTCACTGGCCGAGGTGCACGAGACGCTGGACGCGGTGCCGCATTACGGGATCGGGTACGGCCTGCTTCGCTACCTGTTCGCGCCGACGGCGCGGACGCTGGCCGCGACGCGGCCCGCCGACATCCTGTTCTCCCACGTCGGAACCATTCCCGAGGTGCCCGCCGAGCAGCCCGACGACGCGCCGGTGCGGTTCGACGCCGACACCGCGATGCCGATCCGGGACACGTTGCCGGGGCTGGGACACGCCATCGAGCTGCGGGTCTACCGCACCGCCGGTGTGCTCCACATCGACTGGTGGTACGACAATCGCCGTCTCGGGCCGACCGATGTGGAATCCTTTGCCCGGCAGTATTCGGCTGCGGTCCTGGATATCACCAGGGAAGCGCTGGCCGAGGCGGACAGCGACACAGCCGGCGAAGAGCTGGCGCTGGTCGATCTGTCGTGAGCGGGTAGAAGGGGAGCGGGCATGTCCAGCTCAGAGAAAGCTGTCGTCGTCGCAGGTATCAAGAAGTCCTTCGGGGCGGTGGCCGCGCTGCGCGACGTCAGCTTCGAAGTCGAACGCGGCGAGGTCCTCGGCCTGCTCGGGCCCAACGGCGCGGGCAAGACGACCACCGTCAACATCCTGTCCACGCTGATCAAGCCGGACAGTGGGCGCGCACTCATCGCCGGCCACGACGTGGTCAGCGACCCGGCGGGCGTCCGCCGGGCGCTGATGCTCACCGGCCAGCACGCCGCACTGGACGACCTGCTGACGGGCCGCGAGAACCTGCTGATGTTCGGGCGTCTGCAGGGCCTGAAGAAGAAGGTCGCCAAGCAGCGCGCCCAGGAATTGCTCGAGCAGTTCGATCTGGTGCACGCGGGCGACCGCGCGGTGGGCAACTACTCCGGCGGCATGAAGCGCCGCATCGACATCGCGTGCGGGCTCGTCGTGCGGCCCGAGGTGGTCTTCCTCGACGAACCCACCACCGGGCTGGATCCCCGCAGCCGCCAGGCGATTTGGGAACTGGTCACCGACTTCAAGGAAGCCGGCATCGCGACGCTGCTGACCACCCAGTACCTCGAAGAAGCGGACCTGCTCAGCGACCGCATCATCGTGATCGACAAGGGCACCGTCATCGCCGAGGGCACCGCGGATCAGCTCAAGGAGCGCACGGGCGGCACCTACTGCGAGATCGTGCCCCGGCAGCTCTCCGACATCCCGGAGGTCGCCAGAATCCTCGGTCCGTTGCTGCCCGACGCGCACCGGGCAGCGCTGACCGACACGTCGGACAGGATCTCGATGCCGGCACCGGACGGACCGAGCACGTTGATGCAGGCACTGCACCTGCTCAGCGAGGCCGACATCGACCTGACCGACATCGCGCTGCGCCGTCCGTCGCTCGACGAGGTGTTCCTCGCGTTGACCGGGGACCACCCGAAGACCTTCGAGGGCGACTCCGAGAAGCACCCGGCGGACGCGGACGCGTACGCGTGATAGAGCAGACCGCGATTCCACCGAGTTCGGTGGCGATTCCGCGCGCCGCACGGCCCCCGGTGTCGGCGATCCAGCAGTGGTGGGTGCTGACGATCCGGATGATCATCCCGACGCTGCGCAACGGCGAGCTCGGCACGCAGATCGTCGGGTCGATCGTGTTCACGATCGGCTACTACCTGCCGCTCAAACAGATGATGGGCGCGGTGCAGCCGCTGAGCAGCTACGCGCAGTACCTGACCCCGCTGATCATCCTGCAGGCGATCTGGTTCGCGGCGATCTCCGCGGCGTTCCGGTCGGCGACCGATTCCGTGCAGGGCATCAACCGGCGATTCCGTGCGATGCCCATCCCGTCGATCACCCCGCTGGCGTCGCGGATGACGGCGAGCATGTACCGCTGCTGCATCGCGCTGGTGGTGTCGGTGGCCTGCGGGTATGTGATCGGATTCCGAATCGACAACGGCGTGCTGCACGCGCTCGGCTTCGTCGGGCTGGTCCTTCTGATCGGCGCGGCACTCGCCATCATCGGCGACCTCATCGGCATCGCCACCCAGAACCCCGAGGCGACCGCCCCGATGATGCTGATCCCGCAGCTGACACTGGGTCTGGCCTCGGTCGGTCTTCAGCCGGTCGAACGGTTCCCCGACTGGATCCAGGGCTTCGTGCGCAATCAGCCGCTGTCGCAATGGGTCTACGGTCTGCAGGCGCTGGCCGGCGACAGCACCGGCATGGCGCCCGAGGCGACGTGGTCGGTGCTGGGCCCCGGCATCCTGTGGGCGGTCGGCTGCATCGTGGTCGCGCTGGCCCTGCACATGTGGGTGAGCGGGAAGCGGCGGCGCTCATGACCCTTCAGCCGTCCTCCGCTGCGCCCTACCGCCCCGGCGGCAGGCACCGCCGCGAGAAGGTGTGGGAGAACTCGCCGAAGCGGCTGCTGCCGCAGGTCCTGGTGCTCACCGCGCGAATCCTGCGCCGATGGAGCCGCGATCCGGCCACGCTGGTGCAGTCGATGGTCATGCCCGCGGTGTTCCTGGTGGCTCTCGACATCGTCCTCGGCGACGTCATCGAGCAGGTCACCGGGCACAGCGGACTGTACGGCCAGGTGCCGCTGGTGGCCCTGGTCGGCGGGATGACCGGCTCCATCATCGGAGCGGTCGGCATCATGCGGGAACGCGAAGTCGGTCTGCTGTCCCGCTTCTGGGTGGTTCCGGTGCACCGCGCGGCGGGGCTCCTGGCGAGGCTGACCGCCGACTTCGTGCGCATCGTGGTCATCACCCTGGTCGTCATGTCGGTGGGGCTGCTGCTCGGGTTCCGGTTCGAGCAGGGCGTCCCCGCGGCGATCCTGTGGGTCTTCATGCCGGCTCTGTTCGGGGTGGCGCTGTCGGCGGCGGTGCTGACACTGGCGCTGTTCTCCTCGAGCACCATCGCTCCGCAGGCCACCGAGATCGTGATCGCGATCCTGATGTTCTTCTCGATCGGGTTCGTACCGCTCGACCAGTACCCGGAGTGGCTGCAGCCGTTCGTCGAGAACCAGCCGATCAGCACTACGATCGAGGCGATGAAGGGCCTGTCGCTGGAAGGTCCGATCGCACAACCGGTCTTGTTCTCGGTGCTGTGGGCGGCGGGCATCGGCGCGGTCTGCGCGGTGCCGCTGGCGATCGGCTACCGCAAGGCCAGCAAGCGCGGCTGACACCCGCCGAACACACTCAAGGGAGTTGGGTACTCATGTTTCCGTCATCGGGCATCAGGAAGCTCGCGCGCAGCGAGGAGATGTTCGCCGAGACGCAGAACTTCGTCGGCCTCGCCGCCCACGTGCGCGGCACCGTCGACGTCGACGCCCTGTCCGAGGCTTTCGACGCACTGCTGCAGGCCCATCCGGTGCTCAACGGTCACCTCGAGCAGCTGCCCGACGGCAAGTGGGAGATCGTCCTCGACGACCTGATGCACGAGGGGCTGGAGGTCGTGGAGCTCAGCGGTGACGCCGAAGCACCGCCTCTGCTGTTCGACCAGACCGCCGCGCTGACGCACCTCCGTCTCACCCGGCGCGACGACGAGACGCACCTGACGCTCTACATCCACCACAGCCTGGCCGACGGCCATCATCAGTTCAGCCTGGTCGAGGAATTGTTCTCGACCTACACCGACCTCGTCACGAACGGCACCACGCGGCAGGCGCCGGTGGCGCCCGTGCCGACGTCGCTGGAATCCGTTTTGTCCAACCGCGGGGTGGAGAAGAAGTTGCGGTCCGGCCTGGAACGGTTGCTCGCAGCGATGTTCGCCTACGACGTGCCGCCGTCGCGGCGGGCGCCCTCGGAGACCAACCCGGCTCTGCCGCAACGTGTTCCAATGGAGTTCTGCAAGCTCTCCGAAGCCGAGACCGACAACATCATCGCGTTCTGCCGGGCCAACAAGCTCGGTTTGAACAGCCTGTTGTCCGCGGCCATCCTGATGGCGGAGTGGCAGCTGCGCGAGACGCCGAACATCCCTGTGCCCTATGTGTATCCGGTCGATCTACGCTATCTGCTCTCGCCGCCGGTCTCGGCCACCGAGTGCACCAACCCCGTCGGTATCGCCACCTACCTCGCCGAGATCAACCCCGGAACCGACGTCGTCGACCTCGCCCGCGACATCAACGACACCTTCAAGAAGGACATCGCCGACGGCGTGATCCAGCAGAGCTTCCTGCATTTCAGCCCGCAATACGTGGGCAACCCGCCGGGGCTGCCCGACGTCGTGATGTTCACCGACAACGGCATCGTCCCCCCGATGCGGATGCCTCCCGAGATGGAGCTGGCGGCCAGCCACGGTGAGCTGTATTTCGCCGTCGGCGCCGGCATCGAGATCTACACCAGCAAGATCTTCGCGGGCCGGCTGATGATCGAATACCACTCACACGGGCCGCAACCGGAGAAATCCGTGCAGGCGATCGAGTCGCTGCTGCGCGGCATCGCCGCGCGTCAGGCCTCCGTTCGTGTCGGCTGAGCCGATGTCAGCTGACGGGCCCGAACCCGTAGCGGTGGTACTGCAGCGCGTTACGGACCGGCGGCACAACGCGAATGGCGCGTCCCAGCGCCTTGAAGAGTTTCGACGCGCGGGACGCGGTGCTCGCGGTGAAGATCGTCACGCTCGCCAACAGCCGGGTTCCGGGGACGTTGGACAGGATGTCGTCGGGGCTGTTGACCGCCCAGTACAGCGTGGACCCGGTCTTACGCACGAGGGTCTGGGTCTTCTGCGACCGGATGCCCACCCAGTTGTAGAAGTCGATCTGCAGTTCGCCGGACGGGAAACGTTCGACAACGCGACGCAGCAGCGCGATGCCGTCCTCCTCGGTGAGGTACATACTGATGCCCTCGGCCAGGAACAGCAGCGGTTTGTCCGCCGGGATCTGGTCGAGCCAGGACAGTTCCGTGGCCGGCGTCGGCAGCAGGTGGTAGTTCGGCCGCGCCGGGTAGATCTTCTCGCGCAACTCGATGACGCCGGGGAAATCGACGTCGTACCACTGCACCTCGGGTCCGGGGTCCACGCGGAAGACGCGGCTGTCGAGCCCGCAGCCCAGGTGCACGACGGTGCACGGGCCGTGCGCGGCGATGAACTGTTTGGCCCAGATGTCGTATTGCGCGGTGCGGACGGTGACGATCGGCGCCCACGCGCCGTTGACGCCGAGATCGTTCCAGTCGTAGTCGATGCGCTCGATCGCTTCCTTGGCGAATGTGTCGCCGAGCACGGGGCGCTCGAAATCAGCGTCCAGAGCTTTCAGATAGAGGGTCGTCAGCATCGTCTGGGCCGGTCCGGTCAGATCGATGGAAACCTTGTCCGTCATGCAGGAGAGGCTATGCGTAAACGCCGCCAGGGAACAATCAGCCTCACACCGGAAGGAGCAGAAGTGCATTCACGACGCGAACCGGCACAGCGTGCAGCGCGCAGGGGAGGGCACCGATGAGCCGGGTCCTGTTCGTCTACTACTCCTATACCGGCCAGACGCAGAAAGTCCTCGACGCTGCCGCAGAAGTGTTGCGCGGCCGCGGGTGCGAGGTGCACATGGCGCCCATCGAGTTCGTGGACCCGCAGTACTCCGAGCCGTTCACCCGATTCCCGATGCGCAGTGTGTGGCCGGACATGTTCAGCGTGTTCAAGGCGCAGGGCAAGGGCGAGACCGGCGAGATCCGCACGCCCGACGCGGTGCGGACGGGGAAGTACGACCTCGTGATCTTCGGGTCGCCGACCTGGTGGCGGACGGTGAGCATGCCGCTGCGGTCCTTCCTCGAGTCCGACGAGGCCGCGGTGCTCGATGGCACGCCCTACGCGGTGTTCACGGTGTGCCGGCGCTACTGGCGCGAGAACCTGGAAGCGGTCCGCGAACTCGCCGACAAGCGGGGCGGCCGCTTCGTCGACAGCATCCATTTCGAGTACCCGGGCGGGCAGCTGCAGTCCATGCTGTCGCTGACCAGCTATCTGGGGTCGGGCGAGTACAAGGACCGCTATCTGGGTGTGAAGATCCCTCAGACGAATATCAGTGCCGCGCAAGTGGATCAGGCGCGGGCGTTCGCGGGCAGGCTGGCGGACCGGCTGTTCGCCGGGCGTTGAGGACGTCCTGTGCCCACACCTTTTGACGTCCAGACAGACTCTCCCGCCGGGGTGCAGCAGGTCTTCGCCGCTTTCGGCGACGAAGGCTATTGGCGAGATCGGATCACCGAGTTCGGCGGCGGCGCAACCACGTTGGACAGGCTCGAGGTGGATGCCGACGGCGCGGTTTCGGTGTCGACCACCCAGGACCTTCGCAACGATCTGCTGCCAGGACCGTTGAAAAAGGTGTTCAGGGGCACCTTGTCTGTCGTGCGGACCGAGGCGTGGCATCGGACCGGCGCAGAGTCAGTGCAGGGCTCGGTCACGATCTCCGCATCCGGCGTCCCGGGAAGTGGGATGGGAACCGCCACGGTCGCGGCGGCGCCGGACGGTTCGCAGTTCCGTTTCACCGGCACGGTCGAGGTGAAGATCCCGATCGTGGGGGGCCGAGTCGAGAAGGCCATCTGCGATCAGATCGTCACCGAGATCCCGCAACTTCAACGCTTTACCTCGGATTGGATTGCACAGAATGGCTGAAGCCCCTCCGTCGACGCCGGAAGCCCTTGCGCGCCTCGATATGTCGCTGATCGACGTGATGATGACCCAGCGCGCCGTGCGCCGCGTCTATCCCGACCCGATCGACGACGAGATTCTGATGAGGTGCATCGAAGTCGCCCTTCACGCACCCACGGGCGCCAACGGGCAGAACTGGGAATTCATCGTCATCAAGGATTACGCGACGAAGAAAAAGCTCGCCAAGCGGTACCGGCAGGCGTGGAACCTGTACTACCACGCGGTGATTCGCCGGGTGTCCAAGCGCGACCCGTCGATGGCCAAGACGGCTCGCGCGGTGCAGTGGCAGGTCGACCACTTCACGGAGGTGCCCGTCCTGATCGTGGCGTGCCTGCGTCTCGGCGCCAAGGACGGCCGCATCCCGTTCGTGCCGATGCCCCACGCCGCCCTGTCGGGTTTCTTCGGTTCCATCTACCCGAGCGTGCAGAACCTGCTGCTGGCGGCGCGCGCCATGGGGCTGGGCGCGTCGCTGATCACGCTGCCGCTGTGGAGCGTGACCTCGACACGCAAAACTCTCGGCCTCCCGGTATCCGTGACACCCTGTTGCGTTGTACCGCTGGGGTGGCCGCGCGGCCGCTACGGTCCGACGACCCGCAGGCCGGCCGCCGAGGTGATGCATCTCAACACCTACGGCAACCGTCCGTGGATGGGTACGGGCTAGCTGTCGCCGCCGGAGTCGCCGCCACCGGACCCGCTCGAGCCAGCAGCCGACCCCGAGTCGCTCGAGTCGGAATCGTTGTCCGAACCCGAATCCGAGCCACCGGAGCCTGCCGAGCCACGTGAGCCGGTGGACTTCGCGTTGTCCGCGCCGTCGTCATCCTGCGCGGCGTCGGCGTCGTCCGCCGCGTCGGCTTCCTCGACGTCGGCTTTCTCAAGCTCGGCCTCGTCCTGCTGGGCAGTGGCGAACTTGCCCTTGAGGAAGTTCGTCGCGGTGTCGACGATCGACGTGGCGTCAGAATCGGTGTGCGATCCGGTGTTCGGATCGGCATCGGTCTCCGCGACGGTGTCGTCGGCACCGGATGGGGCTTCCGCTTCGCCGACGCCGGAATCCTCCGCGCCGGACGTGCCGGTGGCGCCGAAGGTTACTGCGCGCAGCGCAGGTGCGGGGGACAGGCCGCCGAGCGCCTCGCCCTCCGACGCGACGGTGTTCGCGACGAGCGCCAAATCCGGTGCATCGGCCAGGGTTTCGACACCCCCGGCGCCCTCGGTACCCTCGGCCTCTTCTTCCACGGGTGGGCGCAGGAAGTGCTTGAAGAAGCGCTCGATCTCGCGCACCGCGACCCAGTCCGGCATGTGACCGGTGATCTGCATCGCCGCGCTGAAGTTCGCGACCGCGGTGACCACCTCCCACCAGGTGGTGGTCCTGACGCCCGTGGGCTCGGCTGTCAACGAATCCCACAGGGCGCGAATGGGTTCGGCGGGATCCAGCTTGACGGTCTCTTCCGACCACGGCGTTTCCACGCCGTTGAAGGGCGTCTTGACGACGGGGAAGGTGTAGCCGTCCTCGTCGTAGAACTCGCTCATCGGGACTTTGAACATCCGGTCGAGCATCCCGGGCAGATCGGGGCAGTCGTAATTGCAGCCCTCGTACATCGGCAGATTCGCGGTGGCCCACCAGTTCAGGTGCCTGCCGAAGGGCTCCGAGAAGGCCGGGAACGGGATCAACGTGTTGATCAGTTCCTTCAACATCGCCGGGTTGGCCTCGTCCCAGCCCCACTGGTTGTTCGCGTGGTTCTCGTTCCAGCTGCCGCTGATCACCATCGCCGCGGCGAGCCGATCGAGCGCGGCGACCATGTTCGCCGGCGCGCTGAGAGCCTGCTGGATCATGTTGACCGGCACATAGGCCACCGACGACGCGGACAGGCTGACATCGGATTCGATGACGCGCACGGTCGAGGTTTGCGCCTGGATCGGGGTCACGGCGATGACGCTCGCCCCGACCAGGGCCACGCTGGTCGTGATGACCGGTTTGACGGCTACTCGCATGACACCCAACTTTCCCCCCGACAGTTACATCGGTCGACCGGACGACCATACCCTGTGCCCGGCGCGGCACCGCACCCCTTCCGCAAACATTCGCATTTTGTCGCTACAGACCGCGGTGGCCGGCGGGTCATCGGCCCGGCGTACGTCCGTCCTGGCCCGTTCACCGAGGACTTGACGCCGAATCGCTTCGCGGGCGGACACCCGATATTGACGCTCCTGCGAAATTGACCGTGCTCAGCGGGGTTTCGCGGTGATATGCGCAGCCTCGCCGACGCCCGCCTCGGATCGAGTGGTCTGGACGCGGACCATCTCGTTCGACAGGGCTGCATCGGAGGGCGCCGTGTGCGGCAGCGCCCACGCGTCCGCGGTGACCTTTCCGCGGCAAACACCTCAGAGTTTTTTGAGCCCTCGCAGAACCGACGTGTACGGCGCCGTCGCCGCTATTCCTTTGCGCAGTTTCGGGTTCAGTTGGCTGCCGTTGATCACCAGGAGGTACCTCAAGCCGTGGTCGCGCCACTCGGCCACTTGGTCGAGAATCTCGTCGGCGGTCCCGTGAAAGCAGATCTCCTTCATCAGGGACGCGGGAACCCGGGCCGTGTAGGCCAGCGCCGTCTCCTGGTCGATGGTCTGCGGGACGAGATCCTGCACGCCGGAGAAGTCGGAGCCGAGGGGATGCTCGACACCGTGCCTGGCCCACGCTTCGGCCGGCGCGGCCAGCGCCACCGACTTCACGATCACCGAATCGAGCGCCTCGTCGACGTCGTCACGGGTGCGCCCCGCGACCACTGTGCGGTTCACCGCCGCGGTGATCGCCATCGGGTCGCGGCCGTTGTCCGAGGCGGCGGTGCGCACCGCTTCGAGGCACCGCGCATAGTCGCCTGGCCGCGAGATGACGAACGGAACCCAGCCGTCGGCGTAGCGCCCCGTCGCGCGCAGCATCCGCGGCCCGTGGGCGGCAACCCAGATCTCGGGCCAGCGACCCTTGTACGGCGGCAGGTCGAACACCGCGTGCCGCAACGGGAAGTACTCCGATTCGCGCGTCACCGGCTCGCCGCCGGACTCCCACAGCGCCCGGATGGTCGCCAGCGCCTCGACGAATCGGGCAACCGGCTTCGTCCATTCGACGCCGTACGGCTCGTTGCCCTCACGTTCTCCGACGCCGATCCCGAGGATCGCCCGCCCCCGGGTGAGCAGATGTAGCGTGGCGGCGGCCTGCGCGGTGACGGCCGGGTGCCTGCGGCTGGCATCGGTCACACAGACACCGAATCGCAGCCGGCGCAAGCGATTGCGGGCAGCCAGGTGCCCGAGCATCGTCCACGGTTCGAGGATGGCGTCGACCTTGGGCACCAGTTTCGCCGCCAGGCCGAGATGCTCCGGGGTGGCCACCGACCGTGGCACCAGCGAGTTGATGTGGTCACCGACCCAGAACGAGTCGGCGCCGGTCGCCGACGCTGTGAGCATGCTGGCCGATGGCAGCAGGGTCGGCGAGATCCGGGTGTTCACGATGCCGTCGAGCAGTCCGAAACGGAAGGGCGAGACGGCGGATCGCGCGCGAAACGTCATAATCAGCGACCGTACTACCGCAGCGCCGGCCCCCGGTTGTCACATGATCGGCGCAGGGTGGTCAGTGGTACGTTTTCCGTGCTCGTCTCCGACCGGAGATCCCACCCCTCGAACGCAAAGGTTGTGGCCCTGTCATGGCACCCGCGCCGCTCGAGGTGATCGACAAGGGGAGCGCAGGCCCGGCACATCCGGTTCCGCTGCTCTTTGTGCACGGCGCCTGGCATGCAGCCTGGTGCTGGGATGAACATTTTCTGAACTTCTTCGCGGACAAGGGCTATCGCGCGCTCGCCCTGAGCCTGCGCGGCCACGGCAACAGCCCGTCGGACAAACCGCTTCGCACTCTGTCGATCAAGGACTACGTCGACGACGTCGCGACGGTGGCAGCCACGCTGCCGACGCCCCCGGTCGTGATCGGCCACTCGATGGGCGGCTTCGTCGTCCAGAAGTTCCTGGAGTCCCGGGACATCCCGGCCGGCGTGCTGATGGCGTCCGCACCACCGCGAGGCTATCTGGCTTCGGGCATCCGCTGGTTGCGGCGGCATCCGCGGGACTTCCTGACGCTTTCCGCCACCGGCAGATCGCTGGCGTATGTCAGCACACCAGAACTGGCGAGGGAACGGTTCTTCTCTCCCCACACCCCGGAGGAGATCGTCGCGGCGTGCGCGGCCAGGCTCCAGGAGGAGAGTGCGCGTTCGGGTCGTGACGGCGTCACCGACCTACCCCGTCCCGCACGGGTACGTGCGCCGATGTTGATCCTCGGCGCGCTCGAAGACTCGCTGGCGGTGACTCCCGCCGAGGTGAGGTTGACAGCCAGTGCCTACGGCACCGAGCCCGAGTTCTTCCCGGGCATGGGCCACAACATGATGATCGAACCGGGGTGGGAAGCCGTCGCCGAGCGAATCGATTCCTGGCTTCGATCCCGCGGTCTGTGACCCCGCGGCTGGTGCCGGTGCGACGGATGTAACGGGTGAGTTCTGGGCGTCCGTGGCTAATTGACGCAGCCAGCAAAAGGCTCTGTAACACATTTCAGTCGACAACCGATGTTGCTGGAAGGCGGGTGAGCCAACCCGCCGGCCGAGCCGTGCCCACCGTGGCTACGGTTCCGTAACCAGCTATCCACAGTGCGTTGGGGCAAAATAGCTGCAACACCCGTACTCGCCACATTCTGCTGCTCAATTGCCTTTGTCACCGCATCGTCACCGATTGCTCATGGGTGCGCATCAGAGGTATGCGCCCCGCTTTGCCGAGGGTGACATTCACCGGACGCACCCAGGAAAATCAGGGCCGACACCGCCCGGAGCGGTTTTCTCTCACAGGTTGCGGCGATGTTCTCGATTTCGTCCAGCAATTCCTTGCGTTGTGTGAATCTGTGATAATCTCCGCTCACTTCTGCCGTGATCGGATCGTCATCACATTGCAACGACCTGGAAGGTTGCGACATGCATTCAGCGCTCCGCCCGTATATGACGACGGGCCTTGCCATTGTGGGTTCGAGCGTGATCGCGCTCGCTCCGATCGCGCCGCCGGCGCCGGCTTTCGGTGCCGCCACCACCACCAAGCAGGTCACTCAGGACGTCACCCTGTCCGCGCGGGTGGTCACGATCAACCCGTCGCCGGACGCGCTGGACATGGCCGACCAGCTCAACGGCACTGTCTGCGGCGGCAACGGCACCCCCTGCTACGCGCTCGAGTACGTGCCGATCTGGACCGACCCGCTGAACCCCGGATACTTCGGCTCCGGCGTCGAAGCGCTCAGGGCGGCACTCGCGGGCAACCCGGGTGAAGAGACCACGATCTTCGGCTTCAGCGAGGGAGCTGTCGTCGCCTCGCAGTGGTTGGAGAAGCATCTCGAGGACCCCGAGGCATATCCGGCTCCCGAGAACCTGACGTTCGTCGTCATCGGCAACCCCACCCGCAAGTACGGCGGCTCGGGCACCGTCTGGGGCCAGGGCTGGCCCGAGAACAGCGGCATCAAGGTCATCGACGTCGCGCAGCAGTACGACCCGACGGTCGACATGCCGAAGAACACCTTGAACTCGCTGGCGGTCCTCAACGCCACGATGGGCTTCTTCACCAACCACCTCGGCAAGGGCTATTCGGACGTCGACATCGACGCCGAGGAGAACAGCACGTGGACCGAAGACGGCATCGAGTACGTCTTCGTGCCCTCCAAGACCCTTCCGATCGTCGAGCCGCTGCGCTGGCTCGGTCTCGGACAGCTGGCCGACGAGCTCACCCCGGGCCTGCAGTACCTGATCGAGCAGGCGTACGACCGCGACGACCGCATCAAGAACACGACGATCGCCGCGCCCGACAAGAGCTGGTCCTACATCCCGATCAACCTGGCCGAGACGATCGCCAACATTCCCTACTACGCCGTCGCGGGAACCAACCGCTTCGCCGAGGCCATGCGCGCCAGCGGCAGCTGGTGGGTCTACACCCCGGTCAACGTGCTCGGCTGGGACCCGGCGAACCCGGAGATGACGCGGGCATTCGTCGACTTCCTGATCGCGATCCCGTCGATCTCCCGCCCCCTGGGTGAGATCGCCGACTACTGGGCCCGCGCCAACCTGCCGATGAACGGCGGATGCACCGGCTTCCCGCCGTGCGACGATCCCTCGGCCATCACGGACCAGATGTTCAAGGTCATGCTGTGGGACCTGTTCGCCAAGGAAGGCTTCACCTTCACCGACCCGATCACCCCGCAGTACAACCCGATCAGCAAGGTGGAGGGCTTCTGGGGCCAGGAGCTCGGCCTCGAAGGTGACGAGGTCGAATGGTACGGCGAGACGATCCACCTGGAGCCGTTCCAGGAATCGACGTCGTTCTGGGAGCACCTGATGTCGAAGCCGGAAGGCATCAAGACACCGTCCTTGGAAGACCAGATCGGGTCGTTCACGAACCTGCTCAGCGCCCTGAACACGACCTGGAATCCGTTCGTGCCGAAGAGCTACGTGTGGAATCCGAAGATGACGCCGTTCGCGTACCTCGCGCGTCCGTTCGCCAAGATCCTGTGCCCGCAGTGCAACAAGGTCGATCCGTTCATGCCGGAGGACTGGAAGGTCGGCTTGGACGTCTACCCGGGCGCCTACATCCCGCCGTCGGTCAGGGATCAGTACGACCCCAAGACCGGCAAGTACATCGGCGAACCGGTCGACGGCCTCACCGACGAAGAGATCGCGGAGTGGAACGAGAAGGCCGGCCTCAACGACATCCCGGCAACCGAGGACGCCACCGAGGACACCGAGGACACCAGCGTCAACGCGCTCCTGGCCAAGCTGGCACCCGAGGAGACCACGGAGGAAACCCCCGAGGCCGAGACCAACTCGACCACGGAAACCACCGAGGACGCCGACGAGCAGAAGCCCGACGTCGTCTCGACTGCGGTGCAGAACCTGCTCGACAAGTTCCAGCAGGCCCCTGTCGAGGAGGCTCCTGTCGAGGAGGCTCCGGCCGAAGAGACTCCTGCCGAAGAGGCGCCCGAAGCTCCGGCCGAGGAAACCGAGACCGAGACGCCCGCCGAGGAAGCTCCTGCAGCCGACGAGGATGACGCCGCGGAAGAGGCCGCTCCCTCGCGCAGCAAGACCACGAAGGCCGACAAGTCCGAGGCCGAAGCCGCCAAGAAGGCTGCGGCGTCGGAGTCCGAGTCCTCGACCGATTCCGCCGACAGCGGTGACAGCGATTCCGGAAGCAGCGGTAGCGGTGGCAGCGGCAGCAGCGGCAGCGGAGGCAGCGGCGGCGCCGATGACTGAGACGGGTCGGAAGGGCCTCACGAAAGGCCTCACGAAAGGCCGTAGTATCGCCCCGTGAGCACGGAGCAGTTTGAGGCCGTCATCGTCGGTGCGGGATTCGGCGGGATGGGTGCCGCTATCCAGCTCAATCGGCTGGGGTACCAGAAGATCGCCATCCTCGATCGCGAGGATGACCTCGGAGGTACATGGCACGTCAACCGCTATCCCGGACTGACGGTCGACGTCCCGTCCACCACGTATTCGTATTGGTTCGAGCCGAATCCGTACTGGTCGCGTCTGTACGCGCCCGGTGCGGAGCTCAAGACCTACGCTGAGCACGTCGCCGACAAGTACGAACTGCGCCGCTACATGCGGTTCGGCACCACCGTCGAGGGTGCCCGCTGGGACGAGGAGAGCCAGACCTGGCTGGTGTCGCTCGTCGGCGGCGAGACGCTGCGGACGCAGTTCCTGATCCTCGCCACGGGCTACCTCTGTCAGCCGAAAAAGCCTGACATCGCCGGGATCGACGACTTCGCGGGGACCGTGCTGCACGCCCAGGAGTGGGATGACGACTACTCGCTGAAGGGCAAGAGGGCGGCGATCATCGGCACCGGGTCGACCGGTGTGCAGCTGATCCCGAAACTGGCCGAGGACGTCTCCGAACTGACGGTGTATCAGCGCACACCGATCTGGGTCATGCCGAAGCTGGACTTCTCGTTCGGCCCTCGGGCTCAGCGGCTGTTCGCCAAAGTTCCTGCCACGCAACGGTTCCTGCGGTTGTCCAGTGACATGTTCATGGACATCATGGTGACGATCGCGATGTGGAAGTTCCGCCAGTTCCGTCCGGTGAACCGGGCGGCGGCCGCGATCGGACGGCTGCACCGGTTCCTGGCCATCAGGGACAAAAGGCTGCGCCGCCAGCTCACGCCGTCCTACGATTTCGGCTGCAAGCGACCGACGCTGTCGAATGTCTACTACCGGACGTTCAACAAACCGCATGTGCACCTGGAGACCGCAGGCATCGAGCGGATCGACCCCGACGGCATCGTGGGCAAGGACGGAACCAAACGAACGATCGACACCTTGGTTCTCGCAACGGGTTTCGACGTTTGGGAGTCGAACCTGCCGGCCGTCCCCGTGATCGGCCGAGAAGGCCGCGATCTCGGAAAGTGGTGGCGCGAGAACAAGTTCCAGGCCTACGAGGGACTGGCGGTGCCGCTCTTCCCGAACCTGCTGACCCAGGCGAGCCCCTATGCGTGGGTGGGGATGTCGTGGTTCGACACGGTTGAATACCAGATGCGCCACATGAATCGGCTTTTCGGCGAGCTGCAGCGTCGCGGCGCCAGGACCTTCGAGGTCACCGAGGAGGCCAACGCGGAGTTCCTCGACCGGATGCTGACCCTGTTGGACGACTCGGTGTTCACGCTGGGCAACTGCGCGAATTCACGCTCATACTGGTTCAACAGTTCCGGCGAAGCCCCGCTGTTCCGCCCGACGTCGATCCGTCAGGCCGTCAAGGAGCAGGACAGCTTTCCGCTGAGCCACTACGAGATGGCCTGACGGGCCACTGCGGCCCGCGAGCCACCGAACACACATCTCGACCCGACACCAAGGGGTGACGACATGGCAACGGCCACCACCGATCCCGTGCGGCTGCCGCCCGGCCCGCGGATCCCGAAACTGATCCAGGGTGCCGCAGTGCTGGCCGCGCGCTACGGTTCGGTCGCCGCGCTGGGCAGGCGTTACGGTTCGACGTTCACGCTGCAGCTGCCGGTATTCGGTGAGACCGTGGTGATCAGTGACCCGGTTCTCGTCAAGGACCTCTTCAGCACCAGTCGCGACCTCGTCGGGAGGCCGCAGAACAATCTCGGCGGCGACGTGCTGGGTCCCGGTTCGATCTTCAACCTGGAGGGCGACGAGCTGCTCGCGCGCCGCCGGCTGCTGCTGCCCCCCTTCAATGGCAAGAACATGCGCGCCTACGAGGACATCACCGAACAAGAGGTGGTGCGCGAAATGGCGTCGTGGCCCGAGGGCGTCGAGTTCGAAACACTCGAGCCGATGATGCGGATCACGTTGAACACCATTCTGCGCGCGGTGTTCGGGGCCAAGGGCGACGAGCTCGACGAGCTGCGTGTCGTCATTCCGGCCGCGGTCGAATTCGGTTCCAAGATCGCGCTTTTGCCGTCCGTGGTGCGCCGCGACGTGGGTCCGTGGAGCCCGGGCGGCAAGTTCGCCCGATACCGGCGACGGATGGACGAGATCTGCACTTCGTTGATCGCGGACGCCCGTTCGGATCCGAACTTCGCCGAGCGCGGGGACGTGCTCTCGCTGTTGCTGCAAGCCCGCTATGACAACGGCGAGCCGATTCCGGATCCCTTCATCGTCGACGAGCTGCTGACGATGCTCGTCGCCGGGCACGAGACGACCTCCACACAGCTCGCGTGGACGATCGAGCGCATCCGGCGTCATCCGGATCTGCTGCAGCGTCTCTCGGACGAGGTGGATGCGGGCGGCTCCGAACTGATGACGGCGACGATCGCCGAATCGCAGCGCACCCGGCCGGTGCTGACCGCCGCCCTGCGTCGCGCCAGGACTCGGATTCGGCTGGGGGAGTGGGTGATTCCCGAAGGCGACACCATCATGGCCAGCACCCAGCTCGCAATGGCGGCCGAGGAGAGCTTCCCCGACGCCGACAAGTTCGATCCCGACCGGTTCGTCGGCAACCCGCCCAATCCTTTCGCGTGGATTCCGTTCGGCGGCGGCATGATGCGTTGCATCGGTGCGTCGTTCGCCACGATGGAAATGGATGTCACGCTGCGCACCATGTTGCGCGAGTTCCGTCTCGAGCCGACCGACGAGCCCGACGAGAAACCGCACAGTCGCGGCGTCACGGTGACACCGGGTCGCGGCGGCCGCGCGGTGGTTCGCCGGCGGCACAGGCCGCAACAGCGAAGCACCGATTCGGTGTCGGTCGCAGAGAGCAGTGGCTAGAAGCGGTACTGCAGAATTCGCGCTTTCCTGGCGATCGACGGTACGCGGCGCGACAACCGACTCGCGATGCGCAGACCGGCCGGGAACAGGGCGGCCTCAGGACGCTGCATCGCGCTGGCCTCCTCGAGGAGTCGCAGGTCAGGGTTCCACGCTTCCGGTGTGCGGGCATCCTTGAATCCCGGGAAATTCCATTGTCGGTGCGGCGAATTCGACTTGCTCGAGGTCGCCAGCCGGCCGACGATCTGATTGGCCTTGCTGACCGTTCCGTAGTCGTTGAACGCGATGACGCCCGAAGCGAAGTGTTCGGTGATCCGCCGCAGGATGCCGACGACCGCGTCCTGGTCGAGGAAGGCGAACAGTCCGTCGGCGAACACCATCGCAGGTTTGTCGGCAGGAATGCCGGCCGCCCAGTCCGTTTCGAGCACGCTGGCTGCCACCGACCGTGCCCGCGGATGCGCGGGCACCAGCGACTCGCGCACCGACATCACTGCGGGCAGATCGACACTGAACCAGTCCACCGTCTCCGGGGGATCTACCCGCCACACCGCGCTGCTGAGACCGGCACCGAGATCCACCACAACCGCGGTGGAGTTCGCGGCCACGTGTGCCCGGATGCGTTCGTCGAGCATTTTCGCCCGCAGCGCCACCAGTGCGACCACGCTCGGACTCGCGCCGAGGCCGGCGAAATCATGGTCGATCTGTCGCACCGTGCTGTCGGCGACGGTATCGCCGAGGATGGGCGTGGCCGAGCGCGAGTCGAGAGCGCGGCAGTACTCGGTGAGAAGCGCGGTCTGTTCGATCGGTGCTAGGCCGCTGACATCCATACCGCCAGCCAAGCACATCGCACGATCGAACGAAAAAGCAACGCCGCCGGACCGGCTATTCGCTGTCGCCGGATGTCCCACCGCCGTCGGAGTCGCCGGCCGACGATTGCCGTTCCGACGACTCGCGCTGAGAGGGCGCGTCCGCGTCGCTCTTCTGCGTCCGGCGATGACGCCCGGCGGAGTCCGACGTCCCGGTGTCCCCGTCGGAGGCTTCAGCACCGTCCCGATCCGCGTCGTCGTCCTCGACAGCCTCGGCGTCGTCACCGGCGGAATCGCCCCCGCTGTCGGCATCCGGCGGGGAGTCCTTGGTCCCATCGGCTTCGTCGGGCTCGCTCGCGTCGACGGTCTGAATCTCGTCGTCCTCGGCCGCAGGTTCCGACGGCGACGCCGTGGAGCGGGCCGACACCGACTGCACCGCGTCAACCGTGTCCGCTTGCCGCAGTTCGGGTTCGGGAACCGGCGTGGACGGCAACCCCGGCTGCGCCGGTAGGTAGGACCGGTCGTAGGCGCGCTCGACGATCTCTTTCAGCGGGGCGTTCAGCGCATCGGCCAGGAAACCCAGCCCGACCCAGCGCAGCGGCTTGAGCAGAGGAAGGTTCTCGGTGGGCACGAAGACATACGTCGTGTTGCCCTCGACCCAGACGTAGTTCTTCTCGTCGTAGATGTCGACGGTCTCGTAGTCCTGATGGGTGAAGAAGAAGCCCGCGTTCGCATTGAGCAGGGCCAGCAGGTTGAAGGGATTGTCGGGAAAGTCCGAGGCCATGTCGTACTGCTGGGACACGTCGATGACGCGATAGTCGGTCATCGGGAAGGTGGTCTCCCAATCACGGTCCGAGCCACCGTATTTCCGGCTCGGATTGCCCATCAGCACGAAGCTCAGGTCCTGGGCCGACGGGACGCCCTCCGTCCCGGCGTTCTCGGTCAGCCACCGCCCCGCCACCCGCGCACCCTGGCTGTAAGCGAACACGATCTGTTTGCCAGTGGTCCCGTCGCGCACCGCCTGGTTCAGCGTGGCGACCGCCGCGGTCGAATTGGCCCGCGAGTACAGCACGTTCTTGCATGTCCGCGGCGATTCACACATGACGCCGCTCAGGTCGTCGTCGTTTCCGCCCGGCAACAGGCTGAGGGTCAGAACCCGCGTGGGTTCTTCGGGGAAGTAGTTGAACTCGGCCGTGGCGACCGGACCCGCCGGCCCCGCGACCGTGAACGCCATCAGTGGCACGGCTGCCGCCGCGGCCACTGCCGTCGCTTTACGCCGGCGCTTACGAGCCGCCGTCGCCTTGTCTCCCCTTGCCATGCACATCTCCCCGGTCGACCACGCCAGCACCGTTTGCTGATTGCCTCAGCGTACCGTGCCCTGGCGACGCGTCGCGCACATTTATGTGTCGCGATTTAGAAACGTAATTTCCGGATTCCGGGGTTCTTCGTGCACCACCGGCAATCTCAGCGCGCGTGGGCAAACTGGATGCATAGGTTTGCTAGTGAAGTTGCCCGACGCCAGTCACCGCAGCCGGCCCGCGACGAAGTTCGCCGCTTCGTCGACCATCCCGTTCTTGATGTAGGAGAAGTGCGCGGGGAAGTTGAGACCCGAGGAACAGAACGGGTCGTCGAGACCGCACAGATCGATGGTCCTGGGCCCGTAGGTGCCGCTGAGTTGGGGCAGCGCTCCGCCACCGGGGATGTCGCGCAACGGGTTTCCGAACACGGCCACGGCAGCCACGTGGTCGGCGAGGTGGGGCGGTAACGGTGTGGGCGTGAACCGGCCGAGCGGTTTCGGGTCGACGGTGATCAGGTCGATGACTCCTGCGCCCTGCGAATTGCCGCCGAGCACCAGTTTGGTGTCGGGACAGTTGTCGGCCATCCACTGCACGCGGCCTGCCGCATCCGCTGCACCCATCGGGGCGGAGACGTCGAAGTCGAAGCTCGCGGGGTAGTTCACGCCGTAGGCGCCGACGGAACTGCCACCCATCTTGGCTCGCAGCGAGTCGACGAAAGCGTTACCGAGCCAACCGAGACCGGGCGGAGCGCCGGTTCCGCGCGCGAAGATGACCTCGACGTCGGGGCACGGCTGCGCACTCGCCGACGGAATCCCGGCTGCCGTCGGAATGGTTGCGGCGACTGCCATAGCCGCCGCGCCGATCGCGCTCCACATCCGCCTCAACCGCATGAATACATGCTGTCACATCGCTGGAAGTACTCCGCGAAAACCGACCCTGAGCTGGCCTTTTCAGTTGAACGAATAATCGGTGAGCGGAAAGTTGTCGTTCTCGCGGTTCGTTTGATTGGTCGAAGCCGGCCGCACCAGCGTCTCTCCGCTCGGACTGAAGTAGTACGACCGCGACCGGGAGCAGTCTCCGAGCCCGAACACCGTCTTGCCCAACAGCTTCGACATCCGGTCGCGGAAAGCCGCATTGGCTTCGGGCGTCACCTCGAAGGTCGTCGCATCGCGGCGCTGCACCTCGCCGAACAACCGGTCCATGTGACGCATCTGGTATTCCACGGTGTTGAAGAACGACAGGCCGCTGGACGCGTAGGGGCCCGCGAGGCTCAAGAAGTTCGGGAATGCCGGAATGGTGACGCCTTGGTAGGCCTGGAAGCCGTTGTCACGCCACCATTTACCGAGGTTCCTCGCATCGCGGCCGATGATCTCGATGGCCGGGATGTTCGCCTCCCACAAATCGAATCCCGTGCACAGCACCAGAGTGTCGATCGTGGTTTTGGTGCCGTCGCACGCGACGATGCCGTCCTCCTCGACCCGTTCGATACCGGCGGCCTGCAGGTGAACGTGCGGCTTGGTGAACATCCGGTAGTACGAGTTCGAATAAGTCGGGCGCTTGCAACCGAATTCGTACTGCGGCGTGAGCTTGGCCCGCAGCGCCTTGTCGCGGATGGAGACGAACCGCAACGCAGTCGACGTGAGATTGGCGATGGAGTTGAGCTGCCGGAAGTACTTGAAGTTCAGCACCGACAAAATCATCATCGCTTCGAGGTTCACATCGCTCGTCCACCGGAAAGCACGCTGCAGCAGCGGTAGCCGGGCAAACAATCGGCGGAGCACCGGCGGAATCGGGAAGTCGACCTTCGGGACGACGTGGATCGGCGTGCGCTGGTAGACGGTGAGCTCGGCGGCCTGCTTGCTCAGCTGCGGAATCAACTGCACCGCGGTGGCGCCGGTTCCGATCAGGCCGATGCGGTCACCCGCGGGGGAGTAGCTGTCGTCCCAGTCCATGCTGTGCAGGATGCGGCCCGCGAAGTCTTCGATACCGGGGATGTCGGGCTTGCGGGGTTGCGACAGGTAGCCCGTGGCGGTGATGAGGAACCGTGCGGTCAGGGTCTCACCACCGGACAGCGCCACATGCCAGAGCTTCGCGTCCTCGTCCCAGGCGGCACCGTCGACCAGGCTGTTGAACCGCATGTGCCTGCGGACGTCGTACTTGTCGGCGACGTGCTCGGCGTACTTCTTGAGCTCGGAGCCCGGCGCATATAGCCGCGACCAGTGTGGATTCGGCTCGAACCAGTAGGAATAGGTGGGTGACGGAATGTCCACCGCCAGGCCCGGGTAGTGGTTGACGTGCCACGTCCCACCCAGGTCATCCTCACGGTCGAGAATGAGGATGTTCTCGTAGCCCATCTTCTTCAACTGGATGGCAGCCCCCATACCGCCGAAGCCAGCACCGACGACGATGACGTCGTACTGCGGTTCATCCATGGTCGACAACGGTACCCCACAGCAAATAGATCGACAGAGTATGGAGCGCCGGCCGCGTCCACTGGGATCCTTCGTTCCCGAGCGACACCGCGCACACCACGAAGCCCCGGCCGGATGCCGGGGCTTCGGGCGGGCGTCCTACGTCGGCAGCCTCGAGTTCGGGGAGGCTACTCCGAGGAGCCGGAGTCAGACGACCCAGTTCCATCAGACGACGAGTCCCCTGACGAGTCGGAGTCCGCGCTGCTGCCGGAATCCTTGTCGTCCTCGTCGCCCTCGGCCGCGTCCGAGTCCGCCTTGTCGGCATCCTCTGCGGCCTCAGCTTCATCCTCGTCCGACGTCGATGCTGCGGCATCCGCGTCGGCATCGGCCTCGTTCTTGCTCGCCTTCGTCGTCCGGGTGTGCGAACCGTCCGCGTCGCCGGCATCACTTCCGGCTTCGGTCGCGTCCGTGGTGTCCTCGACATCCGCGTCGTCCTCGACCGGCGCCGACACCTCTTCGACAGCCTCCGGAACGGCGGCCGAACGTGCGGCGAAGGTCGACGTGGCGACCCTGTCGTCGTTGCGGGTGTAAGCCGCATCGATCTTCGCCTTCAATTCGGCTTCCCGCGGCTTCAGGAACGGCAGCAGCTGGACGATCGGCAGCGTCTTGGTGGGAACCAGATAGGTGGTGGTGACACCGCCCTTGCTGTTGACCACCGTCGTGATGTTCTCCTCGGGCGTCACCGCTTCGTAGTCGGCGAACATCATCGGCACATGGACGAAGATGCCGCCCGCGATGGCGTTCGCGACGGCGAGGAAGTTCCACCACCGGTCCGGCATGTCGGCCGCACCGTCGTACTCGCCGGTGACGACGTCGATGTCGTAGATGGTGTCGGCAGCCGGACGGTAGGTGTAGTCGTACTGTGGGTTGTACTTGCTGGAACCGTCGAGCAGCTTCTGACGGCTGGAGTCCGCAACCAGGATGAACTTGACCTGGTCCTTGGTGGGCGCGCCGGGATCCTCGGCCAGTGTCCGCATGAAGTCGTTGACGACCAGTGATCCCGCGGAGAATCCGACGACGGTGAACTGCTCACCGGCCTCCAGCCGCGCGACCGCATCGTCGAAGTGGTCGCTCAGGCTGGCAATGCCCTGGGTGATGGACTGCCCCAGCGTCAAGCCGGTGCCGGGGCGCTTGGCCTCGGCCGGCCACTCGACGCCGTCGAGAACCTCGTTCTCCCGCGCCAGCTTTCCGCCGAGCAAAGGATTGATGACGACCTCGTGCATGTCGGGCGTCCCCAGCCCGCCGACGGCCACTGCCGTCGTGACGGCCGATGCACCTGTCGCGGTTGACAGGGTCAACGCCGCTGAAGCAAAGGCCGCGCCACACGCGACCCCGGCTTTTCGAATGCTTCTGCGCATTTCAAATCTCCCCGATTAGTAGCAGTGAAGCGACTCGCCGTATCCGGCGCGACAGAAGCATATTGCGCCAGTGTCAAACTTTGCGCAGCAAAATAGACGTATTTCCAATGAACGCAAAAATAGCAAAGCGCGGTTATATTGCCGTGATTAATTCTTTATGCATTCTCTACAAGGGTAGAGAATAGCAACAATTGACCTCGACACAATAACCGAAATCTGCGGCTATCCACGGTTTTACCAGGTAAATGCCCATCAGATTCGCCTGACGGCCGTCGCTGGACATGCAAACTTGAACAAATCACATTTTTGTAACTACCGGTTCTCCGACCAGTGGTTACCCCTCGTTAAACCGTTGCCAGCAGCTGTTCGGCTAAAAAATTTTGTTGGTCTGTACCACCCCCCACAGCACACCATCTCGGGAAGGGGTCCGGCCGGTGAACTCCAGCGGTCTCAGACCGCTCGGCGGCCGAAGCGTGATGGGCTCGACCGGACCCGTACAACTGACTCGTCGGTAAGATTGACGGGCGTCAAGGGCAAACGCCCGCTCGACCCTGTCCAGTACACCGCCACAGGGTCCGTCGGCCGGCCGATATTCTTCCCGGATGGCACCCAATACAGCTGAACTCGCCGGCAAGAACGCCTTCATCACGGGCGGAGCCTCCGGCATCGGTGCGGCGCTGTCGGCCAAGCTGACCGCCGCCGGTGCGCAGGTGTGGATCGCCGATCGCCAGGCCGAGGTCGCCGATCAACTGGCCCGACAACTGCGGAGCACCGGCGGCGCAGCGCACGCGGTGGAACTCGACGTGCGCGACCCGGAGGCCTTCGAGGGCGCGATCGCCGACACCGTGAACACCGGCGGTCGGATCGACTACCTGTTCAACAACGCCGGCATAGGAATCGGCGGTGAGGTCGACAGCCTGACCCTCGACGACTGGAACGACATCATCGACGTCAACCTCCGCGGCGTCATCCACGGTGTGCAATCTGCCTACCCGGTGATGATCCGTCAGGGCAGCGGTCACATCGTGAACACCGCATCGATGGCCGGTCTGATCACCACGACAGCGCAGGCGGGCTACACAGCGACCAAGCACGCCGTCGTCGCACTGTCGAAGGCGATGCGGGTGGAGGCCGCCACCCACGGCGTCCGAGTATCCGTGCTGTGCCCCGGGGTGGTCCGCACGCCGATCCTCACCGGCGGTGAGTACGGCAGGAACAAGAGCGTCAGCCGCGAGGATCAGCTCAAGCTGGGCGAGGCGCTGCGGCCCATGGACGCCGACGTCTTCGCAGACAAAGCGCTGCGCGGCGTCCTGCGCAACGAAGCGATCATCGTGGTACCGCGGTGGTGGAAAGCCCTGTGGTATCTGGAGCGACTTTCACCGGCCCTGTCGATGCGCGCCGCGGGGATCGCGCTGAAGCGCACGCGCGAGGTGCAGTCAGCCGTACCGCTTCAGTAGCTTGCGCTTATTGCGTGGATTCAATGCCGCCAGTCGCACATCGCCGTTGTAGTGGTCGACGACACGGCGGTCCATCACGCGGCGCCACAGCGGCGGAAACAGCGCCAACAGGACCATCGTGGCGTAACCGGACGGCAGCTGCGGGGCCTCATCGGCATGGCACAGCGCCTGGTATCGCCGCTGCGGGTTGGCATGGTGATCCGAGTGGCGCTGCAGGTGGAACAGAAACACGTTGGAGATCACGGAGTTGCTGTTCCAGCTGTGCGAGGCCCGCACCTGCTCGTAGTTGCCGTCGGCTCGGCGCTGACGCCGAAGTCCGTAGTGCTCAAGGTAATTGATCGACTCGAGAAGGCAGATGCCGACGACGGCCTGTCCGACGAGCCACAGCAGCACGTCCGGCCCGAACACCGCGAGCAGTACCGCGAACAGCACGACGGTCATCAACCAGGAGTTCAGGACGTCGTTGTGCAGACTCCACACCCGCTTGTGATGGCACGTCAGCCGCCGCCGCTCGATGCGCCACGCCGAGCGGAGGCTGCCGAAGAAGGACCGGAACTGGAACGCGTACAGGCTTTCCCCGAGGCGCGAGCTGGCTGGGTCCTCCGGCGTGGCGACACGGGAGTGGTGACCGCGGTTGTGCTCGACGTAGAAATGTCCGTACCCGGTCTGTGCCAGTGCGACCTTGCTGAGCCAGCGCTCCGACTGGGCACGCTGATGTCCGAGTTCGTGCGCGGTGTTGATGGCGACACCGCCGATGCCACCCACGGTGATCATCAGCCCGAGCTTGTCGAGTTCGCTCATCGGGATGCCGCTACCGCCGTTCCACAACCAGCAGGCCAGCACCAGCGAAAGGTACTGGGCGGGAAGGTAGATGTAGGTCGCCCAGCGGTAGTAACGATCGTTTTCCAGCCAGCCGAGCGCGCTGTCGGGCGGATTGTCGGAGTCAGGGCCGACCAGGTAGTCGAGCGCGGGAATCACGAGGAACATCAACACAGGACCCGACCACCAGAACACACTCCAGCCCGTGAGCCCCGCAGAGAGGGCCGACATGGGGACGAGCGTGGGCACGACCAAGCCGAGCAGCCAGACGTACCGCTTCCTGTCTCGCCAGGGCTGAGAAGCAGCAGGCGACTGCCCGTTTCCCCTCAATGCCCGTTGCAGTGTCGGCATCAGTCGAAGTCTCCCCCTCTTGGCCCGACGGTTCCCCGATCATCGCAGCCGTAAGCGACTTTATGATAACGCCGTCATACCATTGGGGCACGACACGGGCAATCGCTTGAGCGAACTTCGTGTCGATCGCAAGAGCCCGGCTCTGGATCGCCTGTTGGATGCTATGCGGCTGCTCAGGCCCGCTAAGGGTGACCTCAGGCGCGGTTTTGGTTGCCAGGTCTGCAGCAAATTGCGAATTCCGCGTCAGGGCAATGCCAGGCTGACACGGGGAATCAACGATTCACCCCTCGTGTTCCGGCGCACGATGTCTTCCAGAGAAGCCGTCTCTCTGATCGCCTGCATCCCCTGCGGCGAGAATGTGTCGGGACCGTAGATTCCGGGGGCGAGCAGTGGGTTGGTGAGGGCTTGCGAAAAGGCATCCACGGCCACCATCGTCGTCATCAGCGGCGGCAGGGTGCTGCCGGCTCGGACGTCCTCGGCGAACAGGCCCGGGAAGAACTCGACTTTGTCGATGTCGCCGTAGCAGGACGTGAGAGCATCGCGGGCGGGCTGCTTCGATGTCAGATCGTCGATGGAGCGCAGGCGCGGCAGCCCGCACCTCTCGCGGTACGCGTTGAACGAGGCGAGCTGGGTCCGCCGGGCCACGTACATCGACGTCTGTTCGATGTCGAGCATCGACGGGTCGGTGTTGAGCAGGTCGATGGTGCTGCAGGGTTGCGCGGACGCCTCGTCGAACAAGAAGGCCACGCCGTGTTCGGTGAGCGGGCTGGTGTCCCACATCAACTCGGAGAGCGGCCTGGTCTGGCCGCCGACCTTCACGGTGGACGGCACCAGGCTGTGCCAGCGGTACAGCAGGTTGAACTCGACCGACATCCAGTTCTGGCGGTACCACCGCTCCTCCAGACCGATGCCGGATTCCATGAACAGCGGGAACTTGATGGGCGTGATGTGGTTGATGTAGTCCTCGATCACGATCTTGATCAGCAGCACGATCATCGTGTTGCGTGTCGTTTCGAAGATTCGATCGCTGTCCCATGTGTGGTGCTTGCGGATCTCCCTGGCGATCCGGTTGTGCTCCCGGATGAAGACGGTGCTCATCATCGCGAGGCCGTAATGGATGTTGCCGCGGGGGAGTCCGAGAGCGAAGAGGGTGCGTTTCACGGCGTCGGGAAGTGTGGTCGTGGTCCTGGCTTTGGAGTCGTCGACACTCTCCAGGACCATCGGCAAGTCCTTGAAGGATTCACTGACGTTGCCGTCGCTGTCGTAGTACAGGGGCGGGAACTCGCGGCCTTCGGCATCCGCCGATGTCTTCAGCAGGCCGAATTCCGCTCGTAGCGCCTGCGTCTCGACCTTCCTCTGCCCGTAGAGCTGACTGAGATCGATGTCGTGGGTTGAGGTGTTCCGGCGCGGGTCGCTGGGGTCGGTCCGCAGGAATCCGTCCACGAACCACTGGGCGAAGAAGGGGAAGAGCAGTGACGAACCCTCGGACAACGTCTGCGTGCCAGGCGGTCTTTCGAACAGAGCCGCAACAGACGCCTTGTCGGGCTTCGTATCGGGCGCGAAGTCGTCCTCACCTCGCAGGTGCCGGGCGCTGAACTCGCGATCATGGAGCGAATCCCAGCTCGTATACGTCGATTTCGTGCTCAGCGCGGGCGGGCGGGTCTCCATCGTGTAGATCGACGAGTTGATCAGGAAGCGGTTGACCCGCGAATTCACCTTCGGGATCCGCCGCAGACAGAGCCAGAACCACGAACCATGTGTCGTCAACAGCACGCGGATGCCCCGCTTGACGCCGTTCTTTCGCCAGTACCCCCCGGTCATGAGCGTCAATATACGTCGCGCGCGGACCGAACGCCGCTGGTCAACGGTAGTTTCTCAGGACAACATCTTCGCGATCGCCGCCGCCAGTTCCGGGGAGGCCGAACTATCCAGATTTTGGTAGCTGCCACCGGTGATCTGGGCGACCGACTCCCACGTGGCCCGGTCGGAATCGTCGCCGAAGTCGATGACGTTGACGGCCACCGGCCGATCGGCTCTGAAGGCACCCCTGATGTAGTCCTGCAGACCCGCGGCCCCGAGCGATTGGTCGGTATGCGGGCCCGTGGTGATCACCAGCACCGAGTTCTTCTGCCCTTCGCGGAACTTCGACGTGGCGTCACCGTAGACGAGGCGCAGCGTGGTGAACGACACGGCGCCGCCGGCCGAGGCCGTCTGCCCGTCGAGTTCGCCGATCAAGGCATCCTTGCGCGGCGTGCCGTTGACCGGTTCGGACAGCGGCCCGCCCGCCACCTCAGACCGTCCCGCGACGCCGTCGAAGGTCCAGAGCCCCACCCCGGCGTCGGGGGGCAGCACCTGGATCCGCGCCTTGAGCGCATCGATGACGTTGGCCAGGCGGGTGGCACCGCCCTCGTCGGCCGGCATGGACTGGTCGAGCATGACGGTCACGGTCGGACTCTCGGCCGGGGCGGTCAGCGTGTCGGCGATCGTGGTCCGGACCTCGTTGTCGCCCACGTCGAGTGGGGCCGGCAGGGCAGCGAAGTCGACCACGTCGTTGGCGGGCGGCTCGGCGCCCTCGACCCGGAAGCCCGCTTTGGCCAGCTCACCGAGGTGCTCGGGCTTGCGCAGGAAGCGCGCGAACTCGCTTGCCGCCGTGACCTGTTCCTGCGACAGCCAGTCACCGGACAGCAGCACCGTCGGGAAGTCGGCCATCGCGGTCGGCCCGGGCGGCAGCCACGTCGTCAGCCTGCCACCCACCTCGGAGGACGTGGCGCGCTGGAACACTCGCTGCTCTGTGGTCACCACGGCGTGGACGGGAGCGTCGGCGGGTTCCTGGGCGTCGAGGAGGGCGTCGATCGCGGTGTCCGCGCCGGCGTCGGGCAACTCGGGCACCCCCGCCATCAGCGTGCTCACCGCACCGAGTCCCGCGTTCGCCGGTTCGCCCGACGGCGCGGAGGCCGATGCGACGGCTTCGGCGGCAAGGTAGGACGCGTCGCTGTCACCACCGAGGGGCAGCGCGAGCCGCAGCCCGCCCCAGCCCGGTAGCCCCAGGTTGTCGAGGGAGGCCGGGTCGGTCTGCAGTTCGGGCAGGGTGCCCCAATTCTGATCGCCGAGAGCATCTTTGAGCTCAGGGGCGACGGCGAGCACGACGGGGGAGCTGACCAGCGACCGGCTGTCGCTGACGGATTCAGGGCCCTTCGCGGCTTCGAGGCGGGCCTCCGACACCGAACTGGCCGGAATCCACAGGGCGGGCCGTTCGCCGAGATCGGCGGGCCAGGAGTCCTTGAGGCCGTTGACCACCCGATCGGAATCGGCAGCCGTGACACCGACTTTGACGCAGCGGTCGCCGACGGGGTCTGCGGTCTGGTTGTACTGCTCGGCAAGCGCCGTGATGGGCTCGGCGATCGCCGGATCGGCGACGAGGGCGACTGCGAGTTCTCCGTCGACGCACCGCGCCGCGGCCGCGTCGGATCGGCTGGACAACGAATCGCCGATGAATCGCCACAGAATGACGACGGCCACCACCACGACGACGGTCACCAGCGCGGCGATGATGCTGACACTCACCCCACGGCGGCCGGGCGTCACCGCGCGATGCGTACCCGTCCACTCCCCGTTGTCCCAGGCGCGCTGGGAGCCGGTGCTCGGCCCTGGGCCTCCGACGGAAAATCGGGTGGTGCTTTCGTCATCACCGAAATCGCTTGTCGGCGCGTCTGATTCATCGCCCGAATCCGTGCCGAACCCGAATCGTTCGGTCTGCGGTTCGTCTTGCCTGCGTTCGCTGGACTCGTCGGGATCCGGGAGGCTATGTCTGCCCATGCCGTTCTAAGCCTCGCTTGATTGACCGGTCAGTGCTGTTCGTGCGTCAGCCAACGGTACTAGCCGCTTTGAACTCCCGGCGCCTGCGGTGCAGGATCGGCTCGGTGTAGCCGCTGGGCTGCGCTGCGCCGTCGAGGATGAGTTCCTGGGCCGCCTGGAAGGCGATGCTGCCGTCGGGGTCGGGAGCCATCGGCCGGAAATCGGGATCCTTGGCGTTCTGCTCGTCGACGACGGCAGCCATGCGCCGCAGGCTGGCTTTGACGTCTTCTTCGGTGATCACACCGTGGCGCAGCCAGTTGGCGAGCAGCTGGCTGGAGATGCGCAGAGTGGCGCGATCTTCCATGAGGGCGACATCGTGGATGTCTGGGACCTTCGAGCAGCCCACGCCGGCATCGATCCAACGCACCACGTAGCCGAGGATCGACTGGCAGTTGTTGTCGACCTCCTCGCGGATCTCCTCGGGCGCCCAGGCCAGCTCCTTGGCCAGTGGGATCGTCAGCAGTTCGTCCACGGTCGAGCGGCGTTTGCCCGCCAGTTCCTTCTGCACCGCGAACACGTCGACCTTGTGGTAGTGCATCGCATGTAGCGTCGCCGCGGTCGGCGACGGCACCCACGCCGTCGTTGCTCCGGCTTTGGGCTGCCCGATCTTCTGCTCCACCATGTCGGCCATCAGCTCGGTCATCGCCCACATGCCCTTGCCGATCTGCGCCCTACCGGACAAGCCGGTCTCCAGGCCGATGTCGACGTTCTGGTTCTCGTAGGCCTTGATCCAGTCGGTGGACTTCATCGCGCCCTTGCGGATCATCGGGCCGGCGTCGATCGAGGTGTGGATCTCGTCGCCGGTGCGGTCGAGGAAGCCGGTGTTGATGAACACGACGCGGTCGGCGGCCGCCTTGATGCACGCCTTGAGGTTGAGTGTGGTGCGCCGCTCCTCGTCCATGATGCCGACCTTGATGGTGTTCTGCGGCAGTCCGAGCACGTCTTCGACGCGGCTGAACAGCTCGCAGGTGAACGCGACCTCGTCGGGTCCGTGCATCTTGGGCTTCACGATGTAGATCGAGCCGGTGCGGCTGTTGACCAGCGGCCCGTTCTTGGTGTCACCGTCGCCGTCGGACTTCAGGCCGTGGATACCGATCAGGCTCGTGAACAGCGCGTCCTGGATGCCCTCGGGGACCTCGGGGCCGTCCTCGCCGTCAGCGTCGAACACGATTGCGTCGTTGGTCATCAGATGTCCGACGTTGCGGACGAACAGCAGGCTGCGGCCCGGCAGCGTCACCTCGCTGGAGCCGTCCGGGGCGGTGTAGGTCCGGTCCTCGGACAGAACGCGGGTGAACGTCTTGTCGCCCTTGCTGACCTCTTCGGCGAGATCGCCGCGGTTGAGCCCGAGCCAGTTGCGGTAGCCGAGCACCTTGTCGTCGGCGTCGACGGCGGCCACAGAGTCCTCGAAGTCCATGATCGTGGTGATCGCCGATTCGAGCACGACGTCCTTGATGCCGGCCTTGTCGGTCGACCCGATGGGGGATTCGGCGTCGATCAGGATCTCGATGTGCAGACCGTTGTTGATGAGCAGGATGGAAGTAGGAGCTGTCGGGTCTCCGAGATATCCGACGAACTGCTCCGGGTCTGCCAGCGCGGGCCTGACCGCACCGTCGTCGACGGTGAGTTTTTCGGTGTCGGTCCAGGACCCTTCGGCCAGTGGGACCGCACCGTCGAGGAATTCGCGGGCGTAGGCGATCACCTTGTCGCCACGAACCTTGTTGTAGGAGCTTCCCGCCTCGGCGCCGCCCTCTTCGGAGATGACGTCGGTGCCGTAGAGCGCGTCGTAGAGCGAACCCCAGCGGGCGTTGGCGGCGTTGAGCGCGAACCGCGCGTTGAGGATCGGGACGACGAGCTGCGGCCCGGCGGTGCTGGTGATCTCGTCGTCGACACCGGCGGTGGTGATGGTGAAGTCGCCCGGCTCGGGTTCGAGGTAGCCGATGTCTTCGAGGAACTGCTTGTAGTCGGCCGGCTCGAATCCGCCGATCACGCGGGCCCGGTGCCACTTGTCGATCTGGGCCTGCAGGTCGTCGCGGCGGCGGAGCAGGTCCTGGTTCTTCGGGGTCAGGTCGGCAACGACCTTGTCGACGCCGGACCAAAAGGTGTCGGGGTCGATGTCGGTGCCGGGCAGCGCCTCGTTGTTGACGAAGTCGTACAGCACGGGGGCGACGCGCAGGTTACCCACCGTCACGCGATCGGTCATGATTCCTCCCTCGTTTGCACGCGCGCCCGCGCCATGCCGTTGTGAGTGTCTTGCTCCATCAACGGTCCAGCTTACCCACCGGTAACAGCGCTATCCGCCGGTGGCGGCGTCCCTCAGTGCCGTGCACCGTTGCAGCAACCGGGCCCGGAGTGGAGCGGCCCGCTCGCTGATCGCTTCCTGCGAACGCGCGTATTCACGCCTCCCACCGGGTGTTTCGACGGCTATCGGGCTGAATCCGAAGGCGCTGAGGTCATAGGGGCTGGCCCTCATGTCGAGGACGCGCGCGTCTGCTGCCAGCTCGAGGCAGTCGAGCACCAACCCCGATTCGATCAGCGGGCCCAGCTTGAACGACCACTTGTAGAGATCCATCCCGGCGTGGACGCAGCCGGGTTGCTCGGAGCTCAGCTGAGTCTGGCGTGTCAGCGGTTGCGCGTTGCGTTCGGCGGCGGGGCCGGTGAAGAAGCGATAGGCGTCGAAGTGACTGCAGCGCAGGGGCATTGACTCGACGACGGCGTCGGTGCCCGCGGTGCCGAGACGCAGGGGGATCGAGGCGTGGCGCACGCTGGGGGAGCGGTAGACCATCGCCCATTCATGGAGTCCGAAGCAGTTGTAGCGGGCCGGCCGCGACGCGGTGGCGCCGAGAAGGTCGGCGATGAACATCACAGTGGGCAGGCGGGCGGCGAGGTACTCCCTGCTGACGGTGACACCGCCATCGGCGCGGACATAGCCGGCGCGCCGGAGGTAGGCGTCGGCATGGGGCCCGTCCAGCGTCACCCCCCACCCTGGGTGCCAGACGCGGAGCTGGCGCGGCCGCAGGCTGTAGTAGGTGAAGAGGAAGTCGAAGACGGGGTGCGGCTGGCCTTCCTGCCGACGCCGGACGTGAGGGGCGAGGAGTTCGTCGGCGCGGCGTCGGTGGGTTTCGGCGCGGTCCTGCCAGCGGTCAGGCACGGCGGCGAGTCGCCCATCAGACCCGGCGGCGAGCCGCCCATCAGGCACGGCGGCGAGCCGCCCATCAGACACGGTGCGTGCTGTCGCGGACCGTTCCCACGAGGTCCTCGACGAGGTCTTCGAGCGCGACCATCGCGGTGGATGTGCCCTGCGCGTCGGTCACCAGGGCCAGGTGGCTGTTCGTACGGCGCAGCCGGGTCAACGCATCGGGCAGCGGCAGTGAGGCGGGGACCAGCGGCAGCGGCCGCACCATGGACGTCTCGATCACGGCGTCGCTGTCGGTGTCGCCGTTGACCAGTGGCAGGACGTCTTTGATGTGCAGGTAGCCGATGTAGGTGCCTGTCTTGTCCGCCACCGGGAATCGGGAGTATCCCGTCTCGCGCAGCGCCTCTTCCAGGGCGGCGACGGTCGGGCCCGCGCCCTCCTGGGCGACGGGGACGGCACGGATCTGACGGAGCGGCATCGCCACATCGGCCACGACCCGGTTGCGGATCTGCAGCGCACGGGTCAGCCGGGTGTGTTCTTCGGGGTCGAGCAGGCCTTCGGAGAGCGATTCGGCGATCATCTCGGAGAGCTCGACCGTCGACACGGTGACGTCGAGTTCGTCTTTGGGCTCGACGCCGAAGAGCCGCAGCGTCGCGTTGGCGCACCAGTTGTAGAAGGCGATGAACGGGCGCGCCACCCGGATGTAGACGAGGTAGACGGGGATGAGCAGCATCGCCGTCGACTCCGGCCCCGCGATGGCGATGTTCTTGGGCACCATCTCGCCGAGCAACACGTGCAGGGTCACCACGATGGTCAGCGCCACCAGGAACGACACGGTGTGCAGCAGCGCATCGGGGATACCGACCAGGTCGAAGGGCTTTTCCAGCAGATGCGCCACGGCCGGTTCGGCGACGCGGCCCAGCAGGATGGAGCAGATCGTGATGCCCAGCTGGGAGCCCGCCAGCATCAGCGAGAGGTTCTCGCCGGCCCTGATGACGGTGACGGCACTGGACTTGCCCTGTTCGGCGAGGGCTTCGAGGCGGTCTCGACGGGCCGAGATCAGCGCGAACTCGGACGCGACGAAGAACGCGTTGGCCCCGAGCAGGACGAACGTGAGAAGGACGCCGAAGATGTCACCCACGGGGTTCGTCCCCCTTGCGACCCAGCTCGGTCAGCCGCAGCTGATCGATGCGGCGGCCGTCCATCTTCACCACGGTCGCCAGCCAGCGCACCGGGTCGTCGATGGGACCGTCGGGATCGAATGCGGTCAGCTCCACCGTCTCGCCTTCGTCGGGGATGTGGCCGAGCTTCTCCAAGACCAGGCCGCCGATGGTCTCGTAATCGCCTTCGGGAGCCCGGAACTCGGTGCCTTCGGCCACTTCGTCGATGCGCAGAAGGCCGGAGACGAGCCAGCCCTGACCTGCGGCGACGACATCGGGCGGTTCGACGTCGTGCTCATCGCGCACATCGCCGACGATTTCTTCGATGAGGTCTTCGACGGTGACCATGCCCGCGGTGCCGCCGTATTCGTCGACGACGAGCGCGGTCTGCAATCCGTTGGCCCGAACCTCCGTCATCACGGCGTCGCCATCCAGCGTGGAGGGCACCTTCGTCACCGGCTGCACCAGGTCGCCGAGCCGGGTGGTCGCGCGCGCGGCGGCGGGCACTTCGAACACCTGCTTGACGTGCACCATTCCGATCGTTTCGTCCAGGTCGCCGCGGATGACGGGGAAGCGGGAGTGTCCGGTGCTGATCGCGGCTTCACTCAGGTCGACGACGGTGTCGTCGGCTTCGAGCGTGTCGATCTTGGAGCGGGGAGTCATCAATTCTTCGGCCGTGCGGTCGCCGAATTGCAGCGACCTGTCCACCAGGACGGCGGTCACGGGGTCCAGGGAGCCGCTTTCGGCCGATGAGCGCACCAGTGACACGAGTTCCTGGGGCGACCGGGCGGACCGCAGTTCCTCGGCGGGCTCGATGCCGAGCCTGCGCAGAATCCAGTTCGCGGTGCCGTTGGTGAATTTGATGAGCGGGTTGAACACGAACGAGAACATCAGCTGCAGCGGGGCCGACCACCGCGCCGTCGGCACGGGCCGCGCGACCGCCAGGTTCTTCGGGACGAGTTCGCCGAAGACCATCGAGACCGACGTGGCGATCAGGATGGCGAGCGCCAGGGACAGACCACTGGCGAACCGTTCGGGGACGTTGAGGGCGCTCAGGCCGGGGTGAATGAGGCGTGCGACCACGGGCTCGGCAAGAAAACCGGTGGCCAGAGTGGTGATCGAGATCCCGACCTGCGCGCCGGAGAGCTGAGTCGACAGCGTCCGGTGAGCGCGCTGCACCATGACGTCGCGTCGGTCTCCGTCGCGGACATTGGATTCGACCGTGCTGCGTTCCAGGGCGGTCAATGAGAACTCGGCGGCCACGAACACCGCGGTGCCCGCCGTGAGCAGCACGATCGCCAGCAGCGACAGCAGTGACATCACGACGTTCATCGGGACGCTCCGGACAGGGCGTCACGCCGGTCGCGTAGGGAGCCGGGTCGGGTGCCCGGCCATCTAGGGGACGGCTCGGCGTCGCAGGGTTCGAGGTCAGACCGCTCACCGGCGGTGGCCGGTTCGGATGGGTCTCCATCCAGTGCCTGCGGCACTTGGTCCCTTTCGTCGACAGTGGCGTCACGCGCAGTGTTGTCAGCGCGGAACCTCTTGATTGTCAACACATGTTAGCGGAATCCGAACCCTCGATCGCCGGGGAGAACACGTACTCGAATACTTAGTCACACTAAATTCACAGGACTGGTACTTTCAATCGCAACACAAGCCAGAAGGGGACAGATGTCGATGTCGTTCACCCGGTGGGTGGGAGTAATCGCAGCGGCGGCCGCAACGCTGGCCCTGACCTCCTGCGGGTCGGAAACGCAGACCGGCAGCGAAGACAAGCTGGTCGTCTACTCCGGCCGCAGCGAGGAACTGATCAAGCCGCTGATCGAGCAGTTCAGCTCCGAGACCGGCATCGAGGTGGAGGCCCGGTACGCGAGTTCAGGCGAGCTGGCGGCCCAGTTGCTCACCGAGGGCGATAAGTCGCCGGCCGACGTGTTCTTGTCCCAGGACGCCGGCGCACTCGGCGCGGTGTCCAAAGCCGGCCTGCTCGCACCGATCGACGCCGAAACCCTCGCGGCGATCCCGAACCAGTACTCGGCGGCCGACGGCACCTGGGTCGGCGTGTCCGGACGGGCGCGCGTCATCGTCTACAACCCGACGTTGGCACCCAATCCGCCCGACACGATCGACGGTCTGCTCGCCCCGGAGTGGAAGGGCAAGATCGGGTTCGCGCCCAGCAACGCCTCATGGCAGGCCTTCGTCACCGGCCTGCGGGTCGTCCGGGGCGAGGACGGCGCAGAACAGTGGCTGCGCGCTTTCAAGGCGCAGGATCCGCAGGCCTTCGAGAACAACGTCGCGGTGCGGGACGCGGTGGACTCGGGCCAGATCGCCCTCGGTGTGGCCAATCACTATTACCTCTACGAGCTCATCGCCGCCAAGGGTGCGGACGCCGTCGTGGCCGAGAACAAGTTCATGGCCCCCGGCGATCCCGGCGGGCTTGTCAACGTCGCCGGTGTCGGCGTCCTCAAGGCGGCCCCGGATCCGGAGAAGGCCCAGCAGTTCGCCTCGTACCTGGTCGGGGAGTCGGCACAGAAGTACTTCGCCGAGGAGACCATGGAGTATCCCCTCGCCGCCGGTGTCGCGCCGTCTGCGGAGATGCCTCCGCTCGCTGACCTGCAACCCCCTGCCGTGGACCTGTCGCAGCTCGACGACATCGAGGCCACTCAGGAGCTGCTGGTCAAAACCGGCCTGCTGACCAACTGACCCGGTGACCGGCGCTGCCCGGCTGGCCCGAGGACGCCCGCCCGCGCTGCTTCTGCTTCCGGCCGCCCTGGTCGCGGCGTGCACCCTGGTGCCGCTGGTCTATCTGGTCGAGCGTGCTCTGGAGCGGGGCTGGTCGTTCGTCGTCGACGAGGTCCTGCAGCCGCGCACCGCGGCGCTGGTGGGCCGTTCGCTCATGCTCGTCACCACCGTCACCGCCGCCTGCGTCGTCCTGGGCGTCGGGCTCGCGGTCCTGTGCACCCGTACCACCCTCCGAGGCAGGCGGGGGCTGGCCGTCGCGCTGACGCTCCCGCTGGCCATGCCCAGCTATCTGCTGGCGTATCTGTGGGTGTCGGCATTTCCGGCGGTGGCCGGCTTCTGGGGCGCCACGCTCGTCCTGACGTTGGTGAGCTACCCCCTCGTGCTGTTGACGACGATGGCGGCGCTGGCGCGGGTGGACCCCGCCCAGGAAGAGGTGGCCCGATCGCTGGGGCTCGGAGGCTGGGCCGTGCTGTTCCGGGTGACGCTGAGGCAGTCGCGGGCAGCGATCGCGGCCGGTGCGCTGCTGGTCGCGCTGTATGTGCTCAGCGACTTCGGTGCGGTCGCTGCGATGCGGTACGAGGCGTTCACCTGGGTGATCTACGGGGCGTACCGGTCGGGATTCAACCCGTCGCGGGCCGCTGTCCTCTCGCTGGTGCTGATGGTGTTCGCGATCGCGCTGGTGGTGGCTGAGCACCGCGCCCGCGGGCTGGCCGCCGCATCCCGCGTGGGGGCGGGGTCGCCACGGCCCGCGCCCCTCAACCGTCTCGGCCCCTGGAGTGGGGCCGCGCTGGTGGCGCCGCTGACCGTGCTCACCGCGGCGCTGGTCGTGCCGGGCGTGGAGCTCGCCGACTGGCTGATCGCCGCGGGTCCCCGGTGGGACGCCGCGCCATGGCTCGCCGCACTGGGCAACACGATCTGGTTGTCGGCTGCCGCGGCAGTCGTGTCCACGGCGGCGGCGCTGCCACTGGGGGTCCTCGCCGCGCGCCACCGCGACCGTGCCACCAAGACACTGGAAGGTGCTAGCTATGTGGCGCACGGTCTCCCCGCCATCGTCATCGCGATCTCCATGGTGTCGCTCGGCGTGCTGCTGCTGCGCCCGATCTACCAGCGCGAGCCGCTGCTGATCCTGGCCTATACGGTGCTGTTCGTGCCCATGGCCATCGGTTCGATTCGCGCCGCGGTGGAATCCGCGCCCATCCGACTGGAAGAGGTGGCGCGGTCTCTCGGCCGCGCCCCGGTACGGGCGTTCGCGGCGGTCACCGCCCGGGTCGCACTTCCCGGCATCGCGGCGGGCGCGGCGCTGGTCCTGCTCACGTGCATGAAAGAGCTGCCCGTGACGCTGCTTCTGCATCCCACCGGTACCGACACCCTCGCCACCCGGCTGTGGGGGTACAGCTCGATCAGCGACTATGCGGCCTCGGCGCCGTACGCGGTGGCGCTCCTGGTTTTCGCGGCGGTGCCCACCGCGGTGCTCGGCATGTGGAGCACGAGTTCTGCTGGGATGCGCAGTGATTGAACTGCCGGCGGCCTCCGTCGCCGCACATGGTGTCGGCAAGTCCTTCGGCGAGCGTAGGGTTCTGTCCGGAATCGACCTCGACGTGGCGGCGGGTTCAATCACTGCGGTGCTCGGTCCGTCGGGATGCGGGAAGACGACGCTGCTGCGAATACTGGCCGGCTTCGAAGACCCGGACACCGGAACGGTCAGCATCGGCGGCGAGACGATGGCGGGCCCGGGCGTCACCGTTCCGGTGCACCGTCGACGGGTCGGCTTGATGCCCCAGGAGGGGGCGTTGTTCCCGCATCTGAGCGTGGGGGAGAACGTGGCCTTCGGGCTCGACCGCGCCGCCCGGAGAAGTCCGAACGGCGAGGTGAGGCAGTGGCTGGACGTGGTCGGACTCGACGGCCTGGCCGATGCGCGCCCCCACGAGATCTCGGGTGGCCAACAGCAAAGGGTTGCCCTGGCGCGTGCTCTCGCGGCCCGGCCGCGCGTCCTCCTTCTCGACGAGCCGTTCGCCGCCCTCGACGCCGGGTTGCGCACCCGCGTCCGCGAGGACATCGCCACGATCCTGCGCGAGGCCGGTACCACCGCGATCCTGGTCACCCACGACCAGTCCGAGGCGCTGTCGCTGGCGGACTCGGTGGCCTTGCTGATCGACGGCGAGGTGGCCCAGCACGCCACCCCCGCCGAGCTGTTCAACCGTCCCGCGACCTTGACCAACGCCCGATTCATCGGCAGCACAGTCGAACTCGACGGAACCGCGGATTCGGGGATCGTGCACACCGCACTGGGGGCGCTTCGCGCGCGACTGCCGGTGGCCGACGGGCCGGCCGTGACGGTCTTGCGGCCCGAACAGTTGCGCCTCGGACCGGCCGGGGCGCCTGCGCGGGTGACGGCATGCCGGTTCTACGGCGCCGACACCGTCGTCCACGTGCGGCTCGAAGATGGGACAGCGCTACAGCTGCGCAGCCCGGGCCGAACCGACCTCGCGGACGGCCAATCCGTCACCGTCGAGGTCGACGGCCGCGACGACCAGGGCGTCCTGGCCTATCCGTCACCAACCGGAGGGCAGCGGGTGCCCCTCGGCGAAGCCCGCGGCTGACTGCACGCCGAGGACGACCTTCTCGTGCAGTTCGGACAGCGTGGCCGCGCCCACATAGGTGCAGGTGCTGCGGACGCCGGAGGTGATGTGGTCGATGAGGTCTTCGACACCGCCGCGGGCGGGGTCCAATCCCATCCGCGAGGTCGAGATGCCCTCCTCGAACAGTCCCTTGCGAGCCCGGTCAAAGGCGCTGTCGGCGGCGGTGCGTGCCGCGACGGCACGCTTGGAGGCCATCCCGTAGCTCTCCTTGTAGGGCTGGTCGTCGCGGTCGTGCATCAGGTCACCGGGGGACTCGTAGGTACCCGCGAACCACGAGCCGATCATCACGTTCGATGCGCCGGCGGCCAGCGCCAACGCCACGTCGCGCGGATGACGCACGCCGCCGTCGGCCCACACGTGCGCCCCGAGTTCCTTTGCGGTAGCCGAACATTCGACCACCGCGGAGAACTGCGGACGCCCGACTCCGGTCATCATCCGAGTCGTGCACATCGCGCCGGGGCCGACGCCGACCTTCACGATCGTGGCGCCGGCGTTGATCAGGTCCCTGGTGCCGCCCGCCGACACGACGTTTCCCGCCGCCAAAGGAAGGCCGAGGTCGAGCGCCGCGACCGCCTCGATGGCGTCGAGCATTTTCTGCTGATGTCCGTGCGCGGTGTCGATCACGAGCAGGTCCGCACCGGCTTCGGCGAGGTCACGTGCTTTCGCCGCGACGTCGCCGTTGATGCCGACGGCCGTCGCGATCCGGAGCCGGCCGTTCGCGTCGAGGGCCGGGGTGTAGATGCCTGTGCGGATGGCGCCGGTGCGGGTCAGGACACCGACGAGCGAGCCGTCGGCCTCGGTGAGCACGGCGATGGACCCGCCGTCCTTGGGTGCGTGTTCGAGCAGGTCGAAGACCTTGCGGGGCTCGGTCCCAACCGGTGCGGTGACAAAGTCGGAGATCGCGACGTCGCGAACCCTGGTGAAGCGGTCCACCCCGTGGCAGGCGGCTTCGGTGATGAGGCCGACGGGACGGTTCTCGGACACGACGACCGCGGCACCGTGGGCACGCTTGTGGATCAGCGCTGCGGCGTCGGAGACCGAGTCGTCGGGGGACAGGATCACCGGGGTGTCGACGACGGTGTCCCGGCTCTTGACGAAATCCACGGTGTGCTGGACCGCCGACAGCGGAAGATCCTGCGGCAGAACGACGATCCCGCCCCGACGGGCCACCGTCTCGGCCATCCGGCGGCCCGCGACCGCGGTCATGTTGGCGACGACCACGGGAATGGTGGTGCCCGACCCGTCGACCGTGGACAGGTTCACGTCGAAGCGCGACGAGAGGTCGGAGCGCCCCGGCACGATGAACACATCGTTGTAGGTCAGGTCGAAGGGCGGCCGGTGGCCATCGAGGAACTTCACGCCTCGAGTCTAGTGGCGCAGGCTCAGGCCTCGACCTCGCTGCGATCCCCGCTCCACAGCGTGTGGAAGCGCTTCTCGCGGTCGGTGTCGATGCGCCCGTAGGTGTGGGCGCCGAAGAAATCACGCAGGCCCTGCGTGAGGGCGGCGGGCAGTCGCTCGGTGCGCAGACCGTCGTAGTAGGACAGCGCCGAGGAGAAGCCCGGGATCGGGATGCCCAGCTCGGTGGCCTTGACGACCACGCGGCGCCAGCTGTCGATCGCCGCCTCGATGGCGTCGCGGAAGTACGGGTCGACGATCAGGGTGGGCAGCTCGGGATCGTTGTCGAAGGCTTCGGTGATGCGGTTGAGGAACTTGGCCCGGATGATGCAGCCGCCGCGCCAGATCCGCGCCATGTCGCCGGGCTTGATGTCCCAGTCGTATTCGTCGGAGCCGGCCTGGATCTGGTTGAACCCCTGCGCGTAGGCGATGATCTTCGATGCGTACAGGGCCTGCCGGATGTCCTCGGTGAACTGTGCTGCGTCTGTGGGCTTTTCGCCGAGATCGCCGGATGCCAGTCCGGTGGTGGCCTTGCGTTGGGCCACCGACCCCGACAGTGCGCGGGCGAAGACGGCCTCGGCGATGCCGGTGACGGGCACACCCAGATCGAGAGCTGACTTGACGGTCCAGCGGCCGGTGCCCTTCTGCTCGGCCTCGTCGAGGATCAGGTCGACCAGCGGCTTGCCGGTCTTGGCGTCGGTCTGCTTGAGCACTTGCGCGGTGATCTCGATCAGGAAGCTGTCGAGGTCGCCCTTGTTCCACTCCTCGAAGACGTCGGCGATCTCGGGTGCGGTCTTGCCGAGCCCGTCGCGCAGCAGCTGATAGGCCTCGCCGATGAGCTGCATGTCGGAGTACTCGATGCCGTTGTGCACCATCTTCACGAAGTGCCCGGCGCCGTCGGGGCCGATGTGGGTGCAGCAGGGCACGCCGTCGACGTGGGCCGAGATCTCCTCGAGCAGGGGGCCGAGGGATTCGTAGGATTCGGCCGGCCCGCCGGGCATGATCGACGGACCTTTCAGGGCGCCTTCCTCACCACCGGAGATGCCGGCGCCGACGAAGTGCAGGCCGCGCTCGCGGATCGCCTTCTCCCGGCGGATGGTGTCGGTGTAAAGCGCATTGCCGCCGTCGATGATGATGTCGCCCTGTTCCATGGCGTCGGCGAGCTCGTTGATCACCGCATCCGTGGGATCACCGGCCTTGACCATGATGACCACGCGGCGCGGCTTCTCCAGCGCGTCGAGGAACTCGGCGATCGTCTCGCTGCGCACGAAGTTGCCCTCGGACCCGTGCTCGGCCAGGAGCGCGTCGGTCTTGGCGATCGACCGGTTGTGCAGGGCCACGGTGTACCCGTGGCTCGCGAAGTTCCGCGCGAGGTTGGACCCCATGACGGCAAGGCCGGTCACGCCGATCTGGGCGGTACCCGTGGTCGAGCTCATAGACGAAATCCCTTCGATTTCCGATGACGGCACAGCTTCTGGCAGGTGAAACGCTTCTGGCTATCAAAACGCAGAGGAGCCCCGGGTGCGTCCCGGGTTACGCGACGAACAGTCGGTGCAGTTCGTTCAACCACGGCACCGCGAAGGCGACGGTCGGCACGACCAGCACGGCCGCCGCGGCAGCGTAGGCGCCCGCGGCGAGCATCCTGCTGTTGGGCTTTCCGCCGAGCCGTCGTACCCGCACGACCGTCGTGGGGCCGCCCGCGGCGAGAGCCCCGCGCGGCGCGCGCGCGGACGCGCAGGCCACCAGGGCGCGCGCCAGGGGGGTCGGGCCTTCGGCTCGCACGGCCGCGTCGTCGGCGAGCAGTTCGATCAGCAGACGGACCGCGTTGAGTGCGTGCGCGCTGCGCACCAGCCGCGGGAAGGCCGCGTGCACCGCGGTGAACATCTCCAGGACCAGGTCGTGACGGGCCCGCAGGTGCGCGCGCTCGTGCTCGAGGATCGCGCCGACCTCGTTGTCCGACAGTGTCTTCAACGCTCCCTCGCTCACCACGACCCGGCTTCGGACACCGGGCAGGCAGTAGGCGAGCGGCTGATCGACATCGAGGATGCGCAGCCCACTGCGCGCCCGGGGACGCGACTGGTGGGCGCCGACGAGGTCGATGACCATCCGGTGGTGTGCGCGCCGGCGCCGCGTCGCGATCGCGACATTGACGACCGAGGCGATCAGCCGTGCACCGATCATCAGGGTGAGAACGAAGACGACCACATAGGCCGTCCACAGGGGCCAGCCCAGCGCGTCGATCTCGCTGGTGATCGTCGAGGTGGGACGACCGTCGGGTCCCGGCTCGAAGAGCCGGATCGCGATGGCGATGCCCGCAGAGAACGCGGAGAGTACGGCGGCCAGCGCGATCGCCTGCCACAGCACGATCGCGGCACGGGGGGCGCGCAACGGCCATGTGGCGCGGGCCAGCAACGCAGGCACCGGCCCCGACAGAATCAGGGCGACGATCGTGAAGGCCAGCGCGGACACACTGTCAGTGTCCCTCAGGCGGTACCCGTACCGCCAGCGGGTCTTTGAGCCTGGTCTTTGTCTTCGAGCTCGGCGAGCGCTCGGCGCAGCGCGGCCGCCTCGTCGGCGCCGACGCGCTCGACGAAATGCACGAGAGCTGCTTCGCGACTTCCGGAGTCGGCGGCCTGATCGAGGGCGTCGACCATCAGGCCCGCCACCAGTTCGTCGCGGCCATGCGTGGGCGCATACCGGTGCGCCCGGTCGTCGCGGTGCTGCACGACGAGATTTTTCTTCGCCAGTCGCTGCAGCACGGTCATGATCGTCGTATAGGCGAGGTCCCGGTGCGCCGAGAGCGCCTCATGCACCTGTCGCACGGTCTGGGGCTCGCCCGCCGACCACAGGTGATCCATGACGGAACGTTCCAGTTCCCCGAGCCGAGTCAGCTTGGCCATCTTCCGTCCATCTCCTACAGGCAGTAGGTCAAAGGGTACTACGGGGTTACTACCGCGCGTCGTATCAACTGTGCGCGCAGGTTGCCTGCCTCCGGCCACTCCCTTCCCGATGCCAACGCCGTGGCTCCCACCGGCGCGTCCGTCCACGCGTGTGAGTCCGGTCACAGGACGTCCCTCCCCTGACGATCGCGTTGTGTTCGCGACTGTACTAAGGCTAACCTAAGTGCCAGTTAGGCTAACCTAACTGCCAACCGAAGTGGAGGTTCCATGACGGTCCTTGTCGAGGATCCGCTCATCGCGAGCATGACGATCAAACGAATGCTGCCGATCCACGAATCGAGTAGGCGGCTGCGGGCGTTGTATCGCGAATGTCCGCGGGTTTACGGCGTGGCAGTGATGGGCGACCTTTCGCGGCGGCGCTGGTGGCCGCTCGAGGAGGTCCTGACCACCGACCGCCTCGACACCATGTTCGATGCAGGCGTAGCCGAGACCGACAGTCATGGGGCCGTGGCGCAGCAGCTCGCGGCGACATTCGCCCACGTCGTGGTCGGCCGTGTCATCCCGCTGCTGGTCCTCGAGGGTCGCGCATGGGACACCGGCCTGGAAAACCTCTGGGTGCATGTCGACTCCGAGGGCGCCATCGACTGGGTCGGCGTCGTCGATCCGACGGTGCGCGCCCTCACCGACGATCCCTTCTTCTCCACGCCCCGGCCACAGGCCGGGCGCACGGGCCAGACCGGGATCGTCGCCCTGCCCAGCGAGGCGGCGCTGACGACCTGGATCGCCCACCGCAGTCACCGCGCGCTCGGACCCCTGTTCAACAAGCTCGCCCTGGTCAGTGACGGAGCGATGTCGGTGGCGGCGATGTGGCACATCGTCGGCGGGGCAGTCGTCAGCGCGGCGACCCAGGTTCCCCTGCTGGCCGGGTCCAGTGAGGTGGTCAGCATGCGCCGGGGTCAGGCCGTGCTGGATGCCCTCGTCGGTTTCGGCCTGCCGGTTCGCGGAACGTCACGAATGACTACAGGGAAGGTCTTGCTTAATTAGGGCAGCCTTGCCTATTCTTTAGCAGTCGGTCGAACACCGACATTCGGAACGAACGGACCGCGCCGGAGTCCTGAGGGCTGCAGAGACCCCCGGTCCAACCGAAGGAAGGGCCCCACGCCTCGTGCGTGGGGCCCTTCCGCATTCCCGGCAATCCGTATTTCCCGTCAGCCGACCCGACGGTGTAGACACGAGCCGTGACGACTGATGTTCGTGAAAGCCTCGGTGCCGGTTTCGACAAAGAGCTCGGGCTGACCTATCTGGAGATGACGCCCGACGGCGGCCGCGCGCAGCTCGCCATCACCCAGAAGCTGTTGCAGCCGTGGGGAATCGTGCACGGTGGGGTCTATTGCGCCGTGATCGAGAGCATGGCCAGCGTGTCCGGCCACGTCTGGCTGAGCGAGAACGGCGGGGGCACAGTCGTCGGCGTCAACAACAACACCGACTTTCTGCGGGCGATCCGGTCGGGGACGGTGACGGCGACGTCCACCCCGATCCACCGGGGGAGGCGTCAGCAGCTGTGGCTGATCACCATCACCGACGAGACGGATCGAACGGTCGCGCGGGGCCAGGTGCGGCTCCAGAACATCGCCGACGAGTAGCCGACGCGCGGGAGCGCTGCTGACTGCCCTCCGTCGTGGCAGGATCGCGGCCATGCGTTTGACGCCGCATGAACAGGAACGGCTGCTGCTTTCGTATGCCGCCGAACTCGCCCGCCGCCGCCAGGCGCGGGGCCTCAAGCTCAACCATCCCGAAGCGGTCGCGGTCATCACCGACCACATCCTCGAAGGGGCCCGTGACGGCCGCGCGGTCGCGGAGCTGATGGTCAGCGGCCGTGAGGTTCTCGCGCGCGAGGACGTCATGGACGGCGTCCCCGAAATGCTGCACGACGTCCAGGTCGAGGCCACGTTCCCCGACGGCACGAAGCTCGTAACCGTCCACCACCCGATCCCGTGAGGCAAGGGTCAACAGTGATACCTGGAGAGATCGTCTTCGGTGACGGTGACATCGAGATCAACCCCGGCGCACCGCGTCTGGAGCTCGACATCGTCAACACCGGCGACCGGCCGGTGCAGGTCGGCAGCCACGTCCACGTGACACAGGCCAACGGCGCGCTGGAATTCGACCGCGTTGCCGCGCACGGGCACCGGTTCGACATCCCGGCCGGCACCGCGATCCGCTTCGAACCCGGTGTCGCTCAACGGGTCAGTCTCGTCCCGCTGGCCGGCACCCGTGAGGTATGGGGCCTGACCCTGGATCCGCCCGGCAGATTGGATGGCCCCCAATGAGCGCTTGTGCGAAGAAAGTACTCCGATGACCCGACTGTCGCGGTCGCGCTACGCGGCTCTGTTCGGCCCGACTGCCGGTGACCGCATTCGGCTCGCCGATACCGATCTGTTCATCGAGATCACCGAGGATCGCAGCGGCGGGCCGGGACTGGCCGGTGATGAAGCCGTCTTCGGCGGAGGCAAGGTGCTTCGCGAGTCGATGGGGCAGTCGCGTGTCACGCGTGCGGACGGGGCTCCCGATACCGTCATCACCGGCGCAGTGATCCTGGATCACTGGGGAATCATCAAGGCCGACATCGGTATTCGAGACGGCCGGATCGTCGCGATCGGCAAGGCCGGTAACCCCGACATCATGGACGGCGTGCACCCGGACCTGGTGGTCGGACCGTCGACGGAGATCATCGCCGGCAACGGGCGGATCGTCACCGCGGGCGCGATCGACTGCCACGTGCACCTGATCTGCCCGCAGATCATGGAAGAGGCACTCGGCGGCGGCATCACGACGATCGTTGCCGGGGGGACAGGTCCCGCCGAAGGCAGCAAGGCCACCACCGTCACCCCCGGTTCGTGGCATCTGGCCCGCATGCTCGAGGCTCTCGACACCTGGCCGCTCAACGTGGCGCTGCTCGGCAAGGGCAACACCGTCAGCTCCGAAGCGATGTGGGAGCAATTGCGAGGTGGCGCAGCAGGTTTCAAGCTGCATGAGGACTGGGGGACCACGCCCGCGGCCATCGACGCCTGCCTCACGGTGTCGGAGGCGGCGGGAGTGCAGGCCAACATCCACACCGACACACTCAACGAGGCCGGCTTCGTCGAAGACACCCTGGCCGCCATCAAAGGCCGGTCGATCCACGCCTACCACACCGAGGGTGCAGGCGGCGGGCACGCACCCGACATCATCACGGTGGCCGGTAAGCCCAATGTGCTTCCCAGCTCGACCAATCCGACGCGGCCGCACACCGTCAACACCCTCGACGAGCATCTCGACATGCTCATGGTGTGCCACCACCTCAACCCCAGCGTCCCCGAGGATCTCGCGTTCGCCGAGAGCCGCATCCGGCCGTCCACGATCGCGGCCGAGGACCTGCTGCACGACATCGGGGCGATCTCCATGATCGGCAGCGACGCCCAGGCGATGGGACGCATCGGTGAGGTGGTGATGCGGACCTGGCAGACCGCCCATGTGATGAAGCGGCGCCGAGGGTTCCTGCCCGGCGACGTCGGCGCCGACAACATGCGGGCGCGCCGCTACGTCGCGAAGTACACGATCTGCCCTGCCGTGGCGCACGGACTGGACCACGAGATCGGTTCGGTCGAGGTGGGCAAGCTGGCCGACCTGGTGCTCTGGGAGCCCGCGTTCTTCGGGGTGCGTCCGCATGCCGTGGTCAAGGGCGGGATGATCGCGTGGGCAGCGATGGGCGACGCCAACGCGTCGATCCCCACGCCGCAACCGGTGCTGCCACGGCCGATGTTCGGCGCGTCTCCGGCCGCGGCCGCGCAGACGTCGGTGCATTTCGTTGCGCCACAAGCGATCGAGGCACATCTTGCGGATCGGATCGCTGTGAACCGCGACCTCGTCCCTGTCGCGAACGTCCGGAACGTCGGCAAAGCGCAGATGCCGCTCAACGACGCCATCCCGGACATCCAGGTGGACCCGGACACCTTCACCGTCCGTATCGACGGTGAGGTGTGGCAGGAACAGCCCGCTGCCGAACTTCCCATGGCGCAGCGCTACTTCCTCTTCTGACCGACTGGCCTTTCGATGTCGAACCTGACCACTCTGCTCGCGCTGGCGGATTCCCGCCTGCCGACGGGCGGGCACGTGCATTCGGGCGGTATCGAGGAGGCGGTGACCAGCGGACTGGTTGTCGACCTCGCGTCGCTGCGCGCGTTCCTTGTCCGTCGTATCCGGACGACGGGGCTCGTCTGCGCATCCCTTGCCGTCGCGGTGCACCGCGGCGCGCTGTCCGCCTCGGCGGGGGAGTCCGGTGATCTCGAAACCGACGCGCGCACACCGTCTCCCGCCGCCCGCCAGGCGTCACGCGCGCAAGGACGCGGCCTGGTCCGGCTCGGCCGCCGCATATGGTCGGACGAGGACTGGGACGCGCTGGGCCCGACACCGCATCTGGCCGTGGCCGCCGGAGTCGTCGGCAGGGCCGGCCGCCTGGCCGATCAGCACACCGCGCTGTCGGTCGTGTACACCACGATGACCGGATCGGCCACCGCGGCACAGCGACTGCTCGCGCTCGACCCCGGCGACGTGGCCGCACTGACGTTCGACTTGTCCGCGCTGTGCGAGCAGACCGCGGCCGAAGCGGCCAAAGATGTCACCGATCTGTCTGATCCATTGCTCGACGTGCTCGCACAACGTCACGTCGAGCGCGACCGGCCGCTGTTCGCGTCCTAGAAAGAAGGTCCGTATGCCTCCGCATCTACTCTCCGCCGAACCTGGCGGTCAGCCTCACGGCCACACCGAGCGTCCCCGCCGGGTCCGCCAGCCGGGGGAGCCGCTGCGCATCGGTGTCGGGGGTCCCGTCGGCTCGGGGAAGACGGCGCTCGTGGCCGCGTTGTGCCGGCAGCTGCGTGACGAGCTGTCACTGGCTGTGCTGACCAACGACATCTACACCACCGAGGACGCGGACTTCCTGCGTCGCAACGCGGTCCTTCCCGATGACCGCATCGCCGCGGTGCAGACCGGCGGGTGCCCGCACACCGCGATCCGCGACGACATCACCGCCAACCTGGACGCCGTCGACGATCTGCGGGCCGGTCACGACGATCTGGAGCTGATCCTGGTCGAGTCCGGCGGGGACAACCTCACCGCGACGTTCTCCTCCGGCCTGGTCGATGCGCAGATCTTCGTGATCGACGTGGCGGGCGGAGACAAGGTGCCGCGCAAAGGCGGGCCCGGCGTCACGTTCTCGGATCTGCTCGTGATCAACAAGACCGACCTCGCACCCCTGGTGGGCGCCGACCTCGACGTGATGCGTCGCGACGCCGCGGCCGTGCGCGGTGAGCGCCCGTTCGAGCTGATCTCGCTGACGGCCGATCCCGCGGCGACCCCGGTACTGAGCTGGGTCCGCGAACAGCTCAGGATCGCGCAGGCCGTCTAGGTGCGTTCCGACGTCGTCATCGTCGCGAGACCGAACCGCTCACCGCGCATCGAGTGCAGAGGTGGGATCGCCGCGCGCCTGACCGCGGCCGACACCGTGCACCTGGTGTCGTCGGTCGCGACACCCCTGGGCGGTGACGCGATCTCGATGCGCGTCGTCGTGGAGGCGGGAGCACGCCTGACGGTGCGTACGGTCGCGGCGACGGTCGCGCTGCCGGGAGCGGCGACGGCGGAGTCCCATGCGACCTGGACGCTGGAAATCGCCGGCGAGCTCGACCTCGACCCGGAACCCACCATCGTCGCGGCCACCTCTCGCCACTTCACCACGACCACGCTCACCGTGCACGAGGCGGGTGCGGTACGTCTGCGCGAGCGGGTGCAGATCGGCAGAACGGGTGAGCGACAGGGCTTCTGGTCGGGCTCACTGCACGCCGACGTCGACTCGAAACCGCTACTGCGCCACCGCATCGAGCTGGGCGGCGGGTCGCTCGCCGACGACGAGATCGCGGCCCCTCGGGCGTGCGTCAGCGAATTGCACTATCCCCGAAGCGAAGTCGACGCCGCTGGGACGACCCTGGCGCTGGCTGCGGGAGGATGTTTGACCACCTGGCAGGGCGATCGCCTCTAACTGGCCGCTCTCTCCGTCTGCTCGACGGACGCCGCGATCTCTTCGAGTTCCTCGATGCGTGTTCGCGCGTACGCCTGCTGTTCGGTGATCGTCAGCTGGCCGCGGTTGCGTCCGAGGAAGGTGACCGTCCACGACAGCAGCGTCGCGATCTTGGTCTTGAACCCCACCAGGTACACCAGGTGCAGCAGCAACCAAGCCAACCACGCGATGAAGCCGCCGAATTCGAGCTTGCCGATCTTGGCGACCGCGTTGAACCGCGACACCGTGGCCATCGAGCCTTTGTCGAAGTAGCTGAAAGGTTCGCGCTCGCTCGGGTCGGCGCCTTTGAGTTCAGCCGCGATCGCCTTCGCCGCGTACTTACCACCCTGGATCGCGCCCTGCGCCATCCCGGGAACGTTCTCGACGGCGGCCATGTCGCCGACGACGAACACGTTCGGGTGGCCGGGGATCGACAGGTCGGGCAGAACCTTCACGCGGCCGGCGCGGTCGAGCTCGACACCGGACTGGTTGGCCAGGTCACGACCGAGGGGGCTGGCCGACACACCGGCCGACCAGACCTTGCACGCCGACTCGATGCGGCGCATCGTGCCGTCGGGATCCTTGACCGTGATCCCGTTGCGGTCGACGTCGGTGACCATCGCGTTGAGCTGGATCTCGACGCCCATCTTCTCGAGCCGGTCCTGGGCCTTCTTCCCCAGCTTCTCGCCCATCGGCGGCAGCACGGCGGGAGCCGCGTCGAGCAGGATGACCCGCGCCTTGGTCGAATCGATGTGGCGGAACGCACCTTTGAGCGTGTGGTCGGCCATCTCGGCGATCTGGCCGGCCATTTCGACGCCTGTCGGGCCTGCGCCGACGACGACGAAGGTCAGCAATTTCTCCCGGCGGGCCGGGTCGCTGGAACGCTCGGCCTGTTCGAAGGCGCCGAGGATACGACCGCGCAGCTCGAGTGCGTCGTCGATGGTCTTCATGCCGGGGGCCCACTCCGCGAAGTGGTCATTGCCGAAATACGACTGGCCGGCGCCGGCGGCCACGATCAGGCTGTCGAACGGGGTCACGTAGGTGTGTCCCAGGAGCTCGGACCGGACCGTCTTGGTCGCGAGGTCGATGTGTGTGACGTCTCCGAGCAGCACCTGGGCATTCTTCTGATTGCGCAGGATGACACGGGTGGCCGGGGCGATCTCTCCCTCGGAGATGATGCCGGTGGCCACTTGGTACAGAAGCGGCTGGAACAGGTGGTGGGTGGTCCGGGCGATCATCTTGATGTCGACGTCGGCGCCCTTGAGGGCCTTGGCTGCCGTCAACCCACCGAAACCCGATCCGATGATGACCACTTTGTGGCGATCGGACGGAGTGGCTCCGGGATGGCTCATTGCTGCTCCTTGTCGAGGTTCTGGCGTATGTGCCTCGGGTACCTTCTTTACCCATTCAGAACAACGAAAACCTTAGTCGTTGCCCTTCCGGCCGGCGCGGTGAGATGCCTTACCGCGCCGGGCCGCGAATCAAACACCGCGGCGGGCCGCGAATAAGACACCGCGGCGGGCCGCGAATCAAACACCGCGCCGGGCCGAGGAACCTGCCGCCGCCTCAGAGCGGGAGTCAGCTTGCAACCAGCGGTTTCAGTGCTTCTCCGAGGGCGGTGATCTGGCCGGGCTGGTAGCCGACGGTCTGCGTGGGCACGAACAGGATGACGCCGCCCACGCCCGCGTCGAGCACCTTCGACTGAACCTGTTCGGCGATCTGTTCGGGGCTGCCTGCGACCATCCGCTGCTTGAAATCGTCGGGGATCACGTCCGGGCTGATGCCCTCGCCGACGAGCGCGCCGATCAGCATGCTGGTCTCCAGCGTCGCGGGGTCGCGGTCGATCTCTTCGCACTTCTGCTTGACGACGTCGATCTTCCTGGACAGCTCGTCGAAGCCGGCGATGACGTTGAGGTGGTCGAAGTGACGGGCTGCCAGCGGGATGGTCTTCTTCTCGCCGCTGCCGCCGATCATCAGCGGGATGTGATCGCGGAAGCGGGGATTGGCCATGGCGTCCTGCACGCGGTAGTACTTGCCGGTGAATGTCGGGTGCTCGCCCTTGAGCATCGGCAGGATGATCTCCAGCGCTTCGCCGAGCTTGTTGAACCGGTCGGTGAACGTCCCGAACTCGTAGCCGAGCTGGTCGTGTTCGAGTTCGAACCAGCCGGTGCCGATACCGAGGATCGAGCGACCCTGGCTGATGACGTCCAGCGTGGTGATCGCTTTGGCCAGCAGCGTCGGATTGCGGTAGGTGTTACCGGTGACGAGCGTGCCCAGCTGCACGTTCTCGGTCGCGCCCGCCAGGGCCCCGAGCGCTGTATAAGCCTCCAGCATGGGCTGATCCGGGGTTCCGATCCCGGGCAGTTGATAAAAGTGGTCCATCACGAAGACGGAGTCGAAGCCCGACGTGTCGGCCTCTTTCGCCTGTGCGACGACGGTGGGGAAGAGCTCGGAAACGCCCGTCCCGTAAGAGAAGTTGTTGATCTGCAGCCCGAGTCGAGTGGTCACAGGACCGACCCTACGCACCGGGGCCGTGGCGCCGTCGGCTGTTTCACTCGGCGCGAAGCGCGGAACAAATCCGCCGCTCGAGGTGGTTGTTGCAGGGTTGCGCTACGCGAAGTTCGCGAGCGCCCCATGGGTGACGTGCAGCGTCTGCCCGGTGATGTGCCGTGCTGCCGGGGTGGTGAGGAACAGCGACAGGCGGGACATCTCCGCGCTGACCGACGGCGGGGTTGCGCCCAGGCCTTCATAACCCGGTTCGATGCCGCGGCCGACCGCGACGGCGTTGACGGTGATGCCCCGGATGCCGAAGTGGTTGGCCTGGCCCGCGGTCCAGTCGGACACGGCGGCCTTGACCGCGGAGGCGGCACTGCCTTCGCGCGGGGGATCGGGGATGACGGTGATGATGGATCCGCCCGAGCGCATGTGATCGCCGAGGACCTGAACGGTCAGCATCGCCGAGACCAGGTTCGCATCGAAGAGTCCGCGCCACTCGGCGGCATGGTCGTCGAGCGTGTAGGCGCGCGGATCGCCGCCGTTCCAGGACGGAGCCGGAACATTGATGATCGTGTCGAGGTGGGCCGGCGCCCGACCGTGCAGTCCGGCGACGGACGCGGGGTCGGTGTTGTCGAACACCAGAGCGTCCATGTCGAGCTCTTTGGCCAGCACCTCGAGGTCGTCGGCGCGACGCCCTCCGAGGAAGACCTTGTGCCCGGCTTCGCAGAAGCTCTCGGCGATCGTGCGGCCCAGATCGGTGTCGCATCCGGTGATCAGCACATCCATCGACGGCCCTCCTCTTGTGTTCGACGCTGAACCCAGCGAGCGCCGCCAATGTTACTGGACAGTAGCTAGATGGAAAACCCGACTCGCCGCGCCTGATAGGTGCGCTGGCTGTGCAGTCGCGCCGGTGCGTGGTAACGGGGCCGCGAATCGGTTCGATGAACAGGTAGATCTTCACGACGAGCCAATTGCATACGCCGAACCGCCCGCACCCCGTGCGGGTGATGACGCGTGTCAGCTAATGCATGTGAAGCTGCTGATCTGCTGAGACGTTCCGCACAGCAATATAACAATTGGGCACATTTTGACCACCCCACACTTGCGTCACGGCTGCAACACGGTAGTTTCTTCCCCATGGATCAGCCGGATGTGCATCCTGACCGCACCAAGGGCGTGCCGACGCCGTTTCGACGCTCGGCACTGACAGGCGCCGCCGCCGCTCTGGCGGCTGTGCTGGCGTTGCCTGCTGTGGCATACGCCCAGCCGGCGCCGCCCCCGACGCCCACTCCGCCACCGCCCGCGGTGGGCGCCCCGCAGGCGCCACCTCCGCCACCGGCGGACCCGAACGCGCCTCCGCCCCCGCCGGCCGCTCCGGCCCCACCTGCGGATCCGAACGCACCCGCGCCGGCACCGCCCGTGGATCCGAACGCACCCGCGCCGGCGCCGGCCGATCCCGACGCACCGACGCCCCCGGCGCCTGAGCCCGGCCGCGTGGACAACGCCGCCGGCGGGTTCAGCTACGTCGTGCCCGCCGGGTGGAAGATCTCCGATGCCACCCAGATCTCGTACGGCCAGGCTCTGCTGACCAAGCTCCCGCCTGAGGGCTCGCCGCCAGATGCGCAGCCGCCGAACGACACCAGCGTGCTGCTCGGCCGGCTCGACCTGAAGCTGTTCGCCGGCGCGGAGACCGACAACACCAAGGCCGCGCAGCGGCTTGCCTCCGACATGGGCGAATTCTTCATGCCCTTCCCCGGCACGCGGGTGAATCAGCAGACCATCCCGCTCGATGCCAACGGAATGACGGGTGTCGCCTCGTACTACGAGGTGAAGTTCACCGACACCAACAAGCCGAACGGACAGATCTGGGCCGGTGTGGTCGGCGCTCCCACCGCTCCCGGTACGCCGCGCGGCCAGCGCACCCCCGAACGCTGGTTCGTGGTGTGGCTCGGCACCGCGACGAACCCGGTGCCCCAGAACGAGGCCGTGACGCTGGCCAACTCCATCCGCCCGTGGACGCCTCCGCCGCCGCCACCGCCGGCGGACCCGAACGCCCCCGTGCCTCCGGCGGACCCGAATGCCCCGCCGGCCGACCCGAACGCGCCGCCGCCGCGTCCCGCCGTCGGCGTGCCGGTGCCGGTCGACCCGAACACCGCGCCCGGGATGCTGCCGCCGGCCTGATCGGATCGCAGCCTGTTCGCCACCCCTGGCACAGCCGAATCGTTACCTGACGCGGGTATACCTGGGGCATGGCTCGGTTGCGGCTTGCACCGGGTGACGCTGGCGACAGGAGATCTCCATGGACGTGCTTGCAGCAACTGAGTTTCTGGCCCGCTCGACGACGTTGACCAGCGTGGGCTGGATCGGTTACATCATCATCGGCGCGATCGCAGGGTGGATCGCCGGCAAGATCGTCAAGGGGTCGGGTTCGGGCATCCTGATGAACATCGTCATCGGCATCGTCGGCGCCCTCATCGGCGGTTTCCTGCTGAGCTTCTTCCTGGACACCGCGGGCGGTGGCTGGTGGTTCACGCTGTTCACCGCCATCCTCGGTTCGGTGATCCTGCTGTGGATCGTCAGCAAGGTGCAGGGTAGGTCGCGCGTCTGACCTCCCTCGCCACGATGCGCGCGTGGCAGGTGCGCCAGCCGGGTCCCATACCCACGGCTCCGCTGAGCCTTGCCACCGTGCCGGTGCCCGAGCCCGGCCCCGGTGAACTTCTTGTCGGGGTGCGGGCTTGCGGCGTGTGCCGCACGGACCTGCATGTCACCGAAGGTGACCTGCCCGTGCACCGCCCTCAGGTGACGCCAGGTCATGAGGTGGTGGGCGAGGTGGTCGGTCTCGGTGACGGCGTCACGTCGTTCGCGCTGGGCGACCGCGTCGGTGTGGCATGGCTTCGCCACACGTGCGGGTCATGCCGATTCTGTCTTCGCGGACAGGAGAACCTCTGCCCGGCGTCCCGATACACCGGTTGGGACGCCGACGGTGGTTACGCCGAATACACCACGGTGCCGGCCGGTTTCGCGTTGCCACTGCCCCCCGGATATGACGATGCGACGCTGGCACCGCTGCTGTGCGCCGGCATCATCGGATACCGCGCTCTACTGCGCGCCGAGGTGCCGGAGAAGGGACGCCTGGGAATCTACGGCTTCGGCGGGAGTGCCCATCTCACCGCGCAGGTGGCCATCGCCCAGGGTGCCGAAGTGCACGTCATGACGCGCGGGGAGCGAGCCAGGGATCTCGCGCTGTCGCTCGGCGCTGCGTCCGCGCAGGGCCCCGCCGATGTTCCGCCCGTGGCCCTCGATGCCGCAATCCTGTTCGCTCCCGTCGGCGACCTCGTCCTGCCCGCATTGGCGGCACTCGACCGCGGCGGAACGCTCGCCATCGCCGGCATCCACCTCAGCGACATCCCCGCACTGAACTACCAGCGCCACCTCTTCCAAGAGCGCCAGGTGCGCTCGGTGACGTCGAACACCCGCGCCGACGCGCACGCGTTTCTCGACTTCGCGAGCCGTCACCGCCTGGAGGTCACGACCCCGCTGTATCCACTCGACCGCGCCGATGTCGCCCTCGCCGATCTGAGCGCCGGCCGGATCTCCGGTGCGGCCGTTTTGACGGTGTAGCCGTCAGGTCAGATGCCACACCAGAGCCGCGGCCAGGGCGCCGAGCCCGTTGAGCGCCCAGTGCAGCGCGATCGGAGCGATCAGGCTGCCGCTACGCCTGCGTAGCCAGGTGAAGACGAAACCGGCTGCAGCGGTGGCGATCACGGCGCCGACGACTCCGGCCACCATTCCGAACACGCCGCCGCCGAGAATCTTGGTGAAGCCGACATTGCTGGCCGTCAGGCCCAGCGACGTGGCGATGTGCCACAGTCCGAACAGCAGCGATCCAGCCGCAGCCACTCCACGCCAGCCCCACGCTCGGTCCAGCGCCCCGTGCAGCACGCCTCGGAAGGCGAGCTCCTCGGGGATCACGGTCTGCAGCGGGATGATGATCATCGAGGCGAGCAGTGCGCCCGACAGCGTCGCGTAGTTGTTGTTGAGGAACATCGGCCGGGTCCACGGCAGCAGCGCGCCGACCGCAATGACGGTGCCGACGAGCGCGACCGCCCCGAGCGCGTAGCCGGTGCCCGACCTCCAGTGCTCGCGGCCGAGTCCGAGTTCGGACCAGCCGAGGCCGCGGGAGCGAACCAGCAACACCAGTCCGACGGCGGCGGCGGGTACCACGGCGACATTGGCCCAGGGAGTGGTGAAGTGTGCGATCAGGTTCGACAGCGCCAACACCACGACGACGATCGCGATGTCGACGTAGATCCGGAAGTGATGCAGCGCCGCCAGTTGAGCGACCACGGTGTGGGGCTCTACGGGTGCGGCGATGGCGTCAGACATAACCGCACCAGGTTACCGGCTGGTCGGCCGCGGTCCTTATTCGTTGTCGCCGCCGGTCGCGGCCGCCGAGTCGGCCGCAGACGTCCCGAAGCCGGACTCCCTGGCTGCGGGCCAGACCCAGTCTTTGACCTCGGGGATGTCATCGCCGAACTCTCGGGTGTATTCGCGCGCCGCGATGCGCTTGTCGGACATCTGCTGGCGCAGCGCCGCACATGTCGAGCCCAGGGACGGTACGCGATCGATGACGTCCATGACCAGGTGATACCGGTCGAGGTCGTTGAGCATGACCATGTCGAACGGGGTTGTCGTGGTGCCCTCCTCCTTGTATCCGCGCACATGGAGATTGCTATGGCCGGTGCGTCGGTACGTCAGACGGTGGATCAGCCAGGGATAGCCGTGGTAGGCGAAGATGATCGGTCTGTCCGTGGTGAAGATCATGTCGAAATCGCGATCGGACAGTCCGTGCGGATGTTCCGTGTCGTCCTGCAGGCGCATCAGGTCGACGACGTTGACGAACCGCACCTTGAGATCAGGCAGATGCTGGCGCAGGATGTCGGCCGCCGCCAGCGCCTCCAGCGTCGGGATGTCACCCGCCGAGGCGAGGACGACGTCGGGATCGGTGCCGAGCACTTCCGAGCCTGCCCACTCCCAGATACCGAGCCCGCGGGTGCAGTGGGCGATCGCCTGCTCCATGGTGAGGAAGTTCGGGGACGGCTGCTTGCCGGAGACGACGACGTTGACGTACTGGCGCGACCGGAGGCAGTGGTCGTAGGTCGACAGCAGGGTGTTGGCGTCCGGCGGAAGGTAGACGCGCACCACCTTCGCGCTCTTGTTGATGACGTGGTCGATGAAGCCGGGATCCTGGTGGGAGAAGCCGTTGTGGTCCTGACGCCAGACATGGCTGGACAGCAGGTAGTTTAGGCTCGCGATGGGCCGCCGCCACGGGATGTGGTTGGTCACCTTCAGCCATTTGGCGTGCTGGTTGAGCATCGAGTCGACGATGTGGATGAAGGCCTCGTAGCAGTTGAACAGTCCGTGCCGGCCGGTGAGGAGGTAGCCCTCCAGCCAGCCCTGACACTGGTGTTCCGACAGCATCTCGACGACCCTGCCCGCTCGTGCGAGGTGCTCGTCGACCTCGGGGCCGACCAACTCGGCGTTCCACTGCTTGTCGGTGGCGTCGTAGACAGCTTGGAGGCGGTTCGACGCAGTTTCGTCGGGGCCGAAGATGCGGAAGTTGTCCGGGTTCAGCCGGATGACCTCGGTCAGCCACTGTCCCAGCACGCGCGTCGCCTCGGCGACGGTGGCGCCGGGAGTGGGTACGTCCACCGCGAACTTCCGGAAGTCCGGCAGCCGCAGATCTCTGAGGAGCAGTCCGCCGTTGGCGTGCGGATTGTCACTCATCCGCAGGTGCCCAGGGGGCGCCAGGTCGGCGATGTCGGAGAGCAGCTTGCCGTCCTCGTCGAACAGCTCGTCGGGCCGGTAGGACGACAGCCAGTCCGCGAGCACGCCGAGGTGCTCGCTCGTGTCACGAGCGCTGCTCAGCGGTACCTGGTGGGCGCGCCACGAGCCGGTCGTCTTCTTGCCGTCGATGAAGTCCGGGCCCGTCCAGCCCTTGGGCGTGCGGAACACGATCATCGGCCAGGCCGGTCGCGAAGTGTCGCCCTGCGCCGCCCGGGCCTTGATGTCGGCGATTTCGTCGAGGACCTCGTCGAGCAGGGTGGCGAAGCGGCGGTGGGCGTCGAAACGGTAGCCCTGGTCCGCGGACGCGGCGTCGTCGGGCACCTCGAAGAAGAACGGCGTGTGGCCGTAGCCGACCATCAGCGCGCGCAGTTCCTCGGTCGGGATGCGGGCGAGAAGCGTGGGGTTGGCGATCTTGTAACCATTGAGATGAAGGATGGGCAGCACCACCCCGTCCTCGGACGCGTTGACCAACTTGTTCGAGTGCCAGCTCGTCGCCAACGGGCCGGTTTCGGCTTCGCCGTCACCGACAACAGCGGCGACCAGCAAATCAGGATTGTCGAACGCCGCACCGTAGGCGTGCGAGAGCGCGTAGCCGAGTTCGCCGCCCTCGTGGATGGATCCGGGAGTCTCGGGCGCGACGTGGGACGGGATGCCGCCGGGGAACGAGAACTGCCGGAACAGCCGACGGATGCCCTCGGTGTCCTGCGTGATGTCGGAGTAGATCTCGCTGTAGGTGCCGTCGAGGTAGGCGTTGGCGACGAGTCCAGGTCCGCCGTGGCCGGGCCCGGTCAGGTAGATGGTCGACTGTTCGCGCTGTTTGATGGCCCGGTTGAGGTGGGCGTAGAGAAAGTTCAGCCCCGGTGTCGTGCCCCAGTGGCCGAGCAGGCGCGGTTTGACGTCTTCGCGCGTGAGCGGCGTACGCAGCAGCGGATTGTCCAGCAGATAGATCTGGCCGACGGAGAGGTAGTTGGCTGCCCGCCACCATCGATCGATCTGCTCGATCTCCGCCTCGTCGAGTTCGTGGCGGTCCACGGTCTTCCACGCGGTGGTCGGGGCGGCCTCGGCTGTGGTCGTGGTAGTCATCTCTCCATCCAACTCCGCATCGGGGTCCGGTCAACTCGTACCCGATGGCGGGCACGTTAATCTTTCTCCCGTGATGGTCGAGGGAGCGTTGCTGACGTCCCTACGCGTACTCGACCTGTCGCTGGGCGGCGGCGATGCCGTGAGCCGGATCCTGGCCGACCTCGGCGCCGACGTCCTGAAGATCGAACCGCCCGGCGGCGCGCCGTCGCGCACCGAGTCGCCGACGGTCGCCGGGGTCAGCATCCCGTTCACGGTGCACAACGCGAACAAGCGCTGCGCTCAACTGGATCCGGCTGAGAAAGGCGACCGCACCCGGTTGCTCGACCTCGCGGCATCCTGCGACGTTGTCGTGGATTCCGGAAATGATGGTGGCGCAGCCTTATTCGGTATGTCTTGTCGTGAACTTGCGACGATGTTCGACCACCTCGTCGTGCTGTCGATCACCGATTTCGGCATCACGGGACCGAAGGCGTCGTGGCGCGCCACCGATGCCGTGCTCTACGCGCTGTCCTCGGCGTTGTCGCGCACCGGTCCGACGGCCGGCACCCCTGTGCTGCCGCCCGACGGGGTGGCGTCGGCGACGGCCGCCGTTCAGGCCGCGTGGGCGGTGCTGGTCGCCCATTATGATCAATTGCGCTGCGGTAGAGGCGAATTCATCGATTTTTCGCGGTACGAAGCGGTCGTCCAGGCGCTGGATCCGCCGTTCGGTTCCGAAGGTCAGGCTGCCGTCGGGCTGAAATCGCCCGCCGAGTTGTGGCGGGGCCGACCCCGCAACCAGCAGATCTACCCGATCTTCGGATGCCGGGACGGACACGTCCGGATCTGCCTGCTCTCGCCCCGCCAGTGGCGCGGCATGTGGGCATGGCTGGGGGAGCCCGCTCAATTCGCCGGCGCTGAATTCGAGACCATCGCCGCCCGGTACGCCGCTTCGCGAGAACTCAATGCAGTGATCGCCGAACTGTTCGCCACCGAGACGATGGCGGACCTGGTGGCGCAGGGTCAGGCCCGCGGCGTGCCCGTCGCAGCGGTGCTGTCACCCGCAGAGGCGTTGTCGACCAGGCATTTTCATGAAGTGGGTGCGCTGAAGCAGGTCATGCTCGCGCCCGGCGGCACGGTCACGTTATTTGTCGGACCGCTCGTCGTCGACGGCGCGCACCGCGGATACCGGCAGGCGCCGCCGGTCGCCGGATCCGACGCGGCGGTCTGGCTCGATCGTTCACCCCGCGAAAACACCGCGCACGAAGACCTTCCACTTCCTCCCTTCACCGGGATGCGCATCCTCGACCTCGGTGTCATCGTCGCCGGTGGCGAGCTCGGCAGGCTGTTCGCCGATCTCGGCGCCGAAGTCATCAAGGTCGAAAGCCCCACCTACCCGGACGGACTGCGGCAGACCCCACCGGGGCAACCGATGAGTAGGTCCTGGGCGCTGACCCACCGCAACGAGGAGAGCCTGGGCCTCGACCTACGGAATCCGGCAGGCGCCGAACTGTTCTGCCGACTCGTGGAAAGCGCGGACGCGGTCTTCGCGAACTTCAAACCCGGCACGTTGGCCGCGCTCGGCTTCTCCTACGACAAGCTGCGAAGCCTCAATCCCGGCATCGTCCTGGCCGAGAGCAGCGCATTCGGTGATCGCGGACCGTGGAGCGCCCAGATGGGGTACGGCCCCCTGGTCCGGGCGTCGACCGGCGTGACCCGATTGTGGACGTCGCCGGACGCCCAGCCGGGCACCTTCTACGACGCGACCACCATCTTCCCCGACCATGTCGTCGCGCGCCTCACCGCGGTCGCGGCACTCGCGGTGATGATCCGTGGCGAGGGCGGGCATGTACACATCTCACAGGCAGAGGCGGCGATCAATCAGCTCGCCGTCACCTACGCGGCCGAGTCCGCAAGAGCCGCAGGTTTTCCCGTCGACACCGACGATGACGCCGTCGACGCGGTGTTCCCGTGCTGCGGTGACGATGAATGGTGCGTCATCTCATTGCGTACCGACGTGCACCGCACGCGGGTTGCCGGCCTGCTCGGACGAGCGGAACTGCCAACTGCCCGAGCCGAACTGATCGGGGCTTTGTCGCACTGGACTGCGAGCCGCGACAAAGATGAGGTCGCCGAGGCGCTGCAACAGCTGGGTGTGCCTGCCGCGCCGATGCACCGTGCCGCCGACGTCGCGGCGGATCCCCAGGTTGTCTTCCGCAAGCTGTACACCGACATGGTGCATCCGTTGCTCGCCCGGCCGATCCCTGCCGAGTCCGCCCCTGCCCCGTTCACCCGCATTCCCCGGGCTGAACTGCGCCCGGCACCGATGCCGGGAGAGCACACCCACGACATATGCCGTCGCGTGCTCGGGTTGAGCGTTGAGCAGATCGACGGCCTGATCAATGACGGCGCGCTGTTCGCCGATGACAAGTAGGAGGCTCACCGCAATGCCCATGGACCCCAGGACACCGGTACTCGTCGGCTATGGCCAGGTGAACCAGCGCACCGAGGACCCGTCGGTGGAGCCTGTCGACCTGATGGTCGCGGCCGCGCGTGCCGCCGCCGATCCCCGGGTCCTCGAAGCCGTCGACGCCGTGCGCATCGTCAACCTGTTGTCCTGGCGCTATCGCGACCCCGGACTGCTGCTGGCGCAACGCATCCGGGCCGACAAGGCCGCGACCCGTTACACCGGCATCGGCGGCAACGTGCCGCAGACCCTGGTGAACCTCGCCTGCCTGGACATCCAACAGGGACGTGCCGACGCGGTTCTCATCGCGGGTGCAGAGACGTGGCGCACCCGCACCCGCGTGCGCGCCCAGGGTAAGAAGACCGAGGGGACACGGCAGGACGAGTCGGTGCCGCTGGCACCGGGTTCGGACGAGAACATGCCCATGGCGGGTCCCGGCGACCTCAAGATCCACCTCGACCGGCCGGCCTATGTGTATCCGATGTTCGAGCAGGCGGTACGCATCGCCGGGGGAGAGACGCCGGATGACCACCGCCGCCGCATCGGCGAACTGTGGGCGCAGTTCTCGGCCGTCGCAGCCGGCAATCCGAATGCCTGGAGCCGGGAAGCGCTGACCGCTGAACAGATCTGGCAACCGTCGCCCACGAACCGGATGATCAGCTGGCCCTACACCAAACTGATGAACTCCAACAACATGGTCGATCAGGGCGCAGCGTTGGTCCTGACGTCGGTGGAGAAGGCGACGTACCTGCAGATCCCGTCGGAACGCTGGGTTTTCCCCTATGCCGGGGCGGACTCCCACGACACGTACGCGATCGGCGAGCGCGACGAGTTCCACACCTCGCCCGCCATCCGCATCGCGGGCAACCGGGCGCTGGAGCTGGCCGGCGCCGGCATCGACGACATGGACCTCGTCGACGTGTATTCGTGCTTCCCGTCGGCGGTGCAAGTGGCGGCCCACGAACTCGGTCTTCCGATCGGGGACCCGAACCGGCCGCTCACCGTCACCGGTGGCCTCACGTTTGCGGGTGGACCGTGGAACAACTACGTCACGCATTCCATTGCGACGATGGCCGAGCAACTGACCCGCCGGCCGGGCGCGCGCGGCCTGATCACCGCCAACGGCGGCTATCTGACCAAGCACAGCTTCGGCGTGTATGGCACCGAACCGCCGACCCACGAGTTCCGTTGGGAGGACGTGCAGTCCGAGGTTGACCGGCAGCCGACACGCACAGCACTGGTCGACTGGAGCGGCGTCGGGACCGTGGAGACGTGGACGACCCCGGTGGACCGTGACGGGCAGCCGGAGAAGGCATTCCTTGCGGTGCGCACCCCGGAAGACGCCCGCGTGCTCGCGGTGATCCCCGACCGCGGCGGCGCGGCGGCGACAGTGCAGGACGACATCGCGGGCGCGCAGGTCCGGGTGAACGAGGACGGCACCGCGGCGCTGGTCTGACTACAGCAGACCCAGGGCCGCAACCGCGTCGCGCTCAGAGTGCAGTTCCTCGACCGACGCGTCGATGCGAGCGCGCGAGAATGCGTTGATGTCAAGGTTTTCCACGATCTCCCAGTTGCCGTCGATCGAGCGGCACGGGAACGAGCAGACCAGGCCCTCCTCGACGCCGTAGACACCAGGAGAGGGCAGCGCCACCGAGGTCCAATCGTCGTCGGGTGTCCCGTGCACCCAGTCGTCGATGTGGTCGATCGCGCCGTTGGCCGCGGACGCGGCCGAGCTTGCACCTCGCGCTTCGATGATCGCCGTGCCACGGCGCGCCACCGTCGGTATGAAATCATCGGTAAGCCAATGGGTATCGGCGGCATAGTCAGCGCCGGCGCGTCCACCGACAACCGAGTGGAAGATGTCGGGGTACTGCGTCGGCGAGTGGTTGCCCCAGATGATCATCTTGCTGATCTCGGTGACCGGGGCGCCGGAATGGCGCGCCATCGCCGCGACCGCGCGGTTGTGGTCCAGCCGGGTCAACGCGGTGAATCGTTCGCGAGGGATGTCGGGGGCGTGCGCGGACGCCACCAGCGCGTTCGTATTGGCGGGATTGCCGACGACAAGGACGCGGACGTCCTTGTCGGCCCCGGCGTTGAGCGCCTTGCCCGCCGTGGCGAAGATCTGGGCGTTGGCGCCGAGGAGGTCAGCGCGCTCCATGCCCTTGGTTCGCGGTTTCGCCCCGATGAGAAGCGCGACGTCGACCCCGTCGAACGCGCGCACCGGATCGTCGTAGATCTCGGTATTCGCCAGCAGCGGGAACGCCCCGTCGTCGAGTTCCATCACGACACCTTCGGCGGCTCTCACCGCGTCGGGGAGTTCGACCAGTCGGAGGTTGACCGGAGTTTCCCGCCCGAGCATCGCCCCCGCGGCGATGCGGAACAGCGCGGCGTAGCCGATCTGGCCTGCGGCTCCGGTGACGGCGACGGTGACGGGGGTGGCAGTCATGGCGCCAACCCTAGTCAGGGTGCGCCGGGGGGAACGTCGGTATAGGTGGTGGTGTAGCTCTCAGCCGAGAACGTGAAGCCTTTGCCGCTGAGCTCGGAGAGGCACGAAATGCCCGTCGCTTCTTGGATATTGCACCGGAACCCCGCCACGGCGAGGATCCGATTGAACGGAAGTTCGGTGGCCGGACCGGGGTCCAGTGCGAAACCGGGTGCCGGCTTCGCGACGAACCGGACCTCGCCGGTACGGTCGACCAGGATGGCGTTGGGAGCATCGGGCTCGCCGTCGGGTCCGGGCACTTGCTCGGGAGCGCCGCCGATGCCGATGTCTGCCGATTGTGCGTTCTGGCAGCCCGCGCTGGTTCGCGGGATGATCGCGCACTCCCATCGCCCGCTCGGCGAAGCGAAGTAGTAGCCGGTCTGCCCGGCAACGTCCGCGGCGAAGTCGAACGCATTGGCGAGGTGGGCATTGCTGGGTCTGGTCGTGGTCGGCGGAGGTGCTGCGGCGGCGGTCCGGGTCGCTGACGTCTCGTCAGTGGTGACCACTCGGGGCGCACCGCAGCCCGCGGCCAGGACGGCCGCGGCCAGGCCGGCACAGGTCAGGACTCGCATAGGTCCATTGGACCATCCGACTAGCCCTTCACCTTCTCGCGCAACCCGTCGTCGAGCGAGACCCGCACCAGCGCAGCCGCCAGGGGGGCGCAGTTGTCCCCGGCCAGCTTGCCGAGCTTCTCGGCATCGGTGGGCAACCCCAGGTCCTTGGCGGCGCCGAGGGCGCGCTGATCGAAATGGGGACGCGCCCAGGGCCAGACGTCCTGCACCTCTCGCAGATAGATGTCGGCGCCGGTGTCGCCGATCCCCTTGAAATCCTTCAGGAGTTGCTTTGTCTTGCTGACGTCATGGTCGGCACAGGACGCAAGAGTGCGCATGTCGCCACGGTATTCGTCGCGGAGGAAGGTGGCGATGTCGACGAGCCGGTCCGCCGAACTCTCGTCGTAGCGGGCGTACCCTGCCCGCCCGAATGCCTCGATCATCGTGGTGCGGTCGGCGTCGAGCACCGCATCGGGGGTCCGCAGCTTCTCGCCGAAGATCTCCTTGGCCGCCTTCGTGGCGATCGTCGCATCGATCGGCTTGCTGGCCAGCATGCACAGCACCAGCAACTCGAACAACGGCATGGGCTTGTCGGCGAGGGTGATGCCGGCTTCCTCTGCGTAGGTCGTCCCTGCCTCGTCCAGCAGTCTGCGGATCAGTTCGTCGGAGCTCATGGCCACCGGCTACCCGGTGCCGGGGAGACGAACCCGCTATTTGGGGGGCAGGCTCTTGGCGTAGTCGACTCCGCGGGTGACCCACGGCGACAACTGCCGTGTGGTCTTGACGCCGTCGGCGTGCACCCGTAACCACCCGCGGGTTTCGCGCCCGGCCATGATCATCGGCTCGACATGAGCGCGGGCGAGGAACGACTCCGTCTCGTCAGGCGCAACGCGCACCAGCAGCCCGCCCTTGGAGCTGACGGCCACCGACATGTTGCCGTTGATCAGGAATGCCAACCCGCCGAACATCTTCTTCTCTTCGACTCCGCGTTCGGTGGCGATGAGTTCGCGAACCCGGTCAGCGAGGTCCGAGTCGTAGGCCATGGCGAAACATTAGCGGTGGCCCCGCACCGCGAGCGCGCGTGTCTGCGCGACGACACGCCGTCATCTGCGTACAAACACGCGCGCTCGCGGTGCAGCGTGCCTCGGCTAGGCCGCGGCGGTCACCGCCTCTGCCGCAGGCTCCAGCGCCTGCGCGACGATCTCGGCCACGTCGGTCATCGGCCTGACGTCCAGTGCCTCCAGCACGTCGGCGGGCACATCGTCCAGATCCGCCTCGTTGCGCTGCGGGATGAACACTGTCGACAGCCCGGCGCGTTGCGCGGCGAGCAGCTTCTGCTTCACCCCACCGATGGGCAGCACCCGGCCGTTCAGCGTGACCTCGCCGGTCATGCCGACATCGGCACGCACCTGCCGCCCGGTTGCCATCGAGACCAACGCGGTCACCATCGTCACGCCGGCCGACGGGCCGTCCTTCGGCACCGCACCCGCGGGCACGTGCACGTGAATCCGCCGGTTCAGCGCCTCCGGGTCCACGCCGAGGTCCGCTGCGTGCGAACGGACGTAGGACAGCGCGATCTGCGCCGACTCCTTCATCACGTCGCCCAGCTGGCCCGTCAGCTGCAACCCGGCGTCACCGTCGGTCGAACCGGCCTCGATGTAAAGCACGTCACCACCGAGGCCCGTGACGGCCAGCCCGGTCGCCACACCCGGCACCGCCGTGCGTTCCGCCGATTCCGGCGTGAATCGCGGACGGCCCAGGTATTCGACGAGATCCGGCTCGTCGACGATGATCGGCGTCGGGTCCGCGTCGAGCTTCGTCGTCACCTTCCGCAATGCCTTGGCCAGCAGCCGCTCGAACTGACGCACGCCCGGCTCGCGGGTGTAATCCGCGGCGATCTTGCGCAACGCCGCATCGGTCACAGTGACTTCCTCGGCCGTCAGCGCAGCCCGCTCAGACTGCCTGGGCAGCAGGTAATCCCGCGCGATCGCGACCTTGTCGTCCTCGGTGTAGCCGTCGATCGTGACCAGCTCCATCCGGTCCAACAGCGCCGACGGAATGTTCTCGATCACGTTGGCGGTCGCCAGGAACACGACATCGGAAAGGTCCAGGTCGAGATCCAGGTAGTGATCCCGGAAGGTGTGGTTCTGTGCGGGATCGAGCACCTCCAGCAGCGCCGCTGACGGGTCGCCCCGGTAGTCGGAGCCCACCTTGTCGATCTCGTCAAGCAGCACAACGGGATTCATCGACTGCGCCTCGCCGATCGCTCGGACGATGCGGCCCGGCAGCGCACCCACATAGGTGCGCCGGTGCCCGCGGATCTCAGCCTCGTCACGCACGCCGCCGAGGGCGACGCGCACGAACTTGCGGCCCAGCGCACGGGCGACGGACTCACCCAGCGACGTCTTGCCGACGCCGGGAGGGCCGGCCAGCACCATGACGGCGCCGGAGCCACGACCACCCACGACGGCCATGCCGCGCTGAGCTCGGCGGGCCCGCACCGCCAGGTATTCGACGATGCGGTCCTTCACGTCGTCGAGACCGTGGTGATCGGTGTCGAGAATGTCCCTGGCGGCCAACAGGTCGGTCGAGTCCTCGGTGGTGACGTTCCACGGCAGGTCGAGCACGGTGTCCAGCCATGTGCGGATCCAGCCGCCTTCGGGGCTCTGATCGCTGGACCGCTCCAGCTTGCCGACCTCGCGCAGCGCCGCCTCGCGCACCTTGTCCGGCAAATTGGCGGCTTCTACGCGGGCGCGGTAATCGTCGGAGCCATCAGGCTCACCCTCGCCCAGCTCCTTGCGGATGGCATTGAGCTGCTGGCGTAGCAGGAATTCCTTCTGCTGCTTGTCCATTCCTGCGCGGACGTCCTCGGCGATCTTGTCCGTCACCTCGACCTCGGCGAGATGCTCAGCGGTCAGGTCGATCAGCAGACGCAGCCGTGCGGCCACGTCCTCGGTCTCCAGCAGATCGCGCTTCTGGACGTCGGTCAGGTACGACGCGTAGCCGGCCGTGTCGGCCAAGGCAGAAGGGTCGGTGATTTTGTTGACCACATCAATGATCTGCCACGCCTCCCGACGCTGCAGCATCGCCAGCAGTAGTTTCTTGTACTCGGCGGCAAGGGCTTTCGTCTCGTCGGTGACCACCGGTTCGGCGACTTCGTCGATGAGCACCCACAGAGCCGCACCGGGCCCGGTGGTCCCGGATCCGATATGGGCGCGCTTCTCACCCTTGACGACGGCGGCCGCCCCACCTCCGGGGACACGGCCGACCTGCACGATCGATGCCAGTACGCCGTAGGTGGGGTACCGGTCGTCGAGCCGCGGTGCGATCAGCAACTTGCCGGATTCGCTGGCTTGCGCGGCATCGACCGCGGCGCGTGCTGCGTCGTCGAGCTCGATCGGCACCACCATCCCGGGCAGCACGATCGTCTCGCTCGCGAAGAGCACCGGCACAGCGCGCGACGCGTTTGTGGTTTCAGGCATCAGACCTCCTGGTTTCAGTCAACTGAAAGTTGAACCTGATGCGCTCAACCTTGGGGCGGTCGGTATTGTTCCCGCCGCGATTTCGCCGCGGGCGGAATAGTCGGCGAGCGCTCGTGGTAGCTGTGGGGATGAGCCCTGCAGTTCCCAGCACAGCTGAAGACCCTGTCCACGACGTAGTCGTCGCCATCACCGGCGCGAGCAGCGGTATTGGCGAGGCGACGGCCCGGCTGTTGGCCGCCCGCGGTGCCCGACTCGTCGTGGCTGCGCGCCGCGTGGACCGCCTCGAAGCACTTGCCGACACGCTGCGCGCTGACGGTGCGGCGGTCGTCGCCGTGGCGGCCGATGTCTCCCGACGTAACGACGTGCAACACATCGTCGACACGGCACTCGCCGAATTCGGCCGTCTCGACGTACTCGTCAGCAATGCCGGACTCAGCGCGATCGGCCCGTTGGGGGACGGTGACGTGGCCGGCTGGGACGCGATGATCGGTGTGAACCTCTCGGCGGTCCTGTACGGGATCGCCGCGGCCACCCCGGTGTTCCGCCGCCAGGGCAGGGGCCACTTCGTGACGACGGTGTCGACGGCGGGCCTGAAGATCGTTCCCGATATGGGGGTCTACGCAGCCACGAAGAACGCGGTGCGCACCGTGATGGAGGCGTTGCGTCAGGAATCGACCGACGGCGTCATCCGCACCACCTCGATCTCGCCGGGTTTCGTCAACACCGAGCTCGACGGCTCGATCGCCGATCCGATTCTGCGCCAACAGATCCGGGCCTCGATGGACAGTTTCGGCCTCGATCCTCACGCGGTGGCCCGTGCGATCGCCTTCGCGATCGAACAGCCACACGATGTGGAGATCGGCGATCTGACGATCCGCCCGACCGTGCAGGGCTGACTTCGTCCCTCCCGATGCCGGGAGGATCGCGTCGGATCGGGCCCACGCAATCTGCCCGGCTGAAGTAGATCAGGCTGCGGCGCCTTCGGAGTCGGCGCACTGGACGCAGTCGGCCGAGTCGATGTCGACGCCGCCGCAGGTGGGGCAGATGAAGGGGATCACGGCAGTCTCCTGGGTTGCGGGCCGGCATCGGCGTGGTCGACGCGCCGGTTCGCAGTGTCGGTACCCGGGCGTGGCCCCGCGCGAAACTCGCCGCAGCGCCGTGGTCACACTGTGGTCATCTTTATGGTCGTCATCTTCATGGGCCGTCGTTGTCCGACAAAGCAGAGAGCCTGCCGCTCGGGGGAAACGGCAGGCTCTCTGAGTCGGGAGGTTTACGCGGTGGCTTGGGCGCCCAGCACTCGTTGGATGTCCGGCTTCATCTGCTGCAGCTGCTGTCCCCAGTAGCCCCAGCTGTGCGTTCCCGCGGTCGGGAAATTGAAGACGCCATTGGTTCCGCCGGCCGCGATGTAGTTGTCACGGAAGGCGATGTTCGTCCGCAGCGTGAATCCTTCGAGGAACTGCGCCGCCATCAGGTTCGGGCCGCCACCGTTGTCCAGATCCGACGGGGTGCCGGTGCCGCAGTAGATCCAGACCCGGGTGTTGTTGGCCACCAGCTGATTGATGTTGACCATCGGATCGTTGCGCTTCCATGCCGGATCCGACGACGGTCCCCACATGCTCTCGGCGTTGAACTTGCCGGCGTCGTTCATCGCCAGCCCGATGAGCATCGGCCACCAGCCTTCCGACGGATTCAGGAAGCCGGAAAGCGAAGCGGCGTAGATGAATTGCTGCGGGTGGTAGATCGCGTAGGTCAGCGACGCGCTGCCCGCCATGGAGAGGCCGACGACGGCGTTGCCGGTCCGCGAGACGCCGCGGTTGGCTTCCAGCCACGTCGGCAGTTCCTGGGTCAGGAACGTCTCCCACTTGTAGGTGTAGTTCTGACCGTTGCCCCGAGACGGCTGGTACCAGTCGGTGTAGAAGCTCGACTGACCGCCCACCGGCATGATCGTCGATAGCCCGGACTGGTAGAACCACTCGAACGCCGGGGTGTTGATGTCCCAGCCGTTGTAGTCGTCCTGGGCACGCAGGCCGTCGAGCAGGTAGACCGCGTTCGGACCGCCACCCTGGAACTGGATCCGGATGTTGCGGTTCATCGACTGGGAGAACACGTCCAAATATTCGACGGGTAGACCGGGACGCGAGAATGCTCCAGCAGTCGCCGAACCCCCCGCGAAGCCGATCAGTCCGGGCAGCGTCGCCGCGGCCAGAGCGGCGGCAGCCACCCGCCGAAGCGCTTTCCTCGTGGTGCCCCGAAACTTCTCTTTCCACTTCATAACGGCAATCCATACCTTTCTCATCAACGTCCGCCTGGTTCGCAAACATGCCGTCCGGTTTCAGGAGTAATGGAACACGTTCAGACCAGGCGATCAGCGTCCCGACACAGCGATCCGCGGTCGCGGTTGGCTAACGATTGCGACTCGGGGCGGACTCGCCGGCCGCCATAAAATGACTGTGACCAGTGTGAATCCTGTTACTCCTGAGGTTGCTTACAGCATCGCCGTGGCGCGTCGATGAGTGTCGATGCAGTGGGTACTCGCCAGTTCGAACCGATGAGCGCGAAATGAGGCGGCCGAGATGACCGAACGTGCGTACGACCTGGATCGCTTCGTCGACGCCCAGGCGAGCGCCTATGAGGGCGCACTGGCCGAATTGCGGGCGGGTTCCAAGCGAAGTCACTGGATCTGGTTCGTCTTTCCACAGCTCCGCGGTTTGGGACGCAGCCCGACAGCCCAGCGGTTCGGCATTGAATCCCTCGACGAAGCGCGCGCCTATCTCGCCCACCCCGTGCTCGGACCGCGGCTACGGGAATGCGCCGAAGTTCTGGCGGAGCACGCGGGGCGCTCGGCCACCGAAATACTCGGTCAGCCCGACGATGTGAAGGTGCGCTCGTCGATGACGCTGTTCGCGCGCGCCACCGATGACGCAGAACCGTTCCGTGCGGTGCTGGACGCCTTCTACGGCGGCGGCGAAGACCCGGCCACGGTGGACCTGCTCGCCTGATCGTTCAGCGAGGCGCCAGGATCAGCCAGCCGTGGGCCGGCACCACCGTCTCGGCGACGACCTCGGCGGGCGGAGCGCCGGAACCGGCGACGACTTCTGCACGCGGAACGCCGAGATCGCGAAGCGACAGAGGCACGGCCTCGTCGCCCACGTTGAGGGCGACCACCAGGGCGTCGTCACCGCGGCGCGTGGTGTAGACGTAGGACGTGTTGGTCACCGACAGCGGTGTGGTCCGGGCCGCATACAGCCACGGATGCCTGCGCCGTAGACCGATGAGGTGCTGATGGGACCGGAACACCTGGTGACCGTGTTCGCCGACTCCCTCGAACGGAGAACCGAATTCGGGCCGGACCTCGTCGTCGCCGCCGAACCGCTCCTCCTTGACCCCGCGGTAGGCCACCTCGTCGCCGGCGTAGATGCTGGGGATGCCGCCGGTGGTCAGAAGGATGACCAGAGCGTGTTCGACGTGGTCGGCGTTGTCCAGTTGACTCGCGATGCGGGTGACGTCATGGTTGCCGATGAAGGTGAGCGGGACGAAGGTGTCGAGGAAGTCGTTGTGCCGCGTGAGCGCCCAGTCGAGCTCGTGGAAGTTGGCGTCGTTGATGCTGCTCCAGATGGCCTTCCACAGTTCGTACTGGGTGACGGAGTCGAACCCCGAATCACGAACGCGCGCTTGATAATCACCGTGGATCACCTCGCCGACGAACCATGCGTCAGGGTGCTTGTCACGAACCCGGGGGAGCACCTCGGACCAGAATCTGTCGGGCACGGCGTAAGCGGCGTCGAGTCGCCACCCGTCGGCGCCGCGGCCGAGCCAGTGGCTCATCACGTCGACGGTGTAATCGATGACCTCAGCGCTGCGGTGGTTCAGCGCAATGAGCCCGCCGTGGCCCTCGAACGTCGCGAAGTCGTCACCGCGCATCCGAAACCACGACCGGTCGCCGCCGTCTACCGCTTCCCGATATCGCGGAAAGTCTGTTCCCACGTGATTGAACACGCCGTCGAGCAGAACCCTCAGACCGCGGCCGTGCGCCTCGGCGACGAGATGGTCGAAATCGGCGTCGTCGCCGAGTCGGGAGTCGATGCGGTAGTGGTCGACGGTGTCATAGCCGTGGGTCTGAGAGGCGAACACCGGGCCCAGCGCCAAGCCTGAGGCGCCGAGCTCGATGGCGTAGTCGAGCCAGTCCGCAATGCGGCGCAGCCGGTGCTCGTCGGCGCTCGGCGCGGGATCGGCCGGATAGGCGCCGACGAAACCGAGGGGATAGACCTGCCACCAGACGACGTGCTCGACCCAGCCCGCGGTCATTTACGGAATGCCTTCGCGTACAACGCTTTCATCTCCTCCGTCAGTTCGGGCGCGGGCCCGTCGGCGACCGTACCGGGAGCGACGGTCGTGATCGACAACCCCGCCACGGGGGCGGGTAGGGCGTTCCACTCGACCAGCCACTGCGTCAGCTGCGCCGACGAAGCGGCATAGACGACGCGACCGAGGCCTACCCACGCATGCGCGGCGGCACACATCGGACAGTGCTCGCCGGACGTGTAGACGGTGGACCGGGCACGCTCGGCGGGGGACAGGTGCTCGACGGCCCACTTGGCGATCGCGAATTCCGGGTGGCGGGTGGCGTCGCCGTCTTTGACCCGGTTGTGGTCCTCGAAGCGGACCACGCCCGCAGGGTCGAGCAGCAGCGAACCGAACGGTTCGTCGCCGCCGTCGAGCGCCTGACCGGCAAGGCGCACGCACCGCCGCAAGTAACCTAGGTCGACATCGGTGACTGCCACACGGCGGAGTCTACGCAGCAGGCAGGAGGGCACATGCGCGAGTTCGTATGGCATTGCAACGAGATCGAGGCCCAGGCGGACCTCTTCGCCGACCATCTCGACGGGGCGGACCTTGCGACGGCCGTGCCGTCGTGCCCGGGTTGGACCGTCGCGCAGCTCGCCTCCCATGTCGAAGCGGGGCTGCGGTGGGCACGCACCATCGTCGCGACGCGCGCGGAGTTTCCGCCGTCGGACACGGAACTGCGGGATCTGTCCGGACCTGGCGACGGGCATGCCGCGGAACTGGCGGCGGCGCTACGCGGTTCCGCGGCCGCTCTGGCGCGGACTCTGCGCGAGGCGGGACCGGCCGAGCAGATGTGGTCTCCGGTGCCGGGCGGCGGGAGCGCGTTCTTCGCGCGGCGGTTCGCGCACGAGACGGCGATACACAGAGCCGACGCGGCCCTGACCCTGGGCATCGACTACACGCTGCCGAACTTCCTTGCCGTCGACGGAGTGCAGGAGTGGCTCGAACTCGGTTGTATGCCTTTCCATTTCGAGGTGCACCCGTGGATGCGTGAACTGCTGGGACCCGGACGCACGATCGGGCTGCACACCACTGATACCGACGACGACTGGCTGCTCGATTACACCGGCGATGCGCTCGCGTGGCGCCCCGGACGGGATTCCGCGGCCGCGGAGCTGCGCGGCCCGGTCACCGATCTACTGCTCGTGCTGTATCGCCGCCGGCCCGTGTCGACCGTGGAGATTCGTGGCGACGCGGGCCTCGTCGACTTCTGGATGGAGCGCGTCGCGTTCGCCTGACCTCATTCGCAGCAGCGTGTTTGCCCGACCTTCGACTCCTGGCGCGAGGGCTCGTCGGTCCGGCACGCGCACGACGCCGTGATAGGGACGTCCGCTCGCGCGGAAGCGAGCTCGAGCTGCTTGCCGATGATCACCGCTTCGGCATCCCGGCCCAGGCGCGTGAGACATTCGTGGTACCCGTGCAGACTCCACACATTTCCGGGGTGCTGACACGACCTGCTCAGGGTGGGATCGAGACCGAGATCGGCGGCGTACACCTGCGCCGCGTCCTCGACGCGTCCCTGCTCCAGCAGCAGCGCGCCGAGCGCGTGCCGGGTGGGCTGCATCCAGCCCCACGGTTCGTCGTACGGAAGTCCGTCGTCGAGTTCCACGGCGCGCTGCAGATGCGCGAATGCGTCGTCGAAATTGCCTGCGCGGTAGTCGATCTCGCCATCGAGCATGGCAGCGGCGACGGCAAGGATGTCGTGGCTGGTGTTGTTGAACAGGTACCGGCTCTCAGGGATCCGGTCGTAGGCAGCCGCGAAGAGCTCCCGTTCCGCCCGGGCCTGGTCGAGATTTCCGCTGGCAGCGTGCGCCACCCCGCGCCCGTAGTGGATGGTGGCCGCCGTTGTGCAATACAGTTCGGTGTCCTCCGGCAGGGGTGTCGCGATCAAGTCGTCCCAGCGGCCGAACCGCACCAGCACGTGGATCCGTAACGGTACGAACGCTTCCAGCCAGTCCGCCATCGGCGGCGATTCGATGGCGAGCAATTCGGGGGTGAGTTGTCCGGCGAGTTCGTCGGCGGCGCTCAGCGCGATCGCCGAATTGCCCTCGAACATCGCCGAATACACCACGAAATGTAGATTGTGCGCGCGATACAGCGAGTAAAAGTTCAGCGGGCCTTGGTGTTCCACGAAACGCCGATCGACCCGTACCGCAGACTGATTGGCGACCACCGAATCCCGGTAGTTGCCGCAGAGAACGTCGATGTGGCTGGGCATGTGCTGCAGATGGCCCGCGTCGGGCACCAGACCACGCAGCAGGTCGGCGGCGGGGAGTGCCTCCTGCGGTGTCGCCGACATCTCCATGGCGTGGATATAGAGATGCAGGATGCCGGGATGCTCACGGCCTGCGGTGGTGACAAGTGCGCCGTCGAGAAGTCGCTTGGCTTCGACGACCCGCGACCCCGGTGCGGGTTCGCCGGTTCTGCTGTCCCACAACGCCCACGCGGTGACGTTGAGCAGTGCATCGGCGGCCAGCGCCGCGACGTCGATGTCGTCGGGGAAGGCCGTTGCCAGATCCGACATCGCATCGGCGTATGCGCTGTGGCCGGCGGTGAGCGCGTCGGCATCGTCGGGATCGTCGGTGGGGAAGCGCGCGATCAGCGCGTGGATCAGGCCTCGCTCGACAGCCGAAGCCCGCCCGTCTGTCGCCAGCCGGAGCTCCATCCGAGCCCGCGCGAGCGAGGCCCGAAGGTCGACGGGATCGAAAGCGTCCCACCCCTTGTTGTAGTTCGGACCGACGGCATAGGCGACACCCCAACGCGCGAGCGCGAAATCGGCGTCGAGTTCGAGTGCACGGTCGAAACAATGGACCGCTTCCTCGTGGTTGAAGGCATACGACCACACCATGCCTCGGTCGAACCACACCCGCGCAGCTTCGGACGGGGAGTCAGTCGGTCGGTGATAGGAGCCGAGGTCGTAGTAGGACTCGCTCATAGAGGCGACGATAATTCACCCGGCCGGCAGTGGCGAGCACTGCGAGAAAACAACCGGCCCCCGCCCAGATCGCCAGTGTGACCAGCGGAGTCACCGCACCGTGGCCGTCGAAATAGGAGATGCTGCGCAGCAGCGACACCCCCGAGCCCTGAGGCACGATCGTCGTGAAGGTCGAGTAGAAGCCCGACAGCAGCGGCCGTCCGACCGGCCCGGCGGCCGCGGCGTTTCCGACGACCACGAGGAACAGTCCGAGCACCACCGACGCGGCGGTGCCGAACGCGGCCGCGACGCCGGTGACTGCTCCACCGACGGCCATCGCGTAGAGCCACAGCACGCCGAACACCTGCCACGGATGTCCGGTCAGTGCGTCCAGCACGGGGCCCACGTACACGGTGACCGCGCCCGCCAGCACCGCAGAGAACACGGCGAGCGACCCCGTGCGCAGCGCCAGCGTGGTGGGCGTGCGCACGCTGCCCATCAACCGCCCGAGCAGAGCAGCGCCCAGCGAGGCGCCGATGGAGATGAAGATGACGGCGTAGAACTCGACGGTGCCCGACGGATCACCTGACGACGTCGGCGCGACGTCCTCGACGACGGGTGTCAGACCCGCGCGCTCGGCAGTGGCACGGCCGACTGTTTCGGCTGCCGCCGCCACACTGTGCCCGCCGCCTCCTGCGACGTAGATGTTCATCTGTCCGTCGGGGGTCACGGCGAACGCGGTGTCGGCCGTGCGGTCGAGGACCTGCGCCCTCGCTGCCGCGGCGTCTCCGACTGCGTTGACATGCAACGAATCCTGGCCGTTCAAGCCATCGACAAGCTGCGTCGGCGCGGACACCGCGACGGTCATGTGGTGCAGCGTCGGCTTGGCGAACGCGCCGGAATAGCTGGCGACCATCGCCAGCACGAACAGCGTGAGACCGGCCAGAGCCAGCACCGTGGTGCGGATGGCCGAGCGGTTCCGGAAGGCCGGAATTTCTTCGGGGTGGTGTCTACCCATGAAGGGGTCCTTTCTAGGCTTGCGAGATGCCGAGGAGGGCGTCGACGGTGTCGAGCGCCGCGCCGGCGCGGGTGTAGAGATCGGTGGCGTCGTGGTCCTCCATCCAGGACCGCAGTACTTCGGTGAAGCCGCCGACCAGGAATCGGGTCACGGCGTCCGTGGGGATGGCCGTGATGGTGTCGAGAACGCCCATGCCCTGATGCGCAATCTGTTCGCAGGGGCCGCGCAGCGCATCCCGGTATGTCACCAGGACGTGCTGGTTGACCGTGCTGGGGACGACGTGCCGGAACAGCGCGGGGTGTTCGGCCGCGAATCCGAAGAGCTCCAGGATCCGGGCGCGAGCGCTGTCGGCCGTCGTGCGCAACTCGGCGAACAGATGGCTGAACGCTGCCGCGATCGCATCGTCGCGATCGCGGAAATGCCGGTAGAAAACCTGGCGGCTCACATCTGCGCGGCTCACGAGGTCACCCACCGAAATCTCGTCGACGGGGCGTTCCTCGGCCAGGGTCAGCGCGGCTTCACGCAGACGGGTTCTGACCCGCTCTGCGCGTGGATCGGCACTGCGACCGCGTTCTGGCATGACATGAGCGTAGAAGACTTCGTAGACAACTGTCCACGACAGCTTAGGTTATCTATGACACGTTTTCGCCGGGGCTGTGACCGGCGGAATAGAGCCTGGCACCGTCAACCGCTCAGTGACCTGCGGCCACATCAGGTTCGTCGATGTCCTCTGGGTCTACTCGCCCCCACTTCCAGTTCGACGACCTGAAAGAGACTGCTGATGAGCACTGAAACCACTACCTCACCCCCAGCCGATCCGGTCAAACAGCCCGTCGCGACGCCGAGGGCGTCGCGCACCGGGTCGAGGTCACGGCTGGGATCAGGCAGTTGCGCAGTTCGAGGCGCTGAAGAATGTCGGTGGGTGACCATTCGCCGACCCGGGAGCCGCGCCGGGGGAGATGCTCGACGAGACCCTGCGAAGCCGGCAGTCGGAGAGCTTCCCACATGGCGTCGCGCAGCCGGTGAGCGGTGACTTCGACCAGAGTTGCGGGCAGCACAAGCCGTCGGGGGCCTTCGGTCGGCACTGCCACGGCACACCAGGTAAGGCACCACATCCCACGTGCGCAGCGAGCCGCCTTCGGCGCGTGTGTCGCCTGCGTCGTAAACCCCTGCACCTCAACGTTTTACGGGGCCTCGTCGTCTTCGGGGAGGAGGTAGCGTTCGGGGTGGTGGTAGGCGTTGGTGCGGTGTTGGCCGGTGTCGAGATCGGGTGGTGGGAGCCATTCGGTTTGGCCTTTGGCGTTTTTGCGGGTGCGCCATTTTGTTTTGTCGAGCATGCGGTGGTCGGGGCCGCAGGCGAAGGTGAGCTCGTCGATGTCGGTCTGGCCGTCGTCTTTCCAGTCCGCGACGGCGTGATGGACTTGGGCCTGGTAGCCGGGCGCAGAGCAGCCCGGCCGGGTGCAGCCGCGTTCCTTGGCGTGGAGCACGATGCGTTGCGCGGCGTTGGCGAGGCGTTTGGCGCGTCCCAGGTAGAGGGATTGTTCGGTGTGTTTGTCGTAGACGTAGAGGTAGTGGAAGGCGTTGGCGGCCATGCGGATCAGGTCGCGCATCGGCAGCAGGGTGCCGCCGCCGGTGACGGCGATTCCGGCGCCGTTCTCCAACTCCTGCAGCGTGGTGGAGACGATCACGGTGACGGGCAGGCCGTTGTGGGTGCCCAGGTCGCCGGATTCCAGGGCGCGGAAGGCGAGGGCTTCGAGGGCGTCGTGGTTGCGCTGTTGTTGGGTGCGCGGATCCGAGCCGCACGGTTCGGGCTGCGGGTCATGCTCGGCGGCGGGCTTGGCGGGGTTGTCGGCCTCGACAGCGACCGGCGTCTCGTCGGGCTCTTCGGAGCCTGCGGGCGTCTCCTCGGCCTCGCCAGCGTCGTTTGGTTCATCGACAGCTTTCGGTGTCTCGTCGCGCTCATCGACAGCGTCCGGCGTCTCGTCGGGCTCGGAAGCGGCCGGTGTCTCGTCGGGCTCATCGGAGTCCGCAGCGTCGTCGTCCACTGGGTCGTCGAGTTCGTGGTCGGGAATGTTGTGTCCGGGTGCGGCTTCTTTGGCCCACACCGCGGGCGTGTCAGATGGTTTGTGTAGCTGTGGCTCCTAGTTGAATGGAGCAGTATCGATGGATGTGACCACTGACGAGCCAATGTCGGGGGCCGACGCTGTGGAGGCGTTGCGGTCCG
>NZ_JBGGKV020000009.1:0-243085 GCF_041287165.2 Mycobacterium bulgaricum | reverse complement strand
TGCCGCAACATGACCGATCGCCGGTGGAGGTGTTATCAGAAACTGATCTATTCGCATACCATGCGAATAACCAACTTACAAACTGACATAATGTGGCTTATCGGTAAATCCGCCTAAAGGCCAAGGGGCAAAGAACCCGTGTTCTCCGGTCCGGTTGTCCGATCCGGAACTAGTTGGGAGTAATCCGGGAAAACCTGGGAGCTGTCCGATTTCTCGCCCTCCGTTCCAGAACTATCTGACAGTGCCACCCGCCCAGGTCCCTGCCCATGCACCTGCTGATCTTCGGCCGGCGTTAACCATGGCGCCGAGTCTGAATCCATAACTATCTGACAGCGCCGGACAGGACGACCGACAGTCCAGAACTACCTGACAGCGGCGGACGCGCCGCGCCTTCGAGGTCCAGCGTGAACCGTCTAATACGTCACTGTGACGTTATGTAGGTGATGCAGTGTCTCCTGTTCACGCAGGCTGAAGCCGCTTGGCGTGTGCCGCACGAGACCGATCCCGGCGACTCCGTCAACGAAGGCGTTGTTGAAGCTGCTACCGTCGCGGCGGCCGTCGATGTGATCCCCGAGTGGTTCCAGCAGTTCTTGGATCACCGGCAGGCAAGTAAACCCTTGGCGCACACGATGAAGGCGTATCGACGCGACTTCGTCGCCATTGCCAATCTGCTTACCGGTGGTGAGCCGGTCCGTCTCAGCTCAGCTGACATAACTCGCGATTCGATGCGGGCTGCGTTCGCGGCGTTTGCAGCCGACCACGAAGCGGCATCCATCCGACGCTGCTGGTCCACGTGGAATGTGTTGTGTACCTTCCTCCATACGAACGAACTTTTGGCGGCCAACCCCATGCAGCTCGTTGGACGACCGAAGTTGAAGAAGCCGCTGCCGGAGGCGCTCCCCCGAACCGCTGTGGAAGCATTGCTCTCCGCTGTCACGCAGGAATCGGACGCTCGCCGAACAGATTGGAAAGAAAGGGATCTCGCAGTCATTCTCACTGCACTCCTCGCGGGACTGCGGGCCGAAGAACTCCGCTTGGTAGACGTCGGATGAACCACCTCCGCAAGGTCGGCGAGAGTGTGGCTCCCAACATGGTTGCGTTCCCGATCCCTACCGCTGTGACGCACAACTCGACGAGAACGACCGACGCGCAGGTCGTCAGCAAGTGGCCCATCCGCGATTTGCTGCTTAGGCTGAGGCTCGCGAAAGAGGATGTAATTCCCCACCACTCCGTAGCGGTACATAGCCTGCCGATGGGCTAATAGGGCTGAAACAGGCTCGACCATAACTTTCATACAATGCAACGGTGCCGCCCGAGGATCACCGAGACCTATCTCGTCGGCCCACCGTCCCCAAGAGCGTTGCCGGACGCGCCGGAAGACCACCACTGGTTAACCGCGAGCTGATCATCAGCACGGCGCGCAACATACCCGCGGACAAGCTCACGATGAAGTCCATCGCTGACGTACTGGGGGTGGACCGCAAGACCTTGCACTATTACGTCAAAGATCTCGACTCCCTCCGCGAGCTTGTCGCGTTCGATGTCTTCGAATCTGAGTTTGCGCAGGCGAACCTACCGGCCGATGCCGATTGGCGTGATCTCTTGCGAGCCGTTGCCTACGCGCTACGAGCTGCCCTGATAGCCGTCGGATCTCTGCTCTCATACGCAGATATCAGCGGCATTGCCGGGACGGGCGTTCTGAGACGTCACGAAGGCAATTTACGAGCCCTCGTGCACGCCGGATTCGACGTCGAGGAAGCCGGTTTGGCATACACGTTCATCAGTGAGCTCGCCTACACCGGAGCGCGCGAGGCGCTGAACATCGCGGAACAACTGGCAAGGACAGACACGGCGGCTGACCCGCCGCCGGACGTACGAAACGAAGTGTCGCAAGCCGCCGCCGAACTGCCGCTGCTCAGTCAGCTCGTGAAACTCCGCGGGGGGCCCGACTATCACAACAAGCAATTCGAATTCGGTATAGAGACACTGCTTGTCGCCATGGACGTGATCCTCGCCCGTCGAGAAAGCCGCGGCGCTACCTGAGCGACGCGGCACTTGACCGCCCTATTTTTCCCGCGCGGGAACTTTCTTGGCCAAAATCCCCATCCCGCGCGCACTCGCGGTCTAAGAAGAACTTGTGAAGTCATCTGCGTACATCGGACGAGTCGGCGGACTGGCGGTTGCACTAGGCATCGGTGCCGCCATGGCATCGTTTAGCGGCGTTGCAGCCGCCGATACGGGCGACGCCGCCTCTGATACGGCGAGCCGCGCCAGCACCAGCGCCTCGACCGAGCGCGAGAAGACGTCAACTGCGAGGGACCGCGGCCGAGGGGTCACATCAACGGCATCCGGGAAAGAATCGGACGACACCGGGCCCAGCCACGCCGGCGGCACGAACGCCGATGCAGGCGAAAACAACAACGACGGAGACGCAGCCGAGGACACCGACACCAGGTCGCCGTCGCCCGCGACCAGAGCCGTCCGTCCGCGCTCGAACAGTCAGGAACGTCGGCCCGCGCTGGGGCGCACGCAGCCGAACTCGGCGCCTCCCCCCGCGCTCACTGCTCCGGACGAGGACACCGTCGACGCCAGTGTCACACCCGCCGCGCCGCCGACAGCCGTGGCCGTCACACCGTCGTATCCGACCGGGAACGACGCGCTTGCCGAGCGCCCCGCAGAGCTCGACCAGTCCATCGATCCCGCCGATCCACCGCTGACCACCGTGACACTGCCAGACCCCCCTGCCGGCCTCGACAACTCCGCGCCATCACGTAGTCCGTCGGCGCCGACCAGCGGTGCCGTTGAGTGGGCCCTGCTGGCCGCCGCCCGCCGCGACGCGGGCGGACCGAAGTCCACTCGCTACGGCGCATCGCTCACCACCACAACCCCATCGGCACCAAACAAACCCGAAAACGATTCACCGACAAGCAAAGTCATAGCCCCGACGGCGTCTCTCACAACCGCGGAGACGGCTGTCCGGACCTTCCACACCCTGGCCGACATCGTTGGCCGGTTAATTTATGACCCGGTACATCACCTCGTCCAGGCCTGGATCGCAAGCGAGATCGGCCAGGTGATCAACGGCGTCATCAACAGCCTGGCGGGCTCAGTGGTGATCGGCAACGGTGCGGACGGCACCGCCGAAGATCCGGATGGTCGCGACGGCGGCTGGCTGCTCGGCGACGGCGGAAAGGGATGGAACAGCACCGTCGCAGGTGTCGCGGGCGGCCGCGGCGGCACCGGCGGTTTGATCGGAAATGGTGGGGACGGGGGCACGGGCGGAGATGGGGCCGCGGGCGGCGCAGGCGGCGGGGGTGGCCTGCTAGCCGGCATCGGTGGTACCGGCGGTGACGGCGGTCAAGGCGTTGCTGGCCAGCGCGGCGGGGCAGGCGGCGACGGCGGCAAGGGGCGTGGCCTTATCTTCGGGCTAGGCGGTGGCGGCGGCGACGGCGGCGACGGATCTACCGGTGGCATCGGCGGTGACGGCGGCACCGGTTCCCGATTCTTGGGGATCGGCGGCGACGGTGGCGATGCGGGTGACAGCGGAATCGGCGGGCCGGCAACTGGATTGGTCGCACTCGGCGGTGCCGGCGGAAGCGCTGGCTCGTTCGGCCGACATGGCAGTGTCGGCAGGTTCGGCACCGTCGACGGCGTTCCACCGATCGCTGCACCGGGAAAACTCTCAACGACCGGGACCTGGTTCACTGACGAAGATGGTCGGGCGGTAATCATGCACGGGGTCAACATGGTCTACAAGATCCCCGACTACGACCCGGCTACAGCAGGAATCGATGCTGACGACGCACAATTCCTAGCGGACAACGGATTCAACGTCGTGCGGTTGGGTGTCATCTGGGCTGCCGTCGAGCCGGAACCGGGGGTGATCGACTACGAGTATCTGGCCGGAATCAACGAGACTGTCCAGACATTGAGCGAGCACGGTATCTATACGTTCCTCGACATGCATCAGGATCTGTACAGCACAAAGTTTCATGGTGAGGGCGCACCGGACTGGGCCACCCAGACGGGTGGGCTGCCCAATCCGGACCTGCGCTTCCTCAACTTCTTCGCGATCGGCTACTACCTGAACCCGGCTCAGAATTATGCGTGGGATGCTTTCTGGGCGAACGCCGATGCCCCTGACGGTGTGGGACTCCAGAATCATTACGCGCAAACCTGGCAGGCCGTGGCCGCCTACTTCGGTGCCAATCCCGATGTCATCGGATACAACATCATTAATGAACCGTGGGTCGGATCTGGTTGGCTTGGAGCAATTCTGGACGGATCGTTCTTCGGCCGGCAACAGCTGACCCCGATGTACAACCAGGTGATCGCCGCGATCCGATCGGTCGACGCGACCACACCTGTGTTCATTTCCCCGGCGAGCCCCGCTGTGGACACCATCAGTGCGATCCTCTTCAACGCCCCCATCAAGTTGGGTGAGATCAAAGATCCCAACACCGTTCTCGAATACCATGGCTATGGCGCATCATCACTCGGTGTCCGCGGACTGGACCGATTCCTGCCGGTCGCCTCCATCATGGGTCGACGGGCTCTGGCCTACAGTCAGCGCACGGATATGCCTGCGTTCTCCGGCGAGTTCGGAGCCACCAGTGATCCAGTCGGTCTCAGCGCCGAGGCTTACGGAGCGGACAAGTACCAAATCGGCTGGACCAACTGGGCCTACACCGGAGCCGGTGAAATCACTTCCACCGCCAGCCCACGGGAACAGTCACTAGTTTACGACCCCGCCAAGCCGCCGGTCGGTGACAACGTCAACGAGAGCAACCTCAAAGTGCTATCCAAGCCGTACCCGATGGCGATCTCCGGAACACCGCAGGGATGGTCGGTCGACGAAGACGGCACCTTCCGGTTCCGCTACTCCACGGCCCGGGTCGACGGTCAGGAAAGCTTCGCCCCCGGCTCGCAGACCACCATCTCCACCCCTGTTATCCAATACCCGAACGGATACGTGGTCAGTGTCACCGGCGGACGAGTCGTCTCGTCACCCGATGCCGCCCGACTGGTGATCGAATCAGAAACGGGAGCAACGGAAGTCAGCATTACCGTGAGCAGGGTGCCAGCATCCTCCAGCGCCACCCACGCGGGCATCGTTTGAGTAGCCGCCACGGCAACCTTCGAACGAACGCCAGCCGCGACCTAACACCCGCGTACCGTGGAGTGTGGGTCGTCGATCGCGTCAGATTTTCCGGGGGTGCGCGTCGCCTTCCTGTTGTGCGCCATCAGGATCAGGGGCACCCGAATAACCCGCTGGTTCGCCGCTAAAAGATCTTGTTCCAGCAGCCGGGTATATCCGCGGCAGTCTTCAACGGCCCATTCCAGATCGGTGCCGAACTTCAGCGCCCACCGCAGCGCCTCGGCGTGTCCCTCAGACACTGCCTTGACGGTCCGCTCACCGCGGACCTTGCCGGCGGTGTCGAGGGCTACCAGCGTGTGCGTGCTTTTGTGGGCGTCGATCCCAATGGTGAACGGTGTAGTCACAGCTCGACAGTGCGGCCCCGCGAGTCCGGGCGCAAAGGCTGATGATCACCCGCGCCCGGCACGCTACAAGTCAGCCAGCCAGAAGCGGCAATTGAACATTCAGCCCGGCGGCGGGTGGTCATCGATGGTGATCACGCCCGGGAGCAGTGGTGCTCATTCGGAGCCAGCCTCGGTGAGGCGGCAACAAGCCGCAGAGCCACGTCGCGACGTCCCAGCCTTGCGAGCCTAGTACGTGGTCGTAGCGCGTTGTTCGGCAACGGGCTCCCCTGGGCTGGTCAGAACGCGCAGCGCTCGTCTAGGGGAATCGGGTGTAGCAGGCCTCGGCATCGGGGTTGATCAGCCCGGAGCGGTAGGCCGTGATGCGGGTGAACCCGGCGGCCACAGTGATGCCGTTGACGTCGCTCGTGGCGATGCCGTTGTTGAGCAGTCCCGCCACTGCTTCGTTGAGGTCGCCGACGCTTGGCAGATTTCGCCCATGTTTTCGCACCCGCGTGACAACAACGTCAGGCAACCCACTGCTGAGGCAGGCAGGGACCTGCCGTCCGTTCCGACGTCATCCAATGTTGCTTCTCCGCCTACGCGACGGCGGCCCCAGCGATGGGCCAATCACGTCGACTACGAGACGAAAACCCTTGACAGCTAGCCAGCACGAGGCCTACTTTCCAGCAAGCGTTACTTTACGATCGACAAGTATTCACTTGCCGATCGTAACAATTTCGCTGCCGGCCGCGCGCCATCGATATAGCTCACACGGCGCGCCTACCCACGACACCCAGGACACCGCTATGACCGCATCCGCATCGCAAACCGGCAGCACCCACAGCCGCTATATCGGCAGGGTCGGAGCCCTGGCGGCCGCATTAGGCATTGGGATGGCTCTCGTCGCCGCCCCCGGAGCGGCCCTGGCAGACGGGGCCGACGGATCGAGGTCGGCCGCTCAAACTACCAAAACCAGCGAGACTGCCAGGGGTGCTGACGACGACGCTGCTACCGGCGCGGACACCGACAGCGACGGCGCGACCAGCACGGAGGCTGATCGTGACGACGCCGACTCGGAAACCGACGGGACTGGCGATACCGGCGGGTCGGCCGCCGGGCCGGATGCGAGCGAGAACGCCGCCGGCGAGCTGGACACCGATGGAACTCAGATCAAGCCGGCGCCCTCGCCGGGCAGCGACGTCACACAGCGGCCCGACAGCGACCCGATCGACGGTGATGGCGAACAACCGAGCACCTCAGCGGGTTCCTCGCCGAACGCACCGACACCCACCCCGGGCGTGAGTACATCACCTGTCGCGATGCCTTCCGCAACGACCTCCGCTGTCGCCGATTCGGACTCCGCCACCGATTCGGCTGGCACCTCGAGGGTGAAGAACACGGTTGCCGAGACAGCGCCGACCGCAATCGCCTCGGACGCCTCCGACCACGCTGATTCGGATGCCACCGGTACCGCACCCGCGGTATCGGCTGACGCGGTAAGTGACGGCCGCACACCCCCTGCCTCTGCACAGACCACAACAAGCGTCGAGCTGGTGAACCGCCCCACCGGACTTATCCTCGGCGTGGCGAGCTTCTTCAATAACATCGTCACCACGCTTCTCGACCCTTTCCTCGCGCCAGCACCCGACACGTCCGAGCCCTTCACGCCGCTTGTGTGGGGGGTTCTGGGATGGGTTCGGCGCAACGTGTTTAACGAAGCCCCCACCGTCAACGGGTCCCCCACCACTTTGACGTTGGGGCCGACGGTCACGGGTGTCCTGGCCACCGACCCTGAGAGTGATCGCCTGACATACAGGGTGAACAATGCGATCCAGAAAGGGTCGGAGTGGCATACCGACACGGGAGTTGTCGTTATCAACGAGACCGCCAACACCTTCACTTTCACACCGTACGAAGCCGACCCGACAGTCGAGCAGCAGCATTCGTTCACGGTGACGGTCAGTGATGGCAAACGGAACCTGCTTAGCCTGCTCGGAATACGACATGCCGACCGCCAGACCGTCACAGTTGCGGTCAAACCCGTTGCCGCCGATAGGGTCAGCGAATCCCGCGCCGGGGCCGTCAGCGGAAACGCCACTGTGACCGAAACTCAGCAGCAGTGGTGCCCGAGCGGAACACGTTGCTTCGCACCGGATGACGAGACTCTCACGATCCGGACCGTCACCTACGACAACTTCGCCGACGGCAACGGGTTCGTCCTCAACGGCACCGAAACCAAGGTCACTAACGCTGACCTGTCATTTATGCATTACCTCTCCGACATCGCGCTGACCGACAACCGCGAAATCGCCCGAGGTTTCCTGCAAGCCGATGCCCGCCTGGTGGATCAGGCGAGCCTGACGGGATACGTCGTCTCAGCTGTGGACGGAGATCTCCAAGGCCTCACCGGCGATCCGGTCCCGGCAGAGGTGACAGTGAATTTCGACGACGAACAAGGTCCCCTCCATCACACCGAACGCTTCAACCAGTTCCATGTCAGCACCACCTTCGCCGAACAGCGTCCCGAGGATGTGAAATTCCTCAACGAGATAGGGCTGCACGGCACACTCTTCCGCGCTTGGCTCAACAGCCCGAATCAGACCGAAAAGACCTGCACCGGCGCCGCCAGTGTCTGCGAGCTGTCGCCGTCGATGAAGGCCTACCTCAAAGACCTCGGCGATGCGTCGGATGCGCAACTTGCGAACTTCCGCCTGTCGGAACACGGCCAGTTGCTGACACAGGCGGAGATGCGAGGCATTCTGCTTGCCGTTAAGCGTGAGCAACCCGAGATCGTCTTCATCGAGGCGTGGAACGAGCCCGACCAGCCTGCAGGTGGAGTCGATGGTGGGGTCACCCCGGACGTCGCCTACGCCCAGTATCGCGCCCTCTACCGCGCGATCAACAGCGTCAACGAAGAACTGGCTGCGCAGGACGCGAACTACCTCCCACTGAAGGTAGGTGGCCCGTCGCTGTTCTATTTCAACAAACGCTATCTCGAAGCCTTCCTCGACCTGTATGTCGCCGACCCGGACCCGGCCAAGCGCCTCGACTTCATCAGCTACCACGGCTACCTGGAAGTCCAGCCCAACGGAGCCCGAAAGTTCTTCAAAGAGGATCCGAGCTTGGTGAAGAACTACCGGGATGACATGGATGCGATCCTGAGCGCGCGTGGCTTACCCACCAACACACCTGTCTTCGTTTCCGAGACAGGGATCTATCCAGGGCCACTGTGTGACAACTGCGACAGCACCGACTACTCGCATCAGGCTGCTGGAATGGCGGCGCTCCACTACTGGTTCACCCAGCAGCACGACACCTACGTCATCAATTGGGTTGCCCGCCGCCAGGGCCTCAAAGATCAATTCGTGACGCAGAATGCTGTTGGCCCCCAATTGGATCTGACAGATCCGCGCAATCCGGGCATTCTCTGGCAGCCTCTCGACCCGGTACCCACCAATGCACTGACCCCGTACGGGAACCTGCTGTTGATGCAGTCGATGATGGAAGACGTCAGGGTCTCAGCGGTCTCCGACCAGCTCAACGGCGGACTGGGTGTGTACGCGTTGGCCGCGAAAGATCCGGTACTGCCCGAAGCGTCGCTCATGGTGTGGAACTATCCGGGCTGTTCGGGAACCCCGGGAACTACCAGCTGCGGGAACACGACCTACGAGACCTCGATCAGCATGGGGCAACTACCGAATGGTCTCGGAGAAGGCCCCGTCACGGTGACGGTGTACCGAGTCGACCAGCACACCAGCAACTTCTGGGAGAACCCGCTGAACACCGACATCGCGAAGGCGAAACTGGAACAGGTCGAGCAACGCACCGTGACGCCCGTAAACGGACGTATCGACTACCAAGCCGTCCTGCTACCCAATTCTGTCTACCTCGTGTCGTTGCGCAAGGTTGTGTGACCGACCTACTCTGGACCCCGCTGAAACCGTGAGTAGCAGTTGATGACTCCGGTCCGACAGCCGGGGACCACCTATTTCCCCGCAGACGGCGAGCCGCCGGTCACTTTCAGCGGCAACACAGCAAATGCGTCACCGCGACCGGATGGCTGACATCCCGCCCCGGTGTGCGCTCCCCACGAACATGGCGTCACCGTTACGGTTTCCCGCCGGCGCTAAACGGCTACTTTCGGAACTGTGCTCCTCGACGATGCCGTGCGGTTGGTCGGACGGACCGCTGCCCGTCTGGTGAGGCGGCCGCCGCGCATGGATCTTGACGACAAGGTGCTATTCATCACCGGTGCTGCGCGTGGACTCGGCGCCGAGACGGCGCGCCGCGCCCACGCCCGAGGCGCCCGGGTGGCGCTGGTCGGACGGACCTTGACGACGCTGCAAGCACTTGCCGACGAACTTGGACCTGGCGCAGCTGCTTTCGAGGCGGACGTGACCTCCGCGGAGAAGCTTCGTCACGCCGCTGACGACGCGATCGCCATATTCGGTGGCATCGACGTTATCGTCGCCAACGCCGGAATCGCCCCACCGTCACAAACCGTGGCCACCATCGCCCCGGATGCCTTCGAGCACACCGTGGAAGTGGACCTGCTCGGGCAGTGGCGGACCGTGCGCGCCGCGCTGCCCAGCGTGCTGGAGCGCCAGGGCCACGTGCTGCTGGTGGGCTCGATCTATGCGTTCTTCAACGGCGTACTGGCCGCTCCGTACGCGGTCAGTAAGGCCGGGGTGGAGCAGTTGGCCCGGGCGCTAAGGGTCGAGTTGGCGCCGCACGGCGTGACGGCCGGGATCGCCTACCTCGGCTTCATCGACACGGACCTGGCCAACGATGCGTTCGCCGACGAGGCCGCCGCAGCGGTGCGCCGAGCGGTGCCCGGCATCTTCACCAAAGAAATGGCGGTCGGCGCCGCGGCCGATGCCCTACTAGACGCGATCGAGCGGCGTGCGGCACAGGTCAGTGCGCCCGGCTGGGTGCGCCCCTTGCTGGCGGTGCGGTCCCTGACGACGTCGGTCATGGACGACGTGCTGTTGCACAACCGCAGTGTGCAGGAGGCAATCACCAGGGCCGAAACTTCGCCGGGCAGACTAGTTAATAGCGTGGAGCCAACCGGGACACGTGCCCGCGACGATGCCTGATGCCTGGATTCGGTCGACGTCAGCGTTCGGCAGGTTGTCGAAAGTCGTCGTAGCATTGCGCAACGGCAGTTCTACGGGTGCGAGTCATTTTTAGGCTCGTGACGAATTGCGCGACCGGCGTAGCCTTTCGGGGTGCAGGGCCGTCCGCCTGAATCGCCAACGCACGGGCCCGATGCGGTCACGCAGGTCTGCTCATATAGGTTCGACGGCCCAAATGGGGCGTCGGCGTAATGGAACCTGGGCAGGCAGCACTCGCGTCAGTCGGGACTGTCGGGATCGAGCACTTGGACTCAGTTGCCGCCCAACTCAACCGTGTCATCGATCAGACGCTTTCCTCTACGCCCTGACTGACGCCGCGCCCTCGATCGCGGTCATGACCGTCGCCGTAAGCCTATGAGCGCCAACCGAATCGAACCCCCCTTAGCTGGTGGCTGCGCGCACTACTCGCCGCCACTCTCGCCGACCAATATTCGTCACTGGTGGCCGGCGTTGCCGTCGTCACCGCGTGTTCTGGGCACGTCGGTCCACTCATCGTCGGCCCTGTGATCCCCGACCCCGTGCGCAGTGCCGCCGCCCACCTGATCGGCCAATTCCAAACCCGCGCCCGCATAGACGTTGAAGGCGATGTCGACGCCGTGGTCTTTGGCCCACTGCACTTCGTCGTTGTACCGGGCCACTGCGGCGACGGTGCCGCTGAACCCGGATTCACGCAGGCACTCCAGAGCGGTGACGTTCGCGCCGTGACGTGGCATCGCCAGCACTGCGATGTGTACTGATTCGGAATGCCGCAACTGATGCCAGAAGTCGAGGTCGGTGGCGTCGCCTTCGATCACCCGCAGCCCCTCGGACTTCAGCCGCGTGACCCTGGGCCCATCGTAGTCGACGCCGACCACGCGCAACCCGTAGTGATCGCTCAACCGTTGATAGGCGGCGAAGCCGACCCTGCCCATCCCGATCACCACGACCTCGGCGTCACCGGCATCACTCGGTCGGTCCTGGGGGTGCAGCTTGAGCTCATCTTGGGCCGGGAGCCGGGCCGCGATCTTCTCCACCATCAGATGCCCGCGGCCGTTGACCAATGCTGAGATGACGAAGCTCATCGCCACCGCGATGGACATCTCCACCAACCAGCCCGAGGCCAGCATCCCCGCCGACACTCCGACCGACACGACGATCAACCCGAATTCGGAGTAGTTCATCAACCCGAGGCCGGCCAGTATCGCGGTCCGGTAGCGCAGCCGCATGAACGCGAGTAACGCCACGTACCACCCGGCCTTGAACGGCAACAGCATCACCATCAGCACAGCCACACCGAGCGTCGGCAGATCCGGCAGACCGGTCAGTCCGATCGACACGAAGAACCCGACCAGGAGCAGTTCTTTGATGTGGAACAGCGAACGGGCCAATTCCGAAGACGCCGGATGGGATGCCAGCAGCGCTCCGACGATCAGCGCGCCGAGGTCACCTTTGAGCCCGACGATCGAGAACAGCGCATAGCCGGGAACCAACGCCATCACGATGCCGAACAGCGACTGCATCTCGCCGTGGCCCAGACGGCTCCAGATCTTGCGCAGCAGCCGTGTCAGAGGCCAGAGCCCCACCAGTGCCAGAGCCCACGGACTCGGCAGGTGACCACTGGTGGCCGTCAGGAAAACCACGGCGATGATGTCCTGCATCACGAGGATGCCGATGGCCACACGACCGTAGAGCGCATGCGATTCACCGCGCTCCTCAAGCACTTTGACCACGAACACCGTGCTGGAGAACGACAATGCGAACGCGAGCAGGGCGATTGTTTGCACACTCTGACCCGTCAGCATCGCCATCCCGGCGACGGCAGCCAACCAGAGGGCCGCGCCGCCGAGGACGACGCTGACGACCATATGCACAGACGTGGTCAACCAGACCTCTCGACGCAGCAAGATGCGAGCGTCGAGCTTGAGGCCGATGGCGAAGAGCAACAACGTCACGCCCAGGTCTGCCAGCACCTCCAGCTGCGGCACGTCCCCGACGTCGAGCGCATTGATCACGAAGCCTGCAGCGAGGAAACCGACCAGCGGCGGTAGGCGCAGTGCGAGGGCAAGGCCACCGAGTCCGAAGGTGATGACGAGATAGATGGCGATAACTGTCACGTGGCGCCCCCGCTTCCCCGCCGAATGCACCGCCACCTGCCGGCGTGCTACTGGAATCTGACGATTATCCCGGCACCAGACGGTTTCCTCAGTGGGTGGCCGACAGCCGCCCCCTCCGAGTGATCTGATACACGACGGCGGCGGGGAATCGTCGTCTCTTCACGAGGGTTGCAACTACCGAGATGTCTGCTGCCCCGTCGCTGCGCTCCGCGCCCACACTATGGACGCCGTCGCGCGTGTTGGTGACCCGTTCGGCCCTCGATCACCCACACGGCGCCGCGATCGTCGCGCGCTGCGAAGCCGCTGGGGTATCCGACATCGACCTGCTCACCGGAAACCGCCTTCCGCCGCTGCGAGCCGAGAACGACCGCGCGACCTATGCGCTGGCGAAGCGGACGCTGGCCGTGGTCGTCGCACCGCCGTCGAAGCGACGGCTGCAACCGATACCGCCGAGCGCCGACTGGCGCATCGACTTGGCCCAGGGCTGCCCAGGTCACTGCCAATACTGCTATCTCGCCGGCTCGCTCCAGGGCCCTCCGATCACCCGGGTGTACGCCAACCTGCCCGAGATTCTGGCCGAGATGGACGACCACATCGGGCGGGGTGGCGTCACCTCCACCTCAGCCGACCGGGCGCACGAAGGCACCACATTCGAGGCATCCTGCTACACCGATCCTCTTGCACTGGAACACCTCACGGGTTCGCTGTCAGCGACCATCACCCATGTCGGCACCTACGACTGGCCGGCGCCGGTGGGGCTGCGATTCACCACCAAGTACGACGGCGTCGCGCCTCTGCTCAACCTTCCGCACGGAGGACGCACCCGCGTCCGCGTGTCTGTCAACGCCGACGAGGTGGCCGCCCGATTCGAGGGCGGCACTGCTCGGCTGCCACGGCGCCTGGAGGCAATGCGCGACCTCGCCACCGCGGGATACCGCGTGGGGCTGACGATCGCGCCGATCATGCCGATTCCAAAGTGGCGCGAAGCATATGGCCGACTTCTGCAGGACGTGCAGACCGCATTGTCCGACGTGCCGACCGTCGACCTGACCGTCGAGTGCATCACCCATCGGTTCACCGCTGTCAGTAAGGATGTGCTCCTCGACTGGTACCCGCGCACCAAGCTCGAAATGGACGAGGCAGCCAGGACCCGCAAGATGAACAAATTCGGCTCCGCCAAATTCGTCTATCCGAAGGAGACGATGGCTGAGTTGCGCTCCTGGTTCGAAGCGGAGATAGCTGACACGCTGCCCGCGGCGCGCACGTTGTACTGGACGTGATCAACGCTGCGGTCGACGAGTCGCCGGCGTGTAACGCATCTCGGCGGACATCGACAGGAGGGTGGAAGGCTATGCGACCCTGGACGGGCAGCTGACCGATATCGTCGCCGCCGGCTTGGCCGACGTGTCGACGCCTGTGACGGTGCACAGTGCCAGCGGCACGTTGGCAGGCTGCCCCTGATCCCAGTGGACGCGGACGTCGTATCCCTGGCCGACGAGCGTATAGATCTCGCCGATCGGTGTTCCCACCGATCCCTCTGGCGGCGCGGCCTGGGCCAGCGGGGCGAATGCCATCACGGCAGCTCCTCCCGCGATGGACAGTGCGGTGAGAATCCCTTGGGTGCAGGCCACGTCGGTCCCTTCGCCAGCGGTATCCGGTACGCCAACCGTAACCTTCGCCTGCGCCGACGCGTCCCCCGAAGGCGCTAGGAGTTAGCTGTCTCGTTCCTGGCCGGACGCTGCAAACTGCACGGCTAGCGTGCCTTCCGCCCGCGAAGCAGTAGGCCGACGGCGACACCCACGACCAGTGCTGCACCGACGCCGACGGCAACCCAGATCCACATCGGCGAGCGGCTGTTCTCATCGGCCTGCGCTTGCGGCTGAGACGAAGACTCCGCGGCGGTGAGCGTGTAGCCCGGTGGCGGTGACTGCGACGGCGGCTCGAGCCCGGGCAGCGTCTGGGTCTTGTTCACCTCGAACACCCGCTGCCCGTTCGTCGAATCCGGCTGCCAGGCGCCCCAAACGGGGACCTCGCCGTCGAGCAGTACCTGGTGTGCGCCCACCGTCGGGTCGTCGCCCACATCGACCACCGAGGCCACCTTGATCGGCTTGTACTGCTGCGCACCGAGATTGAAGCGAACTACGACATTCTTGATGACTGTCGCGGGTGCAGGTTTCGCGGGCGGCGGCTGACCCGGCGCAGGCTGGTAGCCACCGCCGGAGAAGCTGCCGACCGAAATGACAGGGGTTCCCGCGTCCCGGTTTGCGATCGCGGTGAAGCTGTAGACGCCTGCGTCTGGCGTCTGGACCACGGCTCTCTGCAACGGTGGAACGGTCACGATCCGCGGTGAACCGCCGTAGGTGTACACCAGACTCAACGGTGTGCGATAGGGGTTGCTGAATACAGGCCGGAAGTACTGGTCGTATCGCACCCAGCTCGAACTCCATTGCGAAATCTGCTGCGTCGACGTGGTTTCGGTCGTCGTTTCCACGAACTCTCTGAGCTCGTCGAGTTCCGCATCGCCGGCCACATCGGGGTCGAACAGGTCTGCTTCTCCATCGTCTGCGAGGAGGATGTCCGGTTCGGGTGCCTCGGCCACAGAGGGATCGAAGGCGTCCAGGTCCGCGAGATCTTCGCCGAGACCGGGATCGTCAGGGACGGCTGGATCATCAGGGCGGACCGGCTCGCCGGGCGGTGCAGGTTCGGCCGGAGTCCCGGGATCCTCATTGGGCGCGGGCTGCTCGGGCCCGCCGTTCTCGGCGTTGCCGGCCGGCCCGGGGTCCGGCTCCCCCCACGGATCCTCCGCGGGAGGAACTTCAGGAGCGGGTTCGGGCGCCTCGTCAACCGGTCCGGGTTCTTCGGCAGGCTCGGGGTCCACGTCGACGGGACTGTCGTCCTCATAGCCGAAAGGGTCGGCAAGTGCGACGCCGGCACCCGTTCCGGTGGGCGCGAGGAGCACGAATGCCACTGCGATGAAGGCGAAAAGGATGCTTCGCGCCAATCCGTGAACCAGCCGCACTTCAGTCCCCCACTTAACGTTCGACGATCACTTCGCGGCACGACCCGTCGTCGCCGCCCCGACCGGAGCTTAATTTGCAGACGCGCAAACAGGCGGTTGATTCCGCAAACAGGCGATTGGATTGCGCTGGCTCAGGACTGGCTGCGATTCCACTCGATCCAGCCGACCCCGGTTCGACCGTCGGTGGTGGTGACGCTCCCCCAGGCTCGCGGGAAACGACTGAGCCGACCGTCAGAAGCGGTCAGCAACACCGGGGCATGACCTTGCAGGTCGATGGTCGCGGTGATTTCTCCCGGCGCGTAACGCATCTCGGCGGACATCGGCAACCCGCTGTCATCGAACGCGGTCTGCGCGGTCACCGTGGACAGTTCGATCAGCGGGTCGCCGGCGCGCTGGATGTAGCCGGCCGACAGCGGTGACATACCGGGAATCATGATCTCGACGCCGTGAATGTGCGTGCCGTCGTCGAGGTGGAAGGCACTCCACACCCAGTCCATACTCCACCAGTCCCGCGATGCCCACGAGTGGTCGCGCTGTCCGTCGACATCGGCGAACTGGTAGGTGTGTCCGTCGGCGCTCACAGTTCCCGTTACGGTGCACGGAATCTCGTAACGCGGTGAAACCCGGTACTGGTAGGGCTGCCCGACACTCGACCAGGTCAGGTCCATCTCCACGTCGACGGACCGGCCGTCTCCCCCCTGGAGCAACCCGGCAGGGTCGTCGTGGGCCTGCCCGCGCCCCCGCAGCGACACGCGGTACGTGCGCAGCGGCTCGACGACGTCCTGGTCGAGCTCGACGCCGTCGGCACGGACCCGCGTGTGATCAGCCGGCAGCGGCGCGGCGAAGTCGAGGACGGCGATCGTTGGCAGGCCGGGTCCGCACAGCAGCCCGTTGATCCACGCATGCCCCTGATTGGGGATCAGGCCCAGCCGGATCCAGCCCCCGATGCCCTGTGCCGGATCGACGAAGTCGAAATACCAGCTTTCACTCCACAGCGGCTCATCGGTGGATTCGTGGCGATTTTCGTCATCGTCGTTGGGCTGCAAGGGTTCCGGTGCCGCCGCAGCGGGTAGGACGGCAAGCGCATCGGTGTCGAGAACATGCTGGCAGTGGCGTGAGATCATGGCCATGAACATTTCGTCGCCGCGGTCGGTGCGTGCCACCAGCATCGGTGACACGATTGCCATGAGCACCCCGAAGAAGCTCTGGTGGCGGACCCCTTCGCGGACGTCGTCGACGGTGACGCCCGAATCGGCGCCCAGTGCTTGGTGGTAGGCGGCAAGCAATGCGTCGTAGTGGCCGCGGCGCAGCTCGATCGGCAGCGAGCCGCCGAGGAAATAGGCGACGTCGGTGAACGCCGGACCCCACGTGACGGTCTGCCAATCCACCACCGTCAGTGGACGATCCGCGCCCTCATGCCCGAAAAGCATGTTGTCGAGCCGGAAGTCACCGTGAATCAGGCCGCGCTGCCGCCCGGCCTCGTTCTCGGCAACCATGTACGCGTCGAACGACTCGACGAGGCGTTCGCACACGTGCTGGTGTTCGGGAGCGACCTGGTCGCGGTAACGCTCGATGTAACCCGCGTACAGCGCGGTGATCAGCCCCTGATCCACCGGCGAATCCCGGTCGAGCGAGGATGCGTTCACCGGCGCCTGGTCACCCAGCAGCGGCCCGTGCACAAGGCCGAGTTGACGCATCACCAGCATGGCCTCATCGACTGTGGCGCCGCGGATCTCGTCACCCACAGTGGCCGGTGCCGCATCGGCGAGCAGCAGGTCGAAAGCACCCGTGTCCGGATCGTAGGCGCAGTGATAGCAGGGAGCGACCGGCCCGCCCAGCCCCGGCGCGATATCGGCGTAGAAGGTCACCTCGCGCTCGTACAGTCCCATCGCCGAGCCGGTCTGCCGACTGCTCGGGTCAGCCGCGGCGACCTTGAGCACCACCGAGCCCGGCCCGGATTCGCCTTCGGCATAGCGCAGCGTGACGCGGTAGCACTCGCTCATCTGGCCCGTACCGATGCGGTCGACGGTGAACTCCGCGACAGTCCCGCCGCCGATGGCCGCGGTCAGCCATTCGGCGGTCAGATCAGTGGGGCGTTCGATCAACTGTGGACGCGTCGATGGGCACACCCGGCCAACGTATAGCAGCGGAGCGCGGCCACGGCCACATCGGAAGAATCACTTGACGGCCGTCAACTCGCGCGCGACCCAGGGTGTCGACACGGCCGACTGTGGGTAGCCTGCGTCTCGGCGTCGAGCGGAGGGCACATGAAGGTACTGATCACCGGAGGAACCGGATTCGTCGGTGCATGGACGGCGAAGGCGGCGCAGGATGCGGGCCACGAAATCCGTTTCCTGGTCCGCAACCCGGACCGACTCAAAACCAGTGCCGCCGAGATCGGCGTGGACATCAGCGACCACGTGGTGGGCGACATCGCCGACGGCGAGACGACCGCCGCCGCACTGGCGGGCTGTGATGCAGTAATTCACTGCGCGGCAATGGTTTCCACCGACCCAAACCGGGCCGACGAGATGCTGCACACGAACCTCGAGGGCGCCCGTAACATTCTCGGCGGTGCCGCGCATGCGGGCATCGACCCGATCGTCCACGTCTCCAGCTTCACGGCGCTGTTCCGGCCGGACATCGAGGTCCTGCACGCGGATCTGCCCGTGGTCGGCGGAAGCGACGGCTATGGCAGGTCGAAGGCGGCCGTGGAGGCCTACGCGCGAGGTCTGCAGGACGGCGGCGCACCCGTCACCATCACCTACCCCGGCATGGTTCTGGGTCCGCCCGCGGGTGACCAGTTCGGCGAGGCCGCCGAGGGTGTGGAGGCGTCGGTGAAGATGCGCAGCGTTCCCGGCCGCAGTGCGGCGTGGATCGTCATCGACGTCCGCGACCTCGCAGAGCTTCACGTCGCCCTGCTTGAATCGGGACGCGGTCCCCGTCGCTATATGGCAGGCGGTAGGCGGGTTTCGGTGTCGGAACTGGCGTCGATGATCGGCAGCGCGGCCGGGCAGACGTTGATCACCCTCCCCGTCCCCGACGTCGCCCTGCGCAGCGCGGGCCGACTGCTCGACGTCGTCGGCCCCTACATGCCGTTCGAAACGCCGATCAACTCGGCGGCGATGCAGTACTACACCCAGATGCCCGCTTCTGACGACGCCCCGAGCCGACGCGATTTCGGACTCACCCAGCGGGATCCGGCGGAGACGATCGCCGACACCGTCGATGGCCTGCGGCAGGTCGGCCGTCTTTAGGAACTGGCGAGGACACCGCGCAGTACGAGATCGGCGAGCTGCCGGGCTGCGGTCTCGACGTCGTCTACCTTCCGAACACACACCGCGTACCAGGCTGCACCCGCGACGACGTCCATGACGGTGTCGGCATCGGCCGAAGGGCGGACGGTGCCGCCCTCGACCCCCTGGGCCAGTTGGTCGGCCAGCCGGCGTCGCGCGGCCGCCTCCAGCCTGTCGTTGATGAGCTTGCGCATGGCGGGCTCCAGGCGCAGATCGTGTAAGAGACCCGGAACCGCTTCGCGAACAACGGGATCCCCGTACATGACGAGCGCACCGTGGCACAGTCGGGTGATCTCGGCTGTGATGTCATCCTCATACGGCGTCTTCCCCAGATCGGGAAACGCGGCCTCGTGAATGAGGTGGGCCTTGGACCTCCAGCGACGGTAGATGGCCGGCCGGCTCACCTTCGCGGTCGCTGCGATCAGGTCGATGGAGGTGGCCGAGTATCCGCGCGTCACCAACAATTTGCGGGTGGCGTCGAGAACGGCATCGTTGATCGCAGGATCACGACGCGATCCGTGGTGCCGGCGGGCCGGTCGCGCCTGGCCTGCGTTGTTCACCGATGCCGTTCCCTTCTGCGCAAACCGTCGTTACAGTGTGGCATAGCAATTTGTCGATACAGCCAGTAACCACAAGGGCGGTCAGATGGCAGAGGACACCAGGCGGCTGGCGGGAGTCGGCGAGGACGGCCTGCACCTGTACACGTGCCCGCTGTGCGAGGCGATGTGCGGCCTTGAAATCAGCGTCGAAAAAGGCCACGTCGCCGGGATCCGACCCAACAGGGACGACACCTGGAGCCGCGGCCACATCTGCCCCAAGGGCGTATCACTGGGCGAACTACACGAGGATCCCGACCGGATCCGCCGTCCGATGATCAAACTCGACGGCGAATGGCACGAGGTCGACTGGGACACCGCGTTCCGGCGCTGCACCGAACTGCTGCAGCCCGTCATCGCGGAATACGGCATCGGTGCCGTGACCGCCTACACGGGAAACCCACTGGCGCACTCATTTTCGCTGGCCCGCTACACCGGCATCCTCCTCGGCCTGTCCGGAATGCCGGTGACGTACTCCCCCGGCACCGTCGACCAGTGGCCGAAGAACCTCTCCTCCCATCTGATGTACGGCGGCTGGTGGAGCTTTCCCGTTCCCGACATCGAACGCACCGATCTTCTCGTGGTGATGGGCGCCAACCCGGCCGCATCGCAGGGGTCGCTACTCGCCGCGCCCGACGTGATGGGACTGATCGGCGCGATCCGCAAGCGCGGCAAGGTGATCGTGATCGATCCGGTGAAGACGGCGACGGCGGACCGCGCCGACGAATGGTTGCCGATCACGCCGGGTACCGATGCCGCTCTGCTCCTTGCGGTTTCGCACACGCTGTTCGACGAGGGATTGGTGAACCTCGGCACATTGGAGCCACACCTGGACGGCGTGGACGTGTTGCGCGACGTCGTCGCCGACTGGTCACCGGAGCGGGTCGCGGACGCGACGGGTATCGGCGCCGAGCGGATCCGGGCGCTGGCACGTGAGCTCGCAGGGACGCCCCGCGCGGTCCTGTACGGGCGCATCGGCACCTGCAACCAGGAGTTCGGCAGCCTGGCCAGCTGGCTCGTCGATGTCGTGAACATCCTCACCGGCAATTTCGACGTGCCGGGCGGCTCGATGTTCCCCACGCCGGCAGCTTGGACGATCACGCTGCAACCGATCCCCGGCCTCGAAGACGGGGCGCCTGAGTTCGGACGCTATCGCACCCGCGTGCGCGGCGCCAAGGAAGTGCTCGGCCAGGTACCGGTGTCCTGTATGGCCGAAGAGATCGCCACCCCGGGCGAGGGCCAGATCAAGGCACTGATCACCGTCGCGGGCAATCCCGTGCTGTCCACACCCGCCGGGCACAAGCTCGACGAGGCGCTACCGAGCCTGGAGGCGATGATCTCGATCGACTTGTGGCTCAACGAGACAACGCGACATGCCGATGTGATCCTGCCCGGCTGCTCGCCGCTGGAGCAGCCCCACCACGACGACCTGATCCTCAACTTCGCGATCAACAGCATCGCGAACTACTCACCTCCGGTGTTCGCAAAACCTGATCCGGAAGCCCCCGACGAATGGGAGATCCTCATCCGCCTGACCGGGCTGTGCACTGGCACCCCTGCCGAAGACGTCGACGTCGCCGCCATCGACGACGGCTTCTTCGACTACATGTGCTTCACCCAAGGACTCGACGGCGCCGAGATCCGCGCGCAGTACGCCGGAACCGATCTGGCTGCCGGAGGACCCGAGCGCACGCTGGATCTGACATTGCGTACCGGCCCGTTCGGCGACCGCTACGGCCAGAACCCCGGCGCTCTGACTTTGGCGAAGCTCAAAGCAGCACCGAACGGAATCAACTACGGCCCCATGGTCCCGCGGATACCAGAGGTTCTCGGCACTTCGGACGGCAAGATCCGGCTCGCGCCGCAGTACCTGCTCGACGACTTGCCACGGCTTGCACGCCGCATCACACGCGAGCCCGACGATCTGGTGCTCGTGAGTCGAAGGCACCTGCGTTCCAACAACTCTTGGCTGCACAACGTCGGTCCGCTGATGAAAGGCAGAGACCGGTGCACGCTGTTGATGCACCGCGACGATGCAACACGCCGGGGCCTGTCCACCGGCGACCTGGTGGCAGTGAGGTCGGCCGGCGGATGCGTCGAGGTTCCCCTCGAGGTCACCGACGCCATCAAGCCCGGTGTCGTGTCGATGCCACACGGATGGGGGCACGGCAAGCCCGGGACCCGACTCCGCATCGCCAACGGGTCCCCGGGCGTCAACACCAACGTCTTGTCGCCCCCGGACTTCCTTGACGAGCCGTCGGGAAACGGTGCGCTCAACGGGATTCCCGTCGAGGTGGGGCCCGCCGGCTAAACCAGCTTGAGCCGCAGCGCCGCGGCAGTGGCTGGACCGACGATTCCGTCGACCCTCAAACCTGGTGTACGACGCTGGAATTCGCGTACTGCCGCTTCCGTCTCGGGGCCGTAGACTGCGTCGATCTCCAGGTCACCCGCGTAGGCAGCGTACGCATACTTGAGCCGCCGCTGCAGTTCGGCAACCTGAGGCCCTCGCGAGCCTCGGTGGAGCAACACGTCGGTGTATTCGCCGGCGGGCAGGGGCGGTCGCGGCGACGATCCGCCGGGTACGGCGCCGATCCGCTCGGCGATGTCGCGTCTCAGGCGGTCCATGTCGATGGCGCCGGGGTCCCACTTGCCTTGTGCACGCCCCGCGTACTCCTTGTGGCCGATCGTGCGGGTAGCGGGCTGACCGAGTCGGCGACAGATTGCGGCGCAACTGCTCACCAGCGCGGCATATTGCGCATCGGGCCAGTTACGCCGATGCGGCGCCGAGGGATTGGTACCCGAATTGGCACACTCGATGCCGATCGTGTGCCAGTTACCCATGTTGGCGGGCAGCCACGGATACATGCCGACGCCCGCATGCCAGGCCACGCCGGCCGCGACGACCGTCACGGTGCCGCTGCGGGCGATGTGCAGCTGCGACAGTGGCCCCGCAAGGTCCGGGCGGCCGTAGGCGATGGATGCCGCGCTCGCGGTGTCGGAGCCGGTGTGATGTGCCATCACGCCGCGAATGTCTTTGAAGTCGCCGTGGCCGCGGTCTCGCCATCTGGGGAATTCGACGACGTCGAGGCCTTCGGCGCGCAGGATGTCTGCCAGCCAGACAGGGTCGCCGCGCCACCCGCCGGGTTGTGGCATGCGACGACACCTCCTGTTCCGCCCTATCGAAACACGGGTACGACCGAGCCGGCCGCCCGGGTGTCGCCGTCAACAGAACCGGCTGGCGTGTTTGTCCGCCGCCCGGCCGGGTAGCCGCACAGAGTGGCAGAACCTGACGAAATACACAGTGCACCGCTTGTGCGGCGGGAGACCAGCGCGTCCAGAAAGCAGGTATGGGCTGTGATAGCCGACGGCTGGACCTACTCCCAGTGGGTCGTCGGCAACAGCCGGATGCGGGCAGTGGACCCGCGTTGGCCTCAACCGGGCAGCACCATCCACCACTCGATCGGCGTTTGGCCTGCCCTCATCAACGACAGCACCGTCGTCGAATCGTGCACTCCGGAAGACGAACTCGTCCTGATCGCCAACGGGCGCCCATTCGGCAAGGCCCGGATCACGCTGCGGCTGCACGATCGCGAAGGTGGGGGCTGCATCATCGAGATGGCGGAGGTACCTGTGTCCGCACCGATGAAGTGGTTGCCCGATCCGATTGCCCTCGCCGGGGTCTTCCCGCGCAACAAGGAGACCACGTGGCGGCTCGCCGCGATAGCCGAGCGCCGCACCTCAGATGACGTCTGACGTCGCGGAAAGGGTCACCGCCGACGCAGTCGTCATCGGCGCCGGTCACAATGGCCTTGTCGCGGCGGCGCTGCTGGCCGATGCCGGCTGGGACGTGGTGGTGCTGGAAGCTCAAAACCAGGCCGGCGGCGCTGTCAAGAGCGCCGAACTGGTGCCCGGCTACGTCAGCGATCTCTATAGCGCGTTCTATCCGTTGTCCACCGCATCGCCTGCACTGCAATCACTTTCGCTCGAAGACCACGGTCTGCGCTGGGCCCACGCTCCCGCGGTCGTCGGACACGCCCGCTCGGCCGAGGATGACGACGCACCCGTCATCTACCGCGACATCGCCCGCACCGCCGCAGACTTCGACAGACGCCGGCCCGGAGATGGTGACCGCTGGCTCGAGGTGTGCGAATTCTTCCAGCGCATCAAGAAACCTCTGTTGGAGACGCTGTTCGCGCCGTTTCCCCCGGTGCGCGGACCGGCCGGCCTGCTGCGCCGGATCGGTTCCGCTGACGCCCTGCGGCTCGCGCATCTCCTGCTCCTACCCGCAGGAGAACTGGCCCGACACCTGTTCGACGGCGACGCAGCACGCCTGCTGGTGTTGGGCAACGCCATGCACGCCGATGTGCCCGTCGACGCGCCGGGCAGCGGTGTCATGGGCTACCTCATGATGATGCTGGCCCAGGACGGCGGGTTCCCCGTCCCGGTCGGCGGAGCGGGCGAACTGACACAAGCCCTGGTCCGGCGCGCCGGCGCGGCGGGTGCCCGCGTCGAGTGCGGCCGCGAGGTCTCGTCAATCGATGTGAGCGGCCACCGCGCCACCGCTGTTCGCTGCGCCGACGGCAGCATCGTCCGCTGTCGCCGCGCCGTCATCGCCGACACGTCGGCACCCCAGCTCTACCAGCGGCTGCTGCCTTCCGGCGTCTTGCCGCAGCGCCACCGCGATCTCAGTAGGTTCGTATGGGACACCCCGGTGCTCAAGGTGAACTATGCGCTGAATGCTCCGATTCCATGGCGATCGCCGAGTCTTTCCGAGACGGGTACCGTGCATCTCGGCGCCGACCACGACGGTCTGATCCGGTGGATGGCTGACCTCAACACCGGCACCGTGCCGCAGCACCCCTTCCTGCTCTTCGGCCAGATGACGACAGCGGATCCGAGCCGCTCGCCTGCGGGAACCGAAAGCGCTTGGGCTTATACGCATCTGCCGCGGGGTCTCTCCGACGACGCCGCAGCGGAAGAGCTCGCCGCCGCCGTGGACGACGTGTTGGAGCGGCATGCTCCCGGCGTCACCCGTCGCATCGTCGGCAAGGTCATCCAACGCCCCTCGGATCTCGAGCGCAGCGACGCGAATCTGCACGCAGGAGCCGTGAACGGCGGTACCTCCCAACTGTTCCAGCAGTTGATTTTTCGCCCGCTGCCCGGGCAGGGCAGAGCACAGACCCCACTGGACAACGTCTTTCTCGGCAGCGCCGCGGCCTCGCCGGGCGGCGGAGTCCACGGCATTTGCGGACGAAACGCCGCGAGGGCCGCGCTGGCCACCGACGGGCCGACAGGCTGGCCCCGCCGGCGGCTCAATCGAGCCGCCTCCCGGCTATTACTCGGCTGACGCGGCGATCACGGGAGGCCCCGATTGGGTGTCTGATTCGCGACACCGTGACGCAGCGGGCTGGTGGCCTCGGCCGCAGTGGACTCCTGCACAGAGGAGCGGCCCGGGGTCGATTCGACGCCGGGCGCGCGTCGAGGGTCCCCCGCCGAGGGGGTGGCACCGCCGTCGAGTTCACGAGCGCGCGCCTCCAGGATCTCCAGCACGGGGACCCTCGCAGCGTGCCCGGCCTCGTAAGTGAGGACCACTTCGAGTTGTTGTGCGTCGAGTGACCGGATGCGGTGCTGCAGATCCCCGAGCGTCAGCTGGTCGTAATCGGGCAGTGGTAGATTGCCGGACTCTGTCATCGAAGTGCGCCTTCTTCCTTTACTCGACCACGGGGAACAGAGAGTCGCCGTCCTCGGGCGCACCGTCGATCTGCTCGCCACCCTCGCTTGCCGACCCGCCCGGCGGATTCGCGTCGACGGTCACGTCGGGCTCCTCTTCGGCGAGCCGCTGATCGAGTGACTCGCCCTGCCGCTCCTCCTCGGAAGACATGCCGAACTTGTCGGCGCCACTCCAGTCGTCAGGAGGATCGACGACCTCGTCGCCGTCGGCGTTGCGTACTTCGTCGGAATCAGTGGCTTCCATCGGGCTCAGCATGTCGTCGGCTCCACCCAGGTCGTTGGCGGTGGTTCCGCCGGCGTCGTCGGTGCTCACGTCGGTCTCCTCGCTATGCGGTTCACCCGAAACATAGCCGGAGCCGCAGACGCTAAACCCTTACGCATCTGATGTCGCCGACGTGACATGGCGGAGCGACTATCGACGGCCGCGGCGGCGGCGCACCAGCCGTGCCACGACGGCACCGAGGACCAACCACGGTCCTGCGACGAGCACCGGATCCATCCACATGTGCTGAACGTCCGTACGTCCTCTTCCCCACCGCGACCGCCTGCCGCCGCGGGTGATCTCGGCGCGCAGTCCGAGTTCGGCGATCATCCTGTCCGGTCTTCCGGAAAGGGCGGCGAGAATTCGGCTTTCGAGCACGTCTATCCGGTCGCCCAGCAGCAAGATCAGCCAGTGGGCCGCTCTGCCCTCGCTGTATCGATACGCGGCTCTCCGGACAGCACCGGAGAGCCCACGCAGAGGCTGCGCGGTACCGAAAACGGGCGTCAGGAATCGGTGTTCGATGGACTTCTCGCGCGGGGTCGTTTCGGCCTGACGATCCGGGAAATCCCAGTGCGCCCCGGAATCGAGATCATGGCGCAGCTTGGGGACCGACGGCCTGTCCTCGGGGTCAAGATCGGCACCCCACCCGGGGATACGGGCCCGGAGTTCGTCACTGCCGGGAGTCGGTGGATGTGCCGCGGTATATACGGGGACGCTGTCTGCGGGGGTGGCCATGGTTCTCCAGTCCTTATCAGTCGTTGCCGAAGACGATGACCGGCTTGATGCAGTCATCGAGCTTTGAAGAGAACATGTGGTAGCCCTCGGCGATCTCCTCCAACGGAATATGGTGTGTGACAATGTCCCTCGGCGAGAAATAACCTTCTTTGATGTGCGAGAGCAGCCGAGGCCACTGCCGCTTGACCGGGCACTGGTTCGCGTTGATGGTGACGCCCTTGTTCATCGCATCACCGAACTTCACGGCGCTGAACATCGGGCCGTAGGCGCCCATCACCGACACGGTTCCGCCTTTGCGGACGGAGTCGATCGCCCAGTTGAGCGCTATCGGCGAACCGCCTTGCAGCTTCAGCTTGGCCGAGGTGACGTGCATCAGCAGGTTGCCGTCCGCCTCGGCCCCGACGGCGTCGATCACGACGTCCGCACCGAGATAGCCGGTCGCCTTCTTCATCTCGACGACAATGTCGCCGTATTCGCTGAAATTGAAGGTTTCGGCGTGAGCGAATGTCGCCGCCTTCTGGAGTCGGAAGTCCAGATGGTCGACGACAAGCACTCGACCGGCACCCATGAGCCACGCGGATTTTGCCGCGAACAGGCCGACGGGGCCGGCGCCGAACACGATCACGGTGTCGCCTTCGGCGATGTTGCCAAGTTGGGCACCGAAGTACCCCGTCGGCAGTGCGTCGGTGAGCATCACGGCATCGTCATCGTCGAGCCAGTCGGGAATAGGCACCGGGCCCACATCCGCGAACGGCACGCGAACGAACTCCGCTTGGCCACCGTCGTACCCGCCGCATGTGTGCGAGTAACCGTAGATGCCCCCGACCGCGGTCGCGTTCGGGTTCACATTGTGACAGTTGGAATACAGGCCACGGGAACAGAAGTAGCACGACCCGCAGAAGATGTTGAAAGGCACCATCACTCGATCTCCCGGCGCGATGTTCTCGACGGAGGGACCGATCTCGTGCACCACGCCGATGAACTCGTGGCCGAACGTGTGCCCGACCCTGGTGTCAGGCATCAGTCCGTGGTACAGATGCAGATCCGACCCGCAGATCGCCGCCCGCTGAACCCGGACAATCGCATCGTTGGGGTGTTCGATTCGCGGAAAGTTCTTCTCTTCCAGCCGGATTCGATAAGGGCCCCGGTAGGCCATCGCTTTCATGCTTGTTTGTCCTTTTTCGCTGCCGGAGGAGGGTGGGACGGGGCGCCGCGCAGACCGTTGACGACGCCCCGCCCCGGCAGGGTTGACCTGTGCCGACCCCTATGTCTTGTCGGGATCGACCGCATCTTTGAGCTTGCCCATCAGCCCTTTCTCGGTACCGAATGCCGGCGTTCGCGGCTCCCCCATTCCGCCGTCATAGGTGCAGTAGAGTTTCGGATCCGGAGGCGGACCGGACTGCCGGTCGCCGAGCGGCTGGGGGTCGGCGAGGAAGCGGCCGGTGTGGCGCCCGTCGGGTAGCGGGCCGATCCAGCGCCCCTTGTCGGAATCCGCGCCGTCGGACAGGTGCCAGAGCGTGCTGGCGTGCTCCTCGAATTCTTCGTCGAAGAGATCGTTCGGCGCCACCACGCCCTCGACACCGTCTGCCTGCAGTTCTTCGATGGCTGCCAACCACATGTTCTGGTGATAGGTGTCGCGTGCGAGGTTGAACTTCAGCATCGCCTTCACACCCGGATCGTCGGTCATGTGCCACAGACGTGCGGTCTGCACACGACCTTGCGCCTCGGCGGCGACGTTGGCGTGGAAGTCGGCCAGCAGATTTCCCGAGGCGACAATGTATTTGCCGCTCCACGGGGATCCCTGGCTGTCCGAAAGTGTGGGAGCCCCGCCGGAGATGATGGCCTGCTGGGGGTCCATGCCGCCCATCACTGCGGCGACCACAGGGTCTCCGAGGGCATTCTCGGTGGAATCGGTTGCCGGCGCGCTCTCGAGCAGACGCGCGCACATCGTGGCGATCATCTCCACGTGCCCGATCTCCTCGGTCGCGATATCCATGATCAGGTCTTTGTATTTGCCTTTCATGCGACAGTTCCAGCCCTGCATCAAGTACTGCATGGTGACTGTCATCTCGCCGAATGCGCCCCCCAACAATTCCTGAAGTTTGCGGGCGTACACCGGATCTGGCTTCTCGGGCTTGACATCGAACTGCATGTAGTCGGTATGACGAAACATAGGTTCTCCAGAACGCGCTTTGACAATTGGGAAGCGGTCGACGCTGCGGCAATGACTCAACCGGAGGCTCGAGCGAGATACCCCTGTCGTGGGCGATAAACCTGATTCGAGTACGCAATTTATCGCCGCCGCCGGCTCGCGTTTGATGAGGTGCTCCACGGGTATCGCCGCGCAATGCCGACCACCTTGCCTGCAGCACGAGTCGCCTCCCCCACGGTCGCGCCCCTGACATCGCTGCTCCACGAAGTCACACACCATTGCGCCGCGCTGCTGCCCATGGCGACCGGTTGCGCCCTCAGCCTGCTGACCACTGACGGCCGTCGCATCACGTCTGTGGCGACCAACCGGACCGGGGAAGAGCTCAGTTCGCTCTGCGAACGGATGCCCGAGAATCCATGCTCGTCAGCATGGCGAGACAGTGGTGTTGTCGTGGCGCAGACACTGGCCGGCTCCGCCCAGTGGTCGGCCTGGCTTGCACACGCGCGCAGCCTCGGCATCCAGACTGTACTCACGTCGGCGCTCCATGCGGGCGAGCGCCGGATCGGAACCGTCAGCGTGTTCTCATCGGACCCGACTGCCTTCAGCTCGACGGATGCGGGTGTGTTCGCTGAATCCGCTGCGCGCGTGGCACATCGCATCGATGCGTGTCAGCGATTCCTCTCGCGTCCCGCCATAGCGGTGTGAGTCAGCTGCGGAAGGCAGGGCCAGAAGTACGCGACCGCCTTCGTGCCCGAAGGCCACGAAAGCCGCTGCACGAGTGAAAAGTCCACACATTTAGAGCGACCCGGCGACCAGCTCGATGAGACCGGCCCGGCACTGTCGCCGCGGTACGACGAGATACCGTCTCTGCATCACGTCGGCGAGGACGCCTACCTGACAGAAGAGACGAGGTGTGCGGTGCATCCATTCAGAGAGGCCGTCGAAGCGCGCGACGAGGCTGCGATCGAAGCGCTGCTGGCCGACAACGTCGTATTCACCAGCCCGGTGGCGTTCAAGCCGTACCCGGGCAAGGCGATCACCGCGGCGATCCTGCGCGGCGTCATGCGCGTTTTCGAGAATTTCCGCTACGTGCGCGAGATCGCCGACACCAACGGGCGCGACCATGCGCTGATGTTCGAGGCCACGGTAGACGGCAAGAAAATCACCGGTTGCGACTTTCTGCACCTCGACGACAACGGTCTGATCGACGACTTCATCGTGATGGTGCGGCCGCTGTCGGCAGCCACCGCGTTGGCCGACGCGATGGGCGCACAGTTCGAGCGCATTCAGCGAGAGGCAACCGAACGCGGCTGAGCCTGCGCGGGCGGCGGCGCAATGATGCTCGGTCGTGAAACGATTGTGCCGATGTTGCCCTCGGATAACCACGTCCACTCTCGATGGTCTTGGGATACCGCCCAAACCTCCACAATGGAGCTCGAGTGCCGGTCGGCGATCGAGCGAGGCATACCCGCGGTCGCCTTCACTGAGCACGTCGATTTCACCCAGTGGGCTGCGGGTGACAGGCCCGACTCTCTGAAAGTCGGCGAGCGACCGGGTGTCGCGCCCCTCGACATCGCCGGCTACTCCGCGGACATATCGCGCTGCCGGGACATGTTCCCGCAGCTGCGAATCCTCTCGGGCATCGAGGCAGGCGAACCGCACTACTTTCCGGCCAGCGTCGCGGGCGTGCTCGACGCGGGCCGTTTCGAGCGAGTGCTCGGCAGCCTCCACGCAATTCCGTTGCAGGGAAAGCTGGAATGGGTCAATGCCGAGCTGTTCGAGCTCATCGATCCGTTCGAGTTGATGGATCGGTACTTCACCGACATGGTGACCCTGGTGGAGGGTTGCGACCTGTTCACCGTGCTTGCGCATTGCGATTATCCGCGAAGGTATTGGCCGCACGATCGAGCCGGCGCCTATCACGAAGCACACTTCGAAGAGCACTACCGCACGGTCTTTCGCGGTCTCGCCGGCTCGGGGCGTGCGCTGGAGATCAACACGCGATCACCGCTCGCCTCCGTCGAACTGATCCGGTGGTGGTGGGAGGAGGGCGGGGATGCGGTGTCCTACGGCAGCGACGCGCATGCGCCGGCGCGGGTGGGAGACGCTTTCGACGTGGCAGTCGACATCGTCGAGGCTGCGGGATTCCGCCCAGGGCGAGACCGCTACGATTTCTGGCGACGCTGATCGGGCGAAAACCCAGCCCACCGGCTAGGGTTTTTCGTCTTGGGGCAGTAGGTGGCGTTCGGGGTTCTCGTAGCCCACGGACCCTCAGGAGCGAATGAACTCCAGCAGGTCCGCGTTGATCACATCGGCATGCGTGGTGGGCATGCCGTGGGGAAAGCCGTTGTACATCTTGAGAATTCCGTTCGGCAGCAACTCGGCCGACAGCGGGCCGGCGTCGGCGTAGGGCACGATCTGGTCGTCGTCGCCGTGCATCACCAAGACCGGAATGTGTATCTTTTTGAGGTCCTCGGTGAAATCGGTCTGCGAGAACGCCACGATTCCGTCGTAGTGCGCCTTGGCGCCGCCTTGCATCCCCTGCCGCCACCAGTTGGCGATGATGCCCTCGACGGGTTCGACGCCGTCTCGGTTAAATCCGTAGAACGGGCCCTCGGGCACCGCGCGGTAGAAACCCGCGCGATTGGTCGCGACCTGCAGCTGGAAATCGTCGAACACAGATTTCGGCAGACCCCCCGGATTTGCCTCGGTCTGCACCATCAGCGGCGGCACCGCCGCGATGATCGCCGCCTTCGATGCCCGACTCTCGCCGTGGCGCGCGAGGTAACGCACCACCTCGCCGCCACCCGTGGAATGCCCGACGTGGACGGCGTCGTGGAGATCGAGGTGCTCGACGACGGCCGAGAGATCGTCGGCGTAGTGGTCCATGTCGTGACCGTCGGCTCCCTGACTGGATCGCCCGTGTCCGCGACGATCGTGTGCGATGACCCGGAACCCTTCCCCGAGAAAGAACATCATCTGCGCGTCCCAGTCATCGCCGGACAACGGCCAGCCGTGGCTGAAGACGATCGGCTGCCCCGATCCCCAATCCTTGTAGAAGATTTCGACGCCGTCGCCGGTGGTGATCGTGGGCATACGGCGACAGTACGCCTGAACTGCAAAGGAGGGGTACCTTCGCAACCACGGTCATCGAAACAGAAGGGAACAATGTGGCGGCGGCGCAACCCCTCACGGTGATGTTCTGGCCGGAGTCGGCCTATGGACCGACCAATCAGTGCATTGGATTGGCCTCGATCCTGCGCGAGCGCGGACACTCGATCGTCTTCGCGGCTGAGAGTTCGTGGGCGGGCAAGCTCTCCGCGCTCGGCTTCATCGAAGAACTCGTCGACCTCGCCGAGCCCGCCGAGGGCGCCCAGGACGAGGACCCCGGAAAGTTCTGGACCGACTTCATCGCCGAGACCTCACCTGAGTTCCGGAAGCCGACGATCGATCAGCTGGCCACCTTCATCCAGCCGACATATCAAGCACTGATCGACGGAGCGAAGTACTGCGAACCTCGCCTGCGGGAGATCATCTCGACGCACCGCCCCGACGTCATCGTCGAAGACAACGTCGTGCTCTTCCCCGCGCTCGCGACCGCGGACGCCCCGTTCGTGCGTATCGTGTCCTGCAGTCCTCTGGAGATCCTCGGACCCGATGTGCCGCCGCCCTTCTCGGGATTGCCCAGTGCCGATCGCAGCGAGTGGGACGCATACCGGGCCGAATTCGAGCGAACCCACCGCGCGATGTGGGCCGACTTCAACGGCTGGGTTCAGGCACAGGGGGCCGACGCACTCCCCGATCTCGAGTTCATGCCACGCGCCACGGCGGCAAACCTCTACGTCTACCCCGCCGAGGCGGACTATCGCGAGGCGCGGCCACTCGATGAGAGCTGGACGCGGATGGACTCGAGCGTCCGCGAGAACGACGAAGAATACGTCGTGCCGGACGAAGTCGCCGACCGTCCCGAAGACAGCGCACTGATCTACCTGTCTCTCGGCTCCCTCGGCGGTGCGGACGTCGCGCTCATGCAGCGGCTCGTCGATGTTCTCGGCACCACGCGTCATCGGTTCATCGTGAGCAAGGGACCGCAGGCCGACCGAATCACCCTGGCCGACAACATGGTCGGCGAACAGATGCTGCCGCAGACCAAGGTGATCCCTCAGGTAGACCTGGTCATCTCACACGGTGGCAACAACACGGTGACCGAGACGCTGCATTTCGGTAAGCCGCTGATCATTCTGCCGTTGTTCTGGGATCAGTACGAGAACGCCCAACGCATCGACGAACTCGGATACGGCGTCCGACTCGACACCTACGCGTCCACCGACGCCGACCTGACCGGTGCAGTCGAACAGCTGCTGGCCGACAGCGACCTGCGGCGCCGGCTCTCCACAATCGGTGAGGCGGTACGAGCCCGCGACGGGCTGCGGGTGGGCGCCGACGTGATCGAACGGGTCGGGCTGGCACACCGGACGTCACTTGCCTGAGGTCGTCGACACGCTCGATCTCGGTGACGGTTACCGGCTGTCGATCACGGGCGAAGGCACCACGCTTTCCGCACTACCGATGGTCCGCGACGGCGTCGGATGGCACCGCGCGGAGCCAGGTGACGGCACCGCCGAGGCAGTCCTGGATCTGCTTGCCGGGCAGCCCGGTTCACAGACACGAGGGAATTTCACGGTGCGTTCGTGGTCCGCACAGAGGGCCGTCAGCGAGCGGGCGATGGGGGTCGACCAGACCAACGAGTCGGTGATCGTCGGCGACAAAGCTGTCGTGAAATGGGCGACTCATCTGCAGGAAGGGCCGCACCCCGCACCCGTACGCGTTGCCGCCCTGCGCGACGCGGGCTTCACCGGCATGCCCGCACCTTGGGGTTTGGTCACCTGGCACCCGTCCGGCCGTGCCGAGACGCTCGCCGTCTCTGTCGACGAGTACCTCCCAGGAGCGGTCGACGGGTGGACCTGGGCAGTGGAGCTGGTGACCTCGGCGGCATCCTGCGGCGCGATCGAACCGATCACCACCGCGGCCGCCGATGTCGGCGCCTTGATCGCGCAACTGCATGCGGCGCTGGCCCCGACAGAATCCGTAGCGTCAGCAGACGATGCGCGCCGGTGGCACCGGGACGCACTCGATCTCCTCGAAAGGGCGTGCGCTCTCTCGGAGTCGACCAGCGGCCAGGTCCTGCAAGCCCATCGTCACGAGGTGTTGGCGGAGCTCGACTGCCTCCAAGGTATGTCCGGCGTGTCAGCGATCGAGGGTCATGGTGATCTCCATGTCGGGCAGGTGCTACTCAGTGGCGGGCGGTTCGTCGTCACCGATTTCGACGGCAATCCGGTACTTCCCGCGTCGCAGCGAGGCCTACCGATCCCTACCGTCGTCGACGTCGCCGGAATGGCGCAGTCATTGGCACACGTGGCCATTGTGGCGGCCAAGTACACCGTTCTGGAGCCGAGTGCGTTGGCCGCAGTCGACGCAGCCGCACGCGACTCCTTTCTGGATGCATACGTGCACCAGCTCGACACCCTCGGTCACGCACGTCTGTACGACCCCCGCCCGCTGCGCGCGTTGCGGCTTCAGCAGGTGATGCGCGAAATGGTATATGCGGCAGAACATCTGCCCCGATGGATGTATGTTCCCGACGCCGCCCTGCCCGCGCTCTTCGAGGAAGGCACCGACAGATGAAACCCGATGCATTCTTGGAGGATCTGCGCCGCAAGCCGGAAGTGCTGGAACGGCTGGCACGCACGCTGGCAGCACGAAACCCGTGGTCTGAGGTCGTGCAGTCCGGCCCCGCGCGTGTGGTCCTTCTCGGCATGGGTTCCTCGGCGTACGCCGCGAACATCGCGGCGGCCAGGATGCGTTCGCACGGCCTGATGGCGACTTCCGAGCTTGCCTCGTCTCGTCTGCTTCCCGGCTGGGGCGCAGGGACTCTGGTGGTCGCCACGTCGGCCAGCGGCACTTCGGTGGAGACCCTCGACGCGCTGTCCCGGCTGCCCGCCGGCGTCGCCACCGTTGCGCTGACCAATACGGCCGATTCGACGATCACGACACGCGCCGACTCACTCGTCACACTGGACGCAGAAGCCGAGGTCGGCGGCGTTGCATGTCGCAGCTACCAGCACACGCTGGCGCTGCTGCTCGCCCTGGAGTGCCATCTGACCGGCGCAAGCACGGACAGCGTGGTTGCTACCGTCAGCGCCGCCGCCGAAGCGTCCGCGCACCTGCTCGACCGTGAATCCGACTGGTGCCCCGACATTTCCGAACTTCTTCTCGGACCATCCGGCACCCACCTGGCGGCACCCGCGCACCGGCTGTGCTCAGCGCACCAAGGTGCGCTGATGCTGCGCGAAGGCCCGCGCCGTCCGGCGGTCGGCTGCGAGACCGGCGATTGGAGCCATGTCGACGTCTATCTCACGAAGACGACCGACTACCGATTGCTGGTGTTCGCCGGATCGCCGTGGGAATCGCAGATGGCTGAATGGACCGAGGCGCGTGGAAGCACCGTCGTCGCCGTCGGTGGTGACGTACCGGGTGCGGGATACACCCTGCGGTATCCCCACGACTCGGACGACGACGTCGCGCTGCTCACGGAGGTTCTGGTACCGGAACTCATCGCAGCCCGGGCTTGGCTCACCGCTGCGTCAGAGGTCTGAGAACGTCGGCTGCTTCGTTCTGGTAGGCGTGCTCGGCCCAGCCCAGCGGGGTCGCGTCGAACCTTGCGTCGGTGATCGTCGGATCAGCCCCGGCATCGAGCAGGCGGCCGATCAGCTCCACGTCGCCGTCCCACGCAGCATGATGTAGCGCGGTCGCGCCGGTGTCGTCGCGTGCGTCGGGATCATCGGGCAGTTGCGCGACGATCAGCGCAGCTCCCGTCGTGTCGATGCCATGGCGGGACAACAGCGCGAGCCGCTCGGCGAATCCGTGGTCGGCGGCCCAGCGAATCTGCCGCTGCCACATCTGCGCTCTGGTTTCCATCGACTCCCTCAGCCTGTGTTCCCACGGGCTGGGACCGGCGTCGGCCAGACCATGCGCGAAGAGCAACTCCAGATGAGAGTCGTCGCGACGGAACATGCGGTTGTAGAGCGTCTGGTGATCGACGGGATGAGCACCCCGCTCCAGGAGAAGGGTGGCCAGGTCGGTGGCGAAAGGATGGCGGGGCTGACGACGCGGCCCCTGCTCACCTTCGCCGAATACGCCGGTGAGCGCGGTGAACGGGGTGGGCAAGCCTCGCCACAGATAGCCCGCGTTCGCATCGGCGCCGGCGTCGAGCAGCAGAGTCGCCGCGGCGAGCGTCTGCTCGCGGGATGCGTGCGCACTGCGCCCGTAGCAGAGGTACATCAGCGGCTCCCACCGGAATGGTCCACCTTTCTCCGTCACCCGGGCACCTCGACTGAGTTGGCGTGCCAACGCATTCGGGTCGGCCGCCGTGGCAGCAGCCCAGAGGTGGCCGTCGACCAGTTCAGGCGCGCCGGCCAGCAGGGTTCGCGCGGCCGCCCACCGCGGCTGCGCGTCGGTGTCGGTGTAGCGGAGCACGGACAGGGCGCAGTATCGGTCCGCACCCGACAAGGTTTCTTCATCGACGCGGGCGGGGTCGACGCTGAGGTCCGAATCGTCGGGCGAGCTGTCGGCCATGCCGGAGTGTACGACGTCTTGGCGTTACGGCCGGTCGACAGGGGCGCCGGCGGTAGGATCCCGAGCATGAAGACCGCGCGGGCGATCGGGTTGTCGCTGATCACGCTGGGTCTGGCCGTAACGCCCCAGACGCCGATCGCGTCGGCCGACGTGTGCGGTTCGGTCGGCGGACGACATGTCTCGGTGAACGCGTGCGGCAATGTCGCGGACGCGATCGCCCCCTGGGTACCGCCGCCCGCGGCTTACGCGCCCCTGCCGGAGGACTACAGCGCGGCCCCTCCTCCACCGCCACCGCCCCCACCGCCGAACGTGAGCGTCTGCGCCAACGTCGGACGGCGGATCTCCGTCAGCGGGTGCATTTAGGCGCACGACACTAGCCCTGCGGGGAGTGCCACGGGCTCGGCTCGGCCGTCACTCGTAGTTGATGTCACCCACGCGGAATCGACGGGCCGAAAAGTCGATCTGGGCCGCGGGATTGGCGATCGCCGTCGTCAATCCCGCACCGAAGGCACCGACGCTGTCGAACAGCGTGGCAGTGCCCACGGCAAGTCCGTCCCGAGCATGATGAGAGTCGGCCTGGATGCCGATCCAGTCGTCGACGGGCAGCCGTGACAGCGCGACCGTCAGATCGCCGTTGATATAGCCGACACCTGCGGTACCGAGATTCGTCACCAGACTCGTCGCCTCGGCAACCATCGCCGACCGCACGAAAGGGGAGTTCGGTTCAGTGGCAACGACTCTGATGCCGTCGTTGTAGAACCGCTTGCGTGAAGCATTTTGATGTTCGGCCGGCGAACGGGTCCAGCCGACGTCGTCGCTTCCGACGAACGGCAAGATCGTGCCGTCGGGTTGCGGCCGCGTCGAGTCCGCGAAGGTCTGTTCCGACTGCCAGAGCGTTCCCGGCGGCGGCGAGGACGGCCGATACTGGATCAACGTTGCCCTGGCGACCGGCCTGCCGTCCTGCATCACGTCGCATTCGGCGCTGCGGACCCGGCGGCCGTCCCGAACCACTCTGACCTCGACGGTGGTCGCGATGTTGCGCGCCGCGCGGAACAGGTCCACCGTCAACCGGGTCGGGCGGAACTCCGGCGATCCACATTCGGCCTCCAGAGCGCGCGCGGCCAGGCCGACGATCGCAGGACCGTTCAGATGGTCCTCACCCCAGTGGCTCTGCGCATATCGGGTCGGCGTGAAGCCCCCGTCGGCCTCCGTGAAGTGCGCCGCGATCTCCGCGGCGTCGCTGCTCTGCTGCACCGTCTCAGTAGATCGTGCCCACGCGCGGAGGATCACGCCGGGGCAGGCGACTCCTCCTCGACCGCTTTGGCCCCGGGGTCGGCCCGCCCCGAACGGCGTCCCCGAAGGATGAACGCGGCCACCGCGAGAATCAGCACGACACCGCCGAGGACGCCGATCTCGACGACGGCACGCGCGAAGTTCGGGCCGTTGTCGAGAAGCGTGGCGGCCTCCACCGACAGGACGACGATCTCTTTGATGCCCGCGAGCATGCCGACGATAAGGAAGGGCTCGACGGCGATCTCGTGGGAGCGCAGCGACGTCCGCACGGCGTAGAGCAGTTCCACGAAGATGAAGATCAGCAGCAGACCGTCCAGGATCTCCAGCATGATCGTGTTCGCAGGGGTGTTGCGTAGCCGCAACATCGTATTGAACTGGCTGACCAGCAACGCGCCGGACCCGATCACCAGCATCACGGCGATGGCCCAGTAGATCGCGTCCTCGATGACGCTCAGGACCCGATCTGCGAGACGCTGGCGCTCCTCGGGCTTTTCTTCCTCGTTGCCGGCCACCGCCACGCCCGTCAGCGGTTCAGCTGCCAGATCCGCGTCGACAACGCGGTCGCGAAACCGCACCACAGCGGATACGCCGCCAGTGCCGCCCCTGCGGGGGCGTTGACCGCACCCGCCCGGCGCGCGAGGTCCGCGCTGCTGGCGGTGAGCAGGCCGGACAGCACAGCGGCGGCGCCGAGCTTGCGGCGGTTGAAGAACACCCAGCTCCAGCCGGCATTGAGCACGAGGTTGGCGGTCAGCGCCGTGGCGTACCTGCGGGCCCGCTCGGTGTCACCGCGCTCGTTCAGCGTGTCCAGAGTGGACGCGGAGACGGCTGCGATGTCCGAGTACAAAATGTTCCAGGCGATCGGGAAAGCTTGGCGTGGCGGCTGAAAGCTGGGCTTCTTCAGCCGGTCGTACCACGACGACTGGACGGCAGGTCGGGTGGCCAACGCGCCGGCTGCTGCCGCGGCGAAAGATCCGCCTGCCGTTTTGGCAAGTGTCGAGGGGCACATCTATTTCCTTTCGGCGCGGTTTTTTGCGAGTGTCAGTACCCCGATCGTAGGGCGGCGAATCAGACCGTCGCTGCTCCGCGGCGGGTGAGGACCCGGTAACCACCGTAGAGACCGGCGGCGACCAATCCGTTGACGAAGTAGGCGATGTCGGCGCCATGCCACGCCAACGCGACCGGGCCCTGGATCAACGTCGTGTTCATGAACGGGATCGCCGCGACATAGGCGAAGGCGAACACGATCAGCGCAGCAATGCCGTCGCGACGCCCGGTGACCTCGACGGTGGGATCGAGAGTGTCCCGCCCTGCGATGCGCAGCCGCCAGTCGATCACCACGATCGCCGCGAAAGCCGGAATCCAGTAGCTCACCAGCAGCAACACGTCGGTGAACCGCGTGGCGGTGTCGGCGGCGTGAAGCCAGAGGATCAAGGCGAACGCGAGCACGGTGACGATGACTGCGGAGATCGGCCGCCGCACCCGCACGCCCATCGTCTGCAGAGCCAGCGAACCGCTGTAGTCGTTCATGATTCCCGAGCCGATCGACGCGACGGCGATCACGAGCAGCGCCAGACCGCCGATCAGACCGCCGCCCATGATGGCGCGCACACCCTCGACGGTGTGCTCCCCCACCACGCTCGCCGCGGCGATGCCCACGCCCTGCACGAACACGTAACCTGTCGCCAATCCCGCTGCGGTGAAACCGAATACGCGCCCTGCCGAGACACCCGCGGGCAGGTACCGGCTGAAGTCCGCCGCGTAGGTCGCCCACGAGATGGACAGGCTGAACGCGATCGTCACCTCCAGCACGAACGCGCCAACCAGGTCGGCACCCGCCACGGTGGCGGGTACGACGATCTCGTGACCGCCGACGAGCTTGGCGGCGAACACCACGAAGGTCACGAACAACACGACGGTCAGCACCGCCTGCAACCGGTGGATGAGCTCGTAACCGAAGAACCCGACCACGCCCTGCACCCCGAGGACGATCAGCACCGCGGACCAGAACGGGATGCCGAGCAGCGCCGAAAGCGCCTCACCACCGAACAAGCCCACCAGCGCATCCCAGGCTATCGACGAAACCCATTGCAGTGCTGCGGGAAGCACGACCGTACCGCCGAAGGCCATCCGTGAGTTCGGTAGCTGCCCGACGCCTGTGCGCGGGCCGAAGGTCGACAGATAGCCGACGACGAGCGCACCGAGGAGCGTACCGATCACCATCGCGAGCATCCCGAGCCAGAACCCGAGACCCAACACGATCGCGAGCGTTCCGGTGAAGATTCCCGTCATGTTCACCTGCGGCGCGAACCACACCGTGAACAGCCGACCCGCAGTGCCGTAACGGTGCGCGACCGGAATCGGGGCGATGCCCTGCGTCTCGACCGACAGGTCACCGGCCGCCGACGGCCGGTGACCACTGAACACGTCGTTCGAGGTTCGTTGCGACATGGCCATATTCGACCACGCGTCGCCGGGCTCGACCTGACCGCCCTCGGTGACCATGATTCATGAGGTGACCGGACAGGATTTCGCAACGCATACCCCCGACGGCAGACCACGCGCCCGCGGCGCCGGAATCGAGCTGCCGGGCACCCCGGGACGGCTCAACGCGCTCACCGACGTGGCGGGCGTGGAGGTCGGGGTGACGACACTGATCGGCGGCGAGGGCCCCCTCGTCGTCGGGCGCGGCCCGGTGCGCACCGGGGTGACGGCCATCCTGCCCCGCGGAACCGCCGGCGTCGGGCAGCCCTGTGCCGCCGGTTGGTACTCACTCAACGGCAACGGGGAGATGACGGGGACCACCTGGATCGACGAGGTCGGTTCGTTCAATCTGCCTGTGGTGCTGTCCAATACACATGCCATCGGGGCCTGCCACACCGGTGTCGTGCAATGGGCGAACCGCGTCGCGCCACGGCTGGCGCGACAGTGGCTGCTACCCGTCTGCGCCGAGACCTGGGACGGCTACCTCAACGACATCAACGGCGGGCACGTCAGGCCCGAGCACGCCGTGGCTGCGCTCGACAGCGCCGACGGCGGACCGGTCGCCGAAGGATCGGTCGGCGGCGGAACCGGGATGAATTGCTACGACTTCAAGGGCGGTAACGGGACGGCCTCGCGGTTGGTGCCCTACGGATCCCGCACCTATACCGTCGCGGCGTTCGTGCAGGCCAATTTCGGGTCGCGGGCCGAACTGACGGTCGCCGGCCGCCACGTCGGTCCGACGCTGCTCGACGACAACCCGCTCGACGGCGACTGGTTCGCCCGCGACCTGGCCGGCGCGCCCCCGCCGGGCGCCGGCTCGGTCATCGCGATCGTCGCCACCGACGCCCCTCTGCTCCCGGGCCAGTGCAAGGCCCTGGCGCGTCGGGTTCCGTTGGGATTGGCGAGGACCGGAACCACCGGCAGTCATTTCTCTGGCGACATCTTCCTTGCCTTCTCCACCGCGGAGGTGCCGGGTCTGGCGAGTGCCTTCCCTCTCGGTCCGTTCTCCGACGACGAGATCGGCTCCATCGCGTTCCTGCCCTGGGGCCGGATGGACGACCTGTACTCCGCCGTCGTGCAATGCGTCGAGGAGGCCGTGCTCAACGCGCTCGTCGTCAACACCGACATGACCGGTCGCGACGGACACCGCTCGCCGCGCCTGCCGCTCGACCGGTTAACAGCGCTCCTCGGACAGGCGCAATAATCGACGAGAACTGAAGATCAGCTAACGAACTGGTTTCTCGACGAGCGGAGCGTGACGTGGGGCAGACGGTCCAGCGCCCCCGCTTCCTGGTCGTCGGGCTGAGCATCGTGGTGTTGACCGTGGCCGTCCTGCAGACCGCCGTGGTGCCGGTGCTCGGTGTCATCGCCGAGCAGTTGAACGCCTCGACCGTCGCGGTCAGCTGGGCGGTGACCGCCAATCTGCTGGCCGCCGCCGCGGCGACGCCGTTGATCGGGCGGCTCGCCGACCTGTACCGCAAAAAGCTGGTGCTGCTGGTCGTTCTTGCGGTCGTGTTGGTCGGTTCGATTCTCGCCGCGGCGACGTCGTCGCTGGGGATGCTGATCGTCGCCCGTGTCCTGCAGGCCGCGTCGTTTGCGCTCTACCCGATCTGCATCGCGATCCTTCGTGAGGAGTTGCAGCCCGACCGCATGGTCTCGGCAATGGCGGTGCTGTCGGGCACGCTGGGTTTCGGTGGCGGCACGGGCCTCGTCGTCGTCGGCCTCCTGATGACCGGCGACGCCGGCTACCACCGGGTGTTCTGGCTGACCACTGCGTTCACGGTGCTCGTGGTCGTCATCGTGCTCACCGTCGTCCCCGACCGGCCACGTGCCGCCTCGGGGTCGATCGACTGGCTCGGTGCGCTGGGTCTGGCGGCCGGCCTGTCGGCTCTGCTGCTGGCGATCACTCAGGGCAATGCGTGGGGCTGGTTGTCGCCACGCACGATGGCCGCCGCGTCCGGCGGTGTCGCGGTGCTGATCGCGTGGTGGTTCTGGGAGCGGCGAGCCGCCCGGCCTCTCGTCTCTACTCGGATGCTGGCCCAGCGGTCGATGCTTTTCACCAATCTCGCGACGATCTTCGTCGGGATGGGGCTCTACTTCGCGTTTCTCGGCCTGACCCAGTTCGTCCAGATCGACAACGACGTCGCGGGTTACGGCTTCCATGCGACGGTGCTCGAGGCCAGCGTCGTCTACCTCCTTCCCGGTGCGCTGACCGGCTTCCTGATCGCTCTCGTCAGCGGCAGGTTCATCGACCGCTTCGGCGCCAGGCCCGTCCTGGTGGTGGCCGCCCTCGCCGGCATCGCGGGATTCCTTCTGATCGCCTTCGTGCACGCGGCGCCGTGGCAGGTGATCATCGCGAACATCCTGGCCAATGCCTATATCAGCCTCGGTTACGGGGCGCTGCCCGCGCTGGTGGTCGCCGACAGCGAGGCCGGCGAGACCGGAGTCGCCACCGGCATGAATGCCATCGCGCGAACAATCGGCAGCTCGACGGCGGCGGCAGTCGTGGCCGTGCTTTTGAGCCGCACCACGTCGGCGGGCACCCCGATGGAGAGCAGCTTCACCATCATCTTCCTCGGCGGCGCCGGCACCGCGCTTTTGGCGATGATCCTCATCGCCGTCTCACGCCCGCGCTCGCGGGCGACGGAATCCGACGAGGCCCGCTACGAATCGCGGGCGATGAACCACGAGTGGGGCTAGCGACAGGATGCGGTCACTGCAGTTCGGCCAGATTGCAGACCGAGCGGTGGACATCGCCTTTGATGACCTTGGCGACGACGTTGCCGACGGGCGTGTTCAGCAGACCTCCGGTCAGTTCGGCGATGACACGGAAGGACGACCCGTCCCCTTCGGCGGGCTCGACCTGCAGGGTGAGCGCGATGCACACGCCCCCGCGTCCCCGGCCCACGAGTTCGATCTCCTTCGGCTCGTCATAGCGGGTCACCCGCCAGTGGATGACATTGCGGAAACCCTTGACCCTAATCAGTGACGACACCTGAGTGTCGACATCGATCTCCGAGGGCACCGTGCTCTTCCAGCCGCCAAAGATCGTCAGCCATTCATCGAACCGTTTGAGATCAGAGGCCAGCGTCCAGGCTCGCTCAGGTGTCAGATCGGACGTCACGGACACATCGACAGTCGCCATGCCCTCCTCCCTACCCAGGGTATGCGCGCGCGTAAACAGCGGCGATCCCGACTGATGGCTGCCAGACTTGAGACCGCGACGCGGGGCGGGCCGGCCGGCACACGGTCAGGCGTCGGTCCAACGCGCCCTCATACGCGGATTCTCTCGAGATCAGGTCGGTTAGACAGCGGATTCCATTGTGGAAATGTAAATTCGTTGCGGATTCGCTTGCGCGTAACCGCGTGATCCGCGAAGGTTTATTGACAGCCGGGGGGCATTAACGAGGAGGATGCGCTCTGACCCGCGCACACACGACCGCTGATGCACAGGCGGGCCAGCACCGCGCCGCCGCAGCCAAGGGCGGGCCGGTCATCGAGATCGACCACGTCACCAAGCGCTTCGGCGATTACGTCGCCGTTGCCGACGCCGATTTCTCGATCGCCTCCGGCGAGTTCTTCTCGATGCTGGGCCCGTCGGGATGTGGCAAGACGACGACGCTGCGCATGATCGCCGGCTTCGAAACTCCGACCGAAGGCGCGATCCGCCTCGAAGGCGCCGACGTGTCGCGGACGCCGCCGAACAAGCGCAACGTCAACACCGTCTTCCAGCATTACGCCCTGTTCCCCCACATGACGGTGTGGGACAACGTGGCCTACGGCCCCCGCAGCAAGAAGCTGGACAAAGGGGAGACCCGAAAGCGCGTCGACGAACTGCTCGAGATCGTCCGCCTGACCGACTTCGCCGAACGCAAGCCTGCCCAACTCTCCGGCGGTCAGCAGCAGCGCGTCGCGCTGGCCCGCGCGCTGGTGAACTACCCCAGCGCCCTGCTCCTGGACGAGCCCCTCGGTGCGCTCGACCTCAAGCTGCGCCACGTGATGCAGTTCGAGCTCAAGCGCATCCAGCGCGAGGTCGGGATCACGTTCATCTACGTGACCCATGATCAGGAAGAGGCGTTGACGATGAGCGATCGCATCGCCGTCATGAACGCGGGCAACGTCGAACAGATCGGCAGTCCCACCGAGATCTACGACCGACCCGCGACGGTTTTCGTCGCCAGCTTCATCGGACAGGCGAATCTGTGGGCAGGTCGTCGGACCGGACGCGCCAACCGCGAGTTCGTCGAGATCGATGTGCTCGGGTCCACGCTCAAGGCGCGCGCCGGTGATACCACGATCGAACCGGGCGGTCACGCGACGTTGATGGTGCGCCCCGAACGCATCCGGGTGTCCATGGACGCACCGACAGGCGAAGTAGCAGCGGTGCCCGCCAAGGTCGTCGACCTGACGTTCCAGGGGCCGGTGGTGCGACTGTCCCTCGCCGCGCCCGACGACTCGACGATCATCGCGCACGTCGGACCCGAACAGGATCTGCCCATGCTGCGGCCCGGTGACGAGGTGTTCGTCAGCTGGGCCCCGGATGCGTCCCTGGTACTGCCGGGCGACGACATTCCCACGACCGAGGACCTCGAAGAGATGCTCGACGACTCCTGAAAGCCATTGGTGGGCCTCACGCCCGCGCGACCCCATCCCCCTCCCTGGAGCCGACGAAAGGCCTGCATCGCCATGTCCCGTGAGATCAACCCCCAACTGCTGGCCCGCATGACCGCGAGCCGCACATCGCGCCGACGTTTCCTCGGCGGCAGCGCTGCGGCGGCCGCGGGCCTGACGCTCGGCTCGTCGTTCCTGGCCGCGTGCGGCTCGGGCAGTGAATCGTCGAGCGCCAGCTCCGAGGACAGCGGCCCCGCCAGCGGCACGCTGCGAATCTCGAACTGGCCCCTCTACATGGCCGACGGCTTCATCGCCGCGTTCCAGACGGCGTCGGGCATCACCGTCGACTACAAGGAAGACCTCAACGACAACGAGCAGTGGTTCGCCAAGGTCAAAGAGCCGCTGTCCCGCAAGCAGGACATCGGCGCCGATCTGGCCGTGCCGACGACGTTCCTGGCTGTCCGACTCAACCAGCTCGGGTGGCTCAACAAGATCAATCACGACGCCATCCCCAACATGAAGAACATCCGCCCGGACCTTCTCGAGGCCAGCGTCGACCCGGGCCGGGAGTTCAGCGCCCCGTACATGTCCGGCCTCGTCGGACTGGCCTACAACCGTGCCGCGACGGGCCGCGACATCACGACCATCAACGATCTGTGGGACCCCGCGTTCAAGGGACGCGTAAGCCTGTTCTCCGACGCCCAGGACGGTCTCGGAATGATCATGCTGTCGCAGGGCAACTCGCCCGAGAACCCGAGCACCGAATCGGTGCAGCAGGCCGTCGATCTGGTTCGTGAACAGAACGATGCGGGACAGATCCGCCGGTTCACCGGCAACGACTACGCCGACGATCTCGCGGCAGGAAACATCGCTGTGGCACAGGCATATTCGGGTGACATCGTGCAGCTTCAGGCCGACAACCCCGACCTGCAATTCGTCGTGCCCGAGTCCGGCGCGACGACGTTCGTCGACACGATGGTGATTCCGTACACCACGCAGAACCAGAAGGCCGCCGAGGCGTGGATCGACTATGTCTACGACCGGGCGAACTACGCCAAGCTGGTGTCCTATGTCCAGTACATCCCGGTGCTGTCGGACATGACCGAGGAACTCGAGAAGATCGATCCGGAATCGGCGAACAATCCACTGATCAACCCGTCCGCCGATGTCCTGGCCAAGTCCAAGGGCTGGGCCGCTCTGACCGACGAGCAGACGCAGGAGTACAACACCGCGTACGCCGCCGTCACCGGCGGCTGACACCATGGCTGGTGTTGCTTCCAGCAGCCGTCAGCGGAGCAAGATCGCGCCGTATCTGATGGTGCTGCCGGCGCTGGCGTACCTCGCGATCTTCTTCGTCGTGCCGTTCTTCTCGTTGGCGCGGACATCGCTGTCGGAGACTGCGGGCTCGGTATTCATGCCCACGCTGACGTTCGCGTGGGACTTCGGTAATTACGCCGAGGCCTTCACGCTCTACCGGGAACAGATCTTCCGTTCGTTCGGCTATGCCCTGGCGGCCACGGTGCTGTGCCTGCTGCTGGCGTTTCCGCTGGCCTACGTGATCGCCTTCAAGGCCGGGCGGTACAAGAACCTGATTCTCGGCCTGGTGATCCTGCCGTTCTTCGTCACGTTCCTGATTCGCACCATCGCGTGGAAGACGATCCTCGCCGACGAGGGATGGGTCGTCACCGCGCTGGGCGCGATCGGACTCCTCCCCGACGAGGGCCGGCTGCTGTCCACCAGTTGGGCGGTGATCGGGGGGTTGACCTACAACTGGATCATCTTCATGATCCTGCCGCTGTACGTCAGCCTCGAGAAGATCGACCCGCGCCTACTCGAGGCGTCGAAAGACCTCTATTCGTCGACGCCGCGGGCGTTCGGCAAGGTCATTCTGCCGCTGTCGATGCCGGGTGTGTTGGCGGGCAGCATGCTCGTATTCATCCCTGCTGTCGGCGATTTCATCAACGCCGACTATCTGGGTAGTACGCAGACGACGATGATCGGGAACGTCATCCAAAAACAGTTCCTCGTCGTGAAGGACTATCCGGCGGCCGCGGCACTGAGCCTCGGGTTGATGGTGCTGATCCTGATCGGGGTGCTGCTCTACACCCGCGCGCTGGGCTCGGAGGACCTCGTATGACGACGCAGGCAGGTGCCGCGATCGCCACCGCCGCACAACAGGATCCGAAGCCGAAAAAGGTTCGCGCGCGCCGCAATTGGGGCGATGTGCTGCTACGGATCGTGGCCGGCCTGGTGCTTCTGTACCTCTTCCTGCCGATCTTCGTGATCGTGCTGTTCTCCTTCAACAAACCCGAAGGCAAGTTCAACTACACCTGGCAGGGCTTCACGCTGGAGAACTGGCTCGACCCGTTCAAGTACCCGCCGCTGACCGAGGCGCTGAAGTTGAGCCTCAACGTCGCCGCGGTATCCACGGCGATCGCGATCGTTCTCGGCACGCTGGTAGCGATCGCCCTGGTCCGGCAGCGGTGGCGCGGACAGCGCGCCGTCGACACGTTCCTGGTGCTGCCGCTGACCGCGCCCGAGGTGGTGATGGGTGCGGCACTGCTGACGTTGTTCCTGGATTTCGACCAGCCCGCCGGGTATGTGACGATCCTGCTGTCCCACATCGCCTTCGAGGTCAGCTTCATCGCGATGACGGTGCGGGCCCGGGTGCGCGGTTTCGACTGGACGCTGGAGGACGCGTCACTGGACCTCGGGGCGAGCCCGGCGCGCACGTTCTTCAAGGTCACTCTGCCGCTCATCGTGCCTGGGATCGTGGCCGCGGCGATGTTGTCCTTCGCGCTGTCGCTGGACGACTTCATCATCACCTACTTCGTCAGCGGGTCCGAGGTCACCTATCCGCTGTACGTCAACGCGGCCGTGAAAGCGGCTGTGCCGCCCCAGATCAATGTGCTCGCGACCGCGATCCTGGTGGTGAGCCTGGTTCTGCTCGCCGCCGGCACGTTGTGGCGACGCAAAAAGTTCGAGGGCTGACTGGCCTTCGTTCAGCCCACTTCGAGCGGCACCGGGGCGGCCCTTGCTCCGGTGCGCGCAGCACCGATGCCGGCGGCGACGACCAGGCAGATGCCGATGATGCCTAGCGGTCCTGGCACCTGGTGCAGTACGACGAAGCCGAGCACCATGGCAAAGGCCGGTTCCAGGGCCATCATCGTGCCGAACGCCGCGGTGGTGAGCCTGCGCAGCGCCAGCAGCTCCAGCGCGAAAGGCACCACCGGCAACAGGATCGCCAGCCCCAGGCCGATCAGCAAGATCTGCGGTGTCATGTGCTCGACGACACCGGGGCCGACGACCAGCGTCGCGACCAACCCGGCCACGGGCATCGACACGGCGAGGCCGGTAATGCCCGCGACCTCGTCGCCCACCTTCTGGGTGAGGAGGATGTAGACACCCCAACACACCGCCGCGCAGAGCGCGTAGGTGACGCCGACGAGGTCCACGCTTCCACTCCAGGGCTCGGTCAGCATCAGCACCCCTGCCGCGGCGAGTCCCGGCCACACCCAGCGGCCCCGGCCCCTTCCGCGCGCGACCGCCACACCGAGCGGGCCCAGAAATTCCAGCGCACTCGCGGTCCCCAGCGGGATGCGATCCAGCGCGGCCATGAACAGCATCGTGATCCCCGCCGTCACGACGCCGAGAAGGACGCACATCAGAAAGCTGTTGCGGGTGAACGCTGCCCGGCGGGGGCGGACGATGATGAGAAAGAGGATCCCGGCCCACGCCAACCGCAGCCACGCCACTCCTTCGACGCCGATGTCTTCGATCAGCGTGACGGCGATCGCCAACCCGAGTTGCACGCACACCATCGACCCCACCGCCATGAGGGCGCCGGTCCGCGCGTGACCTGTCTCCATGAGTGCATTGAACGGGACGCCGACCGTTGCGGTCCACGTGGTTTTCTACGACATACCGTTCATCATTTTCGAACAATTCCGCCGTCGGCAATGTGTTCACCGGGCCCTGTGACGACCGCAGCCAGGCCCCTTGCCCACTGGCAGATCCGAAGGCACCCGCCTCGTTCTGTTGGCCGCTGCGGAGCGGCTGTTCGCCGAACGGGGCATGTATGCGATCTCGAACAGGCAGATCAGCGAGGCCGCCAGGCAGGGCGACAACGCCCGTCTGCTACCACTTCGGTACGCGGACGGATCTGTTGCGCGCGGCGATGCCGGCCCGGACCACGGCCTCGCCGGCGACCGGTATGCACGTTTCGCCGCGCAGGCGATGGCAGACCCCGCCTATCGGGACGTGGTCACCAAGGACGCACCGGCCTCACCGCAACTGGTAAAGACGATCAACGGGATCAACGACGGCATGCCCCATCTTCCCGAGCGCGTCCGGTTCGAGCGCATCGTGATGGCGCGAAACCTGTTGATGCACACGTGCGCCGAGCATGAGGGAGCTCTGGCCCAGCACGGTCCGCGGGCCCGATCTGCGTGGCCGGAGGCAGCCCACGGGCTCATCGACGCCGTCACCGGCCTGTGGCCCACCGACAGGCGAGGATGGACTGCGCTAGATTCCACGCAATGCGTCGCCGAGATCCGTTCCCGCCCACAGGTTCAACACGTTGACAAGCATCTGGAGCGGCGCCCGGACCCCCTCGTCGTCTTCGATGTGCGGATCAGCGCGCGTGGTGGTGGCATCGAGGCCTGGCACGCGCGCCCGGACCAGCGCGGGCACATCCAGCAGCCAGGTGACGCCCATCAGAATCGCGTAGAGCACGAGATCCCGGCGCAGCGCGACCGGTGCCACATCCGGGCCACCGATGGCGCGGACCTCGTCGCAGAAAGCGCACAGCAGGTCGTCGAGGTGTCGATTCCACAGATCGGTCTCGGCCGCCGACAGCGCGCCCCACAACGCCATCGCCACGTTCATCTGGCTCACACAGCCCCAGTCCATCAGGCCGCACCGCAGGCCGTGCCCGTCGCGCCAGAACCATGCGTTGTCGACGTTGGCGTTCCAGTGGCACAGCGCGATGTGATCGGTTGCGGCGGCCAGGTGCCGCCATAGTGCGGGTTCGGCGGCGATCACCGCCCGCGCGTCGGCGGCCAGTCGCGAGGTCAGTTGCGGCGCACGGACGTCTGCCGGGAACAGACCCGGGTGGGCCGCGATGAAGTCGACGAGCCGAACGAGCCTGCGATCGAGTTGTTCCGGAGCCCGCGTGGGCCGCTCCCCCACCGTCGCCGCGGCCAGATCGACCGGGAAATGCTCAATCAGACGGGCAGGAAGCGCACCGGCGCGGTGCGCTCCGGCGAGCCGGCCCAGCGCCATGACTATCGCACGATAGTGTTCATACTGCCCGGGCATCCGGTAGTCGAGACATTTGGGGTACGCCGGCTCGATTCCGTTGCTTCCGAACAGTATTCGCTCGGTGATCAGCAGGCCGGTGCCCGAGGCGCCGTGGTAGTCGGCGAACTGGGTCGCGGGTACCGCGATGGGAAAGCCCGGCGACCGTGCCAGCGCGGCGAACCTGACCTCGGAATCCATCTGGGTTCTCCCGACGTCGCGGAGATCGTCGTCGAAGTCACGGGAGAACTTGGCGAACAGTTCGCGATGCACACCAGGTTGCGGTGCGCAGTACCGCACCGACAGGACGACCTTGCGGCCCGTGCTGCCTCCGCCGACTTCCACGAAGCGGTCGATGCCGGTGACGTCGTTGTCGGCGCTCAGGACACCCCACGCCCTGAAGGCGTCGCGCAGGAATCGAACACCGCCCTGCCGCAAAGCCACCGGGTGTGCGGGAAACGAGATACCGCTGAGGTCACCGCGAACCCACGAGTCGTTCATCAGGTCTGCTCGGCGGCACGGATCAGCACCTCGTTGACCGCGACCCTGCGCGGCGTGAAGATTCGCGACAGCAGTTTGCGATGAATGTTGTGGATCGGTGGGTCTTCGAAGATCAGTGTGCCCGAGGGGATGTCCATGCCCGACTTGATGATCTCCGAGACGGCGCCACGCGCGGAACTGAACGTCTCGTGATCGACCAATGCGGCGTCGACATCGGCGTATCGGCTCAGCGCGTAGAAGTCGTGCGCGGCGTTGTAATACAGCGGGCCGGCCTCGCGGATTCTCGCGAAGATCGGGTATGGGTCGGTGTTGAGCTCGACGTCGTAGGGGTCGTAGGAGACGTCGCTGTCCGTGCTGACCGCCATGGATGGTTCCTTCCGCTGCGCACTCCCGCCAGTGTGTCAGCGCTCCTGCGCCGCCGGGCTGTTTAGACTCTTCGCTTAACCCGGCGTCCCGAACCGTGCGGTGCTGCCTTCAACGCCCATCCCCGGCAACGGTTTCCACTCCCCCGACACCGACGCCGTCCAGCGCGGAGTGCGTCGCTCCAGGAACGCGGCCACGCCCTCGCGCGCATCGGCGCTGCCCATCACCCGGCGGTGCGCCTCGGTTTCCAGACGAGCGACCTGCCGTGGCGGATACCCGTTGACCATCGTGTCCCAGAGCAGACGCTTACTCAGCGCTGCCGACATCGGCGCGACGTTGGTCGCGATGTCGCGTGCGACCGACATCGCCTCGCCCAGAACCTCGGCAGCCGGGACCGTACGCGTGGCGATCCCCATCGCGAGCGCCTCGTCCCCGCCGAACGTACGGCCGGTCAAGAGTAGATCCGCAGCCGCGGTGCCGCCGGCCAGGTGCGGCAGAGTCCAGTGCGACATGCAGTCCCCGACCACACCCCGGCGCGCCTGCGCGACAGCGTATTTGGCGTCAGTGGCCATGATTCTGATGTCGGCCTGCAGCGCGATCGTCAAACCGATGCCGATGGCATGTCCGTTGACCGCCGCGATGACCGGGGTGCGTAACTCGAACGCGGCGGGGTCGGTGGGTGACGCGGTGAACGAATCGGTGGTGGATGCGAACGGGCTTTCCGGTGTCGCGAAGTCCGCCCCGGCGCAGAAGGCGTCGCCCGCGCCGGTCACCAGGATCACTCTCACGTCATCGTCGTCGTCGCAGCCCCGATAGGCGGCGTTGAGCAGCGCTCCCATCTCACCGGTGTATGCGTTGCGATGCTGCGGCCTGTTGAGGGTGAGCACCGCGACACCGTCGCCGACGGAGACGGTCAGGTCGGTCATGTGGCGAACTTACCGACTGCGTGCGCTCCGACTGGGGACAATTCCTGCATGGAAACCCGGCGTCTGGAACTGCTGCTGGCACTGTCGCGGCTCGGCTCGATGCGTGCCGTGGCCGACGAGCACCACCTCACGACGTCGACGGTGTCCCAGCAGATCGCGGCGCTGGCGCGCGACACCGGCTCCCAGTTGGTCGAACCGGAAGGCCGCCGAGTGCGTCTGACCCCGGCGGGCAGGCGCCTCGCCGACCACGCCGTCACGATCCTCGCGGCCGTCGACAGCGCCCGACTGGACCTCGATCCGGACGCCGAACCGGCCGGTACCGTCCGCATCGGCGGCTTCGCCACGGGCATTCGGGTCTCGCTGCTGCCCATCGTCGCCGATCTGCGGACTCGCTACCCCGATGTCGACGTGGTGATCAGCGAGTACGAGCCGATCGAGGCGTTCGCACTGCTCGTCGGCGACGATCTCGACCTGGCTCTGACCTACGACTACAACCTCGCCCCGGCCTCGCCTGCCGCGAGCCTGGAACCGATGCCGCTGTGGTCGATCGGCTGGGGTCTCGGGGTGCCGTCCGGCACGCCCGCCGACGCCGAACTCACCGCCTTCGCGGAATCGACATGGATTGTGAACTCGCGCAACACCGCTGATGAAACGGCGGTGCGCACGCTGGGATCGCTGGCAGGATTCACCCCGACGATCGCCCATCAGATCGACAGCCTCGACCTCGTCGAGGACCTCATCGTCGGCGGGTTCGGCGTCGGACTGTTGCCCCTGGGCAGGCCGACTGGTCCCGGGGTCGACATCCTGCCGCTACGAAACCCGGAGGTGACGTTGACTGCCTATGCCGTGACGCGGGCCGGCCGCTCGGCGTGGTCACCCCTGCGCGCGATCCTGGACCGGATGCGTCCGCCACCAGGGGTCCCGCCGCACCCTCAGTGGCCGCGCCCCGAGGCCAGCCACGCGGCCTGCCGGAGCACAAACGCCGCGTCGACGAGCGAACCGTGCCCGGGGACGTAGACGCCTTCTCCGCCTGCTGTCACCACACGCTCCAGCGTTTCCGGCCATGCCGTCAGGTCCGAGCCTTCGTCGATGCACGGGTCGGCGGATTCCTCGACGAGGTCTCCGCAGAACACCACCGTTTCGGGCCCGTCCTGCACGACGGCGATCACGTCATGGTCGGTATGGCCCCGGCCCGGATGGCTGATCGTCACCGCGACGTCGCCGAGCGTGACCGTCGCCTCGGCAACGGATGCACGGGGAGGATCCAGCACGGCCAGCGCCTGGGCGACCTCGTCCGGGTCGGCTCCGTGGTTGAGCGCGTCGGCGCGCAACAAAAGTTTGCGCTCTGCCATCGTGCGGCCGACCTCGGGCGAGCAATACGTGTCGGCGCCGGCGAAGACCGAATATCCGAGCACATGGTCGAAGTGGTTGTGGGTCAACACGACATGACCGACGCGGCACCCGGTGAGCGTCGCGACGTCGTCGGCGATCGCCCCTGCCTCCGACAGCGTGGTGCCCGTATCGACGATCAGCGCCACGCCGTCGTCGTGGACGACGCCGACGGTGACGTCGCAGAAGGCCAACCTGCACCGCATCACATGCGCGCTGACCCGTTCCCACACCGGCGACGCCATGTCGCCGAAGGTACCCCGCACGTGCGCTGACGTGGGGTTTGCGGCCACGTAAGCGGGGGAACACAGGCCCCATGTTGATCAGACGTGTTGCGCGCCCCATGCTGTCTGCAGTGTTCATCTCGCGGGGTGTCGAAGCCCTGCGAAGCCCCAAACCAGCTACAGACGCCACCCGGCAAACCCTTGAGGGACTGAGCAAATTGCCAGATCCCGTCGGCACCAATGTGCCGTCGAACGCCGAGACCGTCGCCAAGGTCACCGCAGCTGTACAGATCGGCGGCGGCCTCCTGCTGGCCACGGGCAAACTTCCTCGCGTTGCGTCGGCGGCGCTCGCGCTGACCGTCGTCCCCAGTTCGCTTGGCGGCCACGCCTTCTGGAACGAAGTCGACCCGCAGCGCAAGACCGACGAGCGTCGCGCGTTCATCACCGACATCAGCTTGATCGGCGGCCTGATCATCGCCGCCGTGGACACCGAGGGCAAACCGTCGCTCGGGTGGCGCGGACGACGTGCCGCCCGCAAGGTCTCCGAGGCCGTCTCTTCGGCGCTGCCGGCCGGGGCGGCCTCAGGCAGCTCTCTGACCGACAGCGCGCTCGCCGAAAAGGTCGGACACGGCCTACACGTCGGCGCCGAGCGCGGCCGCGAGCTCGCCCACGTCGCCGGCGAGCGGGGTTCCGAACTCGCCGAGGTGGCACGCGACCGGGGCGGCAAATGGGCGGAGATCGCTCGCGAGCGCGGCGGCGAACTGGCCGAGATTGCCAGGGAGCGCGGCAGCGAGTGGGCAGAGGTTGCGCAGAAGCGCGGGGGCGAGTTCGCCGATCTGGCCCGCGACCGCGGCAGCGAATGGGCCGAAGTCGCCCGGGACCGCGGCGGGGACCTGGCCGAACGGGCGCGTGACCGGGCACCCGAGTTGGCCGAGGTGGCCCGCGACAGGAGCTCCGACTGGGCGGATCTGGCTCGTGGACGCGCGGAGTTCGCACTCGACCGCGCCGCCGATCTGGCCGACACCGCAGGCAAGGAAGCCAGGAGGGTGAGCAAGGAAGCCAAGAAGCAGGCGAAGAAGCAGAAGCGCCGCGTCTGAGCTGACGACACGACATCGAGGCCTCGGCGAATTCCGCCGGGGCTTCGATGTCGTTGTGGGTAGACAGATGCTTCGCGAAAACTGCTGCCGCGCAAGTCTTTTGCGCGGCGTCAACTCCGCGGAGCGTAGCTGAAGTCGATCCTGGCCCCGTCGACTGTGGTGACGGTGACGATGAACGCCGCGCTTTCCGGACCGGCGACCACCGAACAGTCCACCGTGTTGCCCGGCTTGCCTTCCAGGTTGCCCGAGCACGTCGCCGAATCGGGCCGTCTACCCAGGTGGCGGGTCAGATCGCCCAGCAGCGAATTCTCGACCTCGCCCTTGGTGAGGATAGGGACCAGATCGAAATTCATCATCAGGCCCTCGACGCTCGTCACCTCGGCCGTGCGCCGCAGCGTCACGCCGTCCGCGGTGACGTCGCATTGTGCGGACTCCCCCATCACCCCCAGCAGACCGTTCAGGCACATCACGTCCGAGGTCGGCGGACCCCCGGCCTCGTCGACGAGCCGCGCGACCGCCCGTTCGAGTTGTTCCTCGGACAGAGCGGGCATCAGCTCGTAGTCGATGGCCTCGCCGTCGACGCTCGTGACGGTGACGATGGGCTCGAAGCTGTTGGTGGGGCTCATCACGACGTCGCACCGCGCGGTCTGACCGACCTCGCCGATGAGCGGATCCTTGCACGACACCGACTGCGGATTGTTGCCCGCCTCGGCGAAACGGGCCGCGATGTCGGACTGCAGGTCCGAGGTGGCCACTGCGGGGACGCCCCGCGACACCGTCAGGCCGCAGCCGGCCATCGGGGCAGTCACCGCCGCCAGCATTGCGAGCAGGCCGGCGACCTTCCTCATGTGTGCAGTCCTGTCACAGGTCGGAAGTTTGCAGGCACCCTAGCAGACCGAGGTCAGGGTGGTGATTAACTGCCTACGTGCCCAGACCTCATTCCCTCGCCCGCCGTCTGCACGATCGGATCGAACCCGTGCACGCCGTCACCTACTTTGCACCGGAAGCGAGATCTGCCCTCGACTCGCTGGGCTACCGCGGCTTCTGGATGGGATATTTCGCGGCACGCTCGGCGCCGCTCGGGAGCGTGCCCGCCGACGTCGTCACGGCGGCTTTCTACAACTTCGCGCCTGCTCGGGTGGCCAAGGCGCTGCCCGCCGCATGGGACGTCGCCCCGCCCGAAGCGGCACTGAAGGCTCGCCGGGAATCGGCCGTGGCCGCTCTCGACCGGTGCGGTGTGACGCAGCACGAAGCAGCGACGGTGGCCGACCTCGTGTCCGAGGCGACAAGAGACCTTGAGGTGGGCGGGCGAGTCCTGTTCGCCGCCAATCAAGCCCTTCCGTGGCCGCAGGAGCCACTGGCCAGACTGTGGCACGCCGCCACCCTGCTGCGGGAACACCGAGGGGACGGCCACGTCGCGGTGCTCACCGCCCACGGTGTGTCAGGACGGGAGTGCAACGTGCTGCACGCCGCTGCCGGCAAGGTGCCCGCGGAGATGATCATGCGGTCACGCGATTACGACGAGTCGCAGTGGGCGCAGCTGCAAGGCCAGCTGCAGCAGCGGGGTGTGCTCGATGCCTCCGGTGAATTGACCGCTGCAGGAAGCGATCTCAAACGCGACATCGAGGACGACACCGACGCCGTGGCCCTGCCGGCTCTCGCGGCACTTGACGACGACGAGGTCGAGGCCCTGTTCCAGGCGCTGACGCCGATCACCCGCAAGGTCGTCGCGGCCGGCGACATACCGTCGGGCACCCCGATGGGGCTCAACCGCGACGATCTCGATGACGGCAGCGCGCATCTGGGCTGACAGTCATCGCGGCGCATACATGATCAGGCCGACGCCGACCAGGCATACCGCCGCGCCGGTCACGTCCCAGCGGTCCGGGCGGAAGCCGTCGGCGATCATTCCCCAGATCAGCGACCCGGCGACGAACACGCCGCCGTAGGCGGCCAGGACGCGCCCGAAGTTCGCGTCGGGCTGGAAGGCCGCGACGAAGCCGTAGGCGCCGAGCGCGATGATCCCCGCGCCGATCCACAACCACCCACGGTGCTCACGCAGACCCTGCCAGACCAGCCAGGCTCCCCCGATCTCTAGGACGGCGGCGAGGATGAACAGCAGGACGGACTTGACGACCACGGCTCCACTCTGCCGCGAGCGAGCGCAAAATGCCCGCGCCCAGCGGCGTGTCGGCGTGCAGACCCGCGCGGTCGCGGTGCCGACTCAATGGTGGGCGCTGGTGGTCGAGGTGTGGCAGGCGTCCGGCGGGGTGCCGGCGACGTCGAGTGCCGGGTTGCGGTCGAAGAATCCGAAAGGCTTGAGCCAGAACGAAACCACATCGACCGGCATCACCGGCCAATCCTCGGCGCGGGTGATGTGGTGGATGCCGAACACGTACCACAGCACCACGTCGGTGTTCTCGATCGGACGGTCGGCGGCAGTCCATCGCGACAAGCCGGTGTCGCGCACCGACTGGTTGACGAATTCACCTGCGGGCCAGCGCTCCTCGGGGTGATGCGGGGTGACCCAGAGCGTGTGGGCGATGACGCCGGCACGTTCGAGGACCGGTGATCCCGGCTCGAACATCGGCGGGATCGCCCCGCTGGGGACGAGCTTGTAGGCCGGGTGGGCACCCAGCGCCGTCACCACGTTCGGGTTGACCACCTTCCACGCCCGTTGCGTGGCGAAGTTGACGTCCTGTCGGGCCTCCCCCTCGGTGCGCAGCGGGGTGTTGCGGACGACCAGGGACAGCCCGTGCGGATTGTCCGGGCCGATCGGCTCGGCGAACGATTCCGACATCACGACGGTGTTGCCGGAGCCGTCGACGTCCATGTCCAGCCGGGCCACCAGGAAGTGCTGGTGAAACGGCGCGTAGGTGCGTTCGTCGACCAGCGTGCCGTTGGGGTTCGGAGCTCCCGGCGGTAGCGGGGTGGTGACCATGATGCCGGTCGCGCGGACCTCGCATTCGATGTTGCCGTCCTGATACAGCCGCCAGTACACCAGGTATTCGTAGTTCGCGACCGTCACGTGGAACGAGATGGTGAGCCTGCGCATCCGGCGCACTTCCGCACCGATTTCATGGTCGACGTGCTTCCACAGCACGGCGTTGTCTTCCTCGTGGATGCAGATCGCGTTCGAGATGGTGTACGGATCGCCTTTGCTGTTGTGCAGCACCGCATTCAGATAGCGGATCTCGCCGAGGCAGTCGCAACCCAGCGCGAGCGAGGTGGTCATGAAGCCCAGCCCCCACTCTCCGATGTCGAATGCCGTGCGGCGGTAGTGATCCGGCGACGGATCCCGGTAGGGCACGATCATCTCCGCGAACGACATCCGGTGCGCGACCGACCGTTCCCGGCCGCCGTCGCGGTAGCGCACCGTGTGCAGGGTCATACCCTCGCGGTGGTTGAAACCCACACGCAGAGACCAGTTCTGCCACCGCAGCAGGTTGCCGTCGAGGGTGAACGACGGGCCTTCGGGCTGAGTGATGTGCAAGGGCGTCAGTGGTTCCCGCGTCGAGGCGCCGAGGATGCGTTCGGGGATGTGTGCGGGCACGTACTCGCCCATGACCTCCGGTACCGGACGCGGGGTGCCGTCCTGGGAGTTCACGGCGAACGGGCCCTCGTCTTCGACCCTGAGCAGCTCCATCGCGTTGAGGTCGATGACGCAGTGCAGACCACTGACCAGCTTCGCGTACGGGTTGGCCCCCGGCGCGGCTTTGACCCAGCTGTCCGACCAGCCGATCCTGCGGTCCCGGTATTCCGGCGGGGCCACCGCATCCCCGTAGGTCCACGTGTCGAAGAACACCAGATCCATCTCGGTGACGCCGCGGCTACGCAGAGCCGCGACGACGTCGGGGTGGGCACGAAGCATGCGGTCGCATTCGACGAATTCGTCCACGGTGAAGTTGGCCTGTACCCCGGGCACATGGTCGAACGCTTCGACGCGCTGCTCGGTCAGCGACACGACACTCTTGTAGGTGGCGTTGGCCGATCGGTCGAAGCAGGTCACCTCCGCGCGCCGCGGGGGCGTCGGGCCACCATCTTCGAAGCCCGCCAGCTCAGCTTTGGACGGCTCGATCATCTCGATCGAGGCGAAGCGCCAGCCCTGTGCGGATCCCGGTGCGGCGGAACCGGGCTCGACACCGCGGTCGCGCCGCAGGATCGCTGTGACAGCCGCGAATTCGTCGGCGCTCAGCGGATCGAGAGGATGCAGAACCGCGGGCGACGAATCAGAGGGTGCAGACACCTGCCAACGCAATCACATCCTGGGTGTGCGGGCATGCCGAATCGCCCAAGTCGGGCACCTCACCGAGTGGCGAGGAAAAAGTCCTCCCAAGCCAGTCGTCGCTCCGAGTGCGGGTCCAGCTCGACGCGTCTGCGCCGATCGAGGACCAGGACGGCGCGCTCGTCACTGGTGTACAGCGGCCAGTCCTGTCCCGGCACGCCACGGTCTGCGAATGCCAGCCATCGTTTCTGGACGTCGTCGGTCACCTTGCGTGCGCTGCGCGAGTCGACGCCTGCGGCCAGCAGTTTGCCGAACCTCGACCGGTAGACGTCGAACACGGCGAGGAGTTCGGTCGCGTGGGTGGCGCCCATCCCGGACAGCCTCAGCGCCGCGGTCGCGTAGTCGTAGCGGTACACATAGGTCGGCGCGAACGCCGAATGTGCCTGGGCGATCTGCCACACCGCGGAGCCGAAGATGAAGTCTCCGCCGAACTGCACGCACGCGGCCGTTCCGGGATATCCGGGATAGGCCGCCAGAATGCTTTGTCGCGCATCGGGTTCCACGTGCATCAGTAACCGCTCGATGGCCGGCTGGCTCGTCGGTAGCAACTTCAGGAAGCGGGTGAACAGCCGTCCTTCGTCGGCGTTCCCCCCGACGATGAGCGGCACCCTGTGCGCTGCGCCGGACCTCATGGCCTCGACGGGGTCCTCGGGCAGGAACTCCGTGCCGTAGGTGGGCCCGATGGCGAACGCGCCCAGCATGTCCCGCTGACCCTCGACGACAAGCCGGTCCAGCGCATCGACCAGGTCGGCCGGCCGCGCCGCCAGCAATGCGCGCGCAGCGTCGGCCTCAGTTGCGCCTATCTGCCGCGCGAAGCGGGTCGCGTAGTCCTCGGCGATGTCGGCGTCGCTGATCATCCCACTGGCTGGGCTTTGCGAAATCGCTTGCGCGAAAAGTCCTTTGGCCTCGGGAGTGGCCATCAACGTCGCGACGGCATGCGCACCCGCGCTTTCACCGAAGATGGTGACGTTGCCGGGGTCGCCACCAAAGGCCGCCACGTTGTCGCGCACCCACCGCAGCGCCATCACGAGGTCGCGCAGGAAGAGATTGTCGTCGATGGTGATCTCGGGCGTCGACAGCGACGACAGTTCCAGGCAGCCCAGCGCGCCCAGCCGGTAGTTCACCGAGACATACACACACCCTCGGCGGGCCAGCGATGCGCCGTCGTATACGGGCGTGGCCGAGCTGCCCAGCAGATAGCCGCCGCCATGGATGAACACCATGACAGGCAACGGTCCGTCGGGCCGCTCGGCGGCGTCCTCCGGGGCGACCACATTGAGCGTCAGGCAGTCCTCACCGGTCGGCTGGTACCTGCCCGGCGCCAGGATCGTGTACATCCGCTGTTGAGGCGCGCAGTAGCCGAATCCATGGCAGTAACGCACCCCGCGCCAGGGTTGCACCGGCTGGGGTGCGCGATACCGCAACGGGCCCACGGGGGGTTTCGCGTACGGAATGGACCGCCAGCGGTTGACCCCGTCACGGGTGAAGCCCTCGACGGTGCCCGAAGCGGTGTTCACCCGGACGGTGTGTTCGTGCATTCTGCCGACGGTAGCGAACCTTCGCCCGGCCTGCCTGACCATCGGATCCGTGTCCGCTCGCTAACCTGGCCGAATGCGCCTGGCTGCTGTGATCGCGATGAGCGCCCTGGTGGCGGCCTGCTCCCAGTCGGTGGGAGGCCAGGCTGAGTCGTCGCAGCCTTCCGAGCCGGCTCCGACGACAACGCCCTCACCTGCGACGGGATCGGCATCGCCGGCCCCGTCAGCGGCGGGGACACCCGCCGCGGGTGCCCCTGTCGGCGACGTGATCGGCTGGATCGAGGCGGGCACACCCGTGGACGCCGGCGGATTCCACGTCGCGTTCCGGGACGGGGTGACGACCCAGCTCGGCGACGAGATCGCCTTCGTCGCCCCGTCCGGGCCGCCGCACAGCACCACCCAGTGCATTTCCGCGGCGGGCGCGCTGACCTGCCTTCTGGATCTGGCATCTCCTCCGCCGCCCCCGGCGCAGGCCGAAGGTATGTGGAAGCCGGGCTGGATCGAATTCTCCGGTACGTCACTCTCGGTCGGGGCACTACGTGGTGATCCCGGCCCGTTCGCCGCCGGGACCGGCACCGAGCTGGCACCGGGCCAGTCGCTGGCATTCGGCGAGAACCGGTGCCGCAGCGACGGGTCCGGGCTGTACTGCGTGAACTATGCGCACAGGGCGGCGGTACGCATCGCCGCAGACGGCGTGTCGCCGTTCGGCTGCCTCGCCGAGGTGACGCCGCCACCGGAGTCGGCGGCACTTTTCAGCTGCTGAACCCGGTCACCGGGCGGCGTCCTGCCGGGCCTTTGCCCGCGCCTTGCTCGGGTAGGTCAGCGTCATCCCGATGGCGCCGACGATGACGACGACCGGAATGACGGCTTTGGTCAGGTGCACCGTCGCCGGAGCCATGACCGCCAGATAGCCCAGTACCGCGATCAGCGCGAAGACGAGTGCCCACATCAGCGTCAGGACCTGGTTGGTACGGCGGAACGCGGCCTCCTCCCAGTCCTGACGGGCCGCGGTGGCGGGCGCGTACTGGGCTGTGAACGGCTCGAACGCCAACGAGCCCAACGCCATCGCCGCGAGCACACCGCTGGAGAGCGTCGTGGCGTACGTGTCCATCCAGTCGCGGTCCGCGGCCCCGAGAATGAGGCCGGAGATCGTCACGACGGTGAAGAACAGCGCGGTGACGATGTCGAGCAGCCGGACCCCGGCGAAGCCGGCCGACATCCCCAGGATGAGCGCCGAGATGACAGCGCAGATCGCGCCGAACATCCAGGTGCTCGGCCCGTCGGCGACGACCCAGTAGATGATCCACGGAACGAATCCGACGAACGGGCTGCGCTCGAACCATTCGTCCACGACGTCAGAGATACCAGAGTGGCACGGTCAGGCGTGACTTTTGCGCCGTAGGATCCCTCAGCCGAGCCGGAACGTCCCGGTCACGAGTGTCGGCGCCACGCTGACCCCGTTGATGGTCGCGCGGGGGCCCGCGCCGGGAGGGAACGCGATCGGGCCCGCGGGACCCAGCGTGCGCTTGTTGCGCACGTCGTTGCGGACGTCGAAATCGCTGAGTTCGTCGAGGTTGAACACATCGAAGTTGCGGTCGCCCTGCTGGAACCCGCTGAACTGCACCCCGACCGCCGACCGGTCGGGACGCACCACCCACGAGGCGCGCACGCCGTCGGATTCGGCGGTGTACATGCCGGCCACGCCCGTGACGGATGCGGCGCTGAACGTGTATTCGACGTCGTTCATGGTGACCTCGCCGGTCACCTGGGTTCCGTTGAATTGTGCGTCGAGGGTGTCGCGGAAGCGGGACTTGAGATCGATGGCGCCGTCGGTCTGATTGCCGAAGAACCAGGCCTCGTCGTCGGTCCCGTTGCACGCGTAGGCCGCGACCGAGGTGCCGTCGACGCTGATGCCGATCGTCATCGTCTTGCCGTCGGGCGCTGTCATGTCGGCCATGTAACGGGCCGAGGCGGGAAACGGCGCCGCAGTCGACGACTCGGGCGCCGGCTGGGACGGCGAGGTGGCCTCGGAGGTGTTGGAGGAATTCGAGCACGCCGACAAAGTCCCGAAGGCGATGAGCGTGCTGACCCCGGCGAGCAGTGTGCGGGTGTGTTTTCTCATGCCCTCAGCATGATCGGCGGCCGCAGCGCTTACATGGAGATTGTGTGGAGATCGCGTGGAGATCTCCACGAAGCGATCAGGTGGCCAGGAAGGCCTGCACCTCGTCGCAGAACACCCGCCAGGCCTGCTCCGAACCGGTGAGCAGATGGTTGTTGCTCGACAGGGCGACCAGCCGGGAGTTCGGGATCAGGGTCGCGAGCTCCTCGCCGTAGCGCATCGGCACCCGGTGGTCGTCGCGGGAGTGCAGGATCAGCGTCGGGCATTGCACCTCGACACAGAGGTCCCGCACGTCGATGCGCGCGAACTCCTCCAGGAAGTGCACGGCGTTCTCCGGTGAGGTCGTGCGCCGCTGCAGCTGGTCGAACGCGGCCCAGTCGGCTCGCGTCCCGTCGGGCAGGAACTGCGCCGCGAAGACCTGACGGAACGCCGGGTCGTCGCGCCCCCAGCCCACCCGAGCAAGGTCGAGATCAAGTGCAGCAGCGCGCTTTTCGTCGTCGTTCATGGCTCGGACGGCACGACCTCGCGCGTACGCCCCGCAGAGCACGAGCCTGCTGACCCTGTCTGGATGGCGCGCGGCGTAGGCGACGGCGACCGCTCCTCCCTGCGAGACCCCCAGCAGCGGGAAACGTTCGAGCCCGAGGGCCTCGACGACGGACTCCAGATCGGTCACCCAGTCGTCGAACGTGAAGCCGTCGACCTCCCAGTCCGAGAGCCCACAACCGCGCTCGTCGTACCGGATGAACTTGTGCCGCAACGACATGTCGCGCACCCAGTGCCGCCAGACAGGGCTTTCTATGTCGTAACCCAGGTGCGTCATCCAGTTGGCGGCGCGCACCAGCGGCGGCCCGTCACCGGAGACCGCGTAGGCCAGCCGGACCCCGTCTGCGGCGCGGGTGAACGCGATGTGCTGGCGCGGCGCGTCGGGTTCGGGCTCGGTTTCGGGCAGCGCCACCGGGTTCTCGATGCGCAGCTGCCCGACGAACTGGTAGCCGCGACCACGCACGGTGCGGATATACCGCTGCGATTCGCCGTCGTCGCCCAGCGCGCGCCGCGCCGCCTTGATGCGGCTGGTCAGCGCGGCCTCTCCGACGAAGCGCCCTCCCCACACGCTGTCGAAGAGTTCTTCTTTGGTGACGAAGCGTTCGTGGTTGCTCACCAGCTGGGTGAGCACGTCGAACACCTGGGGTTCGACCTTGATGACGGTCTCACCGGACCGCAGTTCGTAGCGGCCCGCGTCGAGCACGAAATCGTCGAAGCGCCACACCCGCGGCGGCGGTGTGATGCCGGGATCGGCGCTGGTCACGCGCTAAGAGTACCGGCGATCGGGTCCCGTGGCGGGGCTAGCGCCAGCCGTCCGCGGCGCGTGCCGCCTGCATCACCGCATCGCACAACGCGCGCAGTTCCTCAGCGCCGGCACCCTCTTCGAGGGCCGTCGCCATGTCCTCGGCAGCGCACCGGACCTGATAGACGCGATCGGCGAGCACCGAGGCCTCCTCGGCGGACAGCACCACGGCGTCGGCAGGCACCGAGGTCCCCTTGACCAGGGCCCTCTGCTCGTAGGCCCGCTGACGGCACGACTGCCTGCAGTACTGGCGGCGCCGCCCCATGCCGGCGTCGGCCACTTCCCGCCCGCACCACCGGCAGGTCGCAGGGCGCCGTCGGGTGGTCGTCGCGGGGCTCAGCGAGGTCACGAGCCCGACTGTAGACGGGACGACCTCATATTCCGCGTATCATCGTCGGTCGAGTCGGGAACTCTACGTCGGGTATCTGCGTTAGACGTAGGTTGCCGGTTCGCCTCCGGCGAAGCGGTTGCCGGTTCGCCTCCGGCGAAGCGGTTGCCGCTTCACCTCCGGCGAAGTCCCGGAACGAGAGCACTAGCAGAGGAGTTGACGATGGCTGATCGTGTTTTGAGGGGCAGCCGCCTCGGAGCTGTGAGCTACGAGACGGACCGCAACCACGACCTGGCGCCGCGTCAGGTTGCCCGCTATCGCACCGACAACGGCGAGGAGTTCGACGTCCCATTCGCCGACGACGCCGAGATTCCCGGCACGTGGCTGTGCCGCAACGGCCTGGAAGGCACCCTCGTCGAAGGTGACGTGCCGGAGCCCAAGAAGGTCAAGCCGCCGCGTACGCACTGGGACATGCTGCTGGAGCGCCGGTCGGTCGAGGAACTCGAAGAGCTGCTCAAGGAGCGCCTCGAGATCGTCAAGACACGCCGTCGCGGATAGTCAGCGCGCGTTTCCGCGCGCGCGGTCCACGCGCGCACGCACACCCCACTGGGCGACCTTGATGATGGCTTCCCTGATGGTGGAGCCGTCCATCTTCGAAACGCCGTGTTCGCGTTCGGTGAAGGTGATCGGCACCTCGACGACGGTGAATCCTGCGTTGATGGATCGCCACGTCAGGTCCACCTGGAAGCCGTAACCCTTCGAGTCGACGGCGGCGAGGTCGATCTTCTCGAGCACCTCCCTGCGGTAGGCCCGGTAGCCGGCGGTGATGTCGTGGATTTCCACCCCGAGCAGCAGCCGCGAGTAGGTGTTTGCGGTGCGTGAGAGCACGAGGCGCCGCCGCGGCCAGTTGCGCACCCGACCGCCGTCGACGTAGCGCGAACCGATCACGAGGTCTGCACCGGCGTCGATCTTGTCCAGGAGGCGGTACAGCTCTTCGGGGGCATGGCTTCCGTCGGCGTCCATTTCCACCAGGACGGTGTACTGACGGCTGAGCCCCCACGCGAATCCGGCCAGGTAGGCCGCGCCCAGCCCGTCCTTGGAAGTCCGGTGCATGACATGGACGCGGTCGGGGTCGGCCATGGCGAGCTCGTCGGCCAGCTCACCCGTGCCGTCGGGGCTGCCGTCGTCCACGATCAGCACATGCACGTCGGGCGTCGACTCGTTGACCCGCGACACGATCGTCGACAGGTTGTCGCGCTCGTTGTACGTCGGGATGATCACGAGGGTGCGCGCGCTGGGACGGTCAGCCGGTTCGCCGCCGTCGTCGATGCCACCGGGGACGCTCATGTGGCTCCTTTGTCCGTGTCGGCGGCCGATCGCCGACCCCTCAATCTTGCGGGCACGAGTACTGCGGGCAGTGCACCATTGTGCAGCATGGCCCAGAGAAGGCCCGAAACGCCGAGGGCGGCCAGCGCACCCTCGAGGTACGGGCCGAAGCGCGTGGCCGGCGTCACGGTCGTCTTCAAACGGACCTGTTGATCCAGGTAGGCCGGTTCGAACCACCCTGTCCTGGCGATCTCGTGGCCGTCGGGGGCGATCACCGCGCTGATCCCTGTGGTTCCCGCCACTACGACGTAGCGGTCGTGCTCGACGGCCCGCAGCTTGCCGAACGCCAGCTGCTGTTCGCTCATCGCCTGGTTGAAGGTGGCGTTGTTGCTGGGCACGGCGAGCAGTTGCGCGCCATTGCGCACCGATTCGCGGGCCGCGCGGTCGAAGATGACCTCCCAGCACGTCGTGATGCCGACCGGCACGCCCGCCGCGTGCACGACGCCATCGCCATCGCCTGGGAGGAAATAGCCCGCCCGGTCGGCGTAGGACGAGAACTTGCTGAAGAAGCCACGCCACGGGAGGTACTCACCGAAGGGTTGCACGATGCGCTTGTCGTGGCGGTCCGACGGACCGGTCTCGGGATTCCAGACGATGACGGTGTTGTTCGACACCGGATTGCTACGGCTGTAGCCCGGCGCCGCAACCACACCGCCGACCAGGATCGGAGCGTTGACAGCCGCCGCTGCCGACGAAATCTCCTGGGCAGCATCGGGATTGGCAATCGGGTCGATGTCCGAGGAGTTCTCCGGCCACACCACCATCATGGGTTGCGGTGCCCGGCCGGCCCGGACGTCGTCGGCCAGCCGCAGCGTCTCGCGGACGTGGTTGTCGAGGACTGCCCGCCGCTGGGCGTTGAAATCGAGGCCGAGACGGGGCACGTTGCCCTGCACCGCGGCGACGGTGACCGGCGGTTCGTCACCGGCGCCGAGACCGGCTTTACGGACATGAGGCCAGGCCAGCGTCGACCCGAGCAGTACGACTGCGATGCACAGTCCCGGCAGCACGACCGACGGGGGCGCCGCAGCGCGCGCCGCCGCGTCGCGGCGCCACCAGGTGACGATCTCGAGCACGAGCGCTGCGAGACCGAACCCGATGAGCACCAGCGCGAAGGACACCAGCGGCGCCCCGCCGACGTAGGCGAGCGGCAGCAGCGGACCCCCAGTCTGAGAGAACCCGACCACCCCCCACGGGAACCCGCCGAACGGGACCGTGGATTTCAGCCACTCCTGCACCGACCACAGTCCGGCGAACCACAGCGGCCAGCCCGGCAGGCGGCGCACAGCGACCGCGGCCAGCCCGAACAGGGCTGGGAAGAGGGCCTCGACGAAGCTCAGCGCGAGCCACGGCACCGGCCCGACCAGCCCGCTGATCCAGGGCAGCAGCGGAATGTAGAACGCGAGGCCGAAGACCAGGCCGTAGCCGGCGCCTCCGGCCTTTGATCGTGCGGCGCGGCTGAGCACCCAGCCGAGCAACCCGAACGCGAGGATCGCTGCGAACCACCATCCGAACGGCGGGAAGCTCGCACACAGAGCCAGGCCGGCCACGATCGCAACCGACAAGGTGGGCAGCCGATCCACGACCTTCTGGCCGAACCGCTGCCACCGCGTCTCACCCATGGATGACAGAACCCCGGTGCACGGTCTGCCGGCACGTCGGGAGGGCGCCGTCGAGCGCAGGCAGCACCGGCACCCTGGATCGCGAATCGGTGGACCAACGCTGCACCGCGTCGGCCGGAGCGCTGACCTCGAAACTGTCGGCATCCCATACCGCGTAGCTGGCGGGCGCCCCGGGGACGAGGGTGCCCATCAGGCCGTCCCGTACGCCCCCGGCACGCCAGGCGCCCCTGGTCGCCGCCGCGAACGCCGCGCGCGCCGAGATGGCACTGCCGGGCGTGTGATGGCGGGTCGCCGCGCGCACCGTGGCCCACGGGTTCATGTCGGTGACCGGGCTGTCCGAACCGAAGGCGAGTGGCACGCCTTGGGATGCTAACAGCGCGAACCGGTTCAGCCCCGCGGCCCGAGCGGCGCCGAGACGCTGGGCGTACATGCCTGTGTTCCCGCCCCACAGAGCGTCGAAATTGGGCTGCATGCTTGCGATCACGCCCCAGCTGCCCAGCTGTGCCGCCTGCTCGTCGGTGACCATCTCGAGGTGCTCGAGACGGTGGCCGCAGCGCGCGACCGCCGCGACCCCGAACCGGTCGACGACCGAGTCGAGCGCCGAGACGACCGTGGTGACGGCGGCGTCCCCGATGACGTGAAATCCCGCGGTGATGCCCGCTTCGGTGCACGCGCTCAGGTGGGCGGTGACCGCGTCGGCGTCGAGGTGGGTGTTCCCGGTCGGCGTCGGACATCCGTCGGGGAGATCGGAGTAGGGCTCGTGCAGCCATGCGGTGCGTGAGCCGATGGCGCCGTCGACGAACAGATCGCCCGCGAGCCCGCGGGCCTGTGTCGCCGCGAGCAGCTCGACGGCTTGGGCTGCGGTGGCGACGTGCTCGCCCCAGTAACCCACGACCTCGACGCCGTGGTCGTGGGCGCGAAGCTCCAGCCAGTCGTCCAGTCCCCCGATCTCGGGGCCCGCGCACTCATGGACAGCCACCACCCCCAGAGCCGCCGCGGCATCCAGCGCCGCCGCTCTGGCCTGGGTGCGTTGCTGGGCGGTGAGGCGATCACGGGCAGCGCGGCGGACTCTGTGGTGCGCATCGGATGTCAGCGGCACCTCGTCCCCCACATCGGCAGCTCGGCGCAGAGCCGTCGACGCCACCGCCGAATGCACATCGACACGGGCCAGGTAGGCCGCTTGCCCGCCGACGGCGGCGTCGACGTCGCCCGTGCTCGGCGCGCAGCGCTCCGGCCAACCCGATTCGTCCCAACCGTGCCCCCAGATGACCCCGCCGGGATGGGATCTCGCGTAGGCCGCCAGCAGGTCCAGACAGTGCCTCAGCGACGTCGCACCGCGCAGGTCGAGGCCCGTCAGCGTCAAACCCGTTGCCGTGGTGTGGATATGGCTGTCGACGAAAGCCGGCGCGACGAACCCGCCGTCGAGATCGGTGACGGCCGCGTCGGGAAACTGGGCCCGCCCGACCTCGTCGCTGCCCAGCCATGCGACGGTCCCGTCGCGCACGGCCATCGCTGTCGCATCCGGCATCGCCGGGCTGTGCACACGACCGTTGAGCAGCAGATGGGTGGTGGTCACTCCGGGAGGTGGCGCTGCTCGATGGCAGGGCGGATGTCGGCGCCGCCACCGACGTCGTCACGGACGTCGATCACCTCACCGTCGACGTACTCGCCCTGGCCCCGGTAGGTCGGGCGGCCGGCCGCTGCGGAACCGACGGTGCCCACCCCGACAATCAGCGGGGCGCGCCGAGCCGCCATCGCGGTGATGACGGGGCGCGCGGCGGCACGGGTGGGCGGCAGCAGAAGCAGCGCACCAAGTACGGAACTGGCCACACCGGGAATCACGACGAGCACCGTACCGAGCGCGACGAGCACGCTGTCGGTGACCGCCCCCTGGGCGTCGGCCAGGGTGAGGCCGGACCGCAACCGGCGCAGGTGGCGGCGTAGCTGCGAGCCGGCCAGCGCGAGTCCCAGCAGGAACGCGCCGGCGACCAGCAGGAGGGTCCAGCCGAAACCGATCGTCGATATCAGTGCCGCCAGGACGGCCAGCTCGACCACCACGTAGAGCAGAAACAGCCTCATCGCCATAGTGTGCCAACGACCGGGCAGTGGCGGAGGTTCCTAGTCGGGAAGGGGTTCGACCTCGATCGCCGCGTGTACCTTGTCCACACCGCCGCGCACGATGGCCTGCGGGATCCACCACCAGGCGTGCCACCAGTAGCGCCGGGTCACCATGTCGAACACCCGTCGGGTCTCGGACTTCGGCAGATTGCGTGCGATCGCCTCGACGGGTTCACCTTTCACCTTGCCGAGCACACCGCACTTCTGGATGGTCACCCGTGGGGTGTTCTTGATGCGCTTGGTCTTCCATGATCCGTCGTCGGTGCTGATCAGGAGCTTGCCCTCGTGCGGGACGCCCCACACCGGGGTCGGCTTGGGCCGCCCGTCCTTGGTGAATGTGGTCAGCAGCAGATACTTCTCGCGGTAGACGTCCTCGAACGTCGGCGCCTTTGCAGCCTGGTCGGTCACAGCAGAATTAGTTAACCGGTTTGATCTCGATCGAAACGTTCTTCTCCATGCCGCCGCGCAGCTTGGAGAAGAAGTTGAAGGTCTTGCCCAGCAGCCCGTACCGCTTGCCCAGGGCGTCGTAGGTTTTGCCGTTCATCGATTTCGGCAGGATCGTGGCGGTCGCCTCGACTGCCTCCCCCTTGGGCTTGCCGCCGCGGTCGCATTCGGCGATGGTCACCCGTGAGGTGTTGCGGATCCGCTTGACCTTCCAGGACTTCTCCTGGGTGATGGCGATCAGCGCCTCACCCGCCGGAGCGGCCCAGATCGCGGTGGGCTTGGGCCTGCCGTCCTTGGTGAAGGTGGTCAGCAGGATGTACTCGGACTTGGCGACGTCGGCAAAGGTCACAGGCATGCCGCCAGGCTAGCGGGACGAGCCGTTCCTAGCCCTCGAGGTCGCCCTCGGTCTCGAGGAGCACCTGCTTGAGGCTGTCGAGGGTGGCCGCCTCGGGTGCGGCCCACATGCCGCGTCCGGCCGCCTCCAGGAGGCGTTCGGCCATGCCGTGCAGCGCCCACGGGTTCGACTCGGACATGAACTTGCGGTTCTCGTCGTCGAGCACGTAGCTGTGCGAGAGCTGCTCGTACATCCAGTCGGCCATCACTCCGGCGGTTGCGTCGTAGCCGAAGAGGTAGTCGACGGTCGCAGCCATCTCGAAGGCGCCCTTGTATCCGTGCCTGCGCATCGCGGTCATCCAGCGCGGGTTGACGACACGGGCGCGGAACACCCGGGTGGTCTCCTCGTTCAACGTGCGGGTACGCACCGCATCGGGCCTGGTGTTGTCGCCGATGTAGGCGGCGGGATCCTTACCGGTCAGCGCGCGCACCGTGGCCACCATGCCGCCGTGGTACTGGAAGTAGTCGTCCGAGTCTGCGATGTCGTGTTCGCGTGTGTCGGTGTTCTTGGCCGCCACCTTGATCCGGCGGTACGCCCTGTTCATGTCGTCGGTGGCCGGTGCGCCGTCGAGGCCGCGGCCGTAGGCGAAACCGCCCCACGCGGTGTACACCTCGGCGAGGTCAGCATCGTCGCGCCAGTTCCGGCTGTCGATCAGCTGCAACAGACCGGCGCCGTATGTTCCCGGCTTGGACCCGAAAATCCTTGTGGTGGAGCGCCTTTGGTCGCCATGCTCGGACAGGTCCGCCTGCGAGTGCGCCCGCACGTAGTTGTCCTCGTCGGGCTCGTCGAGATCGGCCACCAACCGGACCGCGTCGTCGAGCATCGCGACGACGTGGGGGAACGCGTCACGGAAGAACCCGGAGATCCTCACCGTGACGTCGATGCGCGGCCTGCCCAGTTCGGAAAGCGGGATGGCTTCCAGATCGACGACGCGCCGCGACGCGTCGTCCCAGATGGGCCGGACGCCGAGCAGCGCGAGCACTTCGGCGATGTCGTCGCCTGCAGTGCGCATCGCCGATGTGCCCCAAACCGACAGGCCCACCGATTCCGGCCAGCGACCGTAATCGGTGTGGTAGCGCTCCAGCAGCGAATCGGCCATCGCGACACCGGTTTCCCACGCGAGCCGAGACGGGACGGCCTTGGGGTCGACGGAGTAGAAGTTGCGGCCGGTGGGCAGGACGTTGACCAGTCCGCGCAGCGGCGAGCCGGACGGCCCGGAGGCGATGAACCGCCCGTCGAGTGCGCGCAGGATCTGTTCGACCTCGCTCGCTGTGCCTGCGAGACGGGGTACCACCTCGGTCGCGGCGAAGCGCAGGATCGCTGCGACGTCCGGATTCTCGGTCAGGGTGTCGACGGCGCCGGCATCCCAGCCGGTTTTCTGCAGTGCGGCAACGAGTTCGCGAGCCTGGGCCTCCGCCGCGTCGACGGCGACGCGCTCGTCGGTCCCGTCCTCGGTCAGGCCCAGCGCCTGGCGCAGGCCCGGCACCGTCTGCTCACCGCCGAACAGTTGGCGGGCCCGCAGGATTGCCAACACGAGGTCGAGTTGCGACTCCCCCTCCGGTGTTTCCCCCAGGATGTGGAGGCCGTCGCGGATCTGGACGTCCTTGATCTCGCACAGCCAGCCGTCGACGTGCAGCAGCATGTCGTCGAACACGTCTTCATCGGGACGGTCTTCCAGGCCGAGGTCGTGGTCCATCTTGGCGGCCCGCATGAGCGTCCAGATCTGCTGACGGATCGCGGGCAGCTTACCCGGATCGAGTGCCGAGATCGTGGCGTGCTCGTCGAGCAGCTGCTCCAATCTCGCGATGTCGCCGTAGGTTTCGGCTCTGGCCATCGGCGGGATGAGGTGGTCGATCAGCGTGGCGTGGGCGCGCCGCTTGGCCTGTGTTCCCTCGCCGGGATCGTTGACCAGGAACGGGTAGATCAGCGGCTGATTGCCCAGCGCGGCGTCGGTGCCACACGCCGCCGACATGCCCAGCGTCTTGCCGGGCAGCCATTCCAGGTTGCCGTGCTTGCCGAGGTGCACGATCGCGTCTGCATCGAAAGTGTTCGACACGCCGTCGCCGAATCCACTCCCCAGCCAGTGGTAGGCGGCCAGGTAATGGTGGCTGGGCGGCAGGTCGGGATCGTGGTAGATCGCGACCGGGTTCTCGCCGAACCCGCGGGGCGGCTGCACCATCAACACGACGTTGCCCGATCGCATTGCCGCGATGACGATCTCGCCGTCGGGATCGACGCTGCGATCGACGAACAGCTCGCCCGGCGGCGGGCCCCAGTGCTCGACGACGGCCTCGGTCAGGTCGACGGGCAGGGTGGCGAACCACTCCCGATAATCCTTGGCGGACACCCGGATCGGGTTTCCTGTGAGCTGGCCTTCGGTCAGCCAGGCCGCATCCTGGCCGCCGCGTTCGATGAGCGCGTGGATCAGGGCGTCACCATCGCCCGCCTCGAGGCCGGGGATGTCGCCGACGTCGTAGCCGCGCTCGGCCATCGCCTGCAGGAGGCGAATGGCGCTGGCGGGGGTGTCGAGCCCTACCGCGTTCCCGATGCGGGCGTGCTTGGTGGGGTACGCGGAGAACACGAGCGCGACGCGCTTGTCCGCCGGGGCGATGGAGCGCAGCCGGGCATGCCGGATCGCGAGGCCGGCCACCCTGGCGCAGCGTTCGGCGTCGGGAACGTAGGAGATCAGGCCCTCGTCGTCGATCTCCTTGAACGAGAACGGCACCGTGATGATGCGGCCGTCGAACTCCGGCACCGCCACCTGAGTGGCGACGTCCAGAGGTGACATCCCGTCGTCGTTGTCGTCCCATTGCGCTCGCGAACTCGTCAGGCACAGCCCCTGCAGGATCGGAACGTCGAGGGCGGCAAGGTGTGCCACGTTCCATGTGTCGTCGGCGCCGCCGGCGCCGACAGCCGCCGGGGTGGCGCCACCGGCCGCGAGCACGGTGGTGATGAGCGCGTCGGCGGAGCCGAGCAGTTCGATCAGCGCCGCGTCCGCGGTTCGCAGCGATGCGCAGAACACCGGAAGTGCTTCTCCCCCAGCATTTTCGATCGCCTCACACAGCGCTTCGATGTAGGCGGTGTTACCTGCCAGGTACTGGGCTCGGTAGAACAGCACCGCGACGGTGGGTCCATCCCCTGGATGGGCGGCGCGTTCCAGAACGCCCCAGTCCGGCGTGGCGACCGGTTCGGCGAAACCGAACCCGGTCATCAGCAGCGTGTCGGACAGGAACGAGTGCAGGTTCGCCAGGTTCTCGGTACCGCCCTGGGCCAGGTAGATGTGCGCCTGCAGCGCCACGCCGGCAGGCACCGTGGAGTGCGCCATCAGATCGGCGTCAGCGGCTTGCTCGCCGCTGACAACCACAGCAGGAACACCACTGGCAACGACGGCGTCGATGCCGTCCTCCCAGGCCCGGTACCCGCCCAGGATTCGCACGATCGCGATGTCCGCGTCGCGCAACAGATCGTCGAGTTCGCCGTCCACGAGGCGCGACGGATTGGCCCACCGATAGTGGGCACCACTGGCCCGCGCCGCGATGAGGTCGGTGTCCGACGTCGACAGGAGGAGCACCGTCGAAACCTGGCTGGGGGCGGGTTCGGTCACCACCTATTCGTACCGGACTACCGTGGCAGGCATGAGCGCGGGCATGGGCACGGACGCCGGATAGGGCATGGCCGCCGGCGCCCCGCACCCGTCGTTGCGCGACGTGGTGCTTCGCTACGAGGGGTTCACGGTGTGCGGAGGCGGCCCGGCGACCTTCCGCGAGGTGGCGTGCACGTTCGTCCCGATCATCATCGACCTCGACCAGGGCTGGTCCGTGGCTCATCGCGAGCACATCGGGTCGGCTCCGCTGCGGCTGCGGTCTTTCGTCGCAGGCCTCACCGACGGGCCCGTACTGGTCGGCCACGCGGGCTCGGCTCGCTGCCTGCAGGTCGATCTGACCCCGCTGGGCGCTCGCCGCGTCCTGGGCGTTCCGCTGAGCGAATTGGCCAATCGCTCGGTGCCGATCGAGGCGGTGCTGGGACGAGGCGGCGCGGACCTTGTCCAGCGCATCGGCGACGCGGCCACGTGGCAGGAACGCTTCGCGCTCGTCGACGCCGCACTCGCCGCGCGTCTCGCCGATGCGGGGGACATCGACGCCGAGGTGGCGTGGTCACTCGGGCGGATCGTCGCCAGCGGGGGCACCACGGCGATCGGGGCGCTCGCGACCGAGTTGGGCTGGAGCCACCGCAAATTCATCGCGCGCTATCGCGACACGGTCGGGCTTCCCCCGAAGGTGGTGGCACGCATCGTCCGGTTCGAGCGCGCGTGCGCTCGGCTTCGGGAGGGCGCCGGCCCAGCGGCGGCTGCCGCGGAGTGCGGCTATTTCGACCAGGCCCACCTGTCCCGCGACGTGCGCGAATTCGCCGGCATCACGCCGTCGGAACTTCGGGACACCGTCAATTCCGTACAAGACCCGGCCGGGTGAGGCTCCTACCGTCGTCGGCATGACAACGAGCCAGAACCACATGGGCGCCGTCCCGATCGTGCCGTTCACCGATCCCAGGAAGGGCATCGAGTGGCTTGCGCAGGCATTCGGAGCCGTGCCGACGCTGGTGGTGCCCCCGGACCCTGATCAGCCGCTGCAGCACGCCGAAGTGGAGGTCGGCACCGGCGTGGTAATGGTCGACGACGCCGAGCGCGACAGCGTGTTCGCACTGCCCGGGCCGGTTGTGGTTTACGTCGTGATCACCACGGCCGCCGAGGTGGACGCTCTGCACGACCGTGCGTGCGCAGCGGGCGCCGAGATCGTCATGGGCATCACCGATCATGATTACGGCTCACACGAGTTCGCCGCACGGGATCCTTACGGCAACATCTGGAGCTTCGGCACGTACCGGCCGGCGAAACGCTGAACGTCAGCCGTTCCAGCGGGCATACCAGGTCTGCCGGTACGGCATGCCGATGGCAGCGATCAGCAGGAAGATGACCGTCGCGAAAGCGAAGAGGGCAAGCATCGTCGGTTCCTTTCACACGACCCGTTGTTCGACACGGGTTCAGTAAGCGAGACGGTACCGCCGGTCCCGGCCAAAAAGGGGGTTGTGTGCGTGACGGTACGGGTCGCGAAGCGAAGTGACCACCGTCACATCCGCGCTACTCGGCGGTGACGAACCCCTGCTCGACCATCCAGTCGCGGGCCACCACACTGGGATCCCGCCCCTCGACGTCGACCTGCTTGTTCATGTCGGTGATCGCCTCATTGGTCAGCGCCGCCGTCACCGGCGCGGTCACCTCGGCGATCTCGGGATGAGCCTCGAAGAACTCCCGTTTCATCGTCACCGACGGGTTGTAGTGAGCGAAGAACTGCTTGTCGTCGGTAAGAAGCGTCAGGTTCAGTGCCGCGATGCGGCCGTCGGTGGTGAACACCTCGCCGAAGTCACACTCGGTGCCGTCGGCGGTGGCCTGGTAGATGATGCCGACCTGCAGGACCGGCGTCTGGGCGCGTTGCGGATCGAAGCCGTACGCAGCCGCCATCCCGGGGAAGCCGTCCTGGCGGGCGCGGAATTCGGTGTCCACACATGTCCGGGCGGCGGCGGGGTCCCGCAGCACCAACGCGGCATAGTCGGAAAGCGTTCGCACGCCGGTCCGTTCGACCGTCCGGGGGCTCGCCGCCAGCGCGTAGGTGTCGTCCATGGGGCCGGGTTCCAGCCACACCATGTCGTTGCGTTCGAGGTCCTCGTCGCGGACGGCCTCGTACTGCTCCCGGGTGTCCGGGATCGGCTTCTCGTGCCCGAGGTAGTTGATCCAGGCGTTGCCGGTGAACTCGTAGGCGACGTCGACCTGCCCGGAAAGCTGTGCCTCCCTTGTGCTTCGGGACCCGACGATTCCGGTGAGGTCGCGGACGTCGGCGCCGGCGGCGGCCAGGGTGAACTCCAGGATGTAGCCCATGATCACCTGCTCGGTGTACTCCTTGGAGCCGACCGTGATCGGTACGCCCTCCAGGGCGGGGTTGGGCTGGACCGTCCCCGGCCCGACACGCAGGGGCACCGTGCTTCCCGAGCCCAGTCCGCAGCCCGTCAGCACCGACACCACGACGAGGGCCAGTGCGGCAACTCTTCTCATCACCGCAACCCCTTCGGGCTGATGAAGAACTCGGCCAGCCCGCCGAGCCAGTCCACCAGCAGCGCCAGGCACACGGCCAGCACGCTGCCCAGGATCAGCGTCACGTCGTCCTGCAACTTGTAGCCGGTGTCGATGAGGATCCCCAAGCCCCCGGCGTTGACGAGGAAGGACAGGGTCGCGGTGCCGACAGCGAGCACGAGCGACGTGCGCAGACCGGCGAGAATATAGGGCACGGCCAGTGGGAGTTCGACGCGCAGGAGCAGCGATCGGCGGGACATGCCCTGGCCGAGGCCGGCGTCGATGAGCGGCCGGTCGACCTGGTCGATGCCGAGGATGGTGCTCGACAGCACGGGCAAGAGCGAGTACAGCGCGATCGGCAGCACGCCGATCCAGAAGCCCGTCTGCGCGGTCAGCAGGAAGAGCAGCACCAGCAGGCCGATGGCCGGCGCGGCCTGCCCGACATTGGCGATCCCGACGAACAACGGGCGCAACGCCTTTGCGCCCGGCCGGGTCACCAGCACGCCCAGCGGAATGCCGATCACCAGCACGATGACCGTCACCGCCGCCGTGATGAGCAGATGCTGCCAGATCAGCGTGGCGACATTGGCCGGGTTGATGTTCTCCTGCTGGGTGGCGGTCAGGTCACGGTTGAAGGCCCAGAAGACCACGGCGGCCCCGACCAGGAGGACGAGCACCGGCTGGATGAAGAGCCGTAGGCGCTCGGCCCGTGTCCTCGCCGGCGTGCTGGACGCATCGGCGGGTACGGCGTCGGTAGCGGTGCTCACGACGTGCTTTCGTCGGCGTTCGACGCCTCGGCGTCGGCACGGAGCTTCGTGATCGTCGCGATGAGGGTGTCGAGGGTGACGACGCCCTCATAACGATTCCCGGGCCCCGCGACGACGGCCGATGCGTGCTGCTCGGCCAGGATCGCCTCCAGCGCGTCCTCCAGCGTCGAATGGGTGCTCACCACGTCGAGCCGCTCGACCGCGTCAGCCAGCGAGTTCGCATGCCGCAGGCGGCTCTCACGCACCCAGCTGACCGGCCGCTGCCGGTCGTCGAGGACGACGGCCCAATCGTGGTCGCTCGCCGCGATCACCGACCGCACCGCCTCGACACTGTCGCCGCGGTGCACCGACGGACGTTCTTCGAGTGCGACGTCCTTGACGCGAAGCAGACCGAGCTGTTGCAGGGAGGCCCCGGACCCCACGAAACCGGCGACCGTTTCGTCGGCGGGGCTGGCGAGGATGTTCTGCGGGGTGTCGTACTGCAGCACCTTGGACTGCTGGCCGAGCACCGCGATACGGTCGCCGAGCTTGACGGCCTCCCCGAAGTCGTGGGTGACGAAGACGATGGTCTTGCGCAATTCGGTTTGCAACCGCAGCAATTCGTCCTGCAGCGTGCTCCTGGTGATCGGGTCGACAGCACCGAAGGGTTCGTCCATGAGCAGCACCGGCGGGTCGGCCGCCAGCGCCCGCGCGACGCCGACGCGCTGCTGCTGGCCACCCGAGAGCTGGCGTGGATAGCGGTCGGCGTATTGGGCGGGCTCAAGTCCGACCAGGTCGAGAAGCTCGTCGACGCGGTCGCCGATCCTGGTGCGGTCCCAGCCGAGGAGGCCCGGCACCAGTGCGACGTTCTGACGGATCGTCATGTGCGGGAAGAGACCGGCCTGCTGGATGGCGTAACCGATCGAGCGACGCAGCTCGGTCGGCTTGATCGACAACGCGTCCTTCTCACCGATCAGGATCCGCCCCGACGTCGGCTCACTGAGCCGGTTGATCATGCGCATCGTAGTCGTCTTGCCGCATCCGGAGGGCCCGACGAAGATGACGATCTCGCCGGCCGGGATCTCCAACGACACGTCGTCGACGGCAGGCTGATCGGCTCCCGGATACACCTTCGACACGTGGTCGAGTTCGATGCGTACGCCGGTCGGTTCGGAGTGTTGCGCCGGTCCTGAACCCTTTTCAGAAGTCGTTGTCACCGAATGCCTTTCGACGTCGTGAGCCGTCCGATCAGCACCAGGACGGCATCGAGTGCGAGTGCCAGGATCACGATCAGGAGGGTGCCGCTCAACGCCATCGGTAGTGCCGTGGGGCTGCCCACCCGGGCCAGGCCCGCGAAGATCAGATTGCCCAGGCCGGGCCCCTTGACGTACGCGGCGATGGCGAGCACGCCCATGGACATCTGCGTACTCAGGCGCATCCCGGACAGGATGGCCGGCCATACGAGACGCAATTCGACCCGGCGCAGGGTGTCCAGCCGACTCATGCCGATCCCCCGCGCCGCATCGGTCAGAGCCGGGTCGACGGCGTTGAGTCCGACGATGGTGTTGCGGACTATGGGCAGCAGCGAATACAGCACCAGCGCGGTGACGCTGGGAATGACCCCGAGCCCGAACAGCGGGATGAGCAGACCCAGGAGTGCGAACGACGGCACTGTCAGGATCACACTCGACGTCGTGGTCGCCAGGTTGGCGGCAAGGGCGCTGCGGTATGTGAGCACACCGATCAGCACGCCGATGACCGTCGCGATCAGCACGCTCTGCACCACGGCACTGACATGCTGGTACGAGTCGAAGATCAGCTGAGGGTAGTGCGCAGAGACGTAGTCCCACAGGGAGCTCACTGCTCTCGATTCCCCTCGGTCTCAGGTGTCTGCGCGAACCCGCATCGACACGCTGACTGCTGTCCTTACCCGATCGTGACTTCGCTGAAACTGCACGGATTCGATTCGCGTTGAATCTAAAGGTGGGCCCGGTCGCTGCGACGCGGCACAGTGACGGTCTGAAAGTTTTGGAGGAGGACCGTTGTCATCATTGACTGTCGTCAAGCTCGGCGCACACATCGGGGCACGTATCGACGGCGTCGATCTGGCGCGCGGCGTGAGTTCACGTACCGCGGCTCAGATCAACGCCGCGCTGCTCGAACACAAGGTGATCTTCTTCCGCGGACAGCACGACCTCGACGACGACGGCCAGCTCGAGTTCGCTCGCGCACTGGGCACACCGACGACGGCACATCCGACGGTGACCTCGCGCGGCGCCAAGGTGCTGCCGATCGACTCGCGCTACGACAAGGCCAACAGCTGGCACACCGACGTCACTTTCGTCGACCGCATACCGAAAGCATCGCTGTTGCGGGCGATCACGCTGCCGCCGTACGGCGGGACGACCACATGGGCGTCGACCGAAGCGGCCTATGACCGGCTCCCCGGCCCGCTGCGGCTGCTGGCGGAGAACCTGTGGGCGGTGCACACCAACACCTATGACTACGCCGCCGATGCCGACGCGCGCATCGAAAAACTCGCCGACACCGAGCGCCAGTATCGCGAGGAGTTCGTCTCCGACTACTACGAGACCGAGCATCCCGTCGTCCGGGTTCACCCCGAGACCGGGCGCAAGGTGCTGCTGCTCGGCCACTTCGTCAAGCACTTCGTGGGCCTCGGCCACGCCGAGTCGACGGCGCTGTTCGCGCTGTTGCAGAATCGGATCACCAAGCTGGAGAACACGATTCGATGGAACTGGGAGCTGGGCGACCTCGCCGTGTGGGACAACAGGGCCACCCAGCACTACGCCGTCGCCGACTACGACGACCAGTTCCGCCGCCTCTCACGGGTCACCCTCGCCGGGGACATCCCCGTCGATGTCCACGGCGTCCCCAGCCGGGCCATCACAGGCGACGCATCGACGTACTCACAGATCGTGACGCCGGTGGCGCTCGCGAGCTGAGAGCCTCGCGGCGCGCACATCTGGACCCGCAGGCCAGTTCTCGGCCGGCCACGCGGGTACCGTGAGCCCATGGCCCGGACTCGCGACGACGACGCCTGTCCCGGCGCGCTGCAGACCCACAGCGCTGCAGACGGCGAGCTGGCGCGGATCCGCCTGCCCGGCGGTGTCATGACCGCCGACCAGATGGAAACGATCGCCCTCGCCGCCATCGATTTCGCCGCATCCACGCTGGAGCTGACGTCGCGCGGCAACGTGCAGATCCGCGGTGTGCGCGACACCGCGTCTGTCGCAGGTCTCCTAGCCGACACCGGATTGCTGCCGTCGGCGAGCCACGAACGCGTGCGCAACATCGTGGCCTCCCCGCTGGCCGGTCGCAGCGGCGGACTTTGCGACACGCGCGGACTCGTTGTCGCGCTCGACGCCGCGCTGCAGCGCGACCCGCAGCTGGCCAGGTTGCCCGGACGTTTTCTGTTCGGCATCGACGACGGGCGCGGGGACATCTCGGGGCTCGGCGCCGACGTCGGCGTCCATGCCCTCGACACGGCCACCGGCGCACTGCTTCTTGGCGGTGAAGACACCGGAGTCCGAATCGACATCGCCGACGCGGTGCACGAACTGCTCTCCGTGGCGACGCGCTTCACCGAGGCGCGGGGAAACGCCTGGCGCGTCACCGAACTCGACGATCCGGCCGTACTGCTCGCGGATCGGGCCGCGGTCACCCCTCCGGGGATGACGTGGCCCCCGCAGGCCCGCCCGCCCGTCGGATGGATCGAGCAGGACGACGGACGCATCACCCTCGGCGCCGCCGTACCGCTCGGTGTCCTCGACGCCGAGGTGGCGCGCTACCTGGCGGCCATCGGCGCCCCACTGGCGGTCACCCCGTGGCGGTCGGTCCTGATCTTCGACCTCGACGAGGGCGTCGCCGATGTCGCCCTGCGGGTGCTCGCACCCTTGGGGCTGGTGTTCGACGAGGACTCCCCCTGGCTGTCGCTGTCGGCCTGTACGGGCAGCCCGGGCTGTGCACACTCCCTGACCGACGTGCGGGCCGACGCGGCGGCGGCGCTGGACCCCGCGGTGAGGTCGCACAGGCACTTCGTCGGCTGTGAACGCGCCTGCGGCAGCCCTGCACACGGCGCCGTGCTGGTGGCGACCGGAGACGGCTATCAGGCCCGCGAACTGCACCCGTAGGGTGAACGGGTGCTCGACTACACCCGCGACGCCGCGGAGATCTACCGTCAGTCGTTTGCGACCATCCGCGACGAGGCCGATCTCGCGCGATTTCCCGCCGACGTCGCCCGCGCGGTGGTGCGGCTGATCCATACGTGCGGACAGGTCGATGTCACCGAGCACGTCGCTTTCACCCCTGACGTGGTGTCTCGTACCCATGCCGCACTCGCCGGCGGCGCCCCCATCCTGTGCGATTCGTCGATGGTCGCCGCGGGAATCACCCGGCGGCGGCTACCCGCCGACAACGAGGTGGTCTCCTTGGTCGCCGATTCCCGCGCCCCCGACCTCGCCGCCAAGATGGGCACCACCCGCTCGGCAGCAGCGGTCGATCTCTGGGCGGACCGGATCCCCGGCGCGGTGCTGGCCATCGGCAATGCGCCCACCGCGCTGTTCCGACTGCTCGAGCTCGTCGACGACGGCGTCGCACCGCCGGCCTCGGTGCTCGGCGGGCCCGTGGGTTTCGTCGGTTCCGAGCAGTCCAAGCAGGAGCTCATCGACAACCCGCGCGGCATCTCCTACCTGATGGTCACCGGCCGTCGAGGCGGCAGCGCGATGGCTGCGGCGGCCGTGAACGCGATTGCGGCAGAGGACGAATGACGGGAACTCAGGGGACCCTGTGGGGCGTCGGACTCGGTCCCGGCGACCCGGAGCTGGTGACGGTGAAGGCGGCCCGGGTGATCGGCGCGGCCGACGTGGTCGCATATCACAGCGCGCGGCACGGGCGCAGCATTGCGCGCAGCATCGCCGAACCGTACCTCCGTGACGGGCAGATCGAGGAGCACCTCGTGTACCCCGTCACCACCGAAACCTCCGACCACCCAGGCGGTTACACCGGCGCGATGGAGGACTTCTACCGCGAGTCCGCCGAGCGCATTGCAGCCCACCTCGACGCCGGGCGCGACGTCGCGCTGCTGGCCGAGGGCGACCCGCTGTTCTACAGCTCGTACATGCACATGCACACCCGGCTGACACAGCGCTTCGACGCCCTGATCGTGCCCGGCGTGACATCGGTCAGCGCTGCGTCGGCGGCGGTGTCGACACCGTTGGTCCAGGGCGATCAGGTCTTGACGATCCTTCCCGGCACGTTGCCCGCCGAGGAACTGCGACGCCGGCTCTCCGACACCGACGCGGCCATCATCATGAAGCTCGGCCGCTCTTACCCCACTGTGCGACAAGCACTTTCGGATTCCGGCCGGCTGAGCGACGCGTACTACGTCGAACGTGCCAGCACGGAGAGGCAGCGGGTGCTGCCCGCCGCCGAGGTCGATGCCGCCTCGGTGCCCTACTTCGCGCTCACCATGCTCACCGGTGACCGGCGCGCCGCTGCCCAGAGCGGATCGGTGGCGGTCGTGGGCCTGGGCCCCGGCGCATCGGACTGGATGACAGCGCAGAGCAGACATGAGCTTTCCGCCGCCACCGACCTGATCGGGTACGGGCCGTACCTGGACCGGGTCGCCGTCCGCGCAGGCCAGCATCGGCATCCTTCCGACAACACCGACGAACCCGCCCGGGCCCGCCTCGCATGCGAACTCGCCGCACAGGGCCGGTCCGTCGCGGTGGTGTCGTCGGGAGATCCGGGCGTGTTCGCGATGGCGACCGCCGTGCTCGAAGAGGCCGAGCAGTGGCCCGGTGTCGACGTCCGGGTCATCCCGGCGATGACGGCGGCACAGGCGGTGGCCAGCAGGGTCGGCGCTCCACTGGGACACGACTACGCCGTGATCTCGTTGTCCGACCGCCTGAAGCCGTGGGACGTCATCGTGCGGCGTCTGTCCGCGGCCGCCGCCGCGGACATGGTGCTGGCGATCTACAACCCGGCGTCGAAGACCAGGACGTGGCAGGTGGCGGCGATGCGCGACCTGCTGCTGGAGCATCGCGACCCCGCCACCCCGGTGGTCATCGGCCGCGACGTCTCCGGCCCGCGCGAATCGGTCATGGTCGTGCCGCTGGCCAAGCTGGACCCGGCCGACGTGGACATGCGCTGCCTGCTCATCATCGGCTCGTCGCAGACCAAATGGCACCGGGTTGACGGCGCCGACCGGGTGTTCACGCTGCGTCGATATCCGCAGAACTGAGCCGTTGACACCTGTCGCGCTTCGTTGACAGTTGTCAGAAGAGCGGGTTAACCTCGCGCGTGCAGCGAGGACTTCCGGTGCGCTCGCCCACCGACCGGCGTCAACCGCAGAAGAGCGACCTGCGGCGTGTCGCCATCCTCGAATCGCTCGACCACCACCTGCGCGAAGCCGGGTTCGACGCGCTGAACATCGCCGACGTCACGCGGCGCGCGGGCGTGACGCGCTCGGCGTTCTACTTCTACTTCGAGAACAAGGCGGCAGCCGTGGCGGCGCTGCTGGAACCGATGTACGAAGACGGGTTCCTGGCCGGCGACATCCTGATCGACCCCACCCAGCCCAGGACCGACCGCATCCGCGCAATGCTCACGGCCCTGCTGGACACCGTGGACCAGCACCGCTACCTGCTGCAGGCGATGCTGGAGGCCAGGGCGACCAATCCCGCGATCCGCGAGGTCTGGGACGACGCCCGCAACTCGTTCGTCACCTCCGTCGCGGCAATGATCTCCGCCGAACGGGAAGCAGGCCACGCCCCGGACGGGCCTCCCGCCGAGGTGATGGCGAGCATACTGTTGGAATTCAACGACCGATTGTTGGAGCGCTACACGATCGGCGGTGGCCTCACCCGCGACGAGCTCCTCGCCGGATCCGAAACACTGTGGCTTCGAACCATTTTCGCCGAATGCGCAGATGAACCGAAAGGCAATCCGTGACGATCCCCCGCACACCCGAAGACATCACACCGCAGTGGCTGGGCTCGGCGCTGGGCGCCGACATCAGCGACGTTCAGGTGACCGCCATCGGCACCGGACAGACGGGTGCCACCTACCGGGTCACAGCACGGTACGCCGCCGATACGCAATCCCCCACTCTGCCGGAAACCTTCGCGGTCAAACTGCCCGCGCAGGACGACACTGTGCGCGAGCGGGTCGCGCTCGGCTACCTGTCCGAGGTCGAGTTCTACTCGGCGGTCACCGCCGAGGTGGCCATCCCGGTGCCGGGCTGCTACCACAGTGAGATTTCCTCCGACGGAACCGATTTCGTCCTCGTCCTGGCCGACATGGCTCCCGCCGAGCAGGGGGATCAGATCGCCGGATGCACCTCTGCCGAGGCGTTGCTGGCCGTCGAGGCGCTGGCCGGACTGCACGGCCCCAGCTGGGGAGAACGGCGCTTCTTCGACCTGCCCTCGATCGTGATGCCCAAGCCGGGCGACGAGGCGGCCGCCAAGGGAATGGGTGATGTCGCGGTGATGGCCGCCGACATCACCCTCGACAAGCTCGGCGGCTCGGTCAGCGACGAGGATCGCGACACCCTGGTCACCTCGATGAGCCTGGTGACGACGTGGCTGCTGGCCGAGCCCAACCGCTTCTCGCTGATGCACGGGGACTACCGCCTCGACAACCTGCTCTACGATCCGGATCGCACCCGGGTCACCGTGGTGGACTGGCAGACGATGGGGGTCGGCCTGCCCGCACGCGACCTCACGTACTTCACGGCGACCAGCCTGGCACCGGAGGATCGCGCGGCCGTCGAGCGCGACCTGGTGGAGCGCTACCATGCAGCGCTGCTGACCCACGGGGTCACCGACTACGACATCGAAACATGCTGGCAGGACTACCGTCTCGGCGTCTTCCAGGCTCCACTGATCACCGTCCTGGGTTTTGCCTTCGCGGCATCCACCGAGCGCGGCGACGAGATGGTGCTGACGATGCTGCGGCGCGGCTGCCGCGCAATCCGCGAACTGGAAGCCGTCGAGCTGGTCAGGTCGTATCAGGCTTCGTCACAGCCCACTGCGTGACGGGCATGGCGGCACGCCAGCCGGTGAAGGAGCCGACGGCGTCTCCGCTGTAGTGCTGGAAACGCCGGAGTCGGCCACCGACACGCGAATACCATTGCGCCAGAACCGCTTCAGATTCAACAGTGACAGCATTGGCCACCAGCCGGCCGCCCGGTGGCAACTTCTGCCAGCACGTCTCCATCAGTCCGGCCTGGCTGACACCGCCGCCGATGAAGATGACGTCGGGCGTCGGCGTGAATTCGAATGTCTCCGGCGCATCGAAGGTGGCGTCCACATGAACTCCGAATACGGTGGCGTTGTCCACGATTCGGGCGCGGCGCTGCTCATCGCGCTCGAAGGCCACCGCGCGGCATCCCGGGCCGCTGAGGCACCACTCGATCGAGACACTGCCAGACCCCGCACCGACGTCCCACAGCAGTTCGCCGGGCCTGGGTGCGAGTGCTGCCAGCGTCGCCGCACGGATCGCCTGCTTGGTGATCTGGCCGTCGTGGGCGAACACGTCGTCGGGAAGGCTGCCGAACCGACGTTCGTCGGGCAGGTACCGTACGGCCATCACGTTCAGGTCGTCCACCTCGCCGGGGGACCGGGCCACCCACTCTCGCGCAGTGGAAGACCTCATGAGTTCCTTGGGTCCGCCGAGCTGCTCGAGAATGGTGAGCTCGGAATCCCCTCGGCCCGTGTCGGTGAGCAGCCGCGCCAGCTCGGCGGGCGTCGAACCGTTCCTCGACAGCACGATCGCCTGACCGCCGCGGCGCACCGCGGTATGCGGCGGGTACCAGACCAAGCTGATGACCTCGGTGTCCTGCACCGCCCATCCCAGCCGGGAACAGGCCAGTGTCACCGACGAGACGTGCGGTAGGACAGCGACGTTGTCTGCGCCGTGGACCCGGATCAGCGTGCTCCCGATCCCGTGCAGCAACGGGTCGCCGCTGGCCACCACGTGTACGTCGCCGTCGACCCCGTCGAGCATCGACGTCAACGCGCCCAGCAGCGGGGTGGGCCACGCGCGGCGCGAGGCAGTCACCGACTCGTCCAGCAGGTCGAGTTGGCGGCGCGAGCCGTAAACGACCGTCGCTCGGCGCAACTCGTCTCTCGATGTTTCGGGGAGCCCGGCCATGCCGTCGGCTCCGATTCCCACCACGATGATCGTCATCGCTTCAGCCTCCGCCACACCCACCGCGGGGTCATCCGGAACGCGAACGCCAACGCGACCAGGGATCTAGGGACCCACACCGCGCTGCGCCCTTGACGCAAGGCGCGCACTGTCGCGTCGGCGACCTGATCGGGTGTGCTCGACAGCGGGGCCGGGGCCATGCCGTCGGTCATGCGACCGATGACGAAGCCGGGCCGCACCAGGAGCAGACGCACCCCGGAACCGCGCAGCGCATCGGTCAGGCCGCTGCAGAACGCGTCCAGCCCGGCCTTGGCCGACCCGTAGACGTAGTTGGCGCGGCGTGCGCGCACCCCCGCCACCGAGGAGAACGCCACCAGCGTGCCCGAGCCTGCCGTGCGCATCGTGTGGGCGAGCACCGTCAGCAAGCTGACCTGCGCGACATAGTCGGTGTGCGCGATGGCTGCCGCGTGTGCGGCATCGGCCTCGGCGCGGGACTGGTCGCCGAGGATCCCGAAAGCCAGCACGGCGGTGCCGATCGGTCCATGGGCGGCGATGATCGCCTCGACGAGGGGGCCGTGCGAGGCGAGGTCATCGGCGTCGAAGGCGACCGTGTGCACCGCCGCAGCGCCGGCCTGCCGGAGCGCCGCGACCTGCGGATGCAGGTCGTCGGGCCGTCGAGCGGCCAGCACGACCAACGAGCGACCCGAAGCCCCCGACGCCAGCCGCAGCGCGACTTCCATCCCGATTTCACTGCGGCCGCCGAAAACGACCACGTTCGTGCCCGCGTGACGGCTCCCGCCGCCGGTGTCTGTCACGGCGCCGATTATCTCCTGCGCTAGCGTGGACGCCGATGGCCAAGGCAACTACGCGACTGACGAACGACGCGCTGGCGTTTCTGACCGAACGTCACCTCGCGATGTTGACGACGTTGCGCGCCGACCAGTCTCCGCATGTCGTCGCGGTGGGGTTCACGTTCGACCCGACGACCCATATCGCCCGCGTCATCACCACGGGCGGTTCCCAGAAGGCGGTCAACGCCGAACAGCGCGGGGTCGCGGTGCTCAGCCAGGTCGACGGCGCGCGGTGGCTGTCGCTCGAAGGCACGTCGACGGTGCACACGAGCATCGACGCGGTGCGCGACGCCGAATTGCGCTACGCGCAGCGCTATCGCACGCCGCGACCCAACCCCAAACGTGTCGTCATCGAGGTGCGCGTCGAACGCGTGCTCGGGTCGTCGAGCCTGCTGGACCGCGGCGACGCCTGAAGGCTGCTCAGGGGACAGGGACCACGACCAGGTCGTGGGGCCGGTTGTTGACCGACAGCGCTCCGTCGGCGGTGACGATCACGATGTCCTCGATCCGTGCGCCCCACTGGCCCGGGAAGTAGACGCCCGGCTCGACCGAGAACGCCATCCCCTCCTGCAGCGGCAGCGCGTTACCCGCCACGATGTAGGGCTCCTCGTGGACGGACAGTCCGATCCCGTGCCCGGTCCGGTGGACGAACGCGTCGACGAGCCCTTCCTCGGCGAGCACGTCGCGCGCCGCGGCGTCGATGTGCTCCGCGGTCACTCCCGGCCGAACCGCCTCGACCGCGGCACGCTGCGCCCGCTGCAGCACCGCGTACCTGCGCGCGACCTCGGGATCGGGTTCCCCGATGCTGTAGGTGCGCGTCGAGTCGGAGTTGTAGCCGGGGTCATACGGACCGCCGATGTCGACGACGACGATGTCGCCGACCTGCAGCTCGCGGTCCGAGCATTCGTGGTGGGGGTCCGCACCGTGCGGTCCGGACCCGACGATGATGAATGCGACCTCCGAATGCCCTTCGGCGACAATGGCTTCAGCGATGTCAGCGGCGACGTCGGCTTCGGTACGGCCCGGCACCAGGAACTCGGGCACCCGGGCGTGGACGCGGTCGATCGCCGCGCCGGCTTTGCGCAATGCGTCGATCTCGGCGGGATCCTTGATCATCCGCAGCGTGCGCAGCACGTCGGTGGCGAGCACGGGGACGGCACCGAGGACCTCGGCGAGCGGGAGCAGGTGCAGTGCGGGCATGGAGTCCGTCACCGCGACATGGTGCGGGGCACGTCCCGGCAGGGCGTCCGCCACCAACGCGTAGGGATCGTCGCCGTCCACCCAATCCCGTACGGCGACACCGAGTTCGGTGACGGCTGACTCTTTCAGTGAGGCCAGCTCAAGGCGGGGAACGACGATCGTCGGGTCGGCGTCTGCGGGCAGCACGAGTGCCGTCAACCGTTCGAAGGTCTGCGCGCGTGACCCCGTGAGGTAGCGCAGGTCGTAGCCGGGGGTGATCACCAGCCCGGCCAGGCCCGCGTCAGCCGTTGCTGCGGCCGCGGCGCGCAGCCGTCGCGCGTACACGTCGTCGTCGAATCGGGCGCCCGTCATGCCGTTCAGGCTAATCGCGTCCTGGCAGGATGGCCCGCATGGCCCGTGCGTCGAAAGAAGCCCCCCTGGTCCTGCTCGACGGTGCGAGCATGTGGTTTCGCTCCTACTTCGGTGTCCCGTCCTCGATCACGGCACCGGACGGCCGGCCCGTCAACGCGCTGCGCGGGTTCCTCGACGCCGTCGCCACCGTGATCACCCGGGAACGTCCCCGCCGGCTGGTGGTGTGCCGCGACGACGACTGGCGCCCGCAGTGGCGGGTCGACCTCATCCCGTCCTACAAGTCGCACCGCGTGGTGGAGGAGAACCCGGCGGGTGAACCCGATGTCGAGGAGGTTCCCGACGATCTGACCCCGCAGGTCGACATGATCATGGAGATCCTCGACGCGTTCGGCATCCCTACGGCCGGGGCGAAGGAGTGCGAAGCCGACGATGTGCTCGGCACGCTGGCCAGCGGAGAGAAGAAGGATCCCGTGGTGGTGGTCAGTGGCGACCGCGACCTGCTGCAGCTGGTCCGCGACAAACCCGTGCCCGTGCGGGTGCTCTACCTGGGCAAGGGACTCGCCAAGGCGATCAAGTGGGGACCCGAGGAGGTGGCCGACACCTACGGGGTGCCGCTGGACCGCGCGGGGCCGGCCTACGTCGAGCTCGCTCTGCTGCGCGGTGACCCGTCCGACGGCCTGCCCGGCGTCCCCGGCATCGGAGAGAAGACAGCCGCAACCCTGCTGGCCCAACACGGTTCACTCGAAAGCATCCTCGCCGCCGCGCAGGACCCGCGGTCGAAGATGTCGAAAGCCCACCGCAACAAGTTGCTCGCCGCCACCGACTACATCGAAAGGGCCGGCCCCGTGGTCCGCGTCGCCACCGACGCCGACATCGACTGGTCCACCGACGGCGACACGCTGCCCCTGGCCGCCCGGCATCCCCGCAAAGTCGCCGATCTGGCCGAACGCTACGGCGTGTCGTCCTCGATCGGGCGACTGCAGGCCGCCTTAGATCAGCTCTGACAAACTCTGAAAGCCCGGAGAGCTCTGAGCTACTTGGGCCTGCCGACCTCGTAGGTGCCGTCGTCGTCCTGGAACGTGACGGTGACCTGGCGCTTCGTGCCGTCGATGCTGACCTCGCAGTTGAAGGTGTCACCCTTCTTCACGGTCGGGCTGACTCCGTTGTTGCAGTTCACGTCGTTGACGTTCTTGGCGCCGTAACCGTTGGTCTCGTCGGTGAGGATCTGCTCGACACCGGTCTGCGCGGCGTTGACGTCGAGCTTGGTGGTGACGAAGAAGCCGGGCTTCCAGAAGCCGAGCACGGCCACCACGATGACAACCAGGAGCACGAACCCGCCGACGACACCGCCGATCAGGGCCAGCGACTTCTTGGAGCCCTCCTCGGAGCCGGGCTGCGGATAGCCCGGGTACTGGCCGTACTGTCCGGGCTGCTGCCCGTACTGGGTGGGCTGCTGACCGTAGGCGCCCTGCTGGCCGTACTGCTGGGGGTAGCCGCCGGGCTGGCTGTACTGGCCGGGCGGCGGGTAACCGGCCTGGGTGGCCGCCGGATCGTACTGAGGGGGCTGCTGCCCGTACTGATCCTGGGGGTACTGCTGCGGCGAGTAGGTGGGCGGCTGCGTCGGCTGCTGGTACTGGGGGTACTGCTGCGGCGTGTACGCCGGCGGTTGCTGCCACGCGGGTTGCTGCTCGGTGCTCGGCGGCTGCCAGCCCTGGTTCTGGTTGGCCGCCGGATCGCCCGCCGGCTGGTCCGCACCCTGGTCAGGCTGCTGACCCGGCCACGGCTGCGTCGGATCAGATCCCTGCGGTCCGCTCATTTCTCTCCTTGGTCAAACGCGTCTGGCATGCCTGCTGGCACCACACACTACCCGGCATCAACAGCTACGACGCCGCGCCGAACATCGTTGATCGCGCGTTTCGCGGTTGCCCGCAAAGCCGGCGACGGTGCTGCGTTGCGCACCTGGTCGGCGAGATCGAGCACCTGCCGGCACCACCGCACGAAATCGCCCGCCGACATCGACGATCCGGTGCCCGTGATGTCTCCGGCGGCCAGCGCCGTGGTCAGATCGCCGGTGCTGGCCCACCGGTAGACGGCCGCGACGAAGCCGTCGTCGGGTTCGCGGCTCTGCGTGATGCGGTGCCGCTGTTCATCGGATCGCAATTCCGAGGACAGGCGGCGTGTCTGGTTCAGTGCGCGGCGCAGCCTGCCGGTCGGTATCTCCGATGCGTCGCCCGGGCCGCGGTTGTCGCGGCGGGATTCGTAGAGCACCGACGACAGCGCCGCTGCCAGCTCGGCCGCGTCGAGCTCGTCCCACACGCCCGCCCGCAGGCACTCGGCGACCAGCAGGTCGCTCTCGCTGTAGATCCGGGCGAGCAGCCTGCCGTCCTCGGTGACGGTTGGCGTCTCCCCGTCCGTGGTGATGAATCCCCGTTCGGTCAGCAGCACCACGATGCGGTCGAAGGTGTGGGCCAGCGAGTTCGTCGCTGCCGCGATCTTCTTGCGGAGCTGCTCGTTGTCCCGCTCCAGCCGCAGATAGCGCTCGGCGGACCGAACCTGCTCCTCCCGGTCGGGCAGGCCGTGGGCGCGATGCGCTCGCATCCGGTCGCGCAGCGCGGCGAGCTCGGGGTCGACGTCCTGGTCGGGCGGCGGCCCGCTCCTGCGCCCCCGCGCCGACGGCACGTCGAGGCCGGCCGCGGCCGACCGCAGCGCCGACGCCAGGTCCCGGCGCGCCCGCGGGTTTCGGTGCTCGACGCGTTTGGGCAGCGCCATCTTGCCCAGCGGCCCCGTCGCGCCCGAATAGTCGGCCGACGAGATGCGGCCCGCCCACCGGTGTTCGGACAGGACGACCGGACGCGGATCGTCGTCGTCACGGGCCGGTTCGAGCACCACGGCGAGTCCGCCGCGCTTGCCGTGCATGGTGATGATGTCGCCGCGCTTGAGCGCGGCCAGCGCGTCGTTGGTGGCCTGCCGCCGCTGCAGCCGCGACGCCCGGGATTGCGCGCGCTCGCGCTCGGAGATCTGGGCGCGCAGCCGTGCGTAGTCGAGGATGGCCGGATCCCTGCCGTCCTTGCCGTCCTTGCCGTCCTTGCCGCCCAGCTCGGCCGCAATGTCACCGAGCATGCGTTCGCCGCGCTCGACGCCGCGCACCAGGCCCGTCACCGACCGGTCCGCCTGATACTGCGCGAAGGAGCGCTCCAGCAGTCGGTGCGCCTGCTCGGGCCCCATCTGGTGCACGAGGTTGATGGTCATGTTGTAGGTCGGGGCGAACGAGCTGCGCAGCGGAAATGTGCGCGTGGATGCCAGCCCGGCGACTTCGGCGGGGTCCACGTCCGGGTTCCACAGCACCACCGCGTGGCCTTCGACGTCGATCCCCCGTCGCCCCGCACGGCCGGTGAGCTGGGTGTATTCCCCCGGCGTCAGCGGAAGGTGCTGTTCGCCGTTGTACTTGACGAGACGTTCGAGCACCACGGTGCGGGCGGGCATGTTGATGCCCAAAGCCAGTGTCTCCGTTGCGAAGACGGCCTTGACCAGGCCCGCGGTGAACAGCTCTTCGACGGTGTGGCGGAATGTGGGCAGCATGCCTGCGTGGTGGGCGGCCAGGCCGCGCAGCAGCGCCTCCCGCCACTCGTGGTAGTCCAGCACGATCAGGTCGGCGTCGTTGAGGTCAGCGGTGCGGCGGTCGACGATTTCGGCGATGCGGGCCCGTTCCTCGTGGGTGGTGAGCCGCAGCGACGAGCGCAGGCACTGTTTGACGGCGGCGTCGCACCCGGCGCGCGAGAAGATGAAGGTGATGGCGGGCAGCAGGTCGTCCTGGGCCAACGCGGCGATGACCTCAGGCCTGCCGGGGGTGCGATAGAGGCCGGGTTGGCGGCCGGGCCTGCCACGGCCGCGGGGCTGCCAGTCGACGAGGCGCTCGGCTTCGCGCCGATGCGCGATGTGGCGCAACAGTTCCGGGTCGACGAGCATGTTCCGCCCCGCCGGGCCCGACGCGCGGTAGTCGAACAGATCGAGCAGCCGCTTGCCGACCATGACGTGCTGCCACAGCGGGACGGGGCGATGCTCGTCGACCACGACCGAGGTGTCGCCCCGAACCGCCTTGATCCAGCCGCCGAACTCCTCGGCGTTACTCACCGTCGCCGACAGGCTGACCAGCCGGACGTCTTCGGACAGGTGCAGGATGACTTCCTCCCAGACCGCGCCGCGCATCCGGTCGGCGAGGAAGTGCACCTCGTCCATGACTACGTAGGAAAGCCCTTGCAGTGCAGGCGAATCCGCGTAGAGCATGTTGCGGAGCACCTCGGTGGTCATCACGACGACATCGGCGTCCCCGTTGATGGCCTGGTCGCCGGTGAGCAGCCCGATGCGCTCAGGGCCGTAGCGGCGCACCAGATCGTTGTGCTTCTGATTGCTCAGCGCCTTGATGGGAGTGGTGTAGAAGCACTTTCGTCCTGCGGCCAACGCCAGGTGGACCGCGAATTCACCGACCACGGTCTTGCCCGCACCGGTGGGCGCGCACACGAGGACGCCGTGGCCCTGGGCCAGCGCCTCACACGCGCGGCGCTGAAACCCGTCCAGCGCGAAAGGCAGCAGCGCGGTGAAGGCGGCGACGGAGTCGGATACGGGCGGTGACCCGGTTGCTGACTCAGGTCGCGTCGTCATCGACCACGAGTCGCGACGGCGTCGGCACCGCGGTGGGCGCCTCGATGGTTTCGGCCCTGCCGATGGGGGCGGCCTGGTCGTCGGGAATGTCTTCGAGTGCCGCGCGGCGGGCTTTCCGCCTGTCGCTGATCCTCGCGACTTGGATCGCCATCTCCATCAGCAGGGTCATAGCCAGCGCGAGCGCCAGCATCGAGAACGGGTCCGACCCGGGTGTGACGAACGCGCAGAATACGAACACCCCCATGATCAGGCCGCGCCGCCATGCCTTGAGCCGTTCGTAGGTGAGGATGCCGACGAGGTTGAGCATGATGATCAGCAGCGGGAACTCGAAGCTGATGCCGAACACCAACAGCAGGTTGATCAAGAAGCCGAAGTACTGGTCGCCGGAGAGTGCGGTGACCTGCACGTCGCTGCCGACGGTCAACAGAAAGCTCAGCGCCTTGGACAGCACCACGTAGGCGAGGATCGCGCCCGCGACGAACAGCACCGCCCCGACCATGACGAACGCGACGGCGAACCGGCGCTCCTTGGCGTACAGGCCGGGGGTGATGAACGCCCACAGCTGATAGAGCCAAACCGGGCAGGCCAGCACGACGCCGGCGGTCATGCCGACCTTCAGGCGGAGCATGAACTGGTCGAACGGCGCGGTGGCGAGCAACCGACACTCCCCGTCGGGCGTGATGGATGCCCTGGCCGAGTCGGGAAGCGCACAGTAGGGCCCCCGCAGCCAGTCCCCGAGACTCGGTAGCCCCAGGAAACCGTGGCTGTACCAGAGAAAGCCGAGGACCGTCGTCGCCAAGACGGCAAGGACCGCGATCAGCAGCCGGGTGCGCAACTCGGTGAGATGGTCGACCAACGACATCGTGCCGTCGGGGTTCACCCGTGAACGCCGCTGCCGGGGATCGAGCTTTTTGAAGAATCCGGGTGTCTGCACTGGGGCTGCCTAGGTGTTGCTCACAGGCGCGAAATCACGAACGCGGCCGGTGGCCGCGTTCACGAGCTGTCCGATCAGGCCGGGCGTTTGTCCGACGCGGTCGATCCGGTCGAAGGGTCGACGACCCGTTCGGACGCGATCTGCGTCGGCTGCTCGGGCCTGTCCGAGTTCTCCGGCTTCGAGTCGGACTGCATCTCCTTGATCTCGGACTTGAAGATGCGCATCGACTTGCCGAGTGACCGCGCTGCGTCCGGGAGCTTCTTGGCGCCGAAAAGCAGCACGAACACGGCGATGACGATGAGCCAGTGCCAGGGTTGTAGACCACCCAATTTGGTTACCTCCAGACGTCTGCGCCAAGCTTACTCGCCCGGCGAGTCGATGCCGACCCGATACGCCTCCAGTGCCGCCGCGGCGGACTGCCGGACCCGGTCGGCCAATTCCGCCGGTCGAATAACCTGCACCGCGGCGCCGAAGCCCAGCACGAAGCGCGTCATCCACTGATCGGAGGCGTACGTCATCGCCGCCTCGCAGGAGCCGTCGGGGTACTCGCGCTGCACCCGCAACGGGTAGTAGTCGAACATCCATGCCGCGGAACGGTCGATGAGAAGTGTCGCGGTCGGCAGGGACGGGTCCGCGGTGTCGGGATCGAAGAGAGACGTGTCGGGGCCCGCCTGCACCGCCGGTGGCGGCGGCGACGACGGCTCGTCGAGGACCCGCGCGTCCACGATCCGGTCGAACCGGAACAGGCGCACCGCCTCGGCGGTGCGACACCAGGCCTCCAGGTAGCTGTGGTCGGCGACGAGGACCACGCGGATGGGGTCGACGACGCGGCTGGACAGCATGTCGTGAGATGCCGAGTAGTACTCGATCGCCAGCGCGCGATCGTTGCGTACCGCGGTGCGCACCGCCGCCGCGGCCTCGCTTTCCATCGGCGCCGGCTCGTCGACCGCGGCGCCCTCGACGCCGTGCCCGACAGCGCCCGCCGCGGATTCGATCTTGGCGATCGCGCTGCGGGCCGCCTCGGGATCGACCATCCCCGGGACGTCGACCAATGCTCTCAACGCCACGAGCACGCCGGTCGCTTCGGGTGAGGTCAGGCGCAAAGGATGGTCGATACCCGCCGAGAACGTGACCTCGATCGTGTCGCCGGAGAATTCGAAGTCGATGAGATCGCCGGGGCCGTAGCCCGGCAGACCGCACATCCACAGCTGGTTGAGGTCGTCGCGGAGTTGTTTGACGCTGACCCCGAGATCGGTCGCGGCCTCGGCGTAGGTGATCTTCGGGTTCGCCTGGAAGTACGGCACCATGTTGAGCAGCCGCACCAGCCGAGCACTGATAGCCGTCACCGGTCGCCCCTCCCGTCGGCGCCGACCGGCGCCAGGTGCGCCTCGAGCCGGGCGATGACGTCGCGGCGCAGCGACTCCGGTTCGAGTGCCAGCGCGTCGGCGCCGTAACTGGCCACCTCTCGGGCGAGCCGGTCGAACATACCGATGTCGATGCTGAGCTCGTCTCCGGCTCGCCCACCGATGGTTCTGGGGCCGATCACCGTGCCGCGGCGGCGCAGCGCGGTCGCGCGGCCCTCGGCGACCCAGACCGTGGCCTGACCAGCCGCCGGCCAGTCCCCCACGACCTTGGCGACGATGTCGCGCAGGTCGGTCCCCTCGGGCATGCTCACCGCGCCCGCGGGGCCGATCGGCATCACATCGGCACCGATGCGCGAGAGCCGGAAGGTCCGGACCGCGTCGCGGTCGCGGTCGTGGCCCACTACGTACCACCGCCCCCGGTCGGTGACCACTCCCCACGGCTCCAACGTGCGGGTCGCGTACGGCTCGCTGCGCGCAGGGCGGTACCGGAACTGCACGGCACGTCCGGAATCGATGGCGGACAACAGGATTCCGAGGACTTCCTCCGAACCGCGCAACCCCGGCAACGCCGCCGTGGAGGTGATCGCGATGTCGTCGTCGGCGGCTTCGATGTCGACGCCTGCGGCCCGCAGCTTCAGCAGCGCTCCCTGGGTCGCCGTGATGAGTTCGGGCGATTCCCACAGTTGGGTCGCGACGGCGACGGCGGCAGCCTCGTCGGGGGTCAGTTCCACCGCGGGCAGGGCGTAGGCGTCGCGGTTGATGCGGTAGCCCTCGGCCGGGTCGGTCGACGACACGCGGCCGGTCTCCAGCGGGATGCCCAGGTCGCGTAGTTCGTTCTTGTCGCGTTCGAACATCCGCGAGAACGCCTCATCGCTCGCTTCGTCCGAATAGCCGTAAACGGTTTCGCGGATCCGCTCCGCGGTGATGAAGGACCGCGTGGACAACAACGCGATGACGAGATTCATCAGGCGTTCGACTTTCGAGATCCCCACGGCTGTAGAGCTTAAAGCGTGCGGGGGATCCCGCTGCGCGCCCGTAACGGCGCGCCCCGGCACAATGACTCGATGAGCACTCGGTGGCAGCAGTCCGACAGGCCCCGCGGGGACGACTACGACGCGCGCTGGGAGCGCCTTGCGGCGTCCGGGGCGAGCGTGCACGGCGAAGCCGACCTCATCGAGACACTGCTGCGCGGTTCCAGCGGTACGCGCGTGCTGGACGCGGGCTGCGGAACCGGCCGAGTCGCAATCGAACTCGCTGCCCGCGGGTTCTCCGTCACAGGTATCGACGCCGACCCCGCCATGCTGTCGGCCGCCAGGGCGAAAGCGCCGCATGTCCGGTGGATCGAGGCCGACCTCGTCGAGACCGACACTCATCTGCAAGAGACGTTCGACATCGTCGCGATGCCGGGCAACGTGATGATCTTCCTCGACCGTGGCACCGAGGCCACCGTCGTCGCCCAGCTCGCGCACCGTCTGACACCGGGTGGGCTGCTGGTCGCCGGGTTCCAGCTCGGCACGGGGCGGCTGACGCTGGCCCGCTATGACGAGGTGGCCGCTGCGGCGGGCCTGGAACTGGCGGACCGGTGGGCGACGTGGGACCGCGACCCGTACGACGGCGGCGACTACGCGGTGTCAGTGCACAGGCTCACATGCTCGCAATGAGCCTTTTGACCCTCTCGTCGACGGACCGGAACGGGTCCTTGCACAGCACGGTGCGCTGCGCCTGATCGTTGAGCTTGAGATGCACCCAGTCGACCGTGAAGTCGCGGCCTGCTTCCTGCGCGGCGCTGATGAATTCGCCGCGCAACTTGGCACGCGTCGTCTGCGGCGGGGTGTTGACCGCAGCCTCGATCTCCTCGTCGGTGGTGATCCGCGCCGCGAGGCCCTTGCGCTGCAGCAGGTCGAACACGCCGCGGCCACGTTTGATGTCGTGATAGGCGAGGTCGAGTTGGCTGATCTTCGGGTCGGACAACTCCATGTTGTAGCGGTCCTGGTAGCGCTGGAACAGCTTGCGCTTGATCACCCAGTCGATCTCGGTGTCGACCTTGGCGAAGTCCTGGCTCTCGACGGCGTCGAGCTGGCGGCCCCACAGGTCGACGACCTGCTCGATGTTGGTGTTGGGTTCGCGGGTCTGCAGGTATTCGACGGCCCGGGCGTAGTACTCACGCTGGATATCCAGCGCGCTGGCCTGCCGGCCGCCGGCCAGCCGCACCGGCCGCCGCCCGGTCAGGTCGTGGCTGACCTCACGGATCGCCCGGATCGGATTGTCCAGTGAGAAATCGCGGAACGCGACGCCCGCCTCGATCATCTCCAGCACCAACGATGCCGAACCCAACTTGAGCATCGTGGTCGACTCGCTCATGTTGGAGTCGCCGACGATGACGTGCAGTCGTCGGTACTTCTCGGCGTCGGCGTGCGGTTCGTCGCGGGTGTTGATGATCGGCCGGGACCGCGTCGTCGCGCTGGAGACGCCCTCCCAGATGTGCTCGGCGCGCTGGGACAGGCAGTACGTCGCCGCCTTCGGCGTCTGCAGCACCTTGCCGGCACCGCAGATCAGCTGGCGGGTGACCAGGAACGGCAGCAGCACGTCGGAGATCCGGGAGAACTCGCCGGCGCGCACGATCAGGTAGTTCTCGTGGCAGCCGTATGAGTTGCCGGCCGAGTCGGTGTTGTTCTTGAACAGATAGATGTCGCCGCCGATGCCCTCGTCGGCCAGTCGCTGCTCGGCGTCGATCAGCAGGTCCTCCAGGACCCGCTCACCCGCGCGATCGTGGGTGACCAACTGCGTCAGGCTGTCGCACTCGGCGGTCGCGTATTCGGGGTGGCTGCCCACGTCGAGATAGAGGCGCGCACCGTTACGGAGGAAGACGTTGCTGCTACGTCCCCACGACACCACCCGGCGGAACAGATAGCGGGCGACCTCGTCGGGACTCAACCGGCGGTGGCCGTGGAACGTGCAGGTGACACCGAATTCGGTCTCGATGCCCATGATTCGTCGCTGCACCTCACCGAGACTACAAGTTGTCTGGCTCACACGACGGTCGGACACCCGCTCCAGGCCCTGTGGATAACTCGGCCGGCCGCCGTGCGCGGCTGTCAGCATGAGCCATGGGCGAAATCGCGCACGTCGATCTCGACCGTCTGCGCGCCGTGGCGGACAGCTTCCGGACTGCGGCATCCGACGTCACAGGCATGTCCTGGCCGGCACTCGACGGTGACGCGCTCCCCGGCTCGTCCGTCGGCGCCGTGCCCGTCGCCGACCTGATCACCGGCCAGGTCGACGGGCTGTCGGCGGACCTCGTGGGCTGGGCGATGGCGGCACGCGCGTCAGCGGAAGCATTCGAGCACGCCGATGCCGTCAACGGACAGCGATTCGGGCCGAGATGAGCACGGTGACCGTCTCCATGGCGCGACGCTGGCGCCCCGAGTCACTCTCGACTCTGGCCCGAGACCTCGACGACGCGGCCCGCCGGCTGCGCGACCGCGTCGACGATGCCCTCGGCATGTCGGATCGAAGCCAGGACCATTGGATCGGCGCCGCTGCCGATGCCGCGCGAGAACGCGGCCGCCGCATCGGTGCCGACACCGCGGAGGTGGCGCGCCGGCTGGTGACTGCATCCGTGGCCGCCGACGACGGCGCCCTGCAGATGGCGACGGCCCGCGACGGCGTCCTCTCCGAGGTGGACGAAGCGCGCGCGCACGGCTTCGACGTCGCCGACGACGGAACGGTGACCGTCGCGTCCGCACCGACACCGCTGCTGGTGTTGCTCGCGGGCGGCCAGGACGCGGCGGCGGCAGAGATGCTCGAGCTTCGCGCCGCGGAGCTCGGCGTGCGGATCCGAGAGGCCCTGCGCCGGCTCGAGGGCGCCGATGCCGATGCGGCCCACGACATCACGTCGGCGCTGGCCGACACCGACATATCCGAGACGCCTGCGGCCACGGTGCCCGCCGGCGCCTGGCCCGTCCAGGCGGCCGACGTGGTCGATGCGTGGCCCGCGATGAGCCAGGACCGGATCGCCACCCAGATCGCGGGGATGAGCACCGAGCAGCGCAGCCGCCTCATCGCCGATTTCCCCCATCAGGTCGGCAACACCGACGGCGTTCCGTGGGACATGCGCATCGCCGCGAATCGCCTCAACGTCGCGGCGGCGATTCTCGCCGAGAGCGGCGCCGACCCGCCGTCCGGCCGGCGCATCGCGTTCTATCGCACACTTCTCGCCGAGACCGACAATCCCGAAGGTGGACAACGTATTCCACGCAAGATCGTCGCCTTCGATCCTGCCCGCGCATCGCTGGTCGAACTCAACGGGGACCTCGCGACCGCGCGCAGCGTCGCCGTACTGGTTCCCGGGGTGAACACCACGATCGAGGGCTCTTCCTCCAACACCGCGACGGCGCGTCGCTTCGTGTCGGAGACGCGTGGTGACGTTGCGGTCCTCACCTACCTCGGTGGGCCTTTCCCTCAGGTGCGCGGACCATTCGAGGTGTGGCAATCCGCGGACCCCGGCTTTGCATTGAACATGGCGCCGCGCCTGGTCGCCTTCACCGAGGACGTCGACCGACGGGTGGGCGCCGGGGTGCCGGTGACCGTGATCGGACACTCCTACGGCGGATCGATCGTCGGGACCGCCGAGACTTTGGGGTTGACGTCGGACCGCACGCTGTTCCTCGCGGCGGCGGGGGCTGGGGTCGGCGTGGACGATCCCGGGGACTGGCACAACCGAAACCCGCATGTCACGCGGTTCTCGATGACCGCGCCGGGCGATTTCATCGAGCTGGTGCAGGGCATTCCCGGCGGGCCCCACGGCAGCGACCCCGACGAACTCCGTACCGTGATCCCGCTGGCTGCAGGCGATTACGACGACGGCGGGCCCGTCGCCGGCTGGGACGCCCACAGTGGAATGCTGAACCGGCCCTCGGACTCGTGGCGGACGATCCTGGCGGTCATCACCGGGGATTCGGAGACGGTGCGTCGCGCCGTCCTCGATGGGCAGACAGTGCGCTGAGCTCCTATTCTCGCGCGGTCCAGCCCAGCCGGTGGCTGATCTCGTCGGCCGCCGCTATCGTCTGCTTGGCGACCTCTTCGAACCGTTCCGGGGCCAGCCGGTACGCCGGTCCCGAAACACTGAGCGCCGCAACGACTTGCGCGTGCGCACCGTAGACGGGTGCGGCGACGGCATTCAGTCCGACCTCGAGTTCCTCGCTGACGCTGGCCCAACCACGTTCGCGCACCACGGACAGCTCGTCCTGCAGGTCGGCGACGCTGCGGACGGTGCGATCGGTGAAGACCGTGATCGGCACCGGTACCCGGGACCGCACGTCGTTGGGGTCGAGGCCGGCCAGCAATACTTTGCCACTCGAGGTGGCGTATGCCGGGCAGCTCTGCCCGACCCAGGTGCGCAAGGTGATCTCCGCCGGGCCGATCGACTCGACGATGTTGACGATGCGGTCCTGGTCGAGCACAGCGAGGTTCGTCGTCTCCCCCGCATCGACGCTGAGCATGTCGCATGCAGCCTGGCCGAGCTTGACCAGGTCGCTCTGACCGCCCGCGACGTGGGCCAGCCGCGGAATGGCGAAACCGAGCCGATACTTGCCGCGTTCGGAAACCCGTTCGACATAACCGCGCGCCTCGAGGACAGCTATCAGTCTCGACACCGTTGACTTGTGCACGCCGAGTTCGGCGGCGATCTCGGTGACGCCGGCCTGGCCGAGCGAAGCGACGATCTCCAGAACCGTGAGAGCTCGGTCCACGGACTGCACAGCGGCGGGCGGATCCCCCGCTGAGGTGCTGTCGTCCTTGACCATTGCGCAACCAGACTATATGCCCGTGAGCCCGAGGTTGCCGACACGCCGCCGCACCGCCGCGATTTCTCGCAGCCCGTCACCGAGCAGGCTGCGGTTCAGCGGCGACAACTCCGACATGGTGATGATGTCGTTCGCGGTGTGCCCAGCGGCGAGTTGCTCGACCTGGTGGGTCATCCGGAGCCGCTGCGCCATCGCGTACACCTCGCACAGGGTGCGGGCATCGGAGTCGCTCAGCACGCCGGCTTGTGCCGCGGCCTCCAACCGGGCCGGGGTGGCCGCCGACGTGACGCCGGCATTCAGCCCGCCCCACCGGGCCAGGTTCACGATCGGGGTGACGGCGTGGTTCTTCAGATCGAAGGTGCCGCCACGTCGTGACAGCACATCGCGTAGCGAACGGGTTCGCACCTTGCCCGACAGCACGTCAAGTAGCTGCAGCCGCAGGGCATTCGGATGCTCGTCGCGGATCCGGTGGAATGCCGCCGGCACGGTGTGCAGAGACTGGTCACCCCATACCACCCGCGCATCGATCATCAACGAGGACATGATCAGGCCCCGGTTCTGCAGCGGGTCGTCCAGCCAGCCTCGGGCGGCGTCGCGCCAATCGGACTGTGTCCTGGCGAATCTCGCTGATGCTGCGGTTGCTCCGTTGCGATCATGGGGCAGACCGCACGCCTCGAGCAGGTTGTGCACCTCGGCGGCGGTCGCCCGCAGCTGAGATGCGCGGTCCCCGAGATCGTCGCGCACCGACAGGGCGCTGTCAACGTCGGAGGACGGCATCGCCTCACGGCGTGCGACGCTGCCGAGCGTCAACCAGGCGAAGCCGTCGACGAGCCCGGAATGCGATTGGGCGAGCACGATTTCGAGGACTCGACGTACCAGGCTGTCGATGACGACCGCGAGGATGGCGCTGGTCGCAGCGGCCTTGGTGCCGTTGCGGAAAAGGTCGACGGCCGTACCGGTCACGCGCTGCCCGACGTGCTGCAGCTGCGCCGCATCGCCGGCCTCGGCGATGGCGCGACGCAGCATGAAGCTCTGCCGCGCCGAGGCAGCGAGCAGATCGGCGTCCTCGAGTACTCCCACGACTTCACCGCGCGGCGTCAGCACCGGCATGTGCCGCAGCCCGCATTCGAGCATCTCCATCAGCACGCTGTCAGCGGACAGGTCCGTGGTGACGGTGCGGGCGGGCGCGCTCATCACCTGCTCGATGGCTACGTCCACGCCGAGCCCGGCGGCCACCACGCGGGTGCGCAGGTCACGATCGGTGAAGATGCCCAGACTGCCGTCGCGCAATCGGATCAACGCGTAGGAGACGTGGTGCTCGGTCATCCGGATGACGACGTCGCGGACAGGGTCGGTCGGAGCGACCACCAGGACCTCACCATGAATGAGTTCGGCGACGGGCCTGCTGTCGGTGGCCGGTGCGATGGTCGATCGCTCCGCGGCCCGGGGCCAGCCCGACGAGGCCAAGAACGCCAGCCCCGCCGGTTTGGCGAACTGCGCGCGAACGCGCGCGCCGGGCAGCCTGATCAGCGTGCTCGCCGTGGTGGCCCGGGCCTCGAAGTCCATGCCCGCGCCGGTCAGCAGCGGGGTGTAGCCGAAGATCCCGCCCCGGGTGACGATGTCGATGAGAGTCCCGTCACCGCTGGCCCGTAGTGCCACGGCGCCGTCGCACACCATCCACACCTCGTCGGGCACGCGCCGCGAGTAGTCGGCGATGACGGCACCCGTCCCGAACTCCTCGATCGACGCCCCGGCGGCGAGTTCGGCGAGTTCAGCCGCCGTCGACCCCTGGAACGGCGTGTGCTCGGCCAGGAACTCGGGAAGACTCTGCCGGTCAGGTTTCTCGGATGAGGTCGGCACACTTCTCCGCCATGGTCATCACGGTGATGTTCGGGTTGACCGAAGGCAGCTTCGGCATCGCCGAGGCGTCCACCACTCGCAGGCCTGTGACCCCCTTGACCCGCAGTTGCGGATCGAGAACCGCCATCGGGTCCGACATCGACCCCATCCGGGCGGTCGCCGCGGGGTGATAGACGGTGTTGTGGCAGCGGTGGATGTAGTCGAGCAGTTCGTCGTCGGTGGTGGCCTCGGGTCCTGGCGCCAGTTCGCGAGCCACCCAGGGAGCCAGAGGTTGTTGTGCCGCAATGCTGCGGGCGAGCTTGACGCCGGCAAGCATGATCCGTTCGTCGTAGCCTTCGGGATCGGTGAAGTAGCGGGGGTCGACCCTGGCGCGGTCACGGAAATCCCGGGACCGCAGGCGCACCGTCCCACGGGACCGACCTTGAGTCACGTTGGGCGTCAGGCAGAATCCGTTGTCGGTGGTGGGATATCCGTGGCGCAGCGTGTTCATGTCGAAGGGCACGCTGCCGTAGTGCATCATGAGATCGGGCTGTGCCGCGCCGCCGGGAAAAACCGGATCGATGGTGGTGAACAGGCCGATCTCCCACCACTGCGTCGACGTCGTCACCATCGGCTGGGCGGCTTCCCAGAACACCAAACCCTCGACGTGATCGTCGAGGTTGGCTCCGACGCCAGGCGAGTCGACGCGGACGTCGATGCCGATCTCCCGCAGATGGGCGGTGGGCCCGATCCCGGAGAGCATCAACAACTTCGGGGTGTCGATTGCCCCTGCGGTGACGATCACCTCACGGCGGGCAGACACCGTGTCGTAGCCGGTGAGGTCCGGCCGCTGGTGACGTACCCCGATCGCACGCCGTGATCCGTCGAACAGGATTTCCGAGATCCAGGAGTCGGTGCGGACTTCCAGGTTCTTCCGGGTGCCCAGGATCGGATGCAGGAACGCTTTCGACGTCGAGTTGCGGATACCGTCCTCGCCGCCGTTGATCTGGAACCAGCCCGCCCCGTTTCGTACCGTCTCACCACGGTTGAACGCCACCGTGGGCAGGCCCACCTGCGCGGCAGCTTCCAAAACCGCTTTGCCGCAGGGATCTTCGGGCGGAACGTCACGCAGCAGAACGGTCTCGGTGAGGCGCTGTACGAGCGGAAGCACCTCGGCGGCGCCCCACCCCGTCGCGCCCATCTGCACCCACTCGTCGAGCGCCTCGGCGGGCGGGTGGAACGCGATGCACGAGTTGTGCGAGGAGCACCCTCCCAGCACCCTGGCCCTGGCGTGCCGCATGAACGAGTTGCCGCGCTCCTGCGGTTCCACCGGATAGTCCCAGTCGTAGCCGGAGTCGAGCAGATGCATCCACTCCGAGAGCACCAGGATCGCGTCGTCGCCGACGTCCGACGGTCCTGCCTCGATCAGACACACCGTCACGTCGGGGTCCTCGGACAGCCGCGCCGCGAGCACGCAGCCCGCGGTGCCGCCACCGGCGACAACGTAGTCGAACGTTGCCTCAGCCATCCGTAGCGACTCCCGAGACCGTCTCTGCGGCATGAGATTTCAGGGTGCCGATGTGGTGGAGGCCCTTAAGGGCGTACCACAGCAGACCGGCGCCGAGAATGATGCCGATGTACAGGAAGGCACCCCACGTGAAATACCAGGGCTCGCCGTAGACGGCCACCCGCGGCCAGGCCAGGTTGATCGCCATGCCGATACCCCACACCACCGCGAGGATGTTCACCGGCAACCCCCACCGGCCCATCGTGAAGTAGCCGCCCTCCTTGAGATCCGCTGGCGGCCATTGGCCTTGGAGCCGCTTCTTGAGCAGAGGGCCCGTCACCATCAGATACGCCAGGTAGATCATGATGATGGCGATCGAGGTCAGCACCGTGAAGATCTGGATGTTCGCGATGTTGATGACGAGGATCAGCAGCGCCAGGACACCGATGGTCACAGCGGGGATGATCGGCGTCTGCGTCTTCGGGTTCACCGTGGCGAGCTTCTCACCGAACGGCAACGCGTTGTCGCGGGCCATGGCGAACGACAACCGAATCGCTGCGGTGTGCACGGCCAGACAGCACACGGTGACCGCGATGACGATGCAGACGAGGAAGATCTTGCCCAGCGGTCCCCACATCACCTGCTCGACGATGTACTGCAGACCGCCGCTGCTTTCCCCGAGCTGCGGGTCCTCCAGGTTCGGCGCGGCCATCACCGCGAACACCAGGATGCCGCCGCCGATCACGAAGGAGGCCAGGATCGCCCGGGCGATGGCTTTCGGCGCGGTGCGACGAGGTTCGACCGTCTCCTCACCCAGCGAGCTCGCCGTGTCGAATCCGTACATCACGTACCCCGACGCCAGCGACGCGACGAGGAACGCACCGAGAAAGCCCATGCTCTCCCCCGCGCCGTACCCGTTGGTGGAGAAGAAGACCTGCGGTCCGCGTTCGGCGTTGACGGCCAGCAGGATCACGATCAGGACGGCCGCGATCAGCTCGATGAAGACACCGCTGGAGTTGATCATCGCCATCAGCCTGACCCCGAGGGCGTTCACCAGCGTGGTGAAAGCGATGAGGATCGACCCGAGCAGCACCGCATTGGCGGCGTAGTCGTATGTTCCTGTGCCGTCACCGATGATCTGGAATCCGCTCCACAACCGCGGCAGGTTGAGCTGGTAGGCGAGCGCGACCGCCGAGATGGTGACGATCGACGCGGTGAGCATCAGCCACCCCGATGTCCAGCCGACCAGTCTGCTCGCGAGCTTCTTGCTCCAGTTGTATACCGAGCCGGCGACCGGGTACTTGGCCGCCAGCTCCATGAAGCACAGTGCCACCGCCATCTGGCCGACGAACACCAGCGGCCACGACCACAGGTAGGCGGGGCCGGCCGTGCTGAATCCGAAATAGAACAGCTGGAACGTGCCCGTCAGGATCGAGATGTAGCTGACCCCGGCGGCGAAGCTCGCGAACTTGCCGATGCTGCGGTCCAGCGACTCCCTGTACCCGAAATCCTCCATGCCGCTGTCCGCGTGCTTGATGACCATGTCTGCCCCTAACCCTTGAACCAGCCCGCGGCGCCGGGAGCGGTGTTGTGCCAGATGTGTTTCATCTCTTGGTATTCCGCGAGTCCCGAGGGTCCGAGTTCGCGGCCGTTACCCGACTTTCCGAATCCGCCCCACTCCGCCGACGCGGTGTAGTAGCCGAAATCATTGAGCCACACCGTGCCGTGCCGCAACGCTCGCACCACACGTTCGCCTCGCGCCATGTCCGATGTCCGGACCCCGGCTGCCAGACCGTATCCGGTGTCATTGCCGAGGGCGATCGCCTCGGCTTCGGTGCTGAAACGCTCGACCGTCAGGATCGGACCGAAGGTCTCCTCGGCGACGATGCGCATCGACCTGTCGCACTGGTCGAAGATCGTAGGGAGGTAGAAATAGCCGTCGGCCAGCGCAGGGTCTTCCGGTCTGGCGCCACCGGTGATCAGCTGTGCACCCTCCGAAAGGCCGAGCTGCACATAGCCTTCCACTTTGTCGCGGTGTTGTTCTGACACCAGCGGGCCGGTTTCGCTCGCCGGGTCCATGCCGTCGCCCATCGTGATCGTGGCTGCGCGTGCGGCGAGCGCGGCGACGAAGTCGTCGGCGATGGACTCTTCGACGATCAAGCGGGTGCCCGCCGAACACACCTGTCCGGAATGCAGGAACACCCCGGTGAGCACATGGTCGACCGCGGCGTCCCACCCAGAATCCCTGTCACCCGGAGCCCCGATGTCGGCGAACACGATGTGCGGATTCTTCCCGCCCAGTTCGAGAGCCACCTTGGTCACGTGTGCGGCCGCTGTCTTGGCGATGGTGCGGCCGGTGGCCAGCCCGCCGGTGAAGGAGATGAAATCGACGTCCGGGTTGTCGGTCAGCGCGGCGCCCAGCGCGGCGCCGCTGCCCTGCACGAGGTTGACCACTCCCGGGGCCACGCCGGCCTCGTCGAGAAGGTGCGCGAACGCGATAGTGCTCAGCGGTGTGACCTCGCTGGGTTTGGCGACCATGGTGCACCCTGCGGCCAGCGCCGGCGCAACCTTCCACGACATCTGCAGCAGGGGATAGTTCCATGGCGCGATCAGTACGCACACACCGATGGGTTCGCGCACGACTCGGCTGATCACGGCGGCGTCGCCCACGTCGACCACGCGGTCTGCTTCTACGCCGACGAGCTTGGCGTAATAGCGGAAAACCGATGTGACATCGTCGATGTCGATGCGGCTCTCGGCCAGTGTCTTGCCGGTGTCGATGGTCTCCAGGCGAGCCAGTGATTCCTTGTCGCGCTGCAGCAGATCGGCGACCCGGTCGAGCAGGGCGGCGCGTTCCGTGACGGGGGTGGCGCGCCAGGTTCCCTCGTCGAACGCCGTTCTCGCCGCAGCCACCGCGGCCAGCGCGTCCTCGGGAGTGGCTTCGTCGACGATCGCGGCAACGCCGCCATGTGCCGGGTTGATGATGGAGCGCGTGCCGCCGTCGGAGGCATGACGCCACGATCCACCGATCCAGAGATCGGGTTCACCGTCCATGGCCCTGTCGACCCTCTCGCCGTTTACACCGGAGCACCAGCCAGACGGGACATTACCCAGTGATGGAACTCCGCGATGTGGTGTTCGGCCGGAACGAGCACCCCGCCGTGGCGGTAGGCGCGCGACGACATCGCCGGCTGGGTGCGTTCGCACGCCTCGAAATCCTGGACGTTGACCCGGTGGAAAAGCTCCACAGACCGCGAAACGTCCTGATCGGAGGCGATGACGTCACCGGTGTAGAGCCAATCGCATTCCACCACCGTGCGATCCGCGGACATCGGATACATCCGATGGAAGATCACGTGGTCGGGTACCAGATTGATGAAGACGTTCGCCTTCACGGTGATCGCGTAATAGCGGCGGTCCTGATCGTCGGTGATTCCGGGTAGCCTCTCGAACCCGCGTCCACCGTCGATGGTGAATCCTGCGATGTCGGAGCCGAATTCCGCACCGAGTCCGACATTGGCCTGCGCGGCCAGCCCCCGCGCGAACTCCGGCACGACGCCGACCAGCTCGGGGTGGATGGAGCTGCAGTGGTAGCACTCCATGAAGTTCTCGACGATCAGCTTCCAGTTCGCCGCGACGTCGTAGACCACGCGGTGCCCGACATCGAGACCGCCGATTCCGTAGCAGTTGATGGCATCGGTGTCGCCGAGCGTCCTGGTGGTCTCGGCCAGCACGTCCTCGAACGGCGGCGGGGTGTCGGAAAGGCACACCCACGCATAGCCCAGCCACTCGGTCAGCGCCACCGGCACGAGCCCGTAGCGGTACCGGTCGATCGGGGCTCCCGCGTCGTCGGTCAGCGTTCCGATGTTCGGAGCGGCCATGAGCTTGCCGTCCAGGGCATAGGTCCAGGAATGGTAGGGGCAGCGCAGAGTTCGTTTGACCTGACCTTCGGATTCCGTGCACAGCTGGGCACCACGATGCCTGCACACGTTCAGGAAGGCGCGCAGCAGCCCGTCGCGGCCGCGCACCAGGAGCACACTTTCGCGTCCGACCTGAACCTTCCGAAACTTGCCCGGTAGCGCCAGGTCCGAGGACCGCACCGCGCAGAACCACTGGGTCTCGAAGATGTGTTCCTGCTCCGCCGCGAAGACGTCGGCGCTGGTGTAATACTTGCCCGCCAGCGTCGGCAGCAGGGCGGGCGGTTGTACGGCAGTCATGAGGTCGTCACCAATCTGCGGGGGTCGAACAGCGAGATCGGGTGCGTCGTTGCACCGGTGGTGGCGAGATCGGCGAGGATCTCCCCTACCACGGGAACGAATTTGAAGCCGTGTCCGGAGAATCCGCATGCCACCGTCACGTGTGCGCTGTCGGGGTGACGGGCGATCACGAAGTGCTGATCCGGGGTGTTGGAGTACATGCATGTCGCGGAGTGCAGACACGGTCCGTCCAGAGCGGGCAGCAGTTCGGCTGTGCGGTCGCGCATTTCGCGGATCTCCCGGTCGTAGACCGTGCGGTCGATGGTCTCCGGCGTGCACTCGATGCCCTTGCGGAAGAACGCGACCTTGACGCCACCGCGAGGTCCGTCGATGGCCGGGAATCCGTAGATCTGCATGCCCGAGGCGTTCTCGTCGATGAAGATCGGGTGATCGACGAACGGCTCCGTGCCGCCGACCGGGTCCAGCCAGTACAGAACCTGGCGCTCGACGGTGATCGGTATCCCGAAATCGGTGAGCAGCTGGGGCGCCCAGGCCCCGGGGCAGATCACCACCTGTCCCGCCGTGTATGCACCTGCGGCCGTGCGGACGGTGACGCCGCCGGCCTTTTCGGACCACTCCAGCACCTGCTCGCCGAACCGCAAAGTGGCTCCGGCGTTCTCGGCGAGATCCAGATGGGCCTGCACGGTCAGCTCTGGGCGGGCGAAGCCGGCTTTGGCCTCGAAGAGCGCGACGTCACCCGGGTGAGGGGTGAAGTTCGGGAAGCGCAGCCTGATCTCGTTCTCGCCGAGCACGTCGTGGGGCAGATCCCACTCCTGACTGGCCCGTAGGCTGCCTGCCACGGTCAGGCTGTCCGGGGGTCCGATGAACAGGCCGCCGGTCATGCGGTAGACGTCTCGACCGCTGTCTGTGGCGAGCTGGTCCCACAGTTCGTATGCGCGCAGGAGCAGCGGCACATAGGCCGGATCCTCGAAGTAGGACTGGCGGATGATGCGGGAGCCGCCGTGGCTGGATCCTCTGTCGTGTGCGGGCGTGAACTTCTCCAGCCCCAGCACGCGCTGCCCGCGGGCGGCGAGATGGTAGGCCGCGGCGCTGCCCATGCCGCCCAGCCCGATCACGATGACGTCATAAGTCACGTTGCTACCTCTTGATCCGCGACATCTCGGGGTCCACGACGGGCTCGGCGTGCACGACGGCGCGGTACGTCGCGCCGCGGTAGGCGACAGTGACGACGTCGCCGACGGCCACCGTCGTGGGCAACCACGCATAGGCGATGGTGCGGCCGACGGTCGTCGAGAAGCCCGCGCTCGTGATGTATCCGACGCAGCGTCGGCCGACAGATACCGGCTCCTTGCCGAGGACTACCGCGGCGGGGTCTTCGAAGACGATGCTGCGCAACGACTTCTCGGGGTCGCCCGCCTGCTGCAAGGCAGCCTTGCCGATGAAATCGGTGTCTTTGGCCATGCGCACCGCGAAGTCCAGGCCCGCCGCGGCGGGCTGGTGTTCGGCCGTCATGTCGGTACCCCAGCTGCGATAACCCTTTTCGATACGCAGGCTGTTGAACGCGATGCGGCCGGCCGCAATAATGCCCAACGGTGCGCCCGCCTCGGCGACGAGATCCCACAGGGAGGAGCCGTATTCGGCGCTGGCATAGATCTCCCAGCCGAGCTCGCCGACATAGGAGACCCGCATCATGGTGACCGGGATGGCGCCGAGGTAGGTGCGCAGCGCGCGGAAGTACTTGAAACCCTCGTGCGAGATGTCATCCGGGCACAGCGGCGCGATGACGTCGCGAGCGTCGGGGCCCCACACGCCCAGGCAGCACGTCGCACCCGTGATGTCGCGCAGCATCACGTCGGCGGGCTTGCGTCGCGCGAGCCAGTCGAAGTCCATCGGCGAGTTCGCGCCGACCTGGAAGGTGTCGGGTGCCAGGCGGGCGACAGTGAGATCGCTGCGGATACCGCCGGTTTCGTCGAGCAGCAACGTGTAGGTGACCGACCCGACGCTCTTGTCGACGTTGTTGGTGGTCATCTGCTGCAGGAACGAGGCCGCGCCAGGGCCCGATACCTCGTACCGGGTCAGCGGGGTCATGTCGAACATCGAAACGTGCTCGCGGGTCCAGTGCGCTTCGGCGATCGAAATCGGCGACCAGAACCTCGCCGCCCATTCGTCGCGGTCGGGGGCGGCGAGGCCTTCGTCGAAAAGCCGTTGCGCCAGATCGGCATTGGACTCATACCACGCGGGCCTTTCCCAGCCGCCACCCTCGTAGAAATATGCGCCGAGCTCGCGCTGGCGTGCATGGAACGGGCTGGTGCGCAGGCCGCGCAGCGCGGTGCGGTACTGGTGGGGATGGACGACGTCGTACACCTCGACGAACGCCTGCGAGCTGGTCTTCAGGACGAAGTCGGGACTGCGCGCGACATCCTCGAATCGGTAGAGGTCGCATTCGTGGGTGTCGATGGACGGGGTGCCGTCGATGATCCATTCGGCGGTGGCCCTGGCGACGCCTGCCGAGTGGGTGACCCACACCGCCTCGGCGACCCAGAAGCCCGCAAGCTCGCGGTGTTCCCCCATGATCGAGAATCCGTCAGGGGTGAACGAGAAGATGCCGTTGAACGCCTCCTCGACCTTCGAATCCCCTAGTGCGGGAAGCAGATCGGCGGCTGCTGCCCAGGCGGGAGCGAAGTCCTCTTCGGTGAACGGCATCATCGAAGGCATCGGTTCACCGGCGGTGTCGGCCAGCAGCCTTGTCATGTCCACCGGCATCGGCTTGTGGCTGTAGGACCCGATGCCGAGGCGGTCGACGTGCTCGCGGAAATAGAGGTCCTGGTCCTGGTGCCGCAGGATCGGCAGGCCGGCCTCGGCGAGCTCGGTGTTGCGGCCGACGAGGTCGGGGATCTGCCCCGTCCGCGCGTACTGGTGCGCCATGGGAACAAGCGGAAGGACGAGGCCGACCTGCTTGGCGAACTGCGCACCCCAGAAGCCGGCGGCACACACCACGATGTCGGCCTCGATGACCCCGTCGGCGGTCTGGACCCCGGTGACGCGGCGGCCGTTGTCGAGGATGCCGAGCACCTCGGTGTGCGGGCGGAGCGTGGCTCCCCTGGCCTCGGCGCGGCGGGCCTGCGCCTCGGCCGCCCGCAGCGCCTTCGCCAGGCCGTCAGCCGGAGTGTGGAAGCCGCCGAGGATGCGATCGCGATCGATGAGCGGGTGCAGTCGGACGCATTCGGTGGGCGAAACGAGGTGCCCTTCGATGCCCCATGACTGTGCCCACCCGGCTTTGCGATGCAGGTCGGCCAACCGCTCGGGGGTGGTGGCCACCTCGAGACCACCGACCGGGTTGAACGCCCACCCGTCGGGGTGGTCGAGAGCGTTGAACTTCTCGACTGTGTATCTCGCGAAGGCGGTCATGGTCTTGGACGGGTTGGTCTGGAACACCAGACCCGGCGCGTGGGTGGTGGAGCCCCCGGTGGCGAACAGTGGCCCGCGGTCGACGACGGTGACGTCGGTCCACCCGCGCGCGGTCAGTTCGTCGGCAAGTGAGGTGCCGACGATCCCGGCACCGATCACGACGACTTTGGGCATGCCTGGACCGCTTTCCCTGTGCTGAAAGGATTGTGAACGTTTAGTTGCGTATTACGCAACGCGATGCGTTATGCGCAACAAAATCATCCACCCTCACGGGAGATGACGCAAGATGGACACGCGAAGCGATCCTGAGAGTGCGGGGCGTGAACCGCACCCGAGGTTTCCGCTGCCCAGCGTGCAGCCAGGGCGGAGTTAGCGACGATTTCTCGCCGTACGCGCACGCTCGGCGCGAGAGAGTTACACGACCCGACTAGGAGCTGGAGTCGCCGGCCTCGGCGGCCTCGTTCGCGGGCAGCAGCGCTTCCAGCGCCGCCCCGGTGATACGGCGGAATGCCCGGCGTGGCCGGTTCGCGTCCAGGATCGCGACCTCGAGGGTCGACGGTGCCAACGTCCGCGGTTCAGCGCCGTTGCCGGCGGCCCCCAACGCTGCCACCGCGATCGACACGGCGTCCCCGAGGCTCGCGTTCTCGGTGTAGGTCTCGTTGAGCGCGGTCGTGATCGGCTCGGTGGTGCCGCCCATGACCACGAAATGCGGCTCGTCGGCGATCGACCCGTCGTACGTGATCCGGTACAGCTCAGGGGCTTTCGTCTCGCCGTAATGCGCGACCTCTGCCACGCAGAGTTCCACCTCGTACGGCTTGGCCTGCTCGGTGAAGATCGTGCCCAGCGTCTGGGCGTATACGTTGGCCAGCTGACGGCCGGTCACGTCGCGGCGTGAGTACGCATAGCCCTGGGTGTCGGCGAACCGGATCCCGCCGCTGCGCAGGTTGTTGAACTCGTTGAACCGGCCCACGGCGGCGAAACCCACGCGGTCGTAGAGCTCGCTGACCTTCTGCAGGGACCGCGACGGGTTCTCCGCCACGAACAGCACACCGTCGGCGTACGCCAGTGCGATCACACTGCGGCCGCGGGAAATGCCTTTGCGCGCAAGCTCCGAACGCTCGCGCATCGCCTGCTCGGGCGAGATGAAATAAGGAAAGCTCACGGCTCGTCACCTCGAACGGGCTCGGCGTCGGGCCCGAAAGTGTCGGCCCGCGAACGATTCTGGATGATCTCTCGGCACACTGCCGCGATCTGCTGCTCGGTGACCTCGACGGCGCCGTCGGCGTTGATCACGACCGCCGTCGGGAAGATGCCGCGCACCAGATCCGGTCCACCGGTGGCGGAATCGTCGTCGGCGGCGTCGTAGAGCGCCTCGATCGCGACCCGCAGTGCCGAATCGGCATCTCGCACCTGCGCATACAGCTTCTTCATCGAGGACTTCGCGAAGATCGAGCCGGAACCGACCGACTGATATCCCTCTTCCTCGAGGTTGTGTCCGCCGGCGGCGTCGAACGACACGATGCGGCCCGCCCCTTCGGGATTCGGATCGTCGAGGTCGTAACCGGCGAGAAGCGGCAAAGCGACGAAGCCCTGGAGTGCGGCGCCCAGGTTTCCACGCACCATCGTCGCGAGCCTGTTCACCTTGCCGGGGAACGTCAGCGCGACACCTTCGAGTTTTTCGTAGTGTTCCAATTCGACCGCGTAGAGGCGCGCGAACTCGACCGCGATCGCGGCGGTGCCCGCGATGCCGGTGACGGTGTAGTCGTCGGTGATGTAGACCTTCTGGACGTCGCGGCTGGCGATCATGTGCCCCTGCGTGGCCCGCCGGTCACCGGCCATCACCACGCCGCCGGGGAACTTCAGCGCGACGATCGTGGTGCCGTGCGGCACCGCGTCCGTCGGCGCAGGCCCGCCGCCGCTACTGCCGGGCAGCAGGTGGGGCGCCTGGTGGCGCAGGAAATCCGAGAACGACGACGGATTCACGCCACCGTGGGGCATCGCCGACGAGGCACTGAAAGCACCGGGTAGAGCGGACGAAAAGGCCGACTTATCTTGATTCGGCCAGGTCACTGTCCACCCTTCTGTACATACGCACGCACGAAGTCCTCGGCGTTCTCCTCCAGGACGTCATCGATCTCATCCAGCAGGTCGTCTGTCTCTTCGGCCAGCTTTTCGCGGCGCTCCTGGCCGGCACCCGTGTTGCCGGTGAGGTCGTCGTCATCGCCGCCTCCGCCGCCACGCTTGGTCTGCTCCTGAGCCATCGCCGCCTCCTGCGTAAGTCTTTTCACCCTTGCGGGCATTCGACCGTCTGCCCCCCGGTCTCACCACACTACCGGGCGGTGCCTGGATTGCTGGGGATAGCGCGATCAGGTCGTCAACTGCTCGACGAGTTCGACGGCGCTGTCCACGGAATCCAGCAGGGCCCCGACGTGTGACTTGCTGCCTCGCAGCGGCTCCAGAGTGGGGATGCGCACCAGCGAGTCACCCCCCAGGTCGAAGATCACCGAGTCCCAACTGGCCGCGGCGATGTCCGCACCGAATCGCCGCAGACATTCGCCACGGAAGTAGGCGCGGGTGTCGGTCGGCGGATTGTCCACCGCGTCGATCACCTGCTGCTCGGTCACGAGTCTCTTCATCGAGCCGCGCGCCACCAGACGGTTGTAGAGGCCCTTGTCCAGGCGCACGTCGGAGTACTGCAGATCGACCAGGTGCAGCCGGGGTGCGTTCCAGCCGAGATTCTCGCGGTTACGGAAACCCTCCAGCAGGCGCAGCTTCGCGGGCCAGTCCAGCAGGTTCGCGCACTCCATCGGGTCGCGTTCGAGCAGATCCAGGACGTGCGCCCACGTCTCCAGCACGTGCGAGGCCCGCGGGTCGGGGTCGCGGCTGTCGACGAGCTTGGCGACGCGGTCGAGGTAGATCCGCTGCAGCGCGAGTGCGGTCATCTCGCGTCCGTCGGCGAGCGCCACAGTCGCGCGCAGCGAAGGATCGCGAGAGACGACGTGCACCGCGTGCACCGGGCGCGCGAGTACCAGATCACTGAGGTCGACCCCGATCTGCGGGCCCTCCTCGATGAGGTCGAGCACCAGAGACGTGGTCCCGAGCTTGAGGTAGGTCGAGGTCTCGGCGAGATTCGCGTCGCCGATGATGACGTGAAGTCTGCGGTACTTGTCCGCGTCGGCATGCGGTTCATCGCGGGTGTTGATGATGCCGCGCTTGAGCGTGGTCTCCAGGCCGACCTCGACCTCGATGTAATCCGAGCGCTGCGAGAGCTGGAAACCGGGCTCGTCACCCGAAGGTCCGATTCCGACCCGTCCCGAACCGGTGATCACCTGCCGCGACACCATGAACGGTGTCAGGCCTGCGATGACCGCCGAGAACGGCGTCTGGCGGCTCATCAGATAATTCTCGTGCGATCCATACGACGCGCCCTTGCCGTCGACGTTGTTCTTGTAGAGCTGGAGCTTCGCCGCGCCCGGCACGCTCGCGACGTGGCGCGCGGCGGCCTCCATGACGCGCTCCCCCGCCTTGTCCCAGATCACCGCGTCCATCGGGTCAGTGCACTCCGGCGCGGAGTACTCGGGGTGCGCGTGGTCCACGTAAAGACGCGCCCCGTTGGTCAGGATCATGTTGGCCGCGCCGACCTCGTCGGCATCCACGACCGGCGGTGGCCCGGAGGACCGGCTCAGGTCGAAACCGCGGGCGTCGCGCAGGGGCGACTCCACCTCGTAGTCCCAGCGGGTGCGCTTGGCCCGCTGGATGCCGGCCGCGGCGGCATAGGCCAGCACCGCCTGAGTGGAAGTCAAGATCGGATTCGCGGTCGGATCGGACGGCGACGAAATGCCGTACTCGACCTCTGTTCCGATGATCCGTTGCATACCGACCAGCCTAAAGGTCCGCGCGGAGGGCCCTCTCGCGTGGTGAGATTTACCCGTTATGACCCGAGAGAAAGCGGAGACTCCGAAGACCGCGGACCGGCTCGCGGCGGAGCGCTGGTTTCTGCGGCACGGCCTGCCCGCCGTGCTGCGTCCCGGTGTCCTGGTGGCGCGGGTGTGGACGCGGTCGGCGCCTGCGCTCGCAGGGCTCGCGGTGATGATGACGTTTTCGCTGCTCGTCGTCGGCGTGACCGGGGAGTACTCGATCGACATCAACGGCGCGCCGACGCGCACCGAATGGTTCGTCATCGCGGTCATTCTGCTCGTCCTCCCGATCGCCGGCGTGGCGGGTTGGCTGGTGTCTCGCACCGACGACGTCCGCCTCCGCGCGACGGTTTCCGCGGCCTCGCTGAGCATCGCGACGCTGGGCAGCATCTACGCGGGCCCCAGCGCCCGCGTCTTCGCCGACGTGGTCGTCGAGCTGATCATCGTGGCACTGATATTCGTCTGCACCGCAACGGGAGTCGGCGCGATCCTGGGCTGGGCGACCAGGATGACGCTGGGCAATCTGGCGTCCATCGGCAGTCTGCTCCTGGGCGCCCTACCGGTGATGCTGTTGACGGTTCTGGTGTTCTTCAACGGTCCGGTCTGGACCATGGCGGGCATCATCAGTCGTCCCCGGCTCTGGCTGGGGCTGCTGTTCCTGATGCTGATCGCCGTCGCGTTCCTGGTGTCGGGAACGTTGGGCCGGGTACGCCCGATCCTGCGCCCCGACGCCAAGCAGCCCGAGGATGCCGCGCAGCTGACCGGGACTCCGTTCGCCGCGATGCCGGACCGGCCGCGGCGGGTACCTCTGTCCAAACCAGAACGGCTCAATGTTGTGTTCGTGCTCGCGATGTCGCAGATCGTCCAGGTGCTCACGGTCTCGGTGGTAACGGGCCTGCTGTTCTTCGCGCTGGGCCTGATCCTGATCAGCCCCGACTTGTTGGCGGCGTTGACGACCGATGCGTCCACCGACGGCCAGTTCCTCGGGATGACCCTGCCGGTCCCGAACGCCCTGATCCAGATCACGATGTTCCTGGTCGCCCTGACGTTCATGTATCTGGCCGCGCGCGCCGTCGGCGACAAGGAGTACCGCGCCCAGTTCCTCGATCCGCTGATCGAGGATCTGCGCCTCACACTGGTGGCCCGCGACCGCTACCGCACCGTGACGGCCGGGCAGTGAGCGTCTTCGGTAAGCGGTACGGCGAGGTGCTCCTCGTGCATGTGGGCGACACCGGCCCGCAGGCCACCGTCTACAACACCTATCCACTCAACGACTGTCCCGACGAGCTGTGGACGAAACTCGACGCGCAGGCCCTCGCCGCCGAGCATCAGGCCGTCGCAGCTCTGCTCAACGGGCCGCGTTACTGGCTGATGAGCCGCATCGAGAAGGAGGGCGGCACCGAGACCGAACGAAAGACGTTCGGCGGCATCGAGATGCTGCGGCAGGCGACCGTCGCGTTGTCGTCGATGAACCCGTCTCCGTACTCCGTGAACCGCGTCGATCGGAAAGCCGCGTTCGTCTACGACGCCGGCAGCCCGGTTTTCGAACTGGCGGACGGCGAGGGCCGCACCTGGATCATGCAGACCTACAGCCAGACCGTCGATCCCGACCTGACGCTGGGCGACCTCGCGGACCTGGCCCCCAGGCTCACGCTGCCCGCCGGGTGGAGTTACCGAACCCGCACGCTGGAGCAGCCGCTGCGGGTGGACACCACGACGGAACAGGCCAGCGTCCTGCAGGACGACTTCGCCAACAGCTACTCGCTGCTGGCGTGATCAGCACTGATTGGGCCGGGCCACCTCGAGCTCGGGAGGCGTGTCGCCGGAGATCTCCTCGCCGGCTTCCGGCGACTGCGCGCACACCTCCCAGTAGGTGAGGTTGATCTGCTCATAGGGCGGACCCGCCGCGACCGACGTCTCCGGCGAGACGGAGCCGTCGCTGGCCTTCAGGACGGCGTCCGTCGCGTTCTGCAGAAGCTCACCTTCGACGTCGGGCATCTTCCACTCGTCGGCCAGCGCCGGACTCGCGGCGCCCACAGCCGTCGTTAACAACAGCGACGTGACGGCGACAAGGCGTGCGGCGTGAATCTTCATGAGGCTCCCGATCGTGGTGACTTGGCGCGAAAAGTACGCGCGCCAGGTGTCATCACGAAGACAGGGCTGTGAACATCACGTGCAGATCCGGACCCGTGGCGAACTGCCTCGCCACGGGTCCGGACCGCCGTCGACTACAGGTACTGCCCGAGGTTGGACTCGGTGTCAATGGCGCGGCTTGCCGACGAACTCTTACCGGTGACGAGCGTGCGGATGTAGACGATCCGCTCGCCCTTCTTGCCCGAGATACGAGCCCAGTCATCGGGATTCGTGGTGTTCGGCAGATCCTCGTTCTCGGCGAACTCGTCGACGATCGAATCGAGCAGATGCTGGATGCGCAGACCGGGCTGACCGGTCTCCAGCACCGCCTTGATCGCATTCTTCTTGGCCCGGTCGACGACGTTCTGGATCATGGCGCCGGAGTTGAAGTCCTTGAAGTACATGACTTCCTTGTCACCGTTGGCGTAGGTGACCTCCAGGAACCGGTTGTCGTCGATCTCGGCGTACATCCGGTCGACGACCTTCTCGATCATCGCCTTGATCGTGGATCCGCGGTCGCCGGAGAACTCGGCGAGATCGTCGACGTGGATCGGCAGTTCCTCGGTGAGGTACTTGCTGAAGATGTCCTGCGCCGACTCGGCATCGGGCCGCTCGATCTTGATCTTGACGTCCAGGCGGCCGGGCCGCAGGATCGCCGGGTCGATCATGTCCTCGCGGTTGGAGGCGCCGATGACGATGACGTTCTCCAGCCCCTCCACGCCGTCGATCTCACTGAGAAGCTGTGGAACGACGGTGGTTTCGACATCGGAGCTGACGCCCGTACCGCGGGTGCGGAAGATCGAGTCCATCTCGTCGAAGAACACGATCACCGGGGTGCCCTCGGACGCCTTCTCACGGGCCCGCTGGAAGATCAGCCGGATGTGCCGTTCGGTCTCGCCGACGAACTTGTTCAGCAACTCGGGGCCCTTGATGTTGAGGAAGTAGCTCTTCGCCTCACGGGCGTCATCGCCACGAACCTCGGCCATCTTCTTGGCCAGCGAGTTCGCGACCGCCTTGGCGATCAGCGTCTTGCCGCAGCCGGGCGGACCGTAGAGCAGCACACCCTTGGGCGGCCGCAACGAGTACTCGCGGTAAAGCTCTTTGTGCAGGAACGGCAGTTCGACCGCGTCGCGGATCTGCTCGATCTGACGGCCAAGGCCGCCGATGTCGTTGTAGCTGACGTCGGGCACCTCTTCGAGCACCAGGTCCTCGACCTCGGCCTTCGGGACGCGCTCGAAGGCGTAGCCGGCTTTGGTGTCGACGAGCAGGGAATCGCCCGGACGGAGCTTGCGGGGCCGGTCGTCGGTCATGTCGTCGTCTGCGGCGTACGCGTCCTCGGGCAGATGCTCAGCCGCGACCAGCGGCTCCGCCAGCCAGACGATGCGCTCCTCATCGGCGTGCCCGACCACGAGGGCGCGGTGCCCGTCGGCCAGGATCTCGCGCAACGTGCTGATCTCACCGACGGATTCGAAGGTGCCCGCCTCGACGACGGTGAGCGCCTCGTTGAGACGGACCGTCTGGCCCTTTTTCAGTTCCTTGGTGTCGATGTTGGGCGAGCACGTCAGCCGCATCTTGCGGCCGGAGGTGAACACGTCGACGGTGTCGTCCTCCTGGACCGACAGCAGCACGCCGTAGCCGCTGGGCGGCTGACCGAGCCGGTCGACCTCTTCCCGAAGCGCCAGCAACTGCTGACGCGCTTCCTTCAAGGTGTCCATCAGCTTGGCGTTCCTCGCGGCGAGAGAGTCGATCCTCGCCTCGAGTTGGTGAACATCTCGTGCACTGCGCAAACCGCTTTGGGGACCAACAGCACTCTCCAGCTGTTCGCGCAGGTTCGCCGCCTCGCGCCGCAGCTGTTCCAGCTCTGCCGCATCTTCGCTGGACAGGTGGCTACTAGGGGATGTTCCAAAGGCGTCAGAGGCTCCGGAACGCTCGGACTCACTCATGCTGAGCTCCTTTCCCACACCCGATGTTGGTGCGGTAACAACTTCAACGCTACCGGCGATTCAGTCATTGTGTGTGCTCTGGGAATTCGACACACCAGCAACACTGTTAGCCTCTTTAGATCAGTTCGGCCGAACGGAAGGACAGCCGTGACCCTGAAATCCCTCGTTACCAGCCTTACCGCTGGGGCAGCAGCCGCCGCAATGGTCGGTGGTGCAGCCGCGGGTGTGACCTCGATTGCCACCGGCGCCGGGATCGCGTCAGCCTCGCCCGGCGCGTTCGGTGCGCCGCTGCCTGCCGCTCCTGCTCCGGACCTGCAGGGTCCGCTGGTGACGACGCTGAGCGCGCTCGCCGGCCCGGGTTCGTTCGCAGGTGGGAAGGGCTCCTACATCCAGGGTGGCCTCGGCCGCATTGAATCCAGGGTCGCCGACAACAGCTACAACAATGCCGCCGCCCAGGGTTACTTTCCACTGAACTTCGTGGTCTCCAACATCGACCAGAACGGCCCCGTGGCCACCGCCAGCGTCACCGCGACCGCGCAGACGGGCGCCGCCGCGTCCCAGAACGTCACGTTCGTCGCGGGCCCGAGCCCGACCGGCTGGCAGATCTCCAAGCAGTCCGCCATGGCGCTCCTCAGCGCGGTCGGCTGACGCTTCTAACAAAACTGTGACGCTGTCGCGTCCAGCCTTCTCGGCTCGGTGCGCCGCCACACTCGGTGTGGCGGCGCTCGGGCTGTCTGGGTTTGTGAGCGGGTGCGGTCAACCGGAGCAGCAGCCCGCCGCCGGCCCGTCATCGACACCCACGCCTGCGACGTCGGCCGAACATGCCGATCCGATCCCCGACTCGCCAGGCGGTCCCCCACTACCGCCGGCCAACGCCCTCACCGACGTGATGGCCCGGCTGGCCGATCCTGCCGTTCCCGGCGATCAGAAAATCATGCTGATCGAACAGGGCACGCCCGACGAGGCTCCCGGCCTCGACCGGTTCGCGATCGCACTCCGTGACAACGCCGCATTACCCCTGACCTTTGAGGCCCGGGATCTCGCGTGGTCGCAAGCCGTCCCCGGCAACGTCGTCACGACGATCGTCATCAAACCGGCGAACCCGCAGGGCGGCGAGTTCAGCTATCCGATGGAGTTCGCCCCGTCGAACGGGTCGTGGCAGCTGACCCGGCAGACCGCCGACCTGCTGCTCCAACTCGAACCCGCCCCGGCGCCCCCGCCGCGCTGACCCATGTGGATCGGCTGGCTGGAGTTCGACGTACTGCTCGGTGACGTGCATTCCCTCAAGCAGAAGCGCTCGGTGATCCGGCCGGTCATCGCCGAACTGTCGAGACGGTTCGCGGTGTCCGCGTCCGAGAGCGGCGCGCAGGACCTGCACCGGCGTGCGGGCATCGGCATCGCACTGGTCGCCGCCGACCGCGCGCACGTGGTGGACGTCCTCGATGCCGCCGAGCGCCTCGTGGCGGCGCGCCCCGAACTCGAATTGCTCTCGACACGCCGGGGACTCCTCAAGAGCACCGACGAATGACCGTGGGCGCTAGGTCAACCGCTTCTTGCGCAGGGGAACCGGAGCCACCGCGCCCGGCGCAAGCCTGCGGGCGCTGATCAGGAACGCCGTGTGGCCGCGCATCGTGTGTTCCGGACGGACCGCCAGGCCCACGACGTGCCAGCCTCGCTGCATGCTCTCCCACGACCTCGGCTCGGTCCAGCACTGCTGTTCGCGCAGCGCCTCGACGGTCTTGGAAAGCTGGGTGACGGTCGCGACGTAGATCATCAGGACTCCGCCCGGCACGAGTGCCTTCGCGACCGTGCCGAGAATGTCCCACGGCGCCAGCATGTCCAGCACCACCCGGTCCACCTCGGGACCGTCGTAGTCGGCCAGGTCTGCCGTCACCAGATCCCAGTTGGGCGGCTGATCGCCGAAGAAGGTCACGACGTTGCGCAGCGCGTGTTCGGCGTGATCTTCGCGAACCTCGTAGGACGTGACCCGCCCCTCCGGCCCGACCGCGCGCAGCAGCGAGCATGTCAGCGCGCCCGAACCGGCGCCCGCTTCCAGAACTCGTGCGCCGGGGAAGATGTCGCCCTCATGGACGATCTGCGCGGCGTCCTTGGGGTAGACGACCTGGGCGCCGCGCGGCATCGACATCACGTAGTCGACGAGCAGCGGTCGCAGGACGAGGAACTGGTCGCCGTTGGTCGACTTGATCACGCTGCCTTCGGGCAGGCCGACGACGGCGTCCAGCGAGATGATGCCCCGGTGGGTGTGGAACTCTCCGCCGGGCTTGAGCAGCATCGTGTAGCGCCTGCCCTTGGCGTCGGTGAGCTGCACTCGATCACCAAAGTCGAAGGGGCCTGTTCTGCGCACGGTTGATCAGCCTGCCAGTAGACGCGCCGCGCCGGGTCTCCGGGGTTGTCCGACCGCGGTCCTAGTGTGAAACCCATGAACGAGCCGGTGAGACGCCCAGCGTTGTCGCCGTCGCGCGCCGCGGACTTCAAGCAGTGCCCGCTGCTGTACCGGTTTCGCGCGATCGATCGACTTCCGGAGCCGTCGTCCACCGCGCAGGTCCGGGGCTCCGTCGTGCATGCCGCTCTGGAGCAGCTGTATGCGCTGCCCGCCGCGGACCGGGTGCCGGAAGCCGCGACGGCCCTCGTGGCGCCTGCCTGGGACCGCCTGGTCGCCGAGCAGCCGTCGCTGGCCTCCGACTTCGAGCCGGGCATGCGAGCCGAACTGCTGGAGCAGGCGCGCATCCTGCTGTCGGGTTATTACCGGCTGGAGGATCCGACCCGTTTCGATCCGCAGAGTTGCGAACAGCGGGTCGAGGTCGAACTCGCGGACGGCACACTGCTGCGCGGCTTCGTCGACCGCATCGATGTCGCACCGACCGGTGAGATGCGCGTCGTCGACTACAAGACGGGCAAGGCGCCGCCCGAAGCGCGTGCACTCGCCGAGTTCAAGGCCATGTTCCAGATGAAGTTCTACGCCGTCGCGCTGCTGCGCTCCCGCGGCGTGCTGCCCACCCGGCTGCGGCTGCTCTATCTTGCCGATCAGCAGGTGCTCGACTACACCCCCGACCTCGCCGAGCTGGAGCGTTTCGAAAAGACGTTGATGGCGATCTGGCGTGCAATCCAATCTGCGGGCGTCACAGGGGATTTCCGGCCCAACCCGTCGCGACTGTGCGATTGGTGCGCCCACCACGCGCACTGCCCGGTCTTCGGTGGCACTCCCCCGCCGTATCCCGGTTGGCCTCAGGTGCTCGACGAAGGCGATCCCGACGCGGTGCTGCAGGCAGAGCCGGCAGCGTGATCGACTGCCTGTTCCACCGTCTGGGCACCGACGGCGAATTCGACGTCTTCGAGTCGACCGACGGCACACGCAGCAACTGGGATCCGCAGATCCAGCACGGCTCCCCGCCGCTGGCGTTGCTGACCAAGGCCATCGAAAACCGCTCCGCCGGTACCGGTTTGCGAGTCGGAAGGCTCACCCTCGACATTCTCGGCGCGATCCCCGTGACGACCCTACGGGTGCGCGCCTGGGTCGAGCGGCCGGGCAGCCGTATCTCGATGATGGCCGCCGAGATGCTCGCCGACCGGCCGGACGGATCGCGCAGGGCGGTGGCCCGCGTCACCGCGTGGCTGCTGGCGCCGAGCGACACCCGTGACGCGGTCACCGACCGTCATCCGCCCCTGGTCGAGGGCGAAACGACGGATTTCACCCACGCCTGGCAGGACGCGCCCGGATATCTGGAGACGGTGAACTGGCGCAGCCAGCCCGATGACAACGGTTCGGCCGTCGCGTGGCTGACTCCCCTTGTGCCTCTTGTCGATTCGGAGCCGACGACTCCGCTGCAGCGGCTGGCCATGGTGGTCGACTCGGCGAACGGTATCGGAGCCGCACTGGATCCGCGGCAGTTTCTGTTCATGAACACCGACACCGTCGTGCACCTGCACCGGCTCCCGCAGGGGCAGGATTTCGGCCTGCGTGCCCGCGGGTCGATCGGCCCTGACGGCATCGGAGCCACGACCGCCGACCTGTTCGACCGCGATGGCTTCATCGGCACCTGCGCGCAGACGCTGCTGGTACAACGGCGCTGATGATCGACGAGGTCGGCGCCGCCCGCGGCTGCCCCTAGGAGGCCAGCGCCGCGCGGTCCTCGTCGGCGAACGTGTCCTCGAGGTGCAGTGGTGAATAGTCGACGTCGATCTCCTCAAGCGGGCGTCCGCGGGCGCTGCTGATCGTGCCGAAGCGACGCATCCCCTTGTCGGCGGCGTAGTTCTGGAATTCGTCCATCGTCAGTCCGAACGGGATCTCGTCATACAGCGCGAACGCGTCTTCGGTGTTGCGCAGGGCCAGCGGTATCAGTTCGTTCATCCGCGATTCGAACACCGACCAGTTGGCGTCGTCCGCCGCGACGTGACGCCGGCAGGTGAAGGTGCCCCACGCCATGTGGCGTCGTTCGTCGTCGCCGATCCTGCGCACCAGCTCCTGCATTCCCGGCAGGATGCCGCGGTCGACGCAAATACGGTGCCACGCATAGTATCCCGTGAGTGCCATCATCCCTTCGATGACGTGGTTGTAGGTCACCGAGGCGCGCACCTGGGCTGCCGGCGACGGGTCACTCGACAACGTGTCCAGCGAGGAAGGGAGTTCCTCGTAGAACATCTGCCGGTAGGCGGGAAGCTCGTCGAGGTAGCCCTGCAGGTCCCCGGTGATGCCGACGGCGTCGAGCCACATGCGAAAGACCTGGGTGTGCTTGGCCTCCTCGAACGCGAACTGGGTCAGGTACATTTCGTCGCCGAGCCTCCCCTCCGCCCGCATCGCGGCCATGAACGGCTGGATGTCCTGGGTCACCGCCTCCTCTCCGGCGATGAACTCCGCGCACAGCCGTGTCGCCCAGTCCCGCTCCACCTCGGTCAGCGATTCCCAGTCGGCGCGGTCGCGGGAGAAGTCGATGTCGGCCGGGTCCCAGAACTTCTTGTTACCGCCGGCGAAAAGCTTGAGCGGCAGACTGTTCCAGTTGAGGCCGCCTTCGGCCAGCGAATCCGATCGTGCCCTCGTCATGTGTTCACTCCTTCGGTTGTTGCGGTACCTGCTGTCCGGGCGAGTGCTCCGAATGCGGCCGACAGCACGGCGACATAGCGGCGTACCACGAGAGCGGGCTGGTCGGGCGACAGCTCGTCAAGCCCCAACAACGGGTCCATGCCCCGCACATAGGGCGCCAGCGCCAGATGCGGTAGCAGCATCAGCAGCAGCGACAGCAGTGCGTCGATGTCGGCGTCGGCACTCAGATCGCCGCGGGCCTGCGCGTCGCGGACCAGGGGCCGCAGCACTTCCAGGTAGTGGCGGTGTACGACGGCGCGCACGCTGACCCGGGCGTCGGTGTCGACCTCGAAACTGGCCGCGGCGTGCAGCGCACGGTCACGCGGATGCTCGGCGAAGTAGGCCACCCAGACGTCGAGCAGGTCAGTCAGGAACTCGAAGAACGGGCGCGTGGGGTCCAGTCTGCCGATCTGGCCTTCCATGTATTCGCGCACACGCTGGCTGCCCACGTCGGTGATGAAGGCGTACAGATCGCGTTTGTCCGCAAAGTATTGAAAGAGACTGCCTTTCGCGACACCTGCACGCCGGGCGATGACATTGAGGCTGCCCGCGGAAAACCCGTGCGCGGCGAACTCCGCTTCGGCGGCGGAGACCACCGCGGCGCGGCGATCCGCGCCCAGACGAGACCATGTCACCGTCGGCATCGCGCCTCCAAGGCTTGATGTGACCAGTGGTCATATTACTGTGACCCAAGCCACAGTCAAGGGTCTAGGCGAGAGGCTCCAGTTCCTGCAGCAGGGTGGGGACGAGTTCACTGACCGTCGGGTGGATGTGCATCGTGCGCGAGATCGCCGTGTAGGGCAGCTTTGCGGTCATGACATCCAGGATCAGGTGTACGACCTCGTCGCCACCGACGCCGAGAATCGACGCGCCGAGGATCTCCTCGGTCTCGGCGTCGACCACCACCTTCATGAAGCCCTGGGTCTCGCCCTTCTCCACCGCACGGCCCACGCGCGTCATCGGGCGCTTGCCCACCAACGCTTTTCGACCCGACCTACGCACCTCGTCGGCCGTCATGCCGGCACGCCCCAGCGGCGGATCGATGTAGAGCGCATAGGTCGAGACCCGGTCGCTCACCCGGCGCGGATCGTCGTCGAGCAGGTTCGCGGCGACGATCTCGAAGTCGTTGTAGGAGGTATGCGTGAATGCGCCCTTGCCGTTGCAGTCGCCCATCGCCCAGATGTGCGGGACGCTCGTGCGTAGTTGATCGTCGACGACCACGTAGCCCCGGCTGTCGGTCTGCACACCGGCGACGTCGAGCCCGAGGTCGTCGGTATTGGGTTGCCGTCCGACCGCGACGAGGACGTGGCTGCCGACGACGGGTTCCTCCCCGTCGCGCGCCGTGACGGCAATCCCGTTCTCGCGCTTGGCGAAACTGATGGCGTCGGCGCCGACAACGATGGTGATGCCCTCGGCTTCGAGGATGTCCTTGATCGCCGCCGACACATCCTCGTCCTCGCGACCGGTCAGCCGCGGCCCCTTCTCGACGACGGTGACCTGGGCGCCGAAGCGGCGGTACATCTGGGCGAACTCCAGCGCGATGTAGCTGCCGCCGATGATGACCAGATGCTCGGGCACGACATCGAGGTCAAGGATTCCGACGTTGGTCAGGTAGTCGACGTCGGCCAGTCCGGGCATGTCGGGGGCGACGGCGCGGCCGCCCACGTTGAGGAAGATGCGATCTGCTTCCAGCACTTGGTCGTCGACGCGGATGGTGTGGGGGTCCTCGAAGCGGGCATGCCCGCGGATCAGCGTGGCGCCCTCCATACCGTCGAGCCACTTCTCGAGACCTTCACGGTCGCCGCCACTGATCTTGTCCTTGCGCGCCTTCACCGCCGCCATGTCGACAGAGACGTCGCCCGTGCTCACCCCGAAATCGCCGCTGCGACGCGCCACATGGGCGGCGTGTGCGCTGGCGACCAGTGCTTTGGTCGGGATGCATCCATAGTTGACGCAGGTGCCGCCGACGAGCTTGCGCTCGATGACGGCGACGGTCTGTCCCGCGGCGGTCAGCCGACCCGCCAGCGGCGGTCCCGCCTGGCCGGCACCGACGATGATGGCATCGAAATGCTGCGGCATCAGTCGCCTAGACCAGGCTGACCAGGAAGGCGACCAGGAACCCGCCGCCGACGGCGAGGACGTCCTCGGTGAAGGCCCCGGGGCGGTCGCTTCCGTTGTTCTTGGCGGCCAGCCCGCTACGGAGCGCAGCGCCGGCCAGCGTGCCGAGCACGGCGCCGATGACGCCTGCGCCCGTGGCCGAGAACGTGTGGAAGAAGGCGCTGCCGATCACAGCGCCCGAGAAGCCACCGGTGACGAGACGGGCGAGGAACTGCGGGGGCACCTTTCGGCTCGGCGTCTTCGGCAGCTGGTCGGTGATCAATTCGCCGACGAGCAAGATGGTCAGCACGGTCACGGTGATCGGGTGGGCCATCCATTCCGACCACTTGTCGGTGACGTCGATCCAGCCGAGCATGGCGCCCCACGCCACCGCGGCGGGCGCCGTCATCGCACGCGCGCCGGCGACCACGCCGATCAACAGGGCCAGAACCAGAACGAGAACCTGCGTCATCGAACCTCCGTGCGGTGGATGGACATCCGGACGCTAACACGCCGAACGGCGCGACGAGAGATCTAGATCAGAAGCGGCAAAACCGGATGTCGGAGGCCAGAATCGCCTTTGCGCCGATCGCGGCGAGCTCGTCCATGATGGCGTTGACGTCGCGGCGTGGAACCAGCGCGCGCACCGCCACCCAGTCGGGGTCGGCCAGCGGCGCGATGGTCGGCGATTCCAGGCCCGGCGTGACGGCGGTGGCCTTTTCCAACACCGTGCGCGGGCAGTCGTAGTCGAGCATCAGGTACTGCTGCCCGAACACGACGCCCTGCACACGGGCCGCCAGTTGGTCGCGGGCGGGATCGGCACCGGAGTCCGCGCGCTCGATCAGGATGGCCTCGGAGTCGCACAGCGACTCACCGAACGCCACGAGATTGTGCAGCCCGAGGGTGCGTCCCGAACCGACGATATCGGCGATGACGTCGGCGACGCCGAGCTGGATGGAGATCTCCACGGCGCCGTCCAGACGGATGACGGTGGCCTCGATCCCTTTGTCCGACAAGTCTTTACGAACCAGGTTCGGGTAGGCGGTGGCGATGCGCTTGCCGGCGAGGTCGGCAATCTGCCAGTCCTGACCGGCCGGGGCGGCGTAGCGGAAGGTCGACGAACCGAACCCCAGCGCCAGCCGTTCCCGCACCGGGGCGTCGGCGTCGGCGGCGAGGTCGCGGCCCGTGATGCCGAGATCCAGTTCGCCGGATCCCACGTAGATCGCAATATCCTTGGGCCGCAAGAAGAAGAATTCGACGTTGTTCGCCGGGTCGACGACGGTGAGGTCCTTGGGATCGGTGCGGCGCCGGTAGCCGGCTTCCGACAGGATCTCCGAGGCCGATTCGCTGAGCGCCCCTTTGTTGGGGACGGCCACTCGCAACATGTCAGAGCTTCCCGTACACGTCGTCGAGCGTCAGGCCGCGCGAGAGCATCAGCACCTGCGTCCAATAGAGGAGTTGGCTGATTTCCTCGGCGAGGGCGTCATCGCTCTCGTGCTCGGCGGCCAGCCACACCTCGCCGGCCTCTTCCAGGATCTTCTTGCCGATGCCGTGCACACCGCCGTCGAGGGCGGCGACGGTTCCGCTACCGGCAGGACGTGTGCGTGCCCGTTCGCTCAGCTCGGCGAACAGCGCATCGAAGGTCTTCACGTTTGGCGATTCTGTCACGCCGAACGAAAAAGCCGCGATCCGGCATCGCAGGCCGACGGATAACGGGTGAATGCCGTCTTCGACGTGAGCTCCACGGCGGTCACGAACGTGGGCTGAACGCGAACAGTCCTAGTTGGCGGAGGCTTTGTTCTCGCGCAGGATCTCGCCGTGCATGTCCTCCAGTGACACGCCCTTGGTCTCCATGACCCACTTCCAGACGAACAGGCCGGACAGGACGGCGCACAGCCCGTAGAAGCCGTAGGCCAGGCCGAGGTTTTCGCGCAATCCGGGGAACGTGACCGTGATCAGCCAGTTGGCCGCCCACTGCCCGGCCGCGGCCAGGCCGAGCGCCGCAGCGCGGATCCGGTTCGGGAACATCTCGCCGAGCAGCACCCACACGACCGGACCCCACGACATGCCGAACGCGACGACGAAGAGGTTCGCCGCGATCAGCGCGATCACACCGGATGCACCCGGCAGGCTCGGGCTGCCGTCGGGGTTCACCGTGGCATTGGCGAAGATCACCGCCATGGTGATCAGCGTGACGGCCATCCCCGAGGAGCCGATGAGCAGCAGCGGCTTTCGGCCGATCTTGTCGATCAGCGCGATCGCGATCAGCGTGGTCAGCACGTTGATCACCGAGGTGATCAACGTGTATTTCGCCGAGTCGTCGGCGCTGAAGCCGACGGCCTGCCACAGCACGTTGCTGTAGTAGAAGATCACGTTGATTCCGACGAACTGCTGGAAGATCGACAACCCCAGGCCGACCCACACGATGCCGTAGATGCCACCCGTCGGTTTGCGCATGTCCTTCCAGGACGGCTTGTCCTCACGCTCCAACGTCTCGCGGATGCGGTTGATGGTGATCTCGAGGTTCTTCTGGCCGAGCAGCTTGGTCAGCACTCGGCGGGCTTCCGGAATCTGGTGGCTGGCAACGAGATAACGAGGCGACTCGGGGATCGTGAACGCCAGGGCGCCATACAGGATCGCCGGCAGCGCCATGGCCAGGAACATCCATCGCCAGGCTTCGATGCCGAGCCAGAGGTCGTTCATCGGGTCGTTGTCGGCGGCGAGGTTCTGCAGAACCCAGTTGACCGCGAAAGACGCGAAGATGCCCGACACGATGGCCAGCTGTTGCAGCGAGCCGAGGCGCCCGCGGATGCCGGGGGGCGACGTCTCGGCGATGTAGGCCGGCGCGATCACCGAGGCGACACCCACCCCGATCCCGCCGACGATGCGGAACAGCACCACCGTCCACACCTCGTGGGCGAAGCCCGTCCCGATCGCGCTGATCAGGAACAGCACGGCGGCGATCTTCATCACCGCGATGCGGCCGATCCTGTCGGCGATACGGCCGGCGGTCATGGCTCCCAGTGCTGCACCGAGAAGGGCGGACGCGACCGCGAACCCCAGCTCGGCGTTGCCGATCTCGAACGTCTTCTCTATCGACGACACAGCGCCGTTGATCACCGCGCTGTCGTAGCCGAAGAGCAGACCGCCGAGGGCGGCCACCGATGCGATCCTGACCGCGGTCTTGCCGGACGAGAAGTCCTGGCCTTGTTCGTAAATCTCCGGGCTCTCCCCGACTGGACCACCCTGACCGGCCATGCGACGACCTTTCCCGCACGTTTGCGTGATACGAATCACATTCAAGCACTCGAGACTTACCGCCGGGGGTGTTCCCGGAAGTGAGCTCATCTATGCGCCTGTCAGGCGGTTCGTTCGCGCAGTTCCCGGTCGATCTCGGCGTAGATCCGGCGCAGGTCTTCGACATCGAGATCGGCCAGCGTCCCGATGTGGCGCCGGCGCAGGCCTCCGGGCACCGGAACGTCATTGGGCACCACGAGCACAGCGCAGCCTGCCTTCTCTGCCGCCGCAGTGCCCGTCACCGAGTCCTCGACGGCGAGGCAGTCCGACGGCTCGAGGTCGAGCAGCTCGGCCGCCCGCAGGTACGGATCGGGGGCCGGCTTGCCGCTGGGCACCTCGTCACCGCACACCGTGATCGAGAAGTAGTGGCGGCCAATGCTGTTGAGCGCCCGCTCAGCGAGCGGACGGGCGGTGTTGGTGACCAGAGCCATCGGAACGCTTTCTGCCACAAGGGCTTCCAGCATTTCGCGAGCCCCGGGGCACCACGGAAGGCCGTCGTCGAACAACCCCGCGGTGTGGTCGTGCAGCCAGCGGATCGATTCCGCCATCGCCACCGGGTCGAGGTCGAGCCCCAGTTCGGTGTACACCGTGAGCATGGTCTCCTCGGCTGAGGCCCCGACCAGTGCGGTCCTGGTGTCCCGGCTCATCGATGCGCCGTGAGACGCATAGAGCGCGGAAAGTGACACGTCCCACAGCTTTTCGGAATCGACGAGCGTTCCGTCCATGTCCCACAGCACCGCTCGCACGCCGACATTCTGGCACGCGGAGGCCACCTCGACCCAATCCGGCGGAACTCAGTCCTCCGGGTTGTAGCCCAGGTTGGGGGCGAGCCAACGCTCGGCCTCCTGCAACGTCCAGCCCTTGCGCCGTGCGTAGTCGGCGACCTGGTCCTGCGCCAGCCGACCGACCACGAAATACTGCGACTGCGGGTGCGAGAAATACCATCCGCTGACCGCGGCGCCAGGCCACATCGCCATCGACTCGGTGAGCTCGATGCCGGTGCGTTCCTTAACGTCCATCAGCTTGAACAGCGTCACCTTCTCGGTGTGCTCCGGGCAGGACGGGTAGCCCGGCGCGGGCCGGATTCCCACGTACTTCTCCGCGATGAGCGCGTCGTTGTCGAGGTGCTCCTCAGGCTGGTATGCCCAGAACTCCGTGCGCACCCGCTGATGCATCCGCTCGGCGAACGCCTCGGCCAGCCGGTCGGCGAGAGACTCCAGCAGGATCGCGCTGTAGTCGTCGTTGTCGGCTTTGAACTCGGCGATCTTTTCCTGGCTGCCGAGTCCCGCGGTGACGGCGAACGCCCCGACGTAATCCTGCAGGCCGGTGTCTTTGGGCGCGATGAAATCGCCCTGCGACCGGTTCGGGATGCCGTCGCGGTGCTCACCCTGCTGGCGCAGGTTGTACAACGTGGTCAGTACTTCGGAGCGGGACTCGTCCGTGTAGACCTCGATGTCATCCCCGACCGCGTTCGCAGGGAAGAAGCCGATGACCCCGTTGGCCCTGAGCCACTTCTCCTTGATCAGGGTGTCGAGCATCTCCTGCGCGTCGTCGTAGAGCTTGCGGGCCGCTTCGCCCGACGCCGGGTTGTTCAGGATGTCCGGGAACCGGCCCTTCATCTCCCAGGCGTTGAAGAACGGCTGCCAGTCGATGTACTCGCGGAGTTCCGCGAGGTCGTAGTCCTGGAAATCCCGCACTCCCAGACCGATGGCGGGTACCGGCGGGGTGTAGCCGTCCCAGTCGATCGGCGTGCGGTTGGCCCGCGCCTTCTCCAGCGTCAGCATCGGCCGTTCGTTCTTCTGGTTGTGCCGTTCCCGCAGCGCCGCGTAGTCCTTCTCGGTCGCCTCCAGCAGGGCCGGCCGCTGCTTGTCGTCGAGCAGTGCCGCCGCGACCGGCACCGAGCGCGACGCGTCCTTGACCCAGACCACGGGACCCGACCGGCGGGGTGACACCTTGACCGCGGTGTGGGCCCGCGACGTCGTCGCGCCGCCGATCAGCAGTGGGATCTGCAGACCCTCGCGTTCCATCTCGACCGCGAAGTTGACCATCTCGTCCAGGGACGGGGTGATCAGGCCGGACAGTCCGATGATGTCGGCGCTGTGCTCCTTGGCCGCGTCCAGGATCTTCTGAGCAGGCACCATCACGCCGAGGTCGATCACCTCGTAGTTGTTGCACTGCAGCACGACGCCGACGATGTTCTTGCCGATGTCGTGGACGTCGCCCTTCACGGTCGCCATCACGATGGTGCCGTTGGTGTCTTTCGCGCTCGCGGCCCCGGAAGTGACCTTCTCCTCCTCGATGAACGGCAGCAGGTACGCGACGGCCTTCTTCATCACGCGCGCCGACTTCACCACCTGGGGCAGGAACATCTTGCCCGAACCGAACAGGTCGCCGACGACGTTCATGCCGTCCATCAGCGGGCCCTCGATCACCTCGATGGGCCGCCCTCCCGCGGCGGCGATCTCGGCGCGAAGTTCCTCGGTGTCGTCGTCGACGTGCGCGTCGATGCCCTTCACCAGGGCGTGGGTGATGCGCTCGCGAACCGGGAGGCTGCGCCACTCCGCCGCAGCCGGGTCCTCGGATTTCTCGGTTTTGTTGAACCGCTCCGCGATCTCCAGCAGCCGCTCGGCGGCGTCCTCGCGGCGGTTGAGCACCACGTCCTCGATGCGGTCCCGCAGTTCGGGGTCGATCGAGTCGTAGGGCACCAGCGCGCCGGCGTTCACGATGCCCATGTCCAGGCCGGCCTTGATGGCGTGGAACAGGAACACCGCGTGGATCGCCTCGCGGACCGGGTTGTTGCCGCGGAACGAGAACGACACGTTGGAGATACCGCCGGAGATGTGCACGCCGGGCAGGTTCTCCTTGATCCAGGCGCAGGCCTCGATGAAGTCGATGCCGTAGGTGGCGTGCTCCTCGATACCGGTCGCCAGCGCAAAGCAGTTCGGGTCGAAGATGATGTCCTCGGGGGGGAAGCCGACCTCCTCGGTCAGAACCCGGTAGGCCCGTCCGCAGATCTCCTTGCGGCGCTCGAGGTTGTCGGCCTGGCCCTGCTCGTCGAATGCCATCACCACGACCGCCGCGCCGTACTTGCGGCAGAGCCTCGCCTCGCGGACGAACTTCTCCTCGCCCTCCTTCAGCGAGATCGAGTTGACGATCGGCTTGCCCTGCACGTTCTTCAGGCCCGCCTCGATCACTTCCCACTTCGAGGAGTCGATCATCACCGGCACCCGGCTGATGTCGGGTTCGGCCGCGATCAGCTTGGTGAACCGGTCCATCGCGGCGATGCCGTCGATCATGCCCTCGTCCATGTTGATGTCGATGACCTGCGCACCGACCTCGACCTGCTGCAGGGCCACCGACAGCGCGGTGTCGTAGTCCTCGGCCTTGATCAGATTGCGGAACCGCGCTGAGCCGGTGATGTTCGTGCGCTCGCCGATGTTGACGAACAGCGAGTCGGAGGTGATGTTGAGCGGCTCCAGGCCCGACAACCGGGTGGCCAGGTCGATCGTCGGCAGCTCGCGAGGCGCCTTGCCGTCGACGGCCTTGGCGATCTCGGCGATGTGCGGCGGCGCCGTTCCGCAGCAGCCGCCCACCAGGTTCACGAGGCCGGCCTCGGCGAAGTCTGCGATGTAGGAGGCCTGACGTTCCGGGGATTCGTCGTATTCACCGAACGCGTTCGGCAACCCCGCGTTGGGATAGCAGGAGACGAACGTGTCGGCGATCCGCGCCATCTCGGCGATATAGGGCCTCATCTCCGGCGCGCCCAGCGCGCAGTTGAGCCCGACAGCGAGTGGCTTGGCGTGCCTGATGGCATTCCAGAACGCCTCGGTGACCTGACCGGACAGCGTCCGCCCAGAAGCGTCGGTGATCGTGCCCGAGATGATCACCGGCCAACGCCGTCCGCGTTCCTCGAACAGCGTCTCGACGGCGAAGACCGCCGCTTTGGCGTTCAGCGAGTCGAAGATCGTCTCGATGATGATGAGGTCGGCGCCGCCGTCGACGAGTCCGTTGGCGGCCTCCAGGTAGGCGGCGACCAGTTGGTCATAGGAGACGTTGCGGGCTCCGGGGTCGTTGACGTCCGGTGAGATCGACGCGGTCCGCGTCGTCGGCCCGATCGCTCCCGCGACGTAGCGGGGCCTGTCGGGGGTGCTGTACTCGTCGGCGGCCTTGCGGGCCAGAGCGGCTCCGGCGTAGTTGAGCTCGTAGCTCAGGTCCGCCATGTCGTAGTCGGACAGCGAGATCGCGTTCGCGTTGAACGTGTTGGTCTCGAGGATGTCGGCGCCGGCCTCGAGGTACTCGCGGTGGATGCCCTCGATGATCTGCGGCTGCGTCAGGGTGAGCAGGTCGTTGTTGCCCTGTAGCGCGGTCGGCCATTCGGTGAACCGGTCGCCGCGGTAGCCCTCCTCGTCGGGCCGGTCACGCTGGATCGCGGTGCCCATGGCGCCGTCGATCACGACGATCCGCTGACGCAGCGCAGCCGTGAGTTCCTCGGTGCAGTCCGGGCGGACGTTCGGTGCAAAGTCGGTCACCAACACTCCTTCCGTAACGGAAGGCGTCCTTGACTCTGCCGAGCGTGGCGGATACCGGGGAGATCTGCCCCGACAGCCGTTGCAACGCCTCTCGACGGTGAAAAGTCTACGTCGTCAGAAGATCGACGTCCGGACGCCCACTTCTTCGGCGGCAATGACGTGCGTAACCAGATTAACCAGGCTGCCGCCGAACGTATTTCGCTCCTGCGGTGCGCCACCGGCGATGATGCCCGTCATCGAGCCAGCCCAGGGCTTACGCTGGCCTGGTGACTCCCTCGGATTTCGGCGGTCCGAAGCGATCCGACCTGCCTGACCTGCGCGGCACGATCATCGTCGCCGCCTTCGAGGGCTGGAATGACGCCGGTGACGCCGCCAGCGATGCCCTGGAGCACCTGGACGCCATCTGGGAGGCCGAGACCATCGTCGAGATCGACGACGAGTCGTACTACGACTACCAGGTCAACCGGCCGGTGATCCGGCAGGTCGACGGCGTGACACGCGAGCTTGTCTGGCCGTCGATGCGGATCTCACACTGCCGCCCGCCCGGCAGTGACCGCGACATCGTGCTGATGCACGGCGTGGAACCCAACATGCGCTGGCGGACCTTCTGTGCCGAGCTGCTGGCCATCGCCGACAAACTCAACGTGCAGACCGTCGTCATCCTGGGCGCGCTGCTGGCCGACACGCCGCACACCCGCCCTGTTCCGGTGTCGGGCGCGGCGTACTCCCCCGACTCGGCGAAGACGTTCGGCCTGGAGGAGACCCGCTACGAGGGCCCGACCGGCATCGCGGGCGTGTTTCAGGACGCGTGCGTGCAGGCAGGTATCCCGGCAGTGACATTCTGGGCCGCCGTGCCGCATTACGTGTCGCAGCCCCCGAACCCGAAGGCGACGGTGGCGCTGCTGCGCCGTGTCGAGGACGTCCTCGACATCGAGGTGCCGCTGGCCGACCTGCCCGCTCAGGCCGAGGAGTGGGAACAGGCGGTCACCGAAATGACCTCCGAGGACGAGGAGATCGCCGAGTACGTCCAGTCGCTGGAGGAACGCGGCGACGCCGAAGTCGACATGAACGAGGCACTGGGCAAGATCGACGGCGACGCGCTCGCCGCGGAGTTCGAGCGCTACCTGCGCAGGCGCGGCCGCTAGACCTTCTCGGGTTGCGGCGCCTTCCACGTGCCGTTGAGGGCGTCGGGTTTGGGCCAGTACAACCGCATCACCAGGGCGAACGGCCCTTCCGGTGCGGGCAGCCAGTTCGATTCCTTCTCGATACCGGGCGATTCGTGCTGGATGTAGACGGTGTAACCCCCGTCGGGATCGGCGACCAGGCTCGGCAGCATCGCCGAGTTGATCAGGTATCGCTGCATCGGGTTCTCGACGAGCTGGCTTGCGGGCAGCTGGTACATCGTCAGCGACCAGAACGCGTTGACCGGCGGCAACTGACCCGACGGGAACCGGTAGACGTACCTGTCGGCCCCGGTGAGCGGCGTGCCCGCCGAGTCGTTGAATGCGCCCGGGTAGATGGCTTCGGCCGCGGTGTTGCCGTAGATGCCGAGCACTGCGCCCGCCATCCGGTACAGATAGTTGCCCCTCAGATCTTCGCGAGTGCCGAAGAACTGCGCCGAACCCAGCACGCCGGTGTCGACCTTGTCCTTCTTGAAGCCGTTGAACTCCGCCCAGGCGTCGGCCATCCCGCCTTCGATCGCGGTGCGCATCTCGGGGGTCAGCGCATCGGCGTCGAAGCCACCCTCGACCCCGAGTCCGATCTCGGCGAACCGAGCCCGCAGCTCCTCTTCCTCGGGAAGCGTCGGCGCGAACCGCATCGCGAAGTCGAGGATCTCGAAGAACTGCGGCGAGGTCCTCTGCTGGTCCGGGGTCAGGGGCGGCACGAAGTCGATGGCAGGCGCGGGAGCCGGTGACGGCTGGTTGAGGTACACCGACAGCGGCGCCACCTGGTAGCCCGCCTGGATCTTCTCCACCTCACCGAGGTCCGAGGGGCCGAACAGCTGCGTGCGGTACAGCACGAACGCCAGGTCGGTGTCCGACCGGATGACTTCGTTGATTCCTTCGGGCTTCTCCCCCTGCCAATTCGGCCCGGCCAGTAAGTATTTCCCGCCGCCGTTGCCGGTCGTGCGGCTGCCCACGTAGGCGACGTTGTAGGTGTATCCGTCGACGAACTGGAGCGAGTAGTAGCGGTCCTGCTGGATCGGGGGCACGGTCAGCACCAGCGGCTCGGCGCGCAGATCGGCGCCGACGGCCGAGTACGGCGTGTCCGAGTTCGGGGTCTGGATCGCGGTGTCGGCCGGTGTGTACACCCGCGCGGTGCTGTGGACGTCGTTCCAGCCGCCCTTGTACTCCGGATCTTCTCTGTCGACGAAGTAGCTGTACTGCACGCGGTAGTTGTCGACCATCGGGAAGCCGTAGATGTAGGCCTCTTTCGCGATGGCGCGCGCCTCGTCCGGAGTGACGGCCGCATCGGCAGGAGGCGGCGCGGCGGTGCTGGACTCTGCGTCGTTCGCGGTGTCCCTGGACGAACACGCCACCAGCAGGAGCAGAGCGGCGACGAGCGCGCCGAGGCGGTGAAGCCTCGGCATCAGCGTTCCTCCAGATCTGCGGTGCGCCGGCCCATCGACCGGCCCAGCGCGGCGACTTCGGCATCCATCCGCGGCAGCAGATCGGGAACGAACTTCAGGACGGGGAATTCGCCCAGCGGGGTCGACAGGACGGGCTTGAGCCATCGCAGGGCTCCGACCCAGGCGGGGCAATAGACCTGCCGGCTGCGCTTTTCGATGCCGGTCACGAACGCCTTACCGCACTTATCGACCGACGTGGTCTGGTTCAGCGGGAACGGGAGCCTGCTGATCATCTCGCCGAAGGTGGACAGGTCGTCTCTGGTGTCGCGGACCATCGGGGTGTCGATCCAGGACATGTGCGCCGATCCGACGTCGACGCCGCGGTGACTGACCTCGAGGCGCAGCGCGTTCGCGAACTGTTCGACGGCGGCCCTGGTCGCGTTGTACGGGGCCAGACCGGGCGCCGCGGCGTAGGCGGCCAGCGACGACACGATCAGCACGTAGCCCCGCCGGTCGAGGATCGACGGCAGGGTCGCGCGCACCGTGTGGAACACGCCTGTGACGTTGACGTCCATCAACGTCTGGAATGCCTTCGGGTCCACCGTGAGCACCGACCCGTAGGACGCGATACCCGCATTGGCCACCACCACGTCGATGCCGCCGAACCGATCGACCGCGCCGGCCGCGGCGTCCTCCATCGCGGGGAGGTCGCGCACGTCGACGGCGACGGTGTGCACCCTGTCGCCACCCAGTTGGTCGCGCAGTTCGGTCAGCGGCGTCCGGTCGAGGTCGGTGAGGACGAGGTTGGCGCCCCTGCCGTGGAGACGCCGGGCGACCTCCGCGCCGACACCACGGGCGCCACCGGTGATGAACACGGTTTTTCCGGCCACAGAAGGCATGGCGGAAACCTACCCCGTGGCGCGGCGTTAGAGCTGAATTCCCAGCAGCGCGTCGACCGCGGTGGCAACGGCCCGGCCCGCATCGGCGTCGTGTCCGCCGTAGGACAACGCGTCGGTGGCCCAACCATCAAGAGCAGCAATTGCTTTCGGGGTGTCGAGGTCGTCGGCGAGGTAGCGGCGCACCCTGGCGATGACATCCGCGGCGTCGGGCGCGGCTTCCAGCGCCGTCGCGCTGCGCCACCGGTGCAGGCGCTGCTGCGCCTCGTCGAGCACCGCGGGGCTCCAGAAGCGGTCCTCGCGGTAATGGCCGGCGAACAGGCCGAGCCTGATCGCTGCCGGGTCGACACCGTCGCGACGCAGTCGGGACACCAGCACCAGGTTGCCGCGACTCTTGGACATCTTGTGCCCGTCCCAGCCGATCATCCCGGAGTGGACGTAGTGGCGGGCGAAACGTCGCTCGCCCGAGACGCATTCGGCGTGAGCGGCCGAATACTCGTGGTGCGGGAAGATCAGATCGCTGCCGCCGCCCTGGATGTCCAGCACGGTGCCGATGCGGCTCATCGCGATGGCGGCGCACTCCACGTGCCAGCCGGGGCGGCCGGGGCCGAACGGCGACGGCCAGCTGGGTTCGTCGGGACGCTCGGCGCGCCACAGCAGCGCATCGAGAGGGTCGCTCTTGCCCAACCGGTCAGGGTCGCCTCCGCGTTCCCGGAACAGAGCCGACATGGTGTCGTGGTCGTAGCCGGATTCATAGCCGAACTGGACGGTGGCGCCGGCATGGAAGTAGACGTCCGGGTAGTGGGGGTCGTCGACGACGTAGGCGGCACCGGAGGCCAGCATTTTCTCCACCAGTTCGACGACTTCGGCGATCGCCTCGGTGGCGGCGACGTAGTCGCGGGGCGGCAGGACCCGCAGGGCAGCCATGTCCTCGCGGAACAGGTCCGTCTCGCGGTCGCCGAGCTCGCGCCAGCCGATGCCGTCGCGCTGGGCGCGCTCGAACAGTGGATCGTCGACGTCGGTGATGTTCTGCACGTAGTGCACGTCGTGTCCGCCGTCGCGCCAGAGCCGGTTCACCAGATCGAACGTCAGGTACGTCGCGGCATGGCCGAGGTGGGTCGCGTCGTACGGGGTGATGCCGCACACGTACATCGTGGCGGTGGCACCCGGACTCACGGGCCGCACCTGGCGGTCGGCGCTGTCGAAGAGCCGCAGCTGCGGCCCGCGCCCAGGCAGCACCGGAACGTTCGGCGCCGACCACGATTTCATAGCGTCGACTCTAGACATCGACGTGTGGGACAACGTCCACGGCTATTTCATTCCCGACCGGATGACCTTCAGCAAGGGCTCTGCCACCTCCGGCCTGCACATCAGCAGATCCGGCAGGTAGGGATCACGGCGGTTGTAGATCAACGGGGATCCGTCGAGCCGGGTCGCGTGCAGCCCGGCCGCCCACAGCACGCCCGCGGGTGCGGCCGAGTCCCACTCCCACTGCCCGCCTGCGTGCAGGTACGCGTCGACGTCGCCGCGGACCACCGCCATGGCCTTGGCACCCGCCGAGCCGATTCGGAACAGCTGGACGTCGAGCTGGTCGCGGATCTGCCACAGGATCGCGGGAGGCCGGTTGGAGCTGGCGGTGATCCGTATCGGCCCCTCGGCGCGTGGTGGCGGCGGCGTGACGGTGTCGCTGCGATAGACCTCGCCGCGCGCGGGCAGCGCGACGGCGGCATCGGTCAACGTGCCCCGTCCATCGGCTCCGATGCGCTGCCACAGCGCGATGTGAACCGCCCAGTCGGCACGCCCCGGCATGGAGTACTCGTAGGTGCCGTCGACCGGATCGACGATCCAGACCCTGTCGGCGTCGACGCGCGACACATCGTCGACGGCTTCCTCGGACAAGATCGCGTCGTGCGGGCGTTCCTGGTGCAGCCGGTCCAGGATCAGGGTGTTGGCGCGCATGTCACCGGCGTCGCCCAGGGCGTAGGGATCGTAGAACCCCATCCGCTCACGCATCTGGAGCAACAGGTCACCGGCCTCTTCGGCCACCGACGCGGCCAGGGCCGCGTCGGTCAGAACGCGGGCCACGGGATGGGCCGTCGCCGGTCGGCTGTGGGCATCACCGGATTACGCAGCAGGGCAACGACTCTGGAGCGCAATGCGGCGACTTCGCGGGGGGTGATGTGGCTGCACAGCTCGGCCCCGAGGTCGGATTTCAGTGCGTCGCGCAGATTCTCGACGTCGGCCAGGGTGTCGTCGTCGACGGGCTTGCCCGCCCACCCCCACAGCACGGTGCGCAGCTTGTCCTCGACGTGCAGGGTGACGCCGTGGTCGACGCCGTAGACGCCGCCGTCGACCCCGTGCAGGACGTGTCCGCCCTTGCGGTCGGCGTTGTTGATCAGCACATCGAACACCGCGATCCGGCGCAGCCGGTCGTCGTCGGCGTGCACCAGGGTGACTTCGTCGCCCGCATAGTCGTAGGCCTGCAGCACCGGCAGGAATCCGGCCGGGAGCTTGCCCGCGGGCACCAGGTCGATCAGGTCGGGTCCGGCGTCCTCGTCGGGGTCGCCGTCTTCGTCGCCGGGCTGGTCGACCCAGCTCTGCAGCATCCCCGGCCCGGCTGGGCCGTCACGAATGATGGTGTAGGGCACCACATTCCAGCCCAGAGCAGCCGACACCAGATAGGACGCGAGCTCGCGGCCGGCCAGCGTGCCGTCGGGGAAGTCCCACAGCGGCGCCTCGCCGCGCACCGGCTTGTACACACAGTGCGCGACGTCTTCGCCCAAGGTCGCCTCGCACAGGAACGTCGCATTGCTCGCGGAGCGGATCCGTCCGATCACGGAGAGGTCGCCGCGGTCGAGAACCTCAGCCTTCGTCATCGTCGGACCCGGACAGCGCACCGCGCCGATAACCGTTGGTTCGGACGCAGATGTGGCCTTCGGGGTCCAGCGGCTCCTCGCACAACGGGCAGGGCGGTCGCCCCGCCGAGATGACCCGGTTGGACCGGGTGGCGAACTGGCGGGCGGACTCGGGGGTCAAAAACACCCGGACCGCGTCGGGTCCGTCCTCGGCATCGTCGAGCACCACGGACGCGTCGAACTCGGTCTCCGACACCGCGAGCAGTTCGACGACGACGGTCTGGGCTTCCGAGTCCCACCCCAGGCCCATGGTGCCGACCCGAAACTCCGCGTCGACCGGGGTGACCAGCGGGCTGAGGTCCTCGACCTCACCGGTCTCCGGCGGAATCGGTGTGCCGAAGCGCCGGTTGATCTCCAGCAACAGCGCGGCGATCCGCTCGGCGAGCACCGCCACCTGCTGCTTCTCCAAGATCACCGAGATGACGCGCTTGTCGTGGACTGCCTGCAGATAGAACGTCCGGTTTCCCGGTTGGCCGACGGTCCCGGCCACGAAGCGGTCGGGTGTGCGGAAGACGTGGATTTCGCGGGCCATGGCAACTTCCAAAATACCGGGAACGGTCAGGATCGCTTCATTCGGTGGAGCCACCCACCACGGCGTCACCGGTGGGAACGTCCCCGTCCTGAGGCTTTTCTGCGGGGGGAGGCGCCGACAGCGCGGCGTTGAGCGACGTGCCGGTGTGGTTGACGTGGATGACGAACGGGCGCATCGGCGTGTACCGGATCACACTCACCGAAGCCGGGTCGGCGTTGATGCGCTGGAAGCTGTCGAGATGAGAACCGAGGGCGTCGGCGAGCACCGACTTGATCACGTCGCCGTGCGTGCAGGCGACCCACAGCACGTCGTTGCCGTGTTCGTCTGCCAGCCTGCGGTCGCAGTCACGGATCGCCGCGACGGCCCGGGCCTGCACGTGTGCCAGCCCCTCTCCGTCGGGGAACACCGCAGCGCTGGGCTGCTGCTGGACCACGCTCCACAACGGTTCTTTCACCAGCTCGCCGATCTTGCGGCCGGTCCAGGCGCCGTAGTCGACCTCGGTGATGCGTTCGTCGACGACCGGTTGCAGGTTCAGCGCCGCGGCCAGAGGCTCGACGGTCCGCTCGCAGCGCAGCAGCGGGGACCGGACGATTGCCTTGATCGGCAGACCTGCGAGGCGGTCGACCAGCGCCGAGGCCTGTTCGCGGCCGCGGTCGTCGAGGTCGACGCCCTCGGAGCGGCCCGCCAGCGTGTGCGCGGTGTTCGACGTGGAGCGGCCGTGCCGGAGAAGGAGAACCGTCATATCGCCGCCACCGTCCCAGTAGAGAGCAGGATCAACACCACTGTGCCCAGGATGATCCGGTAACCGACGAACCAGTACATGCTGTGCCGGACCAGGAATCGCAGGAACCAGGCCACCGCCGCGTAGCCGACCACGAACGCGATCACCGTCGAGACGAACAGCTGGGCGCCGGTCGCACTCATCCCCTCGCCGACCGGGTCGAACGCGTCGGGCAGGGAGAAAAGGCCGGAGGCGAACACGGCGGGGATCGCGAGCAGGAACCCGAACCGGGCGGCGAGCTCACGTTGCATTCCGAGGAACAGCCCGGCGCTGATCGTGGCTCCCGAGCGCGACACGCCGGGGACCAGGGCGAGGCACTGCGCGAAGCCGACGATCACGCTGTCCTTCCACGTGAGCTGTTCGACGCGCCGGGTCTGCCTGCCTGCGTACTCGGCCGCGGCGATGACGAACGAGAACACGATCATGGCGGTCGCGACGATCCACAGATTGCGTGCGCCGGTGCGGATTTCATCCTTGAACAGCAGCCCGACCACGCTGATCGGGATGGTGCCGATGATCACCCACCACCCGAGCCAGTAGTCGGCGTTGCGCTGTGCGGACTTGAACAGGCCGGCGAACCACGCCTTGACGATCCGCACGATGTCGCGGGCGAAGTAGACCAGCACCGCGGCCTCGGTGCCCAGCTGACTCACCGCGGTGAACGATGCGCCCGCGTCGTCTTCGAAGAAGACCCGGGAGGCGATCGCGAGGTGGCCCGACGAGGACACCGGCAGGAATTCGGTGAGGCCTTGCAGTACGGACAGGACGACGACCTGCAGCCACGACATCTCCCCCGTCACGACGACGACCGTACCGCGAGAAGATCCGTGCGGCGCCTAGCGCCCGTTGCGCGCCACCGGTTGTGCGTCGGCGATCGCGTCGCGCACGGTGGCGATGACGCTGCGCTCGTCGGTCATGTCGATGTCGGTGAGACGGCGGCTTGCCGTGGCGACGATGTCCTCGGTCTGCGGCACCGGGCCGCGCAGTCGCGGCCGGTACACCTCGACGACGAGCGCCTGCCGTTCCACGCGAAAAGAGAAGCTGCGCCCATCACCGAGCTGACCGAAACCACTGGCGTGTACGCCGGTGGTGATGTCCTCCACGGTGAATCCCTGGCCGGTCACGTCGCTGTCCGTCGCGAGGGTCATGGTACGGACCATACCTCCGTTGATGTCATCAGGCGCCCGGACACCGCCGATTGGCCGCCACGACGTTGCATAGACTGGCCTCCCGGTCGATAACCCGCATACTCGAATCGAGACCTACCCTTTGCTGCTCCACCTAAACGCACCACTTCAGACGGCCCGGCTGGGGGTTGCCGCATTGACGGTGGTGGCTATTGCAGGGTGCTCGTCGAATCCAGCGGATGCGCCCCCGCGCACCATCCCGGCGGCGCAGGCCGCCGACTCGCCCGCGGTGACCGAGGCGCCGTCCGGCACTGTCGAGCCCCTGGCTGCGCCCGCGCAGACCGCCGTCTTCGACGCGTCGACGCGGTCCCTGCTGGTGCTCGGGCCCGGGCCAGGCGACAGATCGACGGTGACCGTGTTCGCCCGGACCGGCACGCCGTCCACTGTCGTACTCGACGGCGCCGCGACGGCGATGGCGGGTGACGGACAGGGCAGGGCATATGTGTCGACGCGGGGCGGGTATTTCCGGCTGGACATCGCCGGCGGGGACGTCACGAAAAGGAGCGTCGCCGGACAGGACGGTGTCGAGTTCACGGCGATCGCCCGCCGCGCGGACGGCAAGGTGGTGCTGGGCAGCGCCGACGGTGCGGTGTACACGCTGTCCTCGGAGACCGAGGTGGGTGCGCAGCTGAAGATCTTCGCCCGGGTGGATGCGATTGTCACTCAAGGCAATACGGCGGTGGTCCTCGATCGGGGGCAGACGTCGGTGACGAGCCTCAACGACGAGGGCACCGAGTCCGAACACGCGCTGCGCGCCGGGGAGGGCGCAACGACGATGGTCGCCGACGCGGCCGGGCGGGTCCTGGTCGCCGACACCCGCGGCGGTGCGCTGCTGGTCTACAGCGTGAATCCGTTGATCCTGCGGCAGCGCTACCCGGTGCCGGATTCGCCGTACGGGCTGGCCGGTTCGGGGAACACGCGTGGCCTGACCTGGGTTGCACAAACGGCGACGAACACGGTCGTTGGTTACGATCTGGCGACCGGCATACCCGTGGAGAAGGTGCGATATCGAACCGTGCAGCAACCGAACTCGCTGGCCTTCGACGACGCGTCCGGCACGCTGTACGTGGTGTCGGGGTCAGGAGCAGGAGTGCAGGTGATCGAGGGGGCCGTCAAGTGAGTTCACGCAGCCGGATGCCCGCCGCGTGGAGCAAGGCGGTGGCCGAGGACTCGGCCGACTACGAGTGGATTCCGCTGCGGCTGCCGCCGGATGTGACGCGCGTGACCGCATCGATCCGCCTGTCGATCGAGGCCGAGTACCGCGGGTGGGAGCTCAATCGGGTGCGGCTGTACACCGACGGGTCGCGCCGGGTTCTGCTGCGGCGCAGGAAACGCGCCGACGGGCCACCCGGACCGGACCAGCCGGCGCTGTGATGTACCCGGCGCTGCGAAAGGCCCTCTTCCTCGTCCCGCCCGAACGCATCCACACCTGGGTGTTCGCCGGGCTGAGGGCGGCGACGACCCCGGATCCCCTGCGCCGCCGGCTGGCCCGCCGGCTGGCCCCGCAGGATCCGACGCTGACCAGCACGGTCTTCGGAGTGCGCTTCCCGGGCCCGATGGGGTTGGCCGCCGGATTCGACAAGGACGGCCTCGGCGTACACACCTGGGGTGCGCTGGGCTTCGGCTACGCCGAGGTGGGCACCGTGACCGCGCAGGCCCAGCCGGGTAACCCGGCGCCACGGATGTTCCGGCTGCCCGCCGACCGGGCGCTGTTGAATCGCATGGGTTTCAACAATCACGGGTCCGCGGCACTGGCGGCTCAGCTGGCCGGCAGTTCCTCTGACGTGCCTATCGGCGTGAACATCGGCAAGACCAAGGTGACCCCGCCGGAGCGGGCATCTGAGGACTACGCCGAAAGCGCCCGGCTGCTCGGTCCGCTGGCGGCGTATCTGGTGGTCAACGTCAGCTCCCCCAACACCCCCGGGCTGCGGGATCTGCAGTCGGTCGAGTCGTTGCGGCCGATCCTGTCGGCGGTGCTCGCCGAGACGTCGACGCCGGTGCTGGTCAAGATCGCACCCGACCTCGCCGACAGCGATATCGACGACATCGCCGATTTGGCCGTCGAACTCGGCCTCGCCGGGATCGTGGCCACCAACACCACGATCTCGCGGGAGGGCCTCGCGACGCCGGGTGTCGACGCCCTCGGGGCCGGTGGCATCTCGGGTGCCCCGGTGGCGCGCCGCGCCGCAGAGGTGTTGCGCCGCTTGTATGCCCGGGTGGGCGACCGGCTGGTACTGATCAGCGTCGGCGGAATCGAGACCGCCGACGACGCCTGGGAGCGCATCACCGCGGGCGCCTCGCTGCTGCAGGGCTACACCGGATTCGTCTACGGCGGCGGGCTGTGGGCCAAGACGATCAACGACGGCATCGCACAACGCTTGCGCGACAACGGTTTCACATCCCTGACCGACGCGGTGGGCTCGGCGGCGCGCTAGCCGAGAAGCGCTTCGTTGATGCGCCGCTGCTCGTCGACCGAGCGTGCCTTCGCCTGCGCACGGGTGAGCGTGCGGCGCGGCATGCCCAGCCCCGACGGGACGTTCGACTCGGACGCCTCGCCGTTGGGCCGGAGGTTCACCGCCGCAGTGGGCCGGCACAGCGCCGGAAACAGCACTCTGCTGCGGGGATGATCGGTGAACGTCTGACCCTCGGGCGAGGTCCACACCACGGTGCCGTCCGGAGACTGTGCGTCGCGCCAGCCCCAAAATGTCTTCAGCAAGTGGTGTTTTCGACATAGTGCCTTGAGGTTCGACGCCTGCGTCGGCCCCGCCGGGTACGCGATCGTATGGTCGAGGTCGCAACGAAATGAAGGCACATCGCAGCCTGGGAATCGGCACGTCAGATCCCGGCAGCGGACGAATTCCGCCAGCTTCGCAGAGGGCACATAGCGGGGTTCGGGTGGGGCCTGCCTCGGATGGACGATCCATTTGAGCGTCGCCGTCTTGGCCAGCGTGGCAGCGAACTGGGGTGCGGGCAGAATCGCACCGCCGACGATCTTGGCCGGGTTGCACTGTGCCGGGCCCGTCGCCGGTGCCGGCGAAAGCAACTCCGCGATGCCACTCCCCCATGACGGGTCCGCAAGGGCGGATTCGGGCTCGGGCTCGGGCTCGGGGTCGGGTTCGGGGTCGGGGTCGGGGTCGAGGGCGAGGGCGGGATCCAACACCGGGGTGTCGTCGGCCAGGCTGGCCTCCTCGGCCACCACGTGCACGATCACCGCGGTCGGAGTGCGCTCGGCGGCAGCGCAGTCTTCTGCGCCGCAGTGGCACTGAAGCCGGTCGGCTTTGGCCATCACCGCGCCAAGCGCCGCCGCACGACGTTTGTCCATCGGCCGTGGATCCCTCGCGCACACCCCTCGCGCCATCTCGTCCAAGCGACGGTCCATGACCTCACCGTCGTGCGCACACAGGACGGCCTCGATGAAGCACACTCCCGACCCGTCCTCGGCCATCACGACATCGACATGGTGTGAGCGATCTGCACTCTCCGCCCGGACCACCGCCGCAGGGTCGTAGCGATCGACCCAGTAGTCGATCTCGCTTTCCAGCTTCGCCTTGGACAAGGTGCCCCAACCGGCGATCTGGGCAGCAATCTCGGTATCGATCTTCGCGAGGGCGTTGCTGTCTTTGACCAATTTGGTGCGCTTCACCACTGCCCTGGCGTGGCGGTAGGAGATCGCCCCTGATGCGAACACTTCCGACACCCGGGGCAAGCGTTCGCGCAACGCCCACGCATCGAGAAGTTCATTCGACGCCACGCCCATCGAGACGCCCTGAGCGGCAGCCACTTCCGCCGAGACGGCATCCCAGTTGTCCAGGCACCATTGGTCACGCTCGGCGCTGTCCTTATCTGCGAGCTTGCCGGCCAGGAGGTCGGCCATCGCCGAGAGTCGACGAGCCGCCCCGGCGTTTTCCACCCGGGCCCACGCCCCGATGACGGCCGCACCTCGCGACCGCTCCGCCTGCCGAATCAGCTCTTCGAACATATGATCGAAAGTAGTCGGCTAGCGCCGCTCAAGCCAGCCGATGTCCATGGGCTGTGGATGAATTCGGCTTTGGGGATAACCCGCCGAAAGCCACGGGCTCGGCGGCCTCACTCACTCGCACGAAGACCCGCGAGCACCACACGCACGATCCGGTCGGCATCGGCACGCGAGAACGGCCGCATCCCACGATTGACGATTAGATGCACAGGCCCAGAGATCATCTCGCCTAAAAATGCGCTGTCGACCGCCGGGAGTTCGCCGCGGCTGACGGCGTCGTCCACCCGTCGCCGCAGCGCGGCCACCCGCCGCTCGAGGATCTGCGCGAGCGCCTGGGCTGACGCATGTTCGCGGACAGGCTGGATCGCCTGCTCGAGGGCGCGGCCGAAGGGCGTCTGCAGGCCGTCGGCCATGGCGACCAGGAAGTCGACGAGGTCTCGGTGGATGTCGCCGGTATCAGCGACAGAGGCCAGCTGGTCGGCGTAACTGGACACCGCGTCGACCACCAGCTGTTCGCGATCCGGCCAGTGCCGGTAGACGCTCGTGCGGTGCACGCCCGCGACCTCGGCGACGTCCTCGTACCGGAAGCCGGCGACACCGTCGCGGGCCACCAATTCGGCGGTCGCGGCGAGGATCTGAGTACGCACCCGCGCATTGCGGCCGCCGGGGCGCCGCGTCCGCTCACCGTCATCGGCGGGGTCCATAGCTGTCGATTGTTGCAAACGGCTGGTAGCGTCTTGCTTAAAGCAACAAACCGTCGTTTTAAGGAGCTATGTGGACATCCTCGTATCAGGGGCCGGTATCGCCGGGCTCGCCTGCGCACTCGAGCTCGGCACCCGCGGCCACGCCGTCACCGTCGTGGAGAGCGCCCCTCACCTCAGGACGGCCGGCACTCCGATCGACATCAGAGGCGACGCGATCGGAATCGCCGAGAAGATGGGATTACTCGCTTCAATCGAAGCGCGCCGGATCCGGATGTCCGAACAGACCCAGTTCGTCGACAGCTCAGGGGAGCCGGTCGCAGCGCTACCCGTGACCGAAATCGGCGACTCGGACGACGACATCGAGCTACTCCGCGAAGACCTGTTACACATCCTTGCCGGCGCCGTTCCGGATTCGGTGACGGTTCGCTTCGGCGACTCGATCCGTGCCCTGTCCGAGGACGGAGCAGCGCAGCTCTCCTCCGGGCACACCGGGCACTACGACGTCGTGATCGGCGCCGACGGCCAGCACTCGGCCGTCCGCAGGATGGTCTTCGGTCCCGATTCGCGGTACACCAAGCACCTCGGTGTCTATTTCGCGCTCGCGCGTACCCCGGTGAGGCGAACCCCATGGGGCCCAATGCGATCTACAACATTCCCGACCGAATGGCAGGCCTGCTCCACTATGGGGGCAAAGCCGTCGTCGTCTTTCAATTCCGTTCCGAGCCTTTGACTTTCGACTATCGCGATCTCGACGCCCAAAAGAAGATCCTGAGGGGCGCCTTCTCCGGAGACCACTCGTGGCGGATCCCGGAGTTGCTCGAGGTCGCCCTGGCCGATCCCGGTTTCTACCTCACCGCTGCCAGCCAGATCCACATGCCATGTTGGCACCGCGGCCGCGTCGTGTTGGTCGGCGACGCCGGATACTGCGCGGCTTACCTGTCCGGGCGGGGTACGTCGCTGGCACTCACCGGCGCACGCTTCCTCGCCGAGGAACTTGTCGACGCCGACTACGCGTCAGCTTTCACCCGGTACGAGACCCGGCAGCGCCCGTACGTCACGTCGGCTCAGAACAGCATCGACCGCGGCCTCGACCGCATGCTGCCAGCCACCTGGGATGCCATCGCCGACCGCAACAGGGCGCTGCGGGTGTGAAGGTCGCGCTGTGGGTGACGGTACTGACGCTGGCCAATGTGCTGGCTGATGTGGCCATCGGATCGCCCATGATGGTCCTGCCCCAGCTGCTGGACCATTTCGACACCGATCAGGCGGCATGGCTGGGATCCAGCGCGATGCTCGCCGGGGCTATCTGGTCGCCCCTGCTGGCGAAATGTTCCGACCTCTACGGCAAGCGCCGCGTGCTCATCACGGGGCTGCTGCTCGCCTGCGCCGGGGCCCTGGTCTGCCTGTCCGCCCCCAACCTGTGGATCTTTGTGCTGGGCCGCTTTTTTCAGGGCGCATCGCTGGCCACGATCTTCCTGTCGGTGGCCCTGATACTCCAGATCTGCGCCCCGCGGACGGCGATGGGCGTCGTCGGCATCCTGACATCCAGCTCGTCCGTCGTCGGCATTCTCGAACCGTTCCTCATGCAGCCGGTCATCGACTTCATGGGCTTCCGAGGCGTTTTCGTCGTGGCGGCCGGACTGTCCGCAACGGCGGCGCTCGGCGTGCGGTTGGCGGTGCCGGAATCGCCGATCCGCAAAGCCGGACGGATCGACATCGGCGGGGCGCTGCTACTCGGCGGCGGGCTCGGCGCCACGCTGGCCTGGCTATCCGGCGGCGCAGTGGCACTGCTGGCGATCGGAGTGACCGCGCTGGGCTTCTGGGCGTTCCTGGCCGTGCGGGTCGACGAACCGCTCATCGACATTGGGGCGCTGCGCCGGCCGGTGGTGTTGACCCTACTGGCGGTGGTGTTGGCCGCTGGGTCCTTCCGCAGCATGCTGCAGTTGACGAGCATCATCGCCCAGGTGCCGCCGGATCTCGGCCTCGGTTACGGGCTCGGCAACGGTGAGTCGGTCGCGGCGCTGATGGCCGCACCCAACCTCGGCATCGTGATCGGCGGCGCCTGCGCAGGCTGGATCGCGGGACGCCACGGGCCCGCCCTCCCCCTGCTGGGCGGCGTAACCCTCGGTGCGACAGCGACATTCGGGATGCTGGCCGGCATGTCCATCCTCCCGATCGCCCTCGCGTGCGGCGCGGCGATCGGCATCGCGGCAGGTGCGATCGGCACCTCGGGCTACAACCTGGCGACGAGCCTGGAAACACCGCAGCGGCAGGGCACCACCGCCGGGCTGGTGTCGGTGGCCATGGCGCTCGGTTCGGTGCTGTTCACCTTCGTCGGAAACGAAATTCTCAAGGTGACGCGGACACCCGGCGATGTCCCGGCGAGCTCCGAATCCGGCGTGCAGCTCTATATCGCGATGGCGGTTGTGCTGTTCGCCGCCGCTGCGATACCGGCGACTTCGCTCCTCAGTTCTGCTCGTAGGTTCCTGTGATCAGCGCGCGGGCGATCGCCTGACCGAACAGGTTGAAGCCGAGGTAGGCGGGGGTGGCGTCGGCGGGAACGTCCAACTTCTCGACCCCGACCGCGTGCACGGCGACGATGTAGCGGTGCGCGCCGTGGCCGGCGGGCGGGGCGGCGCCGATGAACCGCTTCAGACCTGCGTCGTTGGCGAGCGTGACGGCGTCACCCGGGAATCCGCTGGCGCTCCCGTCGCCGACGCCGGCCGGCAGCTCCGTGACCGTCGCGGGCAGGTTGAACACCGCCCAGTGCCAGAAGCCCGAGGCCGTCGGCGCGTCCGGATCGTAGACGGTGACAGCGAAACTGCGCGTCTCCTCTGGGAATCCTGACCAGCTCAGCTGCGGCGACACATCCGACCCGCCGGCGCCCATGATGCCGCTGACCTGGTCATTGCCCCAGGTTCCGCCATCGGTGAAGGACTGCGATGTCACGGTGAAGGTGGGCAGCTCGGGCAGGAACGAGTACGGGTCGTAGTCAAAAGCCATGGCCAATGATTCCTTTCAGTCGGTGATCACGAATGCAGCAGGAAGTGCTCGAGGACCTGCGCGCCGAAGGTCAACGCATCGACGGGTACCCGCTCATCGACGCCGTGGAACAGTGCGGCGAAGTCCAGATCGGGCGGCAACTTCAGCGGAGCGAAGCCGAAGCAACGAATCCCCAAGCGCGCGAAGTGTTTTGCATCGGTTCCGCCGGACAGCATGTACGGCACGGTGCGCGCGTCCGGGTCGGTCGCGAGGATCGCGTTGTTCATGGCATCGAGAAGCTCACCGTCGAACGGCGTCTCATACGAGGGCAGCTTGGTGATCCACTCCCGCTTGACGTCCGGACCGATGATCTCGTCGACCTCGCGCTCGAACTCGGCGAGCCGGCCGGGCAGCACCCGGCAGTCGATCACCGCCTCAGCCGTCGCCGGTATGACGTTGGCCTTGTAGCCGGCCTTCAGCATCGTCGGGTTGGCGGTGTCGCGCAGCGTCGCACCCACGATCCGGGCGATCCCGCCGAGTTTGGCCACCGTGCCCTCGACGTCCGGCGACGCGGGATCGAACGCGTACCCGGTCTCCTCGCCGACGGCGGTGAGGAACTGTTCGACCGACTCGGTCAACACAATGGGGAACCGATGCCTGCCCAGCTTCGCGACAGCCTCCGACACCAGGGTGACGGCGTTGTCGTCGTGCACCATCGATCCGTGCCCGGCGCGGCCACGCGCCGTCAGCCGCATCCACAGCATCGCTTTCTCGGCGGTCTCGATGAGGTAGAGCCGACGCTCGCCGCCATCGGGGCGCGGCACCGTCAGCGAGAACCCGCCGACCTCACCCACCGCCTCGGTGATGCCCTCGAACAGATCGGGGCGGTTCTCGACGAGCCACTTGCACCCGTAGTTCCCGCCCGCCTCTTCATCGGAGACGAACGCGAACACCAGGTCGCGAGGCGGCACGGTCCCCGACCTCTTGAAGTGCCGGGCGACGGCGAGCATCATCCCGACCATGTCCTTCATGTCGACCGCGCCGCGCCCCCACACGTAGCCGTCCTCGACGGCGCCGGAGAACGGGTGCACGCTCCAGTCGGACGCCTCGGCTGGCACCACGTCGAGATGGCCATGAAGCATCAGCGCGCCCCGGGAACGGTCGGCGCCCTCCAACCGGGCGAACACGTTGGCGCGGCCCGGTGCGCCGGCCTCGATGTACTCGGTTGTGTAGCCGACCTCGGCGAGCTGGTCGGCCACCCAGCGCGCGCATTCGGCCTCACCTTTGGTGGTGGCCGGGTCGCCGGTGTTGGAGGTGTCGAACCGGATCAGCGTGCTGACGAGGTCGACGACCTCGTCGGCCGGCGATGAAGGACCACTCACATGTCCCTTTGTAACAGCGCCGGCGTCTGGTTTGGGCCTGGGGCCGCTCATCCGCTAGCCTTAGCTGCCGCACAGCAGGTCCGAGTGGCGGAATGGCAGACGCGCTAGCTTGAGGTGCTAGTGCCCTATTAACGGGCGTGGGGGTTCAAGTCCCCCCTCGGACACATCCGGCGACACGACTCAGGTCGGCAGTCGCCGTGACTCGCCGAAGATGCGGGTCGTAGTCGAGACGCAGGCCCAAGCTTGCGTACACCTCGGCGCGCTCAGCTCCGGTTGCCGCGCCGAGGATGACCGACAGTCCGCCTAACTCCTTAACTAACTCACTGATCTCGGCGGCACACATGGCGCGGGGCCGCTCCACTCGCTCAACGCGTGCCCTCAGCTCGTCGCGCTCGGCGGTACGTTGACGCAACGCAGCAGTTAGATCCTCAACGGCCACGCCAGACTCCACGGCGGTGATCAAGGCAGCCACTTTGGCATTCGCCTCGCTCAGCTGGCGCTGCAAGGCGGCGTAGCCAGGTCCGGCCGCCGGGTCCACGTCTTGCCCGCGTGCGAGGTCTTCTGGATCGGCCAGAGTGGCGATCCATTCGTCGAGTCGCGCTGTCACTGCGTCTTCGCGGAGATAGACGGTGCGCGGATGATCACTCAGGTCCACAGGTACAGAACGTGACTTGCCGAACTCACAACGGTAGAGGATCCGCGTTGTTTGCTTCCCCGGCCGGGCGGCGCCCTGCATTCGCCGTCCACATGCGGCGCAGAACAGCAGCCCACGCAGCGCATACGGCACTGTCGATTCTCTGCTGCACACGCGACCGGGACCACGCCGCGCCTGCATCCGGAGACGAACAGCCTGCGCCAGCTCATCAGGGATCAGCTCTTCGTGCGTGCGTCGATCGGGTGCGATCCAGTCGGCCCGATCGCGCCACCGCATGCGAGTCTCATATCCCGCGGCGACATCATCGGGGTTCAAAAGGACCTCATACTTCTCCTGCTTGCCCCAGACACGGATACCGCGGTACGCAGGGTTGTCGAGAATGGCGCGGATCGCCGAATGGGACCATCCACGTGGGTCACGATGCCGGTTCCGTGCCGGGTCGTATTGGCTCGGTGATGGCACTCCATCGTCGGTGAGCTGCTGTGCGATGAAGCGCAAGCCAGCACCATCGGCATACATGCGATAGATCCGCTCGACGGTCGGGGCGGTCTCGGGGTCAGGCTCCAGGCGGTGAAGACGCTGCCCAAGACTTGCCTTGGCGGGGTTTGGGTGCGGGCCGGCATCGACGAGTTGATAACCGTACGGTGGGCGACCGCCGAGGTATCTGGTTGTGTCCTGCGCGAGTGCCGACATCGCGGTACGCACGCGCATCTGGATTCGCGCACGTTCTCCCTTGCTCATTCCGCCAAAGAGCGTCATCACGAGGTCGTGTGCCTCGGATCCGGGATCAACCGCTCCGCCAACTTCAGGCACCCATAGGCCGACCCCGTAGTGCGTGAGCACCGGGAAGGTGAGCGCAAATTGCGGTCCGTAGAACGCGCGAGCAGGTTCCCCGATCACGACGGCATCGAAGCCACGGCCACGAGAAGTGACATCTGCGAGCAGACGTGAAGCCTCCGGCCTGCGTTTCCAGGGAAGCGACCGGCTCTGGCCTATATCGAAGTAGTCGGCGGCGAGGACGCCGCCATGCGGACTGATCAGATCGATGGCACGACGTTTCTGCCAGCTGCGGCTCGCCTCCGGATCTTGGGCGTCCTCGGTACTCACTCGGCCATAGAAGGCGAACCTGAGGCTCATGCCACTCCCCTCCCTGATCTAGGCGTCCGGTCCCGCATAGCCAGTATGACGTTTACCAGCGCGCGGTTGGCCTCGCGCGGGAGCCGATACCGGTTCGGCAGGTCAATTTCAACACCTCCCTCTGACATGTTCGGAGCATCGACTCGAACGTCACACTCGGAGCGAGCATGTGTCGTAGTCGGGCATCTTTCAGCCATCGCTTGCCCCTAGCGGATCCCATTGTTCGTTGTGGGCTTGGCGACGTGCTTCTACCAGTCCGATGAGGCGGGAGTGGATGCGTTGGAGGGCCGCGGAATAGACGAGACTGCGATCGCCGAGGCTGCCGAGGCCGGCACGTTCGAACTCCCACGCCACCAGATCATCGCGACCGGCGAAGTCACAGTTGGGATCGTATTGGTATGCAGTGCTTTTCAAGCGTTCTTCACGCGTCCAAATGGCGCGCTGTTCGCGCAGCACGGTCATGGTAGTGGAATAACGGCGGGATTTGCTGGTGATGTGGCCGCGGAATCCGAGGGTGTGCAACCACCGCCCGATGCCGGACAGTCCTTTGTCCGCGAGATCGCTGATGGTGGTCAGGATGGTCCGCACATGCTCTGACACGTCCAGGTCGGGTATGGCTTCCGTAGATAGGCGGCGCGCGCTGATTCCGAGGTCTACCAAGGATTTGGTGACATACTTGGCGAGATAGCGTGCCACCAGCCGGCCAGACATGGACCGTCCTGAGCCTGACCCTGGTTCTGGTTCTGGTTCTGGTGGAGCACTTTTCACTGGTTTTGCGGATGCGGCGAGGGGTTGGGTGTCGATCTGTGTGCCGAAACGCATCGTCCGCGCATCGGTATCAGCGGTCGGATCGTCGATGGTGAGCGTGACGGTGCGGGCGGCGTGTTGGATGATGGTGGCGAGTTCGACTGCACCGATGGGTGATTCCCAATCGGTCTGATCGGGGTCGTCTTGGGGGTCCAGGCGGATCAGGGCGTGGATGTGTGGGATGGCGCGGGCTTGCAGTTCGACGATTTTGATGAAGCTCACCCGCACCGCATCCGGATCCACACCGGTGGCTTTCAGTTCTTTGCGGAGGGTGCGCCGCATGGTGATGGTGAAGCGTCGCCACAGTTCGGGAAGATGCCAGGCGAACAGGACATGCCCGGCATAGTCGTAGCACTCCGGACAGAGCGGCTGACCGACCCGCTCGTCGCCATGATCATGGGACATGCTGCACCACAATTGTTTTCCATGCGGGCAGCGGCGGTAGCCGCCGATCCGGTGCTGGTCTCGGCATACCTGCGCTTTCTTGTCCCCCGACGTCGTGGCGGTGTGGACGGCCCCGAAGCTGGGGGCAGTCAGGGTGAGGAAAACTTGCGGATGATCGCCCACCGCGGTGGGCATGCCGTGGTGGCCTCCCGCAGCGCCGGCGTGCACGAGTTGCCAGGTGTCGCGGGCGTAGAGATCTGAACACGACGGGCAAATGTGGGCGCGACGGTTGTTGCACCGCGTCCACACCACCCGCTGACGCCCGTACTCATCGGTACCGATCAGCTGGATGGGGTGAGCGCAGAATCCGACGGATTCTGCTCGTCGCCACCAGGATTGGTATCCCATCGACGCGGCCCGGCGCACCATCTGCTCGACCACTCGGGTGGTATCAACTGTATCCGGAACACCCGGCAGGGCAAGCTGCGCCGATGTCATGGAGCTATTCACCGCTGCCCTCACCCACGGTGTGCCCGGTATCGGTGTTGTGTGGATGGTGGGTCTTGTTCGGTCGGCTCGGGGGTCGGCGGAACCGAGTGGCCAGCGCGGTGATGTCGTGGTCGGTGACGTGGAAGGCCCGCACCCGCTGGGCGTAGGCGGTGCCGTCAACCATCATGTAGCCAACACCCGGTGTCGCGTCGGGGATGCGGTCACATTCGGCGCCGGCATCGCGTGCTCCCTGTCCCAGGACCATAGTGGTTTGGGTGGCTTCAGTCAGGCGCAACCCGATCCGCACCGTGAACAGCTGCCTTAACGGCAGGGTGTCTTTGGCGGGGTCTTGCACCGCGGCGACGACGCTGATGCCGACTGCGCGGCCTTGCGAGAGCAGGAGGCCCAGGAGTTGTTCGATTTCGGTGCGGACCTTGCGGTCGGTCACATACGCACTCAGTGCTGCGATTTCATCGATCACTACCACGAACAACGGCTCCGACGTCGTGGGAGTGTGTAGTCGGGTGTGGCCGCGCAGACGATTCGCCCGGGCGTGCATCACCGTGACGAGCTGGCGTAGCAGCTCCAGGGTGGTGTCGGTGGCGTCGTGGGTGAACACGGTGAACAGGGGTGCTCCGGCACCGAGTTCCATGCCACCTTTGGGGTCGATGACACATAACCGCACCAGTCCGGTCTTCACCGCGGGGGCGATGCCGGCGATCAACGACCACAGCACTGAGCCTTTACCTGCGCCGGTTGCCCCGGCGATCAGCACATGGTGACCGAGCAGCGGCACTTGCCACCAATGCCGCGTTTCGGTGATCCCGACCCGCACCAGCGCCAGGTCCACCGGGGTTGCCGGGGCGGGCATGGGCAGGACGATCGGTTCAGCGAGCACGTCTGCCCGCATTAAAGTGATGCGCAGTTCGCCAGGCGAGGTGGCGGTGATGCTGATGCGGTCGGCGCGCCACGCGGCGGCCAGCGCGTCGGACTGTTTATGCCAATCTGCCACGGACTGGCCGGTGACGATGCGCACCGCCAGCACATCGGTGGTTTTACCGATTGTCACCGTGCGCAGGGTGGGAGTGAGGGTGCGGCCGCCGAGTGTGGCCGTCAGGCCGTGCAAGGTGCAGGTCGATTCCCAGGTGCGGGTGTAGCGCGACCACGTGAGCCAGCGCCGCCGTACCGGTTCGGTCACCCAGGCGCGAAATGACCCCGGTTGGAGCCAGGCCCAGCCCGCATACCCGGCACTGCACACGATCGCGCAGATCAGGCCCACGCGTGGGCCGTGGCTGATGGCAAGCACGAGGCTGGCGATGATGGGCACGTTGATCGCCGGGAACAGCACCGCCCACCAGAGCACATACCCGGCTGCGGTGAACAGCGACATGACCAGTTCTCCGAACCAGTCGTCATCGCCTGATCCACTGTTGGTGGTGTTCTTATTGTTCGATGTCATGAGAGATGCCCTCCGTGAGCGTGTGGTCAACAGCAATGCCCGGGGTGGCGGGGTGCGGTGATCGGTTCACCGCACCCCACACCCGCTTGGGGTTACTTCTGCGGGCGTGTCTGCTCACTCGGCGCAGCACCACTGGCGGTGGCGGGGGTGAGGGCATCAGCGCGGAACGCCACCCCGCTGCGATCACCTTGGGCCCACGGGATGGCCACCAGACCAACCACCGAAATAGACTGCGTGACTGTAACTTTGGGGTCTCCTGCCACGGTGACATTGAGTACTTCGCCGCCGGAGTCATCCAGCGCGAGGACCTGGGTGGCGTACATCGGCATCCCGGTGGCGGTGTCGACTTTCGGGGCGCCGGTTTCGAAGTTCAGCCGTGGCTCCGGAGCGCGGGTGACGATAAAACGAGTTCCAGACGTATCGATTCTCAAACGCATTGTCCTACTAGTCCTTTCGTGAGATGTTGACGCCGGTCCGGCGCTGGATTCAGTTCACGTGGACATCACGGACGTTGCGAGAGACATGTGCCGACATTTCCGACACATCCACGGGCATTTCGGACACGGCCGGACATACCCACGGACATCACACCGACACTATCGCCGCAGGGTGGCGGCAATCGCATGGCAAACTAGACACCACGCGCTGAAGGATGGATACGGACGACACGGGAAGATGTGCGCTGACACGATGGACGAGCAGGACGGCACCGAGGCCGCCATCACTCCCAACGATCGCCTCGCGCAGCGGCTACAGGCCAAAGGTCTGTCCTCGCAGCGGTTCGCCACCGCGGTGGGTGTCGATATCAAGTCGGTGCGACGCTGGCTGGCCGATAGCGACTACAGAATTCGCGAACACAACGCCCGCAGCGCCAGCGAGGTGCTCGACTGCACTCCGCATGACCTGTGGCCCAAGCAGTACCCGGCCGCTACCCCCCGTGCAGTGACAACAGCGTCTGCGGGTGGGCCATTCACCGCGACCCTGTATGCCAGCCGTACTCAGCTGCCGATCACGACGTGGCAGCAGCATTTCGCCGACGCCACCACCGGCATCGACATCCTCGTGCTCGCGGCCACGTTCCTGTTCGACACCCTCGACGGATTCCTCGACACCCTGCTCGCCGCCGCCGCCCGCGGTGTGTCGGTGCGGTTTCTCGTCGGGGATCCCGACACTGCGACCACGATCTTGCGCGGTGAGGAGGAAGGGATCGGCGAGGCTGTCATCGCCCGCTGCCGCACGTCGGTGGAGTTGCTCGCCCCTCACGCTTGTACCCCGGGGCTGGACATTCGCACCCACGACACCGCGCTCTACACGTCGATCTTTCGGGTCGATGACGCCATGATTGTCAACTTCCACATCTACGGCTCACCCGGGCGCAACAACCCTGTGCTGGTTCTGTCACGTCACCATGAGCCAAGGCTCTGGACCACCCTCGAAGACGCTTTCACCCAGGTCTGGAACCGCGCCAGACCGCTGACCGCGAAAGGCTGACCCCCGATGCGCACCGACTACTACAATGACCCCAACGCCCCGGCGCCCAACAGTGTCGTTCCGTCCGCCTCGGCCATCGTCACCGACGAACAAGGTCGTATTCTGCTGATCAAACGCCGCGACAACACCCTGTGGGCGTTACCCGGCGGCGGACACGACATCGGCGAAACCATCGCCGACACCGCCGTGCGGGAAGTCAAAGAAGAAACCGGGCTCGACGTCGAAGTCACGGGTCTGGTCGGTGTCTACACCAACCCCCACCACGTGGTCGCGTTCACCGATGGCGAAGTGCGCCAACAATTCTCGCTACTGTTCGCCACCACGGTGCTCGGCGGGACCCTCGCCATCGACCACGAAAGCACCGACATCGCCTGGACTGCCCCCGACGACATCGCTGGCCTGGATATGCATCCGTCGATGCGACTGCGCGTCGAGCACTACCTGCAACGCCGCGACAGCCCCTACCTCGGCTGACCGCTGGGCTACAGCCAGTCGCGTACTCGCCGGACCGCCGCCAACAATTCGTCGCGGCCCGCGTCGACCGCCCGGTGCACCGGGTCCTCGGATCCATAACGCGCCAACACGTCGCGTAGTCGATCTCGCGGTGATATCGGCGCCCCGTCAGGTCCAGTCGTCAGATCGCAAAAAGTCAACGCATCAAGGACATTGCTGGGCGGATCGCTGAACGCGGACAAACCCGACAAGCCCCGCTCGGCAGCCTCCGCGTGCGCTCCGGTATGAAAGGCCACCAAGGAAGCGACCAGCTCCCCGAAACCCGCCGATCGCACGAACTCCGCTCCATCAAGGGGATGAAAACCGGTCCGGCGCACCGACGGTGCGTAACCGATATCGTGCAACCACCCCGCCGCGACCAGACAGTCCGCCGTTTGAGCATCGAAACGCCGGCTCAACCGCTCGGCAGTCGTCGCGACCCCCCGGACATGCGCCAACCGCCGCGGCTGCTCAGCCAGCCGCGCCTCGGCCTCGCGCCGTGCACGCTGCGCCAAAACTACGCTCACAACCGCCAGCCTACGAGCCCCAGCACCATGCCGCAGCCCCGTCGCGGCTGATGGCGCAGATCCTGGACACCCGCGACCCGCAGGAACCGGCGGCCACCAGCAGGCTTCGCTACGCTCGCTCTGCTCCCGTCCGCTGGCGCTCCCGTCCGCGCCGCTCCCTGCGCTCCGCCCTCCGTCCGCCGCCACGCATGCATGCACCCACGACCGGCGCCGGAACTAAGTCGCAGGCCACAGCGCTGGCATCACGACGAGGCGCAGCTGCCCTCGCTGCTCGCCGCATCGAGACGCCGCGAGCGGCAGGCCGGACCAATAGCCTGACCGTCGCTGACCTGCGATGTGAGAACTTTCTTTACTGGTATCGAGACACCTGCTCGATACAGCGGCGAAGGCGTACCGCCGCTAACAGGAAGAAGTGCAGGTCACGTTCAAGAGTTTGGAGTTCCACGTGGTCGGCGTGCCGCTTGTTGAAGCGTCGGTCGATGCGTCCTGATTGGAGCGCCACGGCGTTGATCCAGTTGGTTGCCTCGGTGCGAAGACGCTCGACAATGACGCCCTCTGATGGGGCATTGCGTTGACGTTCCGTTGCCCTCATTCTGTCCCTGCTGTGTGATCCATGGGGTGCGTTACACCGGGGAGGAAGTGGTGTCGGGGGCCGCTGGCCGCGTGCGGCAGAGCGATGAGGTGTGTGCCCGAAACCGCGGAGTCCGGTTGTTGGAGGTGGCTTCCGATCAGGTTGACGAGTGTGGCTGCGACCGCTACGAGGTCGGCTGCCGAGCCGTGGAATGTGGGGACCGAGCAGCCCCTGGTTGGTATAAGTTCGTCATCGCTGGGTTCTTGCCACAGCGTGTGGTAGAGCTCAAGTCCGCTGTCGCCCTGGATTGTTCGGCCAGCGTCTTGATCGATGCTGGAAACTGTCGCTGTTGCGCTTGCGGCGCACAGCACGGCTAGGCCGAGCGTGCCAGAGCGAGCGTCTGTGGCGACCTGAGCGATCAATGCCTTTCGCGTCGGCGCAGTTGCCAACGCATCGAGACAGCTCGTGATGCCGTTGTTCACTGTGGCGTCGATGATGAGATCCGCTGCCAGGCATGACGTGTGGTCTTCTGGGAGGTGCCCTTCTGCGACGGTGACCGTCAGGTCATCACGGATCGCGCGGAGCCGTCCAGCGAGTGCCTCGGCTTTGGAACGGCCAATGTCGTCTTCGACGTAGTTTTGTCGGACGAGCAAGCCGCCGGTGACGATGCCAGGGTCGCACACGGTGATCTCCGATGCTCCTGCGCGAGCGATGAATTCGGCGATCCATGATCCGAGCCCGCCGCAGCCCCAGATGTGGACAGTCTTTCGTTGAAATCCGTTCACGGGGCGGCCGTCGTCGCGGCGGGTTGTCACTTCGGGTCGTTCGTCGGACATCCTGCACCACTCAATCGGGATTTCAGTGTTGATCTTCGCGGGGTCGAGAACAACCCCCACACCCCGTTGCTGCGCGACCTCGCGGAGCGCATTCGCCGTTGGGGTGGGGAGCCGTCCGCCCAAGAGGTGGGGTGGGCCTCCAGCGGGGTGCGGCACGGCGAGGACGAAGTATTGCTCGGCGTCGTGGTGATTTCGTAACGCACTCGCCAGGAGGGCGGTGAGGAACGCCGGCGATTGCGGTGCGATCCGGGGAGCCCGTCCTTCGAGGCGGTCAAGGTAGGGGTCGTCCAGGAGAGCAAGCAGTAGCGCGAATGTGGATGCGGCACCGAACGGCAGCGCGGTGGCCAGGGTAATTACCGGTACGCGATGCCCGGCAGCTCCAGGCGAGTACGTCAGGTCGTATCGGTGCGTTGACCGGGCGATCAGGTGAGCCGTTTGGTGGCGCTTCGCCGGTCCGGGTTCTCGGGTAACGATCGTCGGTGTGTCATGTGCCTGATGCGGCACTCCGCCAACAGCGTGGTACATGGCGGTGGCGGCGTCGAAGTTTCCGGCGGCCGCGTCGACGAGCCAGTCCCAAAGGCGGGTGAGTAGGCCGGCCACACCAAGCGTCGGCTGCCATTCCCGTGAAGGATCCAAATAGATGCATAGTCGTTGACCCGCGAGCACATGGGGGTAGCCGAGAAACCGAGTGTGATCAACGTCGATAGCCGGTAGCGAGTACGAAGAGGGGCGAAGCTGAAGGATGAACTCCTCGGTCTCTTGAAGTTGCAGGCCACCCGGATGATGCGGGATGGCGGCCGTGCGTAGCGAGATGCGGAGCGACGCCTCGCCGCTAGCGTCGAGCGTGGGTCTTCCTCGGACCTGGATTTCGTTGGGACGTTGTTGCGCTAGCGCTTTGAGTTCGGCGAGGAGATGCTTCTGCCAGCCCGTCAGCGTGGGCTGGTGGCGTCTGGTCACCCTGCCCGACCAGAGCGCCCCACTGTTGAGTCCGCGGCAGAGGTGGCTGCTGGAAACTTCGCGCTAGCGGTTGTTGTGGCCGGCGCCTTGAATCCGTCGCCGAAGATGTTCTGCCACAGCTGGACACTGCGGTCTTTGTCTTTCTCCTCGTAGGCCGCTTCGATGTCGGCGGCATGCACGTGGATTCGGTCACGGAAGTAGCTGTAGGTCGCCTGAGCGCTCTCGGGGTCTGGTCCCCACCGGTGGTCGAACGTCACGCCGGAACCGGACGGGTCGGCGATGGAGGGCTTGATCGGGTTCGCTTGCAACCAGGTGTCGAGGTCTTGCACGACATGAAGAAGAGTTGTGGGGACGTTGCTGTAGTAACTCGGGTCCAGGAGCTTGCGCAAGTCTGTTACCTGCTCCCCCAGCATGGTGGTCAGCAGGACTGAACGTGTGCCGGTGAACGAATTCTTGTGATCACGAAGGTATTTCATGAGTCTGATCACTTTGCGTAAGTTCCCGCTGGCGATAGAGTCCTGTTTCTTCATCCAATCGGTGAAACCCTGCGGGTTCGTCAGCTCCCACTCGTTGTCGTCGCGGTTGACGATGACCTCTCGACCGTCGGCCAGGTTGAGGTGAGGGACGATGTCGACGTGCATGGAGTTGGCGTAGACGAGCCGCGCGCAGCGGCACTTACGTGAGTGCGGCATGGTGCCGTAGGTGCTGTGCCGATGCAGGGCTGCGTAGACCTCATCGATGTAGGTCTTGGGGTTGTCGGCCCAGTCCGGGTTCTGGCTCATGTCGAGCATGAAGTCGGCGTCGAACTCGTTGTCACCGACGGGGTTGATGATCGTGCGGTGTGCCCAGGAGCCTTGCGGCGTCTTGCCGGTGATCAGCGCACCGATTTCGACGTCGGCTTTGAGTGCCTTGTAGATGGCTTCGACGCGCTGGTTGAGTAGGTCCAGTTTGAACTGGCTGAGATTGACCGTGTCTTTCAGCAAGACGTTGAAGTGGTCAGCGAGTTGCATTGGGGGCCTCCGTGTGTGAAATGCTGCCCGGATCGTCGCGGTGTCGGCGTCCGTTCACCGGTGTGTATGCGGGCGCCTGGTGGTCAGCGAATTTCGCGGTGTAGCTAGGGCTGAGTTCTCGGCTGACTGAGGCAGCGAGGCCGGCCACGTCCTTTGGGTCCGCCGAGTCCAGTGCGTAGAGGCCGCCGGGCACTAGAGCGTCGAAGCGCGTGTAGTTGGATTTGCCGATCAAGTGTTCGGCGAGGCCCTGTCCGCCACGGCTGCTGGCGTTAAGGATCAGCGGGGCAATCGGTCTTGCCCAGTGTAAGAGTCCGCCGCGGTCCAAGCGCTTGGGGTGATCGGTCAGCTGATCAATGGTGCCGACGTTGAGGACGGTAATCGCGTCGAGAGGAACACCGAGCATGCTGACGGCCTCGGCGATCGCGACGACAGCCGGGTTGTTGGCCCATACTCCGCCGTCAATGAGCCTGTGTCCGTCGACGTACGCCGCGGGGAAGTACAGCGGCGCCGCCGAGGTCGCCAGTGCAACGTCCACCATCGGTATGCGCCAGTCGCGGGTCAGCCGTGTGTGGTGCGGAGTCTTGAAGATGTGCACGGCCCCGCGTTGTACATCCCACGCGGGAATGACGAGTCGCTTCGTGCTGTCGCCAAGGAGTCGGGCTCCGAGGACGCCGGTCAACGCTTGCCGCAGCGCCTCTGCGTCATAGATGGGCGATCTCAGCTGCCGTGGTCGGCGCCATCCTCGCCGCCTCGACGCCGGAAAGACTTTCTCGACCAGTTCTTCGTAGTGGGAGACAATCTCCTTCGGCGTGAGGCCCGCACCGAGACCCAGTGCGACGATGCCGCCCGCCGACGTGCCAGCAATGAGGTCGAAGGAATCGGTGATCCTAACGCCCAGATCCTGCTCCAGACGTGCAAGCACATGCGCAGTGAACAACGCCTTGGCGCCCCCTCCATCGAGAGCGAGGACCTGGAAGCGCTCGGGGCGCGGGCCAGCCGCCTCGCGCTCGGCTGCTGGATAGACCTGCGCGGCGAATTCGCCAGGTCCCGGCGAGGACGTACCATTATCAAGGTTGGCAGGCGTCGCGGGAACTACATCCATGTAACTAGACTACGCCGCTCCGCCGACAACGACCTAGCCGTTATTGCCACCGGCGTGGGGACCCGCGCAGCCAGCAGCCATGTCAATGCTCCGGCTCAGCATTTGCCGGCTCCGTCGAGACCGAAACCGTTTCGCTCGGCGTAGCCGCACGGAAACGAACGACTGTCTGCTGGTGCGTCATCGCGACACGATGGCGACATGGCGCCGGAGCAGCGCCCGCACTCTGGCCGGCACCCTCGTCGGCGGACTGGAGATCATCTGCGCTGCCACACGCGCAGCGTCGCCGCGCTCGCCGGCCTTTGTGATCTTGGGGTCGCCCAGGCGCCACGGCGAAGCGTGGTAATCGGGTTGTGACGCGACGATCTCCAGTAGTGTCTCGATATCCTGGAGGTCACGTTCGGAGTCGCGAACGGTACGTGCCAGCATCTTCAACACGAATGCTGCCTCGACGTCGGGAACCGGAATTTCGAACTCAACCGTGTCGCCGTCGGTGAGTCGGGCTGTGACGGCGACTTCGATCGGCGGTAGGGCGAGCGCCAACCGCAGCCCTGGCGCTCCGTCGAAGGCTCGTTCGCCGATGATCCGCTTGCCTGGTTTGGCTGCGGTGGGAACTAAGAGGTCGACCGCTTGCTCACCCCGCTCGTAGCGGTTGCCGCACTCAGCGGTGTACCCCAGTGCGGTGAGTCGATCGTGGAGGTTCCCGGTGGACGCCACGTTGACGTCGATCCCGGTGTCTGCGTCGGAGGTCAGTCGCGGTATGCCCGACACGTTGTAGACGTGCCGCAGCAGTCGCACCATGTGACCGCCGATGACGCGGTACTCGATGTCGGCAGTGACTGCGGCCACGTCACGCAGTGCACGCATTCCGTTGTCGTCGGCCACCGCAGTGCAGGCGATTTGCACCGATGCTGTTCCGGTCACCGGTGCACGATCCAGTCGCTGAGATGCTGCGGTGCACCGTCGCCAAGATCGGCACCGCCGCTGAGGTCCTGAAGCGCAATCACTGGATCCACAGTGATGATGTCGGAACGCTGCGTATCACGAACCCGCCGCCACCAGGCCGCGGTCGTCCAGACGGTCGGGTCGGCGGGAACCCGCACAGTCAAGGTCGCTTCCTCGGCGGTGGCCTCCACCAAACCGAACTCGGAGAGGTCGACCAGTTCTTTGGCATAGACCAGACCTCTGGTTGGTACCTGCCACGGTCGCAGGACGTCGGCGGCGACCTCGCCGCCAGCAAGGATCGGCACGGTGAGCTCGGCGCCGAGTCGGGTCGCACTGCGCACCTGCTCCACTACCGGATCCATTCCATACCAGTACGTTTCGACAAGTCCGCTGTCCGCAGGTACCAATGCCAGTTTCACCAGGAGCTCCCGGCGCGCAGCCTCGGTCATCGGCGTGTCCGGCAGCGGATCCTTCTCGGTCATTTTGGACACCGCCTGCTGGCTAACTCCGATGGCCGCGGCAATGTCGCGTTGGCGGAGGTGACCGCGCGTAAGCACACAGACCCGTTCAGCCGCCCGCCGCCGCCAGCTGCGCTCGCTGGCGGCGCGGGGCGGCCGTCCTGGTGTTGGCGTTCGGTAGGTTCGCCCGGAGAGCACCAGTTCGCCGGTGCTGCCGACGCTGAGATCCACGTCAGCCTGAGCCAGGAGCGCTGAACGTGCCTCATCTGAGATGGTCTCGCACACCACGAATACGCGGCGGCCTGGATGGCGGCGCACACGACTAAGGACTGCGGCCGGAGATGGCACACGTTCTGCCAGAACCAGGTCCGCTACTACGGCGCGGCCATCGATTCGGTATGTGATGCTGTGTGCATCACCAGTCACCATCCGCACGCCTGCGTCGACCAAGCGGGCAGGAATCGAAGCAGAGAGCACGTCTGTTACTCTACTCAGTGACTACTTGTCAAACAACCTATTGTCGATAAATAGCGTTCTGGTTGTTTGACTTCGACCAACCAGTGGCGTACAAACCGTCCATTGATCCGTCATACGCTGGTGGAGTTTAACGGGCCTAGCGTCGAGGAACCTGAGCAGATAGAGCTACTCTGACGTTTTCGCGGCGACGCCGGTAGCCCAGGCATCGCTGACAGCCGCTGACTCTTAATCAGCGGGTCTGGGGTTCGAAACCCTGACGGCGCACCATGCAAACGCAATGCTCAGGCAGGGTTGTTGTCGTTTCGGAGTGTTTGCTGCCTGTGACAGATGTGACCGATGTGACCGAAAGGTCTCCATATTGTCCCCGCGCTGCGGAAGCAGACCCACCACAGCAAACGGCGCGTCGGCGTGACATGTGAGACCGCCGTCCTAAGGTCGTGCCGTGTCTAATATGCCTCCCGACCCCGATGCATCTGACTCACGCGAGGACGGTGCACCTACCAAAGAGGCCTGTGCCAAGCTCTATCAGGAAGTGGGTCTGCTGCACGATCAGGTGACAATTTCGGTCACGCGGCCTGACTGGCCGTCGTGGTCATGATGGCTTCGTATTCGACGGGGGTCAACCGGCCGAGGGCGCCTTGGCGGCGACGTCGGTGGTAGGTGCGTTCGATCCAAGTGACGATGGCGATCCGCAGCTCCTCTCGGGTGGCCCAGCGGCGGCGGTCGAGGACGTTCTTCTGCAGCAGGCTGAAGAAGCTCTCCATCGCCGCGTTGTCGCCGGCCGCGCCGACACGTCCCATTGAGCCGACCATGCCGTGATGGTGCAGGGCCTGGACGAACTTTCGACTTCGAAACTGCGACCCTCTGTCCGTGTGAACCACGCAGCCGGCGACCACCCCACGGCGGCCGACCGCGTTGCGCAGCGCGGCGGTCGCCAGGCGTGACTTCATTCGGGAGTCGATCGAATAACCCACGATGCGGTTGGAGAATGCATCCTTGATCGCGCAGAGGTAGAGCTTGCCCTCGCCGGTATAATGCTCAGTTATGTCGCTGAGCCACAACATGTTTGGCGTTTCAGCGGTGAAGTCGCGCTGGACCAGATCGTCGTGCACCGGCGGTCCTGGTTTGCCGTTCTTGCCGCGCTTCTTGCCGAACACGCTCCACAACTGCTGCTGTGAGCAGATGCGCCAGGCGGTGCGCTCGGCCATCGGCTCGCCGGCCTCACGGGCCTCCTCGACGAGGTAGCGGTAGCCGAACTCGGGGTCCTCGCCGTGCGCGTCGAACAGGGCGTTGGCGCGGTATGCCTCGACGAGTTCGGCATTGGTGATGGGATTTGCCCGCCAGCGGTAGTAGGGCTGGCGGGCGAGCTTGAGTACCCGGCGCGTCACCGCGACGGGAATCCCGTCGGCGGCGAGCTCACTTACGAGCGGGTAGACCCTTTTCCCGGCAGATTGGCCTGCGACAAGTACGCCGCTGCCCGCCGTAAGACTTCATTCTCTTGTTCCAACAACCGATTTCGGCGTCGTAGCTCGCGCAGATCAGCGGAGTCATTGGTGCTCTTACCTGGCTTGGCGCCCTCGTCGACGTCGGCTTGGCGCATCCACTTGGTCAACGTCATCGGGTGCACGCCGAAATCGGTGGCGATCTGCTCGATCGTCACCCCGTCGTCGCGGTTACGGGCAACGCGGACGACGTCGTCGCGAAATTCACGGGGGTAGGGCCTAGGCACACTGACATCCTTCCAGCCCGCCCGCTTTGGGCAAGCCAACTCAGATGTCACCTATTGGTGCAGCAGACCCGATGATCGTGGGCTGGCGGGTAGCGTCGCACATGCGTACCACCATGGTGCTGGATGCGTTGGAGATGGCTCGTTGGTCACGCGGAAACACATTGCCGGGCTTGACATGTCACTCCGATGCCGGATCGCAATTCACCTCTATCCGCTATGGCGAACGGCTCGCCGAGATCGGAGCGGTCCGCTCGATCGGCACGATCGGAGACAGCTACGATAATGCCCTGGAGACGGTGAACGGCTACTACAAGGCGGAGCTGATCTACGGGCCAGTCCGCACCAGGCCGTGGAAGACCGTCGAGGACGTCGAACTCGCGACCCTGAGCTGGGTGTACTGGCACAACACCAGCCGCTTACACAGCTACCTTAATGACATCCCACCCACCGAGTTCGAAGCCGCGTTCCACGATGCACATGGGACCGACCAACCCCTGGCCGGAATCCAATAACCCGAGCCTCCGGGAAAGTCAGGGCGATTCAATCAAGTAGCTAGAGTCCGATACGTTTGGCGATGACCTCGTTCATGATTTCGTTGGTGCCGCCGCCTATTCCGAGAATTCGGCAATCTCGATAGTGTCTCTCGATCTCAGACTCACGCATGTAGCCCATCCCACCGAAGATCTGAACCGCCTCATTGACCACGTAGTCGCACGCATACACAGCGGTGTTCTTGGCCATCGACACCTCGGCAACGACATCCTCCCCCGCTAGCCACCTCTGCATGACCGCACGGGTGTAGGTGCACGCCACGTCGACCTGTCGAGCCATCTCCGCAAGCTTATGGCGAATGATCTGGCGCCCCGTCAAGGGTCTACCGAACGTTTCACGTTCCCGCGCCCAACTCTTGGCAAGGTCGAGAGCCCGACCCGCCGTCGCGTACGCCTGGACGGCGATGCCGAGCCGTTCAGCCTGAAATTGCTGCATGATCTGCAAAAACCCACTGTTCTCTGCCCCCACCAGGTTGTCAGCCGGTACGCGAACGTCGACGAAAGACAACTCGGCGGTGTCGCTACATCGCCACCCCATCTTGTCTAACCGGCGGGACACTTCGAATCCAGGCGAATTCTTGTCGATCACAAGCAATGAAACTCCACCGTAACCCGGTCCGCCGGTGCGTACCGCCGTAGTAACGAAGTCCGCTCGAACTCCGCTGGTGATGAACGTCTTTGCTCCGTTGACCACGTAGGTGTCCCCCTCGCGCACCGCGCGTGTGCGCAGATTCGCGACATCTGAGCCTGCCCCAGGCTCGGTAACGCCCAGCGAGCCGATCATCTTTCCTGCGAGCGTAGGACGGACATATCGTTGAATCAGGGCGTCGGAGCCATTGGCGGCAATGTGGGGAAGGGCAATGCCATGGGTGAACAAGGCGGCGCAGACGCCAGTGGACCCGCCTGCGGCCAGGATGGCCTCAGTGACCAGTGCAGAGTCAATCGCATTGCCGCCGCTGCCGCCGACTTCTTCCGGGAACCCGATTCTGAGAAGCCCCACCTCGGCAGCATTGAGATGCAGGTCGCGCGGAATCTCACCCACGTGCTCCCATTCCGCTAGCTTCGGCGCGATTTCACGTTCCGAGAAAGACCGCGCCATTTGGCTCAGCGCTCGTCGCTCCGGCGTGGTCCACACCTCCGGGGCGATAGCGAAACGAGCAGCCCCATCCCTGCTTGCCGTGGTCGTGCCAGCGTCCGTCATCTCAGCCTCCCAGAGAATGTGATAGATGATCGATGAGGTGTCTGATGCTTGCCGTCCTCACGACGGGAAAGAAGGACCCGACGCCAACCACCCAAGGGGCCCGGCCGCATGATCTGCAGCAACGCAAGGACATGGAGACCAGCAGTGGGCATGATGCTCTTCAGAACCGGACCAGCCCTCGGATATTTTTTCCTGAACGCATATCCTGGTAGCCCTCATTAATTTGGTCGAGGGAGTATTCGCGGGTGACCAACTCATCGAGCTTCAACAACCCAGCGGAGTACAGCTCGACCAGTCGCGGAATATCGTGCGGCGCATTGGATGAGCCATACAAAGCGCCACGAATCTGCTTCTCGTAAAGCGTCATTTCAAGCAGTGATCCTGAGATCGATGAGTCGTCGGGGTGCCCGATGGCCGTGACCACGACGCGCCCGCGCTTTCCGACCAAGGCCAGCGCTTCCGCGGTGTAGGAGGCCTCAGCCACATCGGTGGTGAGGATGCAGACATCAGCCAGCTTGCCCAGCGTCATATCGCTGACCAGCGACCAAGCTTCATCCATCGAGGCCGCGGTGTGCGTCGCACCGAACCCGCTCGCTTGCTCTCGCTTGAACTTCACCGGATCGACCGCCACAATCGCCAGCGCTCCCGCGATTCGCGCGCCCTGAATCGCATTCATTCCGATTCCGCCCGCTCCCACTACCACGACGGTGTCCCCGGCGCGCACCTCCCCAGTCCGCACCGCAGATCCGTAACCGGTCGTGACGCCGCAACCGATCAAGGCTGCCCGATCCAGGGGGATTCCGCCGTCAATCTTGACCACGGACGCCTGCGGCACCACTGTGTACTCGGAAAACGTCCCGAGCAAACACATCTGCCCGACGTCCTCGCCTCGTGCGTGAAAGCGATAGGTGCCGTCGATCTGCGGTCCCATCATGAGCGCCGCTCCCAACTCACAGAGATTGCCCATGCCGCGCGCGCAGTACGAGCAGCGCCCACACGAGGGAAGGAAGGTCAAGATGACAGAATCACCTTCGGACAGTTCCTCAACCCCTTCGCCGCACTCCACGACTGTGCCAGCACCCTCATGACCCCCCACTACCGGCAATGGGATCGGGAGGTCGCCGGTCACCAGATGTTCGTCGGAATGGCACAAGCCGGTGGCCGCCAGCCGCACGAGGACCTCCCCGGGACCTGGCGGATCCAAATCGACTTCTTCGACCTCCCACTTCTGCTCCAAGCCCCACAAAACAGCCGCACGTGTCTTCATGTTGAAGTCCCTTCTATCGAATTACGCTTCTCGAGTAGTTATCCCGACCGCGCACGGTGGTCGCGCGAACTGTCCTGGATGATCTCCGGGCACATCGCCCAGAGGCCCGCGCCGCTCACCCGGGCCCGGGCGCGGTACCGCACCGACATCACACATTGAGCAGGTCGTGACGCTTGTCGGCCTCAAGGATTGCCCGGTATTCCGGAAAGAGGTTCTTTGCCTGCGGTATGAGCTTGATCAGTTTGGTGACAGGACCTTTCGCTCGTACAGTTCCTTTCGCCATCGCCATGGTCAAGTTCACCTTCCCCAACCAGAACCTGTTGCCGGTATCCGCGGACATGAACAATTCGACATTCGGTGTAACGCCACTGTCCGCGCCGGTCTCTACGACCTTCTCCGGCATATCCACGGTTACTACCGCATCCGGATCGGTGTAGTGGATCCGTAACACCACCCCGGACCCGGCAAGTCTGTTCGCAAGGTCTTCGTTCTCCAAACCTCGTCGAAAGATGCCGGCGAGGTAGCGGTAAACCTCTTCCGCATCAGCGAAGACAGCCATCGTGATTCTCCCTTCCTATGACACAATTCAAAGCGCTCAAATAAATCTGCTGGGTCGCAACCAGTTCGGCTTGCTCCGAAGCAATCAGAACTCATAGGAGTAGATCTCCTGCCTCCCTCAGCGCCTCCGCGAGTCGACGTTCGGCTGTCGGCAATTGCGCAGCCACGGACGCGGCGCCGCTCGCTCTTCGGTGCGGATCTGCACCGCGGTCATAAGCGGCGTGCGCAACCGCGGTCCACAACTCAGATGCGGTCTTTGCAGCCTCCGCTGCTTTAAACGCAGGTTCGAAACTCAACTCTTCAGCGACGCGCCGACATCCACGTGCTTGCAGATCTCGGAACAGACCGCCTCCGGTTCCGGCTTTTTCGATGAAGGCGCTCAGCGCAAACAAGGCTCCGTCGAGGGTGTCGTCGTCAAAGATCTTCGGCCACCGCTTGAGATCCTCCACAAAAGTCGATACCCCTGGTAGCCCACGCACCTGAATTTCACAATCGGAGTCCTCGGTGATCGGCGCGCTCACACACGAACCCTGCATCGCGTCCGCGGACCTACGGAAGGCCGACCGGGCAGCATTGCCGAGATCTGGTGCCGCGCCGGGCCACTCGACTACGTAGGTGGTGTGCCGCGTGGGGACGGGAAATCCCGTCGATGCCCGCGCCTTCCGTAGATTCTCGTAAGGCACGGCTTGAGGTGTATCGCGATCGTTATCGACCACGAAGGCGAGTTCCTCGTCGTCGTCGTACCCTACGATCACGACATCGTGCCGGCTCATACTCAGACGCGTTCTCAGATAGGGCAATTCGGCGATGTCAGTCCACACCATGACCGGCGTACCGGCATCGATCTGTTCGGTCACCCATTTCCACCCGAGATCGGGGTCGTCTGTCGAACGACACTCGAAGCGCGCGCCCAACCGGGTCAAGTATTCGTCTTCGAGGTCCGCGCTGCGTCCAACGAGGTAGATCGGTGGACGTAGGTGGGCCGAGCGAACATACGAGAAGTCGAGGGCCCCGCCGAGAGCAAACACGATGCCTTCGTCCGGGGTGTCATCACCCCAACGGATCCCGGCCCATTCGGTCAAATCCCGAAGAGCCCCCGATCCGCAGTGGCCGCCCATGTCGTGGCGATACGGCACCACCATCGATGCCATCAGTCCTCCTCCTCTAGATGACTAACGTGCGGGCGGCAACTCCTCTGAGTCATAGGGAACGCGAGATGATTTCCTTCATCACCTCGTTCGTGCCGGCATAGATTTTTTGCACGCGCTGATCCACCCACAACCTCGAGATGGGGTACTCGGTCATGTAGCCATATCCGCCGTGAAGCTGCATACAGTCATCGAGTACCTTCATCGCTCGCTCAGTGGTCCACCACTTCGCCATGGCGACGGTCTGCACGTCGAGTTGACCCGCAAGGTGCAGGTCGATGCAGTAGTCGAGGAACACTCGTGCGATGCGCGTTTCTGTCGCGGCTTCAGCCAGCGTGAACTTGGTGTTCTGAAAGCCAAAGACAGGCCGACCGAACGCCTCCCGCTCACGCGTGTACTTGAGCGTCTGCTCCAGGGCAAGTTCCATCGCTGCGACAGCCCCCACCGCGACGATGAGTCGCTCTTGTGGCAGCTGCGTCATCAGCTGAATGAAGCCCTGTCCCTCAGACTGGCCCAGTAGATGCGAGCGCGGAACTCTCACTTCATCGAAGAACAACTCGGAGGTGTCCTGGCCGCGCTGGCCGATTTTGTCGAGAACCTTGCCGCGCCGGAATCCCGCCCGGTCAGCCTCGACAACGATCAAAGAGATGCCCGCAGCGCCCTGGCTCGGATCTGTCTTGGCAACAACGATGATGAGGTCGGCCTGTTGGCCGTTGGTGATGAAAGTCTTGGAGCCGGTGATCACGTACTCGTCACCGTCCAGGAGGGCTTTTGTCTTGACGCTCTGCAGATCGGACCCGGTCCCCGGTTCTGTCATGGCGATCGCCCCGATCATTTCACCGGACGCCATCTTGGGAAGCCACTGCGCGCGCAGCTCTTCAGTCGCGTACTGCAGGATGTAGTGGGCGACGATTCCGCTGTGCAGTCCCGCGCCCCATGAGCTGTCACCTATGCGGGCCTGCTCTTCAAGCACGACCGCTTCGTGCGCGAAAGTGCCACCGCCTCCGCCGTATTCCTCAGGTATAGACATGCAGAGCAGGCCCAGCTCGCCTGCTCGGTTCCACAGTTCTCGGTCGACGTGGTGCTGGTCTGCAAAGCGGTTCGCATGCGGCGCCAATTCGGCCGAGAAGAACTTCGCAGCGAGGTCACGAAGCTCGAGTAATTCGGCATTCATCCAGGGAGAGATTGGTGAGGACATGATTACCTTCCGACTGTTGGAATTCCAGGGATTTGACGTTATGACGTTTCGATTTCGATGAGGTATTCGCCGGCAGAGTGGCGCGCACGGATGACCTTTTTGTCGTACTTTCCGACGCTCGTCCTCGGAATATCGGACACGAAGCTCCATCGCTCGGGAATCCACCATTTGGCGACTTTGTCCGCAAGGAACGATCGGAGTTGGTCAATGTCAACGTCGGTTCCGGGGTGGACGACGACAAGCGCCAACGGCCTTTCCTGCCATTTATCGTCCGCGACGCCGACTACCGCCGCTTCGTACACGGCAGGGTGGCCGATCAGCGTGTTTTCCAGCTCCACCGAGGAGATCCATTCGCCACCTGACTTGATGACGTCTTTCGAGCGGTCGGTCAGTGTCAGATAGCCCTCGGCGTCGATCTTGCCCACATCACCGGTACGCAGCCATCCTTCGTCGAACTTCTCCGTATCGTTGTTTCCGAAATAGGACCCGGTGATCCAGGGACCGCGCGCCTGGATCTCCCCAACTGATTGCCCGTCCCACGGCACGTCTTTCCCGTCGTCGTCCCGCAACCGGATTTCGACACCGCAGATCGGTCGGCCCTGGGATGCGCGCAGCTCCCAGCGCCGCGTCGCGTCGGCTCTGTGAGCCGGACGTGCAACGGTCGCCAACGGAGAGGTTTCGGTCATACCCCAGGCCTGCACAATGGGCACGTCGTACTTCTCTTCGAATGCCCGCATCAACGAAAGCGGAACAGCAGACCCCCCGCACGCGACCAGCCGTAACGAAGAAATGTCCCGCTCAGGGTGCGAATCCAGATATCGGTCGACATCGTTCCAGATCGTCGGCACTGCACCGGCCAAGGTCGGTCTGGTGTCTTCGATGATCGACACCAACGGTTCGGCTTGGAGATACCGGTCAGGCAGTACCAGATCCGCACCGGACATCAACGCTGCGTAAATAAGCCCCCACGCATTGGCGTGAAACATTGGGACGATGGCCAGCACACGGTCGGCCTCGCTGACTGACAAAGCGTTAGCTGTGCAGGCGGTCAGGGAGTGAAGGTACGTCGAACGGTGGCTGTAGACGACGCCTTTGGGATCTCCGGTGGTACCGCTCGTATAACACATGGCCGCGGCGGACAGCTCGTCGAGCTCAGGCCAGTCAAATGATTCTTCTTGGCCGGCAAGCACTTCCTCGTAACGCAGAACGGTCTTCCCGCATCCCTGGAGCGGGGCAAGGTCGCCCTCTCCGGTGACGATGACGGTGTGCACCGACGCCATCGCTGGGAGCGCGCGCGCCAACAACGGGGCAACCGAAGCGTCGACTAGGACGATCTGATCGCTCGCGTGATTGGCGATGTACGCCAGTTGCTCTGGGGCCAAACGAATGTTGAGCGTGTGCAGGACCGCGCCCATGGAGGGAATCGCACAGTAGGCCTCCAGATGTTCCTGGTTGCTCCACTGGAAGGTGGCCACGCGTTGGTCTGCCGTGACGCCAAGACTGCGCAGCGCATTGGCAAGGCGAGCCACTCGCGCCAGCACAATGCGGTAAGGCGTTCTCCGATATCCATTTCCGGTCGGAGTGACGACCTCGCTGTCACCGTGTATGGCTGCCGCATGCTGGACGATCGCCGACACCGTGAGCGGAACATTTTGCATTGTGCTTTGCATCGTGTAGTGCCCTTTCAGGCGAAGAGGTCGGGACGGCTGTTCGGCTGATCGATGAATGTGCCGTAATGCGTTCTCAGTGCTTGCAGGATGTCTGCTAGGGGTAGATCGTCGTAGGCTCCCCGGTCGCGCAGATACTCCATGTGCTGGGTGCCGTCAGCGGTGAAACCATGGAGTAGCGCGTCGCTACGGCCGTCGAATTCGATCGGCGAGACACCGAAGCGTGCGCACAGCTCGCGATTGAACGCCGGGGTGGCCTTTACCCACGCACCGTTGAGGAACATGAGACTGTAGCCGTGGTAGACGAAAACGTCGCTACCACCCATCCGCTCGCGCAATGCCTTGGTCTGGAGGTGGTTTCGGACGTCGGCGAACCCCAGCCGCGCCGGGATTCCCGCCGCTCGGCACGCTGCAGTCAAGAGCACGGCCTTCGGGACGCAGTAGGCCCGTTCTGCGGTCGCGACGGTGCTGGCGCGGTACGCGTGCGGGTTGTCGGTCACCGTGTAGGGGTCGTACCAAATGGAGTCACGGACCGCGGTGAAGATGGCGATGGCCTTCTCGGTGTCGCCGCAGGCACCACGGATCGCCGATGACACGAAGTCACGTACCGAATCTTGTTGCCAGTCAAGAAACTCCGTGGGTTCGAGGTAGGGGCTGTGGTCGACGGTCATCGGCGCTTCATCTCCAACGGAAGTCCGTCCACCGGAATGGGCAGCGAGGTGTTGTCCCATCGGACGTGATAGTTCTCCGGAACCTTCCAAGTGAACGAACGCAGCATCCTGTGCAGGATTGCTTTGACTTCGAGCGTCCCGAATTGCATGCCGATGCACTTGTGCGCTCCACCTCCGAACGGAACCCAGGCGAATCGGTGGTGTTGGTCTTCGCGCCGAGGCTCGTCGAAACGTGAGGGATCGAACCGCTCCGGATCACTCCAGATCGTTCGATCGAAGTGATTCACGGCAGGCGTTATAGCGCATAACGTGTTCGAGGGGATGTGATATCCATCGATGGCGACATCTCGAACCGTCTTGCGCATCACCAGCGGAACAGGTGCAAGCAGTCTGAGCGCTTCCTTGATCACGAGGTCGATGACCGTCATCTTCTCCAGGGCCTCGATGTCCGGCAACCCGTCACCGATGGCCGCGGCTTCCGCAGCCGCAGCCTCCTGCCACTGCGGATACTTGGCAAGGAAATAGGTGACCGCTGTGGTGGTGATCGTCGAGGTGTCGTGGGCCGCCATCATCAAGAAGATCATGTGATTCACCACATCCTCGTCGGAAAACCGCTCCCCGTCTTCGGTCGTGGCTTGACAGAGAGCAGCGAACAGATCCTCCGTTTCACCGGCTCGCGCGGCCGGCAGATGCCGGAAGAAGTAGTCCTCCAAAACGCGCCGCCCTTGCACACCAGCGCGGAATCTGGTTCCCGGAAGCGGAGCACGCACAAGGGAACTCGCCGCCCGGACCGTAGCGACGAACGCCTTGTTGACAGCATCGCTCTCGTCCTTGCCGCGGCCGCCCATGAAGACGTCGGTAGCGATGTCGAGGGTGAGTTCCTTCAACAGTGGGTAGATTCGAACCGACGGGCCCACCGGCCACGCAGGCACTGCCGAGCGAACGCATGGCGTTACCTGTTCGACGTATCCGGTCAGGCGCGGACGCGTAAACGCCTCCTGCATGATGCGCCGGTGCATCAAGTGCTCGTCGAAGCTCATGAGCATCAAACCGCGATGGAAGAAGGCGTCGATCAGGAAGGACCAGCCATCCTGAGAGAATGCTTTCGCTTCGCTCGTGAACGCCTCTCGAGTGGCGTCAGGGCCGGCGATGACCACCATCTTGGTGCCGAACGCGCCCATCCACGACACCGAACCCAGACGGTCGTAGCGCTCTCGACTGAAATCCGAGCCGAATCGGATGTAGTCGAGCGTGTGACCTACGAAGGGCAGTCCGGCATCCCCCCGGACGGCTTTCAATCCACTGCCCGCGGGTGCCGGTGCCAGTTCACGAACCGGCCAGTCCCGGCTCCATCGACGCCATCTGTCGTCGACGGCGTGAGGCGCGGGGACCATGATCACAGAGGACAACCGCTCCTTCACGTGGTGCGCAGGTGCGAGAAGGTGATTCGTCATGGTTCCTCCTGGACGCTGGGCCGCTTTGACGGCGTCCACCAGTCTTTACAAAGATGCCATTGATGTCAATATCTAGACATTATTGGCCTAGCGGTTAAGTGCGCGTCTCGTGCCCTTAGTCGGCCAGGCTCGGTTCTGCAGGGTCTCCGACCTTTAGACGCCCGACGTTTCTCAAGACGTAATCGCCGCTGTGCGGCTTCCGGGTAAGGAGTCGATAAACCAAGGTAGGCCCCGGCCAGTTCGTCGGGATTTCCCCGCTCGAGGTTCGATACCAGCTCGCACACAGCGCCCACACCGACCTCCGTAGTCGCCTTCTCAAGCGCGTGTTGTAGCGTTGCGCGCTCTCCGTCCTGACATCGATCGCATGACCCGGATGAGCAGCCACGGCTTTGATGAGCGTTGCGATGTGACGGACTTGTGACTCGATCATGTAGAGGATCGACCCCGAGCCCACATTCGTGTTGGGACCATAAAGCAGGAACAGGTTCGGGAACATGGGGACAGTGATGCCCAGATATGCGTACGCCTGGGTCTTCCACACCTCGGCCAAGGAGACTCCGCGAGAGCCGCGCACGGACATCGGGGCGAGAAAATCGGTGGCGCGAAACCCGGTTCCGTAGATCACGACATCTGCAGGACGAAACTCTCCATCCACGGTCTTGACACCGTTGTCGCAGAGCTCTGCGATAGCCTTCGGCACCAACGACACGCGATCACTCGCGATTGCTGGATAGTAATCATTCGAGAACAGCACTCGCTTGCACCCTGGCGCGTCCGAAGGCATCAATTGCTCGCGCAAAGATGGGCTAGCAACCTGCCGATGTAGGTGGCGGCGCGCGATCGCACCGAGGACGCGTGAGAGGGGCTTCGCGTCGACTAGCGTCACAGCGAGCAACTCGAAAATTAGCCATACCGCGAAACGCTCGAGGCGCAGCGCCATCGGCAATAACTCGCTCACCCTGTCGTGAAGGACTCCATACCTGCTGTCCCACTTCGGCAAGATCCACGGAGCCGTGCGCTGATATAGCGTGACATGCTCCGCCTCCTGGGCGATGTGTGGCACGAATTGGATGGCACTAGCTCCTGTGCCGATGACGGCTACTTGCTTGCCGCGAAGCGAAACCGATCGGTCCCAACGCGCCGAATGAAAGCGCGGCCCCTGGAAGGTGTCTGCGTCGGCAATAACGGGTACGTGGGGCAAGGAGAGCTGACCCACGGCCGAGACGACGACATCGCAGGTTATTGTCTCGTTCGAGTTCGTAACCAGGGTCCAACGCCCTAGCTGGTCATCGAAGGTCATTGCGACAACTTCGGTCTGGGTACGCAGATGCGCGGCCAGTCCGCCACTCTCCACGAGTTGTTGGAGGTACTTGAGTATCTCGGGTTGCTCGGCATATCGCCGTGACCAACGAGGATTGGGCTTGTACGAGAGTGAGTACAACGCTGACGGCACGTCGCAGGCCGCTCCCGGATAGGTGTTGTCACGCCAAACACCCCCGATGTCTGCAGCCTTTTCCAGGATCGTGAAGTTCGTGAACCCGTCCTTCTTCAGCCGGTGGGCCATCGCAACCCCGGCGAAGCCGGCCCCGATGATCACGATCGACGGATCGTATGCGCGACAGGCCGTCGCGAAGTTGCTGCTCATGAGGCAGAGACGACTGACTTCACGCTGCGGCGGTCGAGGTGGTGTAGGTGTAGGAGCATTGCCTGTTCGGACACTTTCACCTGACTTCCGAGGCTTCAAGGAAGCGTCCCGCTCGATGAATCGCGTCTCGGGCTTCGGGAAGAATCCGGAACATAGCCTGGAATACATGGATCTGTCCCCGGTATACCTGGATCTCGACGTGGGATCCAGCTGATTGAAGTCGCTCGGCGAGACGGCGCGAGTCATCGATCAACATTTCTCTCCCGCCCACCTGAATGAGGATCGGCGGCATCGAGGTGAGGTCCGCGTCAAGCACGCTGAGGCGCGGATCTCCGCGATCTGCGCCACCTACGTAGAGGTCAAGAGCGCGCGCCGCTGATTGAGCGGAGGCAAAAGGATCCCGGCGGCGAATTTCACGCGCTCTGGCAAGTTCGCACCTGAGATCCAGGACGGGAGACATCAGCAGCATCGCATCAGGGAGCGGCAATCCAACTGCACGTGCGCCCAAGGCCGTGGCCATCGTGAGCTGACCGCCCGCTGAATCGCCGGCAACCGCGACGGTGCGCTGACAAGAACCCGGGGACCCTCCGCTGGTAAGCCAGCGATACGCATTCAGCGCATCGTCCGCGGCTGCGGGATAGGGATACCGCGGGGCAAGACGATACTTCACTGCGAAGATGGGGCGCCCGCTCGCCGAGGCGAGTTCACCAAGAAGACCGCGGTGCGTCTCCGGCGAGCACATAGAATAGGCGCCGCCGTGGATGTACAGCAAAGGGTTGGCATGCGGATTAATGGCAGGCGTGGTGATCCAGTCCCCACGAACCGGGCCTCCGGCGAATACAGTGTCAACCTTGCGCACTGTGACGCCGCGCCGAGGCCGTGAGGCTACGAGCGCTGTTCGAAGCACGCGATCCATCACCGCAAGTCCGTAGGCGTTTGATGGCATCAGCTGCGCCAGTGGCCGCAGCGTGGTTCGCGAGGACATCGCGACGAGATGACTGGCAAGACTGGGCTGCCAGTCAGGGGCATCCATTCTGGTCACCGGGGACACACCTCTTCGGGCCGATTCTCGAATCGGTAGTCCGAGAGGCGAAAGGTGCGGCTCCGCCAATAGGTCTCCAGAGTCGTTGATGGACGGAGTGGAACGTCACCGTGCCTGTCGAAGTAGTAGCTGTTGGCATTGGAACAGCTCGGCTGCCAGAAAACCTGTCTGTGACGCCGCCTTAGCACTTCGGCGAAATAACGGTCGTTCGCCTCCTTCTTGACCTCCACGCAGTTAGCACCCAGCGCCCGCGCGCGACGAAGACACCGGACGATGTGCCGACTCTGCGCCTCGATGAGCGTGAAGTACGAGGAACCGTTGTAGCCGTACGGGCCGAAGATGTTGAAATGATTCGGAAATCCCGGGACGCTCACCCCTTCGAAGGCCTGCAGTCGATGCTCGTCCCACCATGTAGCCTGCTCCAGCCCGCCGCGTCCCTTCAATACGTAAGTTGGCATGTTGCCCGACTCCATCACTTTGAAGCCGGTGGCCAGGATCAAGACGTCAATGGGATGAGCTTTGCCGTCTCGAGTATGGACGGATGCATGGTCGATATGGGTTATGCCGCTCGTCTCGAGCGAAACGTTGGACCGGTTGTACGTTGCGAGATAGGAATTGTGGAAGCTGGGTCGTTTACAGCCCAACGAGTAGCGCGGAATGAGTTGTTCTCTCGTCGTCGGGTCATGGACCTCACGCCGCATGTACCGCTTTGCGGCGCTCTCCATGACATCGGCGAACGGTATCACCGTATGAAAGTGAGCGGCGATTGGGAAAGTGATTTCCACGAACGCCTGGCTGGCGGTCCGGGTCGCCAATTGTGCCCCCGGCAGGAAATGTAGAAGCCTTCCACCCCACGTCGGTATGGGGAAGTCTGGCTTCGGCAGACAATAAATTGGAGTTCGCTGAAATACCGTCAGACTCTCTGCTTTCTTTGCGACTTCGGGTATCAGTTGCACCGCCGATGCACCGGTACCGATTACTGCAACCCTCTTCCCGCTGAGATCTTTGGCATTGTCCCATCTAGCCGTGTGGAGCGTAACGCCGGCGAAATCTCGCACCCCCTTGATTTCAGGCCACTTTGGCCGACTGAGAACGCCGGAGCAATTTATCACGAAGCGTGCCGTGAACTCCTCACCATTGGCACTGGTCAAATGCCACCGTGTTGCGTTCTCGTCGAAACAAGCCTCGGTAATGGTTGTGTTGAAACGAATATGGTCCCAGAGCCGATACTTTTCAACACATCGCTCGGCATAGGCTTTGAGCTCATTGCCGTGGGCGTACGTGCGCGACCAAGAGGGCCGCATTTCGTATGAGAATTGATAACTGAACGACGGTATATCGACAGCGATACCCGGGTAGGTGTTCCAGTGCCACGTACCACCTACGCCATCGGCGTCATCAACCATCAAGAAGTCGGTAAATCCCGCCTTCATCAAGCTAATGCCAGACCCGATGCCGGAAAATCCAGCTCCTATGATAATTATCTCGTAATTACGGTCGGACTTGCGATCCATTCCTGTATTTCACCGTTCTGACGGTCAGCCCTGCAAACTTGTATTCAGAGTGATTGCGTCAGCTCGACGTGTGTATCGTCGCGCCGGGTTATCACGTAATCATGAGGATCCAAGCGGGATAGTTCTCTCATAAACTGGGTCGCGAAACCTGGGTACATCGTGCCGTTGTAGCCGTCCTCGGTCAAATACCAACTGCTGCACCCCGAATTCCAAGTCGTTCGTCGAAGGCGGCGCTGAATTTCGGAGTGATAGCGGTCCTGACGATCCTCCCTCACATCCAAAGTGCCGATGTCATTTTGCTGAAGGAGCTTGATCGCCTTGACTATATAGTCAATTGCAGCCTCCATATATACGAGCGCCGAGTTGTGGCCTGGCCCGGAATTCGGTCCGAAAGTGAAGAATAAGTTCGGATACCCGGCCACGCTCACGCTCTTGAAGGCAAATGTCCCCTGAGACCATTCATCGCCGAGCTTCCGACCGCCGAGGCCGCTAATCGGGAACGGGGTGCCACGTTTGGCCACATCGAAGCCAGTGGCAAATACGATACAGTCCACTTCGTGCTCGACACCGTCGGCGGTCCGAACACCGTTGGGTGACAATGTGGCGATCGGCCAGCTGATCAGCTTGCAGTTATCCGCCTGTAGCGCAGGGTAATAATCACTGGTCATGAGCATGCGCTTGCATCCAGGCCTGAAATGGGGCGTCAACTGACGTCTCAACCAGGAGTCTTTCACCTGCCGACGGAGATGAGCCTTGGCCGCCAGCTGTATCGCGGACGTCGCGGCGGTGTTCCAGACCATACCCACTGCCATCACTTCGTGGGCCCAAAACCACGCGTCGCGGAGCGCTTGTTCGCTCACCGGCAGGTGTGTGAAGGTCGAACGCGCCCAGGCCGGATGCCTGAAGTTCACCCTGGGCAACACCCAGCCGGGCGTTCTCTGGAAGACTTTGACCGAGGCAGCCGACTTTACGAGCTCGGGAATGATCTGAACCGCGCTCGCGCCTGTCCCGATGACTGCAACCCTCTTACCGCCGAGATCGTAGCCATGGTCCCATCGAGCGCTGTGGATCTTTTTTCCACCGTACGAGTCAATACCCCGAATATCGGGAAAGCTGGCGTTGGCAAGTGGTCCACTGGCCATCACAACTGACCGGGTGTGATACCGCTTTCCATCTGCCGTGTCGGCCATCCAGATGCCGGCACTCTCATCGAATTCCAAGGCAGTCACGTCGGTATCAAACTGGATGAACCGGGCAAGATCGTACTTGTCGACCATATCGTCGATATATTCGAGGATCTCAGCGCTCCCCGAGTAGGTACGAGTCCAGCCCGGATTCGGCTCGAACGAGTAGGAGTAGAGAAGCGAGGGAATATCGCAGGCCGCACCGGGATAAGTATTGTCTCGCCAGGTGCCTCCGACGCGATCTGACCGTTCCAGGATGACGAAGTCATCCGTGCCCTCTTGAAGCAGTCTGATCGCCGCACCGATACCTGCGAACCCGGCGCCGACGATCAACGTCGTCGTGGTGCCTGTCATTTGGCAACCGGTTCGTAGGTCAGTTCGTCCGTCCAGGATGGCGGCCGACCGAAAATCTGAACAGGGAAAACATCGATCGCATTGCCAAGGCGCTGAGACACGAAGTGCAGAGGCTGGGACCGCTTGATGGACGACGACATGTGCGCCTTCAAGATGTGATAGCCGGGCACCCTCCGCGTATGCTCACTGCGATCGCCGACATTGGCATACCGCGTCACTGCGTTGTATAACTTCTCCTCGGACAGACCCATAGCGTTGAGATTCATCAACATGCGCGTCAGGAGCGGGATATACAGCAACGCGCCGGTGAGAATGCGCGGGTCGACAAGAGCACCCGCAGTTTGAATGGCGTGGATTCGCATCGGGCTGGCGCCCAGGTCATTCAAGACCTGGAAGCCAACCGCGAGATGCCTTGATTCGTCGCTGTTGACCTTGTTGAACACCTCCCCGCACACAGGGTCGTCAACCTCATCGAGGAGAAACTTCAGCAGCGCTCCATCGAGCGCAGTCTCCAGTGCCGGAATCGCGGCCCCGATGACGGTCAGGGGCAGGGCTTCCGCATAACGGTCCAGCCATTCGATGACCAGCCGAATATTCTTGTTCGGGACCGGTTTCTCGCCTTCCTCGAGCATGCCCCAGCGACGCATCAAGGCAAGTTCGGCATTGGCGTGACGCTGCTCCTCGGCGTGAAAGTAACGGTAAATGTCTCCGAGCGCTTCGAATGGCGCCTTTGGAGCCATCGCGGCGAAGGCACGTGCTCCAACATGCTCAATCCACACCACGTCGGACATGAATTGCTTGAGTTTGGGACGCTGTTCATCGGTGATCAGTTCCGCGCCAGGGGCGTTCCAATCGATATCGGCAAGAGCCCATTGCTTGTTTTTGATTGTCTCGAGCATGTCACTGTATGCGAAAGCCATTTTCCCTGCTCCTCTACTCGGCTGAATCGTTCCATGAGGCCATGCGCTCCACGAGGCCCAGCGTGCGAGTAAAGGGGCCGGGTAGGGCTCTCTTGAGTTGCCACAAGACTTTGGCATCGAGTTGGGGTACTACATAAATTTGTCCGCGATCGTGCGCGTTCAACGTCGTTCGAGCAACGTGCTGTGGCGAAATGCCGGTCCATTTCATCAGGTTGGCCGCGAGTCTTGCAGCCGCCTCGTCGATTTGAGGATTGTTGACGATGTTCGTCTTCACGAAGGTGGGGCAAAGCACTGTGACGTTGATGTCAGTACCGCTCAGTTCGGCCGCCAATGTCTCCGACAGAGCGAGCACCCCGGCCTTGCTCACGTTGTAAGCCGCCATCCGAGGGGCCGAGCCAAAGCTCGCTGCCGACGCCACATTGATGACTCCGCCATGCCCATTGCTGCGGAGCCGAGGCACAAAAGTCTCGCAGCCGTAGATAACGCCCCAGAGGTTGACAGAAATCGCCGCGTTCCAGTCCTCGATCGACGTCGCGCCGATGCGGTTGCCGCCCGCACCGATTCCGGCGTTGTTGATGACGAGGCTCGCAGCCTTCTCGAACCAGTCTTCGCTCACATCAGCGAGGTTGCGGACCTGCTCAAGATCGGTGACATCGCATTCGATGTCGAAGCCCTCGCCGCCAGCCTGCCTCACCAACTCTGCCGACTCTTTTGCAGTGACGGGATCTTTGTCGGCGCACACCACGCGTCCACCTCGGCGCGCAAGCTCCACGGCGAATGCGCGGCCGATACCGCTTCCTGCGCCCGTGACGACTGCATCGGCGCGGTGCGTTCTGCCTGGTGCGCCGCCGAAGGGCAGCAATCTCATCCGTCTGCCTTTCGGGTCGCGACATGGACGTCTGCTGTGGGGAAACTCTCATCTGGGGGCACCAGCCACCATTGGTGTCGCATGCCACCAGTTTGGTGGTGGAACGAGCACCTTGTCAAGATGGAGAGGTGCGGTCGAGAAACAAGCGCTGGGGTGGTCGGACCGGGGCCGAGCGTCGTGCCGAGCGACGGCAGCAATTGATCGAGGCCGCAACCGAGATTTGGAGTGAGAGCGGTTGGGCCGCGGTCACTATGCGCGGCGTATGCGCCCGCACAGGCCTGAACGATCGATACTTCTACGAGGGCTTCAAGACGCGCGATGAGCTGCTCGTTGCTGCGTGGGATGGCGTCCGCAATGACATGCTCGGCGAGGTCGCCGCGCTCTTCAACGAGCGTGCGAATCGGCCGCCGATCGAAACCATCACCGCGGCGATCACCATCGTGGTCGACCGGATCGCACGCGATCCCGGCCGGGCACGCATCCTCCTCGCTCAGCATGTCGGTAGCTCACCGCTACAAGACCGCCGCGCCGTGGCGCTACAGGAAGCAACGCAGTTGGTCGTTGAGGCAAGCCGGCCACACCTCCGACAAGATGCCGACGAGATAGCCCTTCGCATGGACACCCTGATCGCTGTCGGGGGATTCGTCGAAGTCATCACCGCCTGGCACTCCGGTTTGCTTGCGGTGACCGAGAAAGAAGTGGTCGCGCACACCAGCAGACTTGCTGAAACCCTGGCTCAACGCTATGTCATCAGCGACTGATCGAGGCTCACAACAGGCCAGCCAGCCCCGTGGCGATCGCTGCGAACCGCATTTGCGGGTCCGACCGCCACCTTCACCGGCCACCGAGCACCGAATCCGTGAGTCACCGACGCGTCGCACCCTGTTCGGAAGGAGCGACGCAGGAACGGTGCTCCTGCGTCGCCGCACTTCCGCATCTTTGCTATCCCGACGAAGCGATAACTCGCTGTGAACCGTCTTGGTCGAACAGTTCTTTGCTCCAATGCTCCAGGACCGCGGCGCTGTCCCAATCATCAGGATGGAAACCCGGGCGATTGTAGGAACGGAAACGCCGCAGCGCATCGGCGGTGAACATCGGGGTGCGACTAAAGCGGTACAGACTGCGCACCAGGGTGACCGGGTTATATGAGGCTCTATCAGCGGCCATAGACAAGGCAGTCTGCAGAATGAGCTCGCCGAACAGAATTACTGAAGCGATCCGCATGCCCCGTACACGGGTGCGCTCGGTTGCTCCCACCAGCCGATAGACATCAAAGGCAACCGCTTTGTGCTCCGACTCCTCGAAGGCATGCCACAGCAGAATCGGTCGAACCTCTGTCTGGCCGATGAGCTTCTGGGCGTCTTCGCTGGTAAGAATGATTTCTGCCAGCGTAGCGGTGTAGTGCTCCAACGCGGAGGTCATGGACAGCCGCATTTCCGGCGAAAAGCGCCGTTCCAATCGCTTGATCAAGCGTCCGACATGACGGTCGATTCGCGCGGTCGGATAACCCATGACCTGGAGTCGCTCGTTTAGGAGACGATGCTGGTGTCGATGTGTGGCCTCTTGTCCGATGAAACCCTTGACCGCTGTCTCTAGTTGGGGATCGTCGATGGAACTCTGGAAGTTCCTGACCGAGCGGATGAAGAAATCCTCGCCTTCCGGGAACGTCGCAGAAAGCACCGAGATGAAATGGCTCATCACCAGGTCGCCATCGACAAAATGTTGCCGCTTCGTGGAGGTCGGCATCGGAAACCGAACGCGCCTGGGTTTTGGCAGCACCCGGGTCGGGGTCGGGGCTTGATCGTCCGACATTTGAGGTCCTTCCTCGAAGTTTGGATCTGACTTTATGCCTTGTCAGATAAGACTGCCAGACTGTAGGACATGAGTCCAGCACGTGTCTATGGCGGGCTGTCCGCAACTCAACGCGATGCACAGCGTCGCGTGATGTTGATTGATGCCGCGGTCTCAATCATGGGCACCCACGGAGCTACCGCGTGCACCGTGACCGCCGTGTGTGCGAAATCAGGAGTGACGAGCCGGTACTTCTACCAACAGTTTCGCGATCGAGACGCGCTCTTGCGTGCGGTATTTGCCAAGATCTCCACTACCTTCCAAGCGGTGATAACCAGCGCCATTCCGGACGACACGGTTGCTCCTCAAGAACTGGCTTACGCTCCGATCAAGGCCCTGGTTCAGGTGATCGAGAACGATCCCCGCATGGCCCGCATACTGTTTGTCGAGTCGGGCGCAGAACCCCTCCTTCGGCAGCTGCGAAGCGATCTGATGACCGATTTTGCGGAGCTGGTGCTCAGAGAGGCCCGCTTGCACCTCGATATACCCAGCGATGTGCTCCAAGTCGCAGATCTCGCCGCTACCTACGGTGTCGGGGGCCTGTTCGAGATACTCCGTCGCTGGATAGATGGACAACTGAACCTCTCGACTGAAATGCTCATCGAGCACTGTGCGGGTTTTCTCGGCATTCTCGGCCTGTATACCCTCGGACAGGCGCCTGATCAGGCCGCTCCGCCGCTGGCCAAAGCCGAGGAGACCCGATAGATTCTGGCCGACCGGCGTTATGCACTACTCGGTTGGCTGAAGGGCATGGCGCGACACTGACAATCGCTGCGGGTGTTCACCCGAGATCGCGAACCGTAGACTCCACGCGCGCCGGACGAGGAACTCGATACGACCTCGCACGGGCCCTGTGTGCCGTCCCTCCCCAGTCAATTCCTTCGATCGCTCGATCTGCAGCGAACGCACCGCTTCGATCCTCGCCATTCGACGGAACCACGGCGCGGAACAAATCCGACGCCCGCCTGCGCCGTTGTCACCTGATGTTAATTGCGGCTAACATCAGCGCCTAGTAGATCGACGTCGATGCTCGCCCGGAAGGAAAACTTTGGTACAGGTCCTGCCCGATCGGGTCGACGACACCGCGCCCGGCTATCTCAAGAACCGCGAAGGACTGAGCGCGCAACTCGACACCATCGCGGAGCAACTGGCGCTGGTCAACGGCGGCGGCGGCGCGAAATACGTTGCGCGCCACCGTAAGCGGGGCAAGCTGCTTGTCCGCGAGCGCATCGAGCTGATGCTCGACCCCGACACGGCGTTCCTCGAACTATGCCCCTTCGCCGCCTGGGGCAGTAAGTTCCCCGTCGGCGGTAGCGTGGTGGTAGGCATCGGCGTGGTCGAGGGCATCGAGTCGATGATCATCGCCCACGACCCCACCGTCCGCGGCGGCGCATCGAACCCTTATACCTTCCGCAAGGTGTTCCGCGGCATGGCCATCGCGCGGGAGAACCGACTGCCCATCATCAACATCGTCGAATCTGGCGGCGCCGACCTGCCCACACAGGCAGAGATCTTCGTGCCCGGCGGACAGCTGTTCCACGACTTGACCCAGCACAGCGCAGCGGGGCTGCCGACACTGGCCCTGGTCTTCGGCAACTCGACCGCGGGAGGTGCGTACGTCCCGGGCATGTGCGACTACGTCGTGATGGTGCGCAACCGTTCCAAGGTGTTCCTCGGCGGTCCGCCGCTGGTCAAGATGGCCACGGGCGAGGTCTCCGATGACGAGTCGCTCGGCGGCGCCGACATGCACGCCCGCACCTCGGGGCTGGCCGATTACATGGCCGAGGACGAGCAGGATGCGATCCGCATCGGCCGTCGCATCATGGCGCGGCTCAACTGGCGGAAGAACGGCCCCGGACCCACCACGCCGCCGCACCCACCGGTGCACGACCCCGATCAGCTGCTCGGCATCGCGTCGGTCGATCCGAAGGTGCCCTTCGACCCCCGCGACGTCATCGCCCGAGTGGTCGACGGCTCGGCCTTCGACGAGTTCAAACCTCTCTACGGCACGTCACTCGTCACCGGCTGGGCCTCGATCCACGGCTTCCCGGTCGGCATCCTCGCAAACGCACGGGGCATCCTGTTCAGTGAGGAGGCCGAGAAAGGTTCGCAGTTCATCCAACTGGCAAATCAGATCGACACCCCCCTCATCTTCCTGCAGAACACCACCGGTTTCATGGTCGGTGCCGAGTACGAACAGGGCGGCATCATCAAGGACGGCGCCAAGATGATCAACGCCGTATCAAACAGCACGGTCCCCCACGTGACCATCACCATGGGTGCGTCCTACGGTGCCGGGAACTACGGCATGTGCGGGCGATCGTACTCACCGCGTTTCCTATTCGCTTGGCCTAACTCGAAGTCGGCCGTGATGGGTCCGGCGCAACTGGCCGGAGTGCTGTCCATCGTGGCGCGCGAGTCCGCCGCCGACCGCGGGCTGCCCTTCGACGAGCAGGCCGACGCCCAGATGCGCGCCGCCGTCGAGGAACAGATCGAGCGCGAATCCGTCGCACTGGCCAACAGCGGCCGACTTTACGACGACGGGATCATCGATCCCCGCGATACGCGGACCGTTCTCGGGTTCTGCCTGTCGGTGATCCACAACGGCGAGGTCCGTGGCCAGCGTGGCTACGGCGTGTTCCGGATGTGATGGCGATGCCCAAGATCCGCAAGGTCCTGGTCGCCAACCGTGGCGAGATCGCGCGGCGGGTGTTCCGCACTTGCCGCGATCTCGGGATCGCCACCGTCGCGGTCTATTCCGACGCCGACGCCGACGCGTGGCACGTCGCCGACGCCGACGAGGCCGTGCACCTTCCCGGCTCGTCTGCCGCCGAGACCTACCTCGACATCCACCGGATCATCGCCGCTGCCTCGCTCACCGGCGCGGACGCAGTACACCCCGGCTACGGCTTCCTTTCGGAAAACGCCGGGTTCGCGCGCGCCTGTGCCGCCGCCGACCTCGTCTTCATCGGTCCGCCGCCCGGGGCGATCGACGCGATGGGCTCGAAGCTGCAGGCCAAGAAGACGATGTCCGACGCGGGGGTGCCTGTGCTGCCCGGTGGCGACACGACGGGGCTATCGGCCGAGCAGCTGGCGAAGCTGGCCGCCGACGTCGGCTACCCCGTGCTGGTCAAGGCCAGCGCCGGCGGCGGTGGCCGAGGCATGCGCATTGTCGCGTCGCCGGACGAGCTCGACGAAGCGGTCACCTCCGCTTCGCGTGAGGCCGCCGCCGCGTTCGCCGACGGCACCGTCTTCCTCGAGCGTTACGTCCAGCGCCCACGCCACGTCGAGATCCAGATCATGGCCGACACGCACGGAAACGTCGTCTCTCTGTTCGAGCGCGAGTGCTCCGTGCAGCGTCGACACCAGAAGGTGATCGAGGAGGCGCCGTCACCGGTCGTCGACGACGCGTTGCGCGCTCGGATGAGCGAGGCCGCCATCGCCGCCGCGCGCGCCGTCGGCTACGTAGGCGCCGGGACGGTCGAGTTCGTCTACGACGCCGCTCAGGATGGCAAAGCCGACTCCTTCGCCTTCCTAGAGATGAACACCCGGCTGCAGGTCGAGCACCCGGTTACCGAGCTGATCACCGGCCTCGACCTGGTGCGTGCCCAGCTGCTCGTAGCCATGGGCCGCCCGCTGCCTGAGGAGATGCACAACCCGCGAATTCGCGGTCACGCGGTCGAGGCCCGGCTGTGCGCCGAGGATCCGGCCGATGACTACCGGCCCTGTACCGGCACCCTGCGCACCTTGGATGTCCCGGCGCTTGCCGGCGTGCGGGTTGACTCGGGTTTTCGTGCCGGTTCGGTCATCAGTCATTACTACGATTCGCTGCTGGCCAAGGTCATCGCGTGGGCACCAACGCGCGACGAGGCACTTGCCAGCCTCTCGGCGGCGCTGGCCGGCGCCCGTATTCACGGCGTGACCACCAATCGCAACCTGCTTGTTCGCGTCCTGCGCCATGACGAGTTCGCCGGGCGGGGCACCGACACTGGGTTCCTTGACCGACACGACGTCGCCCAACTCGGCGCTGCCCTCCCAGACACGCAGTCCGAGCGCCTGCACGCCGTCGCGGCGACCGTGGCCGGGGTGGCCGCGCGGCGTGCCGTCGCAACTCTGCAGGCCACGTTGCCCGCCGGCTGGCGCAACAACCCTTCGCAGCCGCAGACCACAACCTGGCAGACCCAGGGCGGGCGCGAAGTGCGCGTCGGGTACACGTTAGGTTCGACAGGGACCTGCCTGCAGGTCGACGACGAGCCGTTGGCCGACGTCGAGGTTGTCGAGGGCAGTAGCGAGCGGGTGGTGCTGCGCGTCGACGGGGTGCGCCGCACTTATGATGTCGTCCTCGACGGCGATGTTGCCCACCTCGACTCGGTCGCCGGCTACTCCGCCCTGCGGCTGGCGCCACGCTTCGTCGACCCGAGCACTCTGAACCCGCCCGGGTCGCTCACCGCGCCGATGCCGGGCTCGGTGATCCGACTACCGGTCGCCGAGGGCGAGACGGTGTCAGCCGGTCAAACGCTCGTCGTCCTGGAGGCGATGAAGATGGAGCACACCGTCGCGAGCCCGATCGACGGGGTGCTGAGCGCCCTGCCGGTCCAGGTCGGCCATCAGGTCTCGAGCGGTGACGTCCTCGCCGTGGTCGAGGCGGTGGACGGCGGTGAAGTGGCGTCGGACGCCACGGAGCTCTAATGAAGCCGGCGCGCTCCCGATCGGTGGCGCGTCGATACCGATGTGAGGAGTGTCATGGAATTGCACGAGACAGAGGAACGTCAGGACCTGCGCAAGGCGGTCGCCGAGATCGCCAAGGACTTCGGACACGAGTACTACCTGGAAAAGTCGCTGGCCGGCGGGAAGAGCACCGAGCTGTGGCAGGCCGTGGGCAAACAGGGCTTCCTCGGGGTGAACCTTTCCGAGCAGTACGGCGGCGGCGGCGGCGGCATCTACGACATGCAGATCGTCGGTGAGGAGCTCGCCGCGGCGGGCTGCCCGCTGCTGATGACCGTCGTCTCGCCGACCATCTGCGGCACGATCATCCAGGCATTCGGCAGTGAGGAACTCAAGCAGCAGTGGCTGCCGGGCATCGCCAGCGGCGAGACGATCATGGCATTCGCGATCACCGAGCCGGACGCGGGCTCGAACTCGCACAACATCTCCACGACCGCGAAACGCGACGGCGACGACTGGGTCATCAACGGCACCAAGTACTACATTTCTGGTGTCGACGAAGCCGAAGCGATCCTGGTCGTCACCCGAACGTCTACCAACGACAGTGGTCGCGGACTACTCAGCTTGCTCGTCGTGCCCACCGATGTCCCCGGGCTCACCAAGTCACTCATCCCGGTGCAGGCGGTCACTCCAGAGAAGCAGTTCACTCTATTCTTCGATGACGTCCGCGTGCCGGCCGCCAACCTTATCGGCGCGGAGAACGAGGGCCTGCGCCAGGTCTTCATGGGCCTGAACCCGGAGCGAATCATGGGGGCGGCGCTCGGCAACGGCATCGGTCGCTACGCGCTGGATAAAGCCGCCGATTACGCCCGCAACCGCCACGTGTGGGGAACGCCGATCGGCTCGCACCAAGGCGTATCGCACCCGCTCGCCCACGCCAAGATCCAGGTTGAGCTGGCCCGGTTGATGACTCAGCGTGCCGCCTCCCTGCACGACGCCGGCGATCCGGGGTCGGGTGAGGCGTCGAACATGGCGAAATATGCCGCAGCCGAGGCGGGCATCCTGGCGCTCGACCAGGCGATTCAAACCCACGGCGGCAACGGCATGGCCACCGAGTACGGCCTCGCCACGTTGTGGGGTCCGGCCCGGCTCATGCGCACCGCGCCGATCAGCCGCGAAATGATCCTCAACTTCGTGGCGCAGCACAGCCTGAAACTGCCCGCGTCCTACTGAGTCGCCGCGGAATGAAAGGGAATCGAATGCAACTCGGCATCGGTCAGTGGGTGAGCCGGCGCGCCTTCCTCAACGGCGGGCGCACCGCGTTGATCAGCAACGGCGCGCACATCACCTACGCCGACCTCGATCGGCGCACCAACCAGGTCGCCGCCGCACTCATCGCCCTCGGCGTGCGCAAGGGCGATCGGGTCGCGATGCTGCTGGTCAATTCGACCGAGTTCATCGAGGTGCTGCTGGGCTGCGCCAAAATCGGCGCACTTGCAGTTCCGCTCAACGTGCGCCTTGCCGGACCCGAGATCGGCTACATCCTGGCCGACTCAGGCGCCGATGTTCTGGTCTTCCACGAGCCGTTCGCCGCGCAGGCCAGGAGCGCCGTCACCGAGTCCGGAGTCCGCGTGCGCCATGTCGTGCGCGCCGGTGGGGTGCCGGCGCCGGGCGAGCTCGGCTACGAAGACGTCGTCTCGGGCGCCGCGCCCGAACCGCTCAACGGTGACGTCGACGGCCGCGACCCCGCGTTCATCATGTACACGTCGGGGACGACGGGCCGACCCAAGGGCGCGATCCTCACCCACGACAACCTGCTATGGAACGCGATCAACGTCCTCGGCACCGACATCGGCCTGCGGGGCGAGGACGTCACCGTCGCGGTGGCGCCGATGTTCCACATCGGCGGGCTGGGAGTACACACCCTGCCGCTGTTGTACGTCGGCGGCACCAGCGTGATCATGCCGTCCTTCGAGCCGCGAGCGACGTTACAGGCGATGGCCGACCACCACGTCACGGTCCAGTTCATGGTGCCGGCCATGTGGACCGCACTCACACAGGTGCCCGACTTCGACTCCTTCAACCTGTCTGCGCTGCGTTTCGCCATGGGCGGCGGGTCGCCCGTCCCCCTCACGGTCATCGACTTCATGCGCGAGCGAGGCGTGCCCTTCACCGAGGGCTTCGGCATGACCGAGACCGCTCCCTTGGTGACCGTCCTCGACGCCGAGAACGTCAGCACGCGGGCCGGGTCGATCGGCCGCGTCGCAATGCATGTCGACGCCCGCATCGTCGACGACGACGACCGCGACGTCGCGACCGACACCGTGGGCGAACTGATCGTGCGCGGCCCGAATGTGTTCACCGGCTACTGGATGAAGGCCGAGGCGAGCGCCGAGGCGTTACGCGGGGGCTGGTTCCACACGGGCGACCTCGGGCGCATGGACGCCGAGGGCTTCATCACCCTCGTCGACCGCAAGAAGGACATGATCATCTCCGGCGGCGAGAACGTCTACCCGATCGAGGTCGAGCAGGTTCTCTTCCGCCACCCGGCGGTGTTCGACGCCGCCGTGATCGGCGGTAAGGACGCGAAGTGGGGCGAACGCGTCGTCGCGGTCGTGGTCGCCGACCCGGCGACACAGGCGCCGAGCGCCGAGGAGATCGTAGCGTGGTGCCGGGAGCGGCTGGCACACTTCAAGTGTCCGCGTGACGTGCACTTCGTCGCCGAACTGCCGCGCAATGCCACCGGCAAGCTGCTCAAGACCGAGCTGCGCGCGCAGTTCACGGGCATCGAGGGCGGAGTCGTTTTGCGCTGAGTCGTGCCGCTGCACATCGCGGGTTCGAAGCAGGGCCCCTAAATCATGAACTGAGAAGAGGATGCGACAGCATCGGCGGGGGCTAGCGGTTTCGTTCACCTCCCTTGATTTGGTGCGGCGGGTGCCGACGCAGGCAACCCCAGCGCCGGTAGGATCCCAGCCCGGCCCAGCGGATCGGACGGCGAACAACGTAACCACAAATCGACAGGAGGCCTGAAAGTGGCCGGTTTGCGCCGCAAACTGCTCCTCGAGGCCGCCGCCGACCTGTTCGCGCGGCAAGGCTTTCACGCCGTGGGCATCGACGACATCGGTGCCGCAGCAGGGGTGAGCGGGCCGGCCGTCTACCGGCACTTTCAGAACAAGGACGCGATCCTGCGCGAGTTATGCGACGCCGCCATGACTGAGCTGCTGGCCGGCGCCCGGCGCGCCACCAACGCCGGCACACCGACGGAGGTCCTGCACGCCCTTGTCGACCTACACGCGGCCTTCGGCGCGCGACGACGCGGCCTGTTGGCCGTCTACGCCCGCGAGCACCGCTCGCTGTCGCCGCTGGCGACCCGTGCCCTGCGACGCCGACAGCACAGGTACGAGTCCTTCTGGGTCGACGCGCTCGTACGAGCACGGGGCGATCTGGACCGTGAGCGCGCACAGGGCCTGGTCGCCGCCGTGCTGTCATTGCTCAACGCGTCCGCGTACATGCCGGCGTCGCTGGACGACGCGACGATTGAGGCGATGCTGGCCGCCGCGGCCGTTGCGGCGCTGTTCAGCCGCGCGGTTACACAGCAGGTAGACGGCGCCCCGCACCGGATTTAGTGTGTGTCGAGCAGCGATTCGGGAACGTCCACCACTCGGGATCGCACGTACTCCCCGAGCCCCTTGGCCTGCGCGTCCGGCCGGGTCGAGGAGGCCACCCCGTCACCGAGCAAGCCGTGCACCACCACGTTGAGCGCGCGCAGGTTCGGCAGTTCGAAGCGCTCGATGCGCAGGTGCGCCGTCTCCGGCCCGAGCAGTGTGCGCAGCCGCTCGACGCTCAGGTACTCGCGCGCCCACGCGTAACCGGGGTCGTCGCGTGCCCACAGTCCGAGGTTGGCGTTGCCGCCCTTATCTCCGGACCGCGCACCGAGTACCGACCCGAGCGGCGCGAGCCGCGTCGGCCCGGATGGCGCCGGCAGCTTCGCGGGCGGGGCGATCCCAGCCGGCGGGACCGCACCGGTCGGCGGGTCAGGGATCACGTGCCGATTGCCGTCGGCGTCGACGAGCACGTGCGTGAGGGCCGAGCGCGGAACGTAGGCCGGCCGGTAGACGCCGAACGCGGTCTCCGAGGACGGTGGCGTGGTGGTGTGGAAGCCGGCGAAACCAGCCAGGGCGATCTCCATGACCCCGCCGGAGAAGGCTCGGCCCACCTTTCGCGGGTCGGCGTCCTTCACCGTCACACGCAGGTGCGCGCAGGCTTGCTCGTTCGTCGGCGCATCGGAGACGTCGAAACGCAACAGTCGCACGTCGACTTCGTCGAAGGCGTCGCGTCCGCCGAGAACGTCGAAGAGCTGCTGTTCGGCGAAGGCCGCCTTGGCCTCGATGTCGAGGCCGGTGAGCACCATGGTCATCGTGTTGCGGAAGCCGCCCACCTCGTTCAGCGCCACCTTCAACGTGTCCGGCGGCGGACTGCCTTTCGTACCGCTGATCGCGACACGGTGCTCACCCTGTTGAGCCAGGCGAATGGTGTCGAAGTGGGCGACGACGTCGGGGCCGAGGTAGGCAGGTTCAGCGATCTCGTAGAGCAGCTGGGCGGTGACCGTGCCGACTGAGACCAGTCCCCCGGTGCCGGGATGCTTCGTGATCACCGAAGAGCCGTCCTCGGCGACCTCGGCGATCGGAAACCCCGGGTAGCGGCGGTCGGTGATCTCGTCGAGGAACGCGTAGTTGCCGCCCGTCGCCTGAGGGCCGCACTCGATCACGTGCCCGGCGACGACCGCACCCGCGAGCCGATCCCAGTCGGCGCGTGCCCAGGCGTGCCACCAGGCCGCGGGACCGACCACGAGGGATGCGTCGGTGACCCGGCCGGTCACGACGACGTCGGCGCCCGAATGCAGCGCCTCGGTGATGCCCCAGGCGCCGAGGTAGGCGTTGGCCGACACCGGTTTGATGTCGCCGACGGGCGGCGTGATTGCGTGGAGGTCGCCACGTAGGTCGTCGCCCTCGACGTGCGCGACGCGCGCGGTGAGGCCGAGACGTGCGGACAGCTCGCGCAACGCGGCGGCCAAGCCGGCGGGATTCAGCCCGCCCGCGTTCGCGACGACCTTGATGCCACGATCGAGACAGGTGCCCAGCACCTGTTCCATTTGGGTGAGGAAAGTCCGCGCGTACCCGCCGGACGGGTCTTTGGCCTGGGCCTTGGCCAGGATGAGCATGGTCAGCTCGGCCAGATAGTCACCGCACAGGACGTCGATCGGTCCGCCCTCGACCATCTCGCGGGCTGCGGCGATGCGGTCGCCGTAAAAGCCGGAGCAGTTGCCGATGCGGACCGGGACGCTCACCGCTGACCCCCTGCGAACTGGCCCGCCACGCGCCCGCCGCCAGGGGGCCCCGCGAAGGCCTGGGCGATCGCGAGCCACTGGTCGGCCAGCGGTCCGTCGGCGACCAAAGCGGTGTCGTCGCGGTGGCGGCGTTGGGTCACCAACAGGCAAAAGTCCAGCGCCGGCCCGCTCACGCGGTTGGCGGCGTCGGCTGGCCCCCACGTCCAGACGCTGCCGTCCGGAGCGGTCAGCTCGACGCGTACCGGGTCCGCGGGGAGGTCCAGACCGTTGGCCAGGTAGCTGAAAGCGCGCGCACCCACCCCGATGTGGGCCACGTGCCGCAGCCGTGCCGTGGCCTCGCGGGTCGCGCCGAGCGCGTCGACGATGTCCTGGCCGTGCGCCCAGGTCTCCATGAGTCGCGCTGTCAGCGACGAGACCGCGCTCATCGTCGGCCCGAACCACGGCAGGCGGGTCGCCGGGGCAATGTCCGCGAACGCCGCAACGAGGGCTGCACGCGACGTGTCGAACCACGCGAGCAGGTCGGCAGCCGGCATTTGACGGTAGCGCTCAGCGATGACGTCGGGTGAGATGCTTCCGTCGGCCATCATCGGCAGGTAGTCGCTGCTGAAACCGTCGGGGTCGGTGGCCGAGCGCACCGCCACGTCGTCGAAGAACGCCAGATGGCTGATCTGGTCGCGGATCGCCCAGCCCACGGCCGGAGTCGGCGCGTCCCAGCCGCGCGGACCTTCGGGCAGCGGTGCGATGAGTTCGCGCAACGCGGCCGTTTCGGCTTCGATGTCGGCGATTACCGACTGCATGGTCACCGCCATGTCAGCGTCCCTTCCACTGTGGTGCGCGCTTCTCGCGGAACGCCGTCGGGCCTTCCTGCGCGTCGTCGCTCAGATAGACCGGCTCCCATATCTCGTCGGCCAGGTCGTAGGCGGCGGCGAGGTGGTGCTGTGCCGAGAGGTACACGGTGCGCTTGGACGCAAGCACCGATAGCGGTGCGTTCGCGGCGATGCTGAGCGCCAACTGCCGGGTACGCTCGCGCAACTGATCGGCCGGCACCACCTCATTGACTAAGCCGACCTGGTGGGCGCGCTCGGCGGTGATCGGGTCGCCGGTCAGCAGGATCTGCATGGCAACGCGTGGGGGCACCAGCCACGATAGCGGTGCCGCCCACGGCGACCCGCGGCCGACTTTGACCTCGCTGACGGCGAAGGTCGCGTGTTCGGCAGCCACGACCAGGTCGCACTGCTGCGCGAGCAGGAAGCCCCCGGCGAACGCGACACCGTTGACGGCCGCGATCGTCGGCTTCGCGACATCGATGTTGCGGCCGAACTGCGGAGCGAAGTCCTTCGGGGGCACCTTGAGCGCGTTCTGCGCCATCTCCTTCAAGTCCCCGCCGGCGCAGAACGCCTTATCGCCCACGCCGGTGAGGACGAGCACCTTCGCCGCGTCGTCGTCATTGAAGCGGCGTACCGCGTCGAAAAGCCCCGTGCGCACAGCGTTGTTCAGCGCGTTGCGCGCCTCGGGCCGGTTGATCGTCAGCCAGGCCACGCTGTCGACGACCTCGTAGCGAACCGGTTGCTCGGCCACCGAGCCTCCGTCCCTCACCGTCGCCTCGCATGTGAGTGGCAGCTCACCCCGGCACCTCGACAAACGGGTCGGCCAGCTCAACGGTGGCTTCACTCGGCACGCACGGACCATCTTCGCTCGAGACGAGCAACTCGAGATCGACGAGGCGCCGTCCGCCATCGTCGCGTTTGGCCACGACCTTGCCGCTCAGGGTTGCGGTCTGGCCCGGATAGATCGACCGGATCATTGAGATTCTGCGGCGCCGGATGAGCGCGTCGGGTCCGGCCCATTCGTTGAGGCCGCGGTCGATGAAGCCATGGAAGAAGAGGGTTGACAGGTAGATCGTGCGCTGGCCCTGGCTGCGCGCGTAGTCGGGGTCGTGGTGACCGGGGAACCAGTCCCATGTCGAAGCCGCGTTCATGCAGATGCGCTTGTAGCTGATCTCGATCGAGACGGGCGTCAGGGTGTCGCCGACGGCGATGTCCTCGAACCGCACGGGGACGCGGACCATGCTGCGCTCGGTGGAGTCGTTCATGATGCGCCTTCACTATCGGCGGTGTCGTATCGGAAGAGCACGTTGGTGTTGCGGCCGATGACCTCACCGTGCTGGTCGGAGAAGGTGCTCACCGTGGTGATGAACACACCGGTGCCCACCCGCGTCGTCTTGGGCTCGGAGATCGAGGCGATCTCCTCCACGATCGACACGTGATCGCCTACCCGGGGCCGGCGTTCGAACTCCGTCGTCGTCGAGGCGTTGATGATGTGGTGGCCCGGCAACGGGACGCTGAGCGCGAACATCATGTCGGCACGCGCTAGGTACCCGGGCACCCACTGCGGCGCGAAGCCGAGGCTCATCAGCAGCCCGGGCGGGCAGTCCTCACCCTCCCAGTAACGGGGGTTCGCGTCCTCGACGAGCGAGCAGTAGTACAACACCATCGAGCGGTCGATCGGGAACCACGCATGCCGCGGTTCGGAGCGATGACCGACCCACGCCCGGCCTTCGTCGAAGGTCCCGAACGTCATCCCGAGGCCGGTGACGTCGCTCGTTGGCGCGCTCACCGGGTCACCTGCACGACGGCGCTCCCCTTTATCGCGGGTTCGCCGGTCTGGCGCGTGACCACGAGTTCGAGGTCTGCCACCTGCTGCCCTCCGGCCTCGCGCACGCCGGTGACCCTGCCGCCGAAGCTGAGCAGGTCACCGGGCCATACCTGACCGGTGAACCGGATGCGGAACGAGCGGATGTTGGCCAGCCCCACCCAGGCGGTCAGCCGCTGCGCGAGCACACCGCCGTGCAGCAGTCCCATGCCGAACACACCGGGCATGCCGGCCGCGCGGGCGAACTCTTCGTCGTGGTGGATCGGGTTGAAGTCGCCGCCGGAGCCGGCGTAGCGAACGATGTGCGAGCGCGTCAGCGGGCCGAACTGTGAGGTCGGCATCTCGTCGCCGATGGCCAACGCCACCGGCGCGGGGGATGTCGTCATTGGGTGGAGCCTCCGGTTTCGATCAAGACGTCGGTCTGGCGCACGACGAGTTCGTCGCGCTGGTTGGTGAAGTCGGTCTCGATCGTCACGATTGTCATGATGCCGCCGCGCTTCCCCTCGCGGCTGGTCACGTTCGACACCCGACGAGTCTCGGTGAGCTCGTCGCCGACGAACACCGGCGCGAAATACTCCCAGCCGCACTCACCGTGCAGTACGCGTCGCAGGTCGAGCCCGAGGGCGCCGAACATGTCGTCGTCGGCGCGCCAGTGAGCCGAGGAGACGACGAAGGTCGGAGGAGCGGGGATCGCGCCGAAGCCGGCGGCGCGGGCGGCCGCGACGTCCTGGTAGATCGGGTCGCGGTCGCCGAGCGAAAGTGCGAACTCGCGCACTTTGGACCGGTCGACGGGAAACGTGGTCCTCCCGAGTTGCGTCCCGATGAGCGATGCGTCAGCCACTCTGGTCACCTTTCCCGCCGGCGAAGGCCGGCGCACAATCGCGAATGAGGCTGCCGAGGTTCTCGGCGATGCGCTCGGGCGCGAGACCAATCGAGGGTGAGTAGAGAACGATGTGGTCCAGCACGCCCTCGTAGCGGCGCAGCCCTTCTCGGACCTCGGCGGCGGTGCCGGCCACCGCCATCGCGTCGATCATGTCGTCGGTGACCGCGGCGAACATGGCCGGCAGGTCACGCCGTGCGAACGCGTCGCGGATGGCCGCTGCCTGCCTGGCGAAACCGCTGACGTCGAGCACGTGCTCGTAGGTCTTCACCGAGGAGTAGAACGCGATCTGCTGCGCGGCCTCACGACGTGCGATCTGTGGGTCGTCGTGCACCGCGCAGATGACCATCGAGACGATCTCAATGTCGGCGGGATCGCGTCCGGCCCGCTCCGCACCGCGCACGACGGCTGGGCGGGCGACCTCCTCGACGTAAGTCGTGGTGAACAGCGGATGACCAGCCAACCCGTCGGCTACGCGCCCTGCCACCTCGCACATCCGCGGACGCACGCCCGCGGTGATGATCGGGATCGCTCGCTTCGGCGGCGCGACGTCGCCGGTTGGGACGAGATTCATCCGGTAGAAGCGCCCCTCATGGCGCACGGGGCCCTCGTGCAGGTTCCAGATCCGACGCACGAGCGGGACCAGCTCCTCCATGCGCAGAGCGGGAGCGGAGGTGTCCTCCACGCCGTGCCAGTCGCTCATCATGCGGCGTGTACCGTTGCCGAGCCCGAGTACGACGCGCCCGCCTGAAAGCTCGTCGAGGTCACGCGCCTCGGTGGCGAGCACGAGCGGGCTGCGCCCGACGCCATACAGGATCGACGACCCGATGCGGCAGCGCTTTGTGCGCGCGGCCATCGCGGCCATCGAGATCGAGCCGGAGCGCGAGTAGAACTCCGAGGCCCAGGCGGCGTCGAAGCCGGCGAGGTCGGTAGCCTCGGCGGTCTCGACAAGGGTGGCCAAGTCCGCGCCGAGCACCGAGACCCCGTACGTGGTCACGACGCCGCCAGCCTGAATCGGACCAGCCCAAGGTCCTCGTTCACCCGCTCGAACACTGCGCGCACTCTCGCCCCGATCGCAACTTCATCTGGGGCCACGCCCTCGAGACTGGCCAACAACTGCGGCCCCTCGTCCAGACGAACGAGCACGACGACGTACGGCTCGCTGCGCGGGAACGAGTCCCACGGGGGGCGGTACACCGGCGCGAAACTGACGATCTCACCAGTACCCGCCGCGGTCTCCCAGGCCAACTCACCGTCATGGCAGACGGGACACACCAGCCGCGGGTAGAGGAAAGGGTGGTCGTTCGCGCACCGCTGGAAGACGAGTACACCGCGGGCCGCTGCTGCGAAGTAGGGACGGTTGACATCGGTCAGCGGCGGCAGCGCCTCAGGATCGTGCAGACCGTCGAGAGAACTCGAAGCTGCGGTCATGACGCTCCCTCCATCACCATGCTGACGTGACTGCACAGCATCGAGCCGTAGCTGTGCACGAACGCGGTATCCGCCCCGGGCACCTGACGGCCCTCGGCGCGACCGGACAACTGCCAGTAACCCTCAAGGATCTGCGAAATGCCAGAGGAGGTCCCGGTGTGCCCGAACCGGATTAGGCCGCCGTCGGTGTTCACCGGAAGGTCGCCCCCCGGATCGGCGCAGCCGTCACGGTAGAAATCGCCTGCCCCACCGGGCTTCACGAAACCCGCCTCCTCAAGGATCATCGCCGGGTTGGAGGCGAAGGCGTCGTAGAGCAAAGCGATGTCGACGTCGGCCGGCGCCCGTCCGGAGCGCTCAAAGGCCATCGGACCCGAACGGGCGGCCCCGGTACGACCCGGCCGGGCCAGCGAGGTCAGAAAACCGTGGGTGTGACCCTCTCCAAAGCCCAGCAAATGCACCGGCCGGTGCTTGCCCGCGCGAGCCCGGCGGGCCGAGCCCAGCACCAGCGCGCCACCGCCCTCGCAGGGAATCGAGCAGTGGTAGAAGTGGAACGGCCCGGCGATCGGCCGGGACGCCAGCACGTCCTCCACAGTCAGGCGTTGAGCGCCGTGCGCGATAGCCGCGGGGTTCAGTGCGGCCCAACGGTCCTGCGACACGGTGACCTCGGCGATGTCCGCCTTGCCCTGTCCCGTCTCGTGCATCCAGGCCTGCGCGATCAAACCGTAGAGCGCCGGCACGGACGGTCCATAGGGCATCTCGAACGCGTGGTCACACACCAGCGCCATCAGTTCGCGCCCGCCATCGCGGATCGGTGGAAACTTGCCCGCCGACACGACCAGCACCGTCTCGGCCTCGCCCCGGGCGATGACGTTACTCGCCATGCGCGTCATGGCGAGATGGGTCCCGCCGCCAAGCTGACAGGTCATCTGAAGTTTCAGATTGTGCAGCCCGAGATAGTCCATGAGGTCCTCGGACAGGAAGATCGAACCCTCGTTCGTCATCGGCCCGGCGCACACCAGACCGTCGACCTCGTCTGGGACCACCCCTGCGTCGGCGAGAGCCGCGACCGCGGCGCGCACATGCAATTCAGTGGAGGTGTACGGAACGTTTCTCCCTGGAGCGAGTTCGGCGGCACCGATGATGGCCGGCTGGTCGTGTGGCATCCGGACTCCTCTCGACCACGCGTCCAACGCCGGTCCCGACGTGAACGACGGTTAGCATAGCGTGCCTAGAGGTCCGCGTCACCCCCGCCCGCACCCGCCGCTAGCGCGGTATGGATTCTCTGGAATGTCCTTGCGCCTCTTCCCAAGAGGGTGCTGCGATGACCGAAACCCGCGCCGATCGTGTCGTTTCTCGACGATGTCCAGGTGACAGATGAGGCCGATCGTGAAGCCCGCTGGTTCCGATGGTCGCCCGGCACACGCCGGGGCGGATCTATAGCCCTCAGTCGCGCGTTTTTCTGAAGTGGCGCGGTGAACGACCGGTCCACCGTTTGAAGGCATGTGTGAAGTTCGTGAGCTCCGCGTACCCGAGTTCTGCCGCGATCTCGCTTACAGACAACGATCTGTCGAGAAGTCGCAGAATTGCTCGCTCCCGCAAGAACGACTGACGCAATTCGCGAAAGGTGGTCCCCTCTTCGCGGAGGCGCCGCTTCAACGTGCTCGGGGATATCGAAAGCTCGCCCGCCGTCCGGCTGATGTTCGTTTTTCCGGGATCTTTTTCGAGCAGGTCCCTTACTTTTTCGGAGACCGACGTGTCACGTCGTTGATCGAGAGTTCGCTGCAAATCGGTGACGGCAATCCGGTACGCCACAGGATCGGAGAATCGACAGACCTCCTCGAGCGAAGCCGCGGGAACGTGGACGAACGAGCTGGGGGCGTCGAAGAAGATCCGACCCGCCAACACTTCGTCATGAAGAACCCACGACTCCGGCGCTGAATGACTTAAATGCAGTTCAATATTCGGTACGGCACCCGCGAGCATGTCGAGCAGACGCAACAGCGCCAGCCCACCGTAGGTGACGGCCAGGCAGTTCAGGCCCGCGTCACCGGTGCGACCGGTGAGCCCGATCGTGAGGCCGCGTTCCGTCGAATGGAACGTCGGGCTGAGGGCTGTGGTGATCACCGGCAGATAAGCAAGCAACTCGACAACCTCGGCTACCGAGCCCGCGCTGACCAAGGGAACACTGAGTGCCCCAAAGGACGTCAGTTTGGCGTGTTCAGCGAACGCGAAACCCAGACGGGTTCCCTGATCACAATCGAAATCGGAATATATCTCCCTGAACCACCGTAAGGGGACCTGCGCGTCGCGACCCACCAACATCGACTCGGTAACGTGCTCGCGAACCATGATGCTGCGGAGCGCAATGCTGGCGTCATGCCCCAGCGCCTCACTGTCCAGCATCTGCAGGAAAGCCAGCGCTGGCATACCCGAGTCGTCGAGTTTCACGTGCCTCCCTGCGCGTGAGCTAAAAACACAACTTTTTGACTCCTGCGAGCCTAGCGACGCTGGTCACGCGCGACAACGCTAAATAGAGGAGTTCCAAATTGAGGAGAGTTAATCATGGCAGTCGTCACCTTCGTCTCTCACGACGGCGAGAAGTACGAAGCCCCCTTGGCCGAAGGGCAGTCCTTGATGCAGGTTGCGGTCAACAACGCGGTGCCCGGCATCGACGGCGATTGTGGAGGGGAAGCCGCATGCGGAACGTGCCACGTGATCGTCGCTCCCGAGTGGTCGGACACGGTGGGACTCTGCGGCGCCAACGAAGAGGAGATGCTCGCGATGAACCCCGAGCGTCAGCGGACGTCGAGGCTGTCTTGCCAGATGTCCGCCTCCGAGGCATGGGATGGCTTGACGGTCGAGCTACCTGAGTTCCAGCTCTGAAACAACGTCATGGATTTGGAGGAAACAATAATGAGTATTCCCGCGGCAGTGGCCGCCAAAGCCCAGTCTGCCGTGCCTCTGGAGCTGCAAATCCGCGGCGCACACCTCTACGACAAGACACGCCGGTGGGTAACCGGAACCAATGGTAAGAAGATCTTCACCGAGACGCCCATTCCTCCGGTCGAGGACGTTGATATCGCCGACATCGATCTCAGCAACCCGTTCCTCTACCGCCAAGGCCGCTGGAAGTCCTACTTCGAACGCGTGCGCAACGAGGCGCCGGTGCACTACCAGGCTCACAGTGCGTTCGGCCCGTTCTGGTCGGTGACCCGCCACGCGGACATCATCGCCGTCGACAAGAACCACGAGGCTTTCTCCGCAGAGCCGTTCATCATCATCGGGAGACCGCCCCGCTTCATGGACATCGCCATGTTCATCGCGATGGATCCGCCACAACACGACTTGCAGCGCGCTTCCGTCCAAGGGGTTGTCGCGCCGAAGAACCTGCGCGAGATGGAGGGGCTGATCCGCTCGCGTGTCCAGGAAGTGCTGGACGATCTACCGGTGGATCAGCCGTTCAATTGGGTGCACCACGTCTCCATCGAACTGACAGCGCGCATGCTCGCGACCCTGCTGGACTTCCCGTACGAGCAGCGGCACAAGCTCGTGGAATGGTCGGACCTCGCCACCTCCATGGAGCAAGCCAATGGTGGTCCTTCCGACAACGACAGAGTGTTTCGTGGCATGGTCGACATGGCGAAGGGTCTCAGCGCTCTCTGGCATGACAAGGCGGCCCGTACCGCCAACGGGGAGCGACCGGGCTTCGATCTGATCACGATGCTGCAGGCCAACGAGGACACTAAGGATCTCATCGACCGCCCGATGGAATTCCTCGGCAATTTGGTACTGCTGATCGTCGGGGGAAACGACACGACTCGCAACTCGATGAGCGGAGGGGTTCTCGCCTTGAACCAGTTCCCCGATCAGTTCGAGAAGTTGAAGGCGAACCCTGACCTGATTCCCAACATGGTATCCGAGATCATTCGCTGGCAGACCCCGTTGGCGTACATGCGCCGAGTCGCGAAAAAAGACATCATGTTGAACGGGCAATTCATCCGCAAGGGCGACAAGGTCGTGATGTGGTACGCCTCTGGTAACCGCGATGAGCGTGTCTTCGAGCGGGCCGATGAGTTGATCATCGATAGGAGCAACGCCCGCAATCACATCTCGTTCGGGTTCGGCGTGCACAGGTGCATGGGAAACCGACTTGCTGAGTTGCAGCTTCGAATCCTGTGGGAGGAATTGCTCCCTCGCTTTGAGAACATCGAGGTGGTCGGCGAACCCGAGTATGTGCAATCGAATTTCGTCAGGGGTATCAGCAAGCTGATGGTTCGCCTCACTCCCAGGCCAAGTGCGTGACTCCCGAACGAGCGGTGATCGTCGGCGCGAGCCACGCCGGCGCGCAGTTGGCAGCTAATCTTCGAAGGGAGGGGTGGTCTGGGGAGGTCGTGCTCATCGGCGACGAGGGGGGACTGCCCTACCACCGGCCTCCGTTGTCGAAGGGATACCTGGCCGGCAAGAACGGCCTCGACGACCTCCTGATTCGCGGCGCTGATTTCTACGAAAAGCAGCACATTCGACTCTTGAATGCGACCGTGGAGGCGATCCACCGGAGTGCCAAGCGTGTGTCTCTGAGCACCGGCGACACGCTGACGTACACCAAGCTCGCGTTGTGCACCGGCGCAAGGGCCAGACGACTCCCCACACCAGGGGTGGATCTTCCCGGAATTCACTACCTGCGTACCGCTGCAGACGTCGAGTTGATCCGTGCCGCCGCTACACCGGGTCGGAGGGTTGTGATCGTGGGCGGCGGTTACATCGGGTTGGAAACGGCGGCCTCGCTGTGTTCGCTCGGCATGAACGTCACCGTCCTCGAGGCAACCGAGCGTGTACTCGAACGGGTCACCGCGCCGGAGGTTTCCGCGTTTTACACCCGAATCCACAACGGCGAGGGAGTGGAGATCCGAACACACGCTCTCGTCGAAGCCTTCTCCGGCAACGGCAGAGTGCAGGAGGTCGTGCTGGCAGGCGGCGAACCGATCCCCGCCGACTTGGTCATCGTCGGCGTCGGTGTGGTGCCGAACACCGAGCTCGCCTCGGCCGCAGGATTATCCGTCGACAACGGCATCGTGATCGACGACCAGGCCCGCACCAGCGACCCCGACATCGTGGCCGCCGGCGACTGCACCAGCCACACCATGGCTCGATACGGCTCGCGTATTCGTTTGGAATCCGTATCGAGCGCCGGCGAGCAGGCCAAGATCGCTGCGGCGACAATCTGCGGAAAACACAGCGCAATCGCTGCGCTTCCGTGGTTCTGGTCCGACCAGTACGATCTCAAACTCCAGATCGCCGGTCTCAACACCGGATACGACGAAGTGGTCTTCAGCGGCGACCCGTCGCGTGACCGTGACTTCAGCTGCTTCTACTTCCGCGATCGTGAACTCATCGCCGCCGACTGCGTCAACCGTCCTCGCGATTTCATGTTCAGTAAGCGGGCCATCAGCCAGCAGCTCCGAGTTGACCGCTCAGAGCTCCTCGCCGGCTCGATCTGACACGAGAGCTTGCTAGTTACAAACTGTGGACAACTCCCAGGTACCTGAGTGCTACGCGGGAGATCCGCTCACCGGTGGTGGCGATGTCCGCGGCTGGGAGTACAACATGACTCACTGTCAGTCGCACCAGAACATCTGCGACCTCCTCAACGTCTTCGGGATCGAGATCGTCGAAGTGGTCGTTAAACCACGTGATCAGAGCCGCGGAGCAGAGCTGAAGCAGGGAAGCCGACGTCGGCAGAAGAGGTAGGACTCCAGTAGACGACGAGCCACCGCGATCATTCCCCGAAGGGTTGGACGTCAGAACTGCCTTGAGGAGCGGGCTGTCTTCTGCTTCACAGAGGGTGAATTGCACCGCTGCGGTGATGCCGCCCCGCACGTCGCCCACGTGTTCGGCAAGGACGGCAAGAATGCCTTCCATAAAGCGCTGGCCCTCCGACACCACAAGCGCGTCGCCGAGCCCCTGTTTGTCGCCGAACTCTTTGTACAACGTCGGGCGGGAGACGCCGACCGATTCGGCAACCTCGCTCATCCGGACCTGATCCCAGCCCTTCTCGATGGCGAGTTCTCGTGTCGCCCTCAAAACCTTTTCGCGCACATGCCGGCGGAAAGACACCCGCGCTGGTTCAGTTGGCATAGGAGCAGGATAGGCGCCAGCCCTACATGGGCAGTCAACCGACAGCAGGGTTCATGTGGTCCTGTCGAGGAATTCGACGACCGCCGTCGAGAATGCGTCGTTGTTGTCGCCGGCAATCATGTGTCCCGCGCCCGATACGTCAACGGTTTGCGCGTGCGGAACGACGGTCAGGAAATGCTTTACTGTCTCTTCGGAGACCATGTCAGATAGTAGGCCCCGGACCAGCAGCGTTGGCGCGGACACCTGCCTCGCACCATCAAGAAGGAACGCGCTCATCATGTCGAAGTCTTTAGCGCCTTCGTCTGGATCACCCTGCAGGAACTGGAAATTCGACGTCACGAAAGCTGGATCCCATCGCCAGGCCCAGCGACCGTCTTCGCGACGGGCGAGGACTTTTCGGAGGCCGTCGAGGTTTTCGGGGCGAGGGCGGTGCGGGTTGTAGGCGGCGATCACGTCAGCGGCCGACTCTAGGCTGTCGAAACCTTCGGGGTGTGCCGACATGAACGCTACGACTCGTCGGGCGCCTTCCATCTCCATTCGCGGAGTGACGTCAACCAGGACGACGGCCTGCCATAGGTCCGGCGGGGCGAGCAAGTGTGTTCCGAGAATGGTCAAGCCGCCCAGAGAGGCGCCGATCGCGGCGACGGGGCGGCCGGAATCGGCGTATGAGCGCACGGCCAATAGGTCGGATCCAAGCCGGTCCCCGTCGTAGCGTCCGTCGGGGTCCCAGTCGCTGTCCCCGTGTCCCCTGGTGTCGTACGCGGCCACCGTGTAGCCCCGCTGGTGCAGGCGTTGGGCGGTGACGTCCCAGGCGTGTCGGCTTTGACCTCCGCCGTGAAGGAGCAACACGACCGCCCGCGGCGCATCACAGCGGTAGAGGTCGACCGCCAGCGTCAGCCCGTCCGCCGTGGGCACGCGCTCGACCACAGGAGCCGACGAATCGCCTGTTCTCTTTGCCGACATCAGGAGCTCGTCTTCGGTGCGACGACGGTGACGGTTCCCTGGGCCGCACACACCGCTCTGCCGTCGTTGCAGATGTCGATACGCGCCACACCGCTGGTTCTGCCCAGCGAGATGATCTCGGCTGTGGCTACACAGGTGCCGCTAGAGACCGGACGAAGCAGATTCAGTTTGAACTCCGTTGTCGCGACCCAAGATCCCAGTGGAATCACGGGATAAAACACCACTCCGAGGCAGTGGTCGACCATGGCCGATAAGCAGCCCCCATGCAGGTTCCCGAAAGGCGTCTTCAGGTCGTCGCGTGCGTCCATCTCCGCGACGAGCCGTCCCGCAGTGAATTCGGTGTGACGGAAGCCGAGGTAACCGGCCAACCCGCCCGTGGTTTCTGCTGCGCTCTTTAGTTGCTCAGCGACCTGTTCGTTGAACGTGGTGAATTGCACAGGCCCTCCTACCTCATCTGCCGTCGAGACATTACGCCATAGATGTCACATCGGTCGAGCGTGGTCACCCGCCAGGATCGCCGGAAGGAGAAACCTCGACAGAAACGCCCGGAGTCCGTCACGACTGCGCTCCCGCGGCCCTCGAACAGTCAGCAGGCTCAATATCGTGCGGACAACCCACTCGGCGGCGTCGTCGACGGAGACGCCCGGTTCCACGCAACTCCAGTGTCTGGTGAAGATGGGACGCAGAAATTCGGTGACGATTTCGAAGAGGGACGTCGAGGTCCCCGCCGCGAGACCCACGCCGGCGAGTTCCTCGTCGCTGCCGAACAACAATCCGATGATCTCTTCGCGGCGCGCGGCCTCAACCGTGTATTCCACGAAATCGACGAGCGCGGAGCCCAGGTCGGCGTGCGCCGCGATCCGCGGGCTGATGCGGTCGAGATAGCGCTCGGCGGCGCGAATGATGACACCCGACATCACCGCCTCCCGACTGGGGAAGTAGCGATACACCGTTGCCCTGGACACACCCGCTGTTCTGCCGATGTCCTCCATGGTCGTGCCCACCACACCGCAACTCTCGAGGCACCGCTCGGCAGCATCGAGCAACCGGTCGCGAGCGGACCCACGATCTGTCGGCGCGGCGGCGCCCCATCTCAACAACCTCGTCGACACACAGCCAGTATGCCGCGAGCGCACACCATTGTGACTTGCCCACGCACATGACACCATCGCAGTTATGTCTCAAGTCAGCCCCGTGGCCCTGAGCGGATGCCGATGCCGATGTTGGTAGAAGCGCGTACCCCGGTTGTCGTCGGCGTGGGCGAAGTTACCCATCGCGGGAACGACTTCGTGGACCCGATCGACTTGGCGGTAGAAGCCGCACGCCGCGCGGTCAAAGACGCAAGTCGCCCGGTCGAGCGGCGCATCGACACCGTCGCGACTCCGGGCATCCTGGTCATACCGCGCGACAATCCCGCCAGCAGGATCGCCGAAGCGATGCACATCAGTCCCGCCCGCCGCATCAGCTGTCCCGTCGGCGGAAACACCCCGCAGTATCTCGTCGAAGTGTTGGGTGGCGAAATAGGCGAAGGCCGTGCAGATGTCGTCCTGGTCGTCGGGGCGGAGAGCGGGCATTCCGCACGCAAGCTTCAGGGCGGGGCACTTCTCGACTCGCCGCCCCCACCCCGCTCCGACGACGAATCCCTGGGCGACGCCCGCCCCGGGCTGAGTCAAGCCGAATTGTCGGTGGGTCTGAGTTGGCCGCACGAGGTGTATCCCATCTTCGAGTCCGCGATCGCCGCGCGCCACGGCCGCGACTTCGATGCTCAACGGGAGTGGCTGGGCACGCTGATGGCCCCGTTCACAGCCGAGGCGGCACGCCATCCGGAACAGGCCTGGTTCCCACGCGCACGAAGTGCCACCGAACTCAGCGAAGTCACCGCGGAAAACCGCATGGTCTGCTTGCCCTATCCCAAGCTGCTCAACAGCATCATGTCCGTCGACATGGCTGCCGCCTTCATTCTCATGGCGGCCGAGGTGGCGGACGAATTAGGCGTCGCGCGCGATCGTTGGGTCTTTCCCTGGTCAGCAGCGACTTGCAACGACGTGTACTTCCCCGTGGAACGGCCGGACCTCAGCCGCTCATCGGGTATCGAGGTAGCGGCACGGAAGGCTCTCGATGCGGGCCGGTTGACCACCGACGACATCCGGTGGTTCGACCTCTACTCCTGCTTCCCGTCGGCAATTGAGATGGCTGCCGAGGCTCTCGACTTGGACCCCCTCGACGACAGAGGCCTCACAGTAACCGGAGGCCTGCCTTATCACGGCGGTCCCGGAAACAATTACGTCAGCCACTCGATCGTGGAGATGGTCCGACGGTGCCGACGCGACCCAACCGATGCCGGACTCGTCACCGGCCTCGGGTGGTATTCGACGAAGCATTCGGTCGGTGTGTGGTCGGCCACCCCGCCACCAGCCGGGTGGCGACTGCTCGACACGGCGGTCGAACAAGCTCAAATCGATTCATCGCGGCTGGCCGTCGCAGGCGCCGACGAGGCGACCGGTTGCGCGACAGTCGACGGATACACCGTCGTCTACGACCGAGACGGCCAACCTCGATGGACTCCGATCATCGCGCACCTGTCCGACGGGCAAAGAGTCGTCGCACGCAGCGACGATCCGCAGATCGCCGAGGCGATGGGCGCGGAAATGTACGTAGGTAAAACGGTGTGCCTCCGAAACACAGGGTCGTTCACCGGGTTCGAGCTTCCATGATCGCCGAGGCGATGGTGCTGACCGGACCGCGGAGTCTGCAGCGGCGCCAGATGACCATCCCCGACGTCGGCGACCGGGGTGCGATCCTGCGAGTTGAAGCATGCGGTCTGTGCGGAACAGATCACGAACAATTCACCGGACACCTGCCTGCCGGCTTCTCATTCGTTCCAGGGCACGAAATCGTCGGCATCGTCGAACATGTTGGCGCTGCGGCTGGCCAACGCTGGGGTGTACAAGCCGGCCAGCGCGTGGCCGTTGAGGTGTTCCGGTCCTGCCGAGACTGCCCCGAGTGCCGCCGCGGCGAATACCGGCGGTGCGCGGTGAACGGCATCGCCACCATGTTCGGGTTTGTCGACGTGGAGGTCGGCGCGGGCTTATGGGGCGGATACGCCACCCATGTGGAGCTTCCGTGGGACGCGATGCTGCTCCCGATTGCCGAAGACATGGACCCCGTTCTCGCCACGTTGTTCAACCCTCTCGGGGCCGGTATCCAGTGGGGGGCGACTCTTCCCGACACCAAGGCCGGGGACGTCGTAGCGATCCTGGGGCCCGGCATCCGCGGAATCTGTGCGGCGGTGGCGGCCAAAGAGGCGGGAGCCGCGTTCGTCGCGATGACCGGCGTAGGCCCACGCGACGAACAACGACTGGCCATAGCCAGATCATTCGGTGTCGACCTGCCCATCGATGTATCGCAGGACGATGCAGTGACCGCGCTCCAGCGTGAGACAGGCGGACGGCTTGCCGACGTGGTCGTCGACGTCACCGCTAAAGCACCCTCCGCGTTCGCCGATGCCGTCGGCCTTGCCAGGCCCGGCGGCACAATTGTGGTGGCCGGCACCCGTGGAGGAGGCGGCGCGCCCCGGTTTGAACCAGACTTGTTGGTCTATAAAGAATTACACGTCGTAGGCGCACTCGGCGTGGAGTATCCCGCCCACCGGGCAGCCCTCGAGATTCTCGCCCTGGGCCGCTGGCCGTTCGACCGGATCACCAGAGAATCAACCGGATTCGCTGGGCTCGCGCAGCTGCTCACTTCGCTTGCAGATGAAAGTGCCCGATCAAGTGGGGCGCTGCACAACGTCTTTTTGCCCACGCCCTAACGGCGTGGGCAGAGGTTCAACAGAGAGGGCCACCCGTGACCATGGCGGAACGCGTACCGATGCTCGACCGTGAGCAGGCCCAGCTGCGAGCTGCCGAATGTGGGTTGCCCGAAGAGTTGGCAGACCTGTCGGTATTCCGCGTGGCACTTCATCAGCCGCGTGTGGCGGTTGCGCTGTATGGGCTGCTAGACGCGTTACTCTTCCGCGGTTCCCTTGACGCGCGGCTACGCGAGCTGGTCATCATGCGCATCGGCTGGATTACTGGCTCCGAATACGAATGGACTCAACATTGGCGAATCGCCACACTGCTCGGCGTGCCTGAGCATGATCTCCTGGCGGTGCGCGACTGGCAGAATTCCGAAAGCCTCGGGCCAGTCGAGCGTGCGGTCCTCGCAGCGACCGATGATGTGGTACGCGACGGGGTCATCTCCGAGGAAAACTGGGCTGGGTGCCAGAAGGCATTCAATAGCGATCACGCCGTTTTGGTCGAACTTGTCGGAGCAATCGCCAATTGGCGGCTCTTTTCGATCCTGCTTCGATCTCTGAATATTCCGCTTGAGTCCGGTACCGACGGCTGGCCGCCCGATGGGCGAGCTCCTCAGGGTTGCGATTGAGCGAAAAACGTGGACCGGTGCTTGACCGAAGCGGTCAGCGCCCCAATCGCCAGACCACGACCCGTGTCGTAGACGGACAAGTCCCCCCTCGGACACTCCACAATGGCACCGATGAATACCACCGGTGCCGCCTCCTCACCTTCCCGCGAGATCGCGCTCGACCTCTACCGGTCCGCCGCGGTGATGCTCGTCGTCATCGGGCACTGGCTGCTGTCGGTCATGACATACCGCGACGGCGAGTTCGGACGCGACAATCCGCTTGAGCTGATGCCGTGGACGCAGTGGCTCACGTGGGGCTTCCAGGTGGTGCCCGTCTTCTTCGCCGTCGCCGGATATGCGAGCGCGGTCTCGTGGAGCCGCCACGACCCGGCGACGTCACGCCAGGAATGGATCCGTCGCCGGGTGGCACGCGTACTGGGGCCCACTGCGGTCTATGCCGGATTCGTGCTCGTCGTGATGGGTGTGCTGCACCTCGCCGGTATCGACGGTCAGGTGCTCGAGCTCGGCGGCTGGGCCGTCGCGATGCATCTGTGGTTTCTGGCCGTGTACCTGATGGTCGTCGCCTTGACGCCGATCGCGGTTGCGGCACATGAACGCTGGGGAATCGCCGTGCCCGCAGTGCTGGCCGCCTGCCTCATCGTCGTCGACGTGGTGGGCATCAGCACCGGCCATCAGGAGATCCGGATGGCCAACTATTTCTTCTGCTGGGCCACGATCTACCAGCTCGGAATCGCCTGGCATGGCGGGCTTCTCGGCCGACGCGCACTGGTCGGCATGGCAGCCGCGGCCGCGGCGGCGCTGCCGATGCTCGTGACGTGGGGCCCTTACCCGATCGCGATGATCGGGGTGCCGGGCGACCGCGTGGAGAATTCCGCTCCCCCGTCGCTGGCGCTGCTCGCGTTGGCCACCGCGCAGATCGGCGTGCTGTTCGCTATCGTGCCGCTGTTGAATCGCGCACTGTCGCGGGGCGCATGGCGGCGGGTCATCGCGGTCGCGAACAACAACGTAATGGCGCTCTACCTCTGGCACATGCTGCCCGTCATCGTCGTGACAGTTATCGCCTACCCCGCCGGATTACTGCCTCAGCCGCCGCTGGGCTCTGGCATGTGGTGGCTGGCGCGGCTGGAATGGGAGCTGGTGCTGGCCGTCGTGACGGCGGCGCTGCTGTGTCTGTTGTTCTGGCAGCGGCGCATTTTCGCCGCGCCGGTGCCGACGTTCGCCGTCCCGGTGCCTGCTGCGGCGGCCGAGGTCATGCTCTATGCCGGGACGGGTGCGTGCGCCCTCGCGCTGAGTCTGTTGTCCGCCAACGGTTTCGCGCCGCATGGCAGATTCCCGGTGACGACGGTGGTGTTGTTCGCGGCGGGCGCGCTGCTGGTGGCAGCGCGGCCAAAGGTGCCGTCGGTCGATCAGTACACGTCGCGGACGTAGCGCTTCTCGGCAACCATCGCGCGCTTGTAGTCGCGGGCGGCGTCCGCGCTCATCTTGCCGTGCGTGCGGATGATGTCGGTGAGGGTGTCGTCGACGTCCTTGGCCATCCTGGTGGCATCCCCGCAGACGTAGAAGTGGGCGCCGTCGTCGAGCCAGCGCCACACGTCGGCGCCGTAGTCGTGCATCTTGTGCTGTACGTACACCCGTTTGCGCTGATCTCGGGAGAAGGCGAGGTCGAGCCGGTTGAGGAACCCGTCGTCGACCATGTCCTGCAGGTCGTCCTGGTAGTAGAAGTTCTGCGCCCGGTGTTGATCGCCGAAGAACAGCCAGTTGGGTCCGCGGTGACCGAGCGCCCGCCGTTCCTGCAGGAAACCGCGGAACGGTGCGATCCCGGTTCCCGGCCCCACCATGATCATCGGCGTTTCGGAGTCCGCCGGCGGACGGAAGTGCGGGGACCGCTGCAGGAATACGGGAACCGGGGTGCCGTCGGGCAGGTCGGCCAGATACGTCGACGCGACGCCGCCGCGCGGACCGCCGTCCGCTCCCCGGTAGCGCACGACGGACACGGTGAGTTGCACTTCGTGCGGGCTGACCAGCGGACTGGAGGAAATCGAATACTGGCGAGGCGTGAGCCGCACCAGGACTTCCTGCCACAGCTCGGCATCGGCGCGAACAGGGAACTCGCGCACCACATCCACCCCGTTGCGGTTGACGAGCCACTTGTCGAGTTCCCCGCGATCGTTGCGCAGCCGCTTGGCGGTTCCGGCGTCGGGGCAGTGCTCGGCGACGAACGTGACGAGGTTCGACGTGACCTTGCAGATGTCGTAGTGCCATGTCAGCGCCTCGCGCAGGGAGATCTGCGCACCGTCGACAAGGACGGCTTCGGAGCCGGTGCATCCCGTTGCGGACAGCCAGCTCTCGACTGCGAAGCTCGAATTGACCACGGAGACACCGAGGGAGTCGCCGACGGAGTAGCTGACGTCGTGACCGCTGATGTCGAACCCGAACTGCCGCACCTCTTTGACGGCATCCTGCGGCGTGAGCCGGGTATTGCGGCACAGCGGGGCATCGAGGGGGTTGGCTCGGGTGAATCGTGCCGGCGAGACCGGTTCCCGTGCGGGCACGCGTGACGGCGAGGCCATCAGGTCCGCAACGGTGTCAGCCCACCGGGTCATCGGCTCGTCGTCGTAGGCCTCGCAGTCGGCGCGGTCGAGCATCCGTGTCGCGCCGAGGTCGGCGAACCGGGCATCCAGAGACTTCGCGTGGCCGCAGAAGTTGTCGTAGGACCTGTCGCCGATGCCGAGCACCGTGTACCGCACGCCGTCCAGCGCCGGCGCGTCCGGCGATTCGAGGCGCTCCCAGAAGTCCGCGCCGTTGTCCGGTGGCCCGCCGTCGCCGAATGTGCTGGTGACCATGACGATCTCACCGGCATCGGACAGGTCCGCCAGGTCGACGTCGTCCATCGCTCGCAGGCGGGCACCGGTGAGGCGTCCGCCCAGCTTGCCCGCGAACTCCTCGGCGTTGCCCGTCTGGGAGGCCCACAGCACGAGCGGCCCGGTCCCGGGTTCTGAGTCGGTCTGGCCGAGCCGGGAGTATCGCCCTGCGAGCATGCCGTCGACCCACAGCCTGGCCCGAGCACTGACCGGAGCGCTCGCCGGCAGCACGGGCACCCCGGGACGCCCCTCCTCGATCCCGGCGAAAAAGCCGGCCAGGTACAGCTTTTCGTCATCAGACAGCTCCGGTTCGCCCGACGCGGCCCGGACCGGGGTCAACCGCACCGCGCACACCTTGAACTCCGGCTGCAGCGAGTCGGGGTCGACGGCGTCGTTGGTGAGGGCGTTGATTGTCAGATCGGCGCCGTGCTCATCGTTCCAGTGGAACGGCACCCACGTGTTCCCGGGCCTGACCCGGTCGGTGACGACCGCGGGCAACACCGCCCTGCCGCGCCGCGTGACCAGCTCGACCTGTGCGCCGTCCGAAATAGTCAGCACCGCAGCGTCGTCGGGGTTCACCTCGACGAACGGTCCGGGGTTGAGCTTGTTCAGCTTGTCGACCCTGCCAGTCTTGGTCATCGTGTGCCACTGATGTTGCAGGCGGCCGGTATTGAGGACGATCGGGTAGTCCGCGTCGGGCAGTTCGGCGGCATCCATGTGCGGACGCGCGTGGAACACTGCGCGCCGTGACGGGGTCGCGAACGCCAAACGGGGTGTGCGCCCGTCGGCGTCGGTATGGAGCTCCTGGGAGACACCGTCGTTGACGTAGCGGATCGGGTTGCGGTCCGGCTGTTCGTCCGAGGCGCACGGCCACTGCACCGGCGTCCCACGTAGCCGCTCATAGCTGATACCACGCAGGTCGTATCCGGTTCTCGGGTTGTGGAACCGGCGGATCTCGTCGAAGATTTCTTCGCTGGACTTGAAGTCGAAGTCGTCGCCGAACCCGAGGTGCCGGGCGACCCCGCAGATCAGCTCCCAGTCCGGGCGGGCGTCCCCGACGGGCGGGATGGACTGCTGCAGCAGTGTGAGGGTGCGGTCGGAATTGACCATCACCGCGTCGGTCTCAGCCCACAGGGTGGCGGGCAGCACGATGTCGGCGTACCGATTGGTGGCCGTCTCGGCGTAGGTGTCCTGCGTGATGACCAGCTCGGCGGACTCCAGGCCGGCGATCACAGTATCCCTGTTGGCCACGCTGGCAACAGGATTGGTGCAGATGATCCAGGCGGCCTTGATGTCACCGTCGCCCATTCGGCGGAACATCTCGACGGTCCCGGGACCGACCTCGGAACGGATGGTGCCGGGTTCGAGGTTCCACTGCGTCTCGACGAACGCGCGGTCGTCGGCCGAGAGCACCGCACGCTGGCCGGGTAGACCCGGCCCCATGTAACCCATTTCGCGTCCACCCATGGCGTTGGGCTGGCCCGTGAGCGACATCGGTCCGCTGCCCGGGCGACAGATGGCTCCGGTGGCCAGGTGCAGGTTGCAGATCGCGTTGGTGTTCCACGTGCCGTGGGTGCTCTGATTGAGACCCATCGTCCAGCACGACACCCAGTCCTCCGCCTCGGCGATCATGTCGGCGGCGGTGCGGATGTCGGACTCAGGGAGGCCGGTGATCTCCGCGACCCGCGCGGGCGGATAGTCGGCGAGGAATTCCGGCATCGCCTCCCAGCCTTCGGTGTGGTCGGCGATGAACTCCCCGTCGATGGCCCCGTCTTCGACAAGCAGGTGCAGAATGCCGTTCAGCAGCGCGAGATCGGTGCCCGGCCGGATAGGCAAGTAGAGGTCGGCCTTGTCTGCGGTGGTGGTCCTGCGCGGGTCGACGACGATGAGCTTGGCGCCCGCCTTGAGTCGGTCGGCCATCCGCAGGTACAGGATCGGGTGGCAATCGGCCATGTTGGAACCGATGACGAAGAAGAGGTTGGTGCAGTCGAAGTCGGTGTACGACCCGGGGGGACCATCGGAGCCCAGCGACTGTTTGAAGCCGGTGCCTGCACTGGCCATGCACAGCCGGGAGTTCGACTCGATGTGGACGGTGCGCAGAAAACCCTTGGCCAGCTTGGTCGACAGATACTGCGCCTCGATCGACATCTGACCTGAGACGTAGAGCGCGACCGCGTCCGGGCCGTGTTCGTCGACGATCGCACGCAGCCTCGCACCCGCCTCGGCGAGTGCGTCATCGACGTCGACGGCCACGGGGTCCGCGTCGCGGGACGGCCGCAGCAGCGCCGTCGTGAGCCTGCCGTCGGTGGCCGCCATCATCTCGGCGTGCGTCGCGCCTTTCGTACACAGGCGCCCGAAATTGGTGGGGTGCAGCTTGTCTCCGGAGACCCGGGCGATGACCGGGGCACCCGAAGCGGGGTCGGTGCGGGTCTCGACCGAGATCCCGCACCCGACCCCGCAATAGGAACAGGCGGTTCGCGTCACGGTTACCCGACGGGGACCGCATCGGAGGCGCGGCCGATGTGCTCACCGCTGTGTGCCCGGTGTTCCTGCAGTCGCAGGAACACGAACCACGTCACGAAGGCGCAGATCACATAGAAGCCAAGGAACACCCAGAACGCCATGGTGGCCGACTTCGCGTCGCTGACGTAGGACGCCCGCAACACGATGTTGATGAAGACACCGCCCAGAGCGCCGACCGCACCAGCGAATCCGATCAGCGCCCCCGACATGGCCCGCGACCAGGCCGCCTTCTCGTCACGGCTGAGGTCGTCGCGGTCCTGGGCCTTGGCCTCGAAGATCGACGGGATCATCTTGTAGGTGGAGCCGTTGCCCAGGCCCGACAGGACGAACAGCAGGATGAATCCGGCGACGTAGCCGATCATTTGGGCGCCCGTCGGCGCTCCCGCAGCCCCGTCATCCAGCACGCCCGTCGTGACGAGCACACCGGCGGCGAACATCATCGCCACGAACACGTACAGCGTGATCTTGCCGCCGCCGATGCGGTCGGCGAGCTTGCCGCCGAACGGGCGCGAGATCGATCCCAGAAGCGGCCCCAGGAAGGCGATCTGGGCGGCGTGCAGGGACGCCTGCGCCGGGGTGTCCCCACCTGCGAGGTAGTTGATCTGGAGTACCTGGCCGAATGCGAACGAGAAGCCGATGAACGAGCCGAAGGTGCCGATATACAGGAAGCTCATCACCCAGGAGTGCTTGAACCGCATGGCCTCGACGAGCGCGCCGAGGTTCGACTTCTGGTTACGCAGGTTGTCCATGAACAGCGCGGCGCCGACGGCGGCGACGCTGATCGCGACAAGGTAGATGGCGCAAACGATTTCAGGACGCGCGTTGCCCAGCGTTGCGATGACCAGCAGGCCGATGAGCTGAATGACGGGCACACCGATGTTGCCGCCGCCTGCGTTGAGGCCCAGCGCCCAGCCTTTGAGCCGCTGCGGGTAGAACGCGTTGATGTTGGTCATCGAGGACGCGAAGTTGCCGCCGCCGAGACCCGCGAACGCCGCGATCACCATGTACGTGGTGTAGGAGGCCGGATTCTTCATGTAATACAGCGTCAGCACCGTCGGGATGAGCAGGAGCAGCGCGCTGACGATCGTCCAGTTGCGGCCGCCGAACTTGGCGGGGGCGATCGTGTAGGGGATCCGCATGAACGCACCGACCAGGGTGGGCACCGCGACCAGGTAGAACTTGCCTGCCGCGTCGATGCCGTAGACGTCCTGCGGCATGAACAGCACCATCACCGACCAGATCGACCACACCGAGAACCCGACGTGCTCGGCCACGATCGACCAGATCAGGTTGCGCTTCGCAACCGCTTTGCCTCCCGCGTCCCAGGCCTCGACGTCCTCGGGGTCCCAGGTTTCGATGTCGCGTTTTGCCATGGCTCAAGTGAAAGGCCAGGTCATTCCCTATCGGTTGCACGTCGATGACCCCTGTGAAAACTCGCCCTCACACAGCAGGTCAGCTCACCGTGAGGCGCCCGAACTGTGATGGCCGAGATCCACGCGCGACTTGCAGGGGAAACGAACCGGAAACACGCTGCTCCTAGCGTCTGTTTATGACAGACGGAAGCAGCCCCCGTTTCCTGCAGGGCGCCTACGAGTTCGACGGCGCCGGCTACGACAAGCCGGTGCCGCTGGACGAGGCATTGCGGTATGTGGTGCCTGCGGGCGCCACCACCCAGCCGGTGTACTTCCGGGGCGGAAACTCCACCAAGCAGATGGTCACCGTCGTGTTGTTCCGCGACGGCGCGCCGATGCGGTACTTCCCCATCGCCGCCAAGGGCGCCACGCACGTCGCGTTGCGCGTGGTGGAGGACCTTCTCGGTGACACCGTGCTGGAGCTCTACGTCGCGGCGCCCGACGGCGTGAAGGGAACGGTGATCGTCGACCTGGGCCTGGTGGAGGTGTAGCCATGGCACAGCGTCTGGTCGTCGTCGGCAACGGTATGGCCGGCATCCGCGCATTGGAGGAGGTCATCGCCCGCGGCGGGCTCGACCACTTTCAGATCACCGTGTTCGGTGACGAACCCTACGGAAACTACAACCGCATCCTGCTGTCGAATGTGCTTGCCGGTAGCCAGGACGTCGAAGCCGACGCGTCGGACCTTTTTCTCAACGCGCTCGACTGGTACACCGACAACGGCATCGACCTGCGCGCCGGGGTGCGGGTGGTCCGGCTCGACACGTTCGCCCATCTGGTGCACGCCGACGACGGCACCACGCTGCATTACGACAAGCTGATCCTGGCCACGGGCAGCCGCTCGTTCTTCCCGCCGATGGCCGGGTTGTGGTCGGACAACAAGACTTTGGCCGACGGCGTGTTCGGGTTCCGCACGCTCGACGACACGGCGGCGATGATCGCGGAGGCAGCCAACCGCACCAAGGCCGTCGTGATCGGCGGCGGGCTGCTGGGTTTGGAGGCGGCCCGCGGCCTACAGAGCCGCGGGATGGCCGTCGACGTGGTCCATGCGGGGCCGACGCTCATGAACGCCCAGCTCGACGACCCGGCCGGCGCCATCCTGCGGAAGTCTGTGGAGGACCTCGGTATCGGTGTTTACACGGAGAAGCGCACCACCGAGGTGATCGTCGGCGACGACGGCCGGCTGGCCGGGATCCTGTTCTCCGACGGCACCCGGACCGACTGCGACATGCTGGTGATCGCGGCGGGTATCCGGCCCAATGTCGGCCTGGCCCAACGCGCGGGACTGACCGTGGAACGCGCCATCGTCACCGACGACCACATGCGCTCGATCGACGACGACGATGTGTACGTCGTCGGTGAGTGCGCCCAGCACCGCGGCCAGGTCTACGGGCTCGTCGCGCCGCTGTGGGAGCAGGCCAAGGTGCTGGCCGACCATCTGACCGGAACCGATCTGACGTCCGCGTATCACGGGTCAAGGGTGGCAACGAAACTGAAGGTCGCGGGCGTCGACGTCGCGTCGATGGGCGTCAAGGCGCCCGAGCATCCCGACGATGAGTTCGTGCAGTACTCGGAACCGAAACACGGTGTCTACAAGACGATCGTCATTCGTGACGGAAAGCTGGTGGGCGCCACCCTCGTCGGGGATGTGTCGAAGGTGTCGTTCCTGACGCAGGCCTTCGACAGCGGGTTGCCGCTGCCCGACGAGCGGGTGGCGCTGATGTTCGACATCGGCACACCCGAGGTCGGAGTGGGTGTGGCAGAGCTCGCCGACGATGCCCAGGTGTGCAATTGCAACGGCGTGTCCAAGGGCGCGTTGGTTTCCTGCGTCCACAGTGGTGAGACGTCCGTCGCGGGCGTGATGGCGAAGACGAAGGCGGGCAAGGGCTGCGGTTCGTGCAAAGAGCTGGTCTGCCAGGTGGTCGAGTGGGCGGCGGGCGGCGCTGTCACCGAGGACCCGTCGGCGTCGTGGTACGTCCCGGGTGTCCCGTACGACAAGCCGACGCTGATGCGGCACATCCGCGACCTCGAATTGCATTCGGTGTCCTCGGTGTTCGCCGCGCTGGCGCCGGACGGCAAAGAGGACGCCGGCTCGAAGATGGCGCTGGCGTCACTGCTGGACATGATGTGGGCCGACGAGTTCGTCGACGAGCGTGACGCACGGTTCATCAACGACCGGGTGCACGCGAACATCCAGCGCGACGGCACGTTCTCGGTGGTGCCGCAGATGAAGGGCGGCGTGACGAACGTCGCGCAGCTACGCAAGATCGCCGACGTCGCCGAGAAGTACGAGATCCCGATGATCAAACTCACCGGCGGGCAGCGCATCGACCTGCTGGGTGTGCGCAAAGAAGATCTGCCCTCGGTGTGGGCGGATCTGGACATGCCGTCGGGGTACGCCTACGGCAAGAGCTTTCGGACCGTCAAAACCTGTGTGGGCAGCGACTTCTGCCGCTACGGCGTTGGCGATTCGACGGCGCTGGGCATCGCGATCGAGGAGCGCTACAAAGGGCTGGCGAGCCCGGCGAAGATGAAGCTCGCCGTCACCGGTTGTCCGCGCAACTGTGCCGAGGCACTGTGCAAGGATCTCGGTGTCGTCGCGGTCGACGGCGGACGCTGGGAGATCTACGTCGGCGGCGCAGCGGGTGCCCATATTCGCAAGGGCGACCTGCTGGCGACCGTCGACGACGCACAGACCGTGATCACGTTGACCGGACGGTTTCTGCAGTACTACCGGGAGAGCGCGAATTGGCTTGAGCGTACCTACAAGTGGGTGCCACGGGTGACCATCGAGCACCTGCGCGAGGTGCTCGTCGACAGCCCTGATGACGACTTTCTCGCCGGCCTGGATGCCAGGATGCAGAAGTCCGTCGACGCGTACCGGGACCCGTGGCAGGACGGCCGCGAACCGGCCTCGGTCGGACAGTTCCGACCGAGCCTGCCGTTGCTGCCGCTGCCCCAGGTGCCGGTGCGATGAGCGCTTGCGCGAAGAGCCGAGGGCTGCGATGAGCGCTTGCGCGAAGAGCCGAGGGCTGCGATGAGCGCTTGCGCGAAGAGCCGAGGGCTGCGATGAGGGTCGACGAGATCCCGGTCGGCGAGGGCCGCACCATGGTGGTCGACGGCGTCCAGGTCGCGGTGTTCCGCCTGCGGGACGGCTCGCTGCGGGCGGTGGATGCGGTCTGCCCGCACAGGGGCGGCCCGCTGGCCGATGGGCTCGCCGACGACTGCGTGATCGTGTGCCCGCTGCACGGCCATGCCTTCGACTTGAGTTCGGGCAGTGAGGTATCCGGTGCAGACCTGTCGGTGCGCAGTTATCCGGTCGAGGACGTGGACGGGACGGTCCGGCTGATCGTGTCTTCGCCTCGGGAATAGGGGCGCGCCCCGCACAGTTTGGTGACATGTCATCCAATGCACCAGACAGAAGGAGCCCGTCATGCGGTACGCCATCATCGGAGCGGGAAACATCGGCACGGCGGTCGCCGGTCAGTTCGCCCGGACGGGCATCGAGGTCGGCTTGGCGGCCTCGCGCGGCGTCGACGCGGTGCGTCCCGTCGCCGAGAAGATCGGGCCGCACGTCACGGCGGTCGAGGTCGCGGACGCGCTGCAGGCCGACGTCGTCATCCTCGCCGTACCGTTCGAGGCGGTCCGGGATCTCGTCGCGCGGGTCACCGACTGGGAGGGCCGGATCGTCGTCGACGCCACCAACGCCATCGACTACTCCACCTTCTCCCCTGCCGATCTCGGCGGCCGGCCCTCGTCGGATCTCGTGGGCGAATGGGCCAACGGAGCCCGCGTGGTAAAAGCGTTCGGTCACACGTGGGCCAAGGTGCTGGCTCACGAACCGGGTGACGGACACGGTGGCCGCCGGGTGCTGTTCGTGTCCGGCAACCATCCCACCGCCAACGACCAAGTAGCACAGTTGATCTCCCGGTTCGGCTTCGAGCCGGTCGATCTCGGACGCAACGCCGAGGGCGGTCTCCTCCAGCAGTTCGGCGGACCGTTGACGACGAAGAGCTTCGTCTCCCAGGCGATCAGCGGCGCGAATCCCGCCGAGATGGATCTCGCTGCGCGATGATTGCGCCACCGAGCCAACGCCGCAGGAACGTGCGCAGCTCGTCGCGTGAGCGCGAGGGATCGTTGGGTGCGACGAAGAACGACAGCATGGTGCGTAGCGTGAACTCGACGAGATCCCGCAGCGCGGCGTCGTCGTAGCCATAGCTTGCCCAATCCACGTCGAAGCGTGTGACCATGCGCATGCCGAAATCTTTCGCGAGCGGCGACGCCACCTCGCTGGGCCCCGCGGCCGCACTCGGTGCAGACAGCACGATGCCCAGATGCGGCGTGGTGGCCACTGCGTCGAGGGTGAACAGGACACCCTCGGTCATCGCGTCTGCGGGGTCACCCATTCCGCTGACATGTTTGGCGAGACGGTCGAGAAACCCGTCCACCGATGCGATGGCGGCCGCGCGCATCAGGTCGTCAGCGGTCGGGAAATAGCGGTACACGGTCTGCCTTATCACCCCGAGTGATTCGGCGACGTCGGCAATCGTGATGGCCGAACCCGTTTCGGCGATGAGATTCACGGCGGCTGCGACGATGCGCTCTGCGGCCTCGTCGTCGTTGGCGGGCGGATCACCGCCCCAACCTCGGCGTTTACGTGCCATCGTGCCCCGAACGCTAGCACAGCCGTTGACTCGGACCCGGCGATGCAGTAGTCATACGCAGGTAGGACATCTTGTATGATTACTAGCGATCGGGATTCTTTCGACATGACCGAATTGATCGTGCGCAAATTGCGCTTCGCCTTCGCCAGCCACCCCGTACCGTTCGTGTGGAACGAGGCCAACCCGGCGTTCTCGTCGATGGCCAACGCGGTGTCGTTCCTGGCCATCGGCTTCGAGAAGATGATCGGCAGCATGATCCCGGAGGCCATGCCCCACATCAAGGACCCGGCAATCGCCGGAGAGGCCGAAGCATTCGTCCGCCAGGAGGGCCAGCACTCGATGGCGCACCGGCAGCACGCCAAGGGCCTGATCAAGGCCTACCCGGCGCTGAAAGGGACGCTCGACAAGGTCATCGACGCGTTCGACGACATGACGGCGAACACGCCGCTGAAGTACCGCCTGGCCTACACCGCCGATCTGGAGGCGACGTTCACGCCGGTGTTCAAGCTGATGCTCGACCACGACGACACGCTGTTCGCGACGGGCGACGACCGCGTGGCGTCACTGTTCCTGTGGCACTTCGTCGAAGAGGTCGAACACCGCAGTTCGGCTCTGACCATCTACGACGCCGTCGTCGACGACCCGTGGTATCGGATGCGCGTCGCCCCGTCGATCTTCAAACACGTCATGGGCATCATCCGGATGGCGTCCGAGGACTTCAACAGGCACATTCCGCTGGCCGAGCGCAAAGTCGACGCGATGTCCACGTTCCGCATCCATCGCCGTAAAAAGGCTCTGCTGCAACGTCTTCCGTTCATCGACGCACCGTATGACGGCCCGTTCGCCAACGCGTTCAGCCACCTTCCGCTGCGTGAACAGCTCGTTGCCCTCAGCGGCATCGTGCGCAGCCAGATCCCCGGGCACGACCCGGCACACGAAAAGCTCCCCGCGCTGGCGCAGGAGTGGTTCGATCGCTACGACGCCGGATACGACGTGACCCAATGGTATACAGCTGAAAGCGCCGCCCATGTCTGACCTCTGCACCCCCACTTTCGCCGATCTCGCTGCCCGACTGGGCTTTTCGTGTGAGACCGCGGGCGGACTCGTCGAATTCCGCAACCCGTTCGCGCTCGAGAACTGGACACTCCCCGTCCTGGAGATCACGGTGATCGTCGGCGCCGTGCTGGCATTCTGGTATGCGATCGTGCGACTGCGCCGATACAACGACCCGACGAACATCGTGCTGTGGTTCGGCGCGATCGCCTACCTGCTCATCATCGAACCCCCCCTGTATTTCCCGGGCGCATTCGGCATCTCCGAATACGTCGACACGATGTTCGCCCACAACGTGTTCACCGTCGACTTCCTGTGGGGCCGACTGCCGCTGTACATCGTCGCGATCTACCCGGCGATGGCGACGATAGCGTTCGAGATCGTCCGCAACCTCGGCGTCTTCCGCAGGTACGGCACAGTGGTCGGCGCGATCTGCGTCGGCTTCGTCCATCATGCGTTCTACGAGATCTTCGACCACCTCGGACCGCAGCTGCGGTGGTGGGAGTGGACGCTGGACCACCCGATGAACCAGCCCTTTTTCAATTCGGTGCCGCTGCCCAGTGTCGTGGTGTTCGCGGCGCTGTGGCCGATGTCGCTGGCGCTGTGCGTGCAGTTCTTCGTCGGTCGCCATGTCGACGGGGGTCGGTCCTTCACCGGGACTCAGGTCGTGTTGCGCACCATCGTGATCGGCGTCCTGGCTTCGATCGGTACCGCAATCCTGCCCCTTCCGGCGACGGCCGCGGCGGCCATCTCGGGCAGCACGACGGTCGGCGGTGTGGTCTACGCGTTGGAGCTGGTCGTCATCGCCGTCATCGCGATTCCGGTCCTCTGCCGGCAGTGGCGCCACGAAAAGCCGGATCCCTCAGCCGGTTCCAATCGGATCATCCTCGGGTACGCGGCGGTGTACCTGGTGGTGATGGCCGTGCTGTGGGCCACCGCGCTGCCCGCGTACCTGGATGCCGCCGACGGCGTCACCGCCGCGGGCGATCCCGTCGGGAGCCTCTGGTACACCGTCGTGTGCTTCGCCATCGCGGGGCTGAGCCTGGCCGCTGCGGTCAGAACTCAGACCCGTGCCTCTTCTGACGGCGTGAATCCGGTGAACCATTCGACGAGCGTCTCGGAGAACAACTTCGGGTCCTGACCGTGCATCGAGTGACCCATCATCGGGAACGACTTGTACGTCAGCGATTGGCCGCAGCCCTTGACGAGCTGGGTCACGCGGCCCGCCTGCACGTCGGAGCACGCGCCGATCAACCCGCCAGAGGTCTCGTCGATCATGCGGAAGTGGTGGGTGAACAGGACGGGCACCTTGATGCTGCTCAGCATCACGTGGTGGGGGCAGTTCGCCGCGAAAGTGCCTGTGATGAACGCCTTTCCCCATTCCGGGTCGTACTCGCGAAGGTTCTGCGCGGGCTCGGCCGTACCCACGACGAGCGCGACGTGCGCCTGCCAGTCCGCCAGCTCGTGGGGAACGGCGGCGACGAAGCCGTCCCAGTCACCGACGCTCCACTGGTCGCCGAGGTAGCGCGCCCACATCCCGAACAGCGGACCGATGCTCTCGGTGATCGGCGGCCCCACGACCGGAGCGGTCTCCGAGCTGAAGAACGGCGGATCCTCCCAGCACGCCGCGACCAGCTGGCCGGGTTTGGCGTAGGCCGACAGCCACGCGCCGGCCAGTCCGCCGGAGGACAGCCCGCTGACGAACGCGGGCCTGCCGATCACACCGTCGAGGAAACGCACGAGGTCGTTGCCGACGTTGTCGAGCGTGTACCGGTGCGGGGTGCGCGTGGACCGGCCCTGCCCGCGTAGATCCACCGCGTGCACGTGGAAGTGCTCGGCCAGCAGCGGCATCGCGGCCTCGTAGCCCCACCACGACTCGGACTGTCCGGGAATCAGCAGCAGCGGTGGTCTGGACTCGTCGCCGGCGACGGCATAGTTCAGCCGGACTTCCCCGGTGTCGAAAAACTGCTCCGGGTAGCCGTGCTGGACATAGGTGGCTTCTGGAGCGTGCGGCCCGAAGGCGCCTGCGTACCGTCCCATCTCACCAGGCTGTCACACCTGAATCACATGTCGTCGGGCTTCACGGCGAGCACCGGCTTCGGGCACTCCAGGATCACCTTCTGCGCGACGCTGCCGAGCATGAGCTTCCCGACCGGGTTGCGATGCCGGATTCCGACCACCAGCAGCTGCGCTTCGTCGCCGTTCATCGCGGCCAGCAGCTCCGAAGCGGGATCGACCCCGACCGGCTGGCGCAGTTCGAACGCCACGCCGCATTCGGCAAGCCGCGCCTCGACGTCACCGACCTCGGCCTGGCCTGCGAATCGCGCGTCGACGTAGGACTCTCCCGACGTGGCATTGATGACCAGAAGGTCTGTGCCACGCAACTTCGCCTCAGCAATGCCGTGTTCGAGCGCCGCGTGGCCGAACGCGTCGGCGGTGTATCCGATGACGATCATGTCTGCTCCTCGCGCAAGCGCCCGTCGATCACTGCTGTGCCGCCTTTTCCCTCTGATCCTTGTCGTCCTCGACCACGAGCAGCGTCTCCTCGCTGCGGTTCATCAACCGCAGGATCAGCGGAGCCAGCAGCAGCAGAGCCATCAGCACATAGGTGACGATCGCGACGGGCTCGGTGAACAGGCTGCCCCAGTCACCGCCGCCGAGCTGCAGGCTCTGTCGCAGCTGACGCTCGATGCGGGGACCGAGGATGACGCCGATGATCAACGGCAGCACGGGAAGTCCGAAGCGGCGCATCATCAGGCCCATCAAACCGAAGATCAGCAGCAGGGCGAGATCGAGCGGCTGCAGATTCACTGCGAACGCGCCCAGGGTGGCGAAGAACAGGATGCCCGCGTAGAGGTAAGGCCGCGGGGTACGCAGCAGCTTGGCCCACAGCGGCGCCAGCGGCAGGTTCAGCACCAGCAGCAGGAAGTTGCCGATGAACAGGCTCGCGATCAGCGTCCAGATCAGCAGCGGTTCCTTGTCGAACAGCGTGGGCCCGGGCTGGATGCCGTAGGAGACGAACGCGGTCAGAATCACCGCCGCGGTCGCATTGGTCGGTAAGCCCAGCGACAGCATCGGCACCAAAGTGCCTGCGGCCGAGGCATTGTTGGCGGCCTCCGGGCCGGCGACACCTTCGATGGCACCCTTGCCGAACTCCTCGGGGTGCTTGGACAGCCTCTTCTCGGTGATGTAGCTGAGGAACGTGGGGAGCTCGGCACCGCCCGCGGGCAACGCACCGAACGGGAATCCGAACGCGGTGCCGCGCAGCCACGGCTTCCACGACCGCCCCCAGTCCTGCTTGCTCATCCACGGGCGTCCCACCGGGATGACGTCGGCCGGTCGGCGGCGCAGGTGGGCGGCGACCCAGAGTGCTTCGCCGACCGCGAACACGGCGACGGCGATCACGACGATGTCGATGCCGTCGCTCAGCAGCGGGATACCGAACGTGGCGCGCGGCTGTCCGGTCAGCGAGTCGATGCCGACGATGCCGATCGCGAGACCCAGCAGCAGCGAGATCATTCCGCGCATCTTCGACGAGCCCAGCACCGCGGTGACGGCGACCAGCGCGAACAGCATGATCGCCAGATACGACGGTGCCCCCAGGGTGACCGCGAACCGGGATATGGCCGGGGCGAACGCCGCGAGGAGCGCCGTGCCGATGGAGCCGGCCACGAACGATCCGATCGCCGCGGTGGCCAGAGCCTGGGCCGCACGACCCGCCTTGGCCATCTTGTTGCCCTCGATCGCGGTGATGACCGACGAGGATTCACCCGGCGTGTTGAGCAGGATCGAAGTTGTCGACCCTCCGTACATACCGCCGTAGAAGATTCCGGCGAACATGATGAACGCCGCGCTGGGGCTGACGTTGTAGGTGATGGGCAGCAGTAGGGCGACGGTCATCGCGGGACCGATGCCGGGCAGCACGCCGACGGCGGTACCGAGCAGCACGCCGATGACGGCGTACAGCAGATTCATCGGGGTGGCCGCCTCGGAGAACCCCTGCAGAAGCCAGTCGAGATTTTCCATCACAGAATCCCATCGAGAATGCCTGCGGGCAGCGGGATCCCGAGCCCGGAGTAGAACGCGTAGAAGCTGCCGAGGGCCAGCACGACACCGATGACGATGTTGCGCACGTAGTGCTTGCTGCCGAGCACGGTGGCGCAGCCGGCGAAGAACAGCGCCCCCGCGATGGCCCAGCCCAGCGGGACAACGAGCACGATCAGCAGGATGAAGAGCCCGACGAGCATGCCGACGGTGCGCCAGTCGCTGGGCATGTCAGGGTCGATGTCCTCCCCCGCGTCGGCCTCGCCTCTCGACCCGCGCGGGATCGCGACGGCGAGTACGACGGCCATCACCAGCAGACCGATGCCGATGACCAACGGGAACAGCCGCGGCCCAACAGGATCCACCTTGGCGAAGCCGTCGGCAATACGCAACGCATCGACGATGAGGAAGGCGCCGACGGCGACCATGACCGCGCAGACGACGTACTGCGCATAATCCGGGCGGGCCGGGGCTTCGGGCTTTTCGGTGTGGGTGCTCATACCAGCCCCAGATCCGTCAGCGTCGTCTCGACGCGCTGATCCTGTTCTTCGAGGAACTTCTCGAACGCCTCGCCGGTCATGAAGGCATCCGTCCAGCTGTTCTTCACCAGCGCCTCCTTCCACGCGTCGGTCGCGTGCAGCTCTTCGAGCGCTTTCACCATCGCAGCCTTGTCCTCCTCCGAAATATCTGGTGGCGCAAGGATTCCGCGCCAGTTGGTGAATGTGAGGTCGATGCCGGACTCTGTCAGGGTCGGTGCGTCGATGCCCTCGACACGCTCCTCGCCGGACACCGCCAGCACGCGTACCTGGCCCGTGTCGATCTGATCGCGCAACTCACCGGGGCTTGAGGTCGCCGCGGCGATCTTGTTGCCGAGCAGCGCGGTGAGCAGATCGCCGCCGCCGTCGTAGGAGACGAAGTTGACCTGCTTGGGATCCACGCCGACGACCTTGGCGGTCTCCATCGGGAACAGGTGGTCCGGGCCGCCCGGGCTCGAACCGCCGCCGATGGTGACCGTGGCCGGATCGGCCTTCCACGCCGCGACGAAATCCTGAACCGTCTTGAACGGTGAGTCCGCGGGCACGATGATGCCTTCGGGATCCTCGACCATCTTGGCCAGCGGCGTCGCATCGGACGCGCGGGCCTTGGATCCGTTCGTGTAGGTGGCGCCGACGACGCCGAGACCCATCATCATCATCAGGTCGCCGTTGCCGCGTTCGTTGATCAACCGCGCCATGGCGACGGTTCCGCCGGCCCCGATGACGTTGAACACCTCGATGCGGCCGGTGATGTCGTCGTCTTCCATGATCTTGACGCCGGTGCGCGCGGTGAGGTCGTAGCCCCCGCCTGGACTGTTGGGCACCATCATGCGCAGGCGGTGCAGACCGGATTCTTCGCCGCGGGTGACCCCGCAGGCCGAGAGCAGCAGCGCGGTGATGATCGCTATGGTCAAGCCGATGATCGCGCGCCCTCTGCCGGATGCGAACATGTCGTCCCCAATCACTTGGTTGTGATGCTCAGCAATACTGGACCCGAGCAGTGACCTACGTCACCCATGTGGACGCAAAGGAAATATTGGTCATTAAGAACATGCGGAACGCGGTGGTCGGCCTGCTGCGGGGACGGAGCCTGGCCGGCCAGTTCCTGGTGTTCCAGCTCGTCGTCGTCGCCGTGGTCCTAATTGCCGTGGCTGCGGTGTCGGTGGCGCAGTCCGAGGGCGAATTCCGCGAGGTACGCGGGCAGCGGATGATCACCGTCGCCGAGAACATGGCGTCGACGCCGATCGTGCGCGAGCGGTACAACGATCCGTTCGCATCTCGGACGCTGGCTCCGGAGGTCGACCGCGCCGTCGCACTGTCGGGTGCCAGCCTCGCCGAGATTCTCGGTCCCGACGGCAGCGTGCGCGCGTCGTCGGATCCGTCCCGTGTCGGCGCCACCGCCGATCTGGATGCGAGCCGGGCCGACGAGGGCCGCGCCTGGTACGGCGACTCCGACATCGACGGGCTCCACAGCCTCGTCGGCCAGGTGCCCATCCTCTCCATCGACGGCGACGTCCTGGCGGTCGCCTCGGTCAGCGAGCAGTACCCGTCGGTGTGGGCCTTGCTCAGCGGCGCGGGCGAAGGGCTTCTGGTCTACCTGGGGCTCGGCGCAGCCCTCGGGCTGGTGGCGTCATGGCTGCTGTCGCGGCGCATCAAGCGTCATACGCGCGGCCTGGAGGTCGCCGAGATCGCAAGCCTCGCCGATCACCGGGAAGCACTGCTGCACAGCATCAGGGAAGGGGTGATCGCCGTGAACAACGACGGCGAGATCACGCTTCTCAACGACAGCGCCCAGGATCTGCTCGGGGTGCCGGGAAGCGCGGTCGGGCGCCGGGTGGACGCGGTGGGCATCGACCCGGCGGTGGTGTCGCTGCTGATGTCCTCCGATGACGCCCATGCCGCGAAGGACACGGTGATTGCGACCCGCACACGAGTGCTGGCGCTGAGCCGTCGCGCCGCCACCAGTCAGGGCATGCGGATCGGGACCGTGACCACGATGCGCGACAGCACCGAACTCGCGGCACTGCAGAGCCAGCTGTCGTCACACAAGAGCGTCACCGACACGTTGCGCGCCCAGACCCACGAGTTCGCCAATCAGCTGCACACCATCTCGGGTCTGGTACAGCTCGGCGAGTACGATTCGGTGCGTGATCTGGTGGGCACGTTGACGCGTAGGCGTGCCGAGATCAGTGATGCGGTGACGCAACGGATTTCCGATCCCGCTGTCGCGGCCCTGCTGATCGCGAAAACATCGCTGGCTGCCGAGAGCGGCGTCGTGCTGCGGCTGGACCCGGACTCGCACCTGGCAGCTCTCGACCCGGCAATGGCCACCGACGTGATCACCCTGCTGGGCAATCTGATCGACAACGCGGTGGACGTCTCCGTGGGCGCGCCGGACGCGTCCGTCACCGTCTGCATCGACGACCGGCACGGACTCACGATATCGGTTGTCGACACCGGACCCGGTGTGCCAGAACATCTTCGGGAGGCCATTTTCGCCCGCGGGGTCACCTCCAAGCCGGAGGTTCCCGGCGGGCGCGGCATAGGTCTGGCACTGGTGCGGTTGGTGACGGCGCAACACGGCGGCACCATCGACGTCAGCGACACCCCGGATGGCGGCGCCCAGTTCCTGGTGCGGTTGAGCGCGGTGCCGGGCCATGCGTGACGTGCTCGTCGTCGACGATGACTTCATGGTCGCCGAGATCCACCGCCGGTTCGTGGACCGCGTCGACGGTTTCCAGGCGGTCGGTGTCGCCCGCACCGGCGAGGAGGCGCTGTCGGCGGCACGGGACCTGCGCCCGCACCTCATCTTGCTCGATGTCTACCTGCCGGATATGACAGGCCTGGATGTGTTGCAGCGCTTACGTTCTGAGGCGGATCGCGTGGACGTCATCATGATCACCGCGGCGCGTGAGCTCGACACCGTCCGTGGCGCGCTCGACGGCGGCGCCGCGGATTACCTCATCAAGCCCTTCGAGTTCCCGCAGCTGGAGGCCAAGCTGCTGGCATTCGCGTCCCGCGCCGACGCGCTCCAGTCTGCGGGCGGCGCGGACCAGAATCTGATCGACTCGCTGTTCGGCGGCCCGTCCGTGACACCGGCGAAGGTGATGCCCAAAGGTCTGGGCGCCGAGACCGGTGATCTGGTGCTGGCCGCGGTGCGCGACGCCGGTGAGGTCTCGGCAGCCGAATGCGCCGACCTGGTGGGGATTTCCCGGGTGAGCGCTCGGCGCTATCTCGAGCATTATCTCGGTACCGGCGCCCTGGAGCTCCGTCTCCAGTATGGAGTCGGACGCCCCGAGCGCCGGTACCGGATCGCAAATTAGACGGGGGTCGGCCTGTCGACGATGGTGCCCGCACCGGTGCCGTCGGCGATGGTGGCACCGGTGGGGCTGGAGAGCGTCACGAAGAAGCTTTCGTTGCCTTCGAGTTGTGTGTCCCCGAACACCACCACGGTGATCGTCTTGCGGGTCTCACCGGGTGCGAAGGTCAGCGCGCCTGCCGTCGACGCGTAATCGCTTCCCCCGGTGGCGGTGCCGTTCGACGTGGCGTACCGGACGGTGACGGGCTGGGTCGACGGAGCGGCCAGCGACACCACGAACTGTGCGAGCACGCCGGGGCTGCTGTCGTCGAAGTCGAACTGGATCGACTGGAGGTAGGCCAACTTGTTCGTGTTGACGGTGTTCCAGTCATCGGCGAGGATTCCGCCGGTGTCACGGGAGTTCGGGTTCCACGACCAGAACGTCCACGACATGTCCTGGGTGCCGGCCGCGATGTCGACCGTGCCGTTGTTGTCGAAATCGCCGGACAGGTATGACGTGATGGCCTCGTACCAGACGACGTCCTTCGGATCAGCCATCCTGGTGCCGAACTCACCCAGGTAGATCGGGGCGATGTTCTGCTCGTAGATGTAGCCCCACATCTGCTCGAACTTGTCCGGCAACGCGGCACCGAAGTTCGCCTGCTGGAACCACGGCTGTGCGTACACCGAGTTCGGGTAGTCGTGTGGTGAGTACACGACACGGTTGGGCACGTTCAGCACGATCGGACGATCTTTGACACCCATCAGATTGCCTCCCCACCAATAGGATTGGCCCTGATAGTCTGCGACGCCCTCGACGATGACCAGCCAGTTCGGATTCACCGACAGCACGGCGTTGCCCGCCCGCTCGGCGGCGGCTGCCCAATCGGTGGCGCCCCCGCCGCCCCACGTTCCGCTGTGGGGTTCGTTGTGCAGGTCCGCTCCGATCACCGTGGGGTTGTTCGCATACCGTTGCGCGAGCATCTTCCAGTCGCTGATCCATGCGGCCTCGGTGTAGGAGCCCTCGTACCAGAGGCCGTTGCTGTTCGGGCCTGCGCCCTTGCTGCTGCGGTGGTGGTCGAGGATGACCCGCATTCCGATCTGACCGGCGTAGGCGACGATCTTGTCCATGATCTGCACGGGCGTGAGACCGGCCAGGTCGGGATTCTTCGCGAAGTCGATGCCGTTGGGCGCGGCGGTGGTGTGCAGCATCTCGCTGGAGTAGGCGAGCCGGATGGTGTTGAAATCCAGCGCGGCCATCTGGTTCATCATGTCTTTGTAGTTGCGCGTCCACAGGCCGTGCGGTGCGAACGTCTCGCTCTCCATGCCGAACCAGTTGACGCCGGCGATCTGCACCGGATTGCCTGCCGAGTCGAGGATCTGATTGCCCGACGTCGAGAACCAGCCCGGAGCGACACCGGTTCCGGGCGCGCCCTCGGTCACCGAGGCATCGGAGATGCTCAGCGACACATTCGGCGGGATGTCGTCATTGGTGATGGTTCCGAGGGCGGACCCGTCGGCGATCGTCGCACCGCTGGGCGTCGCCAGCGTCAGCGTGAACGTCTCGTTGGACTCCACGGTGGTGTCACCGGTGATCGCGACCTGGATCTGCTGTGACAGCACGCCGGGGGCGAACGTCACGGTCCCCGACTTGGCGGTGTAGTCGACACCCGCGGTGGCGGTGCCGTTCGACGTCGCGTACGAGACCGTGACGGGCGTGGCCGATGCCTTCGACAGTGTGACGATGAACGTCATTTGAGTTGTGCCGCTGTTGGTTTCGTTCACCGTGGCGTCGGCGACCGAGAGGGACGGCGGCGGTGTGGGGGCGCTCTGTCCGTTGACCTTGATGTTGGTCGCGGTCGCCGAGGCGCCTCCAGGAGACGCCTGGAATCCGAACGTGACGGTCTGGCCCGCTGCGACTGCGGCGTTCCACGTAGCGTTGCGCACCACATAGTGGTATCCGGCGGGGTTGCCGACCCGGCTGACGATCTCGGCGTTCCAGATATTGCCGATCTGCGCCGGGGTGTCGAATTCCACCGTCCATCCGTTCAGGGCCGAGGCTCCCGCGGACACCGTCATGGTGGCTGTGAAGCCCGAACCCCAGTTGTCGTTGACGATCATGGCGGCCGACGGGTTGCCTGGTGTCGGTGTGATGTCGTCGTTGGTGATCGTGCCGGTGGCAGAGCCGTCGGCGATCGTCACCCCGGTGGGATTCGACAGCGTCAGCGTGAACGTCTCGTTCTGCTCGACGACGGTGTCACCGAGGATGACCACCGAGATCTGTTGGGAGGTGACCCCCGCAGCGAACGTCAGCGTTCCCGATGTGGCCGTGTAATCAGTGCCGGCCGTGGCGGTTCCGTTCGATGTCGCGTATGCGATGGTGACCGGCGTCGTGGCGGCCTTGTCCAACGTCACCGTGAACACCAGATTCTTGCTACCGCCGGCCCCTTCGGTGATCGTCGCGTCGGCGACGGAGGCCTTCGGCAGCACCGTCGTCGGGTTCTGTCCGACCGCCACACCGTTGACCACGAAGTTGGTGGCCGTGGCCGAGCCGCCGCCCGGGGAGGCCTGAAAGCCGAAGCTCACCGTCTGTCCGGCTCCGACCTGCGGGTTGTACGCGACGTTGCGGACCACATAGTGGTATCCGGTGGGGTTGCCGACCCGGCTCACGATCTCGGCGTTCCAGATGTTGCCGATCTGGGCCGGCGTGTCGAATTCGACTGTCCAGCCGCTGAATCCGGACGTCCCCGCAGTCACCTCGACCGTCGCGGTGTAGCCCGAGCCCCAGTTGTCGTTCACGGTGTACTTCACCGCGACAGCGCCGGGCGTCGGCGTGGTGCGGTCGTCGTCGGTGATCGTGCCGGTGGCGGTGCCGTCGGCGATCGTCGCACCGATCGGGGTCGACAGCGTCACGATGAACGTCTCATTGGATTCGGCGAGCGTGTCGCCGATGATGTCGACGTGCACGGTACGTGACGTCACGCCGGGCGCGAACTCGATGACACCCGACGATGCGGTGTAATCCGTGCCGGCGAGGGCCGTTCCGTTCGACGTGGTGTAGCGCACCGTCACCGCCTCGGTGGAGGGCTTGTCGAGTGTGACGGTGAACATGAAGTGGGCATGGTCGCCGTTGCCCTCGGACACCGCGAGGTCGGCGATCGAAATCGCAGGCGGCGGACCCGCGATGGGGTTCACCGTCCCGTAGTCGTTGAAAACCGCGCTGTAGCCGCCAGCAGGCGTGTTCGTGCCCGACGTGTTCGTCGTGGCCTGGCCGATAGTGCCGGGCTGGTCCCGGTTGATCGACCACATCGACAGCATGCCCACGCCTTTGGCGCGGGCGAAGTTCTCGAGCGCTTGCGCGTCGGCCGTGGTGAACACCTCGGTGAGGACGTCGTTGACGCCGAGCATCGGGGTGACGCCGAGCTGGTTCCAGCCGAATGTCTGACCATGGCTCGCATACAGCGTGGCCAGTTGCGCCTGGGTCGACTCGGCGGCCTGAATCGCGTAGGCACCCATGGTCTTTGCGTTCGGACCGCTGGTCGGCGCAGCTGACTCGCCGTAGTCCATCGCCATGATGTTGACGCCGTCGAGCTTCACCCCCGCTTCGAGAGCTTTGCGGACGACGTTCACGCCGTCGGCGGTCAACCCGGTGGGCAGGACGGGCAGGGTGTACCAGATTTCGAGCTCGGGCATCTGTTGCTGGAGCAGCCTGAGCGCCTGGGCGTTCAGAGCGATCGACGCCGGCTCGGCCACTGCCGAGCCCTCGATGTCGAAGTCGATGCGGTTGAGGCGGTAGGTGGTGACGATGCCGGCGTACGCGGTGGCCAAAGCCTGGGCTCCGAGTCCGCGGGCGGCGTACCACTGCGCCAGGCTGGTGCCCGAAGCTCCGCCGAGCGAGATCATCACATCACCGCCCGCGGCCTGCAGAGCCGCGATGGATTGGTTGATCGCCTTGGCCTGATCGAACGTGGAATCGGGGGTCAGCGCCGACAGTCCGGCCCAGGCCAACCTGCCGTCCGGCGTCGCCTGCAGGAAACCCAGTGTGAGAAGCGAGGTTCCGCGCTGCTGCGCGATGGCCAACAGGTTGGGCACCGGCCAGGCTCCCATGTCCACGTACGGCGCGAAGAAGGCCTCACCCCAGAGCTCGTCGCCCGGGTTCCCGGAATTGATGCCGCCGACGCCCGGGGTGACGACGGTGTCGTCGTTGGTGATGGTCCCGGTCGCGGAGCCGTCGCCGATGGTCGCTCCTACGGGGTTCGCCAACGTCACGAAGAATGTCTCGTTGGGCTCGACGACGCTGTCGCCGATGACATCGACGTGCACCAGTTGCGAGGTGACGCCCGGCGCGAAGGTGATCGTTCCGGTGGTCGCGCTGTAGTCGACCCCGGCGATCGCGGTGCCGTTGGAGGTCGTGTAGGTGACCGTCACGGTCTGCGTCGAGGCCTTGCTCAACGAGGCGACGAACATGAAATGGCTGTGCTCACCGTTGCCTTCGGCCACCGACAGATCGGCGATAGAGATGCTCGGCGGGGTGGTGGGCATCTGGTCGACGTCGTCGTTGCGGATCGTGCCCGTGCCCGAGCCGTCGGCGATGGTGGCGTTGACCGGCGAGGACAGCATGAGGGTGAGCTGTTCGTCGAGTTCGACGAGGGTGTCGCCGTTGACCGTGACGTTGACCGTCTTCGAGGTCTGGCCGGGCGTGAAGGTCAGCGACCCGACCGCCGGCGCGTAGTCCCCGCCCGCCGCGGTGGCGGTGCCATTGCTGGTGCTGTAACTGACCGTCACCTGTTCGGTGGAGGCCTTCGACAAGGTGACGGTGAACGTCATCAACGTCGTGCCGCTGTTGCCTTCCGACACGCTCGCGTCGCTGACGGAGAGCTTCGGCTGCGTAACTGTCTGTCCTGCACCGTAGATGAGGTTGGCCCACTTGGTGCGGGCCCCGTCGTCGAGCGCCACGATGTTGCTCGTCGTGAGCTCACCGATCGCGACGCCGGTGAGTGTGTAGGACTGGTTGTTCGCGGTGATCGCGATCTTGGTCGAGCCGCTGACCTCGGTGACGTCGAACTCGTGCGCTTTGAACCAGCCGAAGTCGAGTTTGTCCTTGCCGGGGTCGAAGTTCAGCGCGATGTGGCTGCCGTACAACCAGTCGATCTTGGTGGTGGTGCCGGTTTGGCCTGTCGGTGGTTGACCGGTGCCTGCGGTCGTCGGCCACTTGTCGGTGCCGGCGATGGCCACACCCTGGGGTAGCACCTGGGAGTCGGGAACGGTACCGATGCCGAGTTGCTGATGCAGGCGGTCCTCGCGGACCTGAGCGCTGTGGAAGATGAAGTTCTTGGCGGTGAGGCGGCTTGTGGTGACGCCCTGCAGGATCAGCGCCTGCCCGGTGCCCGCGTTGGAAATGACCACACCGTCGGGGGTGTCGTTCATGAAGAGTTGCTCACGGGTCCCGAAGTAACGGAAATCCACCACGTCGGTGGCCGCATTGAACGTCACGCGATCGATCTGGCCGACCTCGTGGGAACGCGCGTACACGGTGTTCGACTTCGGGGTGATGCCCTGCTCCCAGGCCAGCGCACCGGAGAGGTCCTGGCGCAGGTGGTCGTTGATGATCGGGGTGAAGCTGTCGACGGTGAGTTGGCTCAACGAAACACCCTGCAGGACTGCCGTTTCGCCGGACCACGGGTTTCGGAAGCCGACACCCTCGGGGGTGTCGACGACGATGAAGTTGTGGACGGACACGTCGCCGAGGTCGAGTTTGTCCTTGGCCGGATCGAAGCCGACGATGTCGGAACCCGACGTCGTTATGTGGTAGACCGTTCCCGTCGTGGCGGCGGTGGCGGTGGCCGTCGCGCTCCTGAGCGCGCTCGGCCGCGACATGGTTTGTGTGACAAATCCGTTGGCGTCCAGGGCAACCGTGATGGGCACCTGGGTTTTGGTCGGTGTGACCGAGATGAGGTGGAAGCCGGCGTCGCGCACCTGGATGACGAACGTGTCTGCGCCTGCGCCCATTCGGGGATCGGCGGTGTAGGTGAACTTTCCGGCGCCGTCGACCTCCACAGTGCCACGGGTGGGCTGCTGAATGATCGAGTAGACGAGCTTGTCCCCTTCGGGGTCGGTCGCAGTCAGGAGGCCGGTGACAACACCGGGAGTGGTCTGGCTTGTCGACGCGAGGGCAGCCGACGGGCCGTTGTTGGCGAAGAGCTTGTCCATTTCGCGGCGGATCGCGCCGAACACGGCGGTCACGAACTCGAACGCCGGCAGAGGTGCTGTGCCGTTGCCGGCTGTCGTTCCGATGCCGAGGAGATCCAGGAATTTCGAGACGATGCTTGCGATTCCGCTGGTCTGCGTGGTCTGCGTGATGGGCGCCGACTCGGGGAACGACACCGCGACGGTGTCGTCAAGTTCGTACGTCGGCTCGTCGGTCGGGTCCGTCGCGGCGAGTTTCGCGGGTGAACCGTCGGGTTCCGGCTCGGCCTCAACTTCCGCGTCTGCGGCGTCGGGAGCGATATCGTCGACGACGGTTCTCGTGTCTTCCGTGTCTTCCGTGTCTTCCGTGTCTTCCGTGTCTTCCGTGTCTTCCGTGTCTTCCGTGTCTTCCGTGTCTTCTACGACCCTGCCGTCGGGTTCTTCCATATCCGTTGCGCCATAACTTGCTTCGGACTCGGCTTCAGGTTCGGCGTCTGTGTCCGCCGGGGATTCCGCGGGTTCGTCGTCGGCGTCGTCGGCGTGGCCTGGGTCCTCGGACTGTTCGTCCGCTGCGGCATCGCGCGTTTCCAACGGCGACACATCCCTCTTGGTCGTACCTCGCGTCTCGGCGGTCGTTTCCGACCGGGAGTCACCTGCGGTGGCGTCTTCGGAGGTGTCGGCTGCCGCGACGGCCGGCCCGGCCAGCCCGATGCCGAGGGCTACAGCTAACACTCCGACACGACCCACAAATCTTCCATAACCCATCAGCAACTCACTCCCATCCATCCATGGCCCGCGGCCCGTGGGGCTGTGGCTAATACCGTCCAAGGTTGCGAAGGTGAAATTGACGGCTTCGAAATGCATAGAACACCAGTCTCGTCGGCACGTCAAGCAACGGTTACTGACACAGGCCGCGCCGGACGGACTACACCCGTGCAAATGGTGCCGAGAATGCATTGTTAGTCGATTTACCTGTGTAAATCTGCTTTACACAGGGCCCATCCCCACGGTTGGCGAACGCCTCCGATTCGCCACCCAATGGCCCTCCAGGTGTGCCTAGCGAACTAGGCACTCACCCGATTGTCAAAACTTTGAACACCGAGGTCGCCCACGCCAAGATTCGCTACAGCGAACGATGCAGCGTCACAGGCGCTTGCCGATTGCGCATCTCGGCCACCAAAAAGAGTTCCTGGGCAAAATTGATGTCGCTGCCGTAAATGCTTCTAGGCTTACGCAGCAAAGTCGAATACCTCAGCTAGAAGGGTGGTGGGTCGTCGTCGTGGTCGGCTGGTCTTGGCGGGTGTCCGCGGTGCTCTGGTATGGCTGTTGGCGGGGTTTCGGTTTGGGCTTGGCGGTCGAGGCGGTTGAGGCGTCGTTCGGTGGCGATGTAGGCGGCCCGGTTCTGGGCGCGGCTGGTTGGGCGGGTGGGCATCTTGAGGTGCCGGCCCTGCGGGGTCGGTGACGGTGTTGCCTGCGTGGGGGGTGGCGGTGCGGGTGGGGTGGTGATGTTCCAGTCGGCAAACAGCAAGGTGCTCAACGGTTTTGTGGTATAGCGGAGCCCGGCGGGGGTGGTGACGGTCACGGTGCCGTCGGGGTGTTGACGGTCTTTCCAACCGGGCACGAACGTTTTGATCAGGTGGTGGGTTCGGCAGTAGGCCTTGGTGTTGGCGGGGTGGGTAGCTCCGGCGGGCCAGGGCTTGGTGTGGTCGATGTCGGCGTGGGTGGCGGGACGGTTGCAGCCGGGGAAGCGGCAGGTGATATCGCGGGCGTGGACGAAGCGTTGCAGCGCCGCCGAGGGCCGATAGCCCGGCTCGGTTGTGAGGCAGGACGGGTCGACAACCCGGATGCGGGCGCCGCCGATGATCAATTCGGCCAGCAGCGGGGCCGGCACGATCGAGGACTTGAAACTCGGAATCAGCGCCGCCTTGAACCGCTTGGACGGCTCAGCGCCCTCAGCCTGCGAATCTGCCACGGCGTCGACGACAGGATCAACCTCCGACTCGGCGTCCGCGACGACGAGCTCAACCTCAACGGCGGTCGCTTCCGCCGCGGGCTCGGCCTGCGCAGCAGCAGGCTCACCATTGACCGGCTCTGAGTCTGGCCCGGCGGCCGCGGGCTCGGCCGGGGCCGGGGTTGGCTTCGCAGTCGCGGGCTTCGCCGAAGTCCTGGAACGGCGTGGTGCTTCGCCGTGCATCTCGGGATCGGGATCAGCGTGTAGGGAATCCTGTTCGGCGATCACATTGATCACGATCGAAGAAACCCGGCCGTCATCGATTTTGGCTTTGCAGTCCGGATCGGGGCACTGGCACGCGAGGAAGAACAGGCCTTTCCCGAACACTGCACCGACCGCATCAGCACGGCGCTGATCCATCGTGCGCGGGTCGTGTCGACACG
>NZ_JBGGKV020000008.1:0-265024 GCF_041287165.2 Mycobacterium bulgaricum | reverse complement strand
GCGGTGATGACCAGGCGAGCCTTCGACACCAGCTGAAACTGGCTGATTCACCTATGCCGATGTCTTGAGACACCCTATTCCGATGTCCTGAAACAGCACACTGCCGGGGGCGCTTCTGGCGCCTGCTGCCTACGGCTTGAGCCAGCGCCACTGCGCCGTGCACCACGGCGTGGCGCCGTCGAGACTGTCGGCAACGGCCTGCACCACGCCAGGCCAGTTCCAGCTGTCGTAGTCGTCACCGGACAGCCACCCGCCGGGCCGCACCTTGGGGCGCCAGGCCTCGATGTCCGCCCGGACACTGTCGTAATCGTGCCGTGCGTCGAGATGCACCCACGCCAGGGACTCGTCGGGGAAGAGTCTCGAGGCCGAGACCGAATCGTCGATCAGGAGATGGACCGAGTCGGCGGCACCGCAGGCGATCAGATTGCGATGCAGCAGTCCGGCCATGGTGCCCCCGCCGAACTCGACGGCGGGCCCGTGGGCGTTGACCTCAGCCGGGCCTTCGGGCCCGCTTCCGCGCGCCCAGTCGACGCCGATGATCTCGACGTCGAGACCGGCCGCACCCACCACCTCGGCCAGGGAGCAGATGCTGCGGCCCAGGTAGCAGCCCACCTCGACGAACCGGTCGCCGTCGGCGAAAAATTCTGCGGCTTCCTCCTGCCCTTCCCGCCACTGAAACCACCCGGGGATGTCCCGCCACGTCTGCACTGGTCGATCGAAACCTGACATCGCGTCATTCACTGCCGACACACCTTCCTGTTTCCCGGCCGCGACCGGTCACGCTGCGTTGCGTGCGGCCAGGGCACGCCGATAGATGTCGGCGACGTGATCCCGAACCACACTGCGCTCTCGGACCCGCCGATCTCGACGGGCACGGTCCTCGAACCCGTGCGCTGCGCGCACCGCTGACGCGGCATCCTCGACCGTCCGCCTCAGGCCGGCCGGATCGAACCTTCCGGGTCCGAACACGAAAGTGCCCGATGCATGCTGCTCGTCGAAGAACCCGCAATCGGGGACCACCGACAGGACGCCGGCGTCGAAACAGGCCTCCACCCAACCGGAATGTGTGCCGAACCGGTACGGAAGCACCATCACATCGATCTCGTGGAGGTAGTCGACGAGTTCGGCGTCGGCGAACGGCGGATGCACTCGCACGTCGACCCCGGCAGCGTCGTAGGCCGCCAACCGATCCGGCAGTGCCTCGTCGGCCCGCCGCGACCTCAAAGCATTCTCGTCCATGTCCAAACGCAGGGCGACAGGAGCGGCGGCCCACTCGGTGGCCACCAGCGCATCCATGATCGGCCACGGGTCGACGTTGGCGCGCAGGAACTTCGCGTGCACGGCGACCACCGGGGCCGCCCTCGTGGCCCGCCGCACCCCGACGCACTCGACCGGCAACAGGTGCGGGTGAGGTAGTACCACCGACTCGACCCCCCATCGCTGCGCGATGACACGTGCCGCTCCCCTGGTCAAGGTGATCACGGTGCCGGCTTCGCTCAGCAGCAGACCGAGTGCCGCCTCGTGCGTCGTCTGGTCGGCCAGGTGTGGGTTGGCCAGGTCGTGCACCGTGACGACAAGCGGCACCCGGTGTGCACGCAGCAGTCCGGTGACCGCGCGCAGGTCGCCCAGAGCGACGGCTTCGAACCCGAAATGGACGTGCAGAACGTCGATTTCGTGAATGTGCTCGCGCAGGTAGCCCGGGTCTAGCCAGCGCGGCGGCCACCACTGTCCGGCGAGCGTGGCGCCGGGAGGCACCGGATCGGGAAGCAGTGCGACGAGCCCGGGATCGGTCGTGGCGCGGACGAAGGGGTGGCCGGCGGGAACCGATGCCAGTCGAATCAACACATACCTCCGGCAGACGACCCGGGCAGAAACAACGGCCGCCGCTGTCTCGACGAATGCGTTACCAGAGATATACCACGGGCCGTCGACAAGTAACCTCGCTGCGTGACCTCCGACACCGGACGCCGGAAGCATTACGGCGTCTTCTACGGCGAGGACGACGCCGCGCCGGTCGACGACCGTCCGCTGTGGCTCGTCGTCGGCAACTGTCAGGCCGAAGCGCTCAGGCAGGTACTCGACGCCGTGCCCGACCGGCGGTACCGCACCGTGCGTATCCCGCCGGTGCACGAAATCGAGCGTAGCGATCTGCCATATCTGGACTCGCTGCTAGCCGCGTCGGCCGTGCTGGTGAGCCAGCCGATCCGTGCCGGCTACCGGGATCTTCCACTCGGCACTTCCGAACTCGCAGAACGACTTTCGTCATCAGCAACATGCATCCGGTGGCCGGTCATCCGCTATGCCGGGCTGTACCCTTTCCAGGCCATCGTCCGGCACCCCGCCGACCGCTCGGTGGTCCCGCCCGTGGTGCCCTACCACGACCTGCGCACCGTGGCCGCCGCACGGGCCGGCCTGTCACCGTCCTCGGTGTGGGACGTCGATGTGAGCGCGGACCAGTTGCGCGCCGCTGCCGAGGCCAGCCGCGACGAACTCGCGCGGCGTGAGCGGCGCGACTGCGACGTGGGCGTCTCGGATGTCCTGGGACCGTGTGGGGCCCAGGCCGCGCACACCATCAACCATCCCGGCAACCGTGTGCTCGAAACGCTGGCGCGCCGAATTCTCGATGCCGCCGACGTGCGTCTGTCGGTGCCCGCTATCAGCCGCACCCTCCTCGATTCCGTCCATGCGCCACTGGAACCGCGCGTGCTCACCGCACTCGGTCTCGACGCGGCGCCTCGCTACCACTGGGTGCACCACGGCGATCGTCTCTCTGTCGACGATGTCCATGCGGCACAACTCAATTGGTATGCCGCCAACCCCGATTACGTCGAGTTGGCGATCACCAGACATGCGCACATGATGGACATCCTCGGGCTGCTGAAAGTCTCCACGCCGTCGTGACGGTCACGCATCTTCTCGTCGGGCCGCGACCGCACGGGGTCGTCCGGTTCGGATGGGACCTGTACCGGCGCATGCAGCAGGATGGCTTCGACGTGCACCGGCAGTGGACCGCCCATCACGGCGACGTGTCGACGCCTTCGACCGCCGGCGTCGTCCATCTCCAGTTCACCGATCGGCTGTTCGGGGACAGTCCCGAATGCGCGGCCAGAAACGTCGCGGCACTCGGGGCGCGAACCATGGGAGCGATGACTGCGACGCTCCACGACGTGCCACAACCGTCCGACGGCAAGAACTTCGCCCGCCGGACCGCGGCATACGCCGAGGTGTCGGCCGCCTGCCGTGCAATCGTTGTCAGTAGCCACCACGAGCGTGAACTGTTGCGGGACTGCGGGATCGAGCCATCACGCTGCGCGGTGATCCCGCTTCCGGTCGGTCCGCAGGCCGTGGCCCCCGCCACCCGGGGCCCGGGCCGGACAGTGGGCGTGTTCGGTTATGTCTACCCCGGCAAAGGGCATGCCGAGGTCCTCGCGGCGCTCCCCGACCACGGCGGTGTCGAGATGCTCGCGATCGGCGAAACCTCCTCCGGCCACGACGATCTGGCGCTCGATCTGCAGGAGGCGGCCCGCCGCAAAGGCGTTAAGTTCACTCTCACCGGTTACATCGCCGACTCACGGGTGCAGCCGCTGTTGCAACGGGTCACCGTCCCAGTCGTCGCCCACCGGCACATCTCCGCGTCGGGCTCGCTCAATTCGTGGTTGTCGGCGGGCCGCCGTCCGCTGGCGCCCACCCACCGCTACACCGTGGAGTTCGAGAATCGGAATCCCGGCTCGCTGGCGCTCTACCCGGATACCGCCGACGGCTTGCGGTCCGCCATCGACAATGCTTTGGACGCCCCGGAATCGACGTGGCTCGAGGCCGGCATGCTTCTGAGCCCGGCGCCCTCCGACGTCGCCCGCCACTACGCCGACTTCTTCGCCGACTGTCACCCATGACCCGCGTAGAACTCTTGTCGTTGACCGACGGCCGATATGTCGTCCCAGAAAACCGCTGGGACCTGCTGGACGAGCGCCCGGCCCGTCAGGCAACCGTGGCGGTGGTGGTGCCCTACTACGAACAGCAGACCGAGCTCGACCTCGTCCTGGCCGCCCTAGCGATTCAGGACTATCCGCACGACCTCATCGAGGTCGTCGTCTGCGACGACGGTTCCGGGCAACCGCCCGATGTTTCAGCCGCGCCACTGCGATGCTCGGTGGTCAGCCAGCAGGACAAGGGCTTTCGCGCCGCGGCAGCCCGCAATCTCGGCGTCCGCCACACCGAATCCGAGGTCCTCTGCTTCCTGGACGCCGACACCGTGCCGGAGCCGCAGTACGTGAGCGCCGCCGTTCGGCTGCCGTCCGTGCTGCCCGACGCGCTCGTGGTCGGGCGGCGCCGCCACGCCGATCTGACCGGCTGGACGCCGGCGCGGTTGCCGCAGTGGTGGTCGGGACACAGCGTCCCGCGCGAACTCGACGAACCGCGCTGGCTCAGCGACGCGTACCGCCGAACCTCGAACCTGCTGAACATCGATCACCGTTCCTACCGTTACGTGATCAGCTCGGTGATGTGCTGCAGTCGCGAATTGTTCGACTACTGCGGAGGATTCGACGAATCCTTCGACCGGTACGGCGGCGAGGACTGGGAGTTCGCGCACCGCGCGCTCACCTGCGGCGCCGTACTGCACCATGCGCGCGACGCCGTCGCGTGGCACAACGGAGCCGATTGGGCAGGGCGCGACGTCGCCGACCGCGCCACCGCGAAGAACGCCGAAGCACTGGCCGTGGCGCGGCTGGTCCCCGACCCCGAGGCACGAGTCCACGGACTTCGCTACGACATTCCCGACGTCGCCGTCGAGATCGACGCCGCAGACCACGGCCCGGGGTCTCTGGTGCGCACCGCGGCGTGTTTCCTCGGCCAGGACGTGGGCCTGTTCGTCAACGGCGCGGGCGCAGAGACCCTCGTGGGCTCCCTCCGCACCGACGATCCGCGAATCCGCGTCGGCCCCGTCCCCGACGCGGTCCGCCGTCGCTGCCGTGTCCTGATCACGCTGAGCGGACGGCCGGTTCTGTCCAGGGAGGCCGTCGCCGACATCGTCACGCGCGCATCGGCACCCGGGGTGGCGGCCGTCGAGGTCCGCCACGATGCAGCCACACTGCTGTGCCGTGCCTCGTGGGCGATCCATCGAGCCGAAAGGTGGAGCACCGGAACGGTCCGGTTCCGCGACGAACGCGACCGGAGTCGGCTGGGCACGTCGCTCACTTATCGCGGCCACGCGTTCGACATGGATGTCGTACCGCGCGACGCGACCGTCGCCTGGTGACGCCCCTACCCTGCGGTGACCGCGCGCGAGGAAGGTTCTTCGGCGAGGAACGTCAGCAGGGCCTCGTTGAATTCGTCGGGGTGGCTGATCGGAATACCGTGGGGCCCACCGGCAATCACATGCAGGCGGCTGTCCGGGAGCGCCTCGTGTGTGCGCCGGCCCGAACCCTCGAACGGCACCGTCGCATCGCTGTCTCCATGTATGACCAGACTCGGGACCGTCACCTTCGGTAGATCTTCGCGAAAGTCGGTGCCGCCGAACGCCGCCATGCACGCGAGAGCGGCCGCCTTGCTCGCCTCGCCACACATCGCGAGGGCCCACTGCCGCTGCTCCTCCGTGATGAGCAGTCGGCCGTCTGCGGAGAAGACGTCGGTCATCATCTGCTCGTAGAAGGCGTCCTGGTTCGCGGTCAGCGACGCGGCCATCTTGGCGGCCTCGGCCTTGCCGAGCGGACCGTCAGGATTGTCCTTGCGGTGCTGCACGAACGGCGTGACCGACGCCGCGAACACGGCACTTCGGATGCGCTCCACCCCTTTGCGGGCACAGTAGCTCGCGACCTCTCCGCCGCCCATCGAGAAGCCGACGAGAGTCACATCCCGCAGGTCGAGTTCCTCCAACACCGCGGACAGGTCATCGGACAAACTCTCGTACGTATAGCCGATCAGCGGCTTGTCACTGCGTCCGAACCCGCGGCGGTCGTAGGTGACGACGCGGTACCCGGCGTCGCGCAACGCGTCGACCTGGGGGGCCCACGAGTCGGCGTTCAGCGGCCATCCGTGGATCAGCACCACGGGTCGACCGTCGCCTCCGGTGTCGTCGACATGCAGATTGGTGGTGCGCAGCGGCCCGCGGTAGGCGGTGATCGCAGTCATGAAGGCCGGGTCCTCTCCTCGACATGGTTTGTTGCACAGGTACCCACCCCTGCGCGACACCCTCACCCCGGTGTGCGGTCGATCACTGGCGCGAGCCCGTCCAGCACCCGCGCGAGCCCGAACTCATAGGCGTGATCCGCGCTGTAGGCGCTGTCGTACGCGCGCCCCGCTGCCGCGCCCACCCGCGCAGCCAGCGGGTACTCCTGTGGACTGAAAATTTTGGCCAGCAGCGGTTCGGCGCGTTCCCACCACGCGCTGTCGTTCATCCCGCTGTCGGTCTGGGCGTTGCGGGTGTCGATCGCGATGCGCGCCACTGCTGTCACGAATCCGAGCACGTACGTCAGAGCCGAATCCATTTCCAGCTCGCTGAGGCCTAGGCCGTCGAAGGCGCGCAGTTCGTGGTCGTACTTCGCGGACGTGCCGGGCCCCAGCGGCGGACGCGTGATAGCCAGCTGCACCACCCACGGATGTTTGTCGAGCATTGCCCGGTTCTCCGCGGCAATCGTGGAAACCCGTTCCCGCCAATGCAATTCAGACAGATCCGCGCGCGGCATCTGCAGGTAGACGGAGTCCAGGATCAGGTCGAGCAGTTCGGCCTTTCCCGGCACATACGTGTAGGTCGCCATCGGCGCGATCCCCAGTTTCGCCGCCACCGCGCGGATGGTCAGAGCCGCCAACCCGTCGGTGTCGGCAATCTCAATCGCCGCGGCGACCACCGCGTCAACCGACGTACGCGCCCTTGGCCCGCGGCCTGCCCGGACCTCGCCGGGGACTCTCCACAACAACTCCAGAGTGCGCACCGGGTCCCCGGCGCTGCTTCTCTCCACGCGAGCGATCGTAGCCCGTCCCGGCTCTGTGTACACTGTACGGTGTACTTTGTACGCAGATTGTGAGGAGAACGACATGGCATCGCTACCTGCACATGGTGGCTACGCACCATCGCCGGCCGACATCGACGCCGTGCTGGACTGGTTCACGCGGTACGACACGCTGGCCGTCGGCAAGGAGGTCGAAGCCATGGCCGACCAGGCGATGTTCCCACTCAACGAGGTGACCGACGGCTATGCGGCGTCGTGCGACCGCGAGAAGTTCGTGGCTCAGATGCGTGAACAACTCGGCGAGGCCGGGGACGTCTCGATGGATTCGGTACGCACACCGCATTTCATCAACGAGAACCTGGTATTCGTGATCACCGACGCCATCATCACAGCAGGCGAGCACAGCCAGCACGTGCGCTACGGCGACCTGCTGGTGAAGACGGGCGACGGCTGGAAGTTCCAGACGATGGTCCAGGGCGGCTGGGGCGAGTTCTAGCACCACGACCTTGATTTTCGGCGCGCGCATCCCGGTTCTGCGGGCAGCGAACGCCGTCGCGCGGCACCCGACGACGTGGAAACGTCAGCCCGGTGACGGTGCACCACACATCTTTGCGACACGACATCGACGGCAGCTACTTCGACTCGGTCCTCGTTCACGACGACACTCATGTCGACAATCACCACGACCTTCACGACGCGCAGACCCGTCCGACCGTGCTGGTCTTCCACGGCATGGAAGGGCGCAGCGACGCGCAGATGCAGTTCGCGACGCGCCTCGTCGAACAGGGTTACCAGGCCATCGCGGTGGATCTGTTCGGTGAGGACGTCAGCCGCGGCGGCATCGAGGCCACCGGCGCCGCGATGGCGGGCTTCGTCGAGGATCGTGTCGCGCTGGCCGCGCGTCTTGCCACCGTGTTCGAGACCCTGACCGCGGCGGCGCAGGTGGACCCGCAGCGCGTGGCCGCCATCGGCTTCTGCTTCGGCGGCCTGTGCGTGCTCGACCTGGCGCGTCACGGCCAACCGCTGGCAGGTGTCGCGAGCTTCCACGGGTTGCTGAAGCCACCTCCGGAGGCCGAGAAGCGCGACGTCACCGCCAAGGTGATCGTCTTCCACGGCTGGGATGACCCGTTCGCTCCCCCGGAAGACGTCGTCGCACTGGGCAGGGAGTTCTCCGGCAGGGGCATCGACTGGCAGTTGCACGCCTACGGGAACACGTTGCACGCCTTCATGGCGCCGTTCGCCGACGATCCGTCGCGCGGTGTGCTGTTCAGCGAGTCCGCCTCCGCGAGGGCGTGGACGTCGGCGACTCACTTCCTCGCGGAATGCTTCGGCGGCCGCTGAGTCGCGCATGGCCGACTACTGGAACCACAACACTGCCTACCACCCGTGGCTCACGGGTATCGCAGGCGAGCATCGCGGTGACGTCCTCGACGTCGGCTGCGGCGACGGCCTCCTGGTCGAGCGCCTGGCCCCGGTATCGCGGTCGATCGTCGGGATCGATTCCGACCCCGGCGCGGTACGACGTGCGAGGGATCGGCTCTGCGGCCGGGCGAACGTTTCGATCTCCGAGCACGCGTTCCATGCCTTCGATCCGGGCGACGTCCGCTTCGATCTGATCACGTTCGTCGCGACGATCCACCACATGGACCTGCGCGGCACTCTTGGCAGGGCCCGTGATCTGTTGCGCCCGTCGGGTGAGATCGCGATCGTCGGCCTCAGCGCGAACAAGACTGCATCGGACTGGGTTTGGGCCGGTTTGTGCCTGCCCGCCGTCCGCATCGGTTCCCGCCTGCATCGCGAGACACCCGACGTCGGGCTGGTGATGACGGACCCCCGCGAAAGCCTCGCGGAGATCCGCGCCGTCGCCGACGAGGTGATACCCGGAGCGACGGTGAGGCGCGCGTTGTACTACCGGTACCTGCTTCGCTGGCGCCGAACCGTAGGCTGACCGTCGATGGTTACCGAAGACGTGCACCGTCGCCTGGCTGCGCTGCCGGAATCCGGCTACGTCTATCGCACGGCGTGGCGGGTGGCCACCGGTGACATCGGCAGTGATCTGAACCTTCGACTCGACGGCGTGGCCCGCTACATCCAGGAGGTCGGCGCCGAGAACCTCGTCGACGCCGGTGAGGCCGAAGACCACCCGCACTGGCTGGTCCAACGCACGGTGATCGATGTGATCGAGCCGATCGAATTCCCCAACGAGGTCGCGTTCAGCAGATGGTGCTCGGCGCTGTCGACCCGCTGGTGCACCATGCGTGTCGACCTCGTCGGCAGCGATGGCGGGCGCATCGAGACCGAGGGATTCTGGATTGCGATCAACGCGAAAACCCTGACGCCGCAACGGGCCACCGACTCACTCATCGAGCGGTTCTCGACGACGACCGACGAATACCGCCTCAAATGGCGCCCCTGGCTCAAAAATCCGGACGGCGCCGACGACGCGATCCCGTTCGCGCTGCGCCGCACCGACATCGACCTTTTCGAACATGTCACCAACACCGCGTACTGGCACGCGATCCACGAGGTGATGGCTGTGGTCCCCGAGGTGTGCACACCGCCCTATCGCGCCGTGATCGAGTACCGCAAGCCGATCAAGTACGGCGAGCACGTGACACTCGGGTGGCGTCGGACAGGTGCGGCTGTCCCGGCCCTCGACATCGCCTTCACTGTCGGCGGCGAGGTCCGCGCGGCCGCTGTGCTGACAAAGCTCTGATCCGAGTCTCGCTGAGTGAGACCGCGCCTTGTTGCGTGTTAACCCACCGTTCACCGTGGGCGCTGTCCTGAACAACAGCGGGAGGAACTGTTCCATGAATGATGCGTCTTCGTCGGGCGCGGCACGAAGCAGAACGTGGCATCGCAACGCCCTGCTGCGCGTCCTAGGGGCGGCGGCCGTGGCGGCAGCCGTGCTGGTCGGTGCGGCTCTGCCCGCCTCGGCCGCCGAACTGATGCGGGTCACCTTCGTGCGCCACGGCCAATCCGCGGGCAATGCGTCGGGCCTGATCGACACGTCGACGCCGGGGCCGGTGCTGACCCCGACGGGCCAACAGCAGTCCCAGGCCATCGTCGGCGTCCTCGGCGACAACAACTACGACGCGATCTATGCCTCGACGATGGTGCGCACCCAGCTGACGGCGGCACCGATGTCCCAGTACCTCGGATTGCCCATCCAGGTGCTCGCGGGGTTGCAGGAGATCGAGGCGGGCGTCTTCGAAGGCACCCCCGAAAGCCAGGCACAGACCGGCTACGGCCTCTTCCCCCTTGCATGGGCGATCCAGGGCAACCGCGATCTACGCATTCCAGGGTCGATCGACGGAAACGAGTTCGACGCCCGGGTCGACGGCGCTCTGCAGACGATCTACGACAACGGCGACCGCAACCCGGTGATCTTCTCCCACGGTGGAGCCATCATGTTCTGGACGATGATGAACGCACAGAACCTCACCGCGGCCGAGAAGATCGACCTGCTGCGGACCGCACCGTTGAGCAACACGAACTACGTGATCGTCGAGGGCAACGCCGAGGACGGCTGGACCCTTGTCAACTGGAACGGCAAGTTGTTCAGCCCCGAGCCGACACTGAGCGCCGAGGTCCGCCGCCAGTGGCGGACGCTGAACCGTCAGCTCGCCGCCAGCGGCAGGGAGTTCTTCGAATCCTTCGCCTCACGTGATTTCGTCACCATCGCAACGGCGTTCAACCGCAGCGTCGCCGAGGCCAAGTTCTCGATCGCGAAGTACCACCGTGCGGTACAGGCCAAGATCATCAGCGATTGGAGCACGAAGTTCGAGCGGCCCGAACCCGAGCAGCCGGCCGCGACAGCGGTGTCCGCAGCGACGGTCGAGCAGGACGAGGCGACCGAGGTCGTGGAGGCCGACACCACAGCCGCGCCCGACGATGCCCAGCCGGCGCACCGATCCACCTCGAAGGCGGACGCCGACCGGGTCGGCGACGACGACAGCACGATCGACGAGACGAAACTCGACGACGAGGACGGCACGGAACCGGAATCGGATGAGATGTCCGATGCCGGCGATGCGAACGACGCTGATTCGGCCGAGGACGCCGATGAGTCCGCCGCGGAGGACTCATCGGAGGCTGACGACGCCGCTGACCGAGGCGGTGAGGACGCCCAGCGCGACGCCGCCTGACCGGCACTGACATCGGCCCCCTCCCACAGCGGGAGGGGGCCGATGCATGTCGGCCGTTTCGACTCCGCCGCACAGGCCGCGGCCCTACCGTGACCGGGTGGTCCTTCACGCTGATGCGCCTGCGTCGATGGTGGCTCGAGTCGCGCTGATCCTCGGGTGCTTCGACCAGGCCGGACGCGTGCTGCGACTCGACCAGGTTGCTGCCCGCGCCGGGCTGCCCCGATCGTCGGTGCACCGCATCCTCACCCAACTACACGGCGCGGGACTGCTGCAGCATCGCTCCGACGGATATTGCCTGGCCGCGTCCTCGCTGCCGGGAGCAGGCTCCGGCGATCACTCCGCCCTGCGTGCCGCCGCGGCGCCGGTGCTGGAACGCTTGCAGAGCGACACCATGCTCGTCGTGCAGCTCGGCGTGCTGATCGGCTCGGATGTCGTTTATCTGGACAAGTTCTCGGGCACCAGCGGCGTCGCCGTCCCGGTCGGTGTCGGGGACCGGACACCGGCCCACGCGAGCGCCCTCGGCAAGGCCATCCTGGCGACGCTTCCCGCCGAGACCGTGGACGAATTGCTCGGCTGCCCACTGCGCAAGAGCACTCCCGCCACGGTCGCCGACCTGCCGTCGCTGCACTCGGAGCTGGTCCGCATCCGCTCCCGGCACGGGCTCGCCTACGACGACCAGGAACTCGTCGCGGGCCTGGCCGGTATCGCAGCACCCATCCTGGGCGCGGACGGCCTGGTGGCCGGGCTCTCGCTGACGGGACCCGCGCCGGCCGAGCGCCTCACCCGGATGGCGCCGTTCCTGACCCGGGCCGCGCGCAGCATCGCCGAACGCATCGGATCCACGTCTCATGCCGCCGGCCGCCGTTCCGACCTCGCCGCCGTCACCGACGACATGCTGTCACGGGTGCTACGCACCCTGTCGTCGGACGACTGGGTGTGAGACCCGCTACCAGATCAGGTCATCGACGTTGAGGCCCAACGCAAATCGACCTGCGACGGCGAGCACCTGCTCGACATTGCTCGACACGTGCTTGCAGGCGGTCTGCATGTCACGCCATACCCGTTCGAGCACTTCGGCATCATCGCTGCCGCCCGTGTCGGAGACGACGGCGCCGACCGCCCGCAGTGCCCGTTCGCACGCCATCACCTGATCTCGGCGCGTACGCAGCACCATCTCTGCGTCTGGCTGGGCGCCGGAACGGACACAGTCGACCAGGTCGGCCACGTTGCGACGAATTTGGAGCAGCGACAGTTCGATATCGCTGTGGGACATCGCGACCCGGCTCAACGGCGCCGACCCGTTGTCGACGGCCTGGGTCGCCAGCACCCGCTGCGCCCCGCCGAGTAGCGGCATGGTTCCCGCGAGCGTGAACACGGTCGGTTGAGGAAGCCTGTCCAGGGGTGTCGCGGTAACGCTCTGCCCGCCATGCAGCCAGCTGAAGGTGCGATGGTCAGGCACGAACGCCCCCTGCACCAGAACGTCGTCGGCGCCGATACCCCTGAGTCCGAGGCCATTCCACGTCGGCTCGATGACGAAGTCGGTCCGCGGCACCAACACGGCCATGAAGTCCTGCGCCGCACCGTCGCCGCCGACGCGCAGTGCCGCAACGCTCAGCCACGCGCAGTGGCGTGCACCCGTGCACCTGGCCCATCGACCTGACAGCCGGAACCCCCCGTCCACGCGCTGCAGCCGGCCGGTAGGAGCGTACGACGAACAGAGCAGCGCCCGGTCATCGGCTCCCCAGATCTCTTGCAACACAGCCTCTTCACGGATCGACAGGCCCCAGCTGTTTACACCGAGCCACCCCGCCAACCAGCCGGTCGACATACACGATCTGGAAAGCTCGCGTGTCGCGGTCAGGTACACCTCCGGTGCGCTGTCGAGGCCGCCGAAGGCTGGCGGTTTCAGCAGAGAGAAGTATCCGGCGTCGTGCAGCGCGTCGATCACCTCCGGTTCGACCGCACCACTGCGGTCGACCGCGGCCGCGGAGGCGCTGATACCGGGAAGGAGGTCGCGCACCGCGCCGAGAACGGACTCCGGCGTCGGAGTTCGTCTCACTGTGCCGCGCTTCGTGCCACGATCATGCTTACCATCTGATGCGATCGGGAAGGATGCAGATGGCCGGCGCCGGTACCCGCGAGTTCGTCTCGCAAGTACTCGAACTCGCCGTCGCCGACAGCGCCGGGGCGTGGCTGCGGGTCGCGTTCGACTCCGACGCCGACGTCTCCGCTGCCGCAGGCCCGCATGCAGCGATCGCCGTCTGCAGGCACGGACGCGGTCGACTGGAGAACGGCAGGCTCATCGGCCGATGGACTACCGTCGTCGGCGCCCTGTCGGCGGACTGCGTGCTGCTCCCCGCCCATGAGATGAACCGGGGCGGGGAAGCGCGCCGAGTACTCGTATCTCGCGAAGATGCGGGTATCGAGGGCACCGCCGACGGGATCGCGGCGGGCGCCGTCGACGTGACCATTTCCGATCTGCGCGTCGACACCGCACGCATCTTCCAGGCCGACGACGCGCCGGGCATTCGCGAGGCCGTCGGAGTGTCCGCAGTGGTCGTCGGATCGGCCGACGGAATGCTGCAGCAGCACATCCGCCAGCTGCGGACGCAGCTCGCGGTGTCGTCGGGCGCGGCTGCAGTCACCGAGGCCGTTGCCGCGCAGATCGCGCGGGCGGCTTCCGACATCGATGCCTCGAAGCTACAGATCAACCAATCTCTTTGTGAAATGCCGGATTTGGAGATCGTCATTAGATCCTGCCGACAGGCCGTGGCCAGGGCGCGAGCGGCGGCCGATCACCTGCTCGAGCACAGCAGGCACGCGCTCGACGCCTCGGATCCCGCGACGCAGCGGTGGCGTGACGTCGATGCAGGCAGCCGCGTTGCCGTGCGCGTGCTCGACGGGCTGGGCGCGCCGTTAGGCTGACCGGGTGTCCGATCTTGTACTGACGCAGGTCGAAGACCGCGTCGCACTCATCACCATCAACGATCCCGACCGCCGCAACGCGGTGACCGCCGAGATCTCGGCGGCATTGCGCGCCGCGGTCGACGCCGCCGAGGCGAACCCGGACGTTCATGCCGTGATCGTCACCGGTGCAGGCAAGGCGTTCTGCGCCGGTGCCGACCTCACCGCACTGGGTGCCGCCACCGAGGACGGGCTCCGGGTGATCTACGACGGCTTCCTCGCTGTCGCCGACTGCACACTGCCGACGATCGCGGCCGTCAACGGCCCCGCGGTAGGGGCAGGCCTGAATCTGGCTCTCGCCGCCGACGTTCGGATCGCCGGACCCGCCGCGGTCTTCGACCCGCGCTTCCAGAAGCTCGGTATCCACCCCGGCGGTGGCGCCACGTGGATGCTGCAGCGCCTCGTCGGGCCTCAGGTCGCCCGGGCCTCGCTGCTGTTCGGCATGCGCTTCGACGCCGAGGCCGCGGTGCGCCACGGCCTCGCGCTCGAAGTCGCCGAGGAACCGGTGGCGACAGCACGCGCGTTGGCGGCGGGCCCCGCCGGCGCACCCAGAGAGGTTGTCGTCGCCACCAAGGCCTCCATGCGCGCCACCGCGAATCCCGGCACCGTGGATTCCGAGCAGCATCGGCTTGCCGTCGATGTCGAGATCGGCCCGCAGGCAACGTCGATCGAATCGCCTGAGTTCGCCGCCAGGTTGGCTGCTGCCAAACGCAAGTAGCTAACCGGCCAGCGCGACGATCCGCTCGGCGCGCCGGAGCACCGGCATGTCCACCATCTGGCCCTCGAACTGGAACACCCCACGCTCGTCGCGGGCCGCAGCCAGGACACGTCGGGCCCAGTCCGCTTCCTCGTCGGTGGGCGCGTAGCCCTCTCGGATGACGGCGATCTGGGTGGGGTGGATCGCGACTTTGCCGTCGAAGCCGACGGCCACCGCGTCGTCGACTTCGACCCGCAGGCCCTCGAGGTTCTTGATGTCGAGGAAAACCGAGTCGAAAGCCAACCGCCCGTAGGCTTTTGCGGCCAGGAGAGTCTGCGACCGCACGTGCCGGGCGACCTCGCGATAAGAGCCGTCCGGGTACCTGTTGGCCGTGCCGCCGAGTACGGCGAAAAGATCCTCGGCGCCCCACATCAGTGCGTAGGTGTTCTCCGCACGAGCGAGCTCCACGACATTGAGCGCGGCGAGGGGCGTCTCGATGAGGACGAAGACGTTCAGCGGCGCCAGCGCGGTCACCTGCGCGGCGGTCTCCGACTTGGCCAGCATCACCGTCGTATAGGCCGTCTTTGCAACGGCTTCGAGGTCCAGCTCGTGGTCGGGAGTACCGCTGGGGTTGACCCGCACCACCGTCCGCTCGGGGTCGAGTGGGGTGTCGATCAGCGCCTGACGCGCTGCGGGACGGTCCTTGGCCGCGACACCGTCCTCCAGGTCGAGGATCGTGATATCGGCGACCGCCGCGGCCTTCTGGTAGCGCTCCGGACGATCCGCCGGGCAGAACAGCCACGCGGTTCCGGCTGCCAGGCTCACTGGGCTTCCCCTTCAGGACGCTTGCGCACCATCGTCTTCCGCGACGCCGTCGCCACGATGTCGCCGTGTTGGTTGCGGCCGACGTGACTGAACGTGACGATCCCCTCCCCCGGCCGGCTCTTCGATTCGCGCTTGTCGGTGACCTCGGTCTCGGCGTAGAGCGTGTCGCCATGGAACAGAGGTTTGGGGAACGCGACCTCGCCGAATCCGAGGTTGCCGACGATCGTGCCCTGCGTCAGCTGCGCGACCGAGAGTCCAACCAGCGTCGACAGCGTGAACATCGAGTTCACCAGCCGCTGGTTGAACGGCGGCAACGCATCCGAGAACGCCGCGTCCAGGTGCAGCGCCTGGGTGTTCATGGTCAGCGTGGTGAACAGCACGTTGTCGGCCTCGGTGATCGTGCGGCCGGGCCGGTGCTGGTACAGCACACCGGTCTCGAACTCCTCGAACCAGAGACCCCGCTGAACCACAACCTTTTTCGGTGTCGTGTCGCTCATCTACAGGCCCAACTCGCGGCTGACCAGCATCAGTTGCACTTCCGTTGTCCCCTCGCCGATTTCGAGGATCTTGCTGTCCCGGTAATGCCGCGCCACCGCGTACTCGTTCATGAAGCCGTAGCCACCGAAGATCTGCGTCGCGTCGCGGGCGTTGTCCATCGCCGCCTCGCTGGCGACAAGCTTGGCGATCGCGGCCTGCTTCTTGAAAGGCTTGCCGGACAACATGAGAGCGGCCGCGTCGTAGTAGGCGGCGCGCGCGACGTGGGCCCTTGCCTCCATGCGGGCAATCTTGAATGCGATGGCCTGATTGCTGCCGATCGAACGGCCGAACGCCTCGCGCTCCTTGGAGTACTTGACGCTCTCGTCCACGCATCCTTGCGCCGCGCCGACCGACAGCGCAGCGATCGCGATGCGGCCCTCGTCGAGGATGCGCAGGAAGTTGGCGTACCCGCGTCCGCGCTCTCCCAGCAGGTTCTCCTGCGGCACCCGGACATCGTCGAAGCTCAGCGGGTGGGTGTCGGAAGCGTTCCAGCCGACCTTGTTATAGGCGGGCTCGGCGGTGAACCCCTGCGTCGGAACCGGCACCAGGATTGCCGAGATCTCCTTCTTGCCGTTGTTCTCCCCCGTGACCGCGGTGACCGTGACGAGCTTGGTGATGTCGGTACCGGAGTTGGTGATGAACTGCTTGGAGCCATTGATAATCCACGATGACCCATCCGATCTTGCCGTGGTTTTGGTCGCCCCGGCGTCGCTGCCGCCGCCGGCCTCGGTCAGACCGAACGCGCCGAGGGCCTTGCCGGAAGCCAGGAGCGGTAGCCATTCCTGCTTCTGCTCCTCGTTGCCGAACCGGTACACCGGCATCGCGCCCAGCGATACCCCGGCCTCCAGCGTGATCGCCACACTCTGGTCGACCTTGCCGAGTTCCTCCAGCGCCAGACACAGCGCGAAGTAGTCGCCGCCCATGCCGCCGTACTCCTCCGGGAAGGGCAGGCCGAACAGGCCCATGTCGGCCATTCCCGACACGACTTCGTACGGGAACGAGTGCTCTTCATCGTGTTTGGCCGCGACGGGGGCGACGACGCTCTGGGCGAAGTCGCGCACGGTCTTGGCCAGCTGCTCGTAGTGGTCGGGCAGCGTCCCGGTCGAAAGAAAATCAGTCACTGTGGCTCCTCGGTTGCCGTTATCCGGGCCAGTACCTGGCCCACCTTCACCTGTTCGCCCGCGCCGACCAACAGTTCCACCACCCCGTCGACGGGTGCGGTCAGCGCGTGCTCCATCTTCATCGCCTCGACGGTCACCACGACGGTTCCCGCCGTGACGGCCGCCCCGTCGTCGACGCCGACCGCGACGACGGCCCCCGGCATCGGACTCGCCAGTTCGGCGTCGCCGCCGAGCTCGTCGTCGGGACGCACCGGGGCCTCCCGCACCTCCTCGACCATCACGACGCGCCCCGCACCTGCCAGCCACACCTGCCCGCCGATCTCGGCGACCAGGTGGTCGCTACGCAGACCGTCGATCGTCACCGCCAACACGTCGCCGGCCAACACGGCTCGAAGCGTGCGGGTTTCGCCGCCTTCGACTGCGGCCGTGGCGTCCTCCGGCGTGCCGGTGAGATAGACGTGGTCGGTCCTCTCCCTGGCGCGCAGCCTCATCGGCGTCGCCGCGCGCCCGGCGATGCGCCAGCCGGACGGCACGTCCCACGGATCGGATGCCGTTGCCGGCCAGGACTTCAGCCACCGATACGCCGCCGCGGCCACCAGATCGTCGTCGGACGGCGGCGCGGGAACGAAATCGGGAAGCCGCCGGTCGAGAAGTCCGGTGTCCAGGTTCCCGGCCGCGACGTCGGGATCGGCGAGGAGGAAACGCAGGAATTCGACGTTCGTCGTCAGCCCGAGCACCGCGGTGTCGGCCAGTGCCGAGTCCAGAGCGCGCAGCGCCGCCGGCCGATCTTCGGCGTGCGCGATCACCTTAGCCAGCATCGGGTCGTAGTCACTGCCGACGACTGTGCCGCGCGCCAATCCGGAGTCGACGCGGATTCCGCGACCGACCGCCTCGCGAAGTCCGATCACGTCGCCGCCGGTGGGCAGGAATCCGCGGGCGGGATCTTCGGCGTACACCCGCGCCTCGATGGCGTGCCCGTCCAGGCGGATGTCGTCCTGGGCGATGGGCAGCTTCTCCCCCGCGGCGATCCGGACCTGCAACTCCACCAGATCGAGCCCGGTCACCATTTCCGTCACCGGATGCTCGACCTGCAGGCGGGTGTTCATCTCCATGAAGAAGAACTCGTCGGGCCGATCGGCGGACACGATGAACTCGACGGTGCCGGCCCCGGTGTAGTCGACGCTGCGTGCCGTGTCGCAGGCCGCGGCGCCGATGCGGGCGCGGGTCTGCGCGTCGAGCAGCGGGGACGGCGCCTCTTCGATGACCTTCTGATGACGGCGCTGGAGGCTGCATTCGCGCTCGCCGAGGTGCACCACGTTGCCGTGATCGTCGGCGATCACCTGCACCTCGATGTGCCTGGGATTCAACACGAACCGCTCCAGGAACAGGGTGTCGTCGCCGAACGACGATGCGGCCTCGCGACGGGCACTTGCCAGTGCCGCGGGGAGTTCCGACGGGTCGTGCACGACGCGCATGCCCTTGCCTCCGCCGCCGGCCGACGGCTTGACCAGCACCGGGAAACCGATGTCGGGGGCGCCTGAGATCAAGTCGTCGTCGGTCAGGCCGGGCCGCGAGATCCCGGGCACCACAGGCACACCGAATTCGGACACCGCGGCCTTCGCCGAAATCTTGTCGCCCATCGTCTGGATGGCGGTGACGGGCGGGCCGATAAAGACCACGCCGGCGGAACTCAGCGCGTCCGCGAATTGGGCGTTCTCGGAAAGAAATCCGTATCCGGGGTGTACCGCTTGGGCGCCGGTGCGCGCAATCGCCGAGAGCAGCGCGTCGATCGACAGATAGCTCTGACGCGCCGGCGCGGGTCCGATGTGTACTGCCACGTCGGCTTCGGCGACATGGCGGGCGTGAGCGTCGGCGTCGCTGAACACCGCGACCGAGCGGATTCCCATCGTGCGCAACGTGCGGATCACACGAACCGCGATCTCGCCGCGGTTGGCAACCAGAACTGTATCGAAGGTCACGAGAGACTCACATCCTGAAAACGCCGTAGGACACCGGCTCCAGCGGAGCCTGGCCTGCCACCGAGAGTGCCAACCCGACAACAGCTCTGGTGTCAGCGGGGTCGATGACGCCGTCATCCCAGAGTCGCGCGGTCGAGTAGTACGGATTGCCCTGATCCTCGTACTGGGCACGGATGGGGGCCTTGAACGCCTCTTCCTCCTCCGGCGCCATGTCCCCGCGCACGGTCGCCAGCACCGACGCGGCCTGCTCGCCACCCATCACCGAGATCCTGGCGTTGGGCCACATCCACAGGAACCGCGGCGAGTAGGCCCGACCGCACATCGAATAATTGCCTGCGCCATACGATCCGCCGATCACCACGGTCAGCTTCGGCACCCGCGCACACGCGACCGCGGTCACCATCTTCGCGCCGTGCTTGGCGATACCACCCGCCTCGTAGTCGCGGCCGACCATGAACCCGGAGATGTTCTGCAGGAACAGAAGTGGCGTGTTGCGCTTGTCGCACAGCTCGATGAAGTGTGCGCCCTTGACCGCCGACTCACCGAACAGCACACCGTTGTTGGCGATGATGCCGACCGGATGGCCGTGGATGCGCGCGAACCCCGTCACCAGCGTGGTGCCGTATTGGGCCTTGAATTCGGCGAAATCGCCGCCGTCGATGATGCGGGTGATGACCTCGTGCACGTCATAGGGCACCCGGGAGTCGACGGGCACGACGTCGTAGAGCTCGCGCTGATCGGCGACCGGATCGACGGTCGGGGCGACGTCCCACGGCGCCGAAGCCTTCGGTGCGAGTGTCCCGACGATCGTGCGGACGATGCGCAGCGCGTCGCGGTCGTCGTGGGCCAGGTGGTCGGTGACGCCGGAGACCTTGGAGTGCAGGTCGCCGCCACCGAGTTCCTCGGCGGTGACCACCTCGCCGGTGGCGGCTTTCACCAGCGGCGGGCCACCGAGGAAGATCGTGCCCTGGTTGCGCACGATCACGGCCTCGTCACTCATCGCCGGGACATACGCGCCGCCGGCGGTACAGGACCCGAGGACGGCCGCGATCTGGGCAATTCCCTTGGCGCTCATGGTCGCTTGGTTGTAGAAGATGCGTCCGAAGTGCTCGCGATCGGGGAACACCTCGTCCTGGCGCGGCAGGAATGCGCCGCCGGAGTCGACCAGATACACACACGGAAGCCGGTTCTGCAACGCGATCTCCTGGGCGCGCAGATGCTTCTTGACCGTGATCGGGTAGTACGTTCCGCCTTTGACCGTCGCGTCGTTGGCCACGATCATGCACTCGCGGCCCGAGACCCGCCCGATGCCGGCGATCATGCCCGCGCCGGGGCACTCGTCGTCATACATGCCATCGGCGGCCAGGGCCGCCAGTTCTAGGAACGGGCTGCCAGGGTCGAGCAGCCCATCGACGCGGTCACGCGGCAGCAGCTTGCCTCTGCCCACATGCCGTTCACGTGCCTTTTCGGGCCCGCCCAGCGCGGCCGTGGCGAGCTTCGCCCGCAACTGCTCGACCAGCGCGACGTGATCGTCGCGATGAGATGCCCGCGCTGCCATCGCTGAACCCACCTTAAGTTAATGGCGACTAACCGGATGGTATGTTAAGCACCATTAACTGATGCTGTCCACCACCGGCGGGAGGTTCACGACATGACCACTCGAACCGCCGACGCCGTCTCGTCACGGAGCAGGGCGAAATCCGACCGCCGCGGCCAACTCGCCGCCGCGGCGGAGCGATTGTTCGCCGAACACGGTTATCTCGCCGTACGACTCGAAGACATCGGTGCGGCCGCCGGTGTCAGCGGGCCCGCGATCTACCGGCACTTCCCCAACAAGGAGGCGCTGCTCACGGAGCTGCTGGTGGGTATCAGCACCAGGCTGCTCGCCGGTGCCACCGAGGTGGCAGGTGAGGCGACAGACGCCGATGGCGCGCTTGCTGCCCTGATCGACTTCCATCTCGACTTCGCGCTCGGCGAGTCCGACCTGATCCGTATCCAGGATCGCGATCTCGGCAACCTGCCGCCGGCGGCCAAGCGTCAAGTGCGGCGCAAACAGCGGCAATATGTCGAGATCTGGGTGGAGGTGCTGCGCCGCCGCGATGCCACCCTCACCGAAACCGACGCCCGCATGATGGCCCACGGAACCTTCGGCCTGCTCAACTCGACGGCGCACAGCATGAAGCCCGGCACGACGAAAACGGCCGAGGCCAACTCGCGAACCGTCCTCCGACAGATGACGGTCGCGGCGCTGACCTCGGCCGCTGAGCGCGATTAGGCGCTAGTACCAGGCTCTCCGACCTGCGACGGGGCGGCCGACCGACCCGAGAACCCAGAACACCGCGCCGATCACGAGAAGCACGACGCCGATGTACGTCAGGATCGACATCCCGAAGATGAGACCCAGGATGAGCAGGATCGCTCCGAAGACGATCATTTCCATTCCATTCCTCGCGACGACCAGTCAGCGGGCTACTGACTGGGTTCCGGGACGTTGCAATCCGTCACCTTCGGATTGACTCCCGCGTAGTTCAACGGCCCCGCCACCACCGTCAGCGCGATACTTCCCGCTGTGGCGCAATTGGCTTCGCCACCGGTGAAGTAGTCACGCTGATAGGCGGCGAAGACGCCGATCAACAACCAGACGAGCACAATGACGCCGAGAATTCCTCGCATGCCGTGCCTCCTCCGTCCGCGCACTCCGTAGTGGCGCGCGAAGAAGTTTTACCCCGCTGAAAATTCAAGTAAACCTCTGCGCGGGCAGGTCAATTGGCGAACGCGGCGGTGAGCCAGTCGCACATCGTCTTCCGCAGCACCGCACGGTTCTCGCGCTTGTCGATCTCGTGGCCGTCGTCCTCGAACGCCAGCATCTTGGTTTTTCGTCCGAGCGCTGTCAGCGCCTCGCACATCTGCTGCGATTCGCTGGGCGGGACATTGGTGTCGTTGAGTCCGTGCACCAGAAGCAGCGGTGCGGTGATCGCGTGCGCTCGCGGCAGCGGGGACAGCTTCTCCAGAAGATCCTGATCGCTGACCGGATGCCCGTATTTCGGATAGGCGGCGGCCGCGATCCACTGCTCGGTGTTGCGGTACCAGGTGTTCAGGTCGCTCATCCCGCAGATGCTGATGCCGGCCGCGAAGTCTTCGGGATGGAATGCCAGCGCAGCCTGTGTCAGGTAACCGCCGTAGGACCACCCACAGCACGCCACCTTGCCCGCGGGAGCGTGTCCGTTGTCGACGAGAAACCGCACCGCATCGGATACGTCGTCGATGGCGGCGAATCGGCGCTCACGGTCGTCGGCGTGCATGAAGGACCTGCCGAACCCTCCCGACCCGCGCACGTTGGGAAGAAATACGCAGATGCCCTCGTCGAGCAGTGCGGGAAAGAATTCGTTGTAGCCGGGGCGGCCCTGGCCTTCGGGTCCGCCGTGCAGGAACAGCATCGCGCCGATCGTCTCGACGCCGTCGGGCGGGCGGAACAGCCAGCCCGTGAACGTCAATCCGTCGCGCGCGGTGATGGTTTCCAACGTGGGGTCAGCCGACACCGGGCCGCTGCTCGGCTCGCGGTCGACGAGTTCCCACTCTCGCGTCCGCGGGTCCACGAGTTCGACGGTCGGCGGTTTCGACGGCCCTTCAACCGTGAGCGCCAGCATGGAGCCGCCCGCGCTGATACTGAGCTCACTGGCCACCATCCCCGGCAGCGGAATCGGGTCGTACAGGGTGCCGTCGGCGTATTCGAGGATCTGTAACTCGCTGGCGCCGTGCAGGTTCCACAGGATCGCCACCGTCGACAGGTCGTCGCTGACGGTGAATTCGTCGAGCTCACACCCGGGCCGTTCGGCGATCACCTGGTAGGACACACCCTCTGCCGAGACGGTCACCTCGAGCAGGCGTGCGTGCTCGGCACCGTTCTCGCTGCGGATCAGCGCGCGGACATAACCCTCGGTGCTGTTGACGCCGTACTCGTTGGCCGGGTGGTACAGCTCGGTGAGCTCTCCTTCTGGGCCCGACCGCAGCCGACGCGGGTGGTGGTCGTCGAGGATGACGCCGGTGTCGGTGGTCGATCCGGGGTCGTAGGGCAACAGGCCGACCTCGGTGAGCCCGCGCAGCATGATGAGATCGCGGTAGCCGCGCGGGCCGACCCGGACCAGTGACGCGCCGGCCCACGCGTCCACCAGCCTGCCGCCCGACCGTCGGTCCAGCACGGTGGTGGTATCGCCGGACGGGTCGATCAGACACGAGCTGCCGACGCCGTCCTCTCCGGTCAGGATTGCCGCGACCAAGGTGCCGTCCCAGCCGATCAGCTCGGCGGTTCCCTCCACACCCGTGGGCCAATAGTCGATTCTGCGGGCCGCACGGTCGTCGGGATCCGTTGTCACAACCCAGATCTGGCTGCGGGTGCCACCTTCGGGCGCCACCTGGCAGGCCAGCCAGTGGCCGTCTGCGGAGTGCATGACCCGCGTGACGGGACCTTCGATCGGCAGGTCGACATCGCGCGACGAGCTCGCCCGCCAGCCTCGCAGGAACCGCTGCACCGCCCTCGGATATCCGCCGTCGTCGACGAGATGGGCGAACGCGGTGGCGTCAGGAGACATCGACGCGCCGTAGATTCGACGGACCTGTTCTGCCACGGTTCACGATTGTGCACGGTCGGCGGCGGCCGTGACGGGTGGGCCGGTGCGGATGCACTGAGCGGCTGCACAGGTACCCTGCAGCCATGAGGTGGGCATGACGGATTCACCTGACCGCGGACGCAAGGAGCAGTACGGCCGGGGCGGACCTGACGACCAGTGGGGTTTCCGCGCACGCGAGGAGCAACCAGGCGGCGGCGGCGACCCCGGCTACCCGGGGTACTCCGATCCTGCGTACGCGAGCCAGGCGCCCTACGGCTCCCCGTACCAGCCGCCACGCCCGACCGAACGCCTCCCCGCGTACTCGCCGTACGGCTTCGACCCGTACGCGACCGGCCAGTATCCGCCCCAGCCCCCACAGGGTTACGGCTCGGAGCCGCCACCTGAGGGACCGAAGTCACCGCGCTGGCTGTGGATCGTCGCCGGTGTTGCCGTCGTCATGGTGATCGGGCTGGTGATCGCGCTGGTCATCGTGGGTAGTTCAGAGCAGCAAACGGTGAGGGCACCACTGCCCTCGCAACCCGAACCGTCCTACACTCCCTCCCCCACCACGACGTCGCGGACTCCGACCACGAGGCCCTCGACTCCGGTGCTCCCGCTCCCCACGCTGCCGAGTTCGCCCACCACACCGACCACACCGACGGTTCCCGGCGCCACCGACACCGTCGTCTACACGGTCGAGGGCACCGGCCGCGCCATCAACATCACCTACGTCGACACCGGCGGGCTGCTACAGACCGAGTTCAACGTGATGCTGCCGTGGAGCAAGGAAGTGTCGCTGCCCCAGCCGGGAGAGTCGTCGGCAAGCATCAGCATCATCAATGTCGGCCGTGAGGTGACCTGCTCGATCTCGGTCAACGGCGACCAGCTGGACATGCGGACGGGCGCAGGCCTGACGATCTGCACGCCGGAGGGGTAGCGGGTCGACGACTCACGCCGAGTCGGTCCGCCGGTGCGGCGCGTGCACGGGCAGGAACAGCACCAACCCGAGGACGAGCACGAGCACCAGCCCGCCCATTCCGGCGCGGTAGCTGTCGAAAACGTCGATGAACACCGAAAACAGCCACGGCGCCAGAAAAGTCGCGGCGCGCCCGGCCGTCGTGTAGAGCCCGAACGTGACGCCTTCCTTGCCGTGGGCGGCCATCCGCATCATCAGCGTGCGCGCCGATGACAGCGTCGGACCGATGAACAGGCACAGCAGCAGGCCGCACGCCCAGAACGCCATCACACCCGAAAGCACCATCAGAGTCAGGCCGACCACGATCATCGCCACCAGCGAGGCGACGATCACCGGCTTGGAGCCGACCCTGTCGTCGGCGCGGCCGCCGACCACCGACCCGAGCGCGGCGACGACGCACGCGGCGACCCCGAACAGCAGCACATCGGCCTCGGACACCCCGTAGACGTTCACGCCGAGCACGGCCCCGAAGGTGAACACCCCGGTGAGGCCGTCTCTGAACACCGCGCTGGCGCCCAGGTAGTAGACGACGTTGCGGTCGCGGCGCCACTCGGTGCGCACCTCCTGCCACAACCGTCGGTAGGCACCCAGGAAGCCGACCCGGGGAGGCTTCTCCTGCGCGCGGCCGGGCGTCAGGATCAGCAGCGGCAGAGCGAACAGCGCGAACCAGGCCGCCACGAGCAGCATCGCGGCGCGCACGTTCTGTCCGTCGTCGATTGACAGGCCCAACAGGCCACGGGTGTCTCCGTCGCCGGAGATGAACCCCAGATAGACGACGAGCAGCGCCAGCACACTGCCGAAATAGCCCAGTGCCAAACCGAATCCGGAGATCCGGCCCGACGTCTGCGGCGTGGACAGTTCGCGCAGCATCGCGTTGTAGGGCACCGTCGCCAACTCGCTGCACGCCGCAGTACAGGCCAGCAGGACCAGCCCCGGCCACAGATAGCGATGATCATCGCGGATCAGGCTCAGCGACGCGGTCAGCAGGACCACCAGTCCGGTCAGGATTGCCAGTGCTTTGCGCCGCCGGGACGGCGCGTCCACCCAGACCCCGGTCACCGGGGCCAGCAGCGCCACCACGAGTCCGGCCAGCGCCAGCGCACGTCCCAGCCAACTGGCCGGAGTCGTCTCACCCGGCAGATCGTCGCCGACCGTCGTCGTCAGGTACACCGTGAACACGAACGTGATGACGATCGCATTGATGGCGGTGGCCCCGAAATCCCACATCGCCCAAGCCACCACGCGCGAGCGGGTCGCGGCGGCGGGGGAACCGGTCGTGGGCGACACCTCGCTCATGAGCGCCCACGATATAGTCCGGCCCATGCCAGTACCCGCTCCCGGCGCGGACGCCCGAGCCGTCGTCACCGGCGCATCACAGAACATCGGCGAAGCGCTGGCCGTCGAGCTCGCACGCCGCGGCCACCATCTGATCATCACGGCGCGTCGCGAGGAAGTGCTCAACGCGCTTGCCGAGCGACTGCGCGCCGAGTACGGCGTGACAGTCGAGGTGCGTGCCGTCGACCTCGCCGACCCCGCCGCACGCGACATCTTCTGCGAGGAGCTCGCGGCACGCGACATCTCGATCCTGTGCGCCAACGCAGGCACGGCGACGTTCGGGCCCGTCGCCGCACTCGATCCCGCGGAGGAGCGAAAGCAGGTGCAGCTCAACGTCCTCGGCGTGCACGACCTCGTGCTGGCGGTGCTCCCCGGCATGGTCGGGCGCCGGGCGGGCGGGATTCTCATCTCGGGGTCGGCGGCAGGCAACTCCCCCATTCCGAACAACGCCACCTACGCCGCGACGAAGGCGTTCGCGAACACTTTCAGTGAATCGCTGCGCGGGGAGGTCAAATCGGCGGGCGTGCACGTCACCGTGCTCGCGCCCGGCCCGGTGCGCACCGACCTGCCCAACCCTGACGAGCAGTCACTCGTCGAGAGGTTGATCCCCGACTTCCTCTGGATTGACACCGAGTACACGGCGAAGGTCTCGCTGGATGGGCTGGAGCGCAACAAGATGCGCGTCGTGCCCGGTGTGACGTCGAAGGCGATGTCGGCGGCCAGCGGTTACGCACCTCGCTCCGTCGTCGCCCCGATCGTCGGCGCGGTGTACAAGAAGCTCGGCGGCGACTGACCTTTCAGCGCCTGCGCCTCCGGCGGCCTGTACCGAAGATGCTGCGGGTGATCTCGCGGCCGATGACGGTGCCCGCCGAGCGCATCGCGCTCTTGAATGCGGGGCTCTCCATCATCTGGTCGAGGAAGCCGGGTTCCTCCCGCTGCGCGGGCGCCGGCATCGGCGGCACCTCGACCGTCGGCGGCACAGAGACCGGCGGCTGCGGTGGCGGTGCGAGCTTCGCGGTCAGGCGTTCGTAGGCCGAGTCCCGGTCGATGGTCTGGCCGTACTCCGCGTAGAGCGGGCTGGCTGTGGCGGCGGCTGCCATCGCGTCCGGGCCGATGGTGTCCATCAGCGATCGCGGGGCGCGCATCCTGGTCCACGCGACCGGTGTGGGGACGCCGTTCTCGGAAAGCACGGTGACGACGGCCTCGCCGGTACCCAGTGACGTCAGCGCCGACTCCAGGTCGTAGACATCGCTTTTCGGGTAGGTGCGCACCGTCTTGGCGAGCGCCTTCTGATCGTCGGGCGTGAAGGCGCGCAGCGCGTGCTGAACTCGCGCGCCGAGCTGGCTGAGCACTTCTTTCGGGATGTCGGTCGGCATCTGTGTGCAGAACAGCACCCCGACCCCCTTGGAGCGGATCAGTTTCACCGTCTGCTCGACCTGCTCGAGAAACGCCTTGGATGCATCGGCGAACAGCAGGTGCGCCTCGTCGAAGACGAACACCAGCTTGGGTTTCTCGACGTCACCCACTTCGGGCAGCGTGGTGAAAAGTTCGGCGAGCACCCACATGAGGAACGTCGAGAACATCACCGGGCGCGTGGCCTGGCTGCCCAGCTCGAACAGTGTGATTATGCCGCGGCCCGAGCTGTCGACGCGCAGCAGGTCGCCCGGTTCGAGTTCGGGCTCACCGAAAAAGGCGTCGCCGCCGTCGGCTTCGAGGTTGACCAGGGCGCGCAGGATCACCCCAGCCGTCGTCGTGGAGACCGCGCCGAGTGCCTTGAGTTGCGGCTTGCCCTCATCGCTCGTCAGGTACTGGATGACCGAGCGCAGATCCTTCAGGTCGAGCAACGCGAGCCCCTGCTGATCGGCCCAGTGGAAGATCAGACCGAGCGTCGATCCCTGAGTTTTGTTGAGTCCCAGCACCTTCGACAGCAGGATCGGCCCGAAGCCGGTGATCGTCGCGCGGACTGGCACCCCGACTCCGGATGTGCCGAGCGACAGGAACTCGACGGGGTACGCGGTGGGTGTCCAGTCGTCGCCGGTGTCGGCGGCCCGCTCGGTGATCTTCTCGCCGGGCTCGCCTGGCCGCGACAGTCCGGACAGATCTCCTTTCACGTCGGCCATCACAACCGGCACGCCGGCCGACGACAGCTGCTCGGCGAGCACCTGCAGCGATTTCGTCTTCCCTGTTCCGGTGGCGCCCGCAACCAGACCGTGCCGGTTCAGCATCCCCAGCGGGATACGCACCCGCGCCGACGGGTCACACACGCCGTCGACGACGACCGCTCCGAGCTCCAGCGCCGCGCCGTCGACGGCATAACCCGCGGCGATCTGCTGCGCGGGAGTAGCCGTCGGCTCGGTCGTCATGCGACGAACCTTATCGGGGCAACGCCTCCTTTCGACGGGTGTCAGCGGCCCGTGTACAGCCCCGGGTCGAAGCGGGGCTTACTGTTGAGCGCTGTGCGCGATGAACTTGTGTGGATCGACTGCGAGATGACGGGCCTGGACCTCAAGTCCGACCGGCTGATCGAAATCGCTGTGTTGGTGACCGACTCCGAGCTGAACATCCTGGGCGATGGCCTCGACGTGGTGATCCACGCCGAGAACGACGCGCTCGACTCGATGATCGACGTCGTTGCGCAGATGCACACCAAGTCCGGCCTCATCGACGAGGTGCGCGCGTCGACCGTCGACCTCGCCACCGCCGAGGACATGGTGCTGACCTACATCCGGGAACACATCAAGACGGCCAAGACGGCACCGCTGGCGGGCAATTCGATCGCCACCGACCGGGGCTTCATCGCCCGTGACATGCCCAAGCTCGACGACTACCTGCACTACCGCATGATCGATGTCAGCTCGATCAAGGAGCTGTGCCGCCGCTGGTATCCGCGGATCTACTTCGGCCAGCCGGACAAGGGGCTCGCCCACCGGGCGCTGGCCGACATCCACGAGTCGATCCGCGAGCTGAGCTACTACCGGCAGACGGCCTTCGTAACGCCCCCGGGTCCGTCGACCAGTGACATCGCCGCGGTCGCGGCAGAATTGGGACCCGCCGCGACCAACGATTCGGCTCCGAGGGACTCGACCGGCTAGTATGACCAAGCCGCTTTCCGAGCGGCGATGGTGGCTGTAGTTCAGTTGGTAGAGCACCAGGTTGTGATCCTGGCTGTCGCGGGTTCGAGTCCCGTCAGCCACCCGAGGTGAGACATCGCCCCACCTGCACATTCGCGGGTGGGGCGGCGTCGTTCCGGGCCCATGTCATCGCGAAACCCGAGACGCATCGGCTGTTCTTCGGCACGTGGCGGCTGCCCTTGTGCAATCACCACAAGAGGGTCTCGTCCTCTCGTCCAACCAAGACAAGCCAACGCCGCGTACCTCACCCAACACTTGACGGGCAAGCGAACCCGAGCCCCCCGGCTCCGCAGAGATTCGAGTCTCGATGTCGTCGTACCGTTCAGGCCTGCCGACCCTTCTGGTAACCGTCGAAGCCGCCACCAACAGATGCGGAAACCGAATGAGGCCGGTACGCGAGGACAATCCGCGCCGGCGAAGCCACCGGTATGGCTGCTAATCCCCAGCGTCGGGTCGCTGCATGGGTCGGAGCTCACGCTGCACAACGTGTCCTACCCCTGGTCGCGGCGCCGCCGCGCTTCCGCCTCGCCAGCCGCCGCATCGCCGAACCGGAGTGTGCCGATGTGCCCACCCGACACGGCAAGGTCAAGTGCCTGATCTATCGGCCCAACCCCGAGGCCCCGCTGGCCCGAAGCGGTGTGGGTCGCCTTCCGGTCGATCTCCATCTTCACGGCGGTGCGTTCATCGTGCGCCACCCGCGGCACGAGGAGTACATCGCCGAGTACATCGCCTCGGAGGTCGGTGCGGTGGTGGTGCTGGCCGACTATGCGACCGCGCCTCAAATCCAGTATCCCGTCGCAGAAGAACAATGCTTCGACATCGCGCGCTGGATCCGCACCGCGGCGGGCGAGCGCGGCTGGGACGCCGCTCGGATGTCTGTGTCGGGAGCCAGCGCAGGCGCGAAGCTGGCGATCAACGTATGCCAGCAGGCACACCCTGGGCGCGAAATCCGGCTGCGGGCAGCCGCGTTGGCCTTTCCCGTCCTCGACCTGTCGCGCGCCGACCGGACCTCCGCCAAGAAGTATCCGCGCATATCGCGTCCGGTTCAGCGTCTCGCTATCGACGCTTACGTGGCCGACCCGCGCGCCCGTTCTCAACCTTTGGCATCGCCGGTGTTCGATGCAAGCCTGGCCGACGCCATGCCGCCGACACTGATCATCACCGGCGAGCTCGACACGCTGGGCCCCGAAGGTGACCGCCTCGCCCACGACCTGACCGGCCGGGGAGTCGCGGTCACGCACCACCGCCTACCATCGATCGATCACGGCTTCACCCGATCCCAGGCTTCGTCGGCGCACGCGGTCCTGCGGATGATCGGCTCCCACCTCATGACGAATCTCGCGTAGCGGCTTGGTTGAGCGCTTCTGTCGCGTTCGCACAATAGGCGTGGACCGTCTTGGCGCTTTCACACGAGCAGAAAACCATGGCTCCGCCGTACGTTTCCGGCATGCCCAGAAAATCAACCCGCTTGAGAACGGCGGATCTCACCGACCGCGTCGCGGTCATCACCGGCGCCGGCAGCGGTATCGGCCGCGAGCTGGCGCTGTTGTGTGCACGGCGCGGCGCCAACCTGGCCCTGTGCGACATCAACGACATCGGTCTCGCCGACACCGCCGCAACGGCGCACAGCTTCGGTGGCCGGATTGTGACCCGACGCGTCGATGTCGCTGACTCCGAAGCGATGTCGCGATTCGCGCAGGAGACGGTCGACCTTTACGGTGCGGTGGACCTGCTGATCAACAACGCCGGTGTAGGGCTGGTCGGCGGATTTCTGGACACCAGCGTCAAGGATTGGGACTGGTTAGTCGGCATCAACCTGATGGGCGTGGTACACGGCTGCAACGCTTTCTTGCCTACGATGATCGATGCCGGCCGCCCAGGTCACGTGGTCAATCTGTCGTCGGCTGCGGGTCTGCTGGCCAATCCGCAGCTGACTGCCTACAGCGCAACGAAATTCGCGGTGCTGGGGTTGTCCGAGGCACTGAGCATGGAGTTGGCCCCACATCGCATCGGTGTCACTGCGGTATGCCCCGGAGTCATCAACACTGCCATCACACAGAACAGTGCCATCCGCGGTGACGGCGACGCCGAGCAACGGCGCAACCGTCTGATGTCGACATACCAGAAGCGCGGCTACCCGCCGGAACGGGTGGCACACAACATTCTTCGTGCGGTTGACAGGAACCAGTCGGTCGCCCCCATCGCGCCAGAGGCGCATCTGATGTATCTGCTCTCGCGCGCCGCGCCGCCGCTGGCCCACTGGGCGGCCACCCGGCTCGCCGAGCTGACGAAATGACTTTGCAAGGGAAGAGGTATCGACAATGAAGCTCGACGGACGCAGCGTATTGGTGACAGGTGCGACCGGCGGGATCGGCCGCGCCATTGCCCGCGAAATGGCCTCACGGGGCTGCCGTCTCACGGTCACAGGTAGGCGGGAGCCGGAACTGCGCCGGCTGGTCGGCCTGCTCGGCCCTTCCGCCCGCGCGGTGACCGCCGACCTCACCGATCTCGACCAGGTACGCGCCCTGGTCGACCGCGCAGGGGCGGTTGACGTGCTCGTCGCCAACGCCGGCGTGGGCGTCCCAGAGGATCTCGGCATGTTGAGTGACGAGCAGATAGAGCATGCGGTCCGCGTCAACCTATTAGCCCCCGCGGCCCTCGCGCGCGCGGCGATGGAGCCGATGCGCAGGCGCGGCCGCGGTCACATCGTCTTCATCTCGTCGGGGGCCGGGCTCGTCGCGACATCGGGTAACGGCACCGTCTACACGGCCACTAAGTGGGGACTGCGTGGACTCGGGCTGGCCCTGCGGCAGGAACTCCGTGGCTCGGGCGTCGGTGTCTCGACTGTCTTCCCCGGACCGGTCCGCGACGCCGGCATGCTGGCCGATACGGGCGTATCACTCCCCCGACTATTCGGCACCAGCTCCCCGCAGGATGTCGCCCGTGCGGTCGCTGACGCGGTCGAGCGCGGCCGGGCGGAAACAACCATCGCGTCGGCCGGCCTACGGATGCTGGTGGGCATCGGCGCAATAGCGCCTCTGCTCATCGGCGACCTCGCCCAATGGGCGGGTGCGGGGCGGGTCCGCGATGCGATGTTGAACCGCTAGCTGGTCGATCACGACATCGGCAGTGCTGAACCAAGCCGGGTTTCGGCTCGGTCGATGCTGGCTATCGCTAAAGCCCCCGCCTGTTCCCCGACCAGATCGGCGAGAACCAGTGCCGCGCGGAGTTCGAGGGTGCGCTTGTCGATCGGACGGCCCAGCATCTCCTCCGCCTGCCGAATTCGGTACGCGACGGTGTTCTCGTGGACGTGCAGCCGCTTGGCCGTTCTGCCGCGACTGCAGTTCTCGTCGAGATACGTGCGCACGGTGGCAGCGAGCCGGCGGGTGGTTTCGTCCGTCTCGCCTAACCGGCCCAGTTCGCGCCGCACGAAAGTCCGGGTCTGTTCCACGTCGACCGTGGCGATCGCGCGCAACGAGACCGTTTGGTATCTGGTCACCGTACCCACCGGCCACTGCGCCAGCCGCGCAATCCGTTGCGCTTCAAGAGCCTCGACGTGACTCGATCTCAGGCCGGTCAGCCCGCGGCCGGGCTCGCCGATCGCAACACGGACTCCCGGTGCAGCCGTTGTGCGGAAGCGCAACTGATCCAACACCTTTGATGGAATTTCACTGTGCGTACTGACCCATGCCGCAACCGACAGGATGCCAAGGGGGTACAGCAGCGGATTCTGATTGCCGATCGCGGAACCGATGTCGCGGACCGCTGATTCGAGGATCGCCTGCGTATTCCGGCCCTCCTCGTGGGTATCGAGCCAGGCGATCACGGCCACGTGCCACCGGCGGACTTCGTGACGCAGCCGGCGCGTGGCCACCTCGGTGTCGATGGGTTGGCCCGCCAGGATCGTCCTGATGGTGTCAACTTGACTGGCCGCCGCGCTACGTACCCAGCGGTCGCGTTCGGCGGTGTAGACCTGCTCAGCCTGGCATAGGGCGGCGTCGACGTAAGCGAACATCCACGCCGAACCCAACTCCGCGGCCAGCTTTCGATCATCGGCGTTGTCCGCGTGCGCATCGAGGATCTCGACGAAGCAGCGCGCGATCGCGGCGTGCGCGAGTCGATAGCTGCGCATCAAGGTGGTCAGTTCGACGCCGTGTTGTGCACCGTCGCGGGCGTAGGCGAGGGTCGGCGCGGGCAGGTCGGCTGCATCAGCCGGATCGGCTCCGTCGATGAGCACCGCAGCGAAATCTCGAATACTCGCCTCGGTGCTCGAACGGTTCACTTCAATAGCCTCTGGGCTCGCGAGCAGCTCGGGCAGCCGTGCACTGGTGTGCTCGTTCGCCAAGGCGGCGATCTCTGCTGCGCGGTCGGCGAGTTCGGCACCCGCCGGCCGCAGCACCGCCGCCCATACGCGACGCTCGTCGTCGCGCTGGGCGCCGTCCCAGCTCGGCTCCATGACGTGCACGTTAGCGCTGTGACTTCCGGAGTAGTGCGGATATTCGACAACAGCGGGACACATCGTTGGCGACCACGGACAAGAAAAGGTTGCGCCCTCTGGCAGACCATCAATACATGCGACAACTGACCAGCCTCGACACGCAGTTCCTGGCGATGGAGAACGATCGGGTGCAAGGGCACGTCAGCGTTCTTGGAATCTACGACTCGGAGACCGATTCGGGCCGTCCGCTCGACGCGGCGCTGGTCCGTGAGCTGATCAGCCGACGCCTGCACCTGCTGCCCACGTTCCGTTGGCGGCTGGCTCAGGTACCGCTGTCCCTCGACTACCCGTACTGGGTCGACGACGGCACCTTCGACATCGAGTATCACGTCCGGGAACTCGCGCTGCCGGCGCCCGGAAGCGATCGCCAACTCGCCGAACAGGTTGCCCGGATCATCGGCCGCCAGCTCGACCGGGCTCGCCCACTATGGGAGGTCTACGTCATCGGCGGACTCGACGATGGCCGGGTGGCGGTGCTGACCAAGATGCATCACGCCGCTGTCGATGGGGTGTCGGGCGCCGAGGTGATGAGCATCCTGCTCGACGGAAGCGCCGACAGCGAAAGCCACCCGGCACCGCCCGTCGTCGCCGAGCCGTTCCCCTCGGATCTCGAGATGCTCGGCCGCGGTCTGGTCGGTCTGATGAGCCAACCGATGCGGGTGATGCGCGCAGGTCCGACCGCGCTGCCACATCTCGACGACGTCCCGACGATCCGGCATCTGCCGGGCGTAAAGCTCGTCGCGCGCACCAGCAGGGCGATCAAACGCGCGATACCTGCCCCGTCCAACAGGTTGCCGGCACCGGGCAGCGACATCACCGCGCCTCGCACCCGATTCCAGGCGCGGGTGTCTCCGCACCGTCGCGTCGCGTTCGGATCGATGTCGCTGCGCGAGGTCAAGGCGATCAAGAACACTTTCGGGTGCACCGTCAACGACGTCGTCGTCGCAGTCTGCACCTCGGGACTGCGTTCCTGGCTCGATGAGCGCGGCGAACTGCCCGCCGAGCCGCTCGCCGGCTTCGTACCGATGTCGGTGCGTACCCCGGAGCAGCAGGGCACCTTCGGCAATCGGGTGTCTGTGATGCTCACCGAGCTACCAACAGACGAGGCCGACCCGGTGCAGCGATTGGCTCGCATCACCAGCGCTATGCGAGCGGCCAAAGAGCGTCAGCGCGCGCTGCCGGCATCGTTGCTACAAGACGCCAACCACTTCATACCCCCCGCCCTGCTGGCCCAAGCTGCCCGCGCGACCTCCCGACTGGCGGGGATGCGCGGCCTGAATCAGCCTGCGAACGTGATGATTTCGAACGTCCCGGGCCCGTCGACTCCGCTGTATCTGGGCGGCGCCCGTCAGCACGCCCAGGTTCCGGTGTCCGGCGTGCTCGACGGAATCGGCATCAACATCACCGTGATGAGCTACCAGGACTCGCTGGAATTCGGCGTGGTCGTCGACCGCGATCTGGTTGACGACCCCTGGACGATTCTCGGCGCGTTGCGGGCCGGGCTGGCCGAACTCACCGAACACGCATCCCAACACACGGCGCCACCGCAAGTCACGGACCTGCGTACCGCGCCAACGACCCGCAGAAAGGCAAGCTCATGAACCCTGACATCGCCAGCGGCAGTATGGATCACCAACTCACGTTGACCGGCATCGTCGAACGGGCCGAACGGTTCCACGCCGGTCAGGCGGTGATCTCGCGTCGGCCATCCGGCGCGGTGAGTCGGACCACCTTCGGCGCCTGCGCGTCACGTGCTCGCCGGCTCGCCGCCGCACTGCGCTCGCTGGGCGTCGGCGTCGGCGACCGGGTGGCCACGCTGATGTGGAACCAGAGTGAGCACCTGGAGTTGTACTTCGCGGTGCCCGCAATGGGTGCCGTTATCCACACCCTTAACCCGCGGCTCTTCCCCGACGAACTCGGCTTTATCGTCAACGACGCCGGGGACACCGTGATCGTCGTCGACGAGTCGCTGCTGGAAGTGTTCGAAAGTTTCCGCGCCACACGCGATTTCGCTCACATTATCGTCGTGAACCACTCCGGCGAGGCGGCCGGAACCCTCGACTACGAGACGCTGCTCGCGCACGCCGAACCCGTCGAATGGTCTGCGCTCGATGAGCGTCAACCGGCGGCGATGTGCTACACCTCCGGTACCACCGGTCGACCCAAGGGTGTCGTGTACTCACATCGCGCCTTGGTGCTGCATTCGCTCGTCTCGGCACTGCCCGACCAGCTGGCGGTGTCGGCCAGGGATACCGTCCTGCCAGTCGTCCCGATGTTCCACGCCAATGCGTGGGGCCTGCCGTATGCCGCGGCTCTCGCGGGCGCCCGACTGGTGCTGCCCGGTCCACGCCTTGATCCCGAAAGCGTGCTCGACTTGTGCGCGAATGAACACGTCACCATGACGGCCGGCGTTCCCACCGTCTGGATGGGCATGCTCGCAGCGCTCGACGCCGAGCCCGATCGGTGGAAGCTGCCGGAATTGGACCGGCTGATTGTCGGCGGGGCGGCAGTCCCGCAGTCCATGTTCGAGGGATTCGACCGCCACGGACTGACGGTGGTGCAGGCATGGGGGATGACCGAGACCGCACCCTTGGGAGCAGTCTGCCGGCTGCCCGAGCACCTGGACACCGGCGGACAGGATGAACGGTACGGCTACCGCACGCGCCAAGGTGTCGCGAGCCCATTCGTCGAGATCCGCGCCCGCGACGACAACGGCGAGACCATCGCGTGGGACGACGCGGCCATGGGAGAACTCGAAGTGCGCGGCCCCTGGGTGACGGGCAGCTATCACGGGGGCCGGGGCGCCGAGAACTTCACCGACGATGGATGGTTCCGGACCGGCGACGTCGTTCGCATCGATCCGCACGGCTGCATTCGCATCTGCGATCGCTCTAAGGATCTCGTCAAATCGGGCGGTGAGTGGATCTCCTCGGTGGACCTGGAGAACCAGCTCATGTCGCACCCCTCGGTCGCCCAGGCCGCCGTGATCGCCGTGCCCGACGACCGCTGGGGCGAACGCCCGCTGGCGGTCGTGGTCTTACGGGACAACGCGACGGCATCGCCTGAAGAACTGCGCGACCACCTCGCCGAGGAGTTCGCCAAGTGGCAGCTGCCCGATCGTGTCGAGTTCGTCGCCGCGCTTCCGTGCTCTGCCACAGGCAAATTCAAGAAATCAGAACTGCGAACGATGTTCGCGACAGCCTGAAAGGAATCGATATGACCAGATTCGACATCACCCAGACCAACCGCGCGGTGGAGCGCCTGATCCAGACGACCGAGAACCCACGGCATCTCTACCTCTTGCACGCCTACAACCGGCACCGCTATCTGGAGATGGCCGGTCGCTACGAGGAAATTTTCGCGCCCGACATGACTGTCGAGGCGCCGGTCTACCACTTCACGATGCTGGGCAAGACCCTCACGCTCAACGGCGCCGAGGCGGTCAAGGCGGTCTACCACGAATGGTCGCAGTCCGCACAGTGCATCTTCTACGCCGAGGATGAGAAGTTGGCAGTCAGCGACCACATGATCGTGTCCACGTCGCTGATCTACCAGCAAACGCCTGGCCACATATTGGCAGCCGAGGGTGCGCCGGTCGATCCCAATGCCTACTACCTGGTCAAGACAGCGGAGCACATGATCTGGCCTTACGATGACCGCGGCCGGTTGATCGGCGAGGACGTCTGGGAGTACGACGACACCGTGCGCGAGATCATCCCGCTGTACCCCGGCGACGTCCTCAGCGTCGAGCAGTCGGCCAAACTGCTCGATCCGCTGATCAAGCCGCTGCCGTCACGCAATCCCTTCCTCGACTGACACCACGACACGATGTGAGTTCCCTACAGTGACAACGCAACCGAACACGGCGAAGGGACGACGATGACCAACGATGTGGTAGCCCCGAAACTGCCCGGTGGTGAGACCCTGCCGTTCGCGCCCGTGCCCTCGGCCAGTGTGGCCGGCCGCACTCTGCAGGACTCCACGTACGCCCAGCGCGTCGTTCCGCGGCGACTGGGCGACGGAGCCCCCAACGTGGTGATCGTGCTGATCGACGACGCAGGGCCGGGTCTGCCCACCACGTTCGGCGGCGAGGTCCGCACCGACACCATGGACCGAATCTGCTCGGAGGGTGTGTCCTACAATCGCTTTCATACCACCGCGATGTGCTCGCCCACTCGGGCGTCGCTGTTGACCGGGCGCAACCACCACGAGATCGGCAACGGCCAGATCGCTGAGCTGGCCAATGACTGGGACGGTTACGCCGGCAAGATCCCGCGCAGCAGCGCGACGGTGGCCGAGGTACTCAAGCAGTACGGCTACGCCACCTCGGCGTTCGGCAAGTGGCATAACACCCCTGCCGAAGAGACGACGGCGGCCGGTCCGTTCGAGAACTGGCCCACCGGGCTGGGATTCGAGTACTTCTACGGCTTTCTCGCCGGTGAGGCGTCGCAGTACGAGCCGCATTTGGTGCGCAACACCACCGTGGTCGCTCCCCCGAAGACGCCGGAGGAGGGCTACCACCTGTCCGAGGATCTGGCCGACGACGCCATCAGCTGGCTGCGGCGGCACAAAGCCTTCAATGCAGACAAGCCGTTTTTCATGTACTGGGCCAGCGGTTGTCTGCACGGACCGCACCACATCATGAAGGAGTGGGCCGACCGCTACGCCGGCAAGTTCGACGACGGCTGGGACGCATACCGGGAGCGGGTGTTCGCCGCCGCCAAGGAGAAGGGCTGGATTCCACAGGACTGCCAGCTCACCGAGCGCGATGCCACACTGGCCTCCTGGGACAGCATCCCCGAGGACGAGAAGCCCTTCCAACGCCGGCTCATGGAGGTGGCGGCGGGCTACGCCGAGCACGTCGATGTGCAGGTCGGCCGCATCGCCGACGAACTCGACCGACTGGGATACGGGGAGAACACGCTCTTCGTCTACATCTGGGGCGACAACGGCTCCTCCGGCGAGGGTCAGAACGGAACCATCGCAGAGCTCTTGGCGCAGAACGGCATTCCGACCACCGTTCGCCAGCATATCGACACCCTCGAAGAGCTGGGCGGCTTGGACGCGCTGGGGTCGCCGTTGGTTGACAATCAGTACCACGCGGCATGGGCGTGGGCGGGCAGCACGCCGTATAAGGGCATGAAGCTGTTGGCATCCCATCTCGGCGGCACCCGCAATCCGATGGCGATCAGGTGGCCGGCCAAGGTCGATCCTGACCCGACGCCTCGCGACCTGTTCCTGCACTGCAACGACGTCGTGCCGACCATCTACGACATCATCGGAATCGTGGCGCCGCGCACGGTCAACGGAGAACCGCAGATCCCGATAGCCGGAGCGAGCTTCGCCGGCACGCTGGTCGACCGCCACGCGCCCGGTGGGAAGCCGACGCAGTACTTCGAGATCATGGGCAGCCGGGCGATCTACCATGACGGCTGGCTCGCCTCCGCGCGCGGCCCTCGGCTGCCCTGGGTCCCTGGTGCGCCCGAAGGCATCGAGTCGTGGACTCCCGACAACGACCAGTGGGAGCTTTATCACCTCGACGACGACTGGTCACAAGCGACGGACCTCGCCGAACAACACCCCGACAAGCTCGTCCAGATGCGCGAGATGTTCGCGATCGAGGCCGCTCGCAACTCGGTGCTGCCCGTCGGCGGTGGGCTCTGGGTCCCCGTCTACCACCCTGAACTGCGCATCGCGCCGCCCTACCGGGAATGGCAATTCTCCAGCGACACCATCCGGATGCCCGAATTCTGTGCGCCCGCTCTGGGAAACAAGAACAACACCGTGACGATCGACGCGGATCTGCCCAGCAACGCCAACGGCGTCCTTTACGCACTCGGGGCGGCCGCCGGCGGGCTGACCTGCTACCTGGACGACGGCTATCTCTGCTACGAATACAACCTGTTCATTCTGCAGCGCACCAAGATCCGGTCGGCGACGAAGCTTCCCCCGGGATCAGCGACGATCGTCGTGGAAACCCGCTACGCCGAGCCGCGACCCGCGGGCCCGCTCGACATTGCCCTGCGTGTCAATGGCGAGGTGGTGGGGCAGGGACAGGTACCCGTCAGCGCACCGCTGCTGTTCACGGCCAACGACTGCCTTGACATCGGAATATGTCTCGGATCGCCCGTCTCACTGGACTACCGCGAGCGGGCCCCCTTCCCCTTCGAGGGTCACATCCACGGCGTCCACGTCGCTTACACCTGATCCGGATCAGAGCGCTTCGCGATTGGTCATCTTGACGATGGCGGGCCGCTTTTGAGCCGCTGCACAACGTGGGCTAACGGCCACGTACACCGACGAGTCCCCCGCGCGGGGTCGAGTCCCGTCAGGCACCCTGTGTACGGGAATGCCGTCTACTCAGGTAGCCGGCGTTTCTGCAATCAGATATGTGCCGTGGCACTCGATCACCCGGCCGGCGGCGTCGATCACCGGAGGGCGTCAGACGTTGGCGTTGCCGGCCTTCCACTGGTCCCACGGGATGTTCCAGTCGCCAAGGCCGTCGGTGCCCGACAGCGGCGAGCCGACGGTGTTGACGATCTCGACGATGTCACCGCGCTTGGAGTTGTCGTAGAACCACTGCCCGTTGCTGGTGCTGACGTTGATGCACCCGTGGCTGACGTTGCTCTCACCCTGGCTGCCCACCGACCACGGGGCCGCGTGCACATAGATGCCGCTGTAGGAGATCTGGGTGGCCCAGTCGACCTCGGTGCGATAGCCGTTGGGAGAGTTGGTCGGAACGCCGTAGGTCGACGAATCCATCACCATGTGCGACCGGCGGTCACCGACGATGTACACCCCGTTGTTGGTCGGCGTGCTGTTCTTGCCCATCGACACCGGCATGGTCTTGATGACCTCGCCGTTGCGGCGGACCGTCAGCGTCTTGGTGTTGTCGTCGACGGTGGTGATCATCTGGTCGCCGATCGTGAAGTCGGTCGAGACGTTCTCCTGGCCGAACAGGCCGTCGCCCAGGTCCACGCCGTAGGTGTTGACCTGAACCTCGACCGTGGTGCCGGGCTTCCAGTATTCGGCCGGGCGCCAACGGACTTCGCGGTTGTTCAGCCAGTAGAACGCGCCCTCGACGGGCGGGTTGGTCTTCACCGTGATGGCGCGCTGCGCGGCGAGCCGGTTCGGGATGTTCTCGTCGAACTGGATGGCCACCGGCTGCCCGATACCGACGACCTCGCCGTCGTTGGGCAGAACGTAAGGCATCGTGAGGTTTTCGGGCGAATGCGTCTCGAACGTCATCTGGCGGCTCGTCACGCCGCCGAGGCCCAGCGACTGCGCGGTCAACGTGTAGCGCTTGTTGTAGCCGAGCGGCTCGGTGGTCGCCCACGTCAGCCCGTCCTCGGACAACTCACCCGACACGGTCTCGTCGTCCTCGTTGACCATCGTGACCGCCCCGAGCACGCCGTCCTCGGCGCTGACGGTGACCGGTGAGCCCGCGCTGACGCCGACCGCCCCGTCCTGGACGGAGGCCGTCAGCTTGGGGATCAGGAGATCGCCGAACGGGGTGCCCTTGTCCGTGATCACCTGCGGCTCGGGCGCTTCGGCGTTCCCGCCGCATGCCGACAGCCCGAGCACGATCGCGGGAACGAGCGCGGCAGCGATCAGCAAGGACCGCTTCCGGCGCCCCCGGGTCACCGAGTTGACCTGCCACATAGTCCGCTCCACCTCGCATACAGGGCTGTGCGCCCACGGTTCGTCGGCGACAATTCTACGGTCAATTTCGAATGGAGACCCGACGACGGCGTCGGCTCCGGCCGCGGTTCAATGCGATTTCATCCTGCGCCGCGGGCCTGTTATTGTCTCACACGCGCGCCGTTAGCTCAGTTGGTAGAGCAGCTGACTCTTAATCAGCGGGTCCGGGGTTCGAAACCCTGACGGCGCACCACACGAAATCCCTGCTCAGGCGGGGATTTTGTCGTTTCAGGGCCCTTTCTCCCCTACGCCGCGGTCACCCCGACGGCGAGCCCTGCCAACGCCGCGTCGTCGCTGACGCCCGTCGCGACGGTCGGTAGCGAGATGGTCACGCTTTCGACGTTGATGTAACCGACCTGTATCAGGTCGAGATACGGAGTGGCGAAACCGGCGAGCTGCAGCTTCAGCGTCGCCCCGGGCACCATCGTGTACGCGATCTGCTCCAGATCGACCGTGACCGTCTGGCTGCGCCCGTTGAGCGTCACCGGGATCGGCGTCACGAGATTGCCCAGCACCAGACCGGTGGTCTCGTCGACGAGCTGCCCGTAGATGTGGCTTGCGGTGCCGAGCCCGGAGTAGGTCAGCGTGATCTCCGGTGCGCCGACGATCTGGACCTCGTCATCGGGTGCCGGGATGTCCAGATTCAGCGCCAGCCACGCCTCCGACGCCGTCGCGATCGACAGCAGCAGCGGTGTCGGCGGTTTGGTCTGTGGGCCGGAGCCACCGATCAGCGGAATGATTGGCAGGAAGCCTCCGTCGCCCTCGGTGACCAGCGGGTCGCCGTAGAACTCCGGATCCGTCGGCAGCAGGTCGGAGAAGTGGTAGTCGCCGAACTGGTCGAACCATTCGAACCGGGGCCCGGTCGGGATCAGTTCGTTGCCGCGGACATACCGGTCGAGCCAGTCGATCGTCGAGTTCACCAGCAGAGGCTGCTGGATGGGATTGAGCGGATCCAGGCAGATGCCGTGCCCGCCGCAGGCCCAAATCATTTCCACCGGAACGCCGTTCGCGTCGAGCATCATCGCATTCGTGACTGCCTGGGCGAGCGTGAACAACCCGTCGGCGGTGCCTTGGATCAGCAATGTGGGCGCCGTGATCTGGTTGACGAGTGTCGTCGGGCCGCTGCTGGTGAGGATTGCCTGCTGCGACTCGGTGAGGAAACCCAGGAGCAGGCCCTGGAGGATCGCGGGGTAAATCTGCGAGTTGATCCGAGCGCCCGCCTCCAGCAGATCCAGCGCCAGCAGAGTCGACCAGCCGGACTTGAACGCGTCGTTCGGGTAGAGCGCCTCGTTGAGCGAGTTCCAGGCGATGACCGGGACGATCGCGTCGACCCGGCGATCGATGCCCGCCACCACCAGCTGGATTCCTCCGCCGTAGGAACCGCCGACCATGCCCATGGTCGGATCGCCGGGCGCATCAAGCTCTGTCTCCGGACGCTCGGCGACCCAGCTGATGATGGCCTGCACGTCGCGGCCTTCAAAGAACGGGTTGTCGAGCTGAAGGATCCCCCCGGATGCGTATTCGCCGCGGGGGTCCCACGTCACGACGTTGTAGCCGGCATCACGAAGCGGCGCGAGACCGGGGACGAGATTGCCCACCTGGATCGTCGTGGTCGGGTCGATGGTGCCGGCGCTGCCCAAACCGGGACCGTTGAGCACCGTCGGGGCGGTCTCACCGAATTCCAGCCCGGTGGCCGGGAAGAAGTTCGTGCTGATCTGCGTCCCGTCGAAGGACGTCACCATGGTGGTGAACGCGACGGGAGCCCCGACCGGCACGAGTTCGTCGATGTCGACATCGAGGGGGGTGATGACGCGGTAGCCGATGATCGGTTGCAGAAGGGCGCCCAGGATCGGCACCCGCTGCAGGCCGAGCACGATGGGCTGCACGAAGTCGCCGACGATCGGGATCTGCTCCAGGATCGAGACCAGCACGCTCTGCTGACTGACCATGACGGTGAAACTTTCGACACCGCGAGAATCCACGACCGACAGGTCGGGCAGGAACGAGAACGTGCCGTCCGGATTGAGGGTGACCTTCCCGCCTTGGTCCGGGCCGTCGAGAAGCGTGTAGATCAGCGGCCGGCTGCTCGTGCTGGTGGCCCCGACGGAGCCGTAGATCACGCCGTTGTCGAAATCGAAGGTCGGATCGACCGAGATCGGGCCGCTCGCGAGCAGCGCCTCGCGGCGGGCGGCCGCCGCCATCGCCCACGACAGCGGCGAACTCGTCGGAAGCCCCGCGGGGCCGTCACCGGCGAAGGGATTGAAGATGCTGTCGATGAGTTCGAGCAGCGGGCTGGACACCGAGGCTGTCGCGGTGTTCGTCGCCGACGCCGTCACTGCACGTCCGGCGGTGGCGGCGGGACTCGACAGCCACTTCAGCGCCGGCGTCTGCCCGCTCGTTGGCGGCGTCGGGGTACTCCCGGCCGGAGAACCTTCGGCGTCAGGGGCGGGGTCTTCTATCGTCGACGGCGCCGGGTCTGCGGCCTCCGCGCCGGTGTCCGCCGACACGTCCGCGCCCGGACTTTCGGCGGCGTCGGACGACGAGACGCCCCCACCCGCCGACGGGGCGACATCGTCATCGACGTCGTCGACGCTATCGGCGTCATCGTCGGAGTCGCCGTTCGCGTGGGTCGGCTCGCCTTCGTCGTCGGCCGATTCGTCGGCCGGTTCGTCGTCGGCCGGTTCGTCACCGGGCTCGTCGTTGCCGGCAGTGTTGTCCCCGGAAGCGTCGTCGCGGCTCGCGTCGCGTTTCGTCGTCGAGCTGTGCGAGCTCGGGGAGTCCTGGGCTCCCGCAGAGGAGGCACTGGGCCCGGACTCGCCGGACGAGGGTTCCGCCGAGGCGATTCCCTGTCCGGTGAGGACAGCGGTGCCCACCCCGAAGGCCACTGCGAGACCACCGATACGGCCGATATGACGTGCAGCGCTCATGATTCCCCCGTTGGACGACGAGCAATGCAGCAAACTATATGCACGTGCCCCGGCCGCCCGTTCGGCAATTGACGGATCTGATTTGTTACGTGTGCAGAGGGGCGTCACCGAATCGTAAATCGTCAAACTCGGTCAAGATCATCCATTTTCAGGCCGGCCTACGCGCCGATAACCCCACCGGGCTTCGCCGTCACCCGGCCGAGGCGACCACACAGCCTCGGCGGGTCGGCAACACCACCCCGGCGGCGTCGGGTGCGACGAAAGTCAGCCACGGCGGGCGCAACCCTGCCTCAGTGGGCGCGAGCCGACGGCGACGAGGCGCCGATGTACGACACGATCGTTGGCGACCCGGCCCGCCCATGTTCTTGCAACCGGGCGGGTGACCCGCACGTACGCGGACGATCCTGCGAAAGGCGCGTTCAGCGGCGAGGGCCACCCGGGCCGGGCTGGCCGAGCAGAGGGTTGACCGAGCCACCTTGCGCGGCATGTTCGCGTTGGTGCTGCTGCATCGCCTGGACCAAGGGATTTTCCTTGATCAACTGACGCTTGTCCTCTTCGGACAGCTCATAGAACGTCCACATCCCCCACGCCGCAGGGCGGACGTAGAGCGTGACCTTCTGACGTTTCCTCGCGTTCTGCGGAAGCATCGCCGGGATAGCCACCACCCGGTCCAGCGTCACCGCACTGGCCAGTTCCGCAGCGAGCTTGTCGACATCCGTCGTCTCTTGCAGCTCGTAGACCGAAGCCTGATGGCTCGGCTGAGCCGGGCCTTGCAGGGCGAGAAACCACGCCATCCGGCGTCTCCTTCGCTGTCGCTCGTCGTGGGTCAGCGTCAGCGTAGAGGACACGACCCGCTGCGACCGGCGGCCCCCGCACGTCGACACCGCCAGCAGCTACTGGCAACGTCGGTGCCGACATGAATTAACGGCACTGAACATTTGGTGTGTTTTCGCCTGTTGAGACCGTCTCATGTGCTAGATGTCACACGCCGGTGACCATGGTCTATTCCACGGCGATGGAGCGTGCAGTAACGGTTCCGAGCTCTTGCATGGATCTTATGGTCATTGCGCTGGGCAAAGGCGGCGGGTGGTGTTATGGTGCAGTTAGCTGACACGCTCGGAGCGAACCCCGCTCAGAGCCTAACGGCGGAAATCGAGGAATTTGCTGATGTCAAGCCCGGTCGATTCGGTTGTCACCGAAGCCGATGGCGAGGACTCGGCTCGCGGCGTGGCCACGCAACAGCCGCTGGCCTTGCACAACTGCAGCAGGCTCGGCCGTGTCGCCAACCCGCCTGGCTTCTCGCTCGCCGACTGGTTCCGGGCCGGCCGCCGTCGCTGAGGTCGGCTAGGGCCTACGTGCGCGGCGGATGACCACCACGATCACCACGGCGCCGAGACCGGCCAGGGAGATGGCCACCGGAGGCTTCGTCACGAACCGCAGCACGCCCGCCTTGATGTCGTCGGCAACGCGGCGAGGATTCGCCCGCTCAGCAAGTGAGTCGACGGTCAGCGCGAGCTGTTCGCGCGCCACATCGATCTCAGCCTTGATGGTGTCGGGATCCCGGTCCGCCACGTCTACCTCCAATGCCTTCAGCGCATTGCGCCGGCCGCGCCCAACCAACGGGCCCCAACAAACAGTTCTCGTCGAACTACCCTAGTTGAGCCGGAGCGCACCCGAGCGCCCGGTCGACGCAACGATCCGCATCCAGCAGGGACCGTCCGGAGGTACATCGACCCATGCCCCAAACCCCTCGTCTCGAGGCCGGCGACAAAGCACCCGCGTTCAGCCTGCCCGACGCCGACGGCAACACCGTCACGCTCTCCGACTTCAAGGGCCGCAAAGTCATCGTGTACTTCTACCCGGCCGCCTCCACACCGGGCTGCACCAAGGAAGCGTGCGACTTTCGCGACAACCTCGCCGTATTGAACGACGCCGGCCTCGACGTCGTGGGGATCTCCCCCGACAAACCCGAGAAGCTCGCGAAGTTCCGCGACGCGGAGAAGCTGACGTTCCCATTGCTGTCCGATCCCGACCGGTCGGTTCTGGAAGCATGGGGTGCCTACGGCGAGAAGACGATGTACGGCAAAACCGTGAAGGGCGTCATCCGTTCGACGTTCGTCGTCGACGAGAAGGGCAAGATCGAGGTGGCCCAGTACAACATTCGCGCCACCGGGCACGTCGCCAAGCTACGACGGGACCTGTCCGTCTAGGTCAGCCAGCCGGGCCAGCAGTAGCGCCTCTGCGGTGGCCGCATGTTCCAGCACGCCCAGGTGCAGGCTTTCGTTGATGCTGTGCGCCTGTGTATCCGGGTCTTCGACACCGGTCACCAGGATCTTGGCGTCGGGGAACGCGGCCGCGAACTCGGCGATGAACGGGATCGACCCGCCGACCCCGGTGTCGACGGCGTCATGTCCCCACGCCTGCCGGAACGCACTGCGTGCGGCGTCGTACACCGGTCCGGTGGCGTCGATCGCGTACGGCTCGCCGACGTCACCGGGGGTGACTGTCACGCGGGCACCCCACGGCGCGCGGCTCTCCAGATGACGGGTCAGTGCCGCGAGGTGCCCGGCGGCGTCGCCACCGGGCGCCACCCGCATGCTCACTTTCGCGCGCGCCCTCGGGATCAAGGTGTTCGATGCCTTGCCGATCGGCGTCGTGTCGATTCCGATGACCGTGATCGCAGGCTTGGCCCAAAGCCGTTGCGCCACAGACCCTGAACCGATTTCCCGAACACCGTCGAGCACACCGGTGTCGGCCCGCACCCGCTCCGGCGGAAAATCGACATCGGCGGCCGCCGCTTCGTGCAGACCTTCCACAGCGACGTTGCCGTCGTCGTCGTGCAGGCTGGCCAGCAGACGCACGAGCGCCGTCAGAGCGTCGGGCACCACACCACCCCACATGCCCGAATGCAGGCCGTGGTCGAGCGTCGCGACTTCGACGACGCAATCGGCCAGACCCCGCAGCGACACGGTCAGCGACGGGATCTCGGTGCTCCAGTTGTCGGAATCGGCGATGACGATGACGTCGGCGGCCAGTACATCGCGGTGGGCGGCCAGCAGTGCGGACAGCGACGGCGAGCCCGACTCCTCCTCGCCCTCGACGAAGACCGTCACCCCGACCGGCGGAGCGCCGCCGTGTGCGCGGAACGCGGCCAGATGCGTTGCGATACCGGCCTTGTCGTCGGCGGTGCCGCGTCCATAGAGGCGCCCGTCGCGTTCGGTGGGTTCGAACGGAGCCGTCGCCCACTGGTCGGGGTCGCCCTCGGGCTGCACGTCGTGGTGGGCGTACAGCAGCACTGTGGGCGCTCCCTCGGGCGCCGGGTGTCGCGCGATGACAGCCGGGGCCCCGCCCTTTTCGACGATCCGCACGTCGTCGAATCCGGCCTCCGACAACAGCTTCGACACGGCCTGCGCCGACCGGTGCACCTCGGGACGCCGGTCGGGGTCGGCCCAGACGGATTGGATCCGCACCAGGTCTTCGAGGTCGGCACGCACCGAGGGCAGGACGTCGCGGACGCGCTGCACGAGATCGCTCATGTCCGCCACGTTAGCGGCGGCCGCTCGCATCGCTCCCTTCGGCGTCACGTCGCTCCTCCTGCAGACGATCCTTGCTGCGCACCAGCCGCAACAACGTCACCAGCAACAGTCCACCGACGAGATTGCCGACCGCGGTGTAGCTGAACCAGCCGAGCCAGTCCAGATATCCGAACGGCGCCTTGCCGGTGATGAGCGCGCCGAAGATGAGCAGTGAGTCGAGTACGGAGTGGAACAACTGCAGACCCGCGAGCAGAAAAGCACCGGCGACAGCGGCGGCAATCTTGGCCGGCATCGATTCGGTGCCGTGCTGCATGCGCGTCATCAGCGTGATGACCATGCCGCCGAGCAGAGACAACGCCGCTGTCTCGATCGACAGTGGTGCTGTCGCGTAATGAGCAGCAGATTCGATGGTCTGCGCATGCAGCTGGGGCAGCGCCGTCATCATCAGCAGCATCAGCAGCCAGCCGCCCGCCAGGTTGGCGATCAGCGTGCCGGACCACAGCTTCATCAGCTGGCCGAAGCTGGCGCGCTTGGCGGCAACCGTCGTGACTGGAATCAGGAATCCTTCGGTGAACAGTTCGCTGCGCCCGAGTAGCAGAGCCAGGAACCCGACCGAGAACGCCAGTCCCGCCAGCAGCGGCTGGTGCGTCGCATTCAGCACCGCCAGGTAGGCCAGTACACCCACCGCGATGTCGGTCCCCCCGAAGAAGCCGGTGGCCAGTACCTCCCGCCAGCTGCGGTGCAAACGTTGGGTGCCTTCGTCGACCATCCGCCTGAAGGCGTACTCGAGTGCATCCTCGATGGGACTGTCCGACTCTCCGAGCTGGCGCTGATTCGTTTCCGGCATCGACCGGCGCCCCCTTTCGATGTGGCGCGTGGACTGCCGGCTCGCCGGCTGAGCGAACCGGCGGAGTACCCCGATCGACGGCCGTCAACCCGCAAGAGTCGATGTGTTGGTCACCCTCGATCAGGGCGAGCGCGCGCGTACGCACGGTGTGCACCGGCGTGGCGCCGTGCAGACACGCGCGCTCGCGGTGCGGGGGGACCCGCTGCTCAGCGTTCCTCAAGGACGGCGACCGCGGCTGCGACGTCGGCCTCGTGGGTCAGCGACAGATGGATGGTCACCTCTTTGAGGTGCTCGGCGACCGCGCCGGTCAGCCGAACCCGGGGACGGCCCCACATGTCGGTGACCACCTCGATGTCGCGGTGGATCGCCTCGGGCAGCACGGGTCGCTTCGAAAACCTCGAACCCGACCACGCCTTGATGACCGCCTCCTTGGCCGCCCATCGCGCCGCGAGGTGGCGCGCCGCCGACGAACTCTTGTCGGCGGCGTCGCGCCGCTCGCCCGGCGTGAACGTCTCGGCGAACACCGTGCCGGGCCGGTCGACCTGCTCCGCAAACTCCGGAATGGAGACGAGATCGATGCCTATCCCGACGATGCCCACGCGCAGCACGCTATCTCACCGGTCAACGCCGATACACGCCGCTCTCGTCGAGCCGGGACGCCACGTCGACCAACATCGCGGCTTCCTGAGCCTTCTCCGGATGGTCCTGGTCGAAGCGCCGGTCGGCGGGCCGCTCGTACATCGGGCGGCCACCCGCGATCGCCGACGCCAGCCTCCGCTGCCCGGCCAGAGTGCGTTCCTGCGCCTGCACCGCGTACGCGGTGCGCTGCTCGGGCGTCAGGGTGGCCAGGAACGCCTGCGGGTGCACCAGCGCGATCAGACCGGACACGTGACCGAACCCCAGGCTGGTGACCAAGCCCGCCTTCAACGGGTACTTCTCACCGAGCCGCAGGGTTTCGCGCGGCCACACGAAGTGCGCCGAGGTCGCCAGCTCGTCGTCGACACAGTCCAGGCTGCGGTTCGGCGGGATCACGCCGTCGCGCAGCACCTGGCACAGGCCCATCATCTGGAAGACCGCCGCGCCGCCCTTGGCGTGTCCGGTCAGACTCTTCTGGCTGATGATGAACAGCGGTGCGCCGTCCGACCGACCCAGCGAGTCCGCGAGCCGCTCGTGCAGCTCCGTCTCGTTGGGATCGTTGGCCAGCGTCGACGTGTCGTGCTTGGAGATCACCGCGATGTCGTCGGCGCCGACCCCGAGCTTGGCCAGCGAACGCGCCAGCTGCGACTGCCTGCCGCCGCGGCCTGCGCCCAGCGCACCGAGCCCCGGAGCCGGGATGGACGTGTGCACGCCGTCGGCGAACGACTGTGCGTAGCCGACCACCGCGAGCACCGGTAGACCCATCTGCAGCGCCAGGTCGCCGCGTGCCAGCAGCACCGTGCCACCACCCTCGGCCTCGAGGAACCCGAGTCGGCGACGGTCGTTGGCGCGGGAGAACTTCGAGTCGCTGATGCCCTTGGCCCGCATCACTTCGGTGTCGGCGGTGGCCGCCATGTCACCGAAGCCGATGACGGCCTCCAGGGTCAGGTCGTCGAAACCGCCCGCCACGACGAGCTCGGCTTTGCCCAGGCGAATCTTGTCGACACCCTCCTCGACCGAGACCGCCGCGGTGGCGCATGCGCCGACCGGGTGGACCATCGCGCCGTAGCCGCCGACGTAGCTCTGCATCACGTGTGCGGCAACGACATTCGGCAGGACCTCCTGCAAGATGTCGTTCGGCTTGCTCCGGCCGAGCAGGTTGCCGTGGTACATGGTCTGCATCGACGTCATGCCGCCCATGCCCGTGCCCTGCGTGGACGCCACCAGACTCGGGTGCACCCAGCGCATCAGCTCGCTCGGGGTGAAGCCCGACGACAGGAACGCGTCGACCGTGGCCACCATGTTCCACAGCGCCACCCGGTCGATGGACGTCGCCATGTCGGGGCTGATCCCCCACACCGTGGGGTCGAAGCCGGTGGGGATCTGAGCGCCCACCGTCCGCGACAGCTTGGTCTTGCGCGGCACGCGAATCTCGGTGCCCGCCTTGCGGATCACCTCCCAGTCGCCGGATTCCGGGATCGGGCGGGCCAGCGTGTGCTCCGGATCGAACTGGACGAACGCCCGCGCATCGGTCTCGCTGGAGACCACGAAGCGGAAGTCCTTGTCCAGGAACACGCTGACGAGCAGCGGCGAGGCATGATCCCCGTCGATGGCGCCGTCGTCGACGAATTCGCGGATGCCGCAACGGCTGACGACCTCGTCGTGGTAGCGCTCGACGAGCTCGGACTCGTCGACCAGCTCGCCGGATTCGGCGTCGTACCAACCCGGTTGGGGATCGTCCTCCCACTTGATCAGTCCGGTCGTCCACGCCAGCTCCAGCACGCCGGCCGCGGACAGCTCGTTGTCGACCTCCATCTCGAAACGGGTGCGCGACGAGCCGTACGGGCCCAGTTCGGCACCGCCCACGATGACGACGAGCTCGGAGGGATCCACGTCGAGGTCGGCCCACTCGGGTGCGGGCGCCCCTACGGCCGGCCGCGGCGGCGACGGCAGCGCGGCGATCATGTGATCGGCTGCTGCTTCCTCACCCTCGTCCTCGGCAGGGGCCTCGGCGGCCTCCTCCCGCGCCTTGGTGGCCAACGCCGACAGGTCGAGTTCGACCTCGGCCAGGCCGCCGGTCAGGTCGGCTTCCACGGGCTCGCGCGCCGCGGCCACCCTGTTCTCGACGTCGCAGAGATCCAGCAGCATGCTTGCCATCTGCTCGGTCGAATAGGTGGTGACGCCCGCCTCTTCGACCGCGTCGACGATGACGTCGTTGTGGCCCATCAGGCCGGTGCCGCGGGTCCAGCCGATCAGCGCGTGAGCCAGGCTGACGCGCTGCGCCCAGGACGTCTCCGCCTTCCAGCGGGACACGACCGCATCCAGTGCCGCCTTCGACTCGCCGTAGGCGCCGTCGCCACCGAACATGCCGCGGTTCGGTGAACCCGGCAGCACGACGTGCAGGCGGGCTGCGATGTCGCGATCGGCCCCGATGCGGGAGAGCCCGCCGATGAGCCGCTGTACGGCCCACAGCAGAACCTTCATCTCCATCTCGGCGCGCGCACCCGCCTCGGACAGGTCACCGCCCACCCGCGGCGCTGCGAACGGGAACAGCAGCGTCGGGGTCAGCGCGTCCTTGATGTGGATCGACTTGGGCCCGAGGCTCTCGCTCTGCTCGGTGCCGATCCAGTCCACCAACGCGTCGATGTCGTTGTAGGAGGCCATATTCGCGGGCAGCACCCACAGCTTCGCGCCGAAGCGGGCGTTGTCGCGGTAGAGCTGGCGGTAGAAGCCCAGCCGCGCGTCGTCGAGCTTCGACGTCGTCGCGACGACCGTCGCGCCGCCGTCGAGCAGCTGCGCCACCACCGATGCGGCGATGGAGCCCTTCGACGCGCCCGTCACGACCGCGACCTCGTCGCTGTAGCGACCCTTGCCCGGGTTCTCGGCCCCCGCGGCGGCGCGGGCGTAGAGCGAGGCGTGGACATTGCGTCCGGCGGCCAGCGCCTTGCCCTGCCAGTAGGTGGCCTGGGTGCCCACGACGTGGCCGGTGCCCTCGAACCGCTCCGAGAGACGGGCCCAGTCGGTGTCGATGTCGCCCTCGTCCATCAGCCAGATCCGGACGAGATCCTCACGGGCGCTGGCCCAGCGGTCGTCGAGCACGACGGCCTTGCGGCCGTCGAACACCGGCGCCACCAAACGCGGCCAGTCCGAACCCAATTCGGCGGTGACAAGGTCGATGAGCTCGGCATCGGCCGTGGCGTCGGGGGTCACGAACGCGTTGCCGAGGCCCAGCTGGTCGAGGATGGTGCGGGCCGCCGACGCGAGCACGCCGTCGGGTCCGGTGACCTGCTCGGCGAACTCGCCGAGCGCCGCGGAGTCCACGACTCCACCACCGCCACCGGCAGCGGACGGCAGCGACACGGGAACCCCGCGCCGCGCGCCGACCGCGGCCACCGCGGCGTCGATCGCCTTGTCCACGGCGGCGGCGTCGGCCAACGCACCGTCGTGCAGGCCACCCAGCGCTCCCCCGCGGACGCTGGATCCCTCGCGGGTTCCCAGCGCCACCTCGACGGTGGCGTGCTTGGCCCAGCCGTCACCGAGCTCCCAGGTCTTCTTGATCCGCTCGGCGATGTAGGCGGGCCGCTTGCCGGACGGTCCGAGGACCGTGCGCAGTTGGTCGTTGATCGCGTCGGACAGCACCGGACCGAACGGCTTGTAGGTACGAGCCAGCTTGGTGACCTGTCCCTTCAGCCCGGCCAGGTCGGCCTCGGCAGCACCGTCGATGGCGCCGAGGTTCAGCTCCGAACCGAGGTCGACGAGCATCTGGTTGCGTCGCGACGACGCACCGTCGGTGATCGACTCGATGGAGTCCAGCGCCTCGATCTGGTCGATGCGGATCTTGGCCGACAGCGCGATGAGCGCCATGGTCGCATCGGCGGCATCAAAAGCGATGTCGTCCGGGCGCGGGCCACCCGACGGCGCTGCGGCCGGAGCGGCGGGGGCTGGGGCCGCCGCTGCCGCGGGGGCCGCCTCGGCCACCGGAGCAACTTCTTCGGCGGGCTCGTCGTGTTCGGGCTCGGGATCGGTGTCGGTCGCGAACAGCACCGCGGCATCGCGCTCGGCGTTGAGCACCTCGGTGGTGTTGTGCGAATACTCCGGCAGCTTGAGGGTGTTGGTGGCCAGACCCGCGACCGTCGGCGCCGACTTCACGCCGATCTCGACGAACCGCTCGATGCCGAGACCGCCCGCGGCCTCCTCGATGAAGAGCAGGTCCTGCGTCTCGATCCAGCGCACCGGGCTGGCGAACTGCCACGCCAGGAGCTCGATGACGATCTTGCGGCACAGCTCGCGCGGCCTTTCGTTCCGCCACGTGTCGTAGTCGGCGAGGATCTCGTCGAGCGGCTCGGCCGGCACCAGATCGCGGATCTCCTGGATGAAGTCGCGGTCCATTGTGAACGGCCGCGGCACCAGGTTCGGGATGTAACGCCCGATCAGCAGCTCCGGGTCGGCATCGGTGGGCATGACGCGCTCCAGGGAGCGGCGGAAGTCGGCGACACCGACCCGCAGCACCGAGGAGTGGAACGGCACGTCGATGCCGGGGACCAGGATGAACGAACGCTTGCCGCCGCTGATCTCGCGACGCCGCTCGACCTCGGCCTCCAGCTCTTCCAGACCGCGGACGGTACCGGCGATGGCGTATTGCGCGCCGCGAAGGTTGAAGTTCACGATCTGTAGGAATTCGCCTGTGCGCTCGGCGATCTCGGCCACGAAGTCGGTGACGTCGTTGTCGTCGAGGTCGATCTGCGACGGGCGGATTGCGGCGAGCCGGTAGTTCGAGCGGCCCTGGGCGTCGCGCGGCACGATGTCGTGCATCTTGGAGCCGCGGTGGAACACGACCTCGAGGAGGGCTTCGAGCTCGTAGACGCCGGAGACGCACGCCAGCGCGGTGTACTCACCGACCGAGTGGCCGCAGGCGATGGCGCCCTCGACGAAGGCACCCTGCTCGCGCATCTCGGCGACCTGGGCGGCCGCCACGGTCGCCATCGCCACCTGGGTGAACTGCGTCAGGTACAGCACGCCCTCGGGGTGGTGGTAGTGCACACCAGAGGCGATCAGGCTGGTCGGGTTGTCCCGCACCACGTGCAGAACCGAGAAGCCGAGCGTGTCGCGCGTGAACTTGTCGGCGTTGTCCCACACTTTGCGGGCTGCCTTGGAGCGAGCGCGTACGTCCATGCCCATGCCCTTGGACTGGATGCCCTGGCCGGGGAAGGCGTAGACGGTCTTCGGCGCGGCCAGCTGCGCCGTGGCCGACATGACGAGCTCGCCGCCGACCTTGGCGGAAACCTCGACGATCTCGGCGCCGCGGTCGATGCCGACGCGGTCGACGCGGAACTCGATCTCGTCACCGGGCAGGACCATCCCGAGGAAGCGGGAGGTCCAGCCGACGAGCCGGGCCGGCGGGGTGGCGCGACCGTCGGTGGCGGTGACGGCGTGCTGCGCCGCCGCCGAAAGCCACATGCCGTGCACGATGGGGGTTTTCAGTCCGGCGAGCAGCGCGGCGGCCCGGTCGGTGTGGATCGGGTTGTGGTCACCGGAGACAACCGCGAACGCACTCATGTCGACGGGCGCGGTGACCACGACGTCGCGGCGCCTGCGGCGTGGCGTGTCGGTGGCGTTGTCGGTGATCGCCCCGCCGGCACGCGGCGGATCGGTCAGCTCGAGTGCGCCGGTGCGTCCGCGGATCGCGAAACGCTCCTCGAGCGTGGCCAGAACCGTGCCCTCGGTGTCGGCGATGGTGACAGAGACAGGGACGACGCGCCCGACCTCGGTGTCCGTCGCCTCCGAAGCCGTTGCCTTGACGGTCAATTCGGACTTCGCGGCGGGCATCGACTCGAGCAGGTGCGCGGCGTGGTCGAGGTGTACCAGGCTCAGCAGGCCTTCGACGACCGGGAAGCCGTCGGCGGTCAGCGCCGATCCGATGGCGGAGAACACCGCGGGCCAGCACAGGCCCACCAGCGCGTCGGGAACCAGCGTGAGGCCGGGGGCCAGCGGGGCGCCGAACGTCGCGGTGACGCCGGTGTGGTCGGCGACCTTCTCGGGGTCCCACTCGACGTTCACCGTGGACACGTTGTCCTCAACGGGCGGAAGCGATTCGGGCCCCTCGACGCCGGCGGCGATCGCCAGCACCGCGCGCATCGCCTTCGACGCGTCCTCGACGGTGACGATCGGAGCGCCGCCGTCGACCGTGGTCGCGGGCAGGGTGAAACGGATGTCGATCCAGATGTCGGACAGCGGGACACTCAGCGTCACCGAGATGTTGCCTGCGCTGTCGGCACTCTGCTCAAGGCGCGCACCGGTATTGGGATGGGTGGCGCTGGGCTTGCCGGGCACGTCGTTGACCTGCCACTCGCCCGGAGCGCCGATGCGGTGCACCGGGTTGATCGCGGTGCGTCCCGCCCACAGCACGTCGGGTGAGTCGAGCACGACGGCGAGCGGTCCACTGACGTCGGAGCGAGCCTGACGCCGAGACACCACCGGGAGCGGCTTCGCGCCGGAGGCGAGCACGCGGTCGACGATCTCCTGCTCGAAGCGGTCGAGCAGTTCACCGACGGGCTCGTCGACGCGGGTGATGCCCGCGACCGCCTGCGTGCCGGGAATGATGCAGACCTGATCGGCGGTGTAGCGGGCGTCGTGGGCCTGCCACAGCGAGTCGGAACGCCACCAGCGCCGCACGTCTTTGTCGATGACGGGCACGAAGTTGACCGGCTTGCCGGGCTTCTTGCACAGGGTCACGAAGAACGGAACGTCGGCGGGATGCAGCTTGACGGTCTCGGCATCCGGGTAGCGGGCCAGCAGCGCGGCGATCGCGGTGTCCGGATTGTCGAGCAGCCCCTGACCTTCCGCGCTGGAGTCGAACAGCGACTCGATCGGGCCGGAGTCCTTCTCGTTGAGGCGGGCCTCGGCGCGCTTGAGCATCTCTTCGAAGCGGTCGCGCCAGGTGTCGGCCAGCCACGGGCTGCCCGGGGCCGCGGTGTCGGCGGTGCTGTCGCCGTCGCCGATGGCCAGTTCGATGTAGCGCTGCAGCCACTGCAGGTAGGACATGTCGGCGATGTCACCGAAGTAAGGCTTGGCGGTGTTCGCCATCGCGGCGATGATCTCGTCGCGACGCTCGGCCACGGCGTCGGCGTCGCCGGCCACCTCGTCGAGCAGTCGGCCGCAGCGCGACGCGGTGTTGTCGATCTCGTGGATGTCGGCACCCAGTTGGCTACGGCCGCTGGCCATGCCGTTGATGGCCTTGCCCGCGCCGACCCAGGTGTCGGTGCCGTTGGTGTCGACGAGCATCTGCTTGACGGCGGGCGAGGTGGTCGCCTCCAGCGTCGCCATCGCGGCGGTTCCGACGAGGATGCCGTCGACCGGCATCTGGGGGAATCCGTAGGGCTTGGCCCATTCACCGGACAGGTACTCGGCGGCCCGCTCCGGGGTGCCGATGCCGCCTCCGACGCAGATCGTGACGTTGCTGTACTTGCGCAACTCGCCGTAGGTGCTCAGCAGGAGGTCGTCGAGGTCCTCCCAGGAATGGTGTCCGCCGGCGCGGCCGCCCTCGATGTGGACGATGACGTCACGCTCGGGCACCTCGGCCGCGATCTTGATGACGGACTTGATCTGGTCGACCGTGCCGGGCTTGAACACGACGTGGCTGATGCCGACGGTGTGCAGCTCTTCGATCAGGTCCACGGCCTCTTCGAGGTCCGGGATGCCCGCGGTGACGACCAGACCGTCGATCGGGGCGCCCGACTGGCGGGCCTTCTGCACCAGGCGCTTGCCGCCGACCTGCAGCTTCCACAGGTAGGGATCCAGGAACAGCGAGTTGAACTGCACGGCGCGGCCCGGCTCCAGCAGCTGGGTCAGCTCGGCGACGCGCGCGTCGAAAATCTCCTCGGTGACCTGGCCACCGCCGGCGAGCTCGGCCCAGTGACCGGCGTTGGCCGCGGCGGCGACGATCTTGGCGTCGACCGTGGTGGGGGTCATGCCCGCCAGCAGGATCGGGGACCGCCCGGTGAGGCGGGTGAACTTGGTGGCCGACTTGACCGAGCCGTCGGGCAGGGCGATGGCCTGCGGGGCGTAGCTCGACCAGGCGGGCGCGACCGCGGGCGCGGCGCCCACGGTGAACAGGCTGCGCTGGCCGGCGCGCGTGGCGGCGGGAACGATGCCGATGCCGAGCCCGCGGATCACGGGTGCGGTCAGCCGCGTGACGGTGTCGCTGGGACCGAGGTCGACGATCCACTTGGCGCCGGTCGCGGCGAGGCCCTCGACCTCGGCAACCCAGTCGACCGGCTTGACGAAGATGGTCTCGGTCAGCTCGCGGGTCAGCTCGCGGTCCAGGCCGGTGCGCGCCGCCCACTCGTTGACGAGCTCGACACCGCCCGCCAGCCGCGGCGTGTGGAAGCCGACCTCGACGTTGAGCTGGTTGAAGATCGGGCGGAAGATCGCGCCGCCGCGCGTCTTGTTCTTGCGCTCGGCCTCTTCCTTCTCCGTGATCTTCTCGCAGTAGAGCTCGAAGCGGGCGAGCTGCTCGGGGGTGCCGGTGATGACGACCGAGCGCCTGCCGTTGCGGATGGACAGGGCCGGGGGCAGAACGGTGCGGACGTCCTGGGCGAACTCGTCGAGCAGTTCCGCCATCCGGTCGGGATCGACGTTGAGCACGGAGACCATCGGGGCCTTGTCGCCGCGACCGACCATCCCGCAGCGGCGGGACACCAGTGAACCGCCTGCGCCGATCAGCTGACCGATGGCGAGCAGCTCGACGTCACGGGCGCCGCGGGCCTTGAGCGATTCCACGGCGGTGACGCCCTGTGAGTGGCCGGCGATGGCGACCGGGGGATGATTGTCGAGGTCGAGGCCCTGACGCTTGAGGGCCCGTTGAGCGGCCATCTGGGTGAGCAGGATGCCGGGCCCGGAGATGGCCGCGGTGGTGAGGTCCTTGGCCGAGGGCAGCGGCTCGTCGGCCGCCAGCGCCCGTATCCACTTCATGGGCTCGAACCCGATCGGGCGGACCACGACCAGTTCGCGCGCCAGCGGCTCGAGCAGCAGTTCGGCCTCGGCGACCAGCTGGCTGATCTCGGATTCGATCCCCGCGGAGTTGACGAGCTCTTCGAGGTTCTCCAGCCAAGGACCACCCTGGCCGCCGAACGCCACCGCGTACGGCTCCCCGGAGTGCAGTCGATCGACGAGTGCGTGCGTTCCGGTCAAAGGTTCGAAGGCCTGATCGGCCTCGTCGGAGCCGGCGGTCGCACGGTGCTGGTCGTTGATCGTCACGTCTTGTGTTCTCCTTGGTGCTGTTCCGCGCTCAACATCGCTCATGGTGAGGCTCGGTGCTGTGCGTTTTCGCGGGTGCTTGCCTGAGCACCCGGCGTAGGCCTTGCGATTCGGCGTCGAATCCGGCTGGTCTCGTCCGCGGCGCTCTGGGTCGCAGTCGTCGCGTGCCGGGAGAGCCCGTGGGCGGACACTCCAGCCGTAGTAAGAGTGTCATAAGAGACTGACCCAGTTTGGCGCCTCAAATGGTTACTGGCGAGTTCTACGCATCGGTAACAGCGCGTTGCATAACGCGCCGTTCATGAGAGCCGCGAGCTATCCGGGACAAACGTCCTGCATGCAGGTGGTTACGGTCGAGTAAGAAAGAATCGCAGTTCAAAGCAGTATTGTTATCGAATCGTTATCTGAAAAATTTCGTTCGCACGTCGTGTCCAGATGGTCAACCTGGGGACGACAAGATCGGTGGAACTGTCTTGTCGTGGTTTCGCTGCTCGGACACAAGTTTGCTGTCAAAACCTACTAATCAGTAAGTCCGGCGCCGGAACTACCCCCCGCCCAGCTTCTCAGCCCGACACCGCGGCCCGGGAACGGTTGGTGTCGGTCCCTCGGGCCCACCATCGACACGAGCGCGGCCACCCGTGCAGCGATGGCGCAGTGCTGCGCCTACGCGCCTCGCCGGGGCTCCCACACTCCGCCGAGGAGGATTCCCGCGGTGTAGCCCGACGCAGACGTGACCATGTGGCGCCGCATGGCCTGGTCGAAGCGGGACGCCATCACCTTCTCCCCCAGCGCGCGGTAATCCTGCACGACCTGCCGGATCTCATCCATTTCTTCGGGGCGCGGTAGGTGGTTGGCGCCGACTCGGGCCCGATACAGCTCGACGAGACTGTCCACGAACGCCTCCGCGAGGTCATCGACAGATTCCGCGGCGGCCTCGACGAACCGCAGGAGCGCCCGCACGCAGAGCATCTGGTCGGGTGACCGTTCCAGGACTTCCGCGGCCACGCTGTCGACGACCATGATCTTGCCGCCGACAACTTTGGCCAGCCCGTATTCGATGAGCTTGCGGCCCTCGTCGCTGTCGGGGTGGATGCCCATCGACGTGCCGTTGGCGTGCGGGTCCTTGGACGGGCCCAGCACGGCCTGCTGCAACCCGAGGATGTCCGCCAGGTCGGTTCCCTGGCGCATGCTCGCGAAGAACTCTGCGATGTGGGCCGAGTTGTAGCCCTTGCGCAGTAGTTGGCTGATGGTGTTGAGCTGGGACAGGTGGTAGTCGTCGTACAGCGCGGACCGACCGACCCGGCGAGGCGCATCGAGCAGCCCGCGCTCGCGGTAGGCGCGGATGTTGCGGGCACTGACTCCCGATACCCGAGCGAGGTCTTCGAGGCGATATTCAGCCATGCAGCGGCGTCTCCACGGGTGCGGCGTCGCAGGCCGGTCGGAGGCCTGAGCGGAACATGCACACACTGTAACTGCTCGCGGTGCAAAACGAGCGAAGTATCCTCTTCATCTTCTTTCAGCACACCCCCTGCTCAATAGGAACTTCTATCAGGGCGAATAATGCACATGCAGTCAATTTGCCAACATCACCGTGCAAATTCAGCCAACTTCGTCCTCACTGGCACTCGGATTCCGACACCCAGGGTGTGAGCAAATCGATTGGCGCGAGACACCAGAAATGCGCGACGATGGGAGCGCCTGCCAGTTCGAGCAGGACATTAAGACAAAGTCAGCTAATTGTGAGGTGCCCGCTCGTGCGTCCCTGGATTGTCTGGGCGACCGGGCTGCTCGCATACGTCGTCGCCGTCCTGGACCGGACCACCCTGGGCGTCTCTGGCCTCGCGGCGGCGGACCGCTTCAGCACGGGCCCCTCGTTGTTGTCGACATTCGTCGTGCTTCAGGTCGTGGTGTACGCAGGTGCCCAGATCCCCGCGGGGCTTTTGCTCGATCGATTCGGGTCGCGCGCGCTGATCGTCGCCGGGGCGTCGCTGATGGGCTCCGGTCAGCTCGTTCTGGCCTTCACCGAGTCGCTGCCCGCAGCCATCGCCGCCCGCGCGGTCGTGGGGCTCGGCGATGCGTTCACCTTCATCTCCGTCCTGCGTCTCGTCCCCCATTGGTTCGGGCCGCGGCAGATTCCGCTGGTCACGCAACTGACGGGAATCTTCGGCCAACTGGGCCAGGTGCTGTCGGCCGTGCCGTTCCTGGCGCTGCTCCACGCCGCCGGATGGTCGGTCGCCTACGTGTCTGCCGCAGCGCTCGGCGTGCTGTCGATCGTGCTGACGCTGCTCGTGGTGAAGAACACCCCGGACGGCGCGGCGGCGACCGTCGAGGCGATGTCGGTTCGCGAGACGCTGCACAGCCTCAAGACGGTGTGGCTACGTCCCGGGACCCGCCTCGGCTTCTTCACCCATATGGGGACGCAGTTCTCCCTCACCGTGTTCGCGCTCATGTGGGGCGTGCCCTATTTGACGGAAGCGCAAGGTCTTTCGGCCGGTGTGGCCGGTGCGTTGCTGAGCTTGTCCGTAGCCACCGCGGTCGGCTTCGGAGTGCTGATCGGTTTCGTCACCGGCCGCTACCCGCACCGCCGGTCCCGACTGGTGCTGGGCATCATCGCCAGCAACGCCCTGGTGTGGACCGTGGTGCTCGCGCTACCCGGCCCTGCACCGCTGTGGCTGCTCATCGTGTTGATCACGGTGATGTCCTTCGGCGGGCCCGGTTCCATGGTCGGATTCGACCTCGCGAGGACGTTCAACACCCGCGCGACATTGGGCACGGCGCAGGGCATGGTGAATATGGGCGGGTTCCTCGCGTCCCTGCTGTTGATGCTTGCGATGGGGCTGACCATGGAGGCGACCGGCGGCATCTCCTTCGAGTCGTTCCGGGTGGCGTGGACGCTTCAGTACCTCGTATGGGCGGTTGCGATCACCGGCATACTCATCACCCGCCGCAAGGCCCGCAGGCAACTCGTCGCGGACGACCCGGTCGCGCTCGCGAAGATCCCGACGTAACCGGAGATCACGAGGAAGTCGACGTGTTCCTCTCCACCGCCGCGGCAGCGTGCCGGTGCCCCACCAGTTCGTGGCCCACGACGGACACCACCGGGGCCAGCGTGACGACGAGCAGACAATTGGCCATCGAGATGCCGCCGGCGGCCAGCAACACCGCGACGGCGAGCACCGCCACGGTCAGCAGCAGCAGAAGCACATGCAGGGCCTCCACCGTGTGCGCCAGCAGCGAGTAGAGCACGTAGATCGCAAGGATGTAGATGCCAACCGGGATGACGACGGTGAGCACCGTCGCGACCGACGACAGCTCGGAATGGTGCTCGATGTAGTACGCGGCGGCGTGCAGGCCCGCACCGGTCGCGACGATCGAGGCGAACACGATGATGTGCAGATAGCCGAACCAGAAGGAGCGTTCGCGGCGCGCGTGCAGGATGTCGGCCTGCGGCAGCACGAAATACGTCCACCACATGCCGAATGTGAGGCCGGTGCCGGCAATGGCGACGAACACCGCCTCGACCGACCAGCCCTGCTCGCCGACCAGCGCCGTCAGCGATGCCACCGTTCCCACGACCCCCTCACCGAGGGCGATGATCGTGAACAGCCCGTACCTCTCGGCGATGTGGTGGGCGTGCCACGGCGTGCCACCCTGGCGGAACTCGGCGATGACGGGCCCCATGACCTCGACCAGCACCAGCGACAGGACGATCGCGATCGTGGCGGGCACCGAGGTGTGGACGAAGATCGCAACGATCCAACCGATCTGAGCAACAGTGATCCACAGCGCGTACGTCAGGCAGGCTTTGCGGCGTGGGGGATCCTGCCTGGCGGCCCGCAGCCACTGGGCGACCATCGCCACGCGCATCACCACATAGCCCGCGACGACCACGACGTTGTCGACGTGTCCGCCGTGCTCGATCGACGCATACATCTGGGGTAGTCCGAGGGCCAGGATGATGACGCCGACCATCTGCAGCATCGTCGTCAGCCGGTACACCCAGTCATCGGTGTCATAGGCCGAGGCGAACCAGCTGAAGTTGATCCAGGCCCAACACACCGCAAACATCGCGAAGAAGAACCCTGCGAGGCCGGCCGCCACGTGTCCTTCGGCGAGCAGGTGCGCGAACTGCGACGCCGCGATCCCGAACGCGATGACGAATGTCAGGTCGAACAGCAGCTCGAGCGGGGTCGCGGCCCGCCCGGCCTCGTGCGGGTCGCGGCCGGTCATCTGCTTGATCCGGTGCAACTGGCCGAATGATCGCTGCGGTTGGTCGCTCACTGCTCGTCCCCTTTCCTCCGCCGGGCAGAGCGTAGCGGTGCACGGGGCTCGACGCGTCCGCCGAAGCCCCGGCCGCTTCGTCAGGCTGCTGTCCGCTGCGCGATAGGGTCGCGTCATGGACGCCGTCGGTGTGGTGCTGGCCGCGGGCCTCGGTACCCGGGTGGGCGCCGACGGGAACAAGGCATACCTGCCGTTGGCGGGCCGGAGCATGCTCGCGTGGTCGCTGGACACGTTGACCCGGTTGCCGGAGATCGCGAGGACGGTTCTGGTGTTCCGCAAGGGTGAGTTCGATCTCGCTCGCGACACCGTCAGCCGCGAACTCGGCGACGCGGCAATCGAATTGGTCGAAGGTGGGGACACCAGGCACGGTTCGGAGACCAATGTCGTGCGATATCTGGCCGGCGACATCGAGTCGGGCAGCGTCGACGTCGTCGCCATCCACGATGCCGCGCGGCCGCTCGCGGGTCCGGAAATGTTCCGTCAGGCGATCGCGCTCGCTCGCGAATTCGGCGGCGCATTGCCCGCCCTGCCGGTCGAGCACCTCGCGGCGGCCGGCGACGACGGCCTCAGTTCCGTGTCCGGTCGTCCGGCACTGGTCAGAGTCCAGACGCCGCAGGCCTTTCGCGCCCGTGACCTGCTGCACGCGTATCGCTGCGCGGAGCGCGACAGGTTCGAAGGCACCGACACGTCATCGTGCATCGAGCACTACACCGATGTGGAGGTGCGGACGTTCGACGGCGACGCCGCCAACCTGAAGGTGACCTATGCCCGCGACGTCGCCGTCGCGCAGCATCTCCTCAGCGACCGGGGCCGTCACTCCGGCTCTCGATGACCGCTGCGAGATAGCTTGCGTCGCGCGGCAATTGAACTGAAACGGTGTCGGTGTCGCCCTCGATCGACGTCACCGGTATTTCCGAGCGCAGCACGGTGTCGAGTTCGGCGGATCCGGCGCGGGCCACCAGACCGGACAATGCGTCGGCAGCGAAACCCCGCGGGTACTGCACGGTGCGAAGCGGGGACCGCTCGACGGTCGCCGTCACCGCCCCCTTCGCATCGACGGCTTTGATGCTGTCGGTCACCGGACACACCGGCAGCACCGCTGTCGCGCCGTCGTTCAGTGCGACCATGACACGCTCGAGCGTGGTCGGCGAGACCAGCGGCCACGCGATGTCGTGCAGCAGCACCGGACCCGAGCCGCCGAGAACGCGCAGCGCTGTAGCGACGCACTCGGCCCACGAGCCCGGATCGTCGGCGATGCACACCTGCGCCCCTGAAAGGTGCAGTGGTGACAGTGTTTTCCGCACCTCGTCGGCCAGTGGGGCGGCTGCTGCGACGACCACGTCGGCGACGGAGGCCAGTGCTGTCACGATGCGCATGAGCGGCGACTGCCCCGCAACGGGCGAGAACACCGCCTCGGGCCGGGAAACCAGGCTCTGCGGCACGGGCAGGATCGCCGTCATGGTCACGGCGTTCGAGGCTATACGGCCTACACCGGGTCGAACGACTCGATCAGCCAGTTGCCGTCGATTTTCGTCAGGCCCACCTTCACGCTGCTGGCCGCGAAAGCGCCGTCGGGGTTCTCCTTGCTGGTGGTGGTCTGGTTGATGAAGACCAGCACCTCCGCGGAATCGGGCGCCATCTCCGACACGGCAGCCCGGACCACGGACGCGGCGGTCTTGACGGACTTTTCCCGAGCTGCGGGCGTGACGATCTGCTCGGTGAATTGTGTGTAGTAGGAGAGGAAATCACCCGTCAGTTTCGATTTGGCGTTGGCGAAATCCTGGTCGAGCGATTCCGGTGAGTAGGACAGCAGCGCGACGGTGCCTGTCTTGGCGGCGTCGAGCGCGACCTGCTCCGCTGCGGGATTGGTCTCCTGATCGGGCCGGTAGTCGTTGAAGTAGAGCCAGCTGGTCAGGCCCGCGGACGCGGCGAGCAGAACGAACGCCAGCACCGCCCCGACGGCCAGTGCCCGCCCCGACCGTCGACGCGTCTTCGTGGGCGATTCGGCGGACCGATCGGTCTCTTCTTCGCCGGACACGACCTCGTCGGACGTGTCGTCGACAGTTTCCTCGACGGCGGTCTCGTCAGCGTCGGTGGGATCCGTGGTTTCGGTGACGCGCTCTGGTGTGCGCTCTTCGTCGCTCACGGCACGAACTCGACTTTCGCCATCTTGATCTGACCGTTCTCGCGCTCAAGGCTCACGCTGAGGCGCCACGTACGTGGCTCCTGGTTGGCTCCGGCGGTGTTGGTGACGCGCGATGCGGCTGCGACGAGCACCTCGGCCTTGTCATCGGACATCGACTCGACAGCGGTGGAGTTGACCGTGACCTCGGTGACGACCTTCGAATCCTGGGCCACCTTCACGAAATCGGCCGCCTGCGACTCGAAGTCGGACTTGAACTGGCCCGTCGAGTTGTCGATGATGCGCTGGACATCGGCCTCGGCGTTGTTGAAGTCCAATGACATCAGCGTGACGACGCTTTGCCGGGCGGCTGCCGAGTACTCGGCGGTCTGCTGCCGGACCTTCTCGGCATTTCGGTGCTCGACGATCATGTAGCCGCTTGCGGCGAGCAGAGCCACCGTCCCCAGGATGGCCACGAGGATCGCCGCGATGCCAACGCCGAACTTCGTCGGCTTCAACCGCAGTCTGCGGCGCTTGCGCGGCGTCACCGCGTCCGGCGCCTCGTCGATCCCGAGTTCGACTCCGGTCGACTCGTCGTTGTCGGCCTTGACGACGTCCGTCTCCGCCTCGGCGGCCGGGGCCTCGGCGGTACCCGGCGCGGTTTCGGTGGCGGCGAGGGCCTCGCGGCGGAGTCTCGCGGCGCGGGCCCGCGCCTTGGCGGCCGCGGCCATCGCGTCGGCCTCGGCGGCCTCTGCTTCGGCTTCCTCGGCGAGCGCCCGAGCCTGTTCGGCGTCCGTCGGACGGTCAGGTTCCGCGGTCGATTCTTCGACGCGATCGGCGTCGATCACCGAGTCGCGGCGCCTGAAAGACGGCACACCGACCTCCTTGTCTGCTGCGTCATCAACCTGTCGTCGTTATGAGAATGTCGTTCTTCTTTTTTGAGTATCGCCTATGACAGTACCCCCGTTTTGCGCGTCCGGACAAAAGGTCTGTCAGCGGAAATGCTGTTTACGCGCTGTGCGTCCGCTCAGCGCCCGAGGTTCTGCAGTTTGTCTTTCATCACCTTGCCGGTCGCATTCAACGGCAACTCGTCGAGGAACTCTACATACCGGGGCACCTTGAAACCGGCCATTCGGTCGCGACACCAGGCGATCAGATCGTCGCCGTCCAGCCCCGCCCCCGAGCCGTTCGGGCCGGCCTTGGCCACGACGAAGGCCTTGCCGACCTGCCCCATGCGCTCGTCGGGGACGCCGATGACGGCGGCCTGCGCCACGGCGGGGTGCTCCAGCAGAAAGCCCTCGATCTCGGCGGGGTAGGCATTGAAGCCGCCCACGATGAACATGTCCTTCTTGCGCCCGACGATCCGCAGCCTGCCCGCGTCGTCCACGGTGCCGAGGTCACCGGTGTGGAGCCAGCCGTCGTCGTCGATGGTCTCGGCGGTAGCCGCCGGGTCGTCGAGGTAGCCCTGCATGACCGTGTAGCCCCGCACCAGCACCTCGCCGTCGTCGGCGATGCGCATCTCGACACCGTCGCAGGCGACTCCCGCGGTGGTTGCGATGTCCTCGAACGAATCACCGGGCCGCGACAGTGTGACGGTACCGGCCTCGGTGAGGCCGTAGCCCGTCGCCAGGGTCTGGAACGGCAGCTCTTCGTGCACCCGCCGAATCAGCTCGACGGGGATGTCGGCCGCACCGGTCACCCCGGCCCGCAGCGTGGCGAGCTTCGACTTGTCAGGCAGGGACAGCAGCGAGTGGTACAGCGTCGGCGGGCCGGGAAGCATCGTGATGCGTTCCGCCGCAATGAGTTCCACCACCCTGTCGACGTCGAACACCGAAATCGGCAGCATCGTCGCACCGCGGATGAACGACGCGATCAACCCGGCCTTGTAGCCGAAGGTGTGGAAGTACGGGTTGACCATGAGATAGCGGTCGCCCCGGCGCAGGTCGGCGAGGTCGCACCACTCCTCGTAGAGCCGCAGGTTCTGCGCGTGATGCATCATCACGCCCTTGGGCCGCCCGGTGGTACCCGACGTGAAGATGATGTCCGAGATGTCGGTGGAGGTCACCGGCCTGCTGAACGGCGCGCCGCTGGAGAGGAAGTCCGATTTCAGGTCGATCACGGGCACCCCGCCGGGTGCCACGTAGTCGACGCCGAGGAAGCCCTGCTGGACGAGGACGGCCTTGGCGCCGCTGCGGGCGATGATGTCGCCCGCCTCCTCGGTTTTGAACCTGGTGTTGACCGGAACCAGTACACCGCCGGCGGTGAGCAGACCGAAGGCGGAGATGATCCACTCGGCGCTGTTGGGCGCCCAGATCGCGGCGCGATCCCCTTTGTCGATACCGAGGTCGGCGAACGCGCCTGCGGCACAACGGATCCGCTCGACGAGTTCGGTAAAGGACAAACGCAGCGGACCGTCGACGACAGCTTCGCTGTCGCCGAACCGGTCCGCCGCGCTGGCGACCAACTCGGGGATGGTCTGCCATCGAGCTTGGTAGGTCACGTCGTGACGAGACGTCCCAGGTTGCCGCCCATGATCTTGGCCTGATCCTCCACCGAGAGGTGCTCGAGCGCCGTCACGTAGTGGGTGGGCTCGGCCAGACCCTCGGGGTGCGGCCAGTCGGAACCGTAGAGCACCTGGTCGACACCGATCAGGTTGATCAGGTCATCGATGCCCTCTTCGTAGAACGGGCTGACGTAGATCCGGTTCTTGATCTCTTCGATCGGGTTGCCCAGGAAGGCCTCGGGAGCCTTCTTGTACACCTCGGCCATCGAATCCAGCAGCGGGAACATCCACTTCGAGCCGGCCTCGACGATGCCGACCTTCAGCTTCGGGAAGCGGAACAGCGCGCCGTGAATCACCCACGACGCCACGGCATCCTGAATGGGTCGCCACTCGTTGAGGATCGACATCGCGTTGGTCTGGAACGGCAGCATCTCCTGGGCGGCGCCGTCCCATTCGGACGTGTAGCGCGAGTAGCCGCTGTCCGAGGAGTGCATGCCCACGAAGATGTCGTGGTGTACGACGCGCTCCCAGAACGGATCGAACTCGGGCAGCGCGAAGGAACGGGGTCCGCGGAACCCTGGCACCGGCGCGGGCCGGATCAGGATGGCACGGGCGCCACGCTTGACGCACCACTCCAGCTCCTCGATCGCCTTCTCGACAATGGGCAGCGTGATGACGGGCGTGGTGAAGATGCGGTTCTGGTAGTTGAAGCCCCAGACCTCGTGCAACCACTCGTTGAGCGCGTGGATGATCACGTGGATCGCGATGGGATCGTCAGAGAGACGCTCCTCGATCAGGCTTGCCAGCGTCGGGAACATCAGGCTGCGGTCGACGCCGAGCTCGTCCATCACCTTGATGCGCGGCTCGGGCTCGAAGAACGCCGGGATGGCCTTCATCGGCTCGCCGAACAGCTCACGCTTGCTCTTGCCGTCAGGGTTGCCGAACTTGAAGTACTCCTCCCAGGCACCCGGCTTGGCCACCACCGAGAACGTGGGGTTCGGGATGTAGTTGGAGATCTGGCCCTTGAGCGCGATCTTGGTCCGCCCGTTGACCTCGACGTACTGGACGACGTCCTTGTACTCCTTGGGGAGGTACTTGGTCATCGCCTCCGGCGGCTCGTAGAGGTGGTTGTCCGCATCGAACAGCGGGAACGGGATATCCACCCGGTGCGACAGTTGTCCCATGAAAGACTCCTTTTCCTATCCAGAGAATCGTATTCTCATTTTCGGTGGGCCGCAACGACCCCGCCGGCCGCGACCTGCTGCCGGATCACGTACTTCTGGACCTTCCCGCTGGCGGTCCTGGGGAAGTCCTGCCCTTCCGGAACCCGGTGCAACTCCTCCGGCCACTTCTGGGTCGCGACGCCTGCGCCCCTGAAGTGCGCACGAACGTCGTCGAGGCTCGGCATCGGGTGACCCTCGCGTATGCGCAACACCGCGGCTGTCCGCTCCCCCAGCCGTTGGTCGGGCGCGGCGACGACGACCGCCTCGGCGACCTCCGGCATCGACAACAGCACCTCTTCGACCTCCAGGGCGCTGATGTTCTCGCCGCCGCGGATGATGACGTCGGCCTTGCGGTCGGTGATGGTCAGGTATCCGTCGGCGTCGAGCACCCCGATGTCGCCGGTGCGGTACCAGCCCTCGTCGTCGAACGCCCGGTCGGTGAGCTCGTCGTCGGTGTAGCCGAGGCACAGGTCAGGGCCGCGGCTGTAGATCTCCCCGTCAGGCCCCAGCTTGATCTCCACCCCGGGTCGCGGGTCACCGTCGGTGAAGAGTCGCTTGGCCTCCGGCGCACTCGGGCGCGATCCGGTGATCGAGGGATGCTCGGTGCTGCCGTAGGAGCGGAACACGAACATGCCCAAGTCTGTGAGCCGCTGAGTCACCGCAGCGGGGACCGTCGAGCCGCCCAGCCCGACCGCCTTGAAATGGCGGAGATGATGGGGCTTGCAGTCAGGGTGATCGAGCAGGCTGGTGACGAAGTACGGCGGGCCTCCCCCGATGGACAGACCGTCGCTTTCCATCAGCTGCAGGACCATGCCGGGGTCCCAGACGTCGCACAGATCGATAGGCGAACCCTCGAGAACCGGGATCAACAGTGCGCCGACCATCCCGATGAAATGACCGACCGGGGTGGCCGTGAGCTGACGGCCACGGTCCGGCGGATAGTTCTGTAGCAGCTGGCGGGTCTCGAAGCTCAGAGTCTGGTGGCTGTGGATCACGCCCTTGGGGTCCCTGGTGGTCCCCGAGGTGAAGGCGATCAGGGCCGGCGACGCGGGATCTGCGGAGATCGTGCCTGTCAACGGCTCGTCGGCGAGCAGTTCGTCGAAAGAGTTATCCCCGACCAGCCCGACGATCGGCACGTCTGCACAAAGATCGGGCTGGTGGCGCATCCGACCGAACTCCTCGGTCGTGATGAACACGCGCGGCTTCGCCACGGACAGGATGTGCCCGATCTCCTTGCGGCCGTAGAAGTGCACGATCGGGACGATCACGGCACCGAGGAAGGACGACGCCCAGAACGTGACCGCCGCCTCGCGCCAGTTCGGCAACTGCAGCGCCACCACGTCACCGGGCCCGACCCCGCGCTCCCGCAGCCCGGCCGCCAACAGCCGGGCATCCCGTTCGACCTCGCCGAACGTTCCTTCGTAGGGCCGCAGCGAGGAGTGCACGCAGAATCCGGTGTCGGGGCTGTCCGCCAGCCCGCGGGCCAGCAGGTCCCCGAGCGTCTCCCTGGTCCAGTGCCCCTCCTGCTCATAGCGCCTGACCAGCTCCGCAGGAATCGTCCGCATGGCTGCCGGCCACCCTTTCCCGTCCGCGAGGAGATACCGTCCACGAGGACTTGGAAATCCTCGCGATTCGAGGGTGATGCTATTCTCCGCCTGCGAGAATGCCAATACCGCAGAGGGAGAATGCCCGATGGTCGACCTCGAAATCGACGATGGTCTGGCGACCATCACCATCGATCGCCCGCACGCGCGGAACGCGATCTCCCTCGAGACCATGGACCAGCTCGACAAGGCGCTCGACGGCGCTGCGGGCGCGGCTGCGCTTGCGCTGACCGGAGCCGGTGACAAGGCCTTTGTCTCCGGCGGGGACCTCAAGGAGCTCAGCGCCCTGCGCACCGAGGAACAGGCTGCGGCGATGGCTTTCCGGATGAGGTCGATCTGCGATCGCATTGCCGGGTTCCCCGGCCCGGTGCTGGCCGCCCTCAACGGCCATGCCCTCGGCGGCGGCGCCGAATTCGCCGTGGCCGCCGACATCCGGGTGGCCGCCGACGACATCAAGATCGGCTTCAATCAGGTCGCTTTGGCGATCATGCCCGCCTGGGGCGGCGCCGAACGCCTCGTCGAGCTGGTCGGATACAGCAGAGCCCTGTTGCTGGCAGGCACCGGACGCATCCTCGCGGCCACCGACGCCGAGCGCATCGGCCTCGTCGACCAGGTCATCCCGAGGGCGAGTTTCGACGAGCAGTGGCGGCTGACCGCGCGCCTGCTGGCCGCCGCACCCGCCGGCGAGGTCAAGCGGGTGATGCGGGGCGTCCCGACCACCGAGGCCGTCGCGGCGTTCGCGCGGCTGTGGGTGTCCGACGAGCACTGGGCCGCCGCCGACAAGGTGATGAACAAGGGCAAGTAGCCCCGGGCCAGATCGGGAGCTCGCGAATCGGGCCTCTGCCGTCCAGCCGGCCTGAACGCACGCAATTCATGCATTCACAGGAGATGTTCTCTCTAGACGAGAACGTCATTTCCGATTATGTTCAACGACGTGTCGACATCGCAGCGGGCGCTGGCGCCCGAAATCTCCACCTGGCCCGCCGAGAATCCACAGCTGATCGGTAGTGAGTGTGGCGCGTGCGGGGCCACCGTGTTCCCGGTACAGGACCACTGCCCGAAGTGCAGCAGCGCCGAGATGGCCGAAGTGTTGCTTCCCCGGCGCGGCACCGTCATCGCGTGGACCACGCAGGGCTTTCCCCCCGGCGCGCCCTATGCGGGCCCCACGGGCAAGGACTTCGTGCCCTTCGGCGTGGGGCTGGTCCAACTCGGCGACACGATCCGCGTGGAGGGCCGCCTCACCGAGAACGACCCGGCGAAGCTGACTTTCGGCCAAGAGGTCGAACTCACGATGATCCCGTTCACCACTGACGCCGACGGCAACGAGGTTGTCACGTTCGCGTTCCAGCCCGTCTAGTTCGAAGGACAACACAGACATGACCAACGACGTCGCCATCATCGGCGTGGGACTGCATCCGTTCGGCCGCTTCGACAAGCCGGCGGTCCAGATGGGCGCCGAGGCGATCCGGCTCGCGCTCGCCGACGCCGGCGTCGAGTGGAAGGACATCCAGTTCGGCTTCGGCGGCAGTTACGAAGTGTCCAATCCGGATTCGGTGACGCGCCTCGTCGGCCTGACGGGCATCACCTTCACCAACGTGTTCAACGCCTGCGCCACGTCGGCCAGCGCCATCCAGCAGACGGCCGACACGATCCGGCTGGGCAAGTACGACATCGGCGTGGCGGTGGGTCTCGACAAGCACCCGCGTGGTGCGTTCACCGACGACCCGGCCAAACTCGCACTGCCACAGTGGTATGCCGAGAACGGCCAGTTCGTGACCACGAAGTTCTTCGGCATGAAGGCCAATCACTACATCCACAAGCACAACATCTCCCAGGAGACGCTGGCCCGGGTCGCCAACAAGAACTTCCGCAACGGGGCGTTGAACCCGAATGCTTTCCGCCGCAAAGAGATATCGGTCGAGGAGATCCTGGCGTCGCCGGCGCTGAACTATCCGCTGACCCAGTACATGTTCTGCGCACCGGACGAGGGTGCGGCTGCGGTGATCATGTGCCGTGGCGACATCGCCCATAAATTCACCGACAAGCCGGTGTACGTGCGCGCCAGCGAGATCCGCACGCGGACCTTCGGCGCCTACGAGGTGCACGCGACGTCCGCACCGCTCGACGAGGACTCGTCGCCGACGGTATACGCCGCCAAGGCCGCCTACGAGATCGCGGGTATCGGACCGGAGGACGTCGACGTCGCCCAGTTGCAGGACACCGATGCCGGCGCGGAGGTCATCCACATGGCCGAGACCGGGCTCTGCGCCGACGGCGAGCAGGAGAAGCTGCTCGCCGACGGAGCCACCGAGATCCACGGTTCGATCCCGGTCAACACCGACGGCGGCTTGATCGCCAACGGCGAACCGATCGGCGCCTCGGGGCTGCGTCAGATGCACGAGCTCGTCCGTCAGCTCCGCGGTGAAGCGGGTGACCGCCAGGTACCGGGCCAACCGCGGGTCGGGCTGGCCCAGGTCTACGGCGCGCCGGGCACGGCATCCGCGACGATCCTGTCCCTGTAGGGATTTCGCGGACCCCTGGAGGTTTGGTAGCCGATCGGCTACTGTCGCGGGAGGGCGAGTAGCCGATCGGCTACTCACATTCCCGCGATCAGGGAGGTCGGATGCAGATTCTCGCCGAGGCCGAGGACCTGCCCAAGACGGCGAACATCAGAACCCAGCTGATCAGCTTGTGGACCGCACCGATATTCGGCGCGGTCCTGTTGATCGCGTTCGTCGCGTTTCCGGGCTTCCTTCCGCCGATGTCGCCTCAGATGACGGCCGATCAGGTCGCGGCGTTCTACGCGGACAACACCGCGATGATCCGGTTTTCCATGATCACCTACAACCTCTGCGGCATCATGCTGCTGCCGTTCTTCATGGTGATCGTCGTCCAGATGAAACGGATGACGTCCCAGAGCCACGCGCTGGCCTATTGCTATCTGACCGCAGCGGTCAGCGGCGCAACACTTTTCGCACTGGCCGACATCTTCTACCTCGTCGCGGCGTTCCGTCCCGACCGCAGCCCCGAATTACTCCTGCTGCTCAACGATCTCGCATGGATCACCTTGGTGGCCCCCGTCGGCATGCTCGTCGCCCAGAATCTGCTCCTCGGCCTCGCGATCTATCTCGATTCGGGACCGAAGCCCGTGTTCCCGCGCTGGGTCGGCCATTTCGCGGTCGTCACCGGCCTGGCGATGGCTCCGGCCGCGGCCGCCGCGGTGCTGCGCACCGGTCCGTTGGCCTGGGACGGGGTCATCTCGTTCTGGCTGCGCGGCGGTGCACTGGTCGTGTTCGTGTCGGTGATGTTCTTCGTGCTGCGCGCGGCGCTGCAACGGCAGGCGGTCGAGGAAGGGGTGTCGGCACGGTGAGCGCCACCGTCTCACCGCCGGCCACCGATGCGCCCACGCGGCCGGTGAGCAAGCGCGACATCTGGATCGTCTTCACGATCGTCCCCGCGTTCTACACGGCGTTCGGCATCATCTTCTTCGCGCTCGCCAGGACCATGCCGCCACCCCGGCCCGACGTCACGACCGCGCAGAAGGTCGAGTTCTTCGCCGAGCACAACCTGACGATCCAGATCGGATTCGGCATCCTGATACTGATCGTCGGCGGGGCGGGCGTGGCCAACGGCATCGTCGTCTATCACATGAAACGCATGACATCTGGGTCGGTGATGGCCTACGTCTACATGGGCGGCATGGCTGTCGGCGCGCTGCCCGGTTGCCTGCTCGTCGCGTTCTGTTTTCTGGCGGCCACGTTCCGCCCGGATCGCGACCCCGAGGTCATGGCGTTGCTCTATGACCTCGGATGCCTGTCCTATGTCGGTTCGCTCGGCTGTTTCACCACAGCGTATTTCGGCTTCGCCATCGCAATCCTCTACGACCGCAACAACATCTTCCCGAAGTGGCTTGCCTACGTGACGGTGTGGCAGATCGTCACCGAGATCCTGGCCGTTCCGGTGTTCGTGGCGCCCGCGGGCCCGTTCTCGTGGAACGGCTCGATGTCGTTCTGGACCGGGACCGCGATCTTCGGATTCTGGCTGTCCTGCGTGATCTTCTTCCTCAAGAAGGCCAACGAAGAGCAACCAGCCGACCAGGCACCGCTGCCGTGACCGACACTCGGGCACAGCCACTCCGGGCCGACGAACGGGCCGGACGCGATCACCTTCCGGGCGACAACGCCATCTGGGTGATGGTCCTCGGAGATCTCATCATCTTCGGCTCCTACTTTGTGATCTTCATGGTCCACCGCGCCATGGCGCCGCAGCAGTTCCTCGAGGCGCAGCAGCATCTGAACCTCACCATCGGTGCGCTGAACACCGTTGTGCTGCTGACCAGTTCGTGGTTCGTCGCACGCAGTGTGCTGGCTGCCCGCGCCGGGGACATCGCCGCCGCTTTGCGGTTGACCTACCTCGGCGGCGCCTGCGGGGTGGCCTTCATCGGGATCAAAGCCTACGAATGGTCCGCCAAGATCGCTGCGGGGCAGACGATGGGCGGCCCCTCTCATTTCGACGAGTTCTTCAACTTCTACTACATGCTCACCGGAGTCCATCTCTTCCACGTCATGCTGGGCCTGCTGATCTTGGGAATCGTGGTGCGCGAGTTACGGAATCCGCGCAAGCGCAGGATTCCGATGATCGAGTCCGTCGCCGCCTACTGGCACATGGTCGATCTGCTGTGGGTGGTCATCTTCGGTCTGCTGTACGTGATGAGGTGATCGATGACGACCAGGGTCAGTGTCAGTGACGGCCGCGCCATCACCGTCGTGTGGGTGGTTCTTTCGGCGATCACCGTGGCGTCGTGGTGGCTGGCGCCCGGCCATTCCGGCGGTCACGTCGGGGCGAGCATTCCGATCACCGTCGTGGCAATCGTGCTGGGCTTCATCAAGTGTCGTCTCATCATCCGCTATTTCATGGAGGTGCGGACAGCGCCGACGTGGTTGCGCCACAGCACCGACGCGTGGTTGCTCACGCTCTGGACCGCGGTGCTGGTGATCTACCTGTGGTGACCCACGGTCATACGCGCGCTGACGAGGCGTTCCAGCCTTCGGCGAACTCGGGCAACGGGTCGCCTTCCAGACGCCGGATCCACTGCTCGCAGAACGCGAACGTCTCGGCATGGCCGGTGCTGATCCCGAGCGCACGCTCCATGACCAGCGCCTGCGACACGCTCGTCGCGAACACCGTCCACACCACGGGGGGCACGTCGTTCGACACCATCCCGTAGCGCTGCAGCGCCTCGTTGATGGCCCGGTTCTGTTCCTGGCGGAAACGCTCGGCGTAGTACACGATTTCCGCCCGCAGCGCTTTGCGGTGATTCGCCAGCCCCATGAATTCCATCGTGAGCCTGGTGGCCTCCGGGGCCGTACTGAACCTCCACAGTGCCCACAGCGGCTGCGGCGATTGCAGCGCGGTGGACAGCACTGCGAGGCCCTCTTCTGCTCTGCGGTGAAACACCGCGAGGAACAGGTCCTCCATCGTGCGGAAGTAGTAATGCACCAGCTGGGGCTTCAATCCCGCCTGATCGGCGACCCGGCGCGACGTGACAGCCGCATAGCCCTCCTCGATGAGAAGCTGCTCGGCGGCGTCGAGCAGCACGACGCGATTTTTCGCATCCGGTGCCCCGATCCGCCGCGGCGATGACATGCTGACCTCACTCCTTTGCTGGTGTACGCCCCGGTGCCGCCCGGAGCGATCTGCGTCGGCACTCAGATCGCGACCCGCGCGTCGCCCGAGATCCTTGACCCTAACTCTTACACCATGCTAAGCAGGTGCTCAGCATTTTTGAAACGGTGGTCGAGATCACTCGCCCGCACGACCCGTAGCCCGGGAGGCCCAGGACATGAGCGACTTCGACACGATCGACTACTTCACCGATCCCTCGCTCGTCCCCGACCCGCACCCGTACTTCGACCACCTGCGCAGCAAGTGCCCGGTCACCAGGGAGCCGAACTACGGGGTGCTGGCCGTCACCGGCTATGAGGAAGCCGCCACCGTCCTCAAGGACGCCGATACGTTCTCGTCCTGCATCGCGGTGGCGGGCCCGTTCCCGCCGCTGCCGTTCACTCCCGAGGGCGACGACATCACCGATCAGATCACCGCGCATCGGCCGCAGATGCCGATGTTCGAGCACATGGTGACGATGGATCCGCCCGACCACACCAACGCCCGGTCGCTGCTGAACCGCCTCCTGACGCCGAGCAGGCTCAAGGAGAACGAGGACTTCATGTGGCGACTTGCTGACGAGGTGCTCGACGACTTCATCGCCGCAGGGCGGTGTGAGTTCCTCACCGCATACGCGAAACCGTTCTCGCTGTTGGTGATTGCCGACATGCTTGGTGTGCCGGAGTCCGATCACGACGAGTTCCGCACCGTGCTCGGCGCGCCCCGGCCCGGCGCGAACGTCGGCTCTCTGGATCACAGCGACCTGGTCGGCGCCAATCCGCTGGAGTGGCTGGACGAGAAGTTCATCGGGTATCTGGAGGACCGTCGCAAGGAACCGCGCGACGACGTCCTCACCGCACTCGCGACGGCGAAGTACCCGGACGGCTCGACCCCCCCGGTGATCGAGGTCGTCCGTTCGGCGACGTTCCTTTTCGCTGCCGGGCAGGAGACCACGACGAAGCTGCTGTCCGCGTCGATGCGTGTGCTGGGCGATCATCCGGACGTCCAGGAACGGTTGCGCCGCGACCGCAGCCGCATCCCGGTTTTCGTCGAGGAGGCGCTGCGGATGGACGCACCGGTCAAGAGCCAGTTCCGGCTCGCCAAGAAGAACACCAAGGTGGGCGACTTCGATGTCCCCGCCGGCACCACGCTGATGGTGTGCCCGGGTGCGGTCAACCGGGATCCCGGGCGTTTCGAGCATCCGCACGAGTTCGACCTCGACCGCAAAAACGTGCGCGAGCACATCGCCTTCGGCCGCGGCGTGCACTCGTGCCCCGGTGGACCCCTGGCCCGCGTGGAGGGTCGCGTGTCGATCGAGCGCATCCTCGACCGGATGGGTGACATCAAGATCGACGAGGAACTGCACGGCCCGCCGGGGGAACGGCGCTACAACTACGAGCCCACGTTCATCCTCCGCGGGTTGACCGACATCAACATCACCTTCGACCCGCTGCCTCCGGTCTAGCGAATCCCACACGGGGCCTATAGCGCCGTTCTAAAATTCGGAAATGGTGTTCTACAAGACGCTTCCGGTTCTCGCTGCCTCGGTGGCGGGAGCCTTCACAGCGACCGCGGTCGTCACAGGCGGCACGGCCGCAGCCCAGCCGCCCCTGCATCACGTGAAGTACACCGTGGGCGCCAGCCAGGACATCGCGAACGCCGAGATCTACTACCGGCAGAACGATCCGCCGAATTGGGGCGAGTACAGCCATAATCCGTACCTGTACACCCCGAACGTCGAGGCGAACCTGGGCCCCAACCAGCCCTGGGTGTTCGAGACCTGGCTTGCCGACCCGAACGAGTGGTCCATGGTCGTCGTCGGACTGCCCTCGTCGATGACGCCTCCGCTGGCCGATCCGGGCTTCGTGTGCGAACTGCGAGTGGACGACGTGGTGGTCGCGACGGATTCGGGGACCAAGGGCGCGCTTTGCTCGCAGCGCCCCTGGTAAATCCCGCAGGCTACTGCGGGGGTGGGTTGCCCCCACCGACCGAGGCGTCGCCGCGCGCCCAGTAGGAGCGGTTGTCCTTGGCGATACACGTCAGGAAGAGCCCGTCGGGCGCCTGTGCCACCTGACCGTCGAGGGCCGGGCACAGGTCACCCTCGTTCTTGACTCCGTGCATCTCCGGTGAGCGGAACCAGCGCGGTTCGTACCGCCGCGGCGAGCCGCAGAACACCAGACGTCCCCAATCCGTAACGCCGAACGCGTAATACGTGGTGTTGGCGCAATAGGAGCCGAGGACCACGTTCGGCAGGATCCCGGGGGTGCAATTCGGGTAGTTGCATTCCCCGCCGGGAGGCGGTGGAGGCGGCTGGGCCGCTGCGGGAGCCGCGGTCATCAGGACGGCAGGGGCCGCGACGGCAGCGAAAGCTGCGACGAGAGATCGCATCCGCCCATTTTTCCATGCGGCGGAACGAAATTCTCGCTTTTGAAGAGCTGTACTTCTGGCACCGTTAGGCTGGACCCATGCGTGCTTCACGTCTGTTCACCGGCCTTGCCGCCACCGCGATCACCCTGCTGGGAAGCGTGGGTCTTGCCCCCACTTCTGCGGCGGACAAAGAGGAATGGGGTGTGAACCTCACCGGAACATGGCGGGTTTTCTCCGACGGCGAGTGGGCCCGCACCAACGAGGTGAAGATCAAGGAACGGTCGGTCCTCGAAACGTGGACAGTCAACATGACCTGCCTGAGCCCGATCGAGTGCACGGGTGAGGTGAAGAGTTCCCTCGGGTGGACCGGATCGGTGCGGCTCGACGACTTCTACTTCGTCGAGCACGTCGTTCCGAACTGGATGCCTTGTCCCAACGGCACCTTCGCGACCGGCTACCAGAAATTTCAGCTGTGGGGCGTCGACACATCGACGCAGCATCGGATCAAGCGGAACATGACCACCATCGCGGGCCGCAACGTCACCAAGAGCGACAGCGGCGCCTGCGGCGTCAACAAGTCGAAGGTGATCGAGCTGCCGGTGCGGATGGACAGGATTTCCTGAGCCGCACCGGCTCCGCTCCATCGATCACATCGGTAGCAGGTCCTGCCAGGACTTGGGTGCCGCTCCCGTCGCCACATTCGTGACCTGGTGCATCGTTCCGTCTGGGGCGAGGTACTCCCCCGTCTGCGGGTTGTACTGCGCCGTGCCGACGGTCGGCACACCGGACCCGTTGCCGCCGAACGCGCTTGGTGCGGCAGGGATTGCGCCGTTCGCCGGCGCCGGAGCCACTGGGACGGCCTGACCCGGCAGCAGCGGACCCTGCCCTGCCGGCAACGGTGCGGGCGGGAGAATCGGAGGCTGCGCCGGTGGCGGTGCACCCGGAACCATCGGGGCGGGGGCACCCACCGGGAACGGCGGGGTGCCCGGCGCCGACACGGGTGGTGTGCCCGCCCGCACGGCACCCGGGGGCAGTGGCGTTCCCTCGACCGGCGTGTAGATGCGGTCCGGCCCTTCGACGAACGAGTCGATCGGGACACCCTGGGACACCAGGTTCGGGTCGAACGGATACGGCCCGGTGATGTGGTTGCGAATCGCGGTGGGCACGAATCCTCGTGGGTCGTTGCACAATTCGACGGTCGGGGCGCGCTTGCCGGGGTGTTCGATGCACGGGTAGTTGCGCGCGCCACGGACGTTCATCGGGGAGTCCTGCGGCAGCTTGCAGTACAGGCCGTCCGGGGTGTCCACGGTCGTCTCGTCCTCGGGAGACCGCCACTGCGTCGACGGCAGGAACCCGACGGTGCACGGATTCGGATCGCTGATCGTCAGCGCGAAGTCGCCCATCGGCAAGCCGGTGGGGCTGTTCTGCGGAAGGCCGAAAGACTGCTGGGCGGCAATGATTCCCGGGAAAAGCACCAGCAGCTGTTCGATCGCGGGGTTGTAGGTGAGCAGTGTCTGCCCCACCGTGCTGAGGTTCGCCAACAGAACCGGCAGCGTCGGTTTGAGCTGGTTCAGCAGCGTGCTGACCTCCTGCGCAAAGCCCGGGCCCTGCTGCAACAGCGCGCGCACCTGCGGGTCGTTTTGCACGACCTGCGCCGAGATCCCACTGAGGCTGCGCGCCCATGTCCGGATCGCGTCGGTGGTCTCGGCCTGCGAATCGATCAGCGGCCGGCTGTCGTCGATCAGCGAGCGGAATTCGCCGGACACACCGTTGGCGTCCGTGGTGATCTTCGAGGCGGAGTCGAGCAGCGAGCCGAAATCGGGCCCGGCGCCGTTGAATGCCTTGAAGGTCTCGTCGAGCAGATCTGGAATGCGCTCCTTCGGCAAGCTGTCGACCAGAGCGCTGAGCTGATCGAGCATCGGTCCCACCTGCTGTGGAACCGTGGTCGCGGTGACCGGGATTCGTGACCCGTCCTCCAGGTAGGGCCCCTCGTCGGTCTCGGGGAGAAGCTCGACATACTGCTCGCCGACCGCGGACACACTGCGGACCTCGGCCCGCAGATTCGCGGGGATCTGAGGCGAGGTGTCAAGGGACAGTGTGGCTTCCGCGCCGTTCTCGGTGAGCGCCACCCCGGTGACCTTGCCCACCTGGACGCCGCGATAGGTCACGTTGCTGAACCGGTAGAGGCCGCCCGATTCGGGCAGCTCCAGCGTGACCGCGAGCCGCCCGATGCCCAACAGCGTAGGCACCTGCATGTAGGCGAACAGCATCACCGACACGCCGACGATCGACGCAATCGTGAAGATGATCAACTGGTTCCGGACGAAGCGGGTGAGCATCAGCCACCTCCTCCAGGTGTCGGCGCGGCGGGCGAGGGCGGTGCGGCCGGTGGTGGTATCTGCGCCGCGTACGGGCCGGCGAAGATCTGGTCACCGCGCAGCGGTTGGGCCTGCGGAAGCCAGGGCGCCGCAGGCGGTGGCGGCACCACAGGCAGAATCGGTTCGGCGGGGATGACGGGCGCCGGCGGCGGCGCAGCGCCTTCGGCGGCGGGTGTCACAGGCGCTTCCGGTGGAGGCGCGACACCGAAGTTCAGCGGGTTGTAGGCGTAGTTCAGGTAGTACGGATCGCCCGGTGCGGGAATCAGTTTGGCGTTCTGGTCCCCCCACCGCGTTCCGGCGAGCAGCGTCTTCTTCAACCGTGGATAGGTGATGTCGAAGATCGCGTACAGGTTGATGTAATCGCCCTTGGTGATGCGGTCGGCGAACGTCGGCCCGTACGGGAACGCGCTGGCCCACAGCACCGCCTCGTTGAGGTCGGGTCCGATGTCGGCGAGCGCGCCGAGGACGGGACCGATGTTCTCAAGGTTCTTGACCAGGTCGTCGCCGGCGTCGTTGACGAGTTGAGTGGCCGTGTCGCTGAACGTCCCGAGCCGCTGCAGCGCCGTGGTGAAGGTCGGCCGTTCCTTGATCAGCACGTCGATGGCGGGCGGAATCTCCTTCAGCGCCCGGTCGATCACCTCACGCTGGTTGGCGAATGTGCCTGCCACCCGGCGCAACTGCTGCATCGAGGCGATGATGTTCTCACGCTGTTCTGCCAGGACACCGACGAAATTGTCCAGCCTGGTGAGCAACTCTCGAGCCTCGGACTCGCGCCCCGAAAACGCGGTGTTCATGTTGTGGATGATGTCGCCGATCTGACCGAGACCACCGCCGTTGGCAACCGTCGACAACGACGACAGCGTCTGCTCGGTGGTCGGATAAGTGGACGACGAGTTCAGCGGCAGCGTACTTCCGGGCTGCAGCTTGCCGGTCGGCGACTCGCCCAGTGGCGGGTTCAGCGACAGGTGCATCGACCCCAGCAGGCTGGTCTGCCCCACGGTTGCCACGGCGTTGGCGGGGATCACCACGTCGGGCTTCACCGAGATCTCGACGTCGGCATGCCAGTTCTGCACCGTCATCTTGCCGACGCTGCCGACGACGACGTCATCGATCATGACGGGCGAATTCGACTCCAGCGTCGCGACATTCGGCACCTGCACGTTGTAGGTGACTGCGTCTCCCCCGCGTCCCACCGCACCGGGCAGGGGAAGCGAGTTCACACCTTCGAACGCACAACCCGAAAGTGAGAGCGCTGCAGCGCAACCCACGATCGTCAACGACTTCGCTGCGCGGATCATGATGGCGGCATCCCTTCTGCGGGCAGCAGGGGCCCCGCGGGCGCGGGCGTGGGCGGCAACAGCAGTCCGTCGACAGTCTGCGGCTGTGGCTGTGGCTGTGCCGGGATGTTCGACAGGATGTTGGGCGGGCCCGGCAGCGGCGCACCGGGATACAGCGCCGGGGACGGCGTGGCCGGGGCGTCAGAGTCCGGCTGGTAGATCCCGGGCGGACCGGGGGGTGCGCCCCAGCCGGGCGGGGGCGGGATGTCGCCGGAGCCCGTGTACGCCGAGACAGTCGGTGGGATCTCGGCCGGATCACCGGGGCCTGCGCCGCCGGGCGCGAGTTTGGGATCGGTGTAGATCGTGCGCTCGGGACTCACCGCGGGCCGCAGGTAGGCGTTGATCGGGAACGGCAGGTTGTGGATGGGGACCGAGCGCAGCGCGGGCCCGAGGTATTGCGCGCAGAGCTTCGCCGTCTCGGGCGCGGTCGTGTTCGCGACGCCGCCGATGAGGCCGCAGACGAACCACACCGGGTTGGAGAAGTTCGACACCGAGAACGCGCCCGTGACCGAGCCGCCGTTCGGGTAGTAGATGTTCTCGAAGTTCGCGATCGCATTGGGCGTGATGTGCAGAACGTTCTCCAGCGCCAGTTTGTTGTCGGCGAGCACCTGCATCACCTGACCGAGGCTTCGGACCTGCTCAGTCGTCTGGTCCCTGCTGCCGACGACGAATCGCTGCACCTCGCCGATGGCGAACGACAGATCGGTCAGTGCGGCGTCCAGGTCTGACCTGTTGTCGTCGATGACGCTCGTCAGTGTGGCCAGGCGGTTCTGGAACATCACGATCTGCTCTTTGCTGTCACGCAATGCGGAGACGAAGACCTGGAGGTTCCTGATGATGTCGACGATGTTGCCGCTGCCCTCGGCGAAAATTCTTGCCACACCCGACAGTTGACGCAACGTCTCGCGCAGCTTCTCGCCGTTGCCCTCCATCGCGTTCGCGGCGCTGTCGACGAAGCGCGAAATCGACGTTCCGTCGACACCGGTCTGCGGCCCCAGTTCCTCCGAGAGACGCATCAACTGGGTCTTGACCTCATCCCACTCGACGGGGACGGCCGTGCGGGTCTCCGGAATGGAACCGCCATCGTCCATCGTGGGGCCACCGCCCTCACGGTAGGCCGGCGTCAGCTGCACGTAGCGGGCGGCGACAAGGTTCTGCGCCACGATCACGGCTTTGGCGTCGGCCGGTACGGGCACCTCGCTGTCGACGTGAAGCGTCATCTTCGTCCGCGTGCCTTCCGGCTCGATCTTGTCGATCGTGCCGACCTTGACGCCTGACACCCGGACCTCGTCACCCGGATAGATCGCCGTCGCGGTCGGGAAGTACGCCGTGATCGTCTTCGGCCCGAAGAACACCTGCCGGACAAGGAAAGCCGCGCCGGCGATCAGAAGGATGGCCAGCAGGATTGCCGTGCCGGCCACCAGCCGCTTACGGGTTGCCATCATTGGGGAGGTCTCCAGGCTGCGGAAGGCTGTTGACGGGGAACGGAAGCTCGGCCCGCGGTCCGGCGTTGTCCGGCGGCTGGCCCTGTTCGACGCCGCGCCGGTACCCGAAGGCGTACTCCAGGAACGGCTGCAACAGCTGTGAGGGTTGAATATTCGGGATCAGGGCGTTGTAGTAGGCACCGTTGGACACGATCTCGCCCTGGGTCAGGTAGTACTTCGCCGCACCCGGGAGCATCTTGGCGAGGTTGTCGCGGTTGCGCTCCAACATCCGCGTCACGTTGTTGAGCCGTTCCAGCGCGGGTGCGAGCTCGGCCTCATTGTCGGCGACCAGGGCCGACAACTGCTGCGACACCGCGGAGATGTTGGAGAGAAGGCTGGTGATGGCGTAGCGGCGTTCGTTGAGTACCGCGAGCAGGTCGTTGGCATTGAGGATCAGCGCGTTGACCTGCCTGCTGCGCTCGGAGAAGATGCCGGTGACCTCGCCCGCGGTCCGGAGCAGTTCGGCCAGGCTCTCGTTGCGGCTGTTGAGCGACCGGGACAGTCGCGACAGGCCGTCGAACGTCGGACCCAGTTGCGGCGCAATCTGATCCAGCGTCGCCGACAGTGTGTCCAGCGACTGGTTCAGCGATGCGGTGTCGGTGTTGGCGGTGTTGCTGGTGAGCTCGCTGACCGCGTCGGTCAGCGAATACGGCGACGACGTCCGACTCGGCGGTATCACCTGTTGGGGATCGAGGGTGCCACTGCCTGCCGAGTCCAGCGCCAACACTCGCTCGCCGAGCAGCGTGCCGGTGCGGATGTGGGCGGTGGTGTCCGAGCCGAGCGCGTACTTGCCGTCGATCGTGAATCCGACGAGGGCGTCACCATTGTCGAGTTCGATCGAAGAAACCGATCCGACCTTGATCCCGGACACGGTGACGTCGTTGCCGACGGTCAGACCGCCCGCTTCGGTGAACAGCGCTTGGTAGCGCACGGCAGTGGCCCACTGCAGCAGGCGTTCGGGCTGCAGTCCGACGGCGATGACGAGGATGATCAGGACAACGCCGATGAAGCCCGCCCTGGCCAGTTGAGAACCACGGTATTTCAGCATTATTCGTCCACGCACCTTCCCTCTTCTTGCTTGATCCAGGGGAAGACGACCGTGCGTCCCTCAAGATCACTGGCGCGGAAGGAGATGCCGCAGATGTAGTACGGGAACCATGCGCCGTACGAACCGACGCGGGCGAGCTTGCGGTAGATCTCGGGCAGCCGCTGAAGCGTTGCGTCGAGGCGATCGAGATCGTTGTCGACCAGCGGCGCGAGCCGGTTGAGCTCGTCGACGGTGTTGGCCAGCGGCGCCCGGCCCCGGCCCAGCAGGTCTGCGATCGAGGCCGTGCCGTTGTCCAGCGACGTGATGGCGGTGGCGATCGGGTCGCGGTCCGCCGACAGTCCGCTGACCAGCTGCTCGAGTTTGTCGATGGCTCCGGAGAATTCGTCTCCGTCCTCGGCGAGGGTGTCGAGCACCGTGCGCAGGTCGACGATGAGCTGCTCGATGACCTGGTTGTTGTCGGCCAGCGAATTGCTGAATGAGGACGCCTTGGAGAACAGCGAGTCGAGCGTTCCGCCCTGCCCCTGCAGGATCTGGATCAGAGACGTCGTCAAGCCGTTGACGTCTTCGGGATTGAGGCCCTGGATGACGGGCTTGAGCCCGCCCAGCAGGACGTCGAGGTCGAGCGCCGGTGCTGTCCGGTCCTCGGGGATCTGACCGCCCGCCGGAACGATCTGGGTGGAGTCGGGGGTGTCGACGAGTTCCAGATAACGATCGCCGACCAGGTTGAGGTAGCGGATCGCGGCCTGGGTGCCCGTGGTCAGCACTGTCTTCTTGTCGGCGTCGAAGGTGACCAGCACGGACCTGTCAGCCTGCAGTTCAACGTCTTTGACGGTGCCCACCCGGATGCCGGCGATACGCACGGTATCCCCCGTCTTCAGCCGTGAGGCGTCTTTGAAGACCGCGGAATACTCGTTGGCCGCCCCGGTCCTGCTGTCGCTGAACACTAGGAACAGGAACGCGGTGAGCAGCGCCATCACGAGGCCGAAGATGGCGAACTTGATGAGGGTCGAAACGGAGCGCGTCATCCGGGCATTCCGATCTGTGCCGTGTTGCGCGGCGGACCGTCCAGGGGGCCGAACAGCCAGTTCTTCAGGCCCTCGGAGTTGAGGAGGATGCCCTGGTTGCCGTACTGGGCGGGGTTGGACCCGACGTCGCCGACGATCAGGGGCGGGATGAATTCGGCGGGCATCTCAGGCAGGCCGAGCTCCGTGCAGTAATCGCGGCCGCCACTCTTGGCCGCCACCTTCGGCAGGTCGCCCGGATAGCGGTACCGCTCCACGCCCAGCGTCAGGCCCGCCGACACGAAGATGCCGGAGAACTGCGGCGGCGACTTCGCGAACGGCACCAGGCCGCCGATGCCACACCACAGCGACTTCTTGTACAGGTTCAGCAGACCGGTGGTGGGCTCGAGCCTGTCGAGCACGGTGGTCAGCGCCTCGCGGTTGCCTCCGATGACCTCGTTGCCGAGGTCGGCCAGACCGATTGAGCTGATGAGGAACTGGTCCAGATTGTCCTGCTCGTCGACGATGGAATTGCCCAGCGTCGTGGTGTTCTCGACGGTGGACACCAGGTCGGGCCCGGCGTCGGCGTATGCCTGCAGTGCGGGCACCGCGGCCTCGATGTCATGGGACAGGTTCGGCAGACTCGGTTCGATCTCGGCCAGCAACGCGTTGAAGTCCGAGAGGGTCTGGCCGAACTTCTCACCGCGGCCGTTGAACGCCTGCGAGATCGCGCCCAGGGTTTCGTTGAGCTTGGTGGGGTCGACGCTGTCGAGCACCTCGACGAGCTGCTGGAACACGGTGTTGATCTCGACGGTGACGTGGTCGCCTTCGAGGACCTGACCGCGTTTCAACTCGCCGCTCGGATTCTGCGGCGCCTCGAACTGGACGAACTTCGCGCCGAACACCGTCGACGACGCGATGTCGACGGCGACGTTGCCGGGGATCAGGTGCATCTGCGACGGATCGAGGTCGAGCTGCAACTGGGCCTTGCCGTCGGGCAGATAGGAGATCGACTTGACGGTGCCCACCTGGACACCGCGCATCTTGACCTTCGCGTCGGGGTTCATCACGAGGCCCGCCCGATCCGAGATCACGGTGACCGGAACGGTTTCGGTGAACTTGCCTGCGAACAACCCGATAGCCAGCGCGAGGACCAACCCCAGTGCGACCACGAGGCCGAGACCGGCAAGCGGCCGTCCGTAGCTCTTGCTCACATCCTCCTCCTAGCCCGACAGGTTGAAGTTGCCGTTGGAACCGTAGATCGACAGCGACACAAGCAGTGTCACCGACACGACCACCACCAGGGAGGTGCGCACGGCATTGCCCACCGCCGCGCCGACACCCGAGGGCCCGCCGGAGGCGAAGTACCCGAAGTAGGTGTGCACCAGCAGGATTGCTATCGCCATCAGCACGGCCTGCAGGAACGACCACAGCAGGTCGATCGGGTTGAGGAACGTGTCGAAGTAGTGGTCGTACAGTCCGCCGGACTGCCCGAACAGGACCACGGTCGTGAACTGGGAAGCCAGGAACGACAAGATCACCGCGATCGAGTACAGCGGCGTGATCGCGACCATGCCGGCGACGATGCGCGTCGAGACCAGATATTCGACCGGCCTGATGCCCATCGATTCCAGTGCGTCGATCTCCTCGTTGATCCGCATCGCGCCCAACTGCGCCGTCACACCGGCGCCGAACGTGGCGGCCAGCCCGATCCCGGCCACCACGGGGGCGGCGATACGCACGTTGATGAACGCGGCCAGAAAGCCCGTCAACGCCTCGATGCCGATGTTGCCCAGTGAGCTGTAGCCCTGGATCGCCAGTGTGCCGCCCGCGGCCAGGGTCAAGAAGCCGACGATCACCACGGTGCCGCCGATCATCGCCAACGTGCCTGCACCCATGGAGATCTCGGCGATCAGCCGGATGATCTCCTTGCGGAAGTGGACCGCGGCGTGCGGAACCCCGCCGAGTGCGCGGCCGTAGAACAGCACATGGTCACCGAGCCGGCTCAGCAGCGAGACCGGTCGGCCGAGGTAATCGACCAGCCGCGGGAACCGCGACCTGATAACCGTAGAAGTACCCATGCCCCGCTATCCCGTCGTCATCCGGATGCCGATGGCGGTGACGACCACGTTGATGACGAACAGCGCCATGAACGCGTACACCACCGTCTCGTTGACCGCGTTGCCCACCGCTTTCGCACCGCCGCCGGTGATCGTCAGTCCGCGATAGCAGGCCACCAGCCCGGCGATCAGCCCGAACAGTGCGGCCTTGACACACGAGATGATGACCTCGGGGACCCCGGTCAGCAGCGTGATTCCCGCTGCGAACGCGCCCGGGTTGACGTCCTGGACGAAGATCGAGAAGAAGTATCCGCCAAGGATTCCGATGATCACCACGAGGCTGTTGAGCAGCAGCGCCACCAGACCGGCCGCCAGCATGCGCGGGGTGACCAGACGCTGCACCGGGTTGATGCCCAGCACCTCCATCGCGTCGATCTCCTCACGGATGGTGCGCGACCCGAGGTCGGCGCACATTGCCGTCGCTCCCGCGCCGGCCACGATGAGTACCGTCACCAGCGGCCCGACCTGGGTGACCGCACCGAACGCCGCACCCGCACCGGAGAGGTCCGCGGCGCCGAGTTCGCGAAGCAGGATGTTCAGGGTGAACGACACCAGCACGGTGAACGGGATCGCCACCAGCAGCGTCGGCGCCATCGACACCTTCGCCACGAACCAGCACTGCTCCAGGAACTCGCGCCACTGGAACGGCCTGCGGAAGACGTAGAGCACCGCATCCATCGACATCGAGAAGAACCCGCCGACCGCCTGCATCGCACCGGAGAGGCCGTTGGGAAGCGCGATGCCCGTCGTCCACCGCTCAGGTCCCTTAACCGCCATGGGGTGCCTCCAGAATGGTCACTGCCGATACCGCGGTCGGTCCGCCGATGTTGTGCGCCAAGCCAATCCGCGCACCGTCGACCTGGTTGACGGCCTCTCCGCGTAATTGTCCGAACAATTCGACGCATTGCGCGACGCCCGTCGCACCGGGCGGATGACCTTTGGCCTTGAGCCCCCCGCTGGGATTGACCGGCAGCGACCCTCCCACGGAGGTCACTTCAGCCTCCAAAAGCTTGTAGCCGCCCAGCCTTTCGGCGAAGCCGAGGTCCTCGTAGCTCATCAATTCGATTCCTGTGAGGAAGTCGTGCACCTCGGCGACATCCACATCTTCGGGGCCCAGACCCGCCATCGCGAACGCCTGCTTCGCGGCCTTGGTGGTGGCCGGGAACGTGGTCAGGTCCGGCTTGTGCTGGTGCATCACCGAATCGAGACCCAGCCCGACCCCCCGAACCCAGACGGGCCGGTCGGTGAACCGATCGACGACCTCGTCGGCGGCAAGGACGAGCGCTGCGGCACCGTCGCTCTGCGGTGCGCAGTCGTACAACCGGAACGGGGTCACCACCGTCGGTGCGTTCAGGGCCTGCTCCATCGTGATCTCAAAGCGCAAGCGCGCTTTCGGGTTGTTGACTCCATGGCGATGGTTCTTGACCGCCACCATGGCTAAGTGTTCTTCAGTTGCCGGAGATTCGTGGAGATATCGACGAACATGTAAGGCAAATCCTGCCGGGGCCACCAAACCCAGCGGGTAGTCCCAGGCCATGTCGCGTGCCATGGCTTCCCATTCCCAGAGCATGTCGGCCGAGGTGGTGTCGCGAAGCTTGTCGGCGCCCATCACCAGGGCGACGTCGAACGCACCCGACGCAATACCGAACAGCGCGTTGCGAATTGCGTCATGGCCGGTTGCGCAGGAGTTTTCGACACGTGTCACGGGCACGTCCGGCAGACCCAGCGTGTCGGCGAGGATACCTGACGGGAAGCCGTCCGCGGTGCCCATCGCGCCGAACCACGCCGCCTGCAGATCGTCCTTGACCAACCCCTTGTCGACGCTGGCCGCGCACGCCGAGAACGCCATGGGGAGCAGGTCTTTGATCCCCAGAGCGAAGTGTTCGGCGAACGGCGTCATGCCGGCGCCGACGATGGCCACCCGCCTCATGCGGCGACCCGATCGGGCTCGAAAGCATAGCCGTAGTCCGGAACCCCTGATCGCACGGCGACCCGGCGCAGTGCCATCCGGCCGCGATCCCCGATGTCGACCGTGCCCGGCGTTGCGCCCGTGACCTTCACCAGGGCTCGCACCCCGACGTGGTCGAGTTCGACGATCACCAGCGAATACGGCGTCGTCAGACCGGGAACCGGAATGTGCACCGTGGTCTCGGTATAGACCACGCCGGTGCGTGGCAGCGGAACCAGCTCGTAGTCGGTGGCCAGCGCGCCGTCGGCCCCGACCCGGTAGCGCGGCGGAAAGTCGAGTTCGTCGGAGCCGGCGAATTGCCCTGCCTCCCAGCGGACCTTCGCCTCGAACGCGCGCTCGTAGGCTGCCAGCGAGATCGGGATGTTCGCGTCGGAACCGGAGGTTCCCTGGGGCAGCGGACGGGGTCGCGGCTCCCTGCGGTGGGTGTGAGCGGACCCGCCGCTGACGCTGATCCCCGACAGAATAGCCTGCTCGACCGCCACCAGCGGGCCGGTCTTGCCCTGTTCGGCCAGGCCCGCCAGAGCAAACAGGCTCGCGCTTGCTCCGACCGTCGGCAGCACCGGCGGATCTCCCAGGCACAGCTCGACCGCCCGCTCGTGGTCGACGCCGGCCACCGCCACCGGGGTGTCGAGCCACGCCGCGGCCAACGACGCGATCAGGCCGCGCTCGTGCAGCAGCCGAGGGTCACCGTAGTCGTGGATGTCTCCGGTTGCTCTGCGCGTGCGCACCGGGAGGCTGCGCGCCACCCGCGCCGCGGTGCGCACCTGCAGACCACGTTCGGCAGTCAGGATCGCGGCCGCTCCGGCGGGCGTCAGGTCGGCCCCGATGATGAGCGTCCGCGGGCGCGCCGAACTCAGTGCGTCGACGGTCGCAGGCGCGCCGCCGAGACGTTCGTCGACCTCGAGTTCGGGATCGAGCCCGAGTCCGGCCAGCAGGACAGCGGCGTTGCTGCTCTCCAGAAGGGGTAGATCGCGGCTGACGAGCACAACGCGCTCGACCGCCCCGCCGCCGGTGAGCGCCGCCCGGCCCGCCTCGACGGCCATCGTCACGGCGTCCTCGTCATCGCCGGCAACCCGCTGCAGGGGCGATCCCCAGCAGGGCAGGTAGGTGCCGACAGATGCGACGTAGGGCATTCGGTGTCTCCAAATATGGGACCGTCAGGTGACGGCGCCCGCCGTCTTGAGCTCGATGATGCGGTCCCAGTCCAGGCCGAGTTCGACGAGGATGTCGTCGGTCTGCTCGGCGAAACCCGGCGCCGGACCGGAGGTGGGTGCGGCGACGTCGAACTGCACCGGGTTGGCGACCAACTCGAGTTCGCCTGCCTGCACCAGGTATTCGTTGGCGCGGATCTGGGCGTCCTCGACGGCCTGCAGGGTGTCCTGCACCGGAGCCCACGGCCCGGCCAGCGTCGCGAAGCGCTCGCTCCATTCGGGCAGCGACCGCTTCTGCATGGCCTCGGTCAGGATCTCGTTGGCGGCCGCGGTGTTCTCCGCGATGGACTCGGCGGTCGCAAAGCGCGGGTCGTCGATGAGGTCGTCGAGTTCCATGTGCCTGCACACATCGGCCCAGAACTTGGTCGGCTGCATCATCACGAAGGAGATGTAGCGGTCGTCGGCGGTCGGGTACAGCCCCACGAGCGGATTGAACGGCGACCCTTGCGTTCCCGGCGGGAACGCCTCCATGCGCTGGCCGAGGTGTTTGGTCAGCGCCACCGTGTGGCCCATCGACCACAGTCCGCTGCCGAGCAGTGACACGTCGACGACCGAGGGCTCTCCGGTGCGCTCCCGCTTGAGAAGCGCCGCGGCGATGCCGCCGGCGAGGTTGGTGCCGGAGATGGTGTCGCCGTAGGCGGGTCCGGGCGGGCCGACCATGCCGGGCGTGCCCGGCGGCGTGATCGTCGCCGCTGTGCCCGCGCGGCACCAGAAGGCCGTCATGTCGTAGCCGCCCTTGACCGCCTCTTCACCTCGCGGCCCCAGTGCGCTGCCGCGCGCGTACACGACCGACGGGTTGACGGCCCGGATGTCGTCGACGTCGATGCCGAACTTCTGGCGGTGTCCCGGCAGGAAGCTGGTCAGGAAGACGTCGGCGCGGCGCGCCAGTTCGAGCAGCACCTCGCGGCCTTCGGGCACGGACATGTCGAGCCCGATGCTGCGCTTGAGACGGTTGGCGTGCTCGATGTTCGGGTTCGGGTCGCCGTCGACGCGCAGCAGTCCGGTCTGACGCAGACCGCGCTGCGGATCGCCGGTGACGGCGTGCTCGACCTTGATGACGTCGGCGCCCCACTCGGCGAGCACCGCTCCGGCCGACGGGACGAAGCCGTACATCGCGACCTCGAGGACGCGGATTCCGTCCAGGGGCTTGCTCAACTCAGTTCACCTCCGAGACGACTTCAGCGAACGTCTTGCTCTCCAGGAACTCTTCGAGTCCGGCTTTGCCCATCTCCCGGCCGATGCCCGACTGCTTGTATCCGCCGAACGGACTGTCCGGGCTGAAGTAGTTGCCACCGTTGATGGAGAAGGTGCCGGTGCGGATCCGCCGGGCCACGGACAGCGCACGGTCCTGGCTGCCGAACACCGCGCCGGACAGCCCGTAGATCGAGTTGTTGGCGATGCGCACGGCGTCGTCGTCGTCTTCGTAGGCGATCACGGCGAGGACGGGCCCGAAGACCTCTTCCTGGGCGATCTCGCTGTCGGGGTCGACGTCGGCCAGAAGCGTCGGTGTGTAGAAGTAGCCCGGGTCGACCTTCTCGCCGCCCGTGACGAGCGTGGCCCCCGCCTCGACGGCGCGCGTGACCATGCCGTCGACCTTGTCGCGCTGCTTCTCGCTGATCAGCGGGCCCATGTAGGTGCCCTCGGCCTTCGGATCGCCGTACCTGACCAGACCGAAGTTGTTCTTGATCATCTCGACCAGCTCGTCTTTGTGCTTCTTCGGGACCAGCAGCCGCGATGTCAGCGCGCACCCTTGGCCGGCGTGGGTGACCATGCTGAACGCGGAGAACAGTGCGGCGGTGTTGAAGTCGGCGTCGTCGAGCACGATCGCGGCCGATTTGCCGCCGAGTTCGAGGAACACCTTCTTCAGGGTTCCGCTGGCGGCGGCCATGATCGCGCGCCCGGTCGGGGTGGATCCGGTGAAGGTGACCATGTCGACGTCGGGACTGGTGGTCAGCGCCGCGCCGACGGCCGGGTCGGCGCCGGAGAGGACGTTGACGACGCCCGCCGGGATGTCGGTGTGGTTGGCGATCAGCTCACCGAGGGCGAGCGTGACGAGCGGGGTGTCGGGCGCGGACTTGAGCACGACGGTGCAGCCGGCCGCAAGCGCGGGCGCGAGCTTCGCCAGGGCGAGCTGGTTCGGATAGTTGTAGGCGATGATCGCGGCGACGACACCGCCCGCCTCTTTCTCGACCCAGCGGTGGTGCTGCATGCCGCGGCTCTCGATGTTGCCGAGGTCCTCGGTCAGCGGATAGGCCTTGAGCAGGTCGGCGTAGTACCGCACGATCTCGATCGGCTGGTCCAGCTGCGCGCCCTGGCACAGCGCCGGGGTGGCGCCCACCTCGGCGATCGTCAGCTCGGCGAGTTCGTCGCGATGATCGACCAGCGCGCTGTGCAACTGCTCCAGGCACCGGATCCGTAACTCGGTGTCGGTCGCCCAGCCGCTGTTGTCGAATGCGTCGCGGGCGGCCGCCACGGCTGCCTCGGCGTCGGCGACGCCGGCGTCGGGCGCGTAGCCGAGCACCTCACCGGTCGCCGGGTTCAGCGACGGAAACGTCCGGTCCGCCTCGAGGAGTTCTCCGCCGATCAGGAGGCGGCGGCTCACGGCCTGTCCCGCCTGCCCGGCTCCCGCGGTCTCACCCGAGATCGTGGCTGTTTCCGGCATCGTCCTCCTCAGTCCAGGCTGCTCGAATGGGTGTGATGTGGGCTAATGTGATGGAAACTGCATTCTCATCCCCGGCGAATCATACATTCGTAGGATGAGAACTCAAGAAAATGGACAGAACGGTCGCTGCCTGCGAAGAACGGTGCGACAATCCACGCTCGAACGTCTCACCAGTGCGAACACACCGCGTCCGCTGTCTTGCGATCCGGCATAATGCGAGAGTACGGTTCTCATAATCGGAAGGATGATTCTTGATGGTCGAGGATATGGCCGGAGCCCGCGCATGAAGAACGCTGTGGTTACCGGCGGAGCTTCGGGTATCGGCGCCGCCATCGCGGAACGCCTGCGCGGGGACGGTCTGCGCGTCGCCACGATCGATCTCACCCCCGGCGACGAAAAGTTCTCGTACACGGCCGACGTCACCGACCGCTCCGCCGTCGACGCCGCACTCGACGAGATCCACGCCGAACTGGGCCCTGTGACAGTGCTCGTCAACGCTGCGGGACTCGACCGTTTCAAGAAGTTCCTGGACCTGACTTTCGACGAGTGGCAGAAGATCGTCGACGTCAACCTCAACGGTGTCTTCCACTGCACCCAGGCCGTGCTACCCGACATGATCGAGGCGCGGTGGGGACGCATCGTGAACATCTCGTCGTCGAGCACGCACTCGGGTCAGCCCTTCATGTCGCCCTATGTCGCGGCGAAGTCGGCGGTCAACGGGCTCACCAAATCCCTTGCGCTGGAATACGGCGAGTTCGGGATCACCGTGAACGCCGTCCCGCCCGGCTTCATCGACACCCCGATGCTGCGCAAGGCGGAGAAGCGGGGCTTCCTCGGCGACACCGAGAAGCAGATCCAACAGACCCCGGTGCGCCGCATGGGGCGCCCCGAGGACATCGCCGCGGCATGTGCCTTCTTCATCTCAGACGAAGCCAGCTACATCACCGGCCAGATCCTGGGCGTCAACGGCGGCCGAAACACCTGACGAGCCAGCAGATTTCAGCGAAAGGACGGGATTTCATGGGACGTGTTCAAGGCAAGGTCGCGTTCATCACCGGAGCGGCACGGGGGCAGGGGCGCAGCCATGCGGTCCGCCTCGCCGAAGAGGGCGCCGACATCATCGCCGTCGACATCTGCAAGGACTACGACACCGTCGGCTATGCGATGGCCACCCCCGAAGATCTCGAAGAGACCAAGAATTTCGTCGAGAAGACGGGCCAGCGCATCGTGACCGCCAAGGCCGACGTGCGCAACGAGGCTGAACTGCGCACAGCTCTGGAGGCCGGTCTCGCGGAGTTCGGCAAGGTCGACATCGTGGTGGCCCAGGCCGGTATCGCCGCCATGAAGGGCCAGCCTGCGATGCAGGCCTGGACCGACGGCATCAACACAAACTTCGTCGGCACCATCAACGCCATCCAGGTGGCGCTTCCACACCTCAAGGAGGGCGCGTCCATCGTGGCGACCGCATCGGCCGCCGCGTTGATGGACGCGCACAACAAGCCCAACCCGGGCGGCGATCCCGGCGGCATGGGCTACATGATCTCCAAGCGCCTGATCTCGGAATACGTGCACGCGCTGGCCACCGAACTGGCAGTGCGCGGCATCCGAGCCAACGTCATCCACCCGACCAACTGCAACACGGACATGCTGCAGAGCGAGCCGATGTACCGGTCATTCCGACCGGACCTGGAGAACCCGACCCGCGCGGACGCCGAGCCCGTCTTCGGTATCCAGCAGGCGATGAAGGTCAACTACATCGAGCCCGAGGACATCAGCAACGCGGTGCTGTGGCTGGCCTCCGACGAGTCGCGCTACGTCACCGGCATGCAGTTGCGCGTCGATGCCGGCGGCTACCTCAAGTGGTACGACTACCACGTCTAGGAAGGCACGCACGTGAAGGTTTTTGTCGACTCGGGTCGGTGCCAGGGGCACACGCTGTGCTCGATGATCGCGCCGGATTCGTTCGAGCTCAGCGACATCGACGGCACGGCCTCACCGGTCAACGAGATCGTTCCCGCCGAGCAGGAGGACGCGGTCCGCGAAGCGGTGCTGTCGTGCCCGGAACAAGCCATTTCGATCGAAGAGTGACAATCCGCGATTTGGGTGTAGTTGGTCACGATGACGTTGGCCAACTGCACCGAAATCAGTAGAGGGAGTAGAACCTTGAGTGTCGACGACGTCGTAGACGGCACCGCCGACGACAGCCGCAAGAAGAACACGTACCACTTCGACAGGCACACGCCCGAGTATCGGCTGCAGTTCGAGAAGATCACCGAGGAGATGCAGTCCAGGTGCCCGATGGCGTGGACGGACGTCTACGACGGGCACTGGGTGGCGGCCGACAGCAAGCACGTGTTCGAGCTGGCGCGCTGCCCGGCGGTGTCCAATCACCATGACATCTCCGGGGAGACGCCGTTCAAGGGCATCACGATCCCGAAAGCCAGCCGCGCCACCGTGGTTCGCGGCGGCATCCTGGAGATGGACGAGCCCGAGCACAGCGCGTACCGCGGTGCACTGAACCCCTATCTGTCCCCCGCAGCGATCAAGCGCTGGGAACCGTTCATCGACGAGATCACCCGCGCGGCATTGGACGAGCACATCGAATCGGGGCGCATCGACTTCGTCGACCACCTCGCCAACGTGGTCCCCGCGGTGTTCACACTCGCGATGATGGGCATCAGCCTGAAGAAGTGGAACGTCTACAGCGAGCCCACACACGCATCGGTGTACACGCCCGAGCACGCTCCCGAGCGCGAGAAGATCAACGAGCAGCACCGCGAGATGGGCATCGATCTCATCAACAACATGATCGAGATCCGCGAGAATCCTCGCCCCGGTCTGGTGAATGCGTTGGTGCAGTTGCGGATCGACGGGGAGCCCGCCCCCGACATGGAGCTGCTGGGCAACCTCGGCCTGATCATCGGTGGCGGTTTCGACACCACCACCGCGCTGACCGCACATGCGCTGGAATGGCTCGGCGAGCATCCGGACGAGCGCGAGAGGCTCAGCCGCGAGCGCGCGACGCTGCTGCATCCGGCGACCGAGGAGTTCCTGCGGTTCTTCACCCCGGCGCCCGGCGACGGCCGGACGTTCGCCGAGGACGTCGAGGTCGAGGGCCACCAGTTCAAGCAATACGAACGTCTCTGGTTGTCATGGGCCATGGCCAACCGCGACCCCGCCGTGTTCGAGAAGCCCAATGAGATCGTCATGGATCGAAAGGGCAACCGGCACTTCAGCTTCGGCATCGGCGTGCACAGGTGCGTCGGCTCCAACGTCGCGCGAACGGTCTTCAAGTCGATGCTGACGGCGGTGCTGGACCGGATGCCCGATTACGTGTGCGACCCCGAGGGCACGGTGCACTACGACACCATCGGCGTGATCCAGGGCATGCGGAATCTGCCGGCGACATTCACCCCGAGCAAGCCACTGGGCCCCGGGCTCGACGAGACGATCGAGAAACTGCAGCGAATCTGCGATGAGCAGGAACTCGCGCGCCCGATCACCGAGCGCAAAGAAGCTGCCGTCATCGACTGGGTGCGCTGATCTCGCCCACATTTCGCGGCGAAGTGGTTCCATGAGTAGCGGCGAACGTTGGGAGGACGAGCGATGAGGCTCAGCAAGATCGGAATCGTGGCGACTGCGCTGATGGCGGTGGCAACGGTCCTTGCGCCGCCGTCGTCTGCCAATTTCGCCATCGGCAACTACGACCTTCTCACCAACAGATACACGCGCGCGTCGTGGTTCTGGTTCGTGACGCTGTGCATCCCGGAGAAGAATCCGAACTGCCTCAATGTCGCGGCGCGGCCACGGCTGGCGTACTACGAGTACTACGAGAGCAAGGTCTGGCTCGACAACGGGCGCTACACCTTCACCGTCGACGTCCCCGACGGGCTTCAGTGCCCCAATCACGTGATGCCGACGCGCGAGACCTACTCCTGGGATGCCGTGACCCTGCTCGGCACCATCGACTCGAAGTTCGACGTCGGCTGCTTCAACGGCCCACCCGGCAGCCAGTTCTGGACGTTCAAGCTGCAGCGCTTGTGATTTCGGTGTAGTTGGTCAAGCTCCGGTTGACGAACGGCACCGGAATCGCTCAGAGTGACGAATAGCGCCGCCGTATCGCGTTGAAGCGCTCCCACATCTGCGCGGTGCGCTCCTCGGTGGTGACGACAGCCGTCCCTGCCGGCAGCACCTCTGCCAGTGCCGAGTGTTCGACGACGCGGGTGCTCAACACTGCGGGTGACCCTTCGAGCATGTGCCGATAGGTGAGGTTGCCGCGTTCGAAGCCCTGGGTGTCGATCCAGTTGTGGAACCCCGGGTCGGTGTGGGCCACGATCAGCCGCACCTTCCCGTCGTCGTCGACGAGTGTCCGGCTCGGCGTGTAGCTCACGGGACGGTAGAGGAAGTCCATGCTGTTGAAGAACACGCCCATGTTGGTCAGCATCCACAGGCCGTCGTGGGCGTCGAATTCGACGACGAGCGCCTCGTCGGGGCCGAGTGTCCAGTGCATGTTCGCCGCAGCGCGTCCCCGTTTGGTGTCGCCGTCGCCCTCGCTGACAGCCGGAAAATGGTTGGGCCGCTGTGCATCCACTCCCCCGTAGGTGAACGCGAACTCCGGCCAGTCCTCCATCACTCCGGTGACGAACTCCGAGGCCCATGCGATCGCGTCGACCATCTGCCCCGGGTTGGGCACCGGTCTCGGCGAGGCCATGTCGACCCGCTCGATACGCAGGCGGGCGGGATTTTCGTCCCAGTCGTCGAAACCCTGGCGGATGAACAGCTTTCGCGATCCCGGCGTGGTCGGGAGCCAGTTCTCACCGCGCCGCGGCCCGCCGATGTACACCTCGAACGTGCCGTCGGGCGCGGTGACGAGCTCGGCGCCGGTCAGGTTCGCCTCGGGGACGTCGCCGAACGGTTCGTGGAGCACCCCCGGCCCGTCGGGTCGCGGACCCTGCACCGTCACGTTGAAAAAGCGTGCGGTGCCGCGTTCCCCGACGAGTCGGTAGGTCGATTGTCCGTCGATCCACGCCTGCTGATAGGTGAAATCCGCGCAGTCCCCGCCCAGTTTGCGCGTGGGTCCGCAGAACGCGTGCACGCTCGGATACCGGGTGTCCCTGGTCTCCAACGCGAGGTCGAAGGCCTGGCCGAGATTCTGGGTGAGGAACCGCAACGCGTCGACGCGCTGTGCGCCGGAGACGGCGTTGTGGTCTTTGAACGCCTGCTCCCCCGCGGCTTTCAGGCGGTAGCAGAACGTCTCCCACGCGCGGCGCAGCGCAGCGTCGTCCCGGCCGTCCCCGTACGCCATCGCCTACCCCCCAGCCTCATCGCGGGACAGCATCACCGACACGGCGCGACAGGCACGGCGGGCCGCCTCCAGTGGTCCTTCGTGCTCGATCCGGGGGCCGATCAGTTCCAGATCGAACCCGTGCCGGTAACCGAGCGAAAGCGCCTGCGTCACGAGTGCTTTGAGGGGTATCGCACCGTCACCGGGGACCGCCCGCGCCGGCAGCGCTCTGTCACCGAGGACGTAATCGCTGAGCTGGATCAACTCTGTGCGCGGCAGGGCGCGCTCGATAAGCGTAGGCAGGTGCGCCTCGGTCCAGCAGTGGAAAAGATCGACGCAGACACCCAAGCCCGCCGATTCGGCGAGTTCGATGGTGTCACGCAGCGTGTGGGCGATGTGGATGTCGGCGTAGAGGCCCGAGGCGTTCTCGACCGCCAGCGCCAACCCCGCAGCTGCCGCATCGTCCCGGCACGGCTGCACGGCGTCGCAGAACCGGGCGGCGGCGTCGTCCCATGTGAGGTCGCCGCGCCCGCCTGTGAGCATGTAGATGACCCTGGCATCGACCTCGGCGGCGGCGTCGATCACCCGGCGCAGACCGTCGGCCGTGTCGAACTTGTGGAAAACCGATTCGACCGAAAGTCCCAGTGTCGAAATCGCTTCGGGTAACCCGGGCTCGCTGAGCTGGGTGTCGATCAGGCTGAGCCGACGGACCCCCAGCGCCTCCCAGTGGGAGCGCATCCGCTCCAGCGTCGCGCCGTAGAAGGTGACGGAGTGGACCGACAGGCGCCCGTCCGGGGCCGGCAGGTCAGCCACGTTTCTCGATGGCCACGCCGAAGCGTTCCCGGAAGGGCCGGAACTCCTCGTGCAGCGCGTCCAGGTTCTCGCCGATGTCGGTGAGAAGTGTTGTGGAGTAGTGGAACTTGCCGTGTCGGTCACCCTTGTTGTTCGCCAGGTAAGCCCGCATTCGTTCTTCGGCGTCTTCGGTCAGGAAGTGGTCACCGAACGCGTAGAAGTCCCGCAGCGTCGCCACCGGGTCGCCGACGAAATCGGTGTACCGGACGTGCCGAATCCGAGGGTCATCGACCAGAGGATTGGTCATGGTGTTGGCGACGCCGGCGCGCGTGAGGTCCAGATGCATCTTCGCGGCCGCATGCAGATCGATGGGCCCGACGATGCCCTCCAGGATGTCGGCCATCATCATGGTGCGCGACGCCGCCACCTGCACGGGGTCCCGGTGCAGCCACAGCAGGGTGGCGTCAGGGTAGGCGTTGAACAACTCCGCCAGCCGGAATCCGTGGAAACCCTTGAGCACCCACCGTTTCCGCGGCCGTCGGTACTGGAACTGCTGCAGCATCGCCCGGTGCAGCCGATACTGCGCGGCGGGATCGGTCGGCAGTCCACCGACCACGGTCTGCATAGGGACCCGCCACCACGCCGTCGGCGTCATGACGCGGAAGTCGAACGCCCATGTGCGCTCGTCTTCGGGAAGCCCGTCACCGAGCATGTCGTTGTAGGGATGACTGTGCAGCCATTTCGGCATCTTCGCGTTGATCTCGCGCCAGTGAGCATCGGCGCGTGCCCGGCGGGTGTCGTCCGGCCCGGCGATACCCGGCGGCGGGGACGGATACATGACCTCCCAGAAGCGCAGTGCGCGCGCATCCGGGTCGACGGACATCAGCGCGTGCATCAGCGTCGTGCCCGAGCGCGGTTCGCCGGTGACGAACATCGGCCGGTCGATCACCTCGTCCGCGATCGGATATCTGTTGCGGTCCTCGATGAATTCGAGGCGTGTGGTCAGCAGCCAGTGGCAGACGTCGGCGGCCTGCCGGCAACCGCCGGCATCCATCCCGAGACCGTTGAGATGGTCGACGGCGATTCCGAAGCGCTCCGGCAGGGTGGGGTCGCCGTAGTCACGCAGACCGGTCTCCGCCTCGGCGCCGGCCAGTATCTCGGCGGCGTCCAGGCTCACGAGATTCCTCCACACAACTCCATGAGCTCGTCCTCCGCTTCCCTGACGTTGCGCGCCGACTGCGCGGCGTAGTCGAGGCCCGCCATCGCCCCGTAATCGAGGATTTTCGGCACCCGCAGTCCCGCGTCGACGAACTCTTTGACGGTGTGCGCCACCTGTTGCGGCGTTCCGTGAGGCACCATCGCCAGGATCATCTCCGGCTCGACACCGGCCAGGAACTCGACGATGCGGTCACGGGTCAGCACGCCGGGATCGATGTCGTGAAAGCCTCCCCAATCCTCCCCCATCGGATGCTGGAAGCCGAACGCGGACAACGTCTGCGCCGATACTTGCAGCAGGAAGGATTTCACCAGCGGCGCCTCCAGGATCTTCGCCAGCTCGGTGTCGTCGCGCCCGATGATGCAGACCTGGATGAAGCACGGCGTGATCTTTTCGGGGTCGCGGCCCGCGCGATCGGCGGATGCCTTGACGCGAGCGAGCTTGGCGGCGTAGTCCTCGGGTGTCCACGCCCCGGCGGGCCACCAGCCGTCGGCGTAGCGTCCCGCGATGTCGAGCGAGCGCGGTCCGCTGGCTCCGATCCAGATCGGCGGAAAACGCCCGTCGTACGGCTCGGTGTCGAGCCGCGCATGCTGTAGCCGGTGGTATCTGCCGTCGAAGTCCACGGGACCGTCGCTGTCCCAGAGCAGCCGGATCACCTGCAGCGCTTCCTCGAATCGACTGACGGGACGGCTGAATTCGAAGCCGTAAGGTTCGATGTTCTCGCTCTCACCGCTGCCCAGGCCTAATACGAAACGGCCTTTGGCCAGGTGGTCGATGGTCAGTGCGCTCTGCGCGAGCAACGCGGGATGGCGCCGTACCGTGTCGACCACGCTGGTGACCAGCGGCACGTTCTCGGTGAGCACCGCCGCTGCCGCTGCCACCGCCATGCCGTCGAGGTGCCGGTGCGGGGAGGGCGACGCGACCGCGAGGTCGGTGAATTCTGGTGTCCAGATGGAGTCCGGCCAGAAGCTCACCATGTGGTCGGGCAACCAGATGGAGTGATAGCGCCCGCCGTCCAACTGCGCCAACTGGCTCAGGTCAAGCGGCAGTGTGGTGCGCAGGAAGGCCGCGGGTTGGACCCTCAATGGTCGCTCCTAGCGCCGGGGCAGACCGAGTACCTGCTGGGCGATGATGTTGCGTTGGATCTCCGACGTTCCGCCGGCGATGGTGCCGCCGAAGCTTCGGCAGTATCGCTCGAACCAGCTGGCGAAGTAGTGGTCGAGGTTCATGTGGGCATACGGTCCCGACGTCGTGGGATGCACGAGCCCGTCGGGACCCGCGGCCTCCAGCGCAAGCCCCTCGACCCGCTGTTCGGCCTCCGCGCCGAGCAGTTTCGGGATGGACACCGATGCCACGTCCACCTCTCCGCGCGCCGCCTTCGCGATGCCGACCGAACCGAGCAACCTCAGCGCCTCGTAGTCCATGATGCTGGTGGCGTAGGCATCGCGCTCCAGCGCGTTGCCGGGCCGAAAGTCGGCGATACAGTTGGCGATTCGATCGGCGAATCCCAGCCACATCATGGTCCGCTCATGCCCGAGGGATCCGTTGGCCACACCCCAGCCGCCGTTGAGCGGGCCGACGAGATTCTCGGCCGGCACCCGGACGTCGGTGAAGAACACCTCGTTGAAGTCGAGGTTCTCGATGCCGGTCATGTCGGCGAACGGCCGGCAGACCACGCCCTCGAGATCGGTCGGGATCAGCAACACGCTGATCCCCTTGTGCTTCGGGGCGTCCGGGTCGGTCCGCACGAAGGTGAGCAGGAAGTCGGCGTCGTGGGCGCCGGACGTCCAGACCTTCTGGCCGTTGACGAGGAAGTGGGGCGCGGTCGCGTCGGAAACGAACTGAGCTTTGGTGCGCAAGGACGCAAGGTCGGAACCCGCGCTGGGTTCGCTCATGCCGAGCGACGCGGTGCGCTCACCCCGGAGCACCGGGACGGCCCACTGGTGCTTCTGCTCGTCGGTGCCGAAGGTCAACAGCGAGGCCGCGATGATGTTGACGCCCTGCGGGTTGAAGCTGTGGTAGATCCGGCGCCGGCACAACTCTTCGGCGTGCACGAAGGTCTGCAGGACGTTGGCGTTGCGGCCACCGAACTCGGGCGGCTGGGCAGGCAGCAGCCAGCCGTTGTCGAACAGCAGGCGCTGCCAGTCGCGTGCCCACTGCGGCATGTGCGAGACCGAGCGCGGCCGCTCCAACGTCTCGGCCGCCGACGGCGTGTGTTCGTCGAGGAATGCGGAGAACTCGGCCCGGAATTCCTCGACGTCGCTGTCGAAAGCGAGCTGCATCAGATGTCCCTCCCGTATTCCTCGGCGATCAGTGCCCGGTGTTCGGCCGCCCCGCCGAGCAACAGCTCGCCGGCCTTGGCCCGCTTCAGCGCGAACTGCAGGTCGTTCTCCCAGGTGAATCCCATGGCGCCGAACAGCTGGATGCCGTGCCGGAAGACGAGCCCCTGACACTCCCCCGCGGACGCCTTGGCCATCGCCGCGGCCAATCGGCGGCGGGGGTCGTCCGCGGCGATGGTCAGTGCGGCGAAGTAGGAAAGCGCGCGGGCGCGCTCGATGGCGACGTACATGTCGGTCGCCTTGTGCTGCACCGCCTGGAACGTGCCGATCGCGACGCCGAACTGCTGGCGGCTCTTGGCGTGCTCCAGCACCAGATCGAGGATGCGCTGGCATGCACCGACCATCGTGATCGCCATGCCCATCAGCGCGACGTGGCGGGCGCGTTCGGTGTCGGCGTGCAGCCGTTCGGAGTCGGCGACGTGGGCACCGACGAACGACACCTCGGCGACGTGCAGTACGGGGTCGAAGACGTCGACGCGTCTCGTCGTCGCCTTCTCGGCGTCGACGAGAAAGACACCGGCGGGTGTGACCACAGCGAGGCGCTCGGCGCGGTCGCCGTCGAGGACGAAGCGATCGGTGCCGGTGAGGACCCAGCCGTCGGCGTCGCGCACGGCGCTGACGCCCGAGTACACCGCGGTTCCCGCGCCGCCGGTGTCGAACCGGTCACCGACGAGCGGCGCGAATTGCGTGAGCGTGGCGAGGAACGGCGTCGGATCGGTTGCGCGCCCCAGCTCTTCGAGCACGATCGCCAATTCCACGGCGTTCTCGGAATCGGTCAGCTCGGTCCAGCCGGCGTCGAGATAGCTGCTCCACAGCGGCGCCGGATCGACGCCGTTCTCGGCGATGTCGCGGATCAGCGACGGCGGGCACTGCTTGGACACCGCGTCACGCACTGTGTCCTGCCACAGCCGCTGATCAGCATCGAACTCAAGTAACACCCGTGCGCCTCCTCTGGCCGGCCGTGATTGGAGAATAGCATTCTCACATCTGGGGGGGACGTTCTCTGGATTTGCGTATCCGTTTTCGAGATTAGGAAGCTGAGCAGTTGTTCAGCAAGGACTTCTACCAGCGCCGATGTTAAGCGTTGTGCTGGAGAACAGAATTCTTGATAAAGAAGAACAACGATCTACACTGAGATTTGTCGTCGGTCGCGCCCACGACCGCGGAGCGAAGGACGGACGTGGAGTGAAGGACAGAATTTCGTGAAGGTGCTCAATAACGACACGACCGTCCCGGTTGTCGATGCCAGCGTGCACATCTTTTGCCAGTCCAACAAGGATTTACGGAAGAACTTCCTGCAGGAGCCGTTCCGAAGCCGCGGATTCCCCGACTACGAGATGGACTGGTACGGCGCTCCCGGCGGCGAGTACGCGAAGGGAACCGAGGGTCCCGACCGCGAATATCCCGGATCCGATCCTGCGATCGCGGCCAAGCACCTGTTCGACGACCGCGGGGTCGACATCGCGATCCTGCATCCCATGACCCGCGGCATCATGCCGGATCGCCATCTGGGCACCGCCATCGCCTCCGCCCACAACGAGATGATGGTGACCCGCTGGCTGGAGCACCCCGAGTTCGGCGACAAGTTCCGCGGCACGCTGCGCGTCAACCCCGACGACATCTCGGGCGCTCTGCGTGAGATCGCCAAGTACAAGGGCCATCCGCAGATCGTTCAGTTGGGCATTCCGTTGCAGTCCCGCGAGCTCTACGGCAAGCCCCAGTTCTGGCCGCTGTGGGATGCGGCCGTCGACGCGGGCTGGCCTGTCGCGGTGCACTTCGAGGTCGGATCCGGTGTGCAGTTGCCTCCGACACCGAACGGTTTGACCCGTACGTACGAGCAGTACGTCGGATTCACGGCGCTGAACTTCCTGTACCACCTGATGAACATGATCGCCGAGGGTGTGTTCGAGAGGTCGCCTGAATTGAAGTTCGTGTGGGCCGACGGCGCCGCCGATCTGCTGACGCCGTTCATCTGGCGGATGGACTGTTTCGGCAGGCCGCATTTGGAACAGACGCCCTGGGCACCCAAGATGCCGAGCGATTACCTGCCGGGCCACGTCTTCTTCGTCCAGGGCAGCCTGGACGGCCCGGGTGACGTCGATTTCGCCGGTGAGTGGGCGGGCTTCACCGGTAAGGACGACATGGTGATGTACGGCTCGAGCTACCCGCACTGGCAGCTCAACGAGCTCTCGGTCCCCAGCGCCTACAGCGATGAGCAGCGAGACAAATTGTGCTGGCGCAACGCCGCCGAGCTCTATGGCATCGAAGTTGGGGCAATCACTGCCGCCGCGTCGACCGGTACCGCACAGTAGAGGTAGTGAGGAGGCCCCTATGACCACCACAGCCAATCCCCGCGTTCCCGCCGCCGAGCGGATCGCCGTCCGGTGCGTCGATTCCGACGTGCACCCCGCCCCCCGCAGCGGCGACCTGGGTCAGTACATCCCGGAGCCCTGGCGCAGCAAGTACTTCGGCACGCACAAGGTCGGCGACCAGATCTACTACGACGCTCCCGACTACGCACACTCGTATGCGATGCGCGTCGACGCGTTCCCGCCCGACGGCGAATTCGCCTGCAGCGATCCCGATCTGGCGTTCAAACAGCTGATCATGGAGGCGGGCGCCGACATCTGCATCCTGGAGCCGGCCGCCTACCCGGCGCGGATCCCCGAAGCACAGCACGCGATGTCGGTGGCGCTCAACCACTGGCAGGCCAACCACTGGCTCGACAGCCACAACAACTGGCACGAGCGCTGGCGCGGATCCATCTGCCTGGCCATCGAGGAGCCCGAGAAGAGCGTCGAGGAGATCGAGAACTGGGCCGGGCACCCGTTCATGTCGCAGATCCTGATCAAGGCCGAGCCGCGGCCGTCATGGGGCAACCCGAAGTACGACCCGATCTGGGCCGCCGCCGCCAAGCACGACATCCCGGTGAGCTGCCATCTCTCGCGCAGCCACTACGACGAGCTGCCGATGCCGCCGGTCGGGTTGCCCAGCTACAACCACGATTTCATGGTCACCTACTCCCTGCTGGCGGCCAACCAGGTGATGAGCCTGATCTTCGACGGCACCTTCGACCGCCACCCGACGCTCAAGATCGTGTTCGTCGAGCATGCGTTCACGTGGATCCTGCCGCTGATGTGGCGGATGGACGCGCTCTACGAGGCGCGCAAGTCGTGGGTCGACATCAAGCGCAAGCCCAGCGAGTACGTCAAGGACCACATCAAGTTCACGACGCAGCCGCTGGACTATCCCGAGGACAAGACCGAGCTGACCCGCGCCTTCGAGTGGATGGAGTGCGAGAAGATCCTGCTGTTCTCCAGCGACTATCCGCACTGGACGTTCGACGACCCGCGCTGGCTGGTCAAGCACCTTCCCGAGCACGCCCGCGAACCCATCATGTTCCGCAACGGCATGCAGACCTACAGGAACGTGCCGGCGACCGTGCCGGCGCTCGAGGGTCAGGTCCGGGTCTTCTAGGCATGACCGAACCAAAGACGCCCCGCCTCGCGCAGGGGCGGGAGCACGTCGTCGCGACCGTCGACGAAATCCCGCCCGGCACACACAAACTGGTGCCGATCGGACGCCATGGCGTCGGGGTCTACAACGTCAACGGCACGTTCTACGCGATCGCCAACTACTGCCCCCACGAGGGCGGCCCGCTGTGCGCGGGACGGACGCGCGGACTCAACATCGTCGACGAGGACGTACCCGGCGATGCAGTGATGGTGCGGGACAAGGAGTTCATCTTCTGCCCGTGGCACCAGTGGGGGTTCGAGCTTGCGACCGGCACCACCGCGGTCAAGCCTGAGTGGAGTATCCGCACCTATCCCGTCCGGGTCGTCGGCAACGACGTACTCGTGCAGGCCTGATCCCGGAGCTGACGTGCCCAACAAGAAGATCGAGATCAACGGCGGCAACGTCGTCTACGAAATCCTCGGCGCCAGCAATACGGCGGGCGAATTCATTGTGTTGACCCCAGGAGGCCGGTTCAGCAAGGACATTCCCGGGCTCAAGCCGCTGGCGAAAAAGCTCGTGGAGGGTGGCTACCGCGTACTGCTCTGGGACCGTCCCAACTGCGGGAAGTCCGATGTGCAGTTCTACGGTCAGAGCGAATCGCATATGCGCGCAGAGACTTTGCAGCAGCTGATCACCAAACTCGACATCGGGCCGGTGATCCTTCTCGGCGGGTCCGGGGGCGCCCGGGATTCGATGCTGACCACCATGCTCTACCCCGAGCTGGTCAAGAAGCTGGTGGTGTGGAACATCGTCGGCGGCGTGTACGGCTCCTTCGTGCTCGGCTCCTACTACATCGTGCCCAGCATCCTCGCGGTCCGCGGAGCCGGCATGAAGGCCGTCGCCCACGTCCAGGAATGGCAGGAGCGGATCGCCGAGAACCCGGACAACGAGGCACGTATTTTGGAGCAGGACCCGGCGGCCTTCCTGAAGTTGATGTTGCGGTGGCTCAACGCCTTCGTCCCGAAACCTGGTCAGACCATCCCCGGCGTCGAGGACGAGATGTTCGACAACATCAAAGTCCCGACACTGATCATCCGCGGCGGCGAGAACGATCTCGACCACCCGAAGCGCACCTCACTCGAGGTCAGCTGCCTCATCAAGGGCTCCAAGCTGATCGACCCGCCGTGGCCCGAGGATGCCTGGGAGCGTGCCGGTGAGGCCCGGGCATCCGGAAAGGTCAAACGCTTTAACATGTTCGACACCTGGGTCCAAGCCGCGCCGGCGATTCTGGATTTCCTGAAGAAGTCGAAATGACCGCAGTTGTTCAACCACCGCAGCGACGACGCCGGCCCCGGTCAATCGATGGCGACGATCCGGACCTCGCAGTTGGTCGACGCCTCCAGCGCGGTATGGATGCGGCTCTCGGGGATGCGGGCGAGGTCGGCTCTGCGCAGCGTGACGGTGATGATGTCCCAGCCTTCGTCGCCGGCCACGCGGTCGATCGCCCCGGTCAGCCCGAAGCCGGCGAGGACGCCGACAGCGTCGTCGTCGGTGCCGTGGCTGACGAAGGTCAGCACACCGAGCACCGGTTCGGTCGGAAACACCCTCGTGCACAGAGAAACCGCCGTGGATTGCAGCGCAGTCGGATCCGTTCCCCGCATCAGGATCTCGACTTCGCGGCGGGCGGGCGGCAGCGTCGGGAGCTTGTTGTCGATCAATTCGGCACCCGCCTCGGTCACCAGCACGGCGAGTTCGGCCATGCCCGTGGCGAGTTGATCGGCGGTCAGTTCACCGGCCAGATCGACGCCGACACGCACCACCGCTGTTCGCATGCAGGGAAGGGTAGCCGGAGATGAGCACGGCGATGAACACCGAACTGACCGTCGCCGCGTGGCCGGGCCTGACGCCGCGGCTGCTGACCACCGGTACCGGGCCGGAATCCTACGAGGTGTACCGCGATTCGGGCGGCTACCTACCGATGACCGATGCCGACTCGCTGCTCGACGAGATCGGCACGGCCGGGGTCGTGGGCCGGGGCGGCGCCGCGTTCCCGATGGCGGTGAAGCTGACCACGGTGCGCAAGGCGTCGCTGCGCGGGCAGGACACCGTCTTGGTGGCCAATGGCGAAGAGGGTGAACCCGCCTCGGTCAAAGATCGCTGGCTTCTGCGTCACCGCCCGCACCTGGTGCTGGACGGACTGCGCCTTGCGGCGCTGATCATCGGCGCCCGTCACACCCATGTCTACGTCTCGGATCGCGCTGCCGCCGAATCGATCCGAGCTGCGCTCGGCGAGGTCGGCCCCGACGGCCTGGACGGTGTGACCGTCAGTGTGTGCACCGTGGATGCCGGTTACGTCGCCGGCGAGGAGACGGCCGCGGTTCGGGCCATCAACGGCGGGCCGGCAAAGCCGACCGACAAACCACCGCGACCCTTTGAAGAGGGCGTGGGCGGGTTGCCCACCGCAGTGAGCAATGTCGAGACCCTGGCCAACCTGCCCTACGTCCACCGGCACGGAGCTGCCGCCTATCGCGAGGTCGGTACCGAAGGCTCGGCGGGGACATTCCTCGCGACGGTGACGGGCGGGGGCAGGCCACCGGGCCTCTACGAGGTGCCGTTCGGCATCCCGGCGGCAGAACTTATTGCCCTGCACGGCATTTCGGCTGACCGAGTGCGGGGAGCACTGATGGGTGGCTATTTCACGGGCCTGCTCGACCAGCGCATCCTGGACGTGGCAATGGATCACGAGTCGTTGCGCGCCGCGGGCAGCGGTCTGGGCTGCGGCGCGGTATCGGTGCTCACCGAGGAATGCCCGGTCGCGGTGGGCGCCTCGGTACTGGCGTACTACGACCGGGAGAACGCCGATCAGTGCGGCTCGTGCTTCAACGGCACCGCGGCGATGGCGGCGGCCGCGAAAGCCTTGCGCGACGGCAGCGCCGACGCCGATGACGTGGCCCGGTTGCAGCGGTGGTCCCAAGTTCTGCGCGGCCGGGGTGCGTGCGCCACGCTCGATGCGGCCTGCAACATCGCGGCGAGCATGCTGGCCCTGTTCCCGGACGACATCGCCAGGCACCTCGACCAGCAATGCCCCGGCTGCGACAAGGCAGCCTTCACCGCCTTGCGCCCGTTCGAGGTGGAGCCACAGTGACCGACAAGATGCGGATCAAACTCGACCGGACGCTGTGCGACGGCTTCGGCATCTGTGCCAAGCACGCACCCGAGTACTTCTCACTCGACGACTGGGGCTACGCCGTCCTCGTCGGCGACGGGAACATTCCCGACGAGGACAGGGACGCGGTGCAGCGCGCCCTGATGGACTGTCCCGTGCACGCGATCATGGAACTGACCGAACGCAGACCGGACGAGCCACACACTCCCCTGTTGGACGAACCCGATCTGGAGAACCTGAACACGGGTAGCGATGCCGCGCAGTGGGATATGACGCGATGAGCGCTTGCGCGAAGAGCCGAGGACACCGATGAGCCGGTTGCCGCTGCCGCAGTTGACCTTTGACAACGAGTTCTTCTGGACGTCCGGCGCCGACGGCGTGCTGCGGATCCAGGGGTGCGGCGACTGCAAGTCGCTGATCCACCCGCCGCAGCCGGTGTGCCGCTACTGCAAGAGCCACAACCTGGGCCCGCGCGAGGTCTCGGGACGAGCCGTCCTGTCCGCATTCACGGTGAACGAACGCTTCTCGATCCCCGGTCTCCCCGCCCCCTACGTCGTGGCGCAGGTCGCGATCGAGGAGGATCCGCGGGTTCGCCTGACCACCAACATCATCGACTGCGACCCGGCCGAGCTGGAATTGGGCCGTGTGCTCGAGGTCGTTTTCGACCAGAACGACGACGTGTGGCTGCCGCTGTTCCGGCCGACCGCCGAACCGGAGATGGCACCGCTGCCCGAGGACGAGATCGCCCCGCAGGATTTCCCGAAGTTCGTTCGCCCCACGATGACGACGACGAAGTTCGAGGACGCTGCGGCGATCACGGGGATCGGCGCATCCACGATGGGGCGACGGCTGATGGTGTCGCCGCTGTCGCTGACGGTGGATGCGTGCGAGCAGGCGATCGCCGACGCGGGTCTGACCCTGGCCGACATCGACGGGCTCTCCACGTATCCGGCGATGGATGCGATGGGCATGGGCGAGGGAGGTTGCACCGCACTGGAGGGTGCACTCGGGATCCGCCCGACATGGATCAACGGCGGCATGGACACATTCGGCCCGGGTGGCTCCGTCATCGCCGCGGTGATGGCCGTCGCGACCGGTATGGCCCGCCACGTGCTGTGTTTCCGCACGCTGTGGGAGGCGACGTTCAACCAGCTGATGAAGGAGGGAAAAGTCTCCCCGCCCGGTGGCGCGCGGGTCAACAGCTGGCAGGCACCGTTCGGGGCCACGTCGGCAGCACACACCCTGGCGCTCAACGCGCAGCGGCACTTTCACCGGTACGGCACCACGAAGGAGACGCTGGGCTGGATCGCGCTGAATCAGCGCGCCAACGCGGCACTGAACCCGACCGCGATCTATCGCGATCCGATGACGATGGACGACTATCTCAACGCGCGGCCGATCACGACACCGTTCGGTCTGTACGACTGCGACGTGCCGTGCGACGGGGCCGTCGCGGTCGTCGTGTCGGCCGTCGATGCCGCCGCGGACGCGCCGAAGCCGCCGGTGTACTTCGAGGCGGTCGGCACCCAGATCATCGAGCGCACCGACTGGGATCAAACCACGCTCACCCACGAGCCGCAGGTGCTCGGCCAGGCCGCGCACCTGTGGACGCGAACCTCGTTGCGGCCCAGCGATGTCGACGTCGCGGAGTTGTACGACGGGTTCACCTTCAACTGCCTCTCATGGCTGGAGGCGTTGGGCTTCTGCGGCATCGGCGAGGCCAAGGACTTCCTCGACGGCGGCACGGCGATCGCCCGCGACGGGGTGATTCCGCTGAACACCCACGGCGGTCAGCTGTCTCACGGGCGCACCCACGGTATGGGCCTCATCCACGAGGCTGTGTCGCAGCTGCGCGGCGAGGCCGGCGAGCGTCAGGTCGCCGACGCCCGTGTCGCGGTCGTCAGCAGCGGTGGTCTGACGCCCAGCGGGGCCATTCTGCTGCGGACTCAAGCGTGACGGCAGCACCGCGACCGCGGGTCGTCCTCGTCGACGCCATCCCGATGTCGGCGCTCGTCGCGCCCGCTGCCGAGCCCCGCGCGGTGATCGTCGCGGTGCACGGCGGAGCGACATCGGCGGCGTACTTCGACTGCCCCGGCCGCCCGGAGCTCTCCCTGTTACGAGCAGCGGCCGCACAGGGATTCACGACGATCGCACTGGACCGTCCTGGCTACGGCACGTCGGCGGTGTACGCCGCCGACTTCGCCGACCCGGCCCGGCGTGTCGCTGCGACGTCGGCGGCGGTGGACAAGATCATCGGCGACAGCCCCTCGGGTGCAGGCGTTTTCGTGATGGGCCACTCCGCGGGCTGCGAACTCGCGCTGCGGCTGGCCACCACACGCGATGACATCGTCGGCGTCGAGCTCGCCGGTACCGGCCTACGCTACAGCGAGCCCGCGAAAGCGATCATCAGCGAGGCCACGGTGACGTCGCGGCCCGCCGGGCTGCGCGACCTACTGTGGCAGCCCACCGATCTCTATCCCGCCGAGGTGCTCACCGGGGCGCTGTCCGCGCCCGGCGTCGCCTACGAGGGCGAGGTCACCGCCAACTGGGCCCGCCGCGACTTCCCTGCCCTCGCCGCGAAACTGACAGCGCCGGTGCAGTTCAGCATCGCCGACCACGAGAAGGTCTGGGACACCTCGGCTGAGTCCGTGGCGGCCGTCACGGCGCTGTTCACCGCGGCTCCTCGGGTGCGGGTCAACGAGATGGACGGTAGCGGACACAACATCAGCGTCGGCCTCACCGCCGGCGAGTATCACCGAAGAGTGCTGTCGTTCATCGAAGAATGCATCGCGGACGCGCGCGGCCGCGATCAAGAGCAAGTGGAGGCGAGCTGATGCGAGTCGGTTTCATCGGACTGGGCAGCCAGGGCGGGCCCATGGCACGGCGTATCGCGGAGGGAGGCTTCGAGACCACGCTGTGGGCACGCAGGCAGGCCAGCCTGGAGCCGTACGCCGACACGCCCGCCAAGAGCGCGTCGACGCCCGCGGAGCTGGGCGCCGCCAGCGACCTCGTCTGCCTGTGCGTGGTCGGCGACGACGACGTCCGTGAGGTGCTCTACGGCGACTCGGGTGTACTCGCCGGGTTGGCCGAGGGCGGGATCATCGCCATCCACAGCACCGTGCACCCCGAGACCTGCCGGGAGATCGCCGAAAAGGCAGCCGCGCAAGGTATTTCTGTCATCGATGCCCCGGTCAGCGGCGGTGGGCCCGCTGTCGAGCAGGGGACGCTGCTCGTGATGGTCGGCGGTGACGAGGAGGTGGCCGAGCGGTGCAGGCCGGTGTTCGCCACCTACGCCGACCCCATCGTGTACCTCGGTCCGCTCGGCAGCGGCCAGAACACCAAGATCCTGAACAACCTGCTGTTCAGCGCAAACCTCGGCAGTGCTGTCAGCACGCTGGAACTCGGTGAGTCCCTCGGCATCCCCCGCGACAAGCTCGTCGAGGTGCTCAACCGCGGCTCGGCCACCAGCAAGGCCGTCGGCAGCATCTCGATGTTCGGCGGAACTCTGGAGGGCCTCGCCCCGATCGCCGGAGCCCTGCTGCAGAAGGACGTCCGTCACGCGGCGAGCCTGGCCGCGACCGCCAAAGCCCCAGAAGGCGCAGTCTTCACGGCGGCCGACGCGGCACTGGAGTCCATGGACTACAGGCGATGACCCGGGTCGGTGTCGTTGGCGCTGGACGCATGGGCACGCCCATGGTCGCCCGTCTGGTCGGGGCCGGCCACCAGGTCAGAGTGCTGGGCAGAACCGAAGCGAAGCGCACGGCGATCGCGGAGCTGGGCGCACACGCCGTGACCGACGTCGAGGCCGTCGCCGACGCCGCCGATGTCGTCATAATCTGCGTGTTCACCGATGATCAGGTGAGCGAGCTCTGTCTCGACGGCGACCTCGTCGCACACATGCCCCGCGGTTCTTCGCTCGTCCTGCACACCACGGGAAGCCCGAGCACCGCGCGGGCGATCGCGTCGAAGCATCCGCATGTCGACGTCATCGATGCGCCGGTCAGCGGCGGCCCGCACGACATCGCCGCGGGCGCCGTGACACTCTTCGCCGGCGGGGACGAGGAGGCGCTTGCGCGCACCAGACCGGTGCTGGCCGCCTACGGCGACCCGATCCTGCATGCCGGCCCGACGGGTGCGGGACAGCTGGTCAAACTCGTCAACAACACGCTGTTCGCCGCCCAGATCGCGCTCGTGGCCGAAGGAGTTCGACTCGGCTCACGGCTCGGTGTCGACGAGGCGCCACTGCTGAACGCGCTCGCGCACGGCAGCGCCCAGAGCCGGGTGCTGTCGATGATCGCGGCGGCGGGCTCGGCGGAGAAGTTCGTCTCGGCGGTCGGCGAGTTCATCGGCAAGGATGTCGCGGTCGTCCGCGACACCGTCGCCGGCCTCGGCGGTGACCTCGGCGAACTCGACCGTCTCGTCAGCGCGGTGACCCCGTGACACGGCAATTCACCGTTGCCCAATCGGCTGACTTTCGAGACTGTATGTCGCATACTGGATTCGTTACAGTAAAACAGCCTTTCGTAACGTTTTCGGCCCAGGTCAGGGCGCCGAGGAGGACATGGTGACCAAGCCCAAATTGGTGTTCGATCCGGTGGCGCAGGAGTACTTCGACAACCCGTACGAGATCTATCGGCGGATGCGCGACGAAGCTCCCATCTACTACGACGAAGCGGGCGATTTCTACGCGCTGACCCGCCATGCGGACGTCGCCGCGGCCTTCCGCGACCATGACGCTTTCTCGTCGGCGCGCGGCTGCGATCTGGCGATGGTGCGCTCCGGGGAGGCGCCGCAGAAGTCGATCATCTTCATGGACCCGCCGGACCACCGGCATATGCGCAGCCTGTTGAACAAGGCCTTCACGCCCCGCGCCGTGCAGTCCCAGCGCGAGACGGTCGTCGAACTCGTCCAGCACTACCTGAGCCAGGCAGATCCGGAACACTTCGACGTCGTGCAGGACTTCTCCGGCCCGTTCCCGGTCGAGGTCATCACCCGCATGGCCGGTGTGCCCGAGGAATTCCGCCAGCAGGTGCGGCACTGGATCGACACGAGCCTGCACCGCAAGCCGGGTCAAATCGACCTGGACGAAGAGAACATGCAGGCCAATATCGACTCGGGCGTGTACTACTACGGCCTGGTGCAGGAACGTCGGCTGAACCCGCAGGATGACATGATCAGCCGGCTCATCGCCGCCGAGATCCCCGACGACGACGGCAACCTGCGCAAGCTCGACGACGTCGAGATCGCCGGGTTCGCCACGCTGCTGGGCGGTGCGGGAGCGGAGACGGTCACGAAACTGGTGGGCAGCGCGGTGGTGGTCTTCGCGGAGCACCCCGAGCAGTGGCAGAAGCTGCTGGACGACCGCAGCCTTATTCCCGCTGCTGTGGAAGAGCTGCTGCGCTACGTGGGGCCGGTGCAGTACAACGTCCGCTACAGCGTCAAGGACGTGGTCCTGCCCAGCGGCACCGTTCCCGCGTTCAAGCCGGTGTTCCTGATGGGCGCCTCCGCCAATCGCGATCCACGCGCGTTCGACGACGCCGAGACCTTCGACATCACCCGTGACCGCGCCCAGGCTCAGAACCTCGGACTCGGGTACGGCATCCACAGTTGCCTCGGGGCGGCGCTGGCCAGGATGGAAACCGCGATCGCACTTGAGCACCTGCTCGACTTCATGCCTCGATACGAGGTTGATTTCAGTGGTCTCCAGCGCGTCAACATGCAGAACGTCGCAGGATTCCACCACGTCCCGGTGAAGGTGTTGAGATGACCCAGCGAGAAGCGGAGCGGGATCGCGCATGACTCAGAAGATCGAGGTCGATTTCGGCCTCTGTGAGAGCAACGGGGTGTGCATGGGCATCATCCCGGAAGTGTTCGAACTCGACGACGACGATTATCTGCACGTCCTGCAGGACGAGGTGACCCCCGAGAACGAGCACCAGGTCAAAGAATCCGTGCGGCAGTGCCCGCGGCAGGCGATCGCCATCAAAGACGAATGACGGCAACCGAGCTCGTCTTCGACCCGTTCTCTGAGGAGTTCTTCAACGGGGCCTGGGAGATCTATCGGCGGATGCGCGACGAAGCGCCGGTCTACTACAACGCCGAGCACGATTTCTACGCACTGTCGCGTCACGAAGATGTCGCGGCGGCGTACAAGGACTTCGAATCCTTCTCGTCGGCCTACGGTCTCGACCTTTCCACGGTGCGATCCGATGAACCGATGATGGCGAAGATGATCATCATGATGGACCCGCCCGAACACCGTCAGATGCGCAGCCTGGTGAACAAGGTCTTCACGCCACGGGCCATCGAGGCGTTGCGCCCCATGGTCACCGAGACCATCGACCGATTCCTGCCTGCCGACCGTGACGCGTTCGATGTCGTGCAGGACTTCTCCGCACTCTTTCCCGTTCAGGTGATCACGCAGATGCTCGGGGTGCCCGAACAGTATCGCCATCAGGTGGGCGAATGGGTGGACACCTCCTTGAGGCGGGAGCCGGGACAGATCGACATGTCCGAGGAGGGCATGCAGGCGGTCGGCGAGCTGATGGGGCTGTACTACCAGATCATTCAGGAGCGTCGCGCCGAGCCCCGCGAGGACATGTTCAGCAGGCTGGTCGCGGCCGAGATCGTGCGGGAGGACGGCGAGAAGCAGTCTCTCGACGATTTCGAAATCGCAGGTTTTGCAACCCTTTTGGGCGGTGCCGGCGCGGAGACCGTCACAAAGTTGGTCGGCAACGCGGCGGTCACTTTCGCACGCAACCCAGATCAGTGGCAGAAGTTGCTCGACGACCGCAGCAAGATTCCTGCCGCCGTCGAGGAACTGTTGCGCTACGAGGCGCCCAACCAGTACAACGTCCGCCGTTCGATGAGGGACATCGAGCTGCACGGTGTCACCATTCCCGAAGGCAAACCCGTGTTCCTGCTCGCTGGTTCGGCGAACCGTGACCCGGAGGCGTTCACCGACGCGGATATTTTCGACATCGACCGCGACCGCGCCGAGGCGCAGAACCTGGGGTTCGGGTACGGCGTGCACAGTTGCCTGGGTGCCGCCCTCGCCCGGATGGAGAGCGCGATCGCCCTTGAGCGGCTGCTCGACTTCATGCCACGCTACGAGGTGGACTTCGACGGGTGCACGCGGGTCTCCGCACAGAACGTCGCGGGCTGGTCCAGCGTCCCGGTGCGAGTGCTGAGGTAGCTCAGTGCGTTTCGTCCTCGTGCACGGCGGATTTCACGCCGCGTGGTGCTGGGAGCGAACGATCGTCGAGTTGCAGGACCTCGGTCATGACGCGGTTGCCGTCGACCTTCCAGGGCACGGCGCGCGGATCGGTCAGGAGTCGACGCTGGCCAACCGGCGGGACGCGATCCTCACCGCGATGGCCGATGACGAATGCGTGTTGGTGGGGCACTCAGGCGGCGGCTTCGACGCGACCCTGGCTGCCGACGCCCGCCCGGATCTGGTGAGCCACATCGTCTACCTGGCCGCGGCACTGCCCCGCGAGGGTCGCACCTACCCCGAGGCAATGGCCATGCGCGACGACGAGGACCTTGGGGACGGCTTCGACGCTGACGTCGGAGAGATGTTGAGCTACCTGCATTTCGAAGAGGACGGCGCGATGACGTTCGCGGACTTCGACGGTGCGTGGAAGTACTTCTACCATGACTGCGACGAAGCAACGGCGCGCTGGGCATTCGAGCGCCTCGGGCCGGAACGGTTCGGGGACACGACGGTGACCCCGGTCTCGGTCCCTCACTTCTGGGAGGCTGACCTGCCGCGCAGTTTCATTGTCTGCGAACAGGATCGGTCGATGCCCCGCTGGTTGGCCGACACCGTTGCGCGCAGGCTCGGTGTCACGCCGCTGGCGATCGACGCGTCCCACTCGCCGTTCCTGTCGCGCCCCCGCGACTTGGCGGAACTGCTGGTGCACGCGACGACGACCTCACCGGTCGCACCGCTGTCCCCCGCTTGATCTCCCCCGGCTCAGAAACCGGAGATGATCACTCCGTGGCAATCGGCCGCGGCACGGCGCAGCTTCAGGGCCTCCTGGTAGGCGTCGGAGTAATACCACTCCTTGGCCGCCTCGACCGATTCGAACTCCAGCAGAACGGTCTGGTTGGCGGGCCATTCACCTTCGAGGACCGTCGGGTTGTGTCCGATCGACAGCACGGTCGCACCGGCCATGGTCTGCGACGCCAGCTTGCCGTATTCGGCCATCCCCGCCGCGTCCTTGATCTCTTCGGTGATGACCACATAACCCTTAGCCACAAGTGAACCCTCTCAGTCGATTTCGCGAATTGCTCGTTCGGGACAGTTGTCGATGGCTTCCCTGGCGGCCGTCTCAAGATCCGCGGGCACATCCCCGGGATCGGCCACCGCCCATCCGTCATCGGTCATCTCAAAGACTTCGGGGCACAGCGTCAGGCACATTCCGTGGCCGGCGCAACGATCCTCGTCGACCACGACCCTCATCGGACGTCGAATTCGAGATGCAGCTCGGTGAGTCCGCGCAGGATGTAGGTCGGGATGTACTGGTAGCGCCGGTTCTCCCGCGGCCCGTGCATCTTCTCCGAGATCCGGATGTCGGTGGTGCGGTCGAGAAGTCGCTCCAAACCGACCCTGGTCTCGGCGCGGGCCAGCGGCGCACCCGGGCAGCTGTGGATACCGCGACCGAAGGCCAGGTGCTGACGCGCGTTCTTGCGTTCGGGGTCGAATGTGTCGGGATCTTCGAAGCGACGCGGATCGCGGTTGGCTGCGCCGTTGATGACCATGACCGTGCAACCCGCACCGAGCGCCTGATCGCCGACGGTCGTCGGCACGCGCGAGAGCCGGAAGTCGCCTTTGACGGGGCTCTCGATACGCAGGCACTCCTCGATGAAATTGCCGAGCAGATCGCGGTTTTCGCGCAGCTTGGCCTGGATCTCGGGCTGGTCGCCGATGACCTTCAGCGCTGTGCTGAGCAACCGCACGGTGGTCTCCTGCCCTGCGGAGAAGACATTCGTGGCCACGCGTACGACGTCGCCCACCTCGGGCAGCGAGCCGTCGGGGAACGTCGCGGTCGCCAGGCCGGTGAGGACGTCGCCGCGCGGTTCGGCCCGACGCTCCTCGATGTAGGTCGCGAAGACGTCGTATAGGTACTCCAGCGGCGTCTTTGTCAGCGCCTTGTCGGCGTTGCCGAGACCGCTGCCGTGCGTGCCGCGGGCCAGCCGTTCCAGCAGGTCGTCGCGGTCCTCCTCCGGAACACCGAGGAGATCGGCGATCACCTGCAGCGTGAACGGGCCGGCGAACCCCTTGATGAATTCACCCTCGCCCGGCGCCAGGAACCTGTCGAGGTTCTTGTCGGCCAGGGCCCACATCGCGTCCTCGTTCTCCTTGAGACGCTTGGGCGTGATGAGCCGCATCAGGAGCGCGCGGTGGTCGGTGTGCGTCGGCGGGTCGAGCGTCGGCAGCTGATCGCTGAACGGAATCTCGTCGCGGTGCTCGACGATCAGAGCGGTGACATCGTCACCTTCGAGCGGGACCGGGAAACCTGGGAAGGGGCCTGTCACCGAGATGCAGGACGAGAAGGTCTCGGAGTCGTTATAGACGTCGACGGCCTCCTGCCAGCCGGTGACCATCGTGACCCCGTAATGCTCCTCCTTGGTCACGGGGCATTTGTTTCGCAGTGCCTCGTAGAACGTATACGGGTCATCCGTGAGCCGGCTGTCCCTGAAGAAGTCGACCGTGGTGAGGTCTTCCGTCATTCCCACTCCGTTCTGACGGTCCATATTGATGAGAACGTGATTCTCATTATTGCGTATCAGATTTTCATATCGGCACCGTCTCGTCAACGAGAACGGCGATCAGGAGGCCTCCGGCTGGATGCCCAACACGTTCACGGCGGCGCCCAGCAGCTGGTAGCAGCCGATCGTGAAGATCAGGTCCATCAACTGGCGTTCGTCGAAGTGGGCGCGCAGCTCCGACCACACCGGGTCGCTCAGTGTGTTGGACTCGTTCAGCTCGTCGACGGCCCGCACCACCAATCTGTCCACCGGGTGCTGTGGGTCCCCCGCCCGGATCGCGTCGATCTCGGCGGCCGACAGACCGGTGCGCTGCGCGATCGGGATGTGGTGGTCCCACAGGTATTCGCAGGGTCGCACCTGGACTGCACGCAGCAACGCCACCTCACGCACCCGGGGCGACAGCGTCGACGAGACGAGCAGATGAGCGTTGAACGTCAGGTACGCGCGGGTCAGCTCCGGGTGGTGGACGAGCGTGCCGAGCACGTTGCCCGCGTCGCGTGGATTGGCCCGCTCGGCGGGCAGCAACGGACTCAGCGCTGCCTGCACCGCGTCGTCCCAGCACTCTGCGGGCAGCGGCTCCAGCCGCGGCACCTCGTCCACTACTGGATCGGCTCGTCGCCGAGCACGGTCGTGCGCAACATCTCCCGCTGCGACTCGGGGTCGTACGGCGCGGCCCGGTGCAGCACTCCGTTGTTGTCCCAGATGACGGTGTCGCCCACCGACCATCGGTGGCTGTACACGAGTTCGGGCCGAGTGGCGCGCTCCAGCAGTCCGGCCAGCAGCTCCTGACCTTCGTCGCGGTCCATTCCGACCACGTAGTGCGCCGACGCGCCGAGCACGAGGGACTTGCGGCCACTGCGGTGGGTCCACACCAGCGGATGCTCGTGTGTTGGCCGGGCCCGCCAGCGAGCAAGTTCCTCCGCGGAAGGATTGGGGTTGACCCTGCTCTGCGAGGCCTCCAGCGAGTGCACCACCCGCAGCGCCGAGAAGCGTTCCTTCTCGTCCTCGGTGAACGCGTCGTACGCCGCATAGGAATTCGCGAACTCCGTCTCGCCGCCGCGATCGGCGACCTGGACGGCGGAGAGCACGGTGGCCTTCTGCGGGCACTCGTCGCCAGTCGGCGTGCAGCCGTCGATGTGCCAGTCGAAGGTCGCGCGCAGGTAGGAGGCCGACTTGTTCTTCGACTTGTCCAGCGTGATCGGATAGATGCCTGCCACCGGGTGATGCCCGTCCGAGGAGTGGTCGACCACGCCAAGGCGACGGCTGAACGCAACCTGGGCCTCGGGGTCCAGGCCGAGGCTTGGGAACACGAGCACCCCGTTGGCTTCCAGCGCATCCAGCACCGCTTCACCCAGCGAGTCGTCTGACGCCAGGCGATCGGGATCGACGTCGAGTACTTCAGCGCCGACCGAGGGGGTCAATTTGTTGATCGTCAGCAGAGTCATGCGTCCTGTCCTGTCTAAGGCACCGGCGCGCTGACGCGGTCGATGACGGCGTCGGCGGAATCGGCGGGTTTCTGCGTCCCGAAGACCTCGACAGCCATCGAGACCATGATCATCGAGTACACGAGGTGCAGTAGGTTGAGCACATCCTCGGGCAGCTCGTCGAGGGGGAACTTGTCGCAGTAGTCGATGGCTTCCTCGAAGCGGGGTGTGAACGCTTCGTAGAAGGCGTGAATCTCCGGCATCGGCGTGCTCAGCCGCGCCTCCCAGCGCTCCGGTTCGGTTGCCAGGCACCACTTGTCGGCGAACTGCTCGAGTTCGGCGAAGTCTTCGGGAAGACGAGGCATGGTCAGACCCCCGCCGGGCTTCGTTCGGCCTTGTACCGCTGCACCCAGTCGACGGCGACGTGATGGAGGTGCCGGACCAGGATCTCCTGGTCGTTGAGCGGATAGTCGTCGACTATCGGCTCACCCAGGCCGTACTCGAGGGCGGCCTGGGTGCCGCCGAGCATGCCGGCGTCCTGCAGGGCGAACTCTTTGAGGACGACGGACGCGACCTCGTGCTCAATCCGCTCGCGCACGGTGCGCGCCGGGTGAAAGGCGTTGTACGCCTCGAACTTGTGCGTGTTGTGCGAGGTGGGCCAGTAGCGGTACAGCAGATACCAGCCGTGGTAGATCAGGATCTCCAGGTTCGGGAAGATCTGGAAGTTCGTGATACCCCACGGCTCGATGCCGCCGGGGTTCAGCCCCGCCGACTGATGTGTATCCGGGGTCCGCCAGGGGCCGACCAGCCCACTGCGCGTTGCCCTTTCGACGGGATACATGAACTCGGGAGCGAGGAGCCACCGCCGGGTGCCCGCCGTCGACACGAGGCGGTGCGGCCCGTCGATCTGGAAATGTCCGCACTCGAAGGTCGCGTTCGGCTGACGCACCTCGGTCGGCACCTGCTGCGAATGCAGGGACGGCACGTGGTAGTACTCCTGGAACGCGTCGGCGAAAATCTTCCAGTTGCTGTTGTTGTGCGCGACGAAATCGTAACGCTCGGTCATCATCTCGAACGGATAGTCGTCCAGCGCGGTGATCATCGGCCCCAGGAACTCGCGCAGCGTCTGACGGGGCTCCGGGTCGAAGTTGATGAAGATGAACCCGTTCCACACGTCGCAGTGCACCGGCTTGAGACCGTACTTCGAGGTGTCGAGGTCGAAGAATTCGCCAGGCTGTTGCACGAACTTCAGTTCGCCGTCGAGCCCGTAGCGCCATCCGTGATACTTGCAGGTGAACTGCCGGCAGGCGCCTTTGACCTCTTCGCTGGGAAAGTCGTTCCACACCAGCTTGTTTCCGCGATGACGACAGATGTTGTAGAACGCCCGGATCTGCTCGTCGCGGCCCTTCACGACGATCACCGACGTCCTGGCCGCATCGATGTCCTTCGTCAGGTAGCTGCCGACGCGCGGAAGCTCCTCGACGCGGCCGACGTTGAGCCAGGCGCGCTTGAAGACGGCCTCGCGCTCGAGTTCGTAGAACTCCGGCGATGTCGAGTCCCGGAACGAGACCGGACCCGTGCCGAGTTCCGGATAGTGCTCCGTCCAGCTGCCCTCGGCTGGCTTGGGCCACTTAGGCATGCGAACCTCCCTGTCGCGAACGGCCTTTGGGACTTCTGACTGTCATCACATCACCGATCCGCCGTTGACACCCAGCGTTTGACCGGTGATGAAGCCTGCCTCTTCGGAGCACAGGAACCCGACCGCGGCGGCGATGTCGTCGCCGGTGCCGAGGTGGCCGACCGGAATGCTGGCCGCCATCTGCTCGTTGGGCGGCAGGAAGCCCGCCGCCTGGGACTGGTGCTGCATCGGCGTCTCGATACCCGATGGCGGAACGTTGTTGACCGTGATGCCCATCGGACCGTATTCGCGGGCCAGGGACCGCGTGAACGAGATCAGCGCTCCCTTCGAGGCGGCGTAGTGGGCCATCCCGGGTGACCCGCGCTGCGCGCTCGACGACGAGATCATCACAATGCGCCCCCAGCCGGCGTCGAGCATATCCGGGATGGCGACCTGAGCACAGTGGAACGTGCCGTTGAGATTCACCTCGATCAGCCGCTGCCAGGACTGCGGCGAAATTTCGAGAAACGGGGCGAAATCCACCAGGCCGGCACTGGTTACGAGGATGTGGACCGGCCCGAGCTCGGTGCGCACCTTGGCGAACTCATCCTCGACCGCCGCGCGGTCGGTGACGTCGGCGGCGAGGCCGAGCGCCGCGACGCCATCGGCGCGCAACTCCTCGGCGACCCGTTGCGCCGCCTCACCGTTGAGGTCCAGGACTGCGACCTTATGGCCCCTCCTGCCGAGCTCGTGGCACGTGGACTCCCCCATGCCGGAGGCTCCGCCGGTCACGACCGCTACCCGACTACTCGTTGAGGTCATTCTCGATCGTTCACTCATCGTTGTTTCATTCGTAGACCACGTGGACCTTTCGACTGGTGGGCAGTGACTGGCATGTGAGCACCCAGCCCTCTTCGACTTCGTCCTCGTCAAGGGCGTCGTTGATCCGCATGCGCGCGCTGCCTTCCACGACTTTGGCCATACACGTTCCGCAGGAACCTGTTTCGCACGATGCCGGTGCTTTCAGCCCTTTCTGCCGCGCGGTCTGCAGCAGCGTCTCACCCTGCCGGTAAGCGGCGGCGACCTTCTGGCGATCGAGTTCGATGACAACCTGTTCGCACTGTTCGTCGGTGTCGTCGGTGACACCGGGCGGCACTTCGGCGATCGTGAACCGTTCGAGATGCAGGCGCTGTTTCGCCACTCCCGACTCCAGGAGTGCCGCCTCCACCGTGTCCATGAACGGAGCGGGACCGCACACGTAGTAATGCCCGGCGCCGGCGGGAGTTGCGAAAGACGTCACGGCCGAAGCGGTGACCACGCCGCCGTCTTCGTCATAGTGGTGCTCGACGGTGAGGCGGTCGGCATGCTGCTCGGCCAGGTGCGCCAGGGGGCCCGAGAAGATCACCGAACCCCGGCCTCGATTGGCGTAGAACAACCGCACCGGCCTTTCCGACTCGGAGAGGGCGGTGCGCACCAGCGACATGATCGGGGTGATCCCGCTTCCGCCCGCGAACGCGACCAGCGGTTCGTCTTCCGAAACATCCTTCGGCAGAACGAATCTTCCCTCGGGAGGCGCGGCGCGCAGCTCGTCACCCTCGGCGGCCGAGTCGTTGATCCAGTTCGACACGACACCGCCGGGATCCCGCTTGACCGTGATCCGCAGTTCCTCTTCCGCGGGCGCCGAGGACATCGAGTAGCAGCGGCGCAGGTCGCGCCCGTCGACGCTGACCCGGACGGTCAGGAACTGGCCGGCCTGGTAGCGGAAGCGCTGCATGCAGTGCTCCGGTACGTCGAGCACAAGCGACACCGCATCGGAGGTCTCGCGCACGACGCGCCTGATGCGAAGCGGCGCGAAGCCGTCAGCGGTCATTTCCTCAGCCATCCTGTCCATATTATCAAGTACTTGTCATTGACCTCAAGCCTCTACCGCGCCGGAATTACATTCCAGCAGCTGTTGTGCGAGAAACCTTCTGCCGGAATGCAATTCCGACGGCGTGAATACCAGTCGATTATTAATCGACGTGGTCGGCGTACAGTGCGTGCCCGGTACCCTGCTCGACGACCCGGCCGAGCAACTCGCGCAGCGTCTTCTGTTCGGCCTTGGACAACACGCCGAACACCTTGTCGTGCGCTGTGATCGCGTCGTGGACGACCGCGGCGGCGACCTTGCGCCCCTGGTCGGTCAGAAAGGCCTGCAAGATGCGGCCGTGCGCCGGGTTTTGCTTGCGCTCCACCAGGCCCCGCTTTTCCAGCGCAGTCAGCGCCAGCTGCACGCCCTGCGGGCTGATCAGCAGGCGGCGCGCCAGCTCCGCGCCCGACAGACCCGGCTCGTTCGACAGCTGACGCAGGACACCGATCTGCGCGGTGCTCACACCGTGCTCGCTGACCGCCTCGTTGACGCTGGTGAGCGAGAAGTAGAAGGCCTGTTTGAGCAGCCACAGGATATTGTCTGTGAGCTCTATACCCGCCACGTCGTGCGCCTCCATGCCTAGACGTTAGCCGTATGGGCACCCTTGTGGACGATGCCGTCCTTCATGACGAAACGTACGTCCAATGTGGTGGCGATATCTGTCGACGGATCCCCGGCGACTGCGATGATGTCGGCGAGGTAGCCGGGGGCGAGCTTTCCGAGTTCGTCGTCGGCTTCGATGAGTTCGGCGCTGGTGATCGTCGCGGCACGCAACGCCTGCATCGGCGTCATCCCGCGGGCGACGAGTGCAGACAATTCCTTCGCGTTCTGTCCGTGCGGGACCGCGGGTGCGTCTGTGCCGCAGGCGATGCGGACGCCCGCCGCGATCGCTTTGGGGAGCATGGCCTGTGCCTGCGGGAACACCACCTCGGCCTTCTTGCGCAGTTCCGGCGCGATGCGGTCGACAGCCATGGCCTCGGTGAGGTAGGTCGTCGACACCAGGAAGGTGCCATGATCGACCATCATCTGGATGGTGTCGTCGGTGGCGAGGAAGCCGTGCTCGATACAGTCGATGCCGGCGCGGATACATGCGCGAATCGCGCTGTCCCCCACCGCGTGTGCCGCCACTCTGACCCCGGCCCGATGCGCCTCGTCGGCGATGGCGGCGAACTCCTCGTCGGAGTACTGCTGGGCGCCGGGCGCGGTGCTGTGCGACATCACGCCCCCGGACGCCGACACCTTGATCAGCTTGGCGCCGTGGCGGATCTGATACCGCACGCACGCACGGACATCGTCGACGCCGTTGGCGATGCCCTCGGCCACCGAGAGCGGCATGATGCCCGGCGCGAGGCGCTGGAACACCGTCGGGTCGAGGTGGCCCCCGTACGGGGTGACGGCGTGGCCGGCCGGATAGATCCGCGGGCCTGCGTGCCATCCCTGTTCGATCGCCCGTTGCAACGCCACGTCGAGCAGATAGCCACCCGTCTTGACCATGAGCCCCAGGTTGCGCACGGTCGTGAAACCGGCATCGAGCGTGGTACGGGCGTTCACCGCACCGCGCAACGTCCGGTAGGCGGGGTCGTCCTGGACGCCGTGCATCGGACTGGGCAGGCCCTCGGGACCGCCCGGCCCGCCGATGAGCAGGTTGAGCTCCATGTCCATCAGACCCGGAAGCAAGGTGACGTCCCCGAGATCGATGACGGTCGCGCCCTCGGGTGCGACAGGCGGATTGACCGCCTGAATGCGGCTGCCCTCGATGACCAGGACAGCCGGACTGTTGACCGCACCGGCCTCGACATCGGCCCAGCGGGCGGCCTTGACGACGGTTGCGGTCACGGAATCGGTTCTACGTCGCAGTCCAGCGACGTGGCGCCGGTGTCGGGCACCTTCGGCTGCTTCCAGCATTCGACGGGGAAAGACGCCTGGATCATCGAGTAGAGCATGTGCATCAGGTTGAGCACGTCCTCGGGAAGGTCGTCGAGGGCGAACTTGTCGCAATAGGCGATCGCTTCTTCGGCGCGCGCGGTGATCGCGTCGTAGAAGGCCTGAAGTTCGGTCATCGTACTGTTCAGCCTCTTGGCGTAGCGCTCCGGCTCAGACCCGAGACACCAGTCGGAGAACTGCTCCAGATCGGCGAACTCCGGCGGCAGCTTGGCAGCCGTGTCGACACCCATCGTCACACCCCCGCCGTCTTGGATCGGTAATCCTCGACCCAGGCCGCAGTTTCGTTGTGCAGATGCCGGATCAGCACCTCCTGGTCGCAGAGCACGAAGTCGTCGAGCACCCGGGATTCCACCATCGACTGGGTGGCCTCGAGGGTGTTGGCGTCCTGCAATCCGTACTCCTTGAACGACACCGCCGCGAGCTCCTGCGCGATCCGCTCGCGCGGTGTGCGCGGCTGCGGGAAATACACGGTGCCCTCGAACAGGTGGGTGTTGACCGACGTCGGCCAGTAGTGGTAGGTCAGATACCAACCCTGACCCCAGAAAAGGATGACGAAGTTCGGGAACAGCTGGAACGAATCCAGGCCCCAGGGTTCGCATTTCGCGGGATTCAGCCCTTTGGGCATCTCCCCCAGATCGGGTTTGTCCCATGGCCCGAACAGTCCGCTCTGGCAGATGTCTTCGATCGGCTTGCGCATCTCGTCGGCCATCTCCCACGCGCGGATACCGGAGGTGCTGACGAGCCGGTGCGGACCTTCGATCCGGTAGTGCGGCGCCTCGAAACCCGCCTCGGCCGCGGCCTTCGAATACGCGGTCGGTGACTGGTTCGCGTGCAGTACCGGTGCGTGGTAGAACTCCTGGAACGCGTCCATGTAGAGCTTCCAGTTCGCCTTGACCTCGGAGCGGTAGTGGAACCGCGAGGTCATCTTGTCGAATGGATAGCCTTCGAGATCGGTGATCATCGGACCGAGGAAGTCGCGCAGGGACTGCTCGGGGTCACCCTTGGCGAAGTTGACGAAGATGAAGCCTTCCCACACCTCGCAGTGCACCGGGACAAGCCCGTAACGGCTCTTGTCCAGGTCGAAGAATTCGCCCTCCTGCTGCACGAAGGTCAGGTTGCCGTCCAGGTCGTAGCGCCACGCGTGGTACTTGCACGTGAACTGCCTGCATACACCGCTGGTCTCTTCCAGCGGCATGTCGTTCCAGACGAGCTTGTTGCCGCGGTGACGGCAGATGTTGTGGTAGGCCTTCACCTCACCGTCTCTGGTGCGCACGACGATGATCGACGTGTTGACGACCTTCATCTCCTTGGTGAAATAGCTGCCCTTGCGCGGAAGCTGTTCGACGCGGCCCACATTGAGCCAGGCACGCTGGAACACCGCCTTGCGCTCGATCTCGTAGAACTCCGGGTCCACCGAGTCCTCGTAGGACACCGGGCCGGTCCCCAGGTGTGGATAGTGCTCGGTCCAGCTGCCTTCTGCCGGCTTGGGGAATCGTGGCATCTCGTCTCCTGGGGGGTGCCGTCACTGCCGTGCCGCCCGCGTGCGAAGCGACCCGACAAGTCTTGCAGGCAAACACTCAGGCGCAGCTGCCTTTTCGTCATTTCGCAGGAGACGACATCGCCGACGGTATATGGTGGACCCATCAATCGCAAGTAGTTGATATTCATCGCGACCAGAACGGGGAACGACACGGTGCGTCACGACGAGCTGTTCATCGGCGGGATCTGGCAGACACCGAGCAGCGAGGAGCGCATCGACGTCATCTCTCCGCACACCGAGGCGACGGTGGCGTCCGTGGCAGCCGCTGCCCCGGCCGACGTGGACAGGGCAGTCACCGCGGCGCGGGAGGCGTTCGACAACGGTCCGTGGCCACGCACCGACCCCGCTGAACGCATCGCGACGGTGCGCAGGCTGGCAGAGATCTACGGCGAGCGCCGCGCCGATATGGCGGACCTCATCACCGCCGAGATCGGCGCCCCCATCGGTTTCGCCCAGCGTGCGCAGGTCGCACTGCCGTGGACGATGATGTCGGCCTTCTGCGATGTGGCGCAGCGCTACCCGTGGCGCGAGGACAGGCCGGGACGCTACGGCGCCGACATCCGAATCCTGCGGGAGCCGGTCGGGGTGGTCGCCGCCATCGTGCCGTGGAACATGCCGCAGTTTCTCATCGCCACCAAGCTGATTCCGGCGTTGCTGGCCGGATGCGCGGTGGTGCTCAAGCCCGCCCCCGAATCGCCGCTCGATGCGATCCTGCTCGCAGAGATCATCGCCGAGTCGGGGCTGCCCCAGGGTGTCGTCAGCGTGCTGCCCGGCGACGGCGCCGTCGGTGAATACCTGGTGCGCCACCCCGGCGTGGACAAGGTGTCGTTCACCGGCTCCAGCGCCGCGGGCAGAGCTGTGGCGGCAGCGTGCGCCGCCGACCTGAAACGGGTCAGCCTCGAACTCGGCGGCAAGTCCGCGGCGATCGTGCTCGACGACGCGGATCCGAATGCCGTCGCCGCTGGCGTGCGCTCGGCGAGCCTGTCCAACAGCGGTCAGATCTGCAATGCGCTGACGCGCATCCTGGTTCCGCAGGCGCGCGCCGCGGAGTTCACCGACGCGCTGGCTGCAGAAATGAGCGCCCTCGTCGTCGGCGATCCGACCGACACCGCCACCCAGGTCGGACCCCTCGTCGCGCAGCGGCAGCAGACGCGGGTCACCGGCTACCTCGAGAAGGGCGTGCGGGACGGCGCACGCGTCGTGCTCGGCGGAACCGGGATGCCCGACGGCCTGGACCGCGGCTGGTACGTCAAACCCACCCTGTTCGACCGCGCCGACAACTCGATGACGATCGCGCGCGAAGAGATCTTCGGTCCCGTGCTGACCGTCATCCCGTACGCCGACACCGACGAGGCGATCCGCATCGCCAACGACTCCGACTACGGTCTGGCCGGATCGGTATTCACCGCCGACGACGAACGCGGGTTCGAGGTCGCCACGAGAATCCGCACGGGCACGTTCGGAGTCAACCAGGGTTACCCGATGGATCCGTTCGCGCCCTTCGGCGGGGTCAAGGCCAGCGGGTACGGTCGCGAGCTCGGACCTGAGGGGATCGACGGCTACACCGAGACGAAATCCGTGGCGATCGCCGCGCCTTAGGCCTCGTCTTCGATGCCGAACGTCTCGATCGCCATCGCCAGGGTTCCGTAACCGCCTGCGGTGAACACGAGATCCATCAATTGTTGTTCGTCGAGGTGATCGGCCAACCTGCACCAGGTTTCGTCGGTGACGACTGTGTGTGAGTGAAGTTCGTCGACGGCGGCAAGCACCGCGGCGTCGAGCTCCTGCGGCAGGACACCGGACCTGATTGCGTCGAGTTCGTTCTCAGTGAGCCCCGCACGCACGGCAAGCGGCACGTGGTGGTTCCACAGGTACTCCGAATTCCGGCACACCGCCGTGCGCAGCACGACGGTCTCGGTGATGCGCTTCGGCAGCGTCGTGGTCATCAGCAGGTGCATGTTGAACGTCAGGTACGCCTTCGTCAGCCGCGGATGGCGCGCGAACGTCGCGAGCATGTTGCCCACCGTGTCCGGCTGCGCCCGCTCGGGCGGCATCATCACCGACAGGGCACGGACGACGTCATCGTTCCACCGGTCAGCGGGCAGCGGCGTCAGCCTCATTTCAGACAGCTACCCAGATCGATCGGCATCGACACCCCGGTGACGTAGCGCGAGTCGTCGGAGGCGAAGAACATCACGGCGTTGGTGATGTCCTCGATCTCGACCCACGGCCGCGGCATGCTGTGGAACATCTGGCAGATCGGCGCGATGTCGTCCGGTCCCGGGTTCTCCAGATCGGGCCGGAACAGGCGGAACGTCTCGTCGTTCATCACCATCGGCGAGTTGACGTGTGTCGGGTGCACGCTGTTGACCCGAATCATGTGCGGCGCGAGCTCGACCGCACACGAGCGCATCAGGCCGACAACGCCGTGCTTGGCCGAAACGTATTGGCTCATCTGCGGATAGGCCTTCATCCCGGCCACCGAACTCGTCAGCACGATCGACCCGCCGCGCCCGCCCGCGACGATGTGCGGGATGCCGGCCTTCACCGTCTTCCACACGCCGGTGAGGTTGATGTCCATCATCGTCTGCCAGACGGCCTCATCCAGCGTCTCGACCGTCTGTCCGCCGTTCCCGATGCCGGCATTGGCCAGGATGATGTCCAGCCGCCCCAGCTCGGCGACACCGCGGTCGACGAGCGATTTCATCGCGTCGAAATCGCGGACGTCGACCTCGTCGGCGACGATGCGCCTGCCCAGCGCCTCGACGCGGTCTTTGGTCTCCAGGAGGTCGCCCGGTGTCGCCATCTCCAGCTGCACGTGGTCGACGTTCTTGCAGACGTCGATCGCGATGATGTCGGCGCCTTCTTCGGCGAGCTTGATCGCGTGACTACGCCCCTGACCCCGCGCGGCCCCCGTGACGAAGGCGACCTTGCCCTCGACCCGTCCGGTCACCGGTTCACCTCCGCAGGCATGCTGTCCCAGCCGCGGACGGCCGACGACGACGAGAAGACCGCGGCGTCGAGGTCGACGTCCCAATCCGGGAAGCGGTTCAAGATCTCGTCGAGCGCGATCCGTCCTTCGATGCGCGCCAGGGCATTGCCCAGGCAGTAGTGAGCGCCGACACCGAAGGTCAGATGCTGCCGCGCCGACCTGGTGATGTCGAATTCCTCGGCGTTGTCACCGAATCGGCGCTCATCGCGGTTCGCCGCACCGATCAGGGTGAGGATGGCGCTGCCCTCGGGAACTGTGGTTCCGTGAAAATCGACATCACGGGTCACGTAGCGCGCTGCCTGTAGCGCGGGCGGCTCGTAGCGCAGGATCTCCTCGATCGCACCCGGCAGCAGTGATCGGTCGGCGGCGAGGCGGCGCCGCTGATCGGGATGCTCGGACAACAGCTTGCCCGACCAGCCGATGAGCCGTGTCGTCGTCTCCGCGCCCGCCACCGCGACGACGTTCATGAACATGAGCAGCTCATCGCGTCGCAGCCTGCGCGTCGCGCCCGTCTCGTCCTCGAATTCGGCGTTCAGCAATTCGGTGGTCAGGTCGTCGGCGGGATGGTCGGTGCGCCAATCGATGAAGTCGGCGAACACCTGGCCGTCGGTGAGCCCGCCGTCCGGGTTGTCGGTCATCTGTCCGCCGCGTTCGGTGCGCACATGCCGGTCGCCGTCCTCCTGCACCCTCCGCTGATAGTCCTCCGGTATCCCGAACAGCATGCCGACCACACGCAACGGCATCACTGCGCCGAGATCCTTCACGAAGTCGAAACGGTTGCCGCCGACAACCGCATCTAGACACTTCTGGGTGAATTCGCGGATCATCGGCTCCAGCGCGTTGATCTTGCGCGGGGTGAAGGCGCGCGCCAGCAGTCCGCGATGGATGTCGTGAATCGGCGGATCCTCGAAGATGAGCAGTCCGGGCGGAATTTCCATGCCGGACTTGATGATCTCCAGCACGACGCCGCGGGCGGAGCTGAAGCCTCGGTGGTCGACCAGCGTGCGGTTCACGTCGTCGAAGCGGCTCAGCGCATAGAAGTCGTGAGTTTCGTTGTAGTACAACGGCGCTTCGTCGCGGAATCGCTTGAACATCGGGTACGGCTCTGCGTTGAGGTCCGCGTGCCACGGGTCGTAATACAGTTCGTCGGTCGCGCTGGCCGTCATCGTGCGACCCCTCTCTCGACTGTGGTCAGAATGTGATGCTGTGCTTCTCGAAGTGCTTGGCCAGTGCCTGCATGTAGCCGTCGCCGTGGAACGGTCCCCTTGCCCCGATCGCGGCCTCCAGGAAAGGGCCGTACTCCTCGTCGTTGACATAGGTGGACCAGTGCACGATCTGGCATTCGTCGTTGGTCTCGACGAAACTGATGGAGTAGAAGCCCATCGTCTCGCCCGTGTTGACGTTGGTGCCTTCCCAGCGGTAACGCTGGACGAACCCGTTCTCCGCCGGCCATACCTTGAAATCGACGGGCTTCCAATCGGGGAACGTCACACCGTAGGCCTTCGCCTCGATTGTCGCGGCAGTATCCCAGTGGGTCGCGACGTCTTTGAGCACCAGTTCCTGCTCGGCGACGAAATAGGGCGAGGTGTAGACGGCGTCGTCGGTGAACTCCCACTCGTCGTACGTCTCACCCTCCTGCACCTTCTGCAGGACGTACTTGTCGCGGTAGCTCTCGGCCATCCGTCGGTGTTTGGCGATCCGCTCTACCAAATCCATTGACTGTCAATTCCTTTCATGAGCAGGCGGGGGTTCGACCGGGCGTGAAGTGATGGCGGCGATCATCCGACGCCCGCTAGCTTGAATATACATATCTGTATTCGACATACAATGGTGAATATTAATCGCGACGGGGTGGGACGCCGACGACCGACCGGTGTTGGGAGAATGGCGAGATGGCGGAACGCTGGACGAGACAGCGACGGGTCGAGCACACCCGTTCCCTGCTGCTGGACGCCGCCGAGGAGGTCGTCGCACGGCAAGGCTTTGGCGCCGCGGCGCTGGAGGTGATCGCCGATGCGGCCGGGTACACGCGCGGAGCCATCTATTCGCATTTCGGCACCAAGGAGGAGCTGTTCCTCGCGGTGATGGAGCGCCAACTGCAAAGGTTCCTGGACGGTTTCACCGACATCGTCGAGTCGTTCCAGTCGCTCGAGGAGATGGATGTCGACAAGCTCGCCGAGCGGTGGCGGGAGTTGACGATCGGGAATCCGGACCGCGCCGCGCTGGGGTACGAATTCACACTGTTTTTGGTGCGCAACCCCGAGGCGCGGGCCAGGGTCGCCGAGCAACGGCGCCAGACCGCCGATTCCCTGGCCGAGTACATCACCAGCCACATCGAGAAGATCGGTGGCCGGATGCGCATTCCCGCATCGACCCTTGCCCGGGTTCTCATCGCGACCAACGAGGGTGTCACGCTCGGCAGCCACGTCGACGGTCAGGACCTATCCCGGCCATTCCTGGAGATGATCCTGGCCAACGTCGAGCCGGCCGGTTAGGCCTGCGAGATATTAACGCCCTCATAGCCTTTGAGCAAGTCCGCCGACGGCAGCTCCATCTGCAGGTAGACGTCGACGCGACGCACCTTGCCTGCGGCGGTGAACTCGTACACCGACAGCGAGTTCACCACGCTGTGAAAGTCACCGACCGAACTGCGCTCTTCGAGTTCCAAGAAGACGACACCGTCTTTCTCGGTCACCCGTTTGAAGGTGCAGTCCCAGTCGGCGTTCGGAGCCCAGTTCGTCAGGAATGCGGCGTAGCCATCCCAGTCCATGACCTCCTTGAAGTTGCCGACGCGCACGAACTCTTCGGTGGCGATCAACTCACGTAAGGGGTTCCAGCTCTCGACGGAGAACCCCGGCCCCTTGGCGCTGTCGACGATCCGCTTCGTCGTGATCGCGTACTGCAGCACGGTTGCAGCGTTACCGCGATGCTGTTCCGCGATGTCCTGCAGGCTCACGGCGCCACACCGAGGTAGCGGTCGACGACGGAGTGGTAGTGGGCGATCACCACCTCCTCCTTCACCAACGACATGTGCTCAAGCTGTTTGTTCCGCAGCCCCAGCTGCTGTCGGGGCATCTGCTCGTAATCCTGCTGCAGCGCAGTGAAGTACTTGTATTCACCCGGCTCCGTCACGTCGATACGCGGTGCGCGCAGCGCTTCCTTGTACTCCTCGGGCAGCCACATCACGCTGATGATGTGCCAGTAGCACTTGTTGGGGTCGCCACTCTCGTGCGGTTGGGCGAGGATCACCGTCGCCTCGCCCGCCCGTACGGTCATGAAGAAGTTCGGGAACAGCACCCAGCCGTGGTTGTCGCTCATCTGGGCGTCGGTCAACCCACTGACGTCGAACCCCATCGTGGTCAGCGTCTCGCGCGTGGCCCGCTGCAACAACGTTCTCGGCGTCATGCCGTCGGGGAGCTTCAATTCCCCTCTGTCGTCGCGGTATTCGGCCACCAACTCCTGGAACCGCGGCAGCACCGCCGTCACCGACGGGAAGGTCTCGGGCAGGCTCATGATGCCTTCGAGCTGCTCCTCGAGGCCGTAGGCCTTACCCGCCACCTCGAACGGCGCACACGAGACGCTGTGTTTGTCGAAGAACCTGTAGCGGGTCGTGCTCGGGTCGATCATGATGACCTGGAGCAACTGGGGGTGGATACCCGAGATGTGGTAGCCCTCCTCGAAGGCGTCCATCACGACTTTCCAGTTGCAGTCCAAGGCCTCTCGCACGTCCAGGACAGTGTCCATCTCGTCGAGGTGGTACGGGGAGAGCAGGTCGACGACCTCCTGGCCCAGAAACTCGGCCAGCGGAGCGGCCTGCGGGTCGGGGTTGACGAAGATGAAACCGCCGAAGCACTCGACCGAGATCGGAAACAGGCCGAGCCCTTCCTTGTCGAGTGCGGTGAGCACGTTCTCCTTCTCCCGCAGCACACCTTTGAGGTGGCCCTCATGGTCGTAGGACCACAGGTGGTACTGGCAGAGCAGGCCGCGCTTGGCGTTTCCCCGGCCGACGCAGAGCTTGTTGCCGCGGTGCCTACAGGCGTTGACGAACCCGCGGATCTCACCGTCCTTCCCCCGCACCAGAAGGAAGGACTGATCGAGCAGGCGGTATTCCATCCAGTCGCCGACCTCGGGCAGTTCCGACGCTCGGCCTGCGACCTGCCACACGCGCAGCCAGATGCTCTCGTGTTCGCGCTGGACGTACTCGGGATCGGTATAGCGGTCCGTGGTGATGTCCATGCGAAACCCGCTGAGGTCGATGTCATCCAGACCCATCCCGGTGTCGAACCACTCCCCCGGGCGTACTGGCTGTGTTGTGGTCATAGACGCGATCACTCCTATAGGTCGGTGATGCCTGCCACAACTATACACAGCCGTATCTCACATACAAGTATGTATTTTCATGCACGAGCAGGCGCAAAGTCGCATGAAACTCCCTGCGTGCGTGCGATTTTGTGTCTGCTCGGCAGATACCGAAGTCAGCCGCGAGGTCAGTCGGGCAGCTTGATGACCGACGTGTACATCTCGACGACCGGCCGGTAGAGGTCGACGTCGTCGAGCTGGCTGCCGAGGACGACGGAGTCACTCGTGGCGACCAGCGCCTGGGCGAAGGTCAGCGGCGAGATCATCAGGCTCGCGCCGAGCTTCTCCATCCCGTCGACGATGAACGTGGCCAGTTGATCGACCACCTCGGCCCGCTTCGCAGCGACCCGGTCGCGCGCCTCGGGATTACGGAGCAGATAGAGCGTGAACTCCAGACCCAGCGCGGCCTGTTCGGCGCCGCGATCCAGACTCAGCGCGCGCCAGCGCTCGGCGATCTCGTCCAGTTCGTGGGCGCCGACACGGCTCGCGCTGGCCATCACCTCCGCGAAGTTGTCGAAGTAGCGACGCCAGTACCGGTCACTTACCGCCAGGAAGAGGTCCTCCTTGGTGGCGAAGTGCTTGTAGATCGCGCCCTTGGTGTATCCGGCGGTGCGCGCGATGTCGTCGAGAGTCGCAGGAGTGAAACCCTTTTCGGCGAAAACCTCTTCGGCGGCGTCCAGCAGCACCGAACGCGTGTGTTCGAGCCTGCGTTCCCTCGTCCACCGCTCCGCCATGACGGGAGTCTGCCACAGATTCTGAGTAACCTATTGGATTCTCAGATACCGATGAGTATATTCGCACCCGATAGGTCGCCTCTACTGCTTGATACGCACCGGGCGACCGCCACACTCGGCAAGGGGAACCGTCATGAGTGAGCTTTCCAAGAAGGCCGCCGTCACCGAATCGCTCAGCGGAGCAGGCGGTTTCGGCACTGCGACATCGGGAGGGCCGTCGTCGAACGCGATCAGGATCTGGGCGACCGTCGGCGGTGTCGCGCTCGCCTTCACGCTCTACGTGTTCATCCGCTGGGTCAGCGGACCGTTCTTCGAGCCTGTGGCCGGGGGACCCACCGAGCCGCCGATGTACATGAAGATCCCGTTGATCGCGAACGCGGTGGTGCTCTGGATCGGCCTACCGGTTGCGTTGTGGTTTTTCATCATCCGGCCCTGGGTGCGGGAAAGGCGCATCACGCTCGACGGCATGCTGTTGGTGTCGATGGGCCTGATGATGTTTCAGGATCCGATGCTCAACTATTACAGCACCTGGTGTACTTACAACGCGTGGCTGTGGAACCGGGGATCCTGGGCTCCGCACATCCCTGGCTGGGTGGCGCACGAAGAACCGGGCCACACGGTGCCCGAACCGCTGTTGACCAACATCCCCGGCTACATGTACGGCGTTCTGCTCCTGACCATCGTGGGCTGCGCGATCATGCGCAAGATCAAGAACCGGTGGCCCGGCATCAGCAACCTGCGGCTGATCCTGGTCACCTATGCGATCGCGTTCGTCTTCGACTTCGTGATGGAAGCCCTGATCATGCTGCCGATCGGCTTCTACTCCTATCCCGGTGCGATCCAAGCGTTGTCGTTCAACGCGGGTACGTACTATCAATGGCCGGTGTACGAGGGCCTGATGTGGGGCGGGGTTCAGGCGGCGTTGTGCTGTCTGCGCTTCTTCACCGATGACCGGGGACGGACCGTGGTCGAACGCGGACTGGACCGCGTCCGCGGCGGGTTCGTCAAGCAGCAGTTCGTCAGGTTCCTGGCCATCTTCGGCGGAGTCAGCGCGTGCTTCTTCCTCTTCTACAACGTGCCGGCGACCTGGCTGGGCATGCATGCCGATCCGTGGCCCGAGGACGTCCAGAAGCGGTCGTACTTCAATCCCGGCATCTGCGGCGAGGGGACCGACCGGCCGTGCCCGAACCCTGATCTCCCGCTTCCGACCAAGCATTCGGGATACCTCAACCACGACGGTGAGCTCGTGCTGCCCGATGGCGTCGAGTTCCCGCCTGTCGTGCCGATTGAGGGCGCGAACGCCGATGACGGGCAATGATTCTCGGCTGCTGACGCCGACGGCACCGTTCTATCGTGCCGTCGGCGGGGAGGCCGACATCTTCCGGGCGGCGGCCCGCCGCGGATCGCCGGTGCTGCTGAAGGGACCCACAGGTTGCGGTAAGACCCGTTTCGTCGAGGCCATGGCGCACGAACTCGGCCGTGAGCTGATCACCGTCGCCGGCCACGAGGACATGACGTCGGCCGATCTGGTGGGCCGCTTCCTGCTCAAAGGAGGCGAAACCGTCTGGGTGGACGGACCTCTGACGCGAGCGGTCCGCACCGGCGCCGTCTGCTACCTCGACGAGATCGTCGAGGCACGACAGGACACCACCGTCGTCATCCATCCCCTCGCCGACCATCGCCGGGAACTGCCCATCGACCGCCTCGGTGCGACGTTGCCTGCGGCGCCGGGCTTTCAGCTCGTCGTGTCCTACAACCCGGGCTATCAGAGCATCCTGAAGAACCTGAAGGAATCCACCCGTCAGCGGTTCGTGGCCATCACCCTCGACTTCCCGCCCGCCGACATCGAGACCGAGGTGCTGATCCACGAGGCGGGTATCGATCCATCGGTTGCCGCGTCGCTCGTCGCGGTCGGTAACGCGATCCGCGGCTTGGATCGGTCGGCGCTCAACGAGGTGGCCTCGACCCGCATGCTGATCCTCGCGGGCGGACTCGTCGCCGAAGGTCTGGAACTGCGCCATGCGATCCAGTCGGCTGTCGTCGAGGTCCTGTCCGACGACCCTGACGTGATCCGGGGTCTCGGCGAACTCGTCGACGCCCTCCTACCGCGTCGGTGACCACCGATCGCCCTAACCCGCAGCGTTTGCGGTTTCTGGCCGGTTTTCTCGTCGGCCGCCCCGTCGACGTCGCCGTGGCGCCCGCGGGCGAGCCTGCCTACACCGACGGCGAGGTCATCTACGTCGCCGCGGACGCCGACGCCGATCGCCAACGCCTCCAGATGCTGGTTCAGGGCGCGCTTCTGGGCGCCGGGAGCCTCGACAGCAGGTACGTCAAGCAGCTTCGGGCGCGGCCGGCTCTGGCCCGTCGCTACCTGGCAGTCGAGGGGCATCGCGTGCTGGTCGAGGCAGCGCGGCGGCTTCCGCTGGCGCAGGAGGCGACTTCGGATAGCCCGCCGCGGTCGGCCAGTACTTCAGAGTCACTGCAGATCGCCGCGAGCAGAACCAAATTGGATGCGGCGCCGGAGTGGTTCGGGTCGATCAGGCCGTCGAAACTCGTTCGCGCACACATGAGTTCGGGCACCAGGGCGACCGACGGCGATGCCGGCATGCAGTTCGACCTGGATCCCACGGGCGCTGACAGCGAGGACGACGAGCCCGCCGAGAAGAGCCGGTTTCTCAGATTGTTCGAGGCGCCCCTCGGGGCGGCCGCAACCGCGAGCTTCTTGCGCTCGCTGTTCGGCAGCTCCCGCTCCGCGGGAGACGAAGGCGCCGGTGGCGAGTTATCGGTCGGATCGACGCTGCGGACGCCGAGGGCGGGTGCCGGTGCACGACCGGCACCGACGCCGATCCGCTTCACCGGTGCCGAGAAGCCAGGCGCCACAGTGGGAGTCGGGGGATCGTGGTTCCCGGAGTGGGACGTCCACCGCAGCGGCTACCGCGAGGATTGGTGCCGCGTGGTCGACTTCCCCGTCACCGCAACGGTGGAGTTCGACGCCTCCTTCCGCACCCATGACGCCATCCTGCGACGCAGACTCGCGCGGGTGGGCCTCGATCCGGCGGTGCTGCGCAGGCGGCCCGACGGCGACGATGTGGACACCGATGCCCTGATCGACCTGTCGGTGGACCTGCACTCCGGCTTTTCGCCGCGCGAACACGTGTACATCGACCGCCGCAAGATCACCCGCAACCTCGGCGTGCTGATCTTGCTCGACGCATCTGGATCTGCGATCGACACCGACCACGACGGCCTTGCCGTGCACGACCACCAACGGCGCGCGGCAGCCCCGCTCGCCACGGCACTCGACGATCTCGGCGACCGTGTGGCGGTGTACGGCTTCCGTTCGCAGGGACGGCGGGCCGTGCAGCTGCCACTGGTCAAGAGTTTCGGTGAGCGGTTCGGCGCGGCAGGCCGGGCTCGTCTCGCTCAGCTCCATCCGTCGGGGTACACCCGGCTGGGAGCGGGGATTCGCGGCGCGGGCGAGATCATCAAGCGCACGGCGGGGACCCCGCACCGGCTGCTGGTGGTGCCCTCCGACGGTTTTCCCTACGACGACGGATATGAGGGCCGGTACGCCGAGGCCGATGCACGCAGGGCTCTCGAAGAGCTCCGCGGTGACGGGGTGGCGTGTCTGTGCCTGTCCATCGGCGCGTCCACGGACGCCGACTCGCTGGAACGCGTCTTCGGATCGGCATGCCATGCCGTCGGAGCCACCCTCGCCGACCTGAGCCCGCGGATGGACGAACTGTTTCTGACAGCCCTGCGCGAACTGTCCGCTCCCCGACCGCCCCGGGTATAGGCTTCGCCCAACAATCACAAGTAGTTGATAAAGCGCGGACAGAGGTGGCGACGTGACGACGCCGGAGGCACACGAAACGAACTTCGCTGCGCCCTGGGCGCCGCACCGACTGAAGATCTACACATGGACCGGCATCTTCACCTTCGCGATGTTCCTGTTGGTCACCGTCGGCGTCAGCGTCGGGTTCATCGCGCCGTCCTTCACGACCGACGTCGTCGTGAACCTGATCTTCGGCATCCCGGTGATGTTGCTGCCGTTCGTCATCCTGTGGAACGCGCCCGGCGAGAAGCGAACTCGGCTCGACAAGGCGGCCGAGCTGACGCTGTTCTACCTGCCCTACACCGCGGGCAGCCAGATCGGCTACGAACTCATGTTCCTGATCGGACATCCGCTCGGCCTATGGGCGCCGACCACCGACCCCGGCTGGAAATGGCTGTGGTGGCAGTACGGCCTCGCCGACACCCGCTACGTCAGCGGCAATCCGTGGATCTTCGCGCTTGAGATCGTCGGTGTGCTGACCGGGATCACCGTGTTCGTCATGTGGACCCGCCTCGTGCGCCAGGGACTGCCAACCGAATCCCGCATCCGCGCCCTGTGGATCACCTTCGCCGGGTGCGCCATTCTGATGAGCAGCACCGCGGTGTACTTCCTCGCCGAGGTCGGGGCGGGGTTCAGCAACATCGGGCAGGGCGCCTTCGGGCTCGGGTTCAAGTTCATCGGCGAGAACATCCCATTCATCGTGCTGCCGCCGCTGGTGCTCTACTCGATCCACCTGCAGATCGACCATCTGACGCGACGGGCGGGCGCGGAAGCCTTCAGCGCGCAGGCAGTCCGAGGATCCGCTGCGCGATGATGTTGCGCTGGATCTCGGAGGTGCCGCCCGCGATGGTGCCGGCGAAACTGCCGAGGTACCGCGTGAACCAGCTTGCCGTGTACTGCTCGGGGGCGAACGGGTTGTACGGCCCGGTCGGCGCATCCCCGAGTAGTGCATCGGGGCCGGTTGCTTCCAGCACGTGGCGGTAGGCGTTCTGCTCGGCTTCTGATCCGAGCACCTTCAGGACCGAGACCGCCGGGACATCCCGTTGTCCGCGGGCGGCCTGTCCGAGCGCGGCAGACCCCAGCAGTCGCAGCGCGTAAAGGTCCATCGCGATGGTGGCAAACGCGTCGCGGTTCAATTCGCCGGCAGGACTGTACGTCTCGAGTGTCTGTCCCATCCGGTCGGCGAACGACATCCACATCATCGTGCGCTCGTGGCCGAGCGACCCGTTGGCCACCTTCCACCCCCCGTTCACGGGGCCCACAAGGTTCGCGAAAGGCACGCGCACGTCAGAGAAGAAGACCTCGTTGAAGTCGAAGTTCCTGGGGTCGTGGACGCTGGCGAACGGCCTGCGCTCGACGCCTGGTGTCCGCGTCGGGATCAGCAGCGCGCTGATCCCCTTGTGCCGTGAGGCATCCGGGTCCGTCCGGACGAACGTGAGCAGGACATCGGCGTCGTGCGCACCTGACGTCCACACCTTCTGTCCGTTGACCACGAACTCGTCGCCGTCCCGGACCGCCCGTGTGCTCAATCCGGCCAGATCCGACCCCGCGCCAGGTTCGCTCATACCGAGGGATGCCGTGAGCTCGCCGCGCAGAATCGGCACTGCCCAGTGTTGTTTCTGCTCGTCCGTCCCGAACGCAAGCAGCGATGCGGCGATGATCCCGACGCCCTGCGGATTGAAACAGTGGTAGATCCGGCGGCGTGCCAGTTCCTCGCGATGGACGAACTGTTCGAGAACGCCCGCGTTGCGGCCGCCGAACTCGGGCGCGTTTCCCGGCAGCAACCAGCCGTTCTCGAACTGCACCTGCTGCCACCGGCGGGCCCATTGCGGCACATGCGCTGTCGATCGGGAGGCTTCGCTTGCGGCCTCGGCCTCAGGGGGCAGGTGCGCGTCGAGGAAAGCGACGAACTCCGCGCGGAAGCCTTCGACGTCGTCATCGAATGTCAATTGCACGGGCTCGCCCTCCGATCCACGATCCGCCGAACATATCAAGTACTTAACATTAGCGGGCGTATGCGCTATGACTGAATGGGCGAAGGGAGGTCATTCGTGCTCCACGGCGAGAAGATTCTGATCACCGGGGCCACCGGCAAGATCGCGTTTCCGATAGCGCGCGCGCTCGCGGCCCACAACGAGGTGTGGGGCGCGGCCCGATTGCGCGACCCCGCAGACCGGGACAAGCTCGCCGCGACAGGGATCACGCCGCTGGCCCTCGACCTGAGTGCGGGCGACTTCTCCGGTCTCCCGGAGGATTTCGACTACGTGTTCCATGCGGCCGTGGACCCGGGAACCAGCGGTTGGAAGCAGGCCGTCGAGACGAATGCGCACAACTCCGGCGACCTGCTCTATCACTGCCGTGCCGCGAAGGGCTTCGTGCTGTGCTCGACAGGTTCCATCTACGGATACCAGGGCAGACGTCCGCTCACCGAAGACGACCCGCCGGGCGTCCCGCTGCGGGCCAACTACAGCTTCTCCAAGGTCGCCGCCGAAGCCGTCTGCGACTGGATCTCCCGACACCACGGCATCCCGCTGTCGATCATCCGGATCTGCTCGACCTATGGACCGGAAGGGGGCTCGGCGGCGGACCGCCTCGATGCGATCTTGGCGCGCAGGCCAATCCGGCTGCACCCCGACAAGCCGAACAACTACAACCCGGTCTACGAGGACGACTACGTCGAACTCGGCATCCGCGCGATGGAGGTCGCGGCGACGCCGCCCCTCGTGGTGAACTGGGCGGGCAGCGAAACCGTCAGCGTCGAGGAGTACTGCGCCTACCTTGGGCAGCTTGTCGGCGTTGAACCCGTCTTCGAATACACCTCAGACGCCCACACGCCGCTGTGGCCGGACGTGACCCGGATGCACGAAGTCCTCGGACGCACGAAAGTGCCGTGGCGAGAGGGGTTCCGGAAGATGGTGGCCGCGCGCTACCCCGATCTCGCACTTGCCGAAGCCGGCCCGACGAACGCAGGGGCCATGTGATGCAGCTTCCCGGAACGCCGTCCGATGAGGTCGGCGGCGTGCTCGCCGCGGGCCGCGGAGACATCACGACACTGTTCGTCTCGATGGCGTCTCGCCACCCGGAGGGCCGTGACGCGGACTATCTGCGATGGCACACGCTCGACCACCGGCCGGAACAGCACCGACTCTCGGCGGTCCGGGCGTCGCTGCGGTTGGTGTCGACGCCGGAGTGCCGCAGAGCCAGGCTGCCCGGTGATGCCCGCTTCGACAGCATCGACCACGTGATGACCTACTTCTTCACCGATCCGCTCGGACTCGAGGCCTTCAACGAACTCTCGGGCGCACTCGGGAACGCCGGCCGCAAGATTCCTCTTCTCCCACCGGTCGACCGCGGTGTCTACGGGGTGCACAGCAAGGTCGCCGCTCCCAGGGTCAAAGTGGGTGCCGACGTGCTGCCCTGGTGGCCGGTGCGAGGTGTCTTCGCCGTGCTGGAACGCCAATCAGTGGATGTCACACCGCTACTGGACGTCGACGGCGTTGCCGGGGTGTGGTCGGCGCAGACGCTGGATGTGGATGCGTCGCTCGCCGGTGCCAGATCCGGCCAGCACCTGACGTACTGCTTTCTCGACGACGACCCGGTGGCGGTCGCGCGCCGGTTGGCGCCGGTGCTGACGCGCCGCTGGGAAGCGGCCGGGACGCAACCGCTGCTGGCCGCTCCGTTCCACCCGGTGACGCCCCACGAGTGGGACCGCCATGTGCCGTGACGAAGGAGGGCCATGCGCATCGGCCTGATGGTGGGCTCGGACAAGGAGCGAGATCGCCCGGACCGGTTGCCCGGCTTGATCTCCGACGGTGTCGCCGCCGAAAAGGCGGGGTTCAGTTCGTTCTGGTTCCCCCAGGTGCCCGGATATCTGGACGCCATGACGGCGATCGCACTGCTGGGCGCGTCGACGAGCACGATCGAACTCGGCACCGCGGTGGTCCCGATCCAGACGCGCCACCCGCTCATCCTGGCCCAACAGGCGCTGACCACCAACGCCGCGTGCCGGGGCCGCTTCGCGCTGGGCCTCGGCCTTTCGCACGACTGGATCATCAACGGCCAGTTGGGTCTTCCCTACGGCAAGCCGGTGGGGACGTTGCGAGATCATCTCGACGTACTCACCACTGCTTTCGCGGGACCGGGCCACGTCGACGTCGACAACGCCCGCTTCGCGGTGCACAGCCCCAGCGATGTCACCGACACCGCACCGCCGGTGTTGCTGGCGGCGCTGGGTCCGACGATGCTGCGGATAGCGGGTGAACGCACCGACGGCACGGTGCTGTGGATGGCCGACGAGCGGGCCGTCGGTGAGCACGTCGCGCCGCGCATCACCGCGGCCGCCGAGGGTGCGCGACGACCCGCACCTCGTATCGTCGCTGGCGTACCGGTCGCGCTCTGTTCCCCCGGCGAGGTCGACGACGCGCGGACGCACGCGAGCGAGATTCTCGGGCACGCCCACTTCTCCCCCAACTACGTGGCGCTTCTCGAACACGGTGACGCCGAGGACGTCGGGGACACGATGGCCGCGGGAGACGAATCCGCCGTCCTGCGCCGGCTTTGCGCCTACCGCGACGCGGGCGTCACCGACCTGGCCGCGCGCATCATTCCCCTCGGCCGCGATGCATCGGCCCGGCGCCGCTCACGCGAACGCACCGCGCAGTTCCTGGCGTCTCTCGCCGCCGAGCTGTGACCGGGCCGGATCAACGGCGGGATCGAAGCACCGCGGCGACCACCGCGGAACCCACCGAAACGCCCACAGCGCAGGCGAATCCGCCGAGGATGAGGTGGCGCGGCGAGCCCCCCGAAGCGAACGCCAGCAGCTGAAGGCCTCCGGCTGTCAGGGCCAGCGCAGCGAACGCCAGCGCCGCGATTCTCAGCGCGCTCACGCCATCATTCTGCCGTGCGCTGGTCATCCTGTCCGAGCGCGTAGCTGCCCATGAACTCCATCGGCACACCCCCGACGGTGCAGAAGAACAGATCGACACCGGGCACGCCCGCATCGAAGACCGTCACGTCGTCGGCGTGTCTGCCCGCCGCCTCCCGGCTACGGGCGAACTCGTCGGTCAGGAAAGACAACGCCGCCAGCCCTTCTGGCGCGACGTCCCGCAGGTGCTCGGGAACATCGAGCACCTCGATCAGGCCGGCGTCTCCGTCGCCCAGGATCGTGACGTCGGCACCGTCGGAGGGAGGCCAGCCCAGTGTCGTCTCCAAGACGGGACCCGGTACCCGCATCTCGTAGGCGACCGTCATTCCCACGACGTCGGTCAGGAACGCGATGAAGTCCGCCGCCGCATGGCTGCGCATGACGACATGGTGAAGGTGATTGGGCATGGTTCGCACGCTACCCATGGACACCCCGCGTGGCCGTGGAATAGGCGATCTAGTTAGTTTTACACGGGTCAACTATTGGCACGGGTATGCCCAGCTGTTATTTTCCGATACGTGGCCGCAACGAAGCCGGAATCCACTGCTGACCGTGGTCAGCGGCGGGCGTCGTTCCAGCGTGCCCGCTCACACGAGACGAAGCGAATGCTGGTGCAGGCGGCCATGGCACTGTGGCGGACCAACGGCTATGCCGGCACGACCGTCGCCGACATCTGCACGGCGGCAGGTGTGTCCAAAGCGCTGTTCTACTTCTACTTCCCCCGCAAGGAAGACGTGCTCTTCGAGGTCGGGGTGCTCTCGACACAGTCGGCGCACCGAACCATCCACGAATTGCTCAAACGCCCCTATGAGATCGGGGACGTGCTGTCGGCAGCCCTGAGCGCCTTCGAACGGTCGATGGCCCGCAACCCTCCCGAACTCATCATCGAGACCATCCTTGAGGGCTACCGACACGAACACCGCATCCTCGCCCAGGCCGAGCCACCCGACGCCGACGCCGACATGTTCACCGAACTCTTCACCCGGGCCAAGGCCGACGGGAAACTACCCGCCGCGGTTGACGTCCCACATCTCGCCTACCTCGCACAGACCATGGTCAGCGAAGGCGCGAGGCACTGGGCGGCAGGCGCATTCGGGCAGCGCTCGTTCGCCGACGTCGTCACGGCCGACATCTGCACTCTGATCAACGGATTCTCGGCAAGGAGGCCGCATGTGGGATTTCGAAACCGACCCTGAGTACCAGAAGGAGCTGGACTGGGCCGACGAGTTCGTTCGCGAAGAGGTCGAGCCGCTCGACCTGGCGTTCCCCCATCAACAGTTCGTGCCGCTGGACGGCAAGCGCCGTGAGGCGATCGATCCCCTGAAAGAAGAGGTGCGCAGGCGCGGGCTGTGGGCCACGCACCTGGGGGCCGATCTCGGCGGCCAGGGTTACGGCCAGCTCAAACTCGCGCTGCTCAACGAGATCCTCGGCCGCTCGCAGTGGGCGCCGATCATCTTCGGTTGCCAGGCACCTGACACCGGCAACGCCGAGATCATCGCGCACTACGGCACCGAGGAACAGAAGCGCCGCTATCTACGGCCGCTCCTCGAGGGCGAGCTGTTCTCCTGCTACTCGATGACCGAGCCGCACGCCGGCGCCGACCCGACGATGTTCACCACGTCGGCAGTCAGAGACGGTGACGACTGGGTCATCAATGGGTGGAAGTTCTTCTCGTCCAACGCGGCCACCGCGTCATTCCTCATCGTCATGGTGGTCACCAATCCGGAAGTCAGTGCCTATCAAGGCATGTCGATGTTCCTGGTGCCGACCGACACCCCGGGCGTCAAGATCGAACGCAACATCGGGCTCTACGGGGAAGGCGCCGACGCGGGTTCGCATGCCCTGATCCACTACGACAATGTGCGCGTGCCCGCCGAGGCGCTCCTCGGCGGTGAGGGTCAAGCTTTCGCCATCGCCCAGACCCGGCTCGGCGGCGGCCGGATTCACCACGCGATGCGCACCATCGGGCTCTCCCGCAAGGCACTGGACATGATGTGCGAACGCGCACTGAGCCGCGAAACACAGGGCAGCAGACTGTCGGACAAACAGTTCGTCCAGGGCTATATCGCAGACTCCTATGCCCAGCTGCTCCAGTTCCGACTCATGGTGCTCTACACCGCCTGGGAGATCGACAAGTACAACGACTACAAGGTCGTCCGCAAGGACATCGCCGCCGTGAAGGTGGTCATGCCCACGGTGCTGCACGACATCGCGTGGCGCGCCATGCAGGTCCACGGCGCACTCGGTGTCACGAATGAGGTGCCGTTCCTGGGCATGGTGACCGGCGCCGCCGTGATGGGCCTGGCCGACGGACCCACCGAGGTCCACAAGACGACGGTCGCCAAGCAGGTCCTGCGTGACTACCGTCCCGCCGAGGGGACCTGGCCGTCGGAGTGGATCCCGGCGAAACGCGAAGCCGCGCAGGCCAAATACGCGCAGTTCCTCGAACACGAGGTGGGCAACCTGTGATCAAGATCGACACCGAGCGGCTCGCCGAATGGCTGAATGAGGCGGGGCACCCCGGAAAGGGTGAGCCGCTGAAGGCCGAATTCCTCTCCGGGGGAACACAGAACGTCATCTTCGACCTCAGGCGCGGCGGGCACAGATGCGTCCTGCGCATGCCACCGCCGGGAGCGCCGCCCGACCGGGACAAGGGCATCTTGCGGGAGTGGCGGATCATCGAAGCGCTCGACGGCACCGACGTCCCGCACACCGCGGCCGTGGGCCTCTGTGACGACCGGACGGTGCTCGGCCGCCCGTTCTACCTGATGGGATTCGTCGACGGCTGGTCTCCGATGGACACCCACGGCCGGTGGCCCGAACCCTTCGACAGCGACCCAGCCCTCAGGCCGGGGCTGAGTTATCAACTGGCGGAAGGCATCGCGCTGCTATCGAAGGTGGACTGGCGCGCCAAAGGGTTGCACGATCTGGGTCGGCCTGACGGCTTCCACGAACGGCAGGTCGACCGCTGGACTGGATTTCTCGAACGGATCAAGAAGCGCCCGCTGCCCGGTCTCGATGCAGCCACCGGATGGCTCAGGGCGCACAAGCCCCTGGACTTCATCCCGGGCCTGATGCACGGGGACTACCAATTCGCCAACGTCATGTACCGTCACGGCGCACCCGCGCAAATGGCTGCGATCGTGGACTGGGAGATGGGCACGGTCGGCGACCCGAAGCTCGACCTGGGGTGGATGGTGCAGTCGTGGCCAGAAGGCGACGATCCGGGTGACATGACGTACGTGGACATGCGCGGAATGCCGTCGCGTGACGAGGTGGTCGCGCACTACTCCGAGGTGTCGGGCCGCCAGGTCGACGACCTCGACTACTACCTGGTGCTGGCCAGGTGGAAGCTCGCGATCGTGCTCGAACAGGGCTTCCAGCGCGCGGGTGAGGACGAGAAGCTGCTGGCGTACGGGCCCGTCGTCACCGGTCTGATGGCATCGGCGGCTGACCTGGCCGAGTCCACGGACTACCGGGGCTGATTCGTGCGGGCCGCGGTCTGTCCGCACTACGGGCCACCGGAGGTGGTCCGTATCGAGGAGCGTGCCGTCGCAGTCGCCGGGCCGGGGCAGGTCGGTGTGCGGGTCGCGGTGGCGGCGGTGAACTTCCCCGACGTTCTGCTGGTGGCCGATTCCTACCAGGTCAGTGTTCCCGCCCCATTCGTGCCGGGAAGCGAGTTCGCCGGTGTCATCGACGAGATCGGCCCGCAGACATCGGGTTTCGCCATCGGTGACCGCGTGACCGGAACCGGGATGTTCGGCGCCTTCGCCGAGCGCGTCGTCGTCGATGCGGCCGCGCTGGCACCGATTCCGCAGCAGGTCGACATGCGGGCCGCGGCCGCGTTCGGCGTCGCGTACCGGACCGCGTATCACACGTTGCGCTCCGCGGCACGGCTGTCGCCCGGCGACCGCCTCGTGGTGCTCGGCGCGGGCGGCGGCGTCGGCCTGGCTGCGGTACAGCTCGGTGTCGCCCTCGGCGCACACGTCACCGCGGTGGCGTCGTCGGTCGAAAAGCTGGACATCGCCGAACGATACGGCGCGGTGCATCTGGTGAACCACACGACCGAGGATGTCAGGCCTGCGCTTCGGGCCCTACTGCCTGAGGGTGCCGAGGTGGTGATCGACCCGGTCGGCGGCGATCTCAGCGAACCGGCTCTGCGATCACTGGGCAGGGGCGGTCGCTTCGTCACCGTCGGCTTCGCCTCCGGGACGATCCCTCGCATCCCGCTGAACCTGGTTCTGATCAAGGGAATCCACGTGCTGGGCTTCCAATTCCAGGACGTCCCGCCCGACGAGTTCACCCGCAACGAACAGGAACTGCGGGAGCTGCTCGTGTCGGGTCGCGTCGAACCGCACGTGGGAGCGGTCTATCCGCTCGACGAGGCGGCCGCGGCGCTGCGTCACGTGGGCGACGGCCGCGCAATCGGCAAAGTCCTGATCGACCTGACTTCGGACAGCTAGCTGGCCGGGACCAGATCAGCAGCCACCGACGCCATCATGCCGGAACAGAACACTTCGGTGGGGCCGATGGTGACCCCGGCGCCGCCCCGTGCCGCCCCGAGCGCTTGCGCCTTGAAGGCTCTGGCCGCCGCGCTGAGACGATGCTCGACCGCGTCGAGGCTGCCTCCCAACTCCGCGGGCAGTGTGGCGCCCCAGAGGGTCACCTCGGTGGCGCCCTGATCGAGCGCACCGAGCACGCCGCGACGGACCCGGTCGTCGCGGCCGAACAGGTCGGCGGCCACCGCGACGGTCTGGGGGTGCGCACGCAGTTCCCAGGAGTCGAGGACCGTGTCGAGTTCGAGGGTTCGCGCGCCGAGAATCTGAAGCGGACGGAGATCTTCGTCCCTGCCGACGAGGACGGTGACATCCCAGCCCGCCATGACGCGGTCGTAGATCCAGCCGCCTGCGAACTGCACCGCGTCGAGCACGGTCGGTGCGACGACGTCGAGGCGGTACCTCATGTCGGGTTGGACGGCGTTGCCAGGTCGCGTGCCAGCGACTGCGCGTATTCCTTGAATGCTTCGGTCAGCGGGATTGAGGGATCGAGCAACCATAATGTCTCCATTCCGTTGATGAAGGCGAGAATCTCCGTGGCCTTGATGGCCGGGTCGAAGTCGGTGCGGTACAAACCTTTCCGCTGACCGACAGTGATGTTGGCCTTCAGGATGTCGGCCGCGTCGCGGTAGCGCTTCTGCAGTCGGTCGTGCAGCGGTGCGTCGGGCGAGATGTTCTCCACCAGCAGCACGATGAAGGTGCCGACCAGTTCCGGTGACCGCTGAAATCGCTCAGGCACCCGCGCCAGCTCGGTCACCAGGTCTCCCGACCTGTCGGCATGCATGTCGTCATCGAGATCGCGCGCATCGACCACGGCGTTGAGCAGCTGTTCCTTGGATTCGAAATGGTGCAGCAGACCCGCAGGCGTCACACCGGCCTCTCTGGCGATCTGCGCCAGCGATGTGTTGCGCCACCCGTTGCGCGCCAACAGTCGCTCGGCCACGGCGAGGATCCGCTGCCTGCGGTCCTCACCTTTGGCGAACAACGTCGCATAAGGCCGTCTGGACGATCCCAGATCAGGCCCGGTGGATTCGGGGGCTGACACTCGACTCCTTGGGGCTTTCTAACCAACCTAGTGAACACACAGTAGGTAGGTTCGAGCGTTGTGACAAGGGTCTCAGTGGACATATTTCGATGAGACTGTCACGCGATCCTTCGACCGGCGGATGTCGGCTGGTCTATACCGTAACGGCGGCGTGACACCGTTTTACCTGGTCAACACACATCGCTCGGGATACTTGGGCTTTCGATCCCCAGGAGTTGCCGATGCCCGAACTGAACCACATCCCTGCCGATACGGCAGCCGCGGAGATCGCCGACCGCCTGCGCCGCGACGGCTATGTCATCGTCGACGACCTCGCATCCGCCGCGCTGATGGACGCCATCGACGACGAACTGGCACCGTTCTTCGCCGCCACGCCGCTGGGCTACAACGCGATGATCGGCATGAAGACCCGGCGGACCGGCGCCCTGGTGGCCCGCTCCCCCACCTGCCGGACCCTCATCCAGAATCCGACCATGATGGACGTCTGCCGGGACTTCCTCGGCCACGCGTCGGCGTTCCAGCTGATGCTTTCCCAGGTCATCTCGATCGAGCCAGGCGAGTCGGCTCAGTCCCTGCACCGCGACCAGAACGCGTTCGACTTCTATCCCTTTCCCGAGGACTACCACGTGCAGTGCAACACGTTGTGGGCGCTGTCTGACTACACCGCGGAGATGGGTGCCACCCGGGTGGTGCCCGGCAGCCAGTTCGCCGACAAGAAGCCCACCGACTACACCGACGAGGAGTGCCTGCAGGCCGAGATGTCCCGCGGGTCGGTGCTGATCTACACCGGCAAGATCGTGCACAGCGGAGCCGCCAACCGCTCGGACAAGGTGCGTCGCGCCATCAACATCAACTACTGCGTCGGCTGGGTCCGCCAGGAGGAGAACCAATTCCTCTCCGTGCCACCAGAAGTCGCGCGAACACTCGACGACGATCTACTGAAGCTGATCGGATACCAGGAGGGCGCCTGGGCGATGGGCTACTTCCGCGACTTCGAGGACCCGCTACGCGCCGTGCGCGGCGAGTCGGTCGGCTACGGCTTCGACGGCAGCAGACTCACCGGCAGCGCAGGTGCCGCGTTCGAAGACCAGCTCGCCAATAGTGAGTAGAAGCGCTACAGCCCAAGCGATTTCGCGATCATCACCTTCATGACCTCGCTGGTGCCCGCATAGATGCGCGCAACCCTGGCGTCCGTGTACAGCCGGGCGATGGGATACTCCATCATGTAGCCGTAGCCGCCGAAGAGCTGCAGGCAGCGATCCACCACCCGCTGCTGCATCTCGGTGCAGAACAGTTTCGTCCTCGCCGCGTCGGCGCCGGACAGCTCACCCTCGACGTGCAGCGAGACCGCACGGTCGAGCATCGCCTGCCCGGCCTCCACGTCGGTCGAACAGGCCGCCAGTTCGAATTTGGTGTTCTGGAACGACGCGACCGGCGTGCCGAACGCCTTGCGACTCTGGGTGTATTCGATCGCCGCGGCGATCGCCGAGCGGGCCTGCGCCACCGAACCCACCGCGACGGTGAGCCGCTCCTGCGCGAGGTTGTGACCGAGATAGCTGAACGCCTCGTCCATTTCGCCCAGCACGTTGGCCGCCGGGACACGGACGTCGACGAACGACAGCTCGGCCGTGTCCTGGACCTTGCAACCCATCTTCTCCAGCTCGCGGCCGCGCGTGAAGCCCTCCATGCCGTCCTCGACGACAAGCAGGGTCAGCCCCTTGCGCCGGTTGTCCGGGTCGGTCGATGTGCGCGCGACGACGATGACGAGGTCGGCCTGCATGCCGCCCGTGATGAACGTCTTTGCGCCATTGACGATGTAGTCGTCGCCGTCACGGACCGCGGTGGTGCGCATACCCGCCAGATCGGATCCGGTGCCGGGCTCGGTCATCGCGATCGCGGTGAGCAGCGTGCCCGACGCCAGACCCGGAAACCAGCGGTCGCGCTGCTCGGCATTCGCGTAGTGAAGGAAGTACGGCAGGATCACCTCGAGCTGCGTCCGAACCGTCGACAGCGTCACGAGGGCGCGGGCCGCCTCCTCCTGCAGCACCACGTTGTAGCGGTAGTCCGGTTGGCCACCTCCGCCGTATTCCTCGGGAATGGCTACGCCGAGGATCCCGAGCTCGCCCATCTGCTCGAAGACCTCACGCGGCATCCGGCCACCCTTCTCCCACGCGGGGTAGTGCGGCACGACCTCCTTCTCGACGAAATCGCGGGCGAGTTCCCGGAAGGCCTCGTGGTCCTCGGTGAAAAGATCTCTGCGCATGTCGTGTCCCTGACTACTTCACGAGTTCGACGAGCGTCGCGTTGGCGGTGCCCCCGCCTTCGCACATGGTCTGCAGCCCGTATCGAATCCCGTTGTCCCGCATGTGGTTGATCATCCTCGTCATCAGCACCGCACCGGAGGCCCCCAGCGGATGGCCGAGGGCGATGGCCCCGCCGAGCGGGTTGAGTTTGGCCTCGTCGGCGCCGGTGTCGGCCAGCCACGCCAGCGGAACCGGCGCGAACGCCTCGTTCACCTCGTACACGCCGACCTCGTCCAGCGTCACGCCGGCCTTGTGCAACACCTTCTCGGTGGCCGGAATCGGGCCCGTGAGCATCAGTTTGGGGTCGGCTCCGGTGACGGCGCCGGCCCGGTAGCGCACCAGCGGTGTCAGGCCCAGGTTCACCGCGTTCTCGGCGGTGGTGACGAGCAATGCGGCCGCCCCGTCGGAGATCTGCGAGGAGTTTCCGGCGTGGATGACACCGTCTTCGGTGAATGCGGGCTTCAACCCGGCCAGCTTCTCGGCGGTGGTGCCCCGGCGGATGCCCTCGTCCTCGGTGACGGCGCCACCGTCGGTGAAGACGGGCACGATCTGATCCTTGAACGCTCCGGCGTCCTGTGCGGCGGCCGCGCGCTCGTGCGATTGTGCGGAGTACTCGTCGAGCCTGGTCCGCGAGAAACCCCACTGCTGGGAGATCATCTCCGCTGAGATGCCCTGATTGAACGAGAAATCGTCGTAACGGGCAAGGACTTTCGGCCCGTACGGCATCCCGGTGGACCGAGCGGATCCGAGCGGGACCCGGCTCATCACCTCGACTCCCCCTGCCACCACCATGTCCTGTTGGCCCGACATCACGGCCTGTACGGCGAAGTCGAGTGCCTGCTGACTGGAGCCGCACGCCCGGTTCACCGTGGTGCCGGGGATGTGCTCGGGCCAGCCCGCGGCAAGCACCGAATAGCGCCCGATGTTGCTCGACTGGTCTCCGACCTGCGACACACAACCCCACACGACGTCGTCGATCACCTCGGTGTCGACGCCGGTGCGCTCGACCAGCTCGTTGAGCACCAACGCGGACAGATCGGCCGCGTGCTGGTCGGACAAGCCACCGTTGCGCTTACCGACCGGCGTGCGAACTGCCCCGACGATGACGGTTTCCCGCATTACCTCACTCCTCGTTTGTGTCGTCCGTGTCATTCGTGTCGTACAGAGACCACGCGCCGGTGAACTCCGGATCACGCTTGGCGGCGAACGCGGCGTAGGCCTCGCCGGAATCCGCCGTGGCGAAGTTACCCGGCTGCGCCCGGGCCTCGTTCGCCAACGCCTCCCGCAAGGTCACATTGGCACCGTCGTTGAGCAGCGCCTTGCTCTGCGCGAGTGCGTAGGGCGGGCCCGCGGCGAGCCGGCCGGCGATGCCGTGGACGAACGCGTCGATCTCCTCGCTCGTCTTCACCCACGTGACGAGGCCCAGCGCAAGGGCCTCGTCGGCACCGATCATGTCGGCCAGCAGGACCAGCCGCTTGGCCTGCTGCAGCCCGACGATCTTCGGCAGCAGCCACGAGCCTCCGAGGTCGACGGAAAGCCCCCGCTTGGAGAAGATCTGGCAGAACCGTGATTCCGGGGTGGCCACCACGAGGTCGCATCCCAGGGCCAGGTTCCAGCCCGCCCCGACGGCGATGCCGGTGACCTTCGCGATCGTCGGGATCGCCAGTTCGTGGAGCGCGAGTGCCACGTCGGTGAGGCGATCCAGTTTGTACCGCGGATGGATCTGCTCACCGGTGCCGATGTCGGCGCCGGAGCAGAACGCGCCGCCGGCGCCGGTCAGCACCAGCGCCCGGACGTCACGGTCACGCTTGAGCGCCCGAAGCGCATCGGCCAGCTCGACCCACAGCTGAGCGTCCAGCGCGTTACGGCGCTCGGGACGGTTCAGCGTCAGCGTGCGGACACCGTCGCGGTCCTCGACAAGCAGCGACTCACCCACGGTAAGCCGGACCGATCGCACCGTCGGCACGCAACTGCGCCAATTCCTCAGTGGTGAAGCCGAATTCGGTGAGCACGGCATCGGTGTGCTCACCGAGGCCCGGGATCGCACCCATCGGTTGCTCGAATCCGCTGATCACCGGCGGCGGCCGCAGCGCCTGGATGTCGCCGCGGGGCGTGCCGACCGTGCGCCACCTGTCCCGTGCGGTGAGCTGCGGATGCACGACGACCTCGCTGGGTCTGTTGTACCGCGAGTTGCCGATGCCCGCGTCGTCGGCCTTCTTCTGGATCTCGGCGAGATCGTGCTGAGCACACCAGCTTCCGATCGCCTCCTCCAGGATCTCTCGGTTCGCGCAGCGTCCGGGGTTGGTGGCGAACCGCGAATCCTCGGCGAGGTCGGGGCGGTCGATGATCTCCCGTGCGACCCGCTGCCATTCGCGGTCGTTGGTCGTGCCGAGCACGACGGTCTGCCCGTCGCGGGTGGGAAAGGCGCCGTAGGGCGCGACGGCAGGCGATCCGACCCCGAGGGGTTCCTGGTCGATGCCCGAATGCTGGGTGTAGGTCAGCGCGTAGCCCATCACGTCGGTCATCACGTCGAAAAGGCTCAGCTCGACATGAGGCGCGGGAGTGGGGTCGGTCTGCCGGGCACGCCCGTACAGCAGGGAGACGATCGACATCGCCGCATACAGGCCCGTCGTGAAGTCGGCCATCGCCGGCCCCGGTTTGGCGGGCATCCCCGGATAGCCGGTGACGGCGCACGACCCCGACTCCGCCTGTACCAGAAGGTCATAGGCGCGTTTGTGCGAGATCGGGCCGCCGGGGCCGTAGCCGTCGATCTCCACGGGGATCACGCCGGGATGTCTGGCGGAGAGGTCTGCGGGGGCGATGCCCAAACGGGCGGTGGCCCCGGGCGCCAAGTTCGACACGAAGGCATCGGCTTGGTCGAGCAGTCGGTGCAGGATCTCCATCCCGGCGGCGGACTTAGTGTTCAGCGTCACCGATTCCTTGCCGCGGTTGCACCACACGAAGTGTGCGGCGAGGCCGCCGGGCCCGTTGACGACGTCGTCGTAGGCGCGGGCGAAATCTCCGCCGTTCGGGTTCTCCACCTTGATGATTCGGGCTCCGAAGTCGGCGAGCACCCTGGTGCACATCGGAGCGGCCACGGCCTGCTCCATGGCGACCACGGTGACGCCGGCCAACGGTCCGGCACCTGACCCTCGTCCTGTCACGTGCTCACATAACCATGCCGCCGTCGACCGGCAGCACCTGGCCGGTGACGTAGGACGCGGCGTCGGAGGCCATGAACACGAACGCGCCTGCGACCTCAGAGGGTTCGGCCCACCGCTTCATCGGGATGCGGTTCATCATGTTGGCCGCGAACTTGTCGTTGGTGCGGATGGTCTCGGTCATCGGCGTCGCCGCCAGCGGAGCCAGGGCATTGACGGTGATGCTCTTGGTCGCCAGTTCGCGGGCCAGCGATTTCGTGAACCCGATGATCCCGGCCTTGGCCGCCGAGTAGTTGACCTGACCGAGGGTGCCGGTGAGACCGGCGGCCGACGTCACGTTGACGACGCGGCCTTTGCCGTCGGTCGGGATGTGGGGCAGCGCCGCCTGGGTGACGTTGAAGGCGCCCATCACGTGAATGTCGAAGAGAAGCCGGAACGACTCCGGGGTGGTCTTGGAGAACATCGCCGGCTTCGTGACACCTGCGTTGTTGATGACGATGTGCAATTTCCCGCCGGCGAGCGCCGCCGCCTGTGCGGCCGCCGCATCGGCCGAGCCTCGGTCGGACACGTCCAGCGCTGCCGACTCGGCACGCCCGCCCGCGGCCGAGATCCGTTCGGCGACAGCGGCTGCCGCGTCTTTGTCGAGGTCGGTGACCAGGACGGCCGCTCCCGCGTCCGCCAGCGCGGCGGCCACCGCCGAACCGATGCCGCCCGCCGCACCTGTGACCAGCGCGGAACGCCCCGAAAGGTCGAAATAATTCATCAGCAGTGCTCCGGTGTCAGTAGCTGCGCGGCAGGCCGAGGACGTGCTCGCCGAGGAAGTTCAGGATCATCTCCTGGCTCACCGGCGCGATCTTCATCAGTCGCGCCTCCCGGAAGTACCGCGACACGTGGTACTCCTCCGAGTAGCCCATGCCGCCGTGCAGCTGCAGTGCGCGGTCAGCGGCGCCGAAGCCGGCGTCGGCGCACAGGTACTTGGCCGTATTGGCCTCGCGGCCACAGGGTTTCCCGTTGTCGTAGAGCCAGGTGGCCTTGCGCAGCACGAGCTCCGCAGCATCGAGTCGGGCGAGCGAATCGGCGAGTGGGAACTGCAGGCCCTGGTTCATGCCGATAGGGCGGTCGAACACCACGCGCTCGTTGCCGTACTTGACGGCCTTCTCCAGCGCCACGCGACCGATACCCAGGGCTTCTGCGGCGATGAGCATCCGCTCGGGGTTCAGGCCGTCGAGGATGTACTTGAAACCTTGGCCCTCCTCGCCGACCCGATCGGCCACCGGAACCATCAGATCGTCGATGAACAACTCGTTGGAGCTGACCGCATTGCGTCCCATCTTGTTGATGGGACGGATGTCGACATGGTCGCGGTCGAGGTCGGTGAGGAAGAGCGTCATGCCGTCGGTCTTCTTCGCGCCGCGTTCTTTCAAGGCGGCCGGCGTCTCGGTCCGGGTCAGCAACAGGATCTTCTCGGACTCCAGCGCCTTCGAGATCCACACCTTGCGGCCGTTGACCCGGTAGTGATCGCCTTCGCGTTTGGCGAACGTCGTGATCCGCGAAGTGTCCAGTCCTGCACCGGGTTCGGTGACACCGAAGCAGACGTGCAGATCGCCGTCGACGATGCGGGGCAGCGTGGCCGCCTTGAGTTCGTCGGAGCCGTGCTTGACCACGGGCTGCATGCCGAAGATCGACAGGTGGATGGCGCTGGCACCGTTCATCGCGGCGCCGGAGCGGGACACCTCCTCCAGGAGCAGCGTGGCCTCGGTGATACCGAGCCCGTGACCGCCGTACTCCTCGGGGATCGTCATTCCGAGCCAGCCGCCCTTGGCGATCGCGTCGTAGAACTCCTGCGGAAACTCGTGGTTCTGGTCCTTCTCCAACCAGTAGTGGTCGTCGAACTTCCCCGCGAGCTCGGCGACGGACTTACGGATCAGCTCCTGGTCCTCGCTCAGCTCGAAACTCATGCCCGTCATGGCGGTCGCTCCTTGATCTCATGCCTGCCGGAACTGCATTCCGGCAGGCCACTACTCGACAGTTCCCCGCTGGAATGCAATTCCGACGAAAAGGGTGCTCAGTCTTTGTTGCCGGTCAGGTTCTTGGCGCTGGCGGCGAAGTCGGCGAACGTGGCGCCGGTCTTCTCCTTGTTGGACAGGGCCTGGATGGAGACGTCGTGGCCCTCGGCAGCCCGGCGCAACGCACCCACGGTGGCCTGTTCTTTGGGGATGTGGGTGAACGGGTCCCAGTTGTACCAGCGCATCGCGTTCTCGTAGGTCATCTTGTTGATCTCGTCATCGGGGACGTTGTTGGCCTTGAGGACGTCGTCGAGTTGTTCGGGGGCCCCGGGCCACATCGAATCGGAGTGCGGGTAGTCGGCCTCCCAGCAGATGTTGTCCACCCCGATCTGATGACGCGTGGTGACCCCCACCGGGTCGGCGATGAAACACGTCAGGAAATGCTCACGGAACACCTCGCTGGGCAGCTTGCCCCCGAAGTCCTGACCGGTCCAGGTCGAATGCATCTCATAGGTGCGATCCACCCGCTCCAGGAAGTACGGAATCCACCCCGTACCGCCCTCGGACAGTGCGATCTTCAGCGACGGGTATTCCTTGATCGGACGCGACCACAACAGATCCGCCGCGGCTTGGACGATGTTCATCGGCTGCAACGTGATCATCACATCCATCGGCGCATCCGGGGCGGTGATCGCCAACCGGCCCGAGGAGCCGATGTGGACGTTGAGCACGGTGTCGGTGTCGACCAGGGCATCCCACATCGGCTTCCAGTGATCGAAATCGTGGAAACTGGGATACCCCATCGCCGCCGGGTTCTCGGTGAAGGTCAACGAATGCACCCCGCGCGCAGCATTGCGGCGGATCTCTTGGCCGCAGGCTTCGGGATCCCAGATCACCGGCAGCGTCATCGGGATGAACCGCGCCGGATAGGCCCCACACCATTCCTCGACGTGCCAGTCGTTGTAGGCCTGCACCAACGCCAGCGAGAACTCGTGGTCCTCGGTGGCGAACAACCGGCCCGCGAAACCGGGGAACGACGGAAAACACATCGACCCCAGAATGCCGCCGGCGTTCATGTCCTTGACCCGCTCATCGACCTGCCAGCAGCCCGGCCGGATCTCATCGAGGCCCTGTGGCTCCAGCCCGTACTCCTCCTTGGGCCGGCCCGCGACCGCATTCAACGCGACATTCGGGATCACCACATCACGAAACTGCCAAGTGTCCGAGCCGTCAGGGTTGTGCACCAACCGCGGCGCCTCATCCAAATATTTCTTGGCCAGATGGTTCTTGAACATGTCCGGCGGCTCGACGATGTGATCGTCCACGCTGATCAGGATCATGTCATCTCGGTTCACAGGGACCATTCCTCTCGTCCACACGACCGTGCGCAGCGGGCGCGTGGTGTCGGGCTGTTGTTCTCCTGCTAAGGAAACTAGCTTCTCCATCAATGAGAATCAATGTGCCGAACCTACATCAGGCCTGGCAGGCAGCAGCGATCCGGCCCGTAACAGGCCCGGCGCATCGGGTGTGGTGACCTCATCCGTTGACGTCTGCGCCGAAAGGTGGAAATCTATTGGCGAAATATGAGAACCTGATTCTCATGAACGAGAGGAGGTCGGCGGTGCGAGTGGCCCCACTGCCCGCGGATCAGTGGGATGACGGCGTCACCAAGGCGCTCGACGGGCTCATGCCGCAAGAACGGCACAACCCGGAAGCGACGGGAAACCTGGTCGCCACCCTGCTGCGCCACCCCAAGCTCACCAGGGCATTCCTGCGTTTCAACTTCCACCTGCTGTACGGCTCCAGCGTGCCTGCGCGTATCCGCGAACTCGCGGTCCTGCGCGTCGCGCACCTGACCAAGTGCGAGTACGAGTGGCGCCACCACGTGAACATGGGCCGCGAGGCCGGGTTGTCCGACGAGGTCATCGACGGCATCACACGTGGCGAGCTCTCCGACGACCTCGACCGCGCCGTACTCACCGCCGTCGACGAACTGCACCACGATTCCGTCGTCTCCGACGACACGTGGTCGGCACTGTCGGCGCATTTCGACGAGCACCAGCTGATGGATCTCGTCTTCACGATCGGTTGCTATGGCTCGTTGGCCATGGCCATCAACACTTTTGGCGTAGAACCAGACTCCAACATGGAAGCAGAGAGGTAGCCACCGTGGCATTTTTCAAGAAGCCCGACGTCGGCAGTTGGACCGAGAACTGGCCCGAACTCGGTACGGCTCCGGTCAACTACGAGGACTCGATCGACCCGGAGCAGTGGAAGTTGGAGCAGCAGGCCATCTTCCGCAAAACGTGGCTCCAGATGGGTCGCATCGAACTCATCCCCAAGAAGGGCCGATACATCACCCGCGAGCTCCCGTCGGTCGGCCCCGGCGTGTCGATCATCATCGTCAACGACGGCGAACAGATCCGAGCCTTCTACAACCTGTGCCGCCACCGCGGCAACAAACTGGTGTGGAACGACTACCCGGGTGAGGAGACGTCCGGAACCTGCCGACAGTTCGTCTGCAAGTACCACGCCTGGCGCTACGACCTCAAGGGCGACCTGACGTTCGTACAGCAGGAGCAGGAATTCTTCGACCTCGACAAGGCGGACTACCCGCTCAAGCCGGTGCGCTGCGAGGTGTGGGAAGGCTTCATCTTCGTCAACTTCGACGACGACGCCGTCTCCCTGGAGGAGTATCTCGGCGAGTTCGGCCAGGGCCTGAAGGGCTATCCGTTCCACGAGATGACCGAGCACTACAGCTACCGCGCGGAGATCAAGTCGAACTGGAAGCTGTTCATCGACGCCTTCGTCGAGTTCTACCACGCCCCGATCCTGCACATGAAGCAGGCGGAAAAGGAGGAAGCCGAAAAGCTCGCCAAGTTCGGTTTCGAGGCTCTGCACTACGACATCAAGGGCGATCACTCGATGATCTCGTCGTGGGGTGGCATGAGCCCGCCCAAGGATCTGAACATGGTCAAGCCCATCGAGCGCATCCTGCACAGCGGTCTTTTCGGCCCGTGGGACCGTCCCGACATCAAGGGAATCCTGCCTGACGAATTGCCGCCGGCCATCAACCCGGGCCGCCACAAGACCTGGGGCCAGGACTCGTTCGAGTTCTTCCCGAACTTCACCCTGCTTTTCTGGGTGCCGGGCTGGTACCTGACCTACAACTACTGGCCCACCGGTGTGGACAGCCACATCTTCGAGGCCGACCTGTACTTCGTGCCACCGAAGAACCTGCGCGAGCGGCTGTCCCAGGAGTTGGCCGCGGTGACGTTCAAGGAGTACGCGTTCCAGGACGCCAACACCTTGGAGGCGACGCAGACGCAGATCGGCACCCGCGCCGTGCTCGACTTCCCGCTGTGCGACCAGGAGGTCCTCCTCCGTCACCTGCATCACACCGCACACAAGTACGTCGACCGGTACAAAGAGTCGCTGGCAGCCGGGGCGAGCGGAGCGACGGCAAATGACGACGGCAATGGGTCGTCGAACGGTAAGCACGCCACCACCGAAGCGAAGGATCCCGCAAATGTCTAAGCTGCCAGAGGAATTCGCCGACCTGGAGCGGTTCAGCGATTGGTGCCTGCCCACCGAGGAGGAGCGCTACCAGAAGCGGCTGAACTCCACGATGGACGAAATGCAGGAACTGTACGATGCCGGCATGGCGCGCCTCGAGGACATCATGGTGTACGTCGACGCCCGGTTCCCGCTGGCGAGCATGCCGGATGACGCGAAAGCGCTTGTGCATCTGGGGCAGTCCATCGTGATGGTCAGTTTCCCGATCGAGGTGTGGAAGCAGCCACGAGTGCTCGACAGCGGTGCCGCCTACATCAACCTGATCAAGGAGCCGGTGGTCTAAGGGTGCCCCCTCCACCACCACCACTCACCCTCAAGGCCGCGGGTTACGTCGACGTCGACGCCGGCGAGATCGTCCGGCCCGGCGTCATCCACGTCGCGGACGGACGGATCGCCGGGCTCGGCGGCGAAACGCCGGAAGGCTCCACGGAGATCGATCTGGGCGACTCGATCCTGCTGCCCGGTCTGATGGACATGGAGGTCAACCTCCTGATGGGCGGGCGCGGTGAGAACCCCGGCCTGTCACAGGTTCAGGACGACCCTGCCACCCGTGTGCTGCGTGCGGTGGGCAATGCCCGCCGCACGCTGCGTGCCGGATTCACGACCGTGCGCAATCTCGGACTGTTCGTCAAGACAGGCGGATACCTTCTCGACGTCGCGTTGGGCAAGGCCATCGCCGCCGGCTGGATCGATGGTCCGCGGGTGATCCCCGCGGGTCACGCGATCACGCCGACCGGAGGCCATCTCGACCCCACGATGTTCGCGGCGTTCATGCCTGGAGCTCTCGAGCTGACGATCGAGGAGGGCATCGCCAACGGCGTCGACGAGATCCGCAAGGCGGTGCGCTATCAGATCAAGCATGGCGCCGAGCTGATCAAGGTCTGCGTGTCCGGCGGTGTGATGTCCCTGACCGGAGAGGCTGGGGCGCAGCACTATTCGGACGAGGAGCTGCGGGCCATCGTCGACGAGGCGCATCGCCGCGGCTTGAGGGTGGCGGCCCACACGCACGGCGCCGAGGCGGTCAAGCACGCGGTCGCGTGCGGCATCGACTGCATCGAACACGGGTTCCTGATGGATGACGAGGCCATCCAGATGCTGGTCGACAACGACCGGTTCCTGGTCACGACACGACGCCTGGCGGAGGCCATGGATGTGTCTCGGGCTCCGAAAGAGTTGCAGGACAAGGCCGCTGAGATGTTCCCGAAGGCGCGGACTTCCATCAAGGCCGCCTACGAGGCAGGCGTCAAGATCGCCGTCGGCACGGACGCGCCGGCCATCCCCCACGGCAAGAACGCCGACGAACTCGTCACGCTCGTCGACTGGGGCATGCCGCCTGCAGCGGTGCTGCGCGCGGCCACCGTCGTCGCCGCCGACCTCATCAACCGCTCCTCGACGCTCGGGCGTCTCGCGGAGGGCTACATCGCCGACATCATCGCGGTGCCCGGCGACCCGCTGACGGATATCGCCGTTACACGGGATGTCAACTTTGTAATGAAGGACGGTAAGGTCTTCAAGAATGAGCTCACGAACTGAGGATCTCGTCGAGATCCAGCAGCTCCTCGCCAAGTACGCGGTGACGATCACCCAGGGTGACGTCGAAGGGTTGGTCGAGGTCTTCACCCCCGACGGCACCTACAGCGCGTTCGGGGAGACCTACACGCTCAACCGGTTCCCCGTGCTCGTGGATGCCGCACCCAAGGGTTTGTTCATGACCGGGACCGCGCTGGTGGACCTCGTCGAGGGCGCCGATACCGCCACCGGCACGCAGCCGCTGTGCTTCATCGAGCACTCCAAGCACGACATGCGGATCGGTTACTACAAAGACACTTACCTGCGTACCGAGGACGGGTGGCGGCTGAAAACCCGTGCCATGACCTTCATCCGGCGAAACGGAGATCACGACTCCGGACGTCCCCATGCGATCGGAAGGCCCGAAGCCGGATGAGCAACGAGCTCTACGAACCCGCCGCGTTCCGTACCGCGCTGCGTGAGTGGCTCGAACAGAACGACCTGACCCCGCCGGCCGACGACCACTCGCTGGAGGGCCACATCAGGCAGTTCGCTCGCGTGCAGCGGGCACTCTACGACGCCGGCTGGAGCCGATACGGCTGGCCCGAGCACGCCGGCGGACTCGGTGGCCCAGCCATGCTGCGAGCCATCGTCGGCGAAGAGGTGGTGGGACGTCGCCTGGCCGAGCCCGGGCCGTACTCGATGCTGGAGGTGCTCGCACCGACGATGATCGACTACGCGAAACCCGAGCTGGCCGCCGAGATGGTGCCCAAGCTGCTCAGCGGCGAAGAGCAATGGTGCCAGGGTTTTTCAGAGCCAGGCTCGGGCAGCGACCTCGCCTCGCTGACCACGCGCGCGGTGCAGCGCGCAGACAAGTGGGTCATCAACGGCCAGAAGGTGTGGACGAGTTTCGCGCAGTTCTCCCATCGCTGCATCCTGCTCACCCGCACCGGCGACGCGAACACGCCCAACCACGAGGGCATCACGGCCTTCTTCGTCGATCTCGACACCCCGGGCATCTCTGTCCGTCCGCTGCGGACCATGCACGACGTCGACGAGTTCTGTGAGGTCTACTTCGACGACGTCGAGGTGGATTCGAGCCGCATGCTGGGCGAGCCCGGGGACGGCTGGAAGCTCGCGATGGACCTGCTCCCCTACGAACGGTCCACCTGCTTCTGGCAGCGAATCGCCTACCTGTATTCGCGTTTCGACGCACTCGTGAACGAGGTGCGCAGCCACGGCCAGGCCGTGGACTCCGACATGGGCGAGGCCTACCTGGCCCTGCACACGCTGCGCTGCCGGTCCCGCGCGACCCAGCACAGGCTGGGCGAAGGCCAGAAGCTCGGACCCGACACGTCGATCGACAAGGTGTTGCTGGCCGGCGCCGAGCAGCGGCTCTACGACACCGTCCACGATCTGCTGCCCGGTGCGATCGAACTCGACGACACCGAATGGCGCACCGAATATCTGTATTCGCGGGCCGCGACGATCTACGGGGGCACCGCAGAAGTTCAGCGCAACATCATCGCCCGCCGCCTGCTCGACCTCGGGAAGGAGTGACCATGACCGCCCAACTGGATCGAGAGTCGCTCGGAATGCTCGAAGCATCGCTGCGAAAGACCATGCTGTCGTCGTCGGGGCCGACGCTCGACGCGGCGCTGGTCGAGCTTGGCTGGGCCGACATGCTGACCGACATGCCCGAACTGGCGATCCCGTTGTACTTCCGGCTGCTCGGCGAAACCGGCTCGCACGCATCGATTCTCGTCGACGTGGTGTTACACGCCACCGGCAACACCATCGGCGACACCGTGGAACTGCCACTGCCGTACGCAGGCAACGCCTGGGTGGTGTGGGATCGCGTCGGGGCGAGCGAAGCGACGGGAGACGACGAAAGCCAGGAGAGCCTCGACCCGACGCTCGGCGGGCTGCCGCTGCGCCGCGAGGAGGAGGGCTACCCCATCCGCGTCGCGGAGGCTCGGGTTGCCGTCGGCTGGTGGCTGGTCGGCTCGGCACGGGCGATGCTCGAGCTCGCACGTCAGCACGCCCTGGACCGCACGCAGTTCGGCAAGCCGATCGCCGCCTTCCAGGCGGTGCGGCACCGGCTGGCCGAGACGCTGGTGGCGATCGAAGGCGCCGAGGCGACGCTGACCCTGCCCGGTGCGGACAACCCGGACCTGACCGCGTTGCTGGCCAAGGCCGCTGCGGGTAAGGCCGCTCTGACCGCGGCCAGGCACTGCCAGCAGGTGCTCGGCGGCATCGGCTTCACCGAGGAGCACGCTTTGCAGCACCATGTGAAGCGGGTGCTGGTGCTCGACGGATTGCTGGGCAGCTCAAGGGAACTCACGCGCAGGGCCGGAGCGGGTCTGCGGGCCCGCGGCTCGGTCCCCCGCCTCGCTCAGCTCTAGACCAACCCCGTCGCACCGCGAGCGGTGCGAAGCGGCTACTTGATGTTGGCCTTCATCTCGTCGAGGTTCACCAGCACCGGCCAACCTCCGACGCTGAGCGCGTTGCCGTGTCCGGTCTGGTGCACGTCGAACACCGACTGGATCGCGGCGTAGAAGCCTTGCACGTCAAGCGTCTGGTTCACGGCACGCTTGGCCTGACGCAGAGCGAACGGCGGCATCTTCGCAATCTGCTCGGCCAGAGCCCTTGTCTCGCTGTCGAGCTGGTCGCGTGGAACCACCCGGTTGACCATGCCTGTGCCCGCGGCTTCGTCGGCGGTCATGGCGCGGCCGGTGAAAAGGATCTCTTTGGCCTTGCGCGGGCCGAGTTCCCAGGTGTGGCCGTGGTATTCCACGCCACCGATACCCATGAGCACGACGGGGTCGGAGAACTGCGCGTCGTCGGCGGCGATGATGAGGTCGCACGGCCAGCACAGGAGCAGGCCACCGGAGATGCACCGGCCCTGCACCGCGGCGATCGACGGCTTCGGCACGTTGCGCCAGCGCAACGTGTACTCCAGATACCGCTTGGCTTCGTGCTGGATGATGAATTCGAGCGTGATCTTGTCCGGCACCGGACCACCGCCCCGCAGGTCGTGGCCGGCGGAGAAGTGCTTGCCGTTGGCCCGCAGCACGATGACGGACACGTCGGGGTCCTCGGCGGCGCGCGTCCATGCAGCGTCGAGTTCGTCGAGGAGCTCGGGGTTCTGCGCATTGGCCGCTTCGGGCCTGTTGAGGGTGATGGTCGCGATCCGGTCGGTCACGTCATAGTCGATGTACACGGCGGTCCTCGGGTTTCCAGGGGAGGGAATAGCGAGCGGCCCGACGCGTTGTTCCACATGGGCCTTCTGTTATCACCAAAATGAGAATACTATTCTCGTGATGAGGAAGTTACAATCTCTGACACGTTGGCCGAGAGGGGGTCGAGGACCGCTATGGCAAGGCGTTCTCCGGTACAGTCAGTTCATGTTCTCCCCAGTCGGCCTGCATCTGAGCCCTCGGTGACGAATCCCAGCGAAGAACCCGCTTGGAAGCAGCGCGCGGTCGAACGTTCCATCAAGACCGCCAAACTGCGGGCCGCGCAGCGCGTGCAGCGCTTCCTCGACGCCGCGCAGGCCATCATCATCGAAAAGGGCAGCACCGACTTCACGGTCCAAGAGGTCGTCGACCGCTCACGCCAGTCACTTCGCAGCTTCTACCTGCAGTTCGACGGCAAGCATGAGCTCCTGCTCGCGCTGTTCGAGGATGCGCTGAGCCGATCGGCAGACCAGATCCGCGCCGCGACCTCTGGACAGGAAGATCCCATCGAACGCTTGAAGGTGGCCATTCAGCTGCTCTTCGAGTCATCCCGCCCGGATCCGTCGGCCAAACGGCCGCTGTTCACCGACTTCGCCCCCCGCCTGCTGGTGTCCCACCCGTCCGAGGTGAAGGTAGCCCATGCTCCACTGCTGGCCCTGCTCACCGAGCTGATGGAGGAGGCCAGTGCGGCCGGCCAGCTGCGCGAGGGGATCAATCCCAAGCGCATGGCCGCCATGACGATGCAGACGGTGATGTTCGTCGCGCAGTCCAGCGGCGACGGCGACGACAACGCTTCGCACCCGATCAGCGCTGACGAAGTCTGGGACTTCTGCGCCTTCGGATTCTCTGCCGACTAGGCAGAACCTTCCTCTTTCGTTTCTAGAATCTCGTTCGCTTGTTCGGCGAAACACGCTCTCACAGACGGGCCGGCATTTAGGCTGCCCAGAATCCGAGAGCGCAGTTCTTTTCTTCAGAGAGCAATCGTTGCACTGAGGGAGTCTGCCATTGACACTCGCGCGCCCGCGATGCCACAGTTGTGAGACAAATTGCAGCCCGATGTCTTACGAAGACTGATCCAGCGAGAGGGAACACGTGACGATCAGCGCTGACAACTCCGACGTGCAGGATGCCACGACGGAGGACTTGTACTACGACACGTACAGCGTCGAACTCAACATGAATCCCTACCCGGTGTTCGCGCGCCTCCGAGAGGAGGCACCGCTGTACTACAACGCCAAGCACGACTTCTACGCGCTGAGCCGGTACGAGGACGTCAACAAGGGCGTCATCGACCACGAGACCTTCATCTCGGGCCGGGGCGCGTTGTTGGAGATCATCAAATCGGGCATGGAGATCCCGCCGGGCACACTGATTTTCGAGGATCCGCCGATCCACAACATCCACCGCAACCTCCTGTCTCGGGTGTTCACGCCGCGCAAGGTGCAGGCACTCGAGCCGCAGATCCGCGAGTTCACCGCCCGCTGTCTGGATCCGCTGACCGGGGCGGACCGATTCGACTTCGTCCGCGACCTCGGTGCGCAGATGCCGATGCGCGTCATCGGCATGCTGCTGGGCATTCCGGAAGAGGACCAGCGGCGGGTCACCGACCACGGCGAGGCCACCCTGCAGAGCGACTCGGTCGACCTGATGGCCACCGGTGAGGTGTTCGCCGAGTTCATCGACTACCGCACCGAGCACCCGTCGGACGACATCATGACCGACCTGCTCAACGCCGAATTCGAAGACGAGACCGGAACGCGCCGCAGGCTGGCCCGCGAAGAACTGCTGATGTATCTGACGGTGATCGCGACCGCGGGCAGCGAAACCACCACGCGTCTGATCGGCTGGGCGGGTAAGACGCTCGCCGACTACCCGGATCAGCGTGCCGAGCTCGCAGCCGATCCGACGTTGATTCCGCAGGCGATCGAAGAGATCTTGCGGTGGGAACCGCCTGCGCTGCAGATCGCTCGCTATGTCACCCGCGACGTGGAGTACTACGGCCAGACGGTACCGGCGGGTTCAGCGATGCTGATGCTCGTCGGTTCGGCGAACCGAGACCACCGCAGGTTCCCGCCCGACGGCGACGTATTCGACATTCATCGAGAACTGCGTTCGCACATGACATTCGGCGCGGGTACGCATTTCTGCATGGGCAACGCGCTCGCGCGTCTCGAAGGCAGGATCGCGCTCGAAGAGATCCTGAAGCGCTTCCCGACGTGGGAGGTCGATTGGCCGAACGCCACCCCCTCGCAGACCACGGCGGTCCGCGGCTGGGAAACCATGCCCACCTTCGTCAACTGAATCCCCACCACCAACCCTCACAAAAGGACTGAAAACATGGCAGGACGTGTAGAAGGCAAGGTCGCTTTCGTCACCGGTGCGGCGCGCGGACAGGGACGTGCGCATGCGGTGCGCCTGGCGCAGGAGGGTGCCGACATCATCGCCGTCGACATCTGTAAGCAGATCGACAGCGTGCTGATCCCCCTGTCGACACCGGAGGACCTCGCCGAGACCGCCGATCTGGTCAAGAACGCGGGCGGGCGCATTCACACTGCCGAGGTCGACGTCCGTGACTATGACGCGTTGAAGTCCGCCGTCGACGCGGGTGTCGAGGAGTTCGGAAAGCTCGACATCATCGTCGCCAACGCCGGAATCGGCAACGGCGGACAGACGCTCGACAAGACCGACGAGCCCGACTGGGATGACATGATCGCCGTGAACCTCTCAGGTGTGTGGAAGACGGTCAAAGCCGGTGTCCCGCACATCCTTGCGGGCGGCAACGGCGGCTCGATCATCCTGACCAGCTCTGTCGGCGGCCTCAAGGCCTACCCCCACACCGGCCACTACGTCGCCGCCAAGCACGGCGTCGTCGGGCTGATGCGCACGTTCGCCGTCGAACTCGGCGCGCAGAACATCCGCGTGAACTCCGTCCACCCGACAAACGTGAACACCCCGTTGTTCATGAACGAGCCGACGATGAAGTTGTTCCGGCCCGACCTGGAGAACCCGGGTCCCGAGGACATGAAGGTGATCGGTCAGCTGATGCACACGCTGCCCATCGGTTGGGTGGAACCCGAAGACATCGCCAACGCGGTGCTGTTCCTGGCTTCCGACGAGGCACGCTTCATCACGGGCGTCACACTGCCAGTCGACGGTGGCAGCTGCTTGAAGTAGCAGCGCCGGCCACCGGCCCACAAAACACCGACGCCGCAGGAGATCTGCCGATTTCGGCATGATCATGTGGCGCTAGTGGTTGCATGGTTCACCATGAAGCGGCTCAACGGTATGGACGCCATGCTGTTGTACAGCGAGACCCCGAATCTGCACACGCACACGCTGAAGGTGGCGGTGATCGATGCCGAGGGGTATGACGGCGACTACGGGTTCGATGCGTTCCGTCAGACCGTGGCCCGCCGGCTCCATCTGCTCGACCCACTGCGCTACCGATTGATCGACATTCCTTTGCGATTGCATCATCCGATGTGGCTGCAGGACTGCCCGGTCGACCTGGATTACCACCTTCGGCGGGTGCAGGTGCCCGCTCCGGGTGGGCGTCGCGAGCTCGATCGGGTCATCGGGGAGATCGCCAGCACGCCGCTCGACCGCAGCAAGCCCCTGTGGGAGTTCCACTTCGCCGAGGGGATGACCGGAAACCGCTTCGCGCTGATCGGAAAGGTGCACCACACGCTCGCCGACGGGGTGGCCTCGGCGAATCTCCTTGCGCGCCTGATGGATCTGATCGACACTGCGCAGGACGAGCGTGACGACCCCCCACAAGCCTGCGCGGAGCCCTCGGTCAAGGATCTGCTCTGGGAGGCGCAGGTCGACCATTTCCGCAACATGGCAGAGCTGCCCGGGCTGGTCACCGATGCCGCGCGCGGCATGACCCGGCTACGCAAACGCGCCAAGGAACGCCGCTCGGTCCCCGATCTGGCCAAGCCGTTCAACGCACCGCCGACCTTCCTCAATCACGTGGTTTCCCCCGTCCGTACCTTCGCCACCGCGACCCTGTCGTTGGCGGAGATCAAGGAGACGGCGAAACACCTCGGGGTGACGTTCAACGATGTGGTCCTCGCGATCGCCGCCGGCGGACTCCGAGAGTTGTTGATGCGCTACGACGGGCGGGCGGACCGTCCGATCATGGCGACGGTGCCGATCGCCACGGACAGGTCGACGGAGCGGATCACCGGCAACGAGATCGGCGGCATGATGGTGTCCTTGCCGGTCCACATCGATGATCCGCTGGAGCGGGTGAAGCTCACGTCGGTGGCGACCACCCGAGCCAAGGAGAACAACGAGCTGCTGGGGCCGACGCTGCAGGGCAGGATGCTCGAATACCTGCCGCCTCCGCTGGCCCCGGCGCTGTTCAGAGCGCAAGCCAAGCGCGCCGACCACAACCGGCTGATGAACGTCGCGATCTCCAACGTCCCCGGGCCGAAGCGGCGTGGGCACATCGGCGGTGCGCCGGTCAGCGAGATCTATTCCGTCGGTGTGCTTTCCGCGGGCAGTGCGTTCAACATGACGGTGTGGAGCTATGTCGACCAACTCGACATCGCGGTGCTCTCGGATGACCGCACATTCGCCGACCCCCACGAGTCCACCGACGCGATGGTGCACGCTTTCACCGAATTACGCCGAGCGTGCGGACTCTCCGAGGCGGGCACCGTGGATACGGCGATGCCGCCGGCGACCGCAGGCGGGCGCTGACTCAGCTGCCGCGCAGTTCGTTGCGCAGGATCTTGCCGGTGCTACCGCGCGGCAACTCGTCGAGAATCGTGATGTCGCGCGGCACCTTGTAATTGGCGAGGTTGGCCCGCACATGCGCTTTGAGGTCGTCGACGGTCGCGGTGCCGCCATCGGTGAGGACCACGAACGCCGCCAGTCGCTGGCCGTACTCCGCGTCGTCGACGCCGAGTACGGTCGCCTCGGCCACCTCGGGATGGGCGACCAGCGTCTTCTCCACCTCGATCGGATAGACATTCTCCCCGCCCGAGACGATCATCTCGTCGTCGCGTCCGACGACGAACAGCCGACCCGCGTCGTCGAGGTACCCCATGTCCCCGGAGGCCATGAAGCCGTCGTGAAAATCCTTGGTGGCACCCGAGGTATAGCCGTCGAAAAGGGTTCCGCTGCGCACGAATATCTGCCCGACCTCACCCGTGGGCACCTCGCGGTGGTCGGCATCGAGGATCCGCAGCTCGGTACCGTCGGCGGGCCGCCCGGCGGTGTCGGGCGCGGCGCGCAGATCGGCCGGTGTCGCGGTGGCGATCATGCCGGCTTCCGTGGCGTTGTAGTTGTTGTAGATGACGTCGCCGAACTGGTCCATGAACGCTGTGACGACGTCGGGGCGCATCCGTGACCCCGAGGCGGTGGCGAAGCGCAACGACTTGCCGCTGTAGCGGTTTCGCACCTCGTCGGGCAGGTCCATGATGCGGTCGAACATCACCGGGACGACGGCGAGACCGGTCGCTCGGTGACGGTCCACCAGGGCGAGGGTCGCCGCCGGGTCGAACTTCCTGCGGGTGACGATGGGGCAGGCCAGGAGTGCGGCGAACAGCAGCTGCGAGAATCCCCAGGCGTGGAACATCGGGGCGGCGATGACGATGGGTTCCTCGGCACGCCACGGGGTGCGGTCGAGGACTGCTTTGAGGTCTCCGGCACCGCCGCTGCCCGCAGAACGCTTGGCGCCCTTGGGGCTTCCCGTGGTGCCCGAGGTGAGCAGGATGACGTCGCTCTTGCGGGTGGCCGGTTTCGGCCGCTGTCCGAGGTGGGTGTCGATCAACGACTCCAGCGCCGGTGCGTTCAGCCCCTCCGTGCTGTCGACCCACCCCAGAATCCGCACCGCGTCGGGAGTGTCTTGCAGAGCCCGGTCGACGGTCGCGGTGAACTCCTGGTCATAAATGACGACGTCAGCACCCTCGCGAGCGATGACCTCGGCCATCGCCGGTCCGGCGAAAGACGTGTTCAGCAACAGAACGTCGGCGCCGATGCGATTGGCTCCGACCAGAGCTTCCACGAAACCGCGGTGATTGCGGCACATTACGGCAACCGTGCCGGGTTTGTGCGCTTGCAGCGCCACGCCGAGGGCGTCGCATCGGTCGTCGAGCTGTTTCCATGTGAGCGTGCCGAGCTCATCGATGATCCCCGGCCGATCAGGGCACCGCTGGGCCGCGGCGGCGAACCCCACGGTCGCCGTCAGCCCGGCGCGGCGCATCGCCAGCCCCATGCGCAGATAGCGGTCGGGGCGCAGAGGTGCGATCAGCCTGGCGCGCCACAGTGTCGTAAGCATTCCGAGCTGATCCGCCATGCGCTTCAACCTATTACGGGGAACCGGCGCTTGCGGGACAATTCGTCGAGCGCGGCCTGCATCACCGATCGCACGTAGTGGTCGACTTCATCGATGTCCGGGTCTTCGCCGAACTTCGCGAGGATGTCGATGGGTTCCAGAACCTGGGTGACGATCTTCGACGGCAGAGGGAAGTTCGGGGGAAAGATCATCGAGAGGCCGAACGGGAAGCCCACGCTGATCGGCAGGATCTCCATCCGCGCCTTGGTGAGGCCAATGCGCCGCGCGATCGAGTCGCCACGGGCGAGGAAAATCTGCGTTTCCTGCCCGCCGATCGACACCATCGGCACGATCGGCACGCCTGCGTCGATCGCCGTGCGGACATAGCCTGTGCGGCCCGCGAAGTCGACGGTGTTGGCGCTGAACGTCGGCCGGTAGGAGTCGTAGTCCCCGCCGGGGAAGACCAGCACCACAGCCCCGTCCCGCAGTGCTTTACCGGCGTTCTCACGACTCGCCTCGATGACGCCGGCGCGACGGAGGAAGTCGCCGAGCGGTCCCATGAAGATGCCGTAATGCCCGAGCGTGTAGAGGGGGCGGTCGAATCCGAACTGCCTGTAGAACTCGGGCGCGAACACGAGCACGTCGGGAGTCAGCATGCCGCCGGAGTGGTTGGACACCAACAACGCCCCGCCGGTTTCGGGCATCGAAGCCACCCCGCGAACCTCGGCGCGGAAGTATCGTCGGATCACCGGCCCCACCAGGTTGGTGATCTGCCGGGTGAAACCGGGGTCCCATTTGGCCGTCTCGGCAGGCTCGTCCGACATGGTGACGGATATGCTACTCTCCTGTAAAGAGAATGTCATATCCGCAGGTGAGAGGGCCCTAAATGACCGACGAACGGGGCACGTCCGATGCGCGGGGCACAGTGCTGGTCACCGGCGGCTTCGGTCTCGTCGGTTCGGCGACTGCGCGCCGGTTGTCCGAACTCGGCCGCACAGTCGTCATCGCCGACCTCGACACCCCCGCCACTCGAACTGCGGCCGCCGCGCTGCCCCGTGGAGCCTCCGCCCGGTTTGTCGACCTGACCGACCCCGATCAAACCGCTCGTCTCGTCGCCGACGTGGCGCCGTCGGTGATCATCCATCTCGCGGCGATCATCCCCCCGGGGATCTACAAGAACCGAGCCCTCGCGCGGCGGGTCAATGTCGACGCGACCGCGACGCTGGTGAAGGTCGCCGAGGCGCAGCCCACACCCCCGAGATTTGTTCAGGCGTCGAGCAATGCCGTGTTCGGCGCGCGCAACCCGCACAAGGCGACCGGTCCGGTGACGGCGGACATGCCGATGAAGCATTCCGACCTGTACAGCGCGCATAAGGCCGAGGCGGAGTCGATCGTGCGGGCCTCCTCCCTGGAATGGGTCGTGCTGCGTCTCGGCGGTGTGCTCAGCGTCGACCCCAAGGCGATTCCGTTCAACGCGGACGCACTGTACTTCGAGAGCCTGCTGCCGACCGACAACCGAATGCACAGCGTCGATGTCCGTGATGTCGCGTGGGCCTTCGCCGCGGCGACGACCGCCGACGTCGCCCGCGAGATCCTCCTCATCGCCGGCGACGACTCCCACAAGCAGCTCTACGGGGACATCACCCCGGCGCTGGCCGGTGCGCGGGGCATCAAGGGTGGGCTGGCGCCCGGCCGCAAAGGGAATCCCGACGACGACGACGCCTGGTTCGTCACCGATTGGATGGACACCGCACGAGCGCAGGAAGCCCTGCAGTTCCAACATCATTCGTGGCAGGACATGATCGACGAGGCTGCTCGCCAGGCGGGTCCGTCCAAGTACGTGCTGGCACTGTTGTCACCCGTGATCCGCGCGGTCCTGAAGCGTCGTGGGGCTTACTGGAAACAACCGGGGCAGTACGCCGACCCGTGGGGGGCCATCAAGCGCAGGATCGGCGATCCGTCACCGGATTCCTAGGCGGGCCCCAGCGTCGGCGTCCCGGTGTCCGGGTGGAAGTACCACCCGCCTGCGGCTTCCGTGCCGCCGTCGACGTGGATGGTCTGACCGGTGATGTAGCCCGCCATGTCGGACGCGAGAAAGACCGCAGCGGAGGCAATTTCGTCGACATGCCCGACTCGGCGCATCGGGATGCCATCGGCCAGTCCCCCGTCGAGGTCACCGATGGCGAGCCGTTGCAGCCCTTCGGTCATGGTGAGGTCGGGCGCGAGCGCGTTGACGCGGATGCCGTGCGGCGCCAGCTCGAACGATGAGGTCTTGGTGTAGTTGACGACCCCGGCCTTGGCCGCGGCGTAGGCCGCGTATCCCGGCGCCGCCCTGCTGCCCTCGATCGAGGTCACGTTGATGACACTGCCGGGTTGCCCCGCCTCGACCAGCCGGCGGGCGACCCGCTGTGTGCACAGCAGCACATGACGGAGATTGCTGCGATACAGCGCATCCCAGCCGTTCTCCGAGGTCTCCAGCAGCGGCGAGTTGAACGTGCCGCCCGCGTTGTTCACCAGGATCGAGACGGTGCCCAACTCGCGCTCGGTGCGTTCGAGGGCCGCGTCGACCGCGGCGGCGTCGCGCACGTCGGCGGGCAGGCCGAGGCCACCGATGTCGTCGGCGGCCTGCATGCACGTGTCGGGGTCGCGCTCCCAGATCGCAACCGACGCCCCGAATGCCGCCAGTCCCTGAGCGATTCCCCGTCCGATGCCGGCCCCTCCGCCGGTGACGACCGCTACGCGGCCGGTGAGCAGGATGTCCGACGGGGCGATGGCCATGGGAGGCAGGTTAGCGCGCGGGCGACGTGCCGATGACCCCATCGGCCTCGAGCTGCGCGATCTCGTCCACCGTCAGTCCGAGTTCTCCCAGCACGTCTTGATTGTGCTGGCCGAGAAGCGGGGCGGGGGCGGTGTGCACACGTTCGGGCCCGCGGGTGCTGCGGAACGGCAGCGTGCTGTGCCGGGTCGGCGGGTTGACCGGATGCTCGACGGACTCGAAGAACCCGCGGACCGTCAGTTGAGGGATCTCCGTCTGCCGGTGGGGCTGCAGCACCTTGGCCACCGGAACACCGGCGTCCCAGAGGGTCTCGACGATCTGATCGCGGCTGCGTTCGGCACACCACGCGGACAGGTGCCCGTCGATCAGATCGTGGTGCGTCCGGCGCCCCTGCGCGGTGGCCAGCTCGCCCACGGCCGCCCATTCCGGGTCCCCCAGCGCCGAGACCAGTCTCAGCCACTGCTCGTCGGTCGCCACCGCGATCGCCACCCAGCTGTCGAGGCGGCCGAACTCGTCGACCTCGTCGGACAGGTACAGGTTCTGCGGTGCGGCGACGGGCCCGCGATTGCCGTCGCGCTGAAGCACCGACCCGTACGCCGAGTACTCGATGACCTGTTCGGCGGCGACATTGAGCGCGGCGTCGACCATCGCCGCCTCGATCATCGAGCCTTCACCGGTGCGTCGGCGATGTTCCAGCGCCAGCAGGATCGCGTTGAACGCGTGCACGCCGGCGTTGGGGTCCCCGACCGAGTAGGGCTCGAACGGGTTGAGGTCGGGATAGCCGGTGAGCCAGCTGATCCCGGCCGCGGCCTCGATCACATACGCGAACGCCGGGTTGTCGCGCCATGGGCCGTCGAGACCGAAGCCCGGCATCCGGACCATCACGACGTCCGGCCGGATCGCCTTGACGACGTCATAGGTCAAGCCCATGCTCTCCAGGACGCGCGGCGTGAAGTTCTCCACGACGACGTCGGCGGTCCCGATCAATCGTTTGAGAATGTCACGGCCGGTGTCGCTCTGCAGGTTCAGCGTGATGCCGCGCTTGTTGGTGTTGAGGCCCGAGAAGATCGGCGACTGCTCCCACCACCGGTCCTCGGTGACGGGGATGCCCGCGATGAGTCTGGTGCCGTCCGGGTGGCGGGTCGATTCGACGTGGATCACATCCGCGCCCAGCATGGCGAGCAGGTGGGTGCAGCTCGGCCCGGCCCAGAAGGTGGTCATGTCGACCACGCGCAGCCCCGCGAACGGCAGGGCGCCGTCTCGCGGAATAGCATTCCTGGCTGTTGCGGAGCCAGATTCACGACCGGGAATGCTATTTCGCGACCGGTAGAGCTCGGTGTGCTCGCCCAGGCGTGGCGCGGGCTCGGGGTGACGCAGGATCGGCGGGGCGGTGCGATAGGGCGGTGCCGGCTGGGTGAACCCGTCGCGCGGATTGACGACGAACGACTGGCGCTCGACGTAGTGGTCCAGCCTCTCGACATTCGCGCCGTGGGCGACCGGAGCGTTCGGAATCCTGAACGCGGTCGCCAGATCGCGGATCTCGTCGACGGTCTGGTCGGCCACCCAGCCGTAGAGCTCCTCGGCCTTCTCATTGGCCTGCTGGGTGATCGACAGCGGCGAGTCCTCGTCGATCCATTCGACGTGTCCGGTCATCGCGCACAGGTCGAACCACTGCGCAGCGGTGCCGCAGCCGATGTCGACCAAACCGTCCTTGGCGCGGGCGATGCCGGGAACGGTCAGCCTGCGGGCATCGCGCCACGGCCGGCCCAGCATCTCGAAGTAGCTCACCGGGTAGTAGGTGAGACCGAGGATCGCAGTCTCCAGCATCGACAGATCGATCAACTCGGCGCCGCCACGCATTCGGGACGCCAGGGTCGCCGCGCTCGCGTAGGCGCCTGCGAGGTATTCGCCGACCTGTCCGCCCACGTGGACGGGGGCGCGGTCGGGGGCGCCGCGTCCCAGGCCGACGATTCCTCCCGACCACGCCTGCAGTGTGAATTCGGTTGCGGGACGGCCGGACCAGGGACCCTCCAGGCCGAACGCCGTGATCGCCGTGACGATCAGATGCGGGTATCGCCCATGGATCTCTTGCGGAGTGAAGTCGGGATGATCCGCCGCACCAGGGCCCTGCGACCACACGACTGCGTCTGCTCGTGCGAGCAGCGTGTCGATGAACTCCGCGTCGGTGATCGGGTCGGCCACCACGGATTGTTTGGAGCAGGCCAGGTAAGAGAACAGAGCGCCGTCGTCGCCGTCGACGATCGTCGCCCTCGATGCCGACCAGCTGCGCAGCGGATCACCCTGCACAGGTTCGATTTTGATGACCTGGGCGCCACCGTCGGCGAGCAGCTTGGTGCAGTAGGCGCCGGCTATTCCGCTGGAAAGATCGACGACCGCTAATCCCGACAGGGCAGGCTCAGACACTGCGGGTCTAGTCCTCCTTGGCCCGATTGCGTTTGCTCAACCGGAACTCGGGCGGGAACTTGCTGTCGTTGTCGTTGACCGCCGCGGACAGACCGCTGTCAATCGATTCGAACATGTCCAGGTCATCATCGCTGTCGTTGGCCACCCCGTTGCCCATGGACTCGAAGAACGCGCTCAGAAGGCTGCCCATGTATTCACCCTGCTGTTGCTTGAACACTTCGAAAAACAGCTTCTGCTGGAATACGGTATCTACCGGGCGGTTTCGCGAACACGCTAGCGCGTACTTCTCGACCGTGGTCTCGAGCTGGTCGCGGGGCACCACCTTGTTGAGGAAATTGCAGTCATACATCTCCGCGGCGGTGAACGGCCTGCCTGTGAACACCATCTCCTGAAACTTTCGCAGGCCCATCATCTGCACCCAGGTCCACATCCGAGGACCCCAACCGTGGTATCGAAAAGACGGATGGCCGAACAGCGCATCCTCGGAGGAAATGACCAGATCGGCGTCCGCGCACTGGTAGAAGTGCCACCCGTAGCAATACCCCTTGGCCTCGACGATGCTGATCTTTTTGAAATCCTGTAGCGCGCGGTTGCCTGCCTGCGAGTTGGCATACCACGCACTGATGGTGGCGCCATTGCGGAACGTGCCCTTCGGCGGATACGTGACCTCACCGACCCCGTCGTCCTCCAACCGCAGCTCAGCCAGCCGGGCAGCCGGATTGTCGTTGCCCTCCATGAACTCCGGAAGGTCCGCACCGCTACCGAGATTGTCCCCGACACCGCGGATGATCACCACCTTCACGTCGTTGTCAGTGTTGGCAGCGCGAAGAATGTCGGCGTATCTTAAGCGCGCCATCGACGTAGGAGCGTTGAGGAAATCCGGCCGATTGAACGTGATCGTCGCGATCTTGGTCTTCGGGTCTTTGTCGTAGAGGATGATCTCTTCCGGAGACGGCCGCTCAGACACGGGCCGTCCCGATCGCCGCCCCCGAGAACGACGGGCTGGAAGTCAGCACTTCGGGGCCATCGTCGTTGATCAGAAGGGCATCGCGACTGAACACCGCGCCAATGCCCGGCTCCCAGACATACGACGTGAGTGCCAGCACGGTTCCGGGGTCGAGACGTTCGGCGGCAGAGGTGGCCGGCAGATCGGGCGAGATCACCGGCGGGTCGAACCCCAGGCCGAGCCCATGCGCCACCGGGATCGGCGGAAGTGCCTCTCCGGCAGCCTCGTACGCGTGCAGCAGGTCACCGGCCGGCGCCCCGGGTCGGCAGGCATCGAGAAGCCGTTCCCACACGTCGTTCGCACGCCGATACAGCGCTCCCACCTGCGAGGCGTTCTTCACCTCGCCGACCGGCCAGGTTCGGCCGACCTCGCCGACATAGCCGTCGGCCAGCGCGCCGGCGGCCAGCGCCACCAGATCGCCCTCGCGGATCCGGCCGTCGCGGCGTCCGACCCGCCAGGAGTGCTCCGGTGAGGTGATCCACACGCCATCCTGGGTGGCCGAGGTGCTGAAGCCACCCGCTGCCATCGCTTCCATGAGGACGCCGTTCAAGGCCTGCTCGGTGATACCCTCCGCGAGCTCCGAAACCGCTGCGGCAAGCCCACGTTCGGCCACCGCGAGCGCCCCGCGCAGAACCCGGATCTCCTCGGGGGTCTTGCTGCGCCGCGCCGCCTTCATCGCGGTTTCGCCGTCGACGAACTCCGCGTGCGGGAACGCCATCGGCAGCAGTTGCGCGAATGTCGGGGACATGGCGTCGGTGCCCACGCGGCCGGCATCGGCTGCTCCGTCGATGTTCTTGAGAACCTCGATCAGCGTCATCGGGTTCCAGGCCAGACCGTAAAGCCGGTCGTGCCCGATCTCTTCCGGGATGCCCTCGTCCCAGCTGCTGTTGAGGTGGATGTCGCCGCTGGCGCGAACGAGGACGCAGATCGGCGCGAACGGCCGCGTGCCCGCGACCCACAGCTGCGGGGCGCCGGTGACGTAGCGGACGTTGGCCTGCCGGCCCAGCACCAGGACGTCGAGGTCCTCGGCCGCCATCTGCGCGAGCACCCGCTCGCGACGCCCGGTGCGCAGAGCCAGATCGTCGGGAACGATCTCTTCAGCCATCAGTTACTCCCGTAGGGCGTGTAGGGGCAATCGGTGATCGACTGGTATCCGTCCTCGGTGATGACGACGATCTCCTCGCTTCGGTAGCCGCCGGTGCCGTCCTCCCAGATGACGGGCTCGAGCACGAGCAGCATGCCGGCCGGGAACACGAAGTTGTCGTCGAATTCTTGTCCGAGATCCGTTCCGATCATGGGCATTTCGGCGGCGTTGGTGCCGATACCGTGGCCGAGGTAGAAATGCGGAAGCCAGGGCTTCGTTCCGCCGTTGGCCGCGATGGCCGCCCGGGCCAGGTCACCGGATGTCGCACCCGCCTTCGTCACCGCCAGCACGGCGTCGAGAACATGGCGCCACTGTGCGAACTGCGCCTGCTGGCGCTCGGAGGGTTCCCGGCCCACCACCCAGGTACGGCCCCAGTCCGAGCAGTAGCCCTCGTAGGTGATGCTGATGTCGGTCCACAGCACGTCGCCCTCGGCCAGCTCCTTCTCCGTGGGCAACAGCGGCAACGCCAGGTCGCCGGTGGTCGTCCACACCGCGCCGCTGTCCCGCGTCGTCGGCATCACCTGCCAGATGGCCTCGATCATGTTCGTGGTGGCGCCGAGTTCGAAGGCGCGTCGGACGAACTGCGACGACAGGTCCATCTGCCGCACGCCCGGGGCCAGCGATCGGTACACGTCGGCGACCGCCTCTTCGGTGATGCGGCATGCTTTCCGGACCGCGGCGATCTGGTCGACCGTCTTCACCAGCTTGGCCGGCCCGATCACCTGAGCCGCATCCGACGGAGGACCTGCGGGGAACAGCTGCCCCGCGGCTCGCCGCATCGCTCCGGTCAACTCGTCGACCGCGACGGACGATCCGGCAGGAACCAGCGAAGCCAGCACTCTGGCGAAATGCTGGACCCCTTCGTCGAATTCGAGATACAGCGGGCCGTGGACGTGGTCGGCGGGCACCTCGGTCTCGAACGCGCTGCCTTCCCGAAACGGCATGAACAGGTGTGGGTGCTCGTCGTCTGCAAGGACGACGGCCACCGGTCGCTCGACATGGGACAGGCCCGCGTCGAGAAGCGGCCAGCTCGCGCCCGTCGCGTACACGACATTGCCGTTGCCGAGCAGAACCAGCGCGTCGACGCCCTTGGTCCTCATCGAATCCCGCAGCCGCGCACCGCATTCTCGGTACATCCGATCTCGGTCCGGGAGATCCGGAATGCTCAGCTGCGTCACGCCGCTCGACGTCGCGAAGGTGGTCGTCATATTCCCAGGAACTTCTGCACGTTGGTGCTGACGATCTTCACGGCGGCCTCAGGGCCGACGGCCTCGACGACCGACGCCAACGACTTCTCGGAGTATCCGAACGTGCTCTCGTTGTGCGGGTAGTCCGAGGACCACATGACGTTGTCCACGCCGATGCGGTCGATCAACTGCAGGCCGAGCGGGTCGACCATGAACGACGCGCTCATGTGGTTGTTCCAGTAGTAGCTCACGTCATGCTGCAGTTCGTGGTTGAACATGTGGCGGTAGGACGCGAGCATGTGTTCGGCATCCTGTAGTGCCGTCGGCACCCAGGCGATTCCGCCTTCGAACCACCCGATCTTCAGCGACGGATGCCGGTCGAGGATGCCGGAGAACACGTACTTGGCGAACTGCTCGCGGAACGAGTCGACGTTGACCATCATGCCGACGACGACACTGTTGTTCTGGCACGGCGTCTTCGGCGGCGTCTCACCGATGTGGTGGCTGACGGGAATGCCGGAAGCTTCGATCTCGTCCCACACGGCATCCATGCTGGTGCTGCCGTAGTCGTAGATGTTGCCCTCGTCGTCCTTACCCGGATTCAGCGGCAGCAGGAACGTTTTGAGTCCCAACGACTTCAGTTCTTCCAGAGTGGACCGAGTTCCAGCGGGATCCCACCAGTTGATCAGGCCGACACCATAGAAGTGACCGTTGGAGCGCTCCTGAAGATCGGCGATGTGCTCGTTGTAGATCCGGAACACCCGCTCGCGCAGGCTCTTGTCCGGGTAATGGAACAGAGCCAGCACCGCGTTGGGGAAGGCCAGCTCCTTGTCGATGCCGTCGTCCTTGAGCTCTCGGATACGTGCCTCGATGTTGTTCGACGCGGCGCCGGCGAGGTCGTCGTACTGCATCAGCACACGACCGAAATCGCCTCCGGTCCACGCCTTGCCCTTCATCCCGACCATGTACGCGCCGTCCTCGTACCAGATGCGCGGGGCGGCGCCCTTGAGCTCCTCGGGGAAACGCTCGTAGAAGATGTCGTCGGCCACGGAGATGTGGTTGTCGGCGGAGAAGATCACGGTGTCGGCGGGCAAGCCGACGACACCGCCGGTCGAATGGCCCTGACGGTTCTTCGGGGCACCGAACCCCTCGGGCGGGTAGAGCGACGGAATCGTGGGGGTAGACATTGGTGTCTCCAATCGGGCTGTAGGGCTTGAGGTCTCGTGGGTTACCAGGTCACGGGAAGCTCGTAGACGCCGTAGGCGAGGCGGTCGTGCTTGAAGGGCACCTCGTCGAACGGGATGGCCAGCTTCATCGTCGGGATGCGACGCAGCAGCGTGTGGAACACGATCTGCAGTTCGGCCCGCGCGAGCTGCTGACCGACGCACTGGTGGCGGCCGTAGCCGAAACCTAACTGCTGGCCGGCGTCGCGGGTGAGGTCGAGCTTGTCAGGCTCGGGGTAGGCCGCGGCATCCCAGTTGGCGGGTGCGAGGTCGATGATGATGCCCTCCCCCGCCCGGATCGTCTCACCGGCGATCTCGATGTCCTCGATTGCGACCCGGCGCTGGCCGTTCTGAATGATCGACAGGTATCGCATCAACTCTTCGACCGCGTTCGCGATGAACTTCGGATCCTCCGAATCACGCAGCAGCGCCGCCTGTTCGGGGTTCTCCAGCAGTGCACAGATACCGATGCCGATCATGTTCGCCGTCGTCTCGTGCCCGGCGATCAGAAGACCCGTCCCGAGCTGGGCGGCCTCCTTGACGCTGATCTCCCCCGCGGTGACGCGCTCGGCGAGGTCGGACACCGCGTCCTCGGCAGGGTCCTTCTGCTTCTGCTCGACAAGGTTGATCAGGTACTGGTGCAAGCTCATCGCACCCTTTTGCATGGCGTCCGCGGCGGCGAAGCGGGCCAGCCCGGCATTGGCGTGCTCTTGGAAGAATTCGTGGTCCTCGTAGGGCACGCCGAGCATGTCGCTGATCACCCGGGTGGGCACCGGCAGCGCCAGTTTGGCCACCATGTCGGCAGGCTGCGGGCCGGCCAGGATCTCGTCGATGCACTCGTCGGTGACCTCCTGGATCACCCCGCGCAGCCCCTCCACCCGGCGGAACGTGAACGGCTTGGACAACATTCTGCGGAACCGGGTGTGCTCCTCTGCGTCCGAGGTGAACACCGACCGCGGCCGCTTGTTGACCGTGGACAGCATGTGCTCGTTCCAGTGGGGGAAACCGTCGCGCCGGTCGTCGACGCTGACCCGCGGATCGGCGAACAGCGTGCGAGCCACCTCGTGGCCGGTGATCAGCCACGGTGTCGTGCCGTTCCAGATCCTGACCCGGGACAGGGGTTTGGACTCGTTCATCTCGAGCATCCGCCGCGGGGGTGCGAACGGGCAGGTGGTCTCGCGCTCCATCGGATACTCGGGGGCGGCCGAGATCGGCTGTTCTGCAAGCGTTTCTGTCATGCGGTCTCCTCGATGTGGATCGCCATGGCGGGGCATGCTGCCGCGGCGTTGCGGGTCTGTTGGGCGTATTCGGGCCCGGGCTCGGAGATCAGCAGTTCGACGACGCCGTCGTCGTCACGCTGGTCGAACACCTCCATGGCGTTGAGCACGCACTGCCCGGAGGAGACGCACTTGTCCTGGTCGACGGTGACCTTCATGTCAGGGCAGTTCTGTCACCGGTGAGCGCCACAGGCCGACGATCGCGTCGATGAGTCCGGAACCGACTGCCCGCCAGGATGTTCGGGGCAGATCGGCGCCGTCTGCGAATGCCCGCTCGAAGTCTGCACAGGTGTGCACCAGCAGGTTCCGGGCCATGATGTTGCGCTCGACGACCACGGCCATCGGCAGATCGGGCAGGCATCGGGTGATGCCGTCGACAACACGGACCAGCGAGGGTGACGCCAACGCGTCCCGGACGACGACCTTCTGGTACGCCGGATCCGCCAACGCCTGCGCCGCGAAGCGGGCATACCACGTCGGGTTCCCGAGCTGGGCCAGGTGCTCGGTGAGCGAGCAGACCAGGCAGGCGATCCAGTCCCGCAGTTCCGCAGAGTCGCCGGTGTTGGCCACCATCCGCTCGAGCAGCAGCTCGATCGAGGCACGGTGCTTCTGCTCGATGGCGCGCACCAGGTCGGTCTTGGTGCCGAAGTGATAGCCGACGGCCGCGTTGTTCCCCTGCCCCGCAGCCTCGCTCACCTGCCGGTTCGATACGGCGTACACACCATGTTCGGCGTAGAGCCGTTCAGCGGCCTTCAGGATCGCCTCTTGCGTGGTGGTGGCGCGGTCGGCACGGACGGTCCTCGCTGTCGTCACCCCTCCAGTGAACCCCGTCACATCACTTAAGTCAAGTGATTGATTTAAAGCGATCACCCCTGCTGCTGCAGATTTTCTGACTTATCCGCGGGCTTGCGGCTGATGACCTTTCCCGCAACGGTGCCGCCGTCGACGGGCAACACGGTTCCCGTCACGTAACGCGACCGGTCGGTCGCGAGATACAGCGCGGCCTCCGCCACGTCGTCTGCGGTGCCCTCCCGTTTCAGTGGTCTGTCGTCGCGCATCTGCCGGCGGATCCGCGCTTCGAAGCGCTCCAGTCGTTCGCGGTCCTCGTCTGTCGCCGACGACGCCAGAATCGGAGTGGGGATGTTGCCTGGGGCGATGCAATTGACGCGCACCTCATAATGCGCGAGCTCGATGGCAGCGCACTTGGTGAAGTGGATGATGGCCGCCTTGGACGCCCGGTACGTCGACACGCCTCCCCCGGCCTGGATGCCGCCGATGGAGCCGAGGTTGACGATCGATCCGCCGCCGTTGTCGGCCATGTGCCGGGCGGCGTCCCGCGTGCCCGCCATCAGGCCTAGGACGTTCACCCGCATGACGCGGTCGAACTCCTCGAAGTCCTCGTGGAAGAGCCCCTTGCGTAGCGGACTGGAGATGCCGGCGTTGTTGACCATCACGTGCAGACCGCCGAAGGTCGAGACCGCGGCGTCGACCAGTTCCCCGACCTGGGCCTGTTCCCCGACGTCGGTGTGCCGGTACACCGCATTCGCCCCGGTCGAATTGAGCTCGTCCACAAGGCTTTCGCCGAGTTCGTCGCGGACATCGGCCACCACCAGGTGGGCGCCTTCCGCGGCGAACCTCTGCGCGATTCCGCGGCCGATGCCCGAGGCACCGCCCGTGACGATCGCGACCTTCCCGGCGAGTTCAGTCATTGGCGATCTCCTCGAAGAATGTGAGTAGAAGGTCGTTCACGATGTCTGGCTGTTCGATCTGCGGGCAGTGCCCGGCGCTGTCGACCACCGCCGATCGGCCGTGTTCGATCTGACCGGCGATCTCGGCCGCCCAGCCCCGCGGCAACAGCTTGTCCTGCCCGCCCTCCACCACCAACGTGGGTACCACGATCCGGTCATAGGCACGTGCGCTGCTCGGTGTGGCGGGAGCTTCCAGCCCCGGTCGGCGGAACCTGGCTGCTGCCAACGACTCCCACGCTCCCGGCGCGATGCTCGACTCGAATCGTCGCCGGACATAGTGACCGTCATCAGGGTAGGAATCGTCGGCGAACAGCGCGGTGACGATTCTGCGCATCCCGTCGATGGTGGCGTCGTAATCGTAAAGAGCGCTGACGTGTTCATTGCGCTGGATCTCTCCGCCGCCGCAGATCGCGACCAGGCTGCGCACCGGCAGCATCGGAGCGTCGGACGTCGTGTCCACGAGCAGATTGATCGCGCCCATCGAATTGCCGACGAAATGTGCTGACGTCACACCCATCACCTCGCAGAACCGGGCGATGTGGCGGATGCGCATACCGCGGCCATCGGTGAAGTCGACGACCTTGGCCGATTCGCCGAAACCCAGCATGTCCGGGGCCAGCACGCGATAGCGCTGCGCCAGTGCGTCGATCGTGTGCTCCCAGCCGATCCTGGCGCTGGCGCCGAACTCGCCGCCGTGCAGCAGGACGACCGGATCTCCCTGCCCCGCTTCGAGATAGCCGGTGGCCAGTCCGTCGACGAGAACAGACCTCGATTCGAACGTCACCGTGTCACGTCGTTTCCCTGCTCGTCTGGGCGAACGCCAGGACCTGGCCGGCCAGCAGCTCGAGCTGGTTCGCGACGGTCCTGCCCTGCTCGGTGTCGGCAAGGGCTCCGGACTGATCCCAGATCGGCTCGGCCGAGTTGATCGCCACTCCCAGCGGCGTCGGCCACGCCCGCAACGCATGGCCGATGCCACGCAACTGCGTCAGCGTCCCCACTGCCGCCTGCCAGCCGTAGGCACAGCTGATGCAGCCCCACGGCGTGTTGTCGAGATACACCCGCGGGTCCTCGCGGAGATCCTCGATGTAGTCGAGCGCGTTCTTGACCAGTCCGGACACCGCGCCGTGATAGCCCGGTGAGCCCACGACGACGGCGTCGGCGTCGCGCAGTGTCTTGACCAATTCGAGTGCGCGCGGCGTGCGCTCGAGCTCGTGCGGCGCATACATCGGCAGGTCGAGTTCCTCGGCGGCGAACAGCCGGGTTCGGCCGCCCTGCTTCTCGACGGCTTCCAGGCAGTACCGCAGCGCCCGCTCGGTCGACGAGTTGGCCCGTAATGTTCCGCCGAGACCGACGATGAAAGGTTGTTCGGTATTGGTCACTTCATCACTCACTTGATCGCAATCGGACTGACAGGTGCACCCACCGCACCAACCACTTTCAGAGGTGGTGCGACGAGCTGGAATTCGTAGATGCCGTCGGAGGCACAGTCGGCGGCCAGCGGGCCGAGATCCCAGTACTCGCCGAGCATCAACCCCATGTCCCGCAGGCAGAGCATGTGCATCGGAAGGAAAGTGCCCTCGACCCCGTTGGCGGGGTTGGGATCCTCGACCATCAGGTTGTCGGCGGCCACTGCTGCCACCTCGTGGCGGTGCAGCCAGGATGCACACGTCCAGTGCAGACCCGAGCCGGCTTCACCGCCGTCACCGGTCGCCAGGAAGCGTGTCCACCACCCGGTGTGCACGACGACAACGTCCCCGGAACGAATCTCGACCTTCTGCTCGGCAACGATCTCGTCGAGTTCATCCGGTGTGATCGGCTCGCCGGCTTCGCAGAAGACCTCAGCGCCTCGATGGGCCACGACGTCGAGCAGCACCCCGCGGGAGGTGATGCCCTTGCTGTCGACCTTCTCGATGCCGAGGTGGTAGGCGCCGAAGCTCGTCACCGAGTCCGCCGGGAAACCGTTGTACAACGTGTCTTCGTAATAGACGTGCGACATCGCATCCCACTGGGTGGCCGCCTGCAGGGGCATGACGATCATGTCGTCGTTGAATCGGAACGGGTTGTCGGCGAAGAACGCGCTGACGTCGGAGGCCACCGCGTTACGAAGCCACTCGGGCCCGTACCGGACCAGCGTCGACGCATCCCCGCCGTCGACGGTCATCACATGCACTGGGTTCTGCCGGAACTTGAACGCGCCCTGCGGCCCTCCCGAGCTGAAATCACCGCCGAGGGAGATGACCTTGCCCTGCTTCACGAGACCGGCCGCCTCCGTGACCTTCTCGGGCGTGATGAAGTTCAGGGTCCCGAGCTCGTCGTCGTCGCCCCACCGTCCCCAGTTGCGGAGCTCGTCCGCGGCCCTGCGAAAGTCGCTCATGGTGCCGGTCATGTCGGGTCCTTTGTTAGTCGCTGATCAGTGAGATCCCCGAAGACGCGTTCGGCCACCGATCCGCCGTCCACCCAGATCACATGACCGGTGATGTGTTTGGCCGCCGAGCTGTTGAGGAATGCGAGCACGCTCGCCTGTTCGTCGGCATCGGCGTGACGACCGAGGGGATTCTGGAACGAGTCGAGAAATCCTTGGCCGTAGGCACTCCTGAGCTGATCGAGGATCGGCGTGTCCGTCACCCCGGGCGCGGTGCAATTGATCCGAATACCTTTCGATCCCAACTTCGAGACGACGCGCAGGCCGTAGAGGATGGTCGCCTCCTTGGACAGGCGATAGCCGCCGTCGGCGAGCGCGTCGGGATTGCGATGACACCATTCGATTCCCTCGGCGAAGGAACCGGTGTCCAGAAGGCCGAGCGTGACCGGCGCGTTGGCGAGGTACTGCGACGCCGCCAGTGAGGACACATTGGCGATCGCCGAACCCGGCGTCATCCGGGGTGTGATCGCCTCGGTGAAGCTGCGGGTGCCCAGGAAATTGATCGTGACGACCCGAAGCGGATCCTTGATACCCGAAGACACGCCGGCGACGTTGAACAACGCGTCGACCGGGCCTTCCACGGCCGCCGCCGCGTCGACGACCGACGCCTCGTCGGCGAGGTCGACGGCATGGAACTCGTCGAGCCCGAAATCGGTGGCAGGAGGACGGATGTCGAGGCCGACGATGTCGGCCCCGAGCCCGTCGAGAAGCCTCACCAGCGCCGCGCCGATACCGGACGCACAGCCGGTCACGATCACGCGCCTGCCGTCGTAGCGGAACAGTTCGTCGATCTGCACCACGGTCGTGAGTGTCGCTCAGCCCGCAGCTTCTTTGGCCGTTTTCGCGTCCTTTTCCGCCTGCGCGGCCTTCACCCGACCCTCGTTGATCTCGGCCATCGCCTCCGGGATCTCGCCCGCGGTGAACTTGCCACCCCGCCCGGTGGGCAAGCCGCCGAAGGCGTAGGTCTCGTCGAACATCGGTGCGTCCCAATTCTGCCGGCGCGCCTCGACCTTCTCGATCACAGGCTCCAGCCGCTGCGCCTTGTCCTTGACGGCCAACGCGTCACGCTCGATGAACTCTGGCAGGATCTCCTTGCCCATGATCTCGATGGACTCCATCGTGCCCTCGTGGCTGCGGGGGTTGAGCAGCAGGATGATCTCGTCGACGCCGCTGGCCTCGTAACCCCGCAGGAACTCACGGACGGTCTCCGGTGAGCCGATGGCGCCGCGACCCGGCCCATATGCCAGGGTCGGATCCTCCTTGACCGCGTCCTGGTAGAGGTCCCACACGCCGGTACGGCCCGGTGTGTGCATGCCGTTGATGTAGTAGTGCATGATCCCGAATGAGAAAAAGCCGCCGCCGGTTCCGAGTCGCTTGAGCGCTTCCTCGTCGGTCTTGGCCACCATCATCGACAGGTCGCCGCCGATGGCGAGCAGGTTCGGGTTGATCGCCGGGGTGATCGGCGTGCCCTTCTCTTCGAAGTCGCGGTAGTACCCGTCGACACGGTGCTTGAGGGCTTCCGGGCCGGTGTAGGCGAAACTCAGTGCGCCGATGGCCTTCTCGGCGGCCATCCCGACCGAGGACGGGCGGGTGCAGGCGACCCAGACGGGCGGGTGCGGGTCCTGAAGCGGTTTCGGGATCACGTTGCGGGCGGGCATCTCGACGTGCTCGCCCTTGAAACCGGTGAACGGCGCCTCCGTCATACAGCGGATCGAAACTTCGAGAGCCTCTTCCCACATGGTGCGCTTGTCGGCGGGATCGATGTTGAAACCGCCGAGTTCGGCGACCGAGGAGCCTTCACCCGTGCCGAACTCGACGCGGCCGTTGGACAGGTGGTCCAGGGTGGCGACGCGCTCGGCGATACGGGCTGGGTGGTTGATGGGTGGCGGCAGGTGCATGACGCCGAAACCGAGCCGGATGTTCTTGGTGCGCTGACTCGCTGCGGCCAGGAACATTTCCGGCGCCGTCGAGTGGCAGTACTCCTCGAGGAAGTGGTGCTCGGTGAGCCACACCGTGGAGAAGCCCGCCTTGTCCGCGAGCTCGACCTCGTCCAGGCCGTGCTGGAACAACTGGTGTTCGTCGTCCTCTCCCCACGGGCGTGGCAACGGGAACTCGTAGAACAGCGAAATTTTCATTACTGGTTACCTCCTTGAAGATTCGGGGCTATCGATGGCTGACGATGGTTTGTGCGTCTCGGCGCTGCGTGCCTGGGCAATGTGCCGCGCTGCGACGTAGCCGAAGGTCATCGCCGGTCCGATGGTGGCGCCCGCGCCCGCGTAGCTGCGGCCCATCACCGCGGCCGACACATTGCCGACGGCGTAGAGACCGTCGATCACGGTGTCGTCGGGGCGCAGCACGCGGGCGAACTCGTCGGTGCGCAGCCCGCCCGACGTGCCGAGGTCGCCGAGGATGATCTGGAATGCGTAGTAGGGCGGCTTGCCGAGGGGATGCAGGTTCGGATTCTGCAGCGTCTGGTCGCCGTAGTAGTTGTCGTAGGCGCTGTCGCCGCGATTGAAGTCGTCGTCGTGTCCCTTGAGAGCCAGGGCGTTGAATCGTTCTGCGGTGTTGCGTAATTCGGTCTCCGGGACGCCGATCTCGCGTGCCAGTTCTTCCCAGCTTCCGCCGGCCTTGACCACACCCGATTCGAGCCACGCGGCCGGCACCTTCCAGCCCGTCGGCACGGGCGCGAACGGCACCTTCGGGATCGGCAGGTGCCCGCCGACCACGTAACGATGAAACGATCGGACGTCGGTGATCAGCCAGCACGGGATGTGTGTGACGCCCGAGCGTTCGCCGTCGATCATGGCGTGGGCGAAGTCCATATAGGGCGCCGCCTCGTTGACGAACCGCTTACCGGCTCCGTTCACGATGAACTGGGCCGGCATCATCCGCTCGTTGAGCATGAACTGCAGACGGCCGTCTGGCCAGCAGATCGCAGGGAACCACCAGGCCTCGTCGAGCAGATCGGTGGCCGCGCCGACCTTCTCGCCCGCCCTGATCCCGTCGCCCATGGCCGCCGGATTGCCGAAGCTCCAATCTTTTCCGGGCCCGGTAAGCTCAGCGACGCGCGCCAGCTCGGGCAGATGCTGCAGACGCCACTGCATGTCGTGGTCGAAACCGCCGCTGGCAAGCACCACGCCTCGGTCGGCCTGGATCCGCAGAGCTCGTCCGTCCTTCTCGACCACCGCGCCGACGACTCTTCCGTCGACATCGGTGATCAACTCTGTCATCGGGGAATTCAGCCACAATGGGATGTTCTGTTGCTTCATCGCCAGCCGCAGCCGTGCAGACAGTGACTGACCGATGGCCGCCATCCGGTCACCGAACACCCGGGCCCTGAACATCCGCCAGATGAGTTTCAGCAGAACAGCTTTGCCGCGCCAGGACTGCCGCACCTGATAGAACAACCGCAGGTCCTTGGGCGCGAACCAGATCCCCTTGGGCGCCAGTGCGAGCGGCGCGAGGAGGTTCTGTTCCTCGTCGCCGAGCTTGCGCAGGTCGATCTCGGGGACGTTGATGGTGCTGCCGAGAGCTGAGCCTCCGGGCAATTCCGGATAGTAGTCGGCGTATCCGGGCTTCCAGACGAATTCGAGCCAGGGGCTGACCTCTTCGAGGAACTCCATCATCTGCGGCGCGGCGTCGACGTACTTGCGCAGCCTCGCGTCGCTGACCAGCCCTCCGGTGATCTCCTTGAGATAGGTGAACACCTCGTCGGGGTTCGGGATGTGGCCTTCCCTCCGCTGCGACGGCGCCCCTGGCACCCAGATACCGCCGCCCGACAGCGCCGTCGAGCCACCGAACCGCGGCGACTTCTCCACCACCAGCGTGTCGAGACCCGCGGCGTCAGCGGCCAACGCGGCGGTCATCCCGCCACCACCGGAACCGACGACCAGCACGTCGATGACATGGTCGAAGCCCTGCACTGGTTCTGTCACGCTCGCACCGCCGTCCTGATGGCGAAACCGGCGATCAATTCCGGTGCGGCGCGATAGAACCGGCTGCTGGTTTCATAGCTACCCTGGGCGGCCAGCGCCGAAAAGGCCGCGACCCAGGTTCTGACCTCGTGCGCCGAATTACCGGCCTGCGCCGCAATCCACGTGTTGTCCCAGTCGTCCACGCCTGAGAGCCGACCGGTATCGAGCAGATCCAGAAACGCCTCATCCCACTCGGGGTTCAGCGGGGCGAGTGTGCCGTGCCCGGAGGCAAATTCGCGGGCCGCCTCGATCACGGCGGTCTGGCGGGCCTGCCGCTGTTCGGTGCTCATCGGAGCGCCGTGCACGATTCGCTCCAGCGCCGCCGGCGGTGCGGTCGCCAGGGTCGGCACCGGCGGGTCGTGGGAAAGACCGCCTGACCCGACGACGAGCACTCGCTTGCCCAGGGTGGCCAGGTAGGCGCCGACGGCCGCGCCGAGTGCTCGCACCCGCCTGACCGGGCCCAGCGGGGTCGCCACCGAGTTGATGAACACCGGGATCACCGGCTTGGCCGTCGCGTCGCCGAAGAGATTCTGCAGCGGCTGCACGGTTCCGTGGTCCACGTCCATCGCCGCCGAGATCGCGACGTCGACATCGGCGTCGAGAACCGCTCGGGCACAGTCGGTGGCCAGATCGGCGGGGACGTCGAGCGGCCCTTCGTGGGTGCCGTAGTCGCCGACTCCCACAGCCGCGGTACCGATGCAGAACGGTGGCATCGCCCGGTAGAAGAACCCGTTGTAGTGGTCGGGCGAGAAGGTCACGATGAGTTGCGGGTCGAAGGCCGCCACGAAGTCTCTGGCAGCTGTGATCGCGCCGCCGATGTCGTCAAGAAGTTCCTGTGACGGTCCCGGAAGGTTCAGCAGTGGGCTGTGCGACATGCAGCACAGCGCTATTTCGCTCTGGGCCACGAGAATCCGATCCTCCTTCCTGGTGCGGTGAGACATTCAGGTGCAGCGCCGAGAACAGCGCATCCGAGACTTCCGGTGCGCGTTGGGCAATGCAGGCGCTCGCGATGCAACGGTCGGGTCGCACGAACAGCACGGAATCGGTGTAGACGTCGAACCATGACTTGAGCGCACCGGTGCGATCCCCGACAACGACCACGTCGGGATCGTCGTGGCCGGTCCAGTGCAGCTGTGTCATCGGTCTCGCCTCGATGAAGTTGGCTCCCAGCGCTTTCCACCGGTGGAAGGCGTCGTGTCCGAGGACGGCACGCAGGTTGTTGCTCCAGCACAGGATCGCGAAACCGGACCCGAGGACCTCGTCGAGGAGGACGTTCTGCTGGTCGCGGGTGTCGACGCGGGGCTGGATGAACAAGGTTCCGGTGGGCGAATTCGGTGCTGCGTGCTCGCTGTGGTGCACCGCGCCCTGCTGATATCGCGGCATCGGCTTGAAACGCATCTCCAGCACGTAGCGCTTGAGTGTCGGGACCGCCGACGCGGCATGGATCACGCGGTCCCGCAGCGCGGCCACTTTCCGGTTCGTCGGGGAGATCACGCGGCCCACCATCGTGGACAGGTCGATCATCGCGCGGGCATGCTTGCGACGTTCCGTGTCGTACGAGTCGAGAAGCGCCTCACCGGCGTTGCCATTCACCACGGCGGCGAGCTTCCAGCCCAGATTCGCGGCGTCGCGGATACCGCTGTTGTAACCCTGGCCTTGCCAGACCGGCATCAGGTGGGCGGCGTCGCCGGCCAGCATCAGCCGACCTTCGCGGAAGGACCCGGCGATGCGGGAATGATGCGTGTAGACGCGATGGCGGATCATGTCGACGCGCTCCGGGTACGGAATCAGTTGCGCCAGCATCTTTCTCACAAAGGCCGGATCGTCGGCCACTTCGTCGGTCTCGTCGGGGTGGATCATGAACTCGAAGCGCCGGATACCGTGCGCGATGGCGATGGACACGTAGGGCCGCCTGGGGTCGGCACCGACCTCGCTGTTCGGATGACCGAGTGGGTCGTTGGCGATGTCGACGACCAGCCAGCGCGTCGACGACGTCGTCCCGTCGAACGACACACCCATCAGCCGCCGGGTAGCACTGCGCCCGCCGTCGCAGCCCACCACGAAGCGGGCCCGCACCGCGGGTTGTCCCCCGTCGAACTCGACGGTCACACCGTCGGCCGACTCGGCGCAGTTGTGCATGCGGTGGCCGAACCGGACCTCGACGTTGTCGAACCGCTCCAAACCGCCGTACAGTTCGGCGTCGACCATGGGCTGGACGAAGCCGTTGCGTTTCGGCCAGCCGAATCGGGCGTCGGGGGGCGCCATTTCGGCGAGCAGGTTCCGCTTGCCGTCGAAGAAACGCAGGATCTGGTTGGGCACCGTGTGCGGCAGGACGCGCTCGACCAGGCCGATCGCCTGGAAGGTGCGCAACGACTCGTCGTCGAGCCCGACACCGCGTGGATAGTCGATGAGCTTGTCGCGTTCGTCGACGACCAGGGTCCGAACACCCTGCAGCCCGAGAATGTTCGCCAATGTCAGGCCGGCCGGGCCGGCGCCGACGATGACGACGTCGACCTCTTCTATTTCGCCCCGCGGGGAACTCATGCGCGCCCCAGCAGGAAGTCCAGATGCAGTCGGTCGAAGGTCTTCGGATCCTCGTACTGCGGCCAGTGTCCACACCCCGGCATCACCTCGAACCGCGCACCCGGGATCATCGACGCGATGCGCCGGCCCTCCTCGACGTCCGCGGTGGGGTCATCGCTCGTCCAGACCACCATCGTGGGTGCGGTGATGGCCCCGTACTCTTTGGGGCCGAGCAGGTTTCGCGCCCTGATCTCCGGATCCTGCAGCGCCATGATGTCGCGCATCGCATCGACGAAGCCCGGCTGACGGTAGACGCGCTGGCGGCTCGCGACGATGTCGTCGTAGTCCTTGGACTTGTCGGCCATCAGCCACTTGACCCTGGCCTGCACGGTCTCCCATGTCGGGTTCTCGGCGGCGGCCATCGACAGACTGATGATCCGTTTCATCACCTCGGGATCGGCCTGCGATCCCCCGGCCGTGTTGAGCACGAGGCGATCGATGCGTTCCGGGTGATCTGAGGCGATCCGCGCCGCCACCCAGCCACCCAGCGACTCACCGCTGATGTGGGCTCGCTCAACACCGATGGCGTCGAGAAAACCCGCGAGATGTTCGACATAGTGGGCGATTTCGAGGGGGTGGCCCGGCTTGTCGGTGTAGCCGTGACCGAGCATGTCGATCGACCAGGTCGAGAAGTGCTCGGCGTGGGCTTCGAGATTACGGACGTAAGCCTCGGCGTGTCCGCCGGAACCGTGCAGGAAGACGAGCGCCGGCTTGGCGCTGTCCCCGGCATGCAGGTAGCGGGTGCGTACGCCGTGGACGTCGATATAGCCCTGGGAGAACGCGACGCCCTGCAGGTCGCTCCATACGCTCTCGAACTCCGCCACCCCTGCACTCCTTCCGTGGAGGCCTGCCCGAGACCTTGACGGTGAGAATCGAATTCTCGTATTTTGTAAGCAGTCTGCTCATTTATCGCACATACATGTGCACTATAGTCAGAGCATCACTCTCGTGACGGCGTCTGTCAAGGAAGGTCCGTATGACTGATCCCGGAAACCCGGCGGCGGGTTCCGGCGCCCCCGGATCCCAGACCCTGGCCCGCGGACTCAACGCGTTGCAGTTGGTGGCGAGCTCGCCGACCGGCCTCACTGTCGCGCAGGTCGCCGATGACATCGGGGTGCACCGCACCATCGCCTACCGGCTGCTGAGCACGCTGGCGCAGTTCCGGTTCGTCAGCAAGGGAGAGGACGGCCGATACCGGTCGGGGGCCGCTCTGGCGGTACTCGGCGCATCGTTCGACAACAACGTCCGGCAGCTGAGCGTCCCGACCCTGCGCGGCCTGGCCGACGAACTCGGCGCGACGGTGTCCCTGCTGGTCGCGGAGGGCGAGCAGCAGGTGGCGGTCGCGGTGATGGTCCCGACAAACGTGTACTACCAGTTGTCTTTCCACGAAGGCAGTCGCTATGCCCTCGATCGCGGAGCGGCCGGAATCGCGTTGCTGTCGAGCATGCCGCCGCGGCCCGGCGAGCGCGAACTCGTCCAGCAGACCCGCCAGCAGGGCTGGGTGATCACCCACGGCGAGATCGAACCGAACACCTACGGCCTGGCCGTGCCCGTCCGCCGGAAGTCACCGTCGCCTCCAACGTGTATCAACCTGATCTCGCACCGCGAAGACGTCGTCTTGGACGGTCGCGACGCAGTCATCAAGGCAGCCAACGAATTGTCGGCGATCCTGAGCTGACAGAACAGAAAGGGGACAGCGGTGTCCGACTGGGATCACGAGGTCGATGTCGTCGTTCTGGGCAGCGGCGGCGCGGGACTGACCGCCGCGCTGGCCGCCGCAGTCAGCGGCGCCACGGTCGAGGTGTACGAGAAGGCGTCCACCGTCGGCGGCACGACGGCGGTGTCGGGTGGAATCGTGTGGATCCCCGCCCACAACCGAGCCGCCGACGGCGAGTTGACCGCCGACGACGCGATGGCCTATCTGCGCGCTCAGTCCCTGGGCTTCATGGACGACGAGCTGGTCGAGACGTTCGTGACCACCGGCGGTCGCATGCTCGACTTCGTGGAGGCCCACAGCGATCTGGTTTTCGAAGTCGCGGCCGGTTTTCCTGATTACAAACCCGAACTTCCCGGCGGCAAGCCCGGCGGCGGTCGATCGCTGAACGCCAAGCCCTTCGACCTATCCAGGCTCGGCGAGTGGAGCGATCGGATCTCGTCGTTCCCTGCCGATTTCAGCAATGTCGGAATCGATGCGGAGACACGCGCGCGGATCCACGCCTCGGTCGACAGCGAGTCCGGCGATTTCTGTGTCGCAGGCACCGCACTGATCGCCGGTCTCCTGAAGGGCCTTCTCGACCTGGGCATCGCACCGCACACCGGCGCGCGAGCGACCGAACTCGTCGCCGACGCGCTCGGCATCACCGGTGTGCAGATTCGGCAGGGCGACAACGAGTTCCGCGTGCGTGCGCGCAGGGCAGTGATTCTGGGCACCGGCGGGTTCGAATGGGATCAGCGCCTGGTCGAGGCCTACCTGAGAGGGCCGATGCGCGGTGCGGTCTCGCCTCCCAACAACACCGGCGACGGACTACGCATGGCGATGGCACACGGAGCCGACCTGGCCAACATGGGAGAAGCGTGGTGGGTGCCGATCGTCCAGATCCCCGGCGACACCTTCGAAGGCCATCCGCGCCACAGGAGCGTACGCCTCGAACGGACCCGTCCGCGCAGCATCATCGTCAACCGAGCGGGAAAGCGCTTCCTCAATGAGGCCGGCGAGTACAACTCGATGGCCGGGCCGTTTCATTTCCTCGACCCGAAGTTGGGCTACGCCAACGACCCTGCGTGGATCGTCTTCGATTCGCTGCACCTGAAGCACTACGGGTTCCTGGGGGTGGACCCCGACGGACCGGTACCCGATTGGTTCTGCCAGTCGGCCGATCTCGATGAACTCGGCGAGAAGACCGGAATAGACCCCGCGGGACTCGCAGCCACCCTGGACGCGTGGAACGCGAACGTCGCCGACGAGTGCGACCCCGAATTCGGCCGCGGGGCAAGCGCGTACGACGGGTACTGGGGTGACGCCTTGGCAACGACGATGGCGGGCAGAACCCTCGGTCCGATCGACACGGCACCCTACTTCGCGGTGCCGGTCTCCATCGGTGCCATGGGAACCAAGGGCGGCCCGCGCACCGATCGCGACGGACGCGTCCTTCATGTCAACGGCACGGCGATCACCGGGCTCTTCGCCGCGGGCAACGCGATGGCAGGCGCCACCGGGAAGGCGTACGGCGGCGCCGGCGGCACCATTGGACCGGCCATGGTGTTCGGGTATCGCGCCGGCTACACGGCGGCCACAGGTACATCGCTGCCCTGAGGCGGTTGCCGATCGGCAACTGATCGCCCGGCTGGTCGGCTACCCTCGTCGGTGTGACGACGGCACCGCAGAGGTTCAGCGCGATCACCAGGACGGCGGCACAGACCCGCGTTCTGGACGCGGCGCTGAAACTCATCGCCGAGCACGGTGTCAGTGGGACATCTCTGCAGATGATCGCCGACGCCATGGGAGTGACCAAGGCCGCGGTGTACCGGCAGTTCAAGACGAAGGAAGAGATCGTCATCGCGATCACCGAGCGCGAGATGAGCAGGCTGGAAGACGCGGTCGAAGCCGCTGAGGCGGTGGGGCATCCGGTCGGGGCGCGCGAGGTCCTGCTCGACCGCATGATCGATCAGGCCATCGAGCGTCGCGGCGAAGTCAGCGTGCTGCAGTTCGATCCGGTGATCATCCGGTTGCAGGGCGAACACGAGCCGTTTCAGCGCTTCATCGAACGCCTCTATGCCGCGCTGCTCGGCACCGAACCCGGTGTCGAGGCGCGATTCCACGCGGCGATGCTCTCCAGCGCGATCAGTGTCGCCGTCATGCATCCGCTCGTCGCCGATCTCGACGCCGAAACGCTGCGCGCGCAACTCATTCAGATGTCGCGACGAATGCTCGATCTGCCTGCCGACTCGTCCGCGAAGAGACGCTCGGCAGCAGTGTAGGCGTCAACGCCGCCCTCGGCGACAAGGGTCGAGAGCCGATCCAGTTCCGGATGGTTGCGCAGCAGCGTCTGCGCCAGCGAGAGGATCTGCGAGCGAGCCCTCGCCGATCGGCGTTCCGGGCTGTCGGCGCGATGATGGGCATCGATAACCTCGGCCAGCTCGGCGAGGCCCCGCCCCTGCGCCGCAACAAGTTTGAGGATAGGGGCGTGAGTCTCGGCGCGCAGGTCGCGGACGGTCTGATCGGCTCCGTCCCGATCGGCCTTATTGACGACGACGATGTCGGCGACTTCCAGCAGGCCCGCCTTCGCGGCCTGAACGGCGTCGCCCGCACCGGGATTGAGGACGACGATCGTCGGATCGGCCACCGCGGCGATTTCGATCTCGGACTGGCCGACTCCGACGGTCTCCAGGATCACCAGGTCGTAGCCGAGCGCTGAGAGCAACTTGATCGAGGCGGGCACGGCGGCGGCCAGACCGCCGAGGTGGCCACGAGTTGCCACCGAGCGGATCAGCACGTCGGGGTCGTTGATGTGTGCCGCCATCCGGATCCGGTCTCCGAGCAGCGCGCCGCCACTGTAGGGCGACGACGGATCCACGGCCAGCACCGCGACGCGCAGTCCGTTCGCACGGTAGGCGCCGACCAGCGCCCCCACCGTCGTCGACTTTCCGGCCCCCGGGGGCCCGGTGATGCCGACGACGCGCGTGGATATGACGGGCCCGAGGGCATCGAGCACCTGCGCCCGGCGGGGGCTCTCCACGGCGCTGAGCAGCCGCCCCGTCGCGCGCGGTGACCCGCCGCGAGCAGCGGCGATGAGCTCGTCGATGGTCACTTCAGACAGATTACGCAGGCTCACTCCCACCCGACCGTTCCGATGTTGAGAATGCTATTCTCCACTGCAGAGAGTCACCGTTTCAAGGAGGGGCCGTATGGAGATCGCCGGAAGCTCTGCTCTGGTCGTCGGAGGCGCGGGTGGACTGGGAGAGGCCACGGTGCGTCGACTGGTCGGTGCGGGCGCGAAAGTGGTGATCGCCGATCTCGCCGACGACAAAGGCAAGGCGCTGGAGTCCGAACTCGGCGTACGCTACGTGCGCACCGACGCCACCTCGGAGGAGTCGGTCAACGCGGCGATCGCCGAGGCCGAATCGCTGGCGCCGCTGCGCATCTCGGTCGACACCCACGGCGGCCCCGCCAGCGGAGGCCGGCTCGTCGGCAAGGACGGCTCGCCGCTGGACCTCGAAGGCTTCAAGAAGACGATCGAGTTCTACCTGACCGCGGTGTTCAATGTCATGCGACTGTCGGCAGCGGCGATCGCCAAGACCGATCCGCTCGACGAAGGCGCGCGCGGCGTCATCATCAACACCGCCTCGATCGCAGGCTACGAAGGGCAGATCGGTCAGCTGCCGTACTCGGCGGCCAAGGGCGGTGTCCTCGGCATGACGCTCGTGGCGGCGCGCGACCTGTCACCGCTGGGCATCCGCGTGGTGACCATCGCCCCGGGCACGATCAACACGCCGGCCTACGGCAAGGCCGCCGACCAGCTCGAGCAGTACTGGGGCCCGCAGGTGCCGTTCCCCAAGCGCATGGGCCGCTCGACGGAGTACGCGCGGCTGGCGCAGAGCATCGTCGAGAACGACTACCTCAACGGCGAGATCATCCGCCTCGACGGAGCATTGCGGTTCCCGCCCAGATGATCGCGAAGTGACCCCGACGTGACGCTCGACGGGAAGGTGGCGTTCGTCGCCGGCGCGAGCCGCGGCATCGGTGCCACCGTCGCTGCGGCGCTGGCACGCGCAGGTGCGTCGGTCGCCGTGGCCGCCCGCTCCGAACACGAGGGCAAGCTGCCCGGCACCATCGGCGCTGTCGCACAACGCATCAACGACGCCGGTGGACATGCGCTGCCCGTCGCATGCGACGTCACCAGCGAGGACTCTGTCGAGGCCGCGGTGGCCGCTACGGTCGCCGAGTTCGGCGGCATCGACATCCTGGTCGCCAACGCCGGCGTATTGTGGCTCGGCCCAATCGAATCCACTCCGCTCAAGCGCTGGCAGCTGTGCCTCGACGTCAACACCACCGGCGTCTTCCTCGTCACCAAAGCGGTCATCCCCCACGTGCGCGCCCGTGGCGGGGGTTCGCTGATCGCGATCACCACCACCGGCGTGACGATGACCGATCAGGGCGCCAACGCGTACTGGGTGTCCAAGGCCGCCGCGGAGCGGCTCTATCTCGGCCTGGCCGCGGACCTGAAGCCGGACAACATCGCCGTCAACTGCCTGAGCCCGTCCCGGGTCGTGCTGACCGAGGGCTGGCAGGCCGGCGGCGCGGGCATGCAGATCCCGCCCGAGATGGTCGAGCCGCCGGAGGCGATGGCCGATGCCGCGGTTTTCCTTGCGCGGCAGCATGCTTCGGGTGTCACGGGTACCATCCAGCGCTCCGAGGAACTCGCCAGGTAGCACTGAGCCCGAACCTCGCACCGCGAGCGCGCGTGTCTGCACGCCGACGCGCCGTGCCCACCGAGCACCGGTGCGCGCTCGTCGACCGCGAGAGTGCGCAACACGACACGGATCGCGGCGTGTCCCTGCGCAGACACGCGCGCTCGCGGTGCAGGTCCTCTACTTCTTGGCCATCAGTCCGTCGACGATCTTGTTGAACTCCGGCGTCCCGAACGACACGTACTCGGCGAGGTTCGCGTAGTCCAGCGAGGCCATCACCGACTTCTCCAACTGGATGTTCATCAGGCGCTTCGTCGCCTCGACGGCCTGCTGCGGGAGCTCCAACAGCTTTTTGGCACAGGCGATCGCCTCGGCGAGCGGGTCCGCGACGACATGGTTGGCGAGCCCGAGTTCGACGGCGCGGGCTGACTTAATGCGCACACCGGTGAGGGCAAACTCCTTGGCCTGCAACAGGCTTATTTGCGAACCCCACACCAGCGGACCGCCGTCGGCGGCGACCAGACCGATCGAGACGTGCGGGTCGGCGAAGAACGCGTTCTCGCCGATGTAGACGACGTCGGACAGCGCGGCCAGGCTGCAGCCGAGCCCGACGGCCGGCCCGTTGACGGCGGCGACGACCGGGATGCGGCACCGCACCATGCCGATGACGAGGTCGCGGCCGTGCTTGATCGTCTTCTGGCGCAGAGCTTCGTCGTTGCGTAGCTCGTCGAGGTAGTTGAAGTCACCACCCGCCGAAAACGCCCGGCCCGCACCGGTGATCACGGCCGCGCGGGCGTCGACATCCTCGTTGAGCTCCTCCCAGATCTTGGCGAGACCGACGTGCAGGTTGTCGTTGACCGCGTTGAGGTCGTCGGCACGGTTGAGGGTGATGATGCGCAGGGCACCGTCTGCCTCGACCTTGATCTCGTCCGGCATTCCGTACATGTTCCTAGACCCCCAGTCCGAGGATGCGTTGCGCGATGATGTTCTTCTGAATCTGTGACGTGCCGCCCATGACGCTCTGGGCGCGGCTGTACATGTAGGCCCCGAAGAGCTCCTCGTTGCCGGTGCCGACAGTCTTGAGCGCCGCGTGGCCGACCGACTGCTCGACCCACGTCATCAACAGCTTGTCCAGCGATCCCTGCGGGCCGTGGGTGAGGCCGTCGAGCTGCTCCGACAACCGCCTCCGCACATGAAGGCGCAGCATCTCCGTCTGCACCCACGCCCACAGCAATTCCTCGTTGGGAGCCCCGTCAAGTCCGGATGCCATCTGCCGCACGGTCTTTCCGTAGCGAGCAGAGAACCCGAGCGTCGACGGTTCGCGTTCGTGGCTGACGACCGTCATAGCCAGCTTCCAGCCCTCACCGGGGGCGCCGACCATGTTCTCGGCCGGTACCCGCGCACCGTCGAAGCTGACCTGGCCGAATTCCTTGGTCACGCCGCTGATCATCTTCAGCGGGCGCTGCTCGATGCCGTCCTGGTGCATCGTGACGATGAACGCCGAGATGCCTTTGTGCTTGGGCACGTCCTTGTCTGTGCGGGCGAGCACCAGGCACCAGTCCGCGACGTCGGAGTAACTGGTCCAGATCTTGTGCCCGTGGATGACGTAGTCGTCACCATCGCGGACGGCGGTGGTCGTCAGCGAGGCCAGGTCAGAACCCGCGCCCGGCTCCGAGAAGCCCTGGCACCACCGTTCGGTGCCGTTGATCATCCCCGGCAGGAACCGCTGCCGAAGTTCCTCGCTGCCATGGTGACTCAGGCCGACGACGAGATAGCCGAGGCTGGGCCGCGCGGGAGCGCCGGCCTTCGCGATCTCCTCGTCGACGATGACGTCGTACACCGGCGGAAGGTCCTGGCCGCCGTACGCCTTCGGCCACGACGTGCCGAAGAAGCCGGCCTCGAAGAGCGCCTGGTGCCACTCCCCTGCCTTGGCCCAATATGCGTCACCGGAGGTCGGGAACTTGCCCTTCTGCTCCTTGAGCCAGCCGCTCAACCGCTCGCGGAAGGCGGCCTCGTCGGGCGAATCACGAAAGTCCAATGGTCAGCTCCTCCAACTTGGCGGGCCAGGTCTCGGTGGCGGCCAACACCCGGCGAAGATAGATGTGGGCCAGGCACTCCCAGGTGTTGCCGATGCCGCCGTGCACCTGAATCGACGTCTCGCACACCGTCATCGCTGCGCGGGCACAGTAGATCTTCGCCACGCGGTTCGCCTCGATCGCTTCACGCACCGGGAGCTCGTCGACCGCCCACGCCCCGTGGCGCGCAACGCTGATCGACCCTTCGATCAACGCCAGGCTCTCGGCGAGCAGATGCGCGACGGCCTGATAAGAGCCGATGGCCGAACCGTACTGCTCGCGCACCTTGGCATACTCTGTGGCCAGCGCGTGGGTACCTCGCGCCGCGCCGACGATGTCGGCGGTGGTCGCCGCGAGCGCCAGCGCATACCAGCGCCCAGCGTCCTCGTCGGACAACTCGCCCAGCTCCCCCGGCGATTCCACCACTCCGGCAAGGCTTCTCGTCAGGTCGACGGACTCGGGAACATCCTCGGGCGAGGACACCGATCGTCCGAGCCTGCTCTGCAGGTCGTCGATGAGCACCGGCCCGAGGTAGGGCACGTCGACCAATCCCCTGCCGAACTCCTCGGCGACGAGAGCGACCTCGACGGCAGACGCACCGTCAGCGCGCAGAGTCCGGAAACCGGTGGCATCCACGGCCTTCTCGAGCCGCGCAAGGCGCGTCGCGTCGTCGAGGTCGGCCACCGAGCCCGGCCCGAAGTCCCCTGCCACCTCTGCGGCGGCATCGCGCAGCTGTCGCTGCTCACTGGTCAGACGGACGTCCATCATTTCCTCCGCTCTTCGCGCAAGCGCTCATCGCCTGCTCCCGTAGCACTCGTCGGAGCACCTTGCCCGAGGGCAGGCGCGGGATCTCATCGACGATCACGACGCGGCTCGGACGTTTGTAGGAGGCCAACCGGTCGCCGACCACGTTGACGAGTTCGTCGGTGCCGACGGCGTGGTTGACCGTCACCGCGGCGACGATCGCCTCCCCGTCGGCCGCGGGTACGCCGAACACCGCGCAGTCCTCGACCGCGGGATGACCGTGCAGCACCGCCTCTATTTCGGCGGGCGCCACCTGGAAGCCGCGGACCTTGATCATCTCCTTGGCGCGGTCGGTGATCCGCAGCCATCCCTCGGCATCGAGGCTGCCGATGTCGCCGGTCCGGTACCAGCCGTCGGAAAACGCCTCCGCCGTCCAGTGTTCCGGGAGGTAGCCGGCCATCGCCGAACCGGAGCGCACCTGGATCTCACCCTGCTCGCCGGCGGGCAACGGCTCACCGGTCTCCAGCGACACAGTGCGGATGTCCACTCCCGCGACGGCCCGTCCGACCGTGTCGAGCCGCGCGCCCTGAAGGTCGTTGCACGAGATCACCGGTAGTTCACTGGCCCCGTAGGCGGTCACCCACGGGACCCCGGTGCGCGCCGAAACAGCCTCGGCCACAGTCTGTGTCACGGGCGTGGCGCACCACATGATGTAGCGCAGCGACGACAGGTCGTGGTCTTCCAAATGTGGATGCGCCGACAGCGCGAGCGCAATCGGCGCGACGGCCATCTCGATCGTGATCCCATCGGATTCGATGTGGCGCAGCATGTTGTCGATGTCGAACCGGCGGTGCAGCCGGATCCACGCACCGGTGTCGAGCGCCATGATGATGTTGAGCAGACCGAGAATGTGCGATGGCGGAGTCATCACCTGCATCCGGTCCGCCGACGTCAGGCCAAGCGCCTCACGCCAGTGCCGGATCGCCACGGCCAACGAGGAGTGCGTGTGTCGCACCGCCTTGGGCATGCCCGTAGTCCCCGAGCTGAACACGAACACCGCGTCGTCTTCCGGAGCGGGCGCCTCGGCCAGATAGGGCCCGGGCACGATCTCGTCGTCGAGCGAAAGCATCGGCATCGCCTCCGCGAGCACCGGATGGTCGCCGACCGCATGGGTCGGCGCCGTCAGCGACAGGGCGTGAGCCACCTCGGCCTGCTTCCAGGCGGGGCTCAGCAGTACCGCCGCGGCTCCCAGGCGCCAGATGGCACGCAGTGCGACGACGAACTCCGGTCGGTTGGACGACATCAGCGCGACGCGCGAGCCTCGTGTGACACCTCGGCGGTTCAACGACGAAGCCATCCCGCCGGCCAGCGCGTCGAGGTCGGCAAGGCTGTACTGCCGCTCCTCGAAGGCGAGCGCCATCGGCTCACTCACGTCGCGCGCGCCCCTTCCGGGAGTAGTGGATGATGTTCGCGAGAGGACTACCGCTTGTCCAGGAGAATAGTATTCTCCTATTATCAGAATGACAATGTCGAGAGAGGGTCATATGACCGACCCGCAGACACCGGGAACGGGGTCCGCAGTGACTGAGGCAGCAGCCCAAGGCACCATCACCATCCAGCTCGATGGCAGCACCGCGTCGGTGGCACAGCGGGCGGGTGAAACCCTGCTTGAGAGTGCACGCCGCGCGGGCATGGGGCCGCCGTTCTCCTGCGAGGCAGGCAACTGCGGCACATGCATGGCACTGCTCACCGAGGGCACGGCGACGATGCGTGTCAACGATGCCTTGACCCAGGACGAGGTCGACGAGGGATACGTCCTCACCTGCCAGGCCGTCCCCGACACCCCCGATGTGACAGTCAACTACGACGAGTGAGTCGTCGCGCCGGCGTGCTCGTCCAGCGCCGGCGCCGGCCGGTACTCGGGTTCATAACCGGCGATCTTGACCGGGCTGCCCACCAACCGGAAGCTTCCCGCCGTGACCAACGCCTCAGGCGTCGCCTCAAGCGCCTCCGGCAAGGTCCGCACCGCAGCGACAGGAAGTCCCAAGGGCCGCAACCGTTCCTGCCAGTTCACCGCGGCGTCCGTCGCCAACACAGCGCTGACCAGCTCCAGCACCTCGTCGCGGCGGGCCGCACGCTCGGCCAACGTCTCGAAGCCCTCGATGCCCGCCTCGGCCGCGAACGCAGCCCAGAACGCGTCGTGGGTGATGAACAGCGCCAGATAACCCTGCGCGGTGAGGAACAACTGCGCCGGAACGTAGAACGAGTGCGCGCCATAGGGATAACGCTTCGGCTCGAGCCCGTCGTTGAGGAACGCCGCCGCCCGATAGTTCAACTGCGACAGCATCACGTCCTGCATCGACACGTCGACCTGCCCGCCGCGGCCCGCCACGATCTGCGCCAGCAGGCCGAGCGCCGCGGTCAGGCCCGTCGAGTTGTCCACCGACGAATAGCCCGGCAGCGTCGGCGGGCCCTGCGGATCGCCCGTCATCGCCGCCACGCCCGTCGCCGCCTGGATCACGTAGTCGAACGCCGGATCGTCGCCGCCGTTCAGCCCGAAGCCCGTCAGCGCAACACAGACGATGGCCTCGTTGAACACCTTGAGCGACTCGTAGGTCAATCCAAGCCGCTTGATCGCCGACGGCTTCATGTTGACCAGCAGCGCATGCGAATTCGCGACCAGCTCACCCAGCTGCTGACGGCCTTCCGCAGAACGCAGGTCCAGCATCACGCTCTGCTTATTGCGGTTCAGGCTCGCGAAATAGCTGTCGCTGACCTGCCGGGAGATCTCCCCACCCGGCGGTTCGATCTTGATCACCTCGGCGCCGAGGTCGGCCAGCATCATCGTCGCGTACGGCCCCGCGAGCATGACGCCGACCTCGAGAATCCGGATGCCGGCAAGCGGCCCAGCGCTCATCGCTGCCCTCGGCTCTTCGCGCAAGCGCTCATCGCTGCCCTCGGCTCTTCGCGCAAGCGCTCATCGCACGGCCTTGGCGAGCTCGCCGATCACCTCACGCGTCCGGTACTTCGACGCCACCAACTCATCGCGCGTCTCCCCGATCGGCAGCAGACGCACCGACAGATCGGTGACACCGGCATCGGCGAACTGCTTGAACCGCTTCAGAATCGACTCTTCATCGCCGGCAGCGCAGAGGTCACCGACATTGCGGGCATCGCCGCGGTCCAGCAGCCGCTGATAGTTCGGTGACGTCTCCGCCTCGGCCAGGATCCGGTTGGCTCGCTCCTTGGCCGCATCGATCTCGGAGTTCGCACACAGACACACCGGGATGCCCGCCACGATGCGCGGCGCCGGACGGCCGGCGTCCGCCGCAGCCTTGGTGATCTTCGGCGCGATGTGCTCTCCGATGGCCTTCTCGTCGGCCATCCACAACACGGTGCCGTCGGCCTGCTCGCCCGCAATCTGCAGCATCACCGGTCCGAGCGCGGCGACGAGCACCGGAACAGGCTGCTCCGCACCGAGAACCGTCGGGTTGTGCACCGTGAATGAATCGTTCTCGACGTCGACGTCGCCAGGGCCGGCCAGCGCGGTGTTGAGCACCTGCAGGTAGTCGCGGGTGTAGGCCGCAGGCTTCTCGTACGGGATGCCCAACATGTCGCGCACGATCCAATGGTGTGACGGCCCGACACCGAGAGCCAGCCGGTTGCCTGCCATCGCGTGCACCGAAAGTGCCTGTCGAGCAAGGGCAATGGGGTGCTGCGCCTGCAGCGGCACGACAGCGGTGCCGAGTTCGATGCGCGAGGTGTGGGCGGCCATCAGGGCCACCATCGTCAGGCAGTCGAAATCGTTGGGCACCTGCGGCATCCACGCGGTATCCAGACCGGCCGACTCGGCCCATTCGATGTCGGAGACCAATTTGGCGACCTTGCGGGCCATATCGCCTCGCTCGGCCCCGATCATGACGCCGAGCCTCATTGCCATGCCTCCTTCGGCGAGTGTGCGTTCAGGGCGGAGAACAGCCCGAAATGGCGCCCAGGGCGCACACTCGGTGACTCCGCCATCACAGTGCGGCTTCCTTGGTCAGCTCACGCACGTCGCGCACCAGGTCCTCCAGCGAGGTACCGGTCGGGAAGACCGCGGCCGCACCGGCGTCGAGCAGCTTCTGCACATCTCCCTGGGGGATGGTCCCACCCACGACCACGGCGATGTCGCCTGCGTCGGCCGCCCGCAGTGCGTCGACCGTCCGGGCCGTCAGCGTGACATGGGCCCCCGAGAGGATCGAAAGGCCGACCAGCGCAACATCTTCCTGAAGGGCGATCGACACGATGTCTTCGATGCGCTGCCGGATGCCGGTGTAGATCACCTCGAAACCCGCGTCGCGCAGCGTGCGCGCGACGATCTTGGCTCCCCTGTCGTGGCCGTCCAGACCTGGCTTGGCCACCAGAACTCGAGCACTCATCGTTAGAACAGCTCCTCCATTAAAAGACGACAGGCTGCTGGAACTCGCCCCACACCGACTTCAGGGTCGACACCATCTCTCCCACTGTGCAGTAGGCGTTCGCGCAGTCGATCAGCTTGTGCATCAGGTTGTCATCGCCTTCGGCGGAGCGGGCCAACGCGGCCAGTGCTTCCTTCACCGCCACGTCGTCGCGCTCGGCCTTGACCTTCGCAAGACGCCGGAGCTGCTTGTCGCGCCCCTCCGCGTCGAGCTCATAGGTGGCCAGGTCGGGCGGCGGTTCGTCGACGACGAACTTGTTGACGCCCACGACGGGGCGCTCCCCCGATTCCACCTCCTGATGGATCTTGAACGCCTCGTCGGCGATCAGGCCCTGAAGGTAGCCATCCTCGATGCAGCGCACCATGCCGCCGTGGGTCTCGAGATCGTGCATGATCTCGATGATCTTCTCCTCGGTGGCGTCGGTGAGCGCCTCCACGAAGTAGGAGCCGCCCAGTGGGTCGGCCACCTTCGTCACACCCGTCTCGTAGGCCAGGATCTGCTGGGTGCGCAGCGCCAGCGTCGCCGATTCCTCCGAGGGCAACGCGAACGGCTCGTCCCACGCGGCGGTGAACATCGACTGCACGCCGCCGAGCACAGCGGCCATCGCTTCGTAGGCGACACGGACCAGGTTGTTCTGCGCCTGCGGGGCATACAGCGACGCTCCACCGGCGACACAGCCGAAGCGGAACATCGAGGCCTTGTCGGTGGTGGCGCCGTAGCGCTCCCGCACGATCGTCGCCCAGCGCCGGCGCCCGGCCCGGTACTTGGCGATCTCTTCGAAGAAGTCGCCGTGGGTGTAGAAGAAGAACGAGATCTGCGGCGCGAACTTGTCGATGGTCATGCGGCCGCGCTCGACCACGGTGTCGCAGTAGGTGACGCCGTCGGCCAGCGTGAACGCCATCTCCTGCACGGCGTTGGCACCTGCGTCGCGGAAGTGTGCGCCGGCCACCGAGATCGCGTTGAACCTCGGCACCTCGGCGGCGCAGAACTCAATGGTGTCGGCGATCAGGCGCAGCGACGGTTCCGGCGGCCAGATCCACGTCCCGCGGGACGCGTACTCCTTGAGGATGTCGTTCTGGATGGTGCCCGTGAGCTTCTCGCGGGGCACCCCCTTCTTCTCGGCCGCCGCGACATAGAACGCGAGCAGGATGGCAGCGGTGCCGTTGATCGTGAAGCTCGTGCTGATCTTGTCCAGCGGTATGCCGTCGAACAGGATCTCCGCGTCGGCCAGGGTGTCCACGGCGACACCGACGCGGCCGACCTCCTCGCCGAACTCTTCGTCGTCGGAGTCATAGCCGCACTGCGTCGGCAGGTCCAGGGCTACCGACAGTCCCGTACCGCCTTGATCCAGCAGGTAGCGGTAGCGGTTGTTCGACTCCTCGGCGGTGCCGAAGCCCGAATACTGACGGAAGGTCCACGTCTTACCGCGGTAACCGGACGCGAAGTTACCGCGCGTGAACGGATACTCACCGGGTGGCGGCGGTTCGGCCGCCCGCTCGCCCGGCCCGTACACGGGTTCCAGCGGGATACCGGAGGGGGTCTCGACCCGAGGCACGACTTGCTCGCTCATCGTTGGATAACGTACTTGCAAAAAATGAGAATGCCAATACCGTCTGAGGGAAAGCCGCACGCTGCAGCATGTGCGACACCCCCAATAACCGAGTCGAAGCCCCGGTACACAGCGATTATGGGATTCGCCTAAAATGAGAACGGCACTATCTAGCGCCGACGAGGAGGGCCGACGTTTGCCTGGACACGACACGACGGACAGCACGACGGACCGGACGTCGTTCGCCGACCGGACCATCGTGGTCTCCGGAGGGAGCCGAGGGATCGGTCTGGCCATCGCCTTGGGCGCCGCCCGCCGCGGCGCCAACGTCGTGCTGCTGGCCAAGACGGCCGAGCCGCACCCCCGGCTTCCCGGCACCGTGCACACCGCCGTGGCAGAGGTCGAGGCGGCCGGCGGCAAGGGCGTCGCGGTCGTCGGCGACGTCCGCAAGGAAGAAGACGTGGCGCGCGCGATCGACACCGCCGTCGAGCACTTCGGCGGCGTGGACATCGTCGTGAACAACGCCAGCGCGATCGCCACCGAGGCGACCGATCAGCTGTCGGTCAAGAAGTTCGACCTCATGATGGACATCAACGTCCGGGGCACCTTCCTGTTGACCAAGGCCGCGCTGCCGCATCTGCAGCAGTCGCAATCCGCGCACGTGCTCACGCTCGCGCCGCCGCTGAACCTGTCGGCCAAATGGCTGGGCGCCCACCCCACCTACACGCTGTCCAAGTACGGAATGACGCTCCTGTCGCTCGGCTGGGCTGCCGAATACGCGGACGCGGGGATCGGCTTCAGCTGTCTGTGGCCGGAGACGTACATCGCGACCTCGGCGGTGACGAACCTCGCGGAGGGGGACGCGCTCGTGAAGGCGTCCCGGAGCCCGGAGATCATGGCCGACGCCGCGGTGGCGATCCTGTCGCAGCCCTCGGCCGACGTGAACGGGCAGACCTTCATCGACTCCGAGGTCCTCACCAAGGCGGGCGTGACCGACCTGTCCCCCTATGGCGGCGGTGACGACCCGATCCTGGACATCTTCGTCGACGAGCGCACCTCATGAGCATCTCGCTGCTGCTGGAGATGGCGTGCGACGCCGGTCCCGACCGGACGGCCATCGTGGCCGACGACTTGCGCCTCACCACGGCGGAACTCAGCGGCCTGGCCGACGGCGGCGCCGGCGTCATCACGGCATCAGGGGCCCAGCACGTGGCCTATGTCGGCACGGGCGGCGCGCTGCTGCCGCTGCTCCTGTTCGCGTCCGCGCGAGCCGCGATACCGGTCACGCCGCTGAACTACCGGTTGTCGGCCGACGGTCTGCGCGCGCTGCTCGACCGGCTCCCCGACCCTCTGGTGGTGGTCGACGACGAGTATCGCGACGCGGTCGGTGACGGATACCGGACGATCGGCTCGGCGGAGTTCCTCGAGCAGGCCCGAACGGCCGAGCCTGCCGCGGAGTTCGCCGACCCCGACAGCGTCGGCGTGGTGCTTTTCACCTCGGGGACGACGTCCAAGCCCAAAGCCGTCGAGCTCACCCACAGCAACCTGACCAGTTACATCATGGGCACCGTCGAATTCGCCTCGGCCGAGCCCGACGATGCCGCGCTGATCTGTGTGCCGCCGTATCACATCGCCGGGGTCAGCGCCGCCCTGTCCAACCTGTACGCGGGCCGAAAGATGGTCTACCTCACCAACTTCGACGCACAGAAGTGGGTGCGGTTGGTGGCCGAGGAGGGCGTCACGTCGGCGACGGTGGTGCCCACCATGCTCGACCGCATCGTGACGGTCCTGGAGGCGGAGAACGCCACCCTGCCCACGCTGCGCACCCTCGCCTACGGCGGGTCCAAGGTTCCGCTGCCGCTGGTCCGAAAGGCGTTGTCGCTGCTCCCGGCGGTCGGGTTCGTCAACGCCTACGGTCTCACCGAGACCAGCTCGACCATCGCCGTGCTCACCCCCGACGACCACCGCGCCGCGCTGGCCGCCGCCGACGACGCCGCGACGCGGCGGCTGGGCTCGGTGGGACAGCCCGTGCCGGGTATCGAGGTCGAGATCCGCGGCGAGGACGGCACCGTGCTGGGCCCCGGCGAGACCGGTGAGCTGTTCGTCCGCGGGGAGCAGGTGTCCGGGAAGTACACCGACATCGGTTCCGTGCTCGACGAGAACGGGTGGTTCCCCACCAAGGACGTCGCCCACCTCGACGAGGAGGGCTATCTGTTCATCGGTGGCCGCTCCGACGACACGATCATCCGCGGCGGCGAGAACATCGCACCCGCCGAGATCGAGGACGTCCTCGTCGAGCATCCCCACGTGCACGACTGCGCCGTCGTCGGCGTCGACGACCCCGGGTGGGGCCAGATCATCGTCGCCGTCGTCGTGCCGCAGCAGGGCACCGTCCCCGATGTGGAGGACCTGCGCTCCTATGTGCGCTCTCAGTTGCGCGGCTCCCGGACTCCCGACCGGGTGGTGTTCCGAGAAGAGCTGCCCACCAACGCGACCGGCAAGGTGCTGCGCCGCGAACTCGTCAGCGAACTGAACCAGGACCGATTGCCGGCGCAACCGGCCGCGACATAAGGAGCCCGCATGATCAAGAACGGCACCCGCCTGCAGAGCCAGGTCTGCGACACCCAGGTGATCGTCGTCCGCAGCGCCGAGAGCCTCGACGACCTGAGGGTCGGAGGGGCGCCGGTGATCCCGGTGGGCGGCGAGGTTGATTCGAGCCTCTCTTTGGACGACTCGCTGGCCGACGGCAATCTGATGGGCAAGCGCTACGTCGACGACGGCGGCGCCGAGGTTCTCGTCACCAAGGCGGGCAAGGGCACCATCAGCATCGGCTCGACCCCGCTCTCACTCAAGGAAGCCAAGCCGCTGCCCGCCAGCGACTAGACACGCCGGCCATGACGGTGTCGCCACCGCGTTGTGGAGCGCCACCGGGTCCGGTAAGGCGATCGCCGCGTATGTGATTGCGGTGTCGGTGGTCTCGGCCGTGGCGGTCTGCTTCCTGCCCGGCAGCTGGCGAGCGGCGCCCGACACGGCTCGTCGCGAAGCGCATTCCATTCCGGCACCCGACTGATACGTTCGGCCGGTGAGGCCACGCCGCCTGCTCGTCAAGTACGCCGCAGGCCTCACGTTCGCCTACCTGCTGACGGTCGCCGAAGTCGTGGGCATCGTCGTCGCGCTGGCCGGCCGCGGCGTCGTCACCCTCGGCAACATCGTCACCCTGTCTGCGGTCGGACTGATCGGCATCACCACGGTCAGCCTCGGGGCCGTACTGATCCTGCGGCCGTCCCTGCGGTGGCTCAAGGCAGGCAGACGTCCCACCCCGGCCGAGATCCGGACGACGGCGCGGATCATGCGACGGCAATCCGCCATCACACTTGCGCCCTGGCTCCTGACGGCGGCGGTCCTCGTCCCGCTGAACTTGCACGCGGAGGCGACGGTGTTCGTCGTGCTGACCACCGCGTTGCTGTTCGGTGCTATCGCGACGGTGTGCACCGGATTCCTGTTCACGCTCCGCACACTTCGGCCTGTGCTGTCCGCAGTGCCCGCCGATGCCGAACGACCACCCGCGCCGGGGGTTCGGGCCCGGCTGCTGATCATGTGGGTGGTCTGTACGGCCCTGCCGGGGTCCGCGATCGCGGTCCTGCTGGTCATGAGATACCGGGAATGGCTGCTCGACCGATCGTCACCTATCGAACTCGCGCTGCTCGTCCTGGCACTCGTCGCCGTCGTCCTGGGCCTGCGAGCGATGATCCTCGTGTCGATGTCCATCTCCGATCCGGTCAACCAGGTGGTCGACGCGATGGCCGACGTCGAGAGGGGCAAGATCGACCGCACCATCGACGTGTACGAATGGTCCGAGATCGGCCGGCTGCAAAGCGGTTTCAACCGCATGGTGGCCGGTCTGCGGGAACGGGACAGGGTGCGCGACTTGTTCGGGCGCCACGTCGGTGAGGAGGTCGCCCGCCGGGCCGTCGACGAGGCCGCCGAGCACGAGGCCGCCGGTGATGAGCGCGAAGTGGCCATCCTGTTCATCGACCTGGTGGGTTCGACGGGGCTAGCCGTGGAGCGAGAACCCCACGAAGTGGCCGAGATCCTCAACGACTTCTTTCGGATCGTTGTCGCGGAGGTCGACGAGAGGCATGGCCTTATTAACAAGTTCCAGGGTGACGCCGCGCTCGCCGTCTTCGGTGCACCACTGCGAATCCCCGACCCGGCAGCGGCGGCGATGGCCACCGCACGGGCCCTCGCCCTCGAACTACGCAGGCTTCCGGTCGATTTCGGAATCGGCGTGTCCGCGGGACCGGTGTTCGCCGGCAACATCGGCGCCGAGAACCGCTACGAGTACACCGTCGTCGGAGATGCGGTGAACGAGGCGGCACGACTTGCCGACCACGCCAAGCAGTTTCCCGGTCGAACCCTGTGCTCTGGCACCGCGCATGCACAGGCACACGACGACGAGCAGTCGTGCTGGGCAGCAGATGGCCGGACCATCCTGCGCGGACGTGCACAGGCCACCGACATCTTCACGCCGTCGGCACGTTAGTCCGGCGCAGGCCAATCTGGTTGTCCCGCCGCATGACGACACTTCGAAGCCGCTGTCGGACATGACTGAGCGTCAGTCCCCCATGGCTGCTGCGCTCGCCTGCATGATGAAGCGGACCGCGTCGTTGCGTGAGATCGAGCCCATCATCTGCGCGGCCGCGCGCATCTCCTCCCCCACGATCCAGGTCGGGCCGTTGGTCAGGTTGTCGAACGCCTCGGTGATGACGTCGTCGACGGACGCGGTGCCCTTCGGGCGCTCGTCCACGGTCGCGATGGTGCCTCGTGAGTGCTCGAGGCGACGCAGCGCGGGTGTGTCTGTCTTGCTCAGGATCAGCCCGAGCACGTCGACGCCCTTGCCGTGCAGTTCGGTCCACAGCGCTTCGGCGAACACCATGTCGAAGGCTTTGGTGGCGCTGTAGGCCACCATGTTCGGGCCTCCCGCAAAACCCGCACCGGAGCCGAACAGGACGATGCCGCCGCGCCCTCGCGACACCATGCCCTCGGCGAAGTGATGACTGAGTTGCATCGGTACCAGGCTGTTGCGTCGCAGCATGGCCTCCGCGGCGCTGATCGGTTGGGACAAAAAGGGTTTGAAGTCGGGGTCGGCGCCTGCGCAGTAGACGAGCATGCCGACCTCGAGGTCACGCGTCGCGTCGATGACCGTTGCCGCGGCGGCATGGGAGGCGAGATCGGCCGGCAGCACGCGCGTCTGGACACCGAATCGGTCCTCGATGGTGGACGCCAGTTCGGCCAGCACAGACTCGCGCCGCGCGACGAGGACCACGTTGAGTCCCCGCTGCGCGAGCGCCTCGGCGAAGGCGGCCCCCACCCCATCGGAGGCACCGGCGACGAGCGCCCACGGACCGTACCTGTCGGCGAAGCTCATCCCGCCGTGACCGTCCGCACGATCACCGTCGTGAACCGTCTGCGCCGGATCCGCCAGCCCGTGTCGGTGCGGACGAACTCGTCGTCGTAGAAGCCCGCCGCGTTGACTCCGGACGTGTTGTCCTGGGACATGATCAACGCATCGACATATGCTCGCGCCGTCGCGGTGTCGCCGTCGACCGTCACCGCCTGGTTGCTGATCCGGTGCAGGGTGTGCCCGGCCATCTCGTGCGCGGCCACCATGAAGTCGACGACGGCGTCGACTCCGTGCCAGCGGCCGATCTCGCCGTAGTCGAGTTCACAGTCGTCGGCGAACACCGTGCGGAACAAAGTCCAGTCGCGGCTGTCGATTCCGGTGCCGTAACGCACGAGGACGTCGCTGATGTCCTGGCGGTCTTCGCGGTTACTCATCAGATGTCTCCGTTCGGGTGGACCACGATCCGCGGCGGACCGTCGGACCTGCGTGCGAGGTCGATGGCGTCGGGCACCTCGTCGAGGCCGATGACCTTGCCCACACACGGCAGCGGATCCAGGCGCCCGTCGACGACCGCGTCCAGCGTGCCGTACCAGTCTTGCGGCATCGGCCCGCCACCGAACTGGATGGTGACACCTGCTCGGGTGGCCGCGGTGATGTCGAGACTGTCGCCGGTGTACCACCCTCCGGCGCAATAGATCCGAGTGGCCATGTCCGACGAGTCGACCAGCTTCTGGATCAGTCCGGCCGCGCCGACGCACTCGAAGATCGCGAGGGCTCCCCACAGGTTGTGCTCGATGCGCGCTTCGCGCCACACGTCGAACGGTGATCGCTGCGCCGGGTCGACGGCGATGTGCGCGCCGAAGTGGGTGGCCAGTTCGCGACGGTCTGCCTTGTAGTCGGACACGATGATCGGTTCGACGCCGCGGCTGCGCAGCGCCGCGATCGCGGACAGGCCGATGGCTCCCGCACCGATGACCAGGGGTACTTCCCCTGGCTGCAGCCGGGCCGATCGAACGTAGAATTCGCCGACGGCGAATGCGTCGACCACCGCGATCGCGTCGCTGGAGACCTCACCGGGGGCGGACCTGGCGATCGCCTCGGCCACGACGACGAGTTCCCCGAAGCTGCCCTGCGCTTCGGGGTGCTGACCGATGATCCGTGCACCACCTCTGCCGCCGTCCACCAGACGGATGGGTATCGACGTCACGCGGGTTCCGACGGGGAATTGGTCGGTGCATCCAGGTCCGTGGCCGATGACCTCACCGACGAATTCGTGGCCCAGGACGATGTCCTGCTCGGCGTCATAGAGTGAGCGGCCCGTCGGATCGTCCACGCCGGCTTCCGGGTGATCCATGAAGTGCACATCGGAGGCGCAGATCGCGGTACTCAGCGTTCTCAGCAGCAATTCGCCCGGCCCGGGCACAGGATCCGAGACCTCGCGAGCCTCGAGGCGGCCCCGCCTCAATGCCACTGCCCGCACAAGCGCTCCTTGCATCTCTCGAATATTCGAGATATGTTCTCGACAATCTGGCGTCACTATAGGAAGGCGCTCGGCGAAAGGTCAAGGGATGGCCGGTTCCGCTCCGACTGGACGGGTGGTCGACATCGTCGAGCTGCTCTCACATCCGGGCCACGAGCAGCTGCGCTTCTCGGACGTCGTCGACAAGCTCGGTCTGACCCAGGCCACCGCGCACGCGATCCTGACGACACTGTGCGAACGGAACTGGATCACCCGCGACCCCGCATCCAAGACCTACTCGCTCGGCCCGGCACTGGCGGCGGTCGGCGCTCGCGCGGATCTCGCGCGCCCGCTCATGCATGCCGCGCGCTCTGCCACCCATCAGTTGCGCACCGAAACCGGCTATGCCAGTTCAGTTCTCGAACGTCTCGACGACACCCTGATTGTCGCGGCACACGTGAGCGTGGACGCCGCCACACCGGCGCTGGGACCCGGCGACCGTATTCCGCACACGCCTCCGTTCGGGGTCGCACTGGCCGCCTGGGACACCCCGGCCGGACAGCGGGAATGGCTGCGACGCGCCGGTGACGACGCCGAACTCGTCGCGCGGCTGGAAGCGGTGTTGACCAAGACGAGACAGCGTGGCTTCGACGTCGACTGGACCACGCCGGCGATGGCTCAGGCCGCCGCGCTGGTGGTCAGGTTGCAGCGAGAGGGCGTACCGGCGCAGGTCGCCGAGGTCATGAACCGGCTGCTGGTCGAGTGCACCGCGGTGGGCCTGCTCGACGACGACGACGAGACCGCGCGGCTGGCGCATCCGGTGGCGACCGTCGCCGCTCCCATCCTCGACGAGCAGGGGTTTGCGACGCTGATCCTCGCCGTTCATCCTCTTCAACCGTTGCGCGGCAGGCAGATTCGCTCACTGGGTGAGCGCGTCAGCGCCGTTGCCGCCTCACTCAGCGGTCAGCGGGCGCGTACCGCAGCATCGTCACGTCGTGATCGGGATAGTCGAAGAACACCGGCTTGACCCGCATACCGATCGTGACGTCCTCGGGTTCGACGTCAACGAGCTCGGTCGAAAATCGCGGCCCTTCGTCCCATTCGACGATGGCGAGCAACTGCGGCACCGCATCAACGAAGTGCAGGCCGACGGGCCGCCGGGCCACTGTGAACGAGTAGAGCGTCCCCATTCCGGAGATCTCTCGCCACTCCAGGTCGTCAGCGAGCGTGCGGGGCGCACGAACACGCGGATAGAACACGTACGACTGCGATGACGGGGAGTACTGGATGACCACACGATGCTCGGCCAGTCCATCCCAGAATGGGGCTGTCGTCGGCGTTTTCACGGGCATCGGCCGCTCAAGACCGGTCACGGTCAGTCCCCTTCCAGAACGAGCGTGGTCTGCTCGGACAAGATTCCGCCGTTGCCCGAAACGAACGCCCGGTGGCAATCGGCAACCTGGGCGGCCCCCGCGCGCCCCATGATCTGCCTGGTCGCGTCGCACACATGGTGCATGCCCCCGGCGTTGCCCGCCTGGCCGAAGCCCAACTGCCCTCCGGCGGTGTTGAGGGGGAAGTCGCCGCGAAAGGTCAGATCGTGCTCGGTGACGAACTCCATGCCCTTCCCTTTCTCGCAGAAGCCCGCATCTTCGAGGCTGAGCAGCACGGTGATCGTGTAGCAGTCATAGATGGAGACCATGTCCATCTGCTCGCGCGTCAGGCCGGACATCGAGAATGCGGTGTCGGCAGCCCGCGCGATCGGAGTCTGCAGCAAGTCCTCGGCGTAGGTCGGCGTCTTGTAGGGCACCTGCTCGCCGAATCCCTTGATCCACACCGGCCTGTTCTTGGCCTTGGCGGCCACATCCGCGCCGGCCACCACCACCGCCGCGCCCCCGAGGCACGGCATCACGATCTCCAGCATGTGCAGAGGGTCGGCGATCACCGGGCTGGCCAGCACATCCTCGATGGTGAGCGGCTTGTCTTTCCAGATCGCGCCTTCGGTGTGGTTGGCGTTGACGCGCTGATCGACCACGATCTTGGCCATCGCCCGCTCGTCGTAGCCGTACACCGAGGCATAGCGCTGCGCGACCTGCCCATACGGCCCGTTCTGGCCCAGATTGCCGTAGGGAATCTCGAATTCGGCCTGTGGAGAACCGAACTGGTTGCTCGATGCGCCGAAGTAGACGGCGTCGATGAGCGGCTTGGGTTTCTTCTCCGATGTCGGGGTGAGGTAGCGCGCGGGAATGGCGCACAGCACCACGTCACAGATACCGAGTTCGATGGCGGCGGCCGCACGCCACACCATGCCGACCGCGCTGGCGCCCCCGAGATCGACGAGTTCGGCGAAACCGGCACGCACACCCAGGTATTCGGCGACGGTCGACGGCACGAAGATTTCGGACTCGGCCAGGTGGGAGGTCACGATACCGTCCACCTGCTCGCCTGAGAGCCCGGCGTCGTCGAGCGCAGCGGATCCGAGTTCGGCCCACTGCTCCAGCGTGAACGGCGCGACGCCGGCCTTGTTCAGCCGTTCCGGCGGCAGTTCCACATAGCCGACGATCGCGGCTTCACCGCGCAAACCCATGTGCTGCTCCTGTCATTTGCGGGGCAATCCGAGAATCATCTGGGCGATGATGTTGAGCTGAATCTCTTTGGTACCGCCGCCGATCAATTCGGCGGGTAGATGGAAGTACGGTTCGACGATCGCCGGATCGGAATCCTCCACGAGCGCCGACGGTGCCGTGAGCCCCAGGGTTGCCGTGAAGGTGCGCCGCAGCATCACATTCATCGCGACCTTGGCGATACTGGATGCCGGCCCTGCCGCCTGCCCGTCGAGGAGTCTCAGCACCTCGCGCACGGCGAGCACCTTGATCGCGTTGGCGTAGGCGTCGGCCTCACCGAGAGCCGCGAGCACCCGGGCTCTGTCCGGCCGTTCTTCCTCGGCGAGACCGCGCAGAATGCTCGCCCTGTCGAAGTTCACGTAGCCGCTGATCGCAACCCGCTCCTGGGCCATCGTCGCGATCGCGAGGTTCCAGCCATCGGTGGGGCCGCCGAGAAGAAGTTCGTCGGGGACGAAGACGTCCGACAGGAACACCTCGTTGAAGTGCGCCTCCCCGGTGGCCTGGCGAATGGGTTGCAGCTCAATGCCTTCGGAGCGCATGTCGACGATGAAGTAGCCGATGCCCCGGTGCTTGGCCGCGTCCGGGTCGGTGCGCGCCAGCAGGGCGCCGAAGTCCGCGGTGTGGGCCGACGACGTCCAGATCTTGTGGCCGTTGATCCGCCAGCCGCCCTCCACCTTGGTGGCGCGCGTCGCGAGGGCGGCAAGATCGGAACCCGCGCCCGGCTCGCTGAACAATTGGCACCAGCCGAGCTCACCGCGTTGAGTCGCCGGGATGAACCGCTCCTGAAGGTGTTCCGGCGCCGAGCTGATCAGCGAAGGGAGGATCCACTCGGAGATCCCCAGCGACGGCCTGACCAGATCGGGTCTTTTCGCGAACTCCTCGTCGATGATCAGCTGCTGCAGCTGGGTCGCTTCGACACCCCACGGTCTCGGCCAGTGCGGCGCGATCAGACCCGCGTCGGCGATCAGGGTGCGCTGGGGTCCGGTGGCGAGATTCGGGTAATCGCCCTGCCTGCCGGGTCGGTCGTTGGACAGCGTGAGCGCCTCGTCGAGCACCGCCGCGACGTCTCGGCGGAAGTCGGCGTCGAGGTCGCCGAGTTTGACCGACACGTCCCGGGTTTGGGTCCGTGTCAGATCTCCGAGCTGTTCGGCGAAACGTCCAGCGGGGCCGATCGATGCGGCCAGGCTCGTCGCCTTCCGCCAGTACAGATGGAGGTCGTGCTCCCACGTATAGCCGATCGCGCCGAACATCGTGAGGGTGTCGAGGACCAGATCCGGTGCGGGCGCGACGGCCATCAGCGCGGCACCGGACGCGGCGATCCGATACTGCGCTGGATCCTCCGACAGCGAGCGCACGGCATCCCACGCCGCCGAAACCGCCAATTCGCTGCTGACCAGCAGCATGGCGGCCTGGTGCTGCAGGGCCTGGAACGTGCCGATGGGCTTGCCGAACTGTTCGCGCGTGCGCAGATGCTCGGTGACGGCCTGCACGCACCAGCGGATCGTGCCCGCGGCCGCACTAGCCGTCAGAGCCAGTGCGACGCAGCGGGCGTGGTCGTCGTCGATACCCTGCAGGACAGCTTCTTTCGGACACGTGTACCCGTCGAGGCGAATGACTCCGATGTCGACCGTCTTGTCGGTGCCGTTGCGCGCTTCGACCTCGACCCCGCCCTGCGACGGATCCACGATGAGCCACACGGGTTGGCCGTCTGCATCGGCGGCGGCGAGGATCACCTGTGCCGAGCATGCGGCCGGTGTCGGCCCGCAGGTGCCGGTCACCGACCAGCCATGCGCTGTGGACGTGACCCTGAAGCTATGGTCGCCGGGCAGGATGACAGCGGCCGGCGCACCGCCGGCCAAGCGCCTGAGAAGTTCCACACGCGCCGGGGTGTCGTCGGCGAGCAGGGCGATCGCGCTCGCCGTCACGCTCTGCAGCACCGGCCCGGGCAACATGGCGAGCGCGGCAGCCTCCAGTACGCACGCGGTGTCCACGAGAGTGCCGCCCTGCCCACCCATCTCCTCGTCCAGATGGACAGCGTGAAAACCGTTGGCGACGAAGTCATCCCACCACTGGGGTAGCTCACCTGCGGCCAGCGCCTCGAACGACCCGCGGGTCTTGTCGATCGGAGCGTGTCGTGCGGCGAACTGGGTGACAGCGTCGGCCAAGTGAAGTTGCTCGGGCATCAGTCCGATCGTCATCGCGCCCCCTCGGCGGCAGGGCGCCGCAGGCCCCGGAAGAAGTGGGCGGCGGCCACAACGGCCTCCGCTGTCGGCCGTGGCGTCCAACCGAGCTCACGTTCGGCCTTCGTGTGGTCCAGAGGGGTCATGATGTGCATGAGGCGGATATTGAGCGGCGTGAGCATCGTGTCCTTGTTCCGGATTCGCGCTATGGCCGCGCTGACGTGACCTGCCGCCGACATCGCCCGGATGGGGATCCCGATCTTGGGCGCGGCGATTCCGACTGCGGCACAACCGATTTGATGGATCTCCCGGGTACTCATGAACCGTTCGGACACGATGTAGCGCTCCCCCACCCGACCGTGCTCACCGGCGAGAATCATGGCGCGAGCCGCGTCTTCGATGCCGACGACCTCGGCCTCGTATCCGTCGATGTAGAAGGGAAGCTTGCCTCTGACCGCGGCCGCGAGCATGCCACCGTGCGGGGTGGGCAGGAAGTCGCCGGCACCATAGGTGTTCGCGACGCACATCGCCACCCCGGGCAGCGCCCTCTCCGCGCAGTAGCGCATCACGAGTTCTTCGGCGGCGACCCTCGATCGAATGTATTCGCCTCCGATGTCGAGCCAGTTGTGGCGGGTCGTCTCGTCGGCGAGCCCGCCGTCGACGAGACCGATCGTGCCGATGGAGCTGGTGAAGACGAAGCGGTAGAGGTCGGCGTCGGCGGCGACGTCGAGTACGTTGCGCAGGCCGTCGACGTTGGTCCGCCACAGCGGCCGCGGGTCGCGCAGCCAGGGGCGCGCGTCCACGACGCAGTAGTAGACGATGTCGCATCCCGCCATCGCGTCGCGCAGCGCCTGGACGTCGAAGATGTCGCCGTAACGGATGTCCACGGGAAGCCCGTCGATTGCCCGCGTGGAGCTCGTGGTTCGGATGAGCACACGGATGTCCGTCTCGCCGTCGGCGAGCAGCTGTTTGACGACGTGCGAGCCCAGGAAGCCGCTGGCGCCGATCACCAGCTTCGTTCCCACCACCGCGACCTCCAGCTTCATCCAACTGCAGTCAAACGAGACGCAACGTCTCGTCTTGTGGCACACTACGGGCGATGATCGGGCGTGTAAAGCCGGGCGGGGGCCCCTGATGGCCGCCGACACCACGGCGCCTAGACGGCGCAGCGAGCGTTCACGCATGGCCATTGTCGGCGCGACCCGAAAGCTGCTGCTGGAACGCGGCTTCGACAAGCTCACCATCGAGGCCGTCGCTGCGCGGGCCGGCGTAGGAAAACAGACGATCTACCGCTGGTGGCCCAGTAGGCACGCGCTGGTCGCCGACGTCATCCTCGAAGACGCCGACCGAATCCTGCGCCCCGTCACGCCCACCGAGGACGTCGCCGCAGACGTCTGCGCCTGGGCCGTCAAGCTCGCCACGGCACTCACGACGACGCGAGGCAACGCGATGCTGCGCATCCTGACGACCGCGGGAATGGAGCACCCCGACACGGCGGCCCGGCTCCATGAGGGCTTCACCATGCCGCTGCACGACACCGTGCGAAACCGATTGACAGCAGCCGGATTCGGGACCGCAGCCGCCCAGGACGCCGCCGATGCCATCGTCGGGGGCATCGTCTACGCCATTCTGAGCGAGGGCCGCGCATTCGCACCCCATCGGGCCGAATCCATCACCAGAACCGTCATCGCAGGCGTTGCGGCGATCCGGAGCCAGGCCTGATCAGGATCAAGCGGTCTCGCCAGGGCTGAATCAGGCTCGGGCGAACTGCTTCTCGTCGTATAGGCGAGCCCATTCGGCCCGAGGCCGGATCGACACGTCGACGTCAGCTCCCTTGATCCGAAGCGCTCCCGCGGTGGCCTGCTCTTTCGGCGTCAACTTGAAGGGGTCCCACCCGAAGAACCGGCACGAGTTCTCCCAGGTGATCTTGTTGATGTCGGAGTCTGAAGCCCCCGCGGCGTTCAGCTCCGCCAACACCTGCTCGGGCGCGTCCGGCCAGAAGCAGTCCGAGTGCGGGTAGTCGCACTCCCACGCGATGTTGTCGATACCGATCTCATGACGCAGCTTCAGCGACGTCTTGTCGGTGACATAGCAGGCCAGCGAGTGCTCTCGGAACACGTCGCTGGGCAGCTTGTCGCCGAAATCGCGGCGCAGCCACTTCTGGTTCGTGTAGTGGCGGTCGCTGCGATCGAGATAGAAGGGGATCCAACCGATTCCGCCTTCGGAGAACGCGAACTTCAGGTCCGGATAGTTGCGCATGGCCGGGCCCCACAGCAGGTCCTGCGCGCACATGGCCGACACCTGCGTGGCCAGGATGATCAGGTTGTCGATCGGTGCATCCTTGGCCATCGAGATCGCGCCGAAGCCCGTCCCGATGTGCAGACACATCACCACGTTCTCTTCGGACAACGTGCGGAACACCGGACCCCAGTAGTCCTCGTCGAAGTAGCTCGGAAGGCCTTCGAGATGCGGCAGTTCCGGCATCGTGACCGCGTGGCAACCCTTCGCGGCGACCCGGCGGATCTCCTGGCACATCGCCTCGGGGTTCCACGTCGGCAGGATCGCGATCGGGATGAAGCGGTCCGGGTAGGAGCCCGCCCACTCGTCGATATGCCAGTCGTTGTACGCCGAGACCATGACGAGAGTGGCCTCCTCGCGGTGCATGTTGAGGTGGCGGGCCGAGAAGCCGGTGAACGTCGGGAAGCACATCGAGGCGAGGATGCCGTTGCGGTTCATGTCGCGGACCCGCTCGTGGACGTCGTAGACGCCGGGGCGCATCTCGGCGAAGCCGGCGGGATCACGGCCCCACTCCTCGGCGGGCCAGGACACCACGGCGTTGAGGCCGCTGACACCTTGTGGGCGCCCCTGGTACATCCATTGGTCGACGCCCTTGTCGTCCGTGACGACGATCGGCGCCTCCTCCTTGTACTTCGCCGGGACGTGGCGCAGGAACATGTCGGGCGGCTCCACGACATGGTCGTCGATGCTCACCAGGATCAAGTCGTCTTTGTTCACTTCTGCTCCTCACATCCGCCGGCGTACCTGACTCCAGTAGTACCGTCTGTAGGCGTGACCGTCTCCGCGTCTTCGGACAAGCTCTTGTCCGAATCGGCCAAGATGCCCGCCCGTCGGGTGATAGAACTGCGCCGCGGCGGATGTGCGCTCGGGGGCAGCTATCTCTATGAGGGCGACGCGCTGATCACCGGATGGCACTCGCACGAGGTGCACCAGATCGAGTACGCGCTGCACGGGGTGGTCGAGGTCGAGACCGATTCGGCCCACTACCTCCTGCCGCCCCAGCAGGCCGCGTGGATTCCGGCCGGACTCGAGCATCAGGCCGTGATGAACCCTGACGTGAAGACCGTCGCGGTGATGTTCGACAGCACACTGATTCCCGATGGCGGTGACCGGGCGCGGATCCTCGCGGTGTCCCCCCTGATCCGAGAAATGATGATCTACGCGCTGCGGTGGCCGATCGACAGAGCCCGCGGCGACGAAACCTCCGACGTCTTCTTCCGCACGCTCGCGGCACTGGTGTCCGAAGCGCTCGACCACGAGGCTCCGTTGAGCCTGCCGACGTCGGACAATCCGATCGTCGCCGCTGCCATGGATTACACCAAGCAGCACCTCGACACCGTCACTTCGGACGAGGTCTGCCGCGCCGTCTCGGTGTCCGAACGGACATTGCGCAGGCTGTTCGCCGACACTCTCGGCCTGCCGTGGCGAACGTACCTGCTGCATGCGCGCATGCTGCGCGCGATGGCGCTGCTCGCCGCGCCCACACAGTCGGTTCAGGAGACTGCGACGGCCGTGGGCTTCGACAGCGTCAGCTCGTTCACGCGTGCCTTCGCGCAATTCTGCGGTGAGACGCCGTCGGCGTACCGCAAAAGGGTTGCCGACGGCGCGGAGTGAGCGTTATTCGGCGCCGGGACGCCGGAACAGTCCTTCGCGCAACAAGGAGTCGACCGCGCGCTGCCACCGTTCGAGCTGAGCCGGCGAGGTGAGCGGTTCGGCGAGGTGCCGGTCGAGATGCGGCTTGAGGCTGATCGCACCGAGCGCGAGCACCAATCCGTTGATCGCGGCCCAGGTGATGTCGACGTCGGGGCGCACTTCGCCCCGGTCGATGCGCTGTTGCCACCGCGCGACACCGACGGCGAGCAGGGTGTCGAAGATCCTGGCGCCGACCGCACTGCCGTCGGCCAGGGCGCGTCCCACGTACGCGGCCATGTCCGGATATTCGGAGAAGAGGTGGGTGACTCGGCTGCCGATCTCGGCCACCGAGTCGACGGGAGGCTCGGGCAGCGGTCGCGACATCGTCGTCACGAGCAGGTCGACGACGTAGTCGTCGACGGCCTTGGTCAAACCCGCTTTGGTGGCGAAGTGGTGTTGCACCAGCCCCAGGGAGACGCCCGCCCCCGCGGCGACTCCTCTCATCGTCGTCGCCGCGGCGCCGTGCTCGCCGAAGCTGCGCAGTGCGGCGGCGCGGATTCTCTCGATGGTGCGCGGTTCGCCGGTGCGCAGCCGGTTGGGCTCAGGTACCACAGTGGCCACGGTAGACAACGTCACTCCCTGGCACGTTCGACAATACAGCTGTATCGCCACTACGATACAGCCGTATCGCCGAGCACGGAAGGGAACGGGGGTCCATGTATCCGCTATCGATCGACGAAGAACCATGGACCGCGCCGTGTACGCGCGATCCGGACCGCTGGATGACCACGGCCGACGACGGCGCGAAAGCACTCTGCCGGGCGTGCCCGCGGCGGTGGCAATGCGCCCGGGAAGCCTGTGTCACGCCCGGCGCAGTGGGGCTGTGGGCGGGCATCGTGCTGCCCGAAGGCGGCCGCAACCGGCAGTTCGCACTGAAGCAGCTGAGGTCGTTGGCCGAGCGCAACGGGCTGTCGGTCAAGAGACGCTGAGCCGTCAGACGATCGGCGATCGGACGACCGCCGTCGAGGTGTCGTTCGACGTCGTCGCGATGAAATCGTCGATGAGGTCGACGACGTCGTTCGGCGTTTCGACATGCGGGAAGTGTCCGACGCCGGGAAGCACCTCCAGACGGCACCCCGGACGGTGTTCGTCGAGCGCGTAGCCGTGCTCGACCGGGATGATGCGGTCCTGGTCGCCCCAGATGACCAACAGCGGCAGTTCGGATGTCAGGTGCAGGCGGTTCAGAGCGCTCACCGCCTGCCCTCGGTAGTCGACGACCGACCGCAGCGTGCGCAGGAAGGCGTGACGCGTCTGCGCATCCGACAGCGACGAGTAAGCACTCCACATCTCGGCGCCCCGGGGCGACTGGATGTTGGCGGCGGAAAACCACGAGCGGACCTTGTTGCCGAGCCGGACCACCGGGGGCGGTGCGATCACCGGCATCAACAACTCGGCACCGGGCGCCGACAGTAGCCGTAGCGTCCACCCGACATCCTGGCCGAGCCCTCCGCTGCTGATCAGCACCAGACGTTGGCAATAGTCGGGATGCTGGTACACGAACTGCATCGCGACACCGCCGCCGAGAGACTGCCCGACGACGGTGACGCGCGAGATACCGAGTTCGTCGAGCAGGTCTCGCAGCCATACCGCGAACGCGCCCAAGGAGTAGTCGCCCCTCGGCTTCGCGGACTGGCCGTGGCCGAGGAGATCGGGCGCGACGACGCGGTACCGCTTCGCCAGCTGCGGAATCACGGCCCGCCAGGTGTCGGAGCTGCCGGCCATCCCATGGAGGAGGAGCAGCGTTTCGCGCCCCTCTCCACCGGACCCGACATCTCGATAGGCGACGCGGTCGCCGTGCAGATCGAGATACTGCAGATCACTCATGAGAAACGTGTCCCCCGTATTCAGCGGATTACTCGCCATGGTGGCAGAGGGACCGTCCCGGCAGGCAGCCCAGTGCCCAGTCCCACCGCGGTGCGCCGCAGTGAGCGAGATCACCGAGCGCGGCATGCAGTTAACCAGGTTTCGTAGCACCGCCGCCGGGTAACACCGGTGTCAGTTTTCGAGCAGTCCGTCGCTCTTCGAAGGAGAAGCCATGGCCGAGATCGCCGAAGGAGCTCCCCGCTCCGACGATCCGTTCCACGAGACCGTCGCCACCACCGGGCTGTTCCTTATTTTCACCGCCATCATCTCGGTGGCATTTGCGCTCGCGAGCTGGGGGTTGTCGGAATCGGTCATCGCCATGTTCGCCGGTGCCGTGGCACTGGTGAGCTTCGCGGCCAGCATCCTGTGCTTCACGACACAGGCGACCGAGGCAGCGCCGCAAACGAACGAGGCTTCCGCCTGATCCTCGGGGGCCACACGTAACCCTCAAACCGCTGACCTGTTCGGCGTGCTCTCCATACTTAGCTGTGCGTAATATACGGTGTCGTCAATACCGACGCGCCGCTGAACGGGCACGAGATCGAAGAGGGGCGCATGGACCTGGCGGGCACCTACCTCGTCAACACCTCCGATCTGGACGAAGCCGCGACGATTCTGGGGTCGGAGTTCGGCACCATGCGGATATCGCGCGTGAACCCGCAGGCTCCGCCGTGGATCCGAATCTGGCGGACCCGGGTGGGCCCGACGACGCTGGACGATTGCGACATCATCTCCGATGTCCGCTACGAGATGGATGCGCCCGCGGGAATCCTCGTATGCCGGGTTCGTGCCGGCGCCGTGGAATTCACCGCAGGCGAATCCTGCAGAACCTTTCGGCGCGGTGACATGGTGGCCGTCGTCGGCGACGGCACCGCGATGACCGCGGTCATGCGGGAAGCCCGGTGCGACCTCATCACCGTCGCTCCCTGGCTTCTGACCGAGATGGCGGCCATGGACGACGAAAGTCGTTGTGGCACAGCATTGAATACGTTCTCGGACCCGATCAGCCCATCCGCCCAACAGCAGGCCGCCGATGTGATCGACCACATCCGCACGTTCATCGCCAACAACCCGCTCGCGGCGCACGATCCGCTCGTGGCGGGTAGTGCAGCCCGCTACCTTGTCGCCTCCATATTGACCGCGTTTCCCCTGGAGGCACTCGCCTCGTGACACGCTCGGGCTCGCCGCGGCGCGTCCGCCCCGAGGGCCCGAGACCGCGGTCGTGAGTCCGTGGCGGTGAACGCCTCACAGGTGATGTGGCATAACGTCGAAATTCGGATCAGCGCGACGATGAGTCGTGCCGATCATGGTGCGGGCGGGGGGATTCGAACCCCCACGCTCTTTCGAACACGGACACCTAAAGACCGCGCGTCTGCCATTTCGCCACGCCCGCAGCGGCTGCGATCGTACCAATCGCGACCTGTCGGAGTCGGGCCACAGCTTGGTGTGAAGGACTCGGGTGACCACAGCTCGGCATACCGTGGCGGCGGCCGAACAGGTACACGGTGTCCATCAGCGCAAGGGCCGCGACCGCGCGCTTGGACGAGTTCATCGGACCGAAAGATCGCGCGGTACCGTTGACGAATGTCCACTACACGGCGTAGGAGGCCGGCGCTCATCCTGCTGGTGACCGCCGCCGCCCTCGGCTGCCTTGCGCTCGCGTGGTGGCAGTGGACGCGCTGGGAGTCCAGTTCGGGCAGTTTCCAGAATCTCGGCTACGCCATGCAGTGGCCCTTGTTCGCCGGGTTCTGCTTCTACGCGTATTTCAAGTTCGTGCGCTACGAAGAAGCCCCGCCGGAGCCGCACCCGCAGGACACTGTCACTGAGATCCCTGCCGGGCTGTTGCCCGAACGACCCAAGGCAGGTGCGGCGCAGGATGTCGACCCGACCTTGCGCGACTACAACGTCTACCTTGCCGACCTGGCCAAGGCCGACGCAGACGCCGACGACCACAAACACAGAGGAACCGGTACGTGACCGCACCCGAATCCCCCGCCCCCCTCACGCCCGTCGAATCGATCCGCAAGGCGCTGACCGGCTACCGCGTCCTGGCCTGGGCGACAGGCCTGTGGCTCATCGCGCTCTGCTACGAGATGGTGATGAAGTATGGCTTCAACGACGACTCCCTGGGATGGATCGCCGTGGTGCACGGCTGGGTGTACTTCGTCTATCTGCTCTTCACGGCGAATCTGGCCGTGAAGGTCCGGTGGCCGATCGCCAAGACGGTCGGGGTTCTTCTGGCAGGCACGATCCCGTTGGTCGGCATCATCGTCGAGCACTTCCAGACCCAGAACATCAAGGAACAATTCGGGATTTAGCCCGGGGCCGAACACCGCGTTCGTCGCTAGACTCGAATCCGATGTCAGCCAGCCTCGGCGAGCGCTGCGGCGCCGCCCCGGCAACACCGTGCAGTGCTACTCGTCCTTGTGAAGCGGGGCCTTCCCGAGATCCCGCGCTCACAGGCCTGCGCGCGGTCGCGGCTCTGCTTGTCGTCGGCACCCATGCAGCCTTCGCAACCGGGTATCTCGCGCACGGATATCTCGGCGGGATATACGCGCGCCTTGAGATCGGCGTCGCCATCTTCTTCGTGCTCTCCGGTTTTCTGCTGTTCCGCCCATGGGTGCGCGCCGCCGCGCACGGCGGGCGGGCGCCGTCCGTCGGCCGCTACAGCCGGCACCGGTTCCGTCGCATCGTGCCCGCCTACCTGGTCACGGTCATCGCGGCATTCGAGATCTACACCGTGTTCACACCCGGCCCCAATCCCGGGCAGACCTGGCACGGGTTGCTGCGCTACCTGACCTTCACGCAGATCTACGAGGACGACTACCTGGGCACCATGCTCCATTCGGGCCTGTCCCAGATGTGGAGCCTGGCTGTCGAGGTGTCGTTCTACATCGCATTGCCCGCGCTGGCGTACCTCATCCTGCGGGTGCTGTGCCGCGGGCAATGGCGACCCGGCAGAGCTCTGACCGGCATCGCGATACTCGCTGCGGTTTCGCCGATCTGGATCCTCGCAGTACCCATGCTCGACGGTCTGCCGAGCTCGGCCGGCATGTGGTTACCCGCTCATCTCGCGTGGTTCGCAGGGGGGATGGCGCTGGCCGTGGTGGAGGTGAGCGGTGCGCGCTGTCCCGCACTCTTCGCCATCCCCGTGGCGGTCGCGCTCTACCTGACGGTGTCGACGTCGCTCGGAGGCACACTGGCCGGACCCGATCCGGTGTGGACACCGGTGGTCAAGTCGCTGCTGTACGCCGTGATCGCCACGCTCGCGGTTGCCCCCGTAGCGCTGGGCCGGGATTCCTATACGCGCGTGCTCGCGAGCAGGCCGATGGTATGGCTGGGCGAGATCTCGTACGAGATCTTTCTGGTGCACGTCGTCGTGATGGCTCTGACGATGGACCTGGTGCTGCGCTGGCCGCTGTTTACCGGCTCGATGCCGGGCCTCATCGTCGCGACACTGGCCATCACGGTTCCGGTGGCCTGGCTTTTGCACCGCGTGACGCGACCTCAGACGAGTGCGCGCAATGACGGAAGCAGCGCCGCCAGCGCTCTTCCCCGGTGCGAGGCAGCGTCTTTCTCCGCCGGGGTCAGCTCGGCGGCGGTCCTGTCCGACCCCGTCGGCAGGAACACCGGGTCGTAACCGAATCCGCCGTCCCCGCGCGGTTCGTGCACGATGCTGCCCGGCCACTCTCCGCGAACCACCGCGGAGTCTGATTCGCCGGGTCCGAAAACCAATGCGCACGCCGACACGAATGCGGCGCCGCGGCGCTCCACCGGGACGTCGCGCAACTGACCGAGAAGCAACTCCGTGTTGGCGGGATCGTCACCGTGGCGCCCGGACCATCGCGCGCTGAGCACACCTGGCATCCCGTTGAGCGCGTCCACTTCGATGCCCGAATCGTCGGCCACCGCGGGCAGTCCCGTTGCCGTATGCGCGTCACGGGCTTTGGCCAATGCGTTCTCCTCGAACGTCGCGCCTGTCTCCGGCGCCTCGTCAAACGCGGGCACATCGTCCAGGGACAGCAGTGTCAGCCCCGAAACCCCGGCCGCGTCGAGGACGCGGCGCAGCTCGGCCAACTTCTTCGGGTTGCGCGAGGCGACCAGTAGGCGGGTCAGCTTCCGAACGCCTTCTTCGCGGGCTCTCCGGATTCCGGCAGCACCCCCGGGTACGGCTGTTCCAGCGCGGCGCGCTGGACCTCGAACAGCTGATCGCACGCCGCCATCGCGGCATCGAGCATCTTGTCCAGAGTCGACCTCGGGAACGTCGCGCCCTCGCCGGTGCCCTGGATCTCGACGAGCGTGCCGGTATCGGTGGCCACGACGTTCATGTCGACCTCGGCGCGCGAATCCTCGGTATAGGGCAGATCGACCCGGACACGACCGTCGACGACGCCGACGCTGACAGCGGCGATCGCGCAGGACAGCGGCCGCGGATCGGACAGTTTCCCCGCCGCGCCCAGGTAGGTGACGGCGTCCGACAGGGCGACGTATGCGCCCGTGATGGCGGCGGTGCGGGTTCCGCCGTCGGCCTGCAAGACGTCGCAATCGATCGCGATGGTGTTCTCGCCGAGCGCGCCCAGGTCGATGCAGGCGCGCAGCGACCGGCCCACAAGACGGCTGATCTCCTGTGTGCGTCCGCCGACGCGGCCCTTGACCGACTCCCGGTCCGAACGGTCGTGGGTGGCGGCGGGAAGCATCGCGTACTCGGCAGTCAGCCAGCCCTGACCGGAGCCCTTCCGCCAGCGCGGCACGCCTTCTGTCACGCTCGCGGTGCACATCACCCGGGTCTGGCCGAACTCCACCAGCACCGAACCGGCTGGATGAGTGGTGAAACCGCGCGTGAGGGTGACCGGGCGCAGTTCGTCGTCGAGGCGGCCGTCTTCTCGTCTGGACACGGGCCAACCCTAGCCGGTCACCCCGACACGCCCTTCAGGAGCGGGAGACCTCGAAGGTCTCGTTGCACACCACGGCGTGCACCGGACCGTCGAATTCGGCTTTGGCCTCACTGATGACGTCTTCGCGCGACGTCCACGGCGGGATGTGGGTGAGCAGCAGCTCTCCGACGCCGGCGCGCGCCGCCGCACGGCCTGCCTCGGTGCCCGAGAGGTGCAGTCGCGGCGGACGTGACGGCGAATGCGTCCACGACGCTTCGCACAGGAAGACGTCCGCGTCGCGTGCCAGGTCGATCAGCTGATCGCAGTACCCGGTGTCGCCGCTGTAGACGAGAGTGGCTCCCGACGGATCGGTGATCCGCATGCCGTAGGACTCGGTCGGGTGGCACACCTGGCGGGCGAGCACACTCAGCGCGCCGATCTCGACGGACTGGTTGTCCACCCAGTGCCGGATCTCGAAGATGTCGGTGAAGTCGTCGATCTCGCCACCCTCGGGCGACGAGGCGGCGCCGAGCCGCGCCCAGGTGTTCGCCGGTCCGTAGACGACCCCGCGCTCCTGGGCCGGTGTCGGGTGATAACGCCGCCATACGAACAAGCCGGGCAAATCCAGGCAGTGGTCGGCGTGCAGATGCGACAGCAGCACGTGCACCGCGTTCGGATCCGCATGGCGTTGCAGGGCGCCGAGAACGCCCCCGCCGAAGTCGAGAACCAGGGGCGGCGTGTCAGGCGCGGTGACGAGATATCCGGACGCAGGCGAATCGGGACCGACAACACTGCCGGAGCAACCGAGTACGGTGATTCGCACGCTCACTAGCTTGCCATGCCCAGGAACGCCATGGCGAAAACATCGCAGCTTTGGGCGACGAACGTCATCTTCCTGCGCCGGCGTGACGTTGAACAGGCCGGATACGGTCGAGTGTGGGTCCGAGAAACCGGGCCGCGAGGGCGGTGAACGCGTCCGGATCGCCCGTCGCCTCGAAGACCCGGCGCACGGGCGATGCGGAGCCGTCGGGATGCGGTTTCAGCAACTCCCGTTCGCTGAGCACACGCAGCAGGTCCTTGGCCGTCTCCTCGGCGCTGGAGACCAGCGTCACGTGATCGCCCATGGCCAGCTGAATCAGACCCGACAGCATCGGATAGTGCGTGCAGCCCAGCACCAGCGTGTCGACCTCGGCGCGCTGAAGGGGTTCCAGATAACCCTCGGCCAGACCGAGCACCTGACGCCCACTGGTCACGCCGCGCTCGACGAAGTCCACGAACCGTGGACACGCCACCCCGAAGACCTCGATGTCACGCGCCGCGGCGAACGAATCCTGATAGGCGCCCGAGGCAATGGTGGCAGCTGTGCCGATCACGCCGATCCGGCCGTTACGGCTCGCGGCCACTGCCCGGCGCACGGCGGGCAGGATCACCTCGACGACGGGGATCGGTGCGTAACGCTCCCGGGCGTCCCGCAGGCACGCCGACGACGCCGAGTTGCACGCGATGACCAGAGCCTTCACGCCGCGTCCGGCCAAATCGTCGCCGATCGCCAACGCATGGGCGCGGATCTCGGGGATTGTCAGCGGGCCGTACGGACCATTCCCGGTGTCGCCGACGTAGATGATGTCTTCGTCGGGCAGCTGGTCGATGACCGCTCGGGCCACCGTCAGCCCTCCCACACCGGAATCGAAGATCCCGATCGGCGCGCCCATGTTCACGTGTTCAGCGACGGCGGCTGCACTGGGCGCCGCAAGGCGCGGCTCTTACGTTCGGGACCCGACAGCAGATAAGCCGCCACGAGGCCGGCCACCGCGCCGCACAGGTGGCCCTGCCAGGAGACGCCGAACGTACCGGGCAGGACACCGAGCAGAATGCTGCCGTAGATGAACAGCACCACGACACCGGTGACGATCTCCCAGATCTTGCGGGTGAAAAACCCGAACACGATCAGGAACGTCAGCCATCCGAAGATCAGCCCGGATGCCCCGATGTGATTGGTTTCGACGACCATCCCGTTGTAGGTGGGCGCACCGATGTTGCCGATCAGCCAGGTGCCGAGGCCGCCGAGGATCCAGATGATCGCGGTCGCGAACAGGAAGCGCGACAGACCCGCCAGCGTCATCAGGAACCCGAGCACCAGTGCGGGACCCGTGTTGGCGACCAGATGTTCCCAATTCGAGTGCAGCAGCGGCGCGAACAGGATGCCCGTAAGGCCGTCGGTCTCCAACGGGCGAATCCCGTTGCTGTCGAGGCGATGTCCGGTGACCGAGTCGTAGGCCTCGATGACGTAGAGCAGGGCGACGAACGACAGGATGGTGAGACCGCCGACCATCCACGCGGGCCGCTTCTTGGGCTGTGCGGGAAGCGCGGAATACCCACCGATGTTCGTCATGCCCAAAGTTGCCCTTCCAGCGCGTCCTCCGCGTCATCCAGGCTACCGGCGTACGCACCGGTCGACAGATACTTCCACCCGGCGTCGCACACCGTGAACGCGATGTCGGCGCGCTCGCCCGCCTTGACGGCCTTGGCCGCCATGCCCAGCGCGGCGTGCAGGATCGCGCCCGTCGAGATACCTGCGAAGATGCCCTCGACCTGGACCAGCTCGCGGGTGCGCTTCACGGCGTCGTACGAGCCGACCGCAAAACGGGTGGTCAACACGTCGGCGTCATAGAGCTCGGGGATGAAGCCCTCGTCGATGTTGCGCAGCGCATACACGCCCTCGCCGTAGCGGGGTTCGGCGGCGACGATCTGCACACCCGGCACGTTCTCACGCAGAAAACGGCCGGTACCCATCAACGTCCCGGTCGTGCCGAGGCCGGCCACGAAATGCGTGATCTCGGGCAGGTCGGCCAGCAGCTCCGGTCCGGTGCCGTCATAGTGCGCGGCCGCATTGGAGGGGTTGCCGTACTGGTACAGCATCACCCACGAAGGGTTCTGCGCCGCAAGGTCTTTCGCGTGTGCGACGGCGGTGTTCGAGCCGCCCTCGGCAGGTGAGTAGATGATGCGCGCGCCGTAGAGCTCAAGGAGCTGCCTGCGCTCGATCGACGTGTTCTCGGGCATCACGCAGATCATCTGATAGCCCTTGATCAGGGCGGCCATCGCCAGCGAGATTCCGGTGTTCCCGCTCGTCGGCTCCAGGATGGTCGCCCCCGGCGCCAGCCTGCCTTCGCGCTCGGCGTCCTCGATCATCCGCAGCGCGGGCCGGTCCTTGATGGAGCCGGTCGGGTTGCGATCCTCCAACTTCGCCCACAACCGGACGTGCGGAGCGCCGTCCCAGGCAGGTGACAGCCGCGGCAGCCCGACCAGGGGCGTGCCGCCGAGCGCCTGGAGCAGGGAGTCGTACCGGGTCATGGCCTCCGACTCACCCGCCTGCCACGGCGGGGAGGATCGTCACCGAATCCCCGTCGGCTATCGCAGTGTCCATTCCGCCGGAAAAGCGCACGTCTTCGTCGTTGACGTAGACGTTGACGAACTTGTGAAGTTTGCCTGCGTTGTTGGAGTCGACGAGGCGCTCCGAGATCCCCGAGTAGTTGGCTTCGAGGTCGGCGATGACGGCCTTCAGGGTCTCGCCGGAAGCCGACACGCGCTTCTCGCCGCCGGTGTGGGTGCGCAGGATCGTGGGGATGGACACCGAAACAGGCATGGACAGGCTCCTTTGATTCTTTCAGTACTTCTCGACGATGGTGACAGGCTCTTCGGTGACGACCCCGTCCACGATGCGATAACTGCGCAGCTCGTGTTCGTCGGGGTCGCGGGTCGACACCAGGACGTAGTGGGCTTCTGGCTCGGACGCATACGAGATGTCGGTGCGGCTCGGGTAGGCCTCGGTGGCGGTGTGCGAGTGATAGATGACGACGGGCGCCTCGTCGGCCTCGTCCATGGCCCGCCACACCTTGAGCTGCTCGCCCGAATCGAAGCGGTAGAACGTCGGCGACCGCTCGGCGTTCACCATGGCGATGAACCGCTCGGGGCGGTCCGAACCCTCGGGTCCGGCGATGATGCCGCACGCCTCGTCCGGATGGTCGGCGCGCGCATGCTTCACCATCGCGTCGACCAGGTCGGCACGGATTGTCAGCACTGCGCTCCTCTCTCCTGCCGTCTCATTCGAACGCTCCCGGCAACAGTCCACGGTATGTCGGTATTCCTGCAACCGACTCGGCGGCCAGCACTCCGACCATCACCGCGCGCGCCAGGACGTCGGCCGCGGCGGCACCGACGGCGGTGACCAGGGGCAGTTCCGGGGTCATCGACGCCGGGGTCGTCGGGTCGGGATTCACCTCGACAGCGCCGGTGGCCAGCGCGAAGATCGTGTCGCCGTCGAGCGGCATGTGACAGGGGTTGATGGACCGCGCGAGCCCGTCCTGCGCCGCGACGGCCACCCGGCGGCAGGCCGCTTTGGTGAGCGCGGCATCGGTGGCCACCACCGCGATCGTCGTGTTCAGCGGGCTCAGCTCACCGTGCCGGTCGGCGTAGGCGGCGCGCTGGTCCGCCGGCGGCGCCACCAACCCGAATTCCTCGATGTGCGAGGCGAGCCACGGTAGACCCGTGCCGGGGTCGACGACATCGCCCGCCGAGTTCACGACAACGAGCGCGCCGACAGTGACGCCGGAGTCGAGCATCACCGACGCGGTGCCGACACCGCCTTTGAGGACGCCCGCGCGAGCCCCGACGCCTGCCCCGATGGTGCCGATGCCGACATCCGTGCTCGCCGCGACCGCCGCGCGATACCCGAACTCCGCGTCGGGACGGCACTTCCAGCCGCCGACGGGAAGGTCGAAGATCACCGCGGACGGGACGATCGGCACCACCCCACCGTCGAGTGCGACACCGCGGTCCTGTTCCTCCAGCCACGTCATCACGCCGTCGGCGGCGGCCAGACCGAACGCGCTGCCTCCGGTGAGCACCACCGCGTCGACGTGTCGAACCGAATTGCTCGGATCCAGCAGGTCGGTCTCCCGAGTACCCGGTGCGCCGCCGCGGCCGTCGAAGGCACCCACCGTCCCCGGGGGTGTCAGGACGACGGTCGTCCCGGTCGCCCACCCGGAGCCGAGTTCCGCGTCGGGGTCGATCTTGTGATGGTGGCCGACCCGAATGCCGCCGACGTCGGTGATCGATCCGCTCACGATCGTCTGTTCATCAGGCAGATCACCAGATACTCCTGCAGAACCGTCAGCCACTGGTACACATCGAGATGTCCGGCCATCGGGTGGTCACCGGGCAACCGGTCAGGGCCGTCGGACCCGATGTCGAGCATCGTGCCCAGCGCCAACCGGACGTCGTTGACCGCCGACGCCCATGCGTGCGCGTCCGCCTCGGACAGTTCGAACTTGCCACCCCCCGACGGAACGGTGTCCAACAAACGTTGCGCCGCTTCACGTTTGGCGTCGAGGATCTCGGGCTCGTGGAGGCTGCGCAGGGCGCTGTTGAGGCTTTCCGCGGTGCCCGACCCGGCGGGGTGCTCGGTGGCGGGACGATAGAAGTCGGGCAGCAGCCGCTTCATCGTATCGTCTTGTGGCGGAACCGAATTGCCCGTCCGCATACCGGTGAGCTCAGCCAGTTCGTCGACCGGCGCGGATGACTCCCGATCGTCGAGCATTCCCAGTAGCGATGCGACCAGACTGCTCAGCAGTTCGGCTTCGTGGGCGGCCAGCGCCGATCGGAACCGAGGGCCGCCGGGGCTCTCGACCCGCTTCCATTTACGCACAGTGTCTTTTTCGCTCCTCGCGTGCGCGGTGTCTTCAGCGGTCCTGTTGTAGCGTCGCCCACAACCCCGCGGCGTGGAGCTTGGACACGTCGACTTCCATCGACTCTCGACTGCCGGCGGAGACCACGGCCTTGCCCTCGTTGTGCACCTGCATCATCAACTTGGTCGCGTGCGGTTCGCTGTAGCCGAACAGCTTCTGGAAGACGTACGTCACGTAGGTCATCAGGTTCACCGGGTCATCCCAGACGATCGTCACCCAGGGGGTGTCGGCGGCCTCATCCGTGTGGTGGCCCTCGTGGACGGCAGTCTCCTCACGAGTCCCCGGTCGTGCCTTCGCCGGCGTCACCATGGGGCCAGACTACCGGGGCCGAACCTGTACTCCGAACCGATACGGTTGGGCTGTGAACCCCTCGCCCCGCGAGACACCGTCGCCGGCAGCTGCCCCTCCTTCACCTTCTGTGGCGTTGCTGACCGACAAGTACGAACTGACGATGCTGGCCGCGGCGCTGCGCGACGGCACCGCATACCGGCGAAGCTCCTTCGAAGTGTTCGCCCGCCGCCTTCCCGAAGGCAGACGCTACGGCGTCACCGCAGGCACCGGGCGGTTCGTGGAAGCGTTGCAAGCGTTCAGGTTCGGCTCCGCCGAACTGCGGTCGCTGGAAGATTTCCTCGACGCGGACGTCCTCGAGTACCTGGCCGCCTATCGCTTCACCGGCGATGTGGACGGCTACGCCGAGGGCGAGCTCTACTTCCCCGGCTCTCCCGTGCTGTCCGTGCACGGAACATTCGGCGAGTGCGTGATCCTGGAGACGCTGGCGCTGTCGATCTTCAACTACGACACCGCCGTTGCCTCCGCCGCGGCACGCATGGTCAGTGCCTCGGCGGGACGTCCGCTGATCGAGATGGGCTCGAGGCGAACCCATGAGCAGGCCGCAGTCGCCGCCGCCCGCGCGGCCTACCTCGCGGGCTTCGCCGGCTCGTCGAACCTCGAGGCCCAGCGCCGGCACGGGGTGCCCGCACTGGGCACCAGCGCCCACGCCTTCACGCTGTTGCACACCGCAGACGGCACACCGTCGGACTGGGAGAAGGCGGCGTTCCGCGCCCAGTTCGACAGGCTCGGCGTGGGCACCACCCTGCTCGTCGACACCTACGACATCACCGCGGGCGTGGCCAATGCCGTGGAGGTGGCGGGTCGCGAGCTGGGCGCAGTGCGGATCGACTCAGGTGATCTGGGCGTCCTGGCCCGGCAGGTCCGCGAGCAACTCGACAGCCTCGGCGCGACGAAGACCCGCATCGTCGTGTCCGGCGACCTCGATGAGTTCGCGATCGCCGCGTTGCGCGCCGAACCCGTCGACCTCTACGGGGTCGGCACGTCGGTGGTCACCGGATCCGGCGCCCCGACTGCGGGCATGGTCTACAAGCTCGTCGAGGTGGACGGCATCCCCGTCGAGAAACGCAGCAGCCACAAGGAGTCCCACGGTGGACGCAAACAGGCGCTGAGACTGTCCAGGCGTTCGGGCACCATCGTGGAAGAGCTGGTTCATCCCGCCGGCCACTCGCCGGACGTCCCGGCGGAGCTCGAGAGGCGACCTCTGACCGTTCCGCTCGTCCGCAACGGCGAAGTCGTCGCGGATCTGGGGCTCGATACCGCGCGCAGCACCGTCAAGGAGGGGCTGCTGAGCCTGCCGTGGGACGGCCTCGCACTGTCGAAGGGCGATCCCGCGATCCCGACGCGCATCATCGCGCCGACGCCCGGCCGAGGCTAGACGTCCATGGAGGTCACCGATCTGCTGGCCACCGCGGTCACCGCACTGGGCGGCGCCGAACGTCAAGGCCAGATCGCGATGGCGCAGGCCGTGGCTCGCGCCTTCGCCACCGGTGAGCACCTCGCCGTCCAGGCGGGAACGGGTACCGGCAAGTCGCTCGCCTACCTGGTACCTGCGATCGCGCACTCGCTCGCGGACAACCGTCCCGTCGTGGTGTCGACGGCCACCATCGCGCTGCAGCGCCAGCTCGTCGACCGCGATCTGCCCCGGCTTGCGGACTCCCTCACGGGGACACTGCCGCGGCGGCCTGTCTTCGCGTTGCTGAAGGGCCGGGGAAACTATCTGTGCCTGAACAAGATTCACAACGGTTCGGCCGGCGGTGAACCTGACGACGTGCCGCAGGAGGAACTGTTCTCACCCGTGGCCGCCAGCGCGCTGGGACGCGACGTTCAGCGCCTGACCGAGTGGTCGGAGTCGACCGACACCGGTGACCGCGACGAACTGAAACCCGGCGTGCCGGACCGGTCGTGGTCACAGGTCAGCGTGTCATCCCGGGAGTGCATCGGGGTGTCGCGCTGCCCGTTCGGCACGGACTGCTTCTCGGAGCGGGCCCGGGAACGCGCGGGGCAGGCCGATGTGGTCGTGACCAACCATGCGTTGCTCGCCATCGACGCCATAGGGGACCTCAACGTGCTGCCCGAGCACGAGCTGCTCGTCGTCGACGAAGCACACGAACTGGCCGACCGGGTCACCAGCGTCGCGACGGCGGAACTGTCGGCCACCTCGATGGGCGTCGCGCACCGTCGGGCCGCCCGCGTGATCCCGGGCGAGCTCGCCCAGCGGCTCGAGGCCGCGATCGCCACATTCTCCTCGGCGATCTTCGACGCCCGCCCGGGACGCATCGACGTGCTGGATCAGGAGATGGCCAGCTACCTCACGGTGCTGCGCGACGCCGCGCACGCCGCGCGCAGCGCGGTCGACACCTCTCGCAACGACCCCAAGACAGCGTCGGCCCGCGCCGAAGCCGCCACCGCGCTCTCCGACCTCGGTGACACCGCCGCCCGTGTGCTGGACTCATTCGTCCCTGCCATTCCCGACCGCACCGACGTCGTCTGGATCGATCAGTTCGACGACAACCGGTCCGGCAGCCGCACGATCCTGCGTGTCGCACCTCTCTCGGTCGCAGGGCTGTTGCGTGCCAGGCTCTTCGGGCACAACACCGCGGTGCTGACGTCGGCGACGCTGACCATCGGCGGCAGCTTCGACGCGATGGCATCGGCATGGGGTCTGGCGGGCGGCGACACCCCTGAGGCGGGATGGCGCGGGCTCGACGTGGGCTCGCCGTTCGACCATGCCAAATCCGGCATTCTCTATGTGGCAGCCCATCTGCCCCCACCGGGGCGCGACGGCACCGGCTCGGCCGAGCAGCTCGACGAAATCACCGCGTTGATCGAGGCGGCAGACGGCCGCACCCTCGGCCTGTTCTCCTCCATGCGCGCAGCCAAGGCAGCCGCGGAGGTGCTGCGCGAGCGACTCTCGACGCCTGTGCTCTGCCAAGGCGACGACACCACCTCCGCACTGGTTCAGCGATTCGCCGACGACGAACAGACGTCGTTGTTCGGCACGCTGTCGTTGTGGCAGGGGGTCGACGTCCCCGGACCGTCGTTGTCGCTCGTGCTGATCGACCGGATTCCGTTCCCGCGCCCCGATGATCCCCTGCTGACGGCCAGACAACGGGCGGTCGCATCCAGGGGCGGTAACGGCTTCATGGCGGTCGCGGCCAGTCATGCCGCGTTGTTGCTCGCTCAGGGCGCAGGGCGGCTGCTGCGCCGCGTCGACGATCGCGGAGTCGTCGCCGTGCTCGATTCGCGGATGGCCACCGCGCGTTACAGCGGATTCCTGCGTGCTTCCCTGCCGCCGTTCTGGGCCACCACCGACAGCGCGGCGGTACGTGCGGCGCTGGTGCGGCTACGCGGCACGGGCTGATCCCCCGAGTCGTCCGATATGCGCAGCAGGCGACGCGGATTCACTATTCTGTCCGGAAAGTTCGGCGCGCGCCCTCGCGGATGGCCGTCCGCGTCTGCGCCCACTACCGAAAGGCGGCGTCCATGAGCCCGTCGAGAAACCCGAGGCGCCTGCTTGCCGCCGCGATCGCCGCCTGCACCGCCCTGGCGGGCACCGGATGCTCAACGACTTTGCAAGGCAACGCCGTATCGGTCTTCGCCGATCCCTTCAGTGTGGCCGGCATGCCGGCGACGGATGGTCCGACGGGTCTTCGCCCGGACGCGGAACCACCCGCGCGCGACGTCGAGGGGACCGACGGCGGGGAGATCGACGAGCTGGCCGCGAGCGCGATCAGCGATATCGAGGACTACTGGGCGGTCGCCTACGAAGAGGCGTTCGACGAACCCTTCAAACCGGTGGCCGAGCTGATCTCCTGGGACGCCAACGGCTTCGACGGCGAGTTCTGCGGCGACGACACCTACGGACTGGTCAACGCGGGCTACTGCTATGGCGACAGGACGATCGGCTGGGACCGCGGCGAACTGCTGCCCGGTCTGCAGCGCGCGTACGGGGATATGGGTGTGGTGATGGTGTTGGCGCACGAGTACGGGCACGCGGTCGGCCGCCTCGCCGCGCTGTCCAAGAACGACACCCCGACGCTGGTCGCCGAGCAACAGGCCGATTGCTTCTCGGGTGCCTACATGCGCTGGGTTGCCGAGGATTCGTCGCAACGTTTCACGCTGAGCACCGGCGAGGGCCTCAACAACGTGCTCGCAGGCGTCATCTCGTTTCGCGATCCCCTTCTCACCGAAGGTGATCCCGATGTCGGCTACGACGAGCACGGTTCGGCTTTCGAACGCCTCTCGGCGTTTCAGTTCGGCTTCGCCGACGGCCCCTCGGCGTGCGCCACCATCGACCTGCGCGAGATCGGCCAGAGGCGCGGCGATCTGCCCGTGCTGCTGCCCGAAGACCAGACCGGCGAATTGCCGGTCACCGAGGACTCCGCCCGCTCCATCGTCGACGCGATGGGAATCCTGTTCTCGCCCAAGACCCCCCCTGCGCTGAGCTTCGACACGGACGAGGCCAAGAACTGCGTCGACGCACGGCCGAGTCCACCCGCGTCGTTCTGCCCGGCGACCAACACGATCATCGTGGATCTGCCCGGGCTGCAGGATCTGGGCGCGCAGTCGGATCCCGATGACGGGGCCACTCTGGTGACCGGTGACAACTCCGCGTACTCGGTGCTGGTGTCCCGCTACATGCTGGCGATCCAGCAGGAACGCGGCGGGGTGGCACTCGACAACGCCGAGGCCGCGCTGCGGACCGCGTGCCTGACGGGCGTGGCCACGGTCAAGATGACCAAGGAGGTCGAGACGCCCGACGGCAACACCATCGCACTGACGGCGGGCGACGTCGACGAGGCTGTGTCCGGCATACTCGTCAACGGCCTCGCCGCCAGCGACGTCAACGGCGACTCGGTCCCGTCAGGCTTTTCGCGGATCGACGCGTTCCGGCTCGGAGTCCTCAGCGACGCGGACCGGTGCTTCAAGCGCTTCCCCTGAGCCGCGGGGCGCCCGCCCGCCGCCCGCGAAATATCATTCCGGGTCGCGGTCGGCGCTGAAACGACAGCCGGGAATGATATTTCGCGGCAAGCCTGGGTCAGGCCAACGCGACGAGCCCGAGTTCGTTGTCCCCGGCCAGCAGTCGGTGATGCGGTAGCACCCGCACGGTGTAGCCGACCGAACCGGCAAACGGCAACGGCGTCGTCATGGCGAAGATCTCATTGCCGGTCTCCGCCGTGCCGCTGTGGCTCATCGGCAGTGCGGCCGGGTCCACCAGCACGTCCCCGCCGTCCACGCGCCCGAGCACCGCCTGGACCGTCACCTCGTCGGGACGAAGCCCGCCCAGATCGACCAGCGCCGTCAGCGTCAGGTCCGCGCCGAGGAGGGGAACGTCGGGCAGCCCGGAACTGTCCACGTCGGTGATCTTCACCTGCGGCCACGCCGTCGCCACCCGGTGCCGGTACTCGGCGAGTTCCCGCGCCGCCCCGAACGGCACCGCGTACTCGGCGACACCGGGCTCGCCGGGTTCGATCACCTTGCGCAACGCCTGCGCCGCGGGCAGGTAGTACTTCTGCGTGTAATCGCGAACCATCCGCGATGCCAGCACCTTCGGGCCCAGCACCTGAAGCGTGTGGCGCACCATCTCGACCCAGCGGGTCGGCACCCCGTGCTCGTCGCGGTCGTAGAACTTCGGTGCCACGGCACGTTCCAGGAGGTCGTACAGCGCGGCGGCCTCCAGGTCGTCGCGGCGGCCCTCGTCGGCCAGACCGTCGGCAGTTGGGATCTCCCAACCGTTCTCGCCGTCGTACCACTCGTCCCACCACCCGTCGCGGATCGACAGGTTCAGGCCCCCGTTCAGCGCGCTCTTCATCCCCGAGGTGCCGCAGGCCTCCAGGGGACGAAGCGGGTTGTTCAGCCACACATCGCAGCCGTGGTAGAGCTTGCGCGCCATCGACATGTCGTAATCGGGAAGAAAGGCGATGCGGTGGCGCAGATCCTCACGGTCGGCGAAGCGCACCACCTGCTGGATCAGCGCCTTGCCGCCATCGTCGGCGGGGTGCGACTTGCCTGCGACGATCAGCTGGATGGGTCGCTCGTCGTCGAGGAGCAACCGGGCCAACCGGTCGGGGTCGCGCAACATCAGCGTCAACCGCTTGTAGGTCGGCACTCTGCGCGCGAATCCGATGGTCAGCACTTTGGGGTCGAAAGCTGTTGCTATCCAACCCAACTCGGCGTCGGATGCCCCGCGTTCCAACCAAGATCGGCGGATTCTGGCGCGGACGTCGTCGATCAGCTCTTCGCGCAACTGGGAGCGGATCCACCACATGTGCCCCGGATCCACCTCCTGCAGGCGCTGCCAGGTCTCCGGCTCGCTCAGCGAGCTCAGATCCGCACTGCCGATCAACTCCCGTCCGAGTTGCAGCCACTGCGGCGCCGCCCAGGTCGGTGCGTGCACACCGTTGGTGACGGACCCGATCGGCACCTCCTGCGGATCGAATCCCTCCCACAGCTCGTTGAACATCTCTCGACTGACCCGTCCGTGCAACAACGACACACCATTGGCGCGCTGCGCCAACCGCAGTCCCATGTGCGCCATGTTGAACTTCGACGGGTCGTCCTCCGCCCCGAAGGCGACGATCCGGTCCAACGACACTCCCGGCAGCAGTCGCGAGCCGCCCACGGACGTCCCCCCGGGCTCCGGGCCGAAATAACGCTCCACCATCTCCACCGGGAAACGGTCGATGCCCGCGGCCACCGGCGTGTGCGTGGTGAAGACCGTCGATGCCCGGACGACGGCCAGCGCCGTGTCGAAGTCGAGGCCCGCCTCGATGAGCTCACGGATCCGCTCGGCACCCAAGAAGCCGGCGTGTCCCTCGTTCATGTGGAACACCTCGGGCGCCGGAAGCCCCTCGATCTCGGTGAAGGCCCGGATCGCGCGGACCCCACCGATGCCGGCGAGGATCTCCTGACGGATGCGGTGTTCCTGATCACCACCGTAGAGGCGGTCGGTCACCGAACGCAGATCGTGCTCGTTCTCCGGAATGTCAGAATCGAGCAGCAGCAACGGAATTCGGCCAACTTGGGCAATCCAGACCCGCGCGAACAGCTGGGCGCCGTCGGGCAGCGCCAAATGGATCAACACCGGTATGCCCTGCGCGTCGGTCAGCAACCGCAACGGCAGACCCTGCGGATCCAGGGACGGATAGCTCTCATGCTGCCACCCGTCGGCGCTCAACGACTGACGGAAGTAGCCGGAGCGGTAGTACAGGCCGACGGCGACCAGCGGCAGACCCAGATCCGACGCCGACTTGAGATGATCGCCGGCGAGGATCCCCAAGCCGCCCGAATAGTTCGGCAGCACCTCGGCGACGCCGAACTCCATCGAGAAGTACGCGATTCCCCTCGGCAGATCGGTGGTCCCTTCGTCCGCGAGTTGCTGGTACCACAGCGGCCTGGTCAGGTAGTTGTCCAGATCGGCGGCCAGGGCGTCGAGGCGCCGCACGAAAGATTCGTCGCGGGCCACCTCCTCCAGGCGCGCGGGGGCCACCTGCCCCAACAGCGCGACGGGATCGCCGCCGACGTGCGCCCACACCTGGGGGTCGATGGCCTCGAACAGGTCCTGGGTCGGTTTGTCCCAGGACCAGCGCAAATTGACGGAGAGTCGCTCAAGAGCGGCCAACGGCCCGGGGAGATGCGCGCGGACGGTGAATCGGCGGAGTGCTTTCACGCGTCTTCACGTTACTGCCGTCGGCCGTTCGGATGTGGTGCGTTCCCCACCCTGGTTCGACCGTTCGGTATCCAACGGAAGGTTGAGTCGGACACTACGGTGGGTATAGGCGCGACTAGGGCAGGGTCGGCGCCGACTCGGTGCCAGATCGCCACCCAGAGAACCGCGCAGACGAGACCAGACAACGACGCGTGCGGCGTATGCCGCAGCACGCTCGAGTGGTAGGGAGAGTCGACAGTGACCGCCGGTCGTATCGAGATCGATGACGTCCAGCCCGTCGTATCCAACGGGCGCTTCCCCGCCAAGGCTGTGGTGGGTGAGGTGTTACCTGTATCGGCGACCGTATGGCGGGAGGGCCACGACGCCGTGGCGGCCACGCTGGTGGTGAGATATCACGGCGCTGCCTACCCGCCGCTGGCGGAGGAACCGCCGGGACGCGTGAGCGCGCCGGAACCGGTACCGATCCAGGACGTCGTCAACGCCAAAGGCCGAGGAAAGCCGACGGCGCTGCCGATGGCCATGGGCCGCACTCCCGATGTGTTCCACGGGCAGTTCAGTCCTGACGAGGTGGGCTTGTGGACCTTCCGAGTCGATGGCTGGGGCGACCCCATCGCCACCTGGCGCAAGCACGTCATCGCCAAACTGGACGCGGGCCAGAGCGAAGGCGAACTGAACAACGACCTCCTCGTCGGTGCGCGACTGCTCGACCGGGCCGCCACCGGTGTGCCGCGGCAGGACCGGTATCCCCTGGCCGAGGCAGCCGCCCGCCTGCGAGAACCCGGTGACCCGTTCTACCGCGCGGGCGCGGCCCTGGCCCCCGACATCACCGCGCTTCTCGACCAGTTCCCGCTGCGCGAGCTCATCACCCGCGGAAACCAGTACGGCGTCTGGGTGGATCGCCCCCTTGCGCGTTTCAGTTCCTGGTACGAGTTCTTCCCCCGCTCGACGGGCGGCTGGGACCAGTCCGGCAACCCCGTGCACGGCACCTTCGCAACCGCGACCAAGGCGCTTCCGCGTGTCGCGAGAATGAACTTCGACATCGTCTACCTGCCGCCGATCCACCCGATCGGCAAGGTGCACCGCAAGGGCCGCAACAACAGCGTCACTGCAGCACCGGGCGATGTCGGATCGCCGTGGGCCATCGGCAGCGACGAAGGCGGGCACGACGCGGTACATCCTGACCTCGGCACCATCGACGACTTCGACGATTTCGTCGCCGCCGCCCGCGATGAGGGTCTCGAGGTCGCGCTCGACCTCGCATTGCAATGCGCGCCGGACCACCCGTGGGCGCGCGATCATCCCGAGTGGTTCACCGTCCTGCCCGACGGCACGATCGCGTACGCCGAGAACCCTCCGAAGAAGTACCAGGACATCTATCCGCTGAACTTCGACAACGACCCCACGGGGCTGTACGAAGAGGTCCTGCGGGTGGTGAAATTCTGGGTTTCGCACGGCGTCAAGGTCTTTCGGGTCGACAACCCGCACACGAAACCACCGAACTTCTGGGCCTGGCTGATCGGCGAGGTCAAGAACATCGACCCCGACGTGCTGTTTCTGGCCGAGGCCTTCACCCGGCCGGCGCGGTTGTTCGGGCTGGCCAAGCTCGGCTACACGCAGTCCTATACGTATTTCACGTGGCGCACCGCCAAGTGGGAGCTCACGGAGTTCGGTGAATCCATCGCCGAGCACGCTGATTACAGCAGGCAAAGCCTGTGGGTCAACACCCCCGACATCCTTCATGAGAGCCTGCAGCACGGTGGGCCCGGCATGTTCGCCATCCGCGCCGTGCTGGCCTCGACGATGAGTCCGACCTGGGGTGTGTACTCGGGGTTCGAGCTCTTCGAGCACCGCGCTGTGCGGGAAGGCAGCGAGGAGTATCTGAACTCCGAGAAGTACGAGCTGCGGCCGCGCGACTTCGAAGCCGCTCTGTCCGACGGCGAATCGCTGGAGCCGTTCCTCACGCGGCTCAACGAGATCCGCCGGGTGCATCCTGCGCTGCACCAACTGCGCACCATCAAGTTCCACCACATCGACAACGACGCATTGTTGGCTTACAGCAAGTTCGACCCGATCTCCGGCGACCAGGTGCTGGTGGTGGTGACCCTGAACGCGTTCGGTCCGGAAGAGGGCATCCTCTGGCTCGACATGGGCGCACTCGGCATGGATCAACAGGACCGATTCTGGGTACGCGATGAGATCACGGGCGAGGAATACCAGTGGGGACAGAGCAATTACGTACGGATCGATCCGGCGCGGGCCGTCTCTCACGTGCTGAACATGCCCCACGTTCCGGCTGACCAACGATTGAACCTACTGCGTAGGGAGTGACGAGATGACCAAGGCGTCCAACCTGAACAACCAGATCGACAGTCCGCATCTGCGTCCGCACACCTCGGACCTGAACCGCTTGCTGTCTGGTGAACACCACGATCCGCATTCCGTGCTGGGTGCGCATGAGTACGACGACCACACGGTGATCCGCGCGTACCGTCCGCACGCTGCGGAGGTCGTCGCCGTGATCGGTGGTGTGCGCTATCCGTTGCAACACGTCGAGGCCGGGGTGTTCGCCGTCGCGGTGCCGTTCACGAACCTGATCGACTACCGGTTCGAGGTCAAGTACTCCGAGGACGAATCGGCTTTCGTGCACAGCGTCGCCGACGCGTACCGGTTCCTGCCCACCCTGGGCGAGATCGACCTGCATCTGTTCGCGGAAGGGCGCCACGAGCGCCTGTGGGAAATCCTGGGCGCGCACCCGCGCAGCTTCACCACCCCCGACGGCGAGGTCACCGGGGTGTCATTCGCCGTGTGGGCGCCGAATGCCAGGGGTGTCAGCGTGACCGGCGACTTCAACCATTGGGGCAACGAAGCACAGATGCGGGTGCTGGGCTCGACGGGTGTGTGGGAGCTGTTCTGGCCCAACTTCCCCGAGGGCGGGTTGTACAAGTTCCGCATCCACGGCGCCGACGGATCTGTCACCGACCGCGCCGATCCGATGGCGTTCGCCACCGAGGTGCCACCTCAAACCGCGTCGCGCGTCTTCGAAAGCAACTACACCTGGGACGACGCCGAGTGGATGGACGGTCGCGCGCTGCGCAACCCCGTGTTCGAGCCGATGAGCACCTACGAGGTTCACCTGGGGTCGTGGCGCCCCGGGCTGAGCTACACCGAGCTGGCCGAACAGCTGACCGACTACCTGTTGGAGCACGGCTTCACCCACGTCGAGATGCTGCCCGTGGCCGAGCACCCGTTCGGGGGGTCCTGGGGCTACCAGGTGACCTCGTACTACGCGCCGTCGTCACGGTTCGGTTCCCCCGACGAGTTCCGCCATCTCGTCGACACCCTGCATCGCGCCGGAATCGGCGTCATCGTCGACTGGGTTCCTGCGCACTTCCCCAAGGACGCATGGGCACTGGGGCGTTTCGACGGCACGGCGCTCTATGAACACGGCGACCCGCGACGTGGCGAGCAGTTGGACTGGGGCACCTATGTTTTCGACTTCGGTCGCGCCGAGGTCCGCAACTTCCTGGTCGCCAACGCCCTGTACTGGCTGCAGGAGTACCACGTCGACGGGCTGCGGGTGGACGCCGTCGCATCGATGCTTTACCTCGATTACTCACGCCCGGAAGGCGGCTGGTCGCCGAACATCTACGGCGGACGCGAGAATCTCGAGGCGGTGCAGTTCCTCCAGGAGATGAACGCCACCGTCCACAAGATCAACCCCGGCATCGTCACCATCGCCGAGGAGTCCACGTCGTGGCCTGGCGTGACCCGGCCGACCAACCTTGGCGGACTTGGCTTTTCGATGAAGTGGAATATGGGCTGGATGAACGACACGCTCGAGTTCATCAAGCGCGACCCCATCCACCGCAGCTATCACCATGGTGAGATCACCTTCTCGATGATCTATGCGTTCAGCGAGAATTTCGTGCTGCCGATCAGTCACGACGAGGTGGTGCACGGCAAGGGCACGTTGTGGGGCCGCATGCCCGGCAACGACCACATGAAGGCCGCGGGCATCCGGAGCCTGCTCGCTTATCAGTGGGCCCACCCCGGAAAGCAGTTGCTGTTCATGGGCCAGGAGTTCGGCCAGCGCGCCGAATGGTCGGAGGAGCGCGGTGTCGACTGGTTCCAGCTCGACGAGCAGGGGTTCTCCGACGGCATCCTGCGCATGCTGACCGACGCCAACTCGATCTACTCGAGCCGGCGCGCGCTCTGGTCACGCGACACCCAACCCGAGGGCTACTCCTGGATCGACGCCAACGATTCGGCGAACAACGTGTTGAGCTTCATGCGCTTCGGTGACGACGGCTCCATGATGGCGTGCGTGTTCAATTTCTCCGGGGCCGAACATTCGCGCTACCGGCTGGGCCTTCCGCACGCCGGCACCTGGCGCGAGGTGCTCAACACCGATTCAGACAACTACCACGGTTCCGGTATCGGCAACTACGGTGCCGTCGAGGCGACGGACGAACCGTGGCACGGCCGCCCGGCTTCCGCGGTGATGGTGATCCCGCCGCTGTCGGCGCTCTGGTTCGAACCCGCCTGAGCGTCGCGGGCGCAGCGCACCTCAGTAGAGCGCGTTGGCCAGATTGCGCCGGCCCGCGATGACCTCCGGATCGGCGGGATCGAACAGGTCGAACAGCTCGATGAGCCGCGTGCGCACCCTGGTGCGATCGTCGCCCGCGGTGCGTTTCACGAGGTTGGTGAGGCGCGTGAACGCGGCGTGAACGTCTTGCTGCAGGATCTCGACGTCGGCAGCTGCGAAGGCCGCGTCGATGTCATCCGGCGCGGCGTCGGCGAGCGCCGCGGCATTCTGCGGGTGGCTCGTCGCGCGCTGTAGGAAACCGATCTGCCGGACAGCGCCCTTGGCCTCGGGGTGGTTGGGGTCAGCGTCCAGGATCGCCTGATACGCAGAGCGGGCGGCATCGAAATCGCCCGCGTCGAGGAACGCCCTGGCCTGTTCGACCTGAGGGTCGGCCTGCTCGGCACCGTCTTCCTCGCCCGCACCGTTGAGCTTCCCGGCCACGGCGTTCAGCAGCGAGTCGATCCATCGGCGCAACTGCTCGGGCGGCTGCGAGCCCTCGAAGCTGGACACCGGCCTGCCCGCTGCCAGAGCGACGACGGTGGGCACCGCCTGGACGCCGAACATCTGCGCAACCCGGGGCGTGGTGTCGACGTTGATGGTCGCGAACGTCCACTTGCCGCCGTCGGCCGCCGCCAGCGATCCCAGCGCGTCGCCGAGCTGAATGCTGGAGTCGCTCCGGGGCGACCACAGCAGGACGACGACGGGCACCTCGGTGGAGCGGACCAGCACCTCGGCTTCGAGATTGGCCTCGGTGACCTCGACGCCGCCCGGGCTGCCGGTCGGGGCAGCCCCGCCGGAAGCGGCAGGTCGTTGTTTGAGCGCCGACAGATCGACGGCACCCGCCAGGGCCGGTGAGATTCGGGGTCCAGGACGCGTCACGTGAACAAGTCTGTCACGTCGTTTCGGGTACCGAAGCCCCTGCCTGACCCTGCCCGGCCGCGACCGGCGAAGCGCCTGTCTGCGGGCCCATCCGACCCGTCCGATCTGCCCATATGAGGAAGATCACACTGCCAAGGGGCACGATGCTGCCCAGCAACGCCAGCAACCATGTGCCGATCCGCCACCTGAGCTTGATGCCGACCACGAGCGCGGCGACGACGAACGCCATGAAAATGCCGCCGTGGATGGGACCGAACACCTTGACCCCGATTTCGGTTTGCGGGGTGCCGAGGTATTTGAAGTACATCCCGATCAGCAGGCCGGCCCAACTGACGGCTTCTGCGAAGGCGATCAACCGGAACCATCCCGCGGCGGTGCGGAGGTCGTAAGCGCTAGTCATGCCGTCATTGTGCCGGACGACGACCCACAGCTACTACACAGCGTCGTTGACTGCGGCGAAGGTCACGGCCTGCGGAGGATGAGTGCGTCACCCTGCCCACCGGCGCCGCACAGCGCGGCCACGGCGTAACCGGAGCCCTTGCGGGCCAGTTCGAGCGCCGCGTGCAGCGTGATCCGGGCTCCGGACATGCCGATCGGGTGCCCGATCGCGATGGCGCCGCCGTTGGTGTTGACCTTGTCGGGATCAATGCCCAACTCCTGCGTGGACGCCAGCGCAACTGCCGCGAACGCCTCGTTGATCTCGATGACATCGAGCTGGTCGAAGGAGATGCCCTCCTTGGCGACAGCCTTCTTGATCGCGTTGGCCGGCTGACTCTGCAGCGTCGAATCCGGCCCGGCGACCACGCCGTGTGCCCCGATTTCACACAGCCAGGTCAGGCCCATCTCCTCGGCCTTCGCCTTGTTCATGACAACGACCGCGCACGCGCCGTCGGAGATCTGGGAGGCCGAGCCCGCGGTGATCGTGCCGTCCTTGCGGAACGCCGGCCGCAGCCCGCCCAGGGACTCCGCGGTGGTGTCGGCGCGGATGCCCTCGTCCTCAGCGAACTCGATCGGGTCGCCCTTGCGCTGGGGAATCTTCACCGGGACGACCTCGTCGGTGTAGACGCCGTCTTTCCAAGCCCTTGCCGCCTTCTGGTGCGACGATGCGGCGTATTCGTCCTGCTGGGCGCGGGTGAACTTGTCGACGTCGTTGCGCTGCTCGGTGAGCGCGCCCATGGGCTGATCGGTGAACACGTCGTGCAGGCCGTCATAGGCCATGTGGTCGAGCACGGTGACGTTGCCGTACTTGTAGCCCGAGCGGCTGTTCATCAGCAGGTGCGGCGCCTGCGTCATCGACTCCTGTCCGCCGGCGACGATCACGTCGAACTCACCGGCGCGGATCAGCTGATCGGCCAGCGCGATCGCATCGATGCCCGACAGGCACATCTTGTTGATGGTCAGCGAGGCAACGTCCCAGCCGATGCCCGCGGCGACGGCGGCCTGACGGGCGGGCATCTGCCCCGCACCGGCCGACAGCACCTGGCCCATGATCACGTACTCGACCGCAGAGGCCGCCACGCCGGCTTTGTCGAGGGCACCCTTGATCGCGACGGCACCCAGATCGCTGCCGGAGAAATCTTTCAGCGAACCCATCAGCTTGCCGACCGGGGTACGGGCTCCAGCAACAATCACGGACGTCGTCATGGCTACCTCCACAGCAGAAATTGGGGGCTTAGAAAGCCCAGAGAAAGGCTATACAAGCCACCGACCTATTCGAAATCGATCTTGTTAGGTTACTTTTTCTTTATGACCGCCGAGCAGACAGACGCCCGTCCGGTACTGGCCACCGCGCTGGTGACCGCCATCGATCACGTCGGCATCGCCGTCCCCGACCTGGACGCGGCCATCAAGTGGTATCACGACCACCTGGGCATGATCGTGCTTCACGAAGAGGTCAACGAGGAGCAGGGCATCCGCGAGGCGATGCTCTCGGTGCGCGGCGCAACGGTCGGCAGCACCCAGATCCAGTTGATGTCGCCGATCGACGACAGCTCGACCATCGCCAAGTTCCTCGACAAGCGCGGCCCCGGGCTGCAGCAGTTCGCCTACCGGGTCAGCGACCTCGACGCGTTGAGCGACCGTCTGCGCGAGCAGGGCATCCGCCTGATCTACGACGCGCCCCGTCGCGGCACCGCGAACTCGCGGATCAACTTCATCCATCCGAAGGACGGTGGTGGCGTGCTCATCGAGCTCGTCGAACCGGCCTCGGACGCGTCCTCGCACTAGGACCACCGTCGGGTCGGACTGCGTGTCGCGCGGTTCGTCCAGCACGGCGTGTGCCAGTGCCTGCGATCCTCCACGCCGCCCGAACTGTCTGTCGGCCACACCACCACATGGGCGACGCCGGGTTTGATCTCGTGGTCGCAGCCCGGGCAGCGGTAGATCTTGATGGCCCTGGCGGCGGCCACCGGTCGCACCTCGTAGTCGTAACCGTCGGCGCCGACCTCTGTTCGCGTCGGCGTGGGCAGCGGTTCACGCACCGGCGGGCGTTTGCGCGGTGCGCGACGTTTCACCATCAGAAGAGGCGGAACTCGTCGCTGTCCATACCCCGCATCTTGTCGTAATCAAGTGTCAGACAACGAATTCCGCGATCGGTGGCCAGGGTGCGAGCCTGGGGCTTGATCTGCTGGGCGGCGAAGACCCCCGCGACCGGGGCCAGCAGCGAGTCCCGGTTCATCAGCTCCAGGTAGCGCGTGAGCTGCTCGACACCGTCGATCTCGCCACGCCGCTTGATCTCGACGGCCACCGAACGGCCCTGCTCGTCGCGGCACAGCAGGTCGACGGGTCCGATGGGCGTCATGTACTCGCGGCGCACCAGCGTGTACCCGGCTCCCAGCAGTTCGACGTGCTCGGCGAGGAGAGCCTGCAGGTGGGCTTCTACGCCGTCCTTCACGAGGCCGGGGTCGATACCCAACTCATGGCTCGAATCGTGCTCGATGTCCTCGACCGTGATACGCAGCTGCTCCCCTGCCTTGTTCTCCACCACCCACACGGGGACGTCCCCGTCGGGCTGCTCGACGAGCCAACACGGCGGACTCATCCAGTTCAGCGGTTTGTAGGCACGATCGTCGGCATGCACGCTCACCGAACCATCGGACTTGAACAACAGCAGTCGTTTGGCCGATGGGAGATGGGCTGTGAGCCGTCCGACGTAATCGACGGTGCACTGGGCGATGACGAGCCGCACCGAACCACCATAGATGGCGGCATGGGTATCACTAGGCTGACGTACCAATGAACGCCACCAAGAGCGTGCCGCATCGGTTGGGCCGGGTGCTGGAGAGGCTGACGCGCCAAAGCGGTCGGCTGGAAACACCCGATTACGGCTCCTGGTTGCTGGGCCGCCCCGAGGAGAGCCAGAGCCGCCGGCGCATCCGCATCCAGATCATCCTGACGTTCTTCATCCTGTTCACCAACATCCTCGGCATCGGGGTTTCGCTGCTGCTCAACACCGTCGCGATCCCGGTGCCGAGCGTGTTCACCGACGCGCCTGCCTGGTTGACCTTCGGCGTCGTGCCCGCGTACATGCTCCTCGCACTGGTTTTCGGCACCGCGTGGATCACCTCCACCACGGTCGGGTCGCTGCGCTGGGCCATCGAGGAGCGTGGCCCCACCCGCGACGACCAGCGCAATGTGTTCCACGCACCAGCGCGCGTCGCGAAGAAGATGCTGCTGCTCTGGGGCGTCGGCACGGCGCTGCTGACGCTGTTGTACGGCCTACAGGATTCGGCATTCATTCCCCGCTTCCTGTTCGCGGTCGGTTTCCCGGGGATCGTCGTCGCCACGGCGTGCTACATGATCACCGAGTTCTCGCTTCGGCCGATCGCGGCGCAGGCCCTGGAAGCGGGCCGACCGCCCCGCCGGTTGGCGCACGGCGTCATGGGCCGGACCATGACGGTCTGGTTGCTGAGCTCCGGGGTGCCGGTCCTGGGCATCCTGCTGCTCGCGGTGTTTGCGCTGTCGCTGCAGAATCTCAGCGCAACGCAGTTCGCCGTTGCGGTCATGATCATCGCGCTTGTCGCACTGATCTTCGGCTTGGTCCTGATGTGGCTGTTGTCGTGGCTCATCGCGACGCCGGTCCGGGTGGTGCGGGCTGCGCTCAAGCAGGTCGAGGGCGGGGATCTGGACTGCAATCTGGTGGTGTTCGACGGCACCGAGCTCGGTGAGCTGCAACGTGGATTCAACTCGATGGTGCACGGGTTGCGGGAACGCGAACGGCTTCGCGATCTGTTCGGCCGCCACGTCGGGCGCGAAGTCGCCTTGGCCGCCGAGAAGCAACAGATCGAGCTGGGCGGCGAAGAACGCGATGCCGCGGTGATCTTCGTCGACATCATCGGCTCGACCGAGCTCGTCACCAGCAGGCCGGCCGTAGAGGTCGTGGAGCTGCTCAACAGGTTCTTCGACGTCATCGTCGACGAGGTCGATAAACACCACGGACTCGTGAACAAGTTCGAAGGCGACGCCGTCCTGGCTGTGTTCGGCGCACCGGTGTCGTTGGACAACGCCGAGGCCGAGGCACTCGCCGCGGCGCGCGCCATGGCCCGGCGGCTGCGCGCCGAGGTCCCCGAATGCGACGCGGGTATCGGGGTGGCATCGGGCCAGGTCGTCGCGGGCAACGTCGGCGCGAAAGAGCGGTTCGAATACACGGTGATCGGCGAGCCCGTCAATGAGGCGGCACGGTTGTGCGAACTGTCGAAGAAAGTCGAAGGACATCTGGTCGCGTCTTCGAATGCTGTGGACCGCGCCACCGAAAGCGAAAGGGAGCACTGGGTTTTGGGTGAGTCGGTGACGCTGCGCGGCCATTCAGAGCCAACGCGTCTGGCGACACCGGTCAGTCCGAGCTGAGTCGTCGCCTCGAATAGCGGACCGCCCAGTAGCTCACCACCAGCGCCACCACGAGCAGCGGGTAGCCCATGGCGATCCTCGCGACGGCCAGCCAGCCCGTCTGATCTCCGTCGTAGAGCCAGCGCTGCACGACGAACCGAGCCACGAACACGACGACGAAAGTGAGCGTCGCCACGTCGTACGCGTACAGGGAGCGTGTGTCGTCACGCCAGGCGTGTCCGGCGCCGTTGAGGCTGTTCCAGATGACACCGACGAGCGGCCATCGCAGGAGCACCGACGCGAGGAAGATGACGGCCAGCACAAGGCTCATCCAAATGCCAAGCAGGAAATAGTCTTTCGCTTCCCCGGTCTGCCAGGCGATGTATGCCGCGATGGCGACGCCCAATGCTCCCGACACCGCCGGCTGCACCGCTTCCCTGCGGAGCAGCCGGATCACGGCGATCGCCGCGGCGGTGCCCAGTGCGACGGCGATGGCACCCGCGAGTCCGAATACCGCGTCACCGGCGACGAAGGCAATGCTCGGCAGGGCCGCATGCACCACGCCCGCGGTTCCGCCCATCTGCTGGAGAATTGTGGGCGCCGGCTTCGTCGACTGAGGCATGGTGCGGCTTATTCCTTTCGTCTGCAGCGTTCAGGCATGCGCGATCGCCGGGCCATCGGGCCCGCGGCGCTTTATCCGGTTGTGAGTGTCAGGTTTCGGTCAGGTGGCGACAGGCCCTCCGAGTCGACCGTTGGTGGCATCGCCGATAGCGCGATCCATCAGCTCCAGGCCCTCTTCCTGCGTGAATTTCTCCTTGCGGACGATTACCGCGATGCTGACTTCCTCGTCGACGACGCGGAAAGCTGCGGCCACGGCGGCCGCATACAACTTGACCGTCAGGTCCGAGTCGGGCAGTTCGAGTCGCTCCGCGAACACCGGGATCAGGCCTTTCTCCATGTAGTCGTGGACCATCAGGTACGACGTCCGCAGCACCGGATCCGACACCGAGAGGGTGGCGATCCGCATCGCGCTTCTCTCGTCGGCGATGTCGCGCTCGGAAAGCGGGTAGGCGATCGTGTCCGCTGCCAGATGTTCGGACAGCGACATTTCCGCGGGCCACCGGCGCATGGTGGCCAGGAACCGATCAGCCGACTTCGCGAGCACCGGCTCGACACAACTTTCCTTCGACCGGAAGTATCGCCAAATGGTTCGGGTCGAAAGCCCCGCGGCCGCCGCGATCTCATCGCCGCTGGTGGCCGCGACCCCCTTGTCCCAGAAAAGTTCACAGGCATGCCTCGACACCTGGAGGCGCGCCTGCGCCGCGTCCGGCCGAGCCTGCGCGATGACACTCACCTCCTTACACTGTCACTTAGTGACAGGATCACATTGTCACTTAGTGACAGCGCTGTCAAGGATGCTTCACTCCGATGACCACCGTGTCGCTTTTCCGCCAGTCCTGTCGGTGGTCGCGTGTAATTGTCGATGCCATGCACACCGATTTCGACCGCTGCCACCGGGCAGTCCAATCCAAGGACCTGCGGTTCGACGGATGGTTCGTCACGGCGGTGCTGACCACGAACATCTACTGCAGGCCGAGTTGTCCGGTGCGCCCACCCTATGCGCGCAACATGCGGTTCTATCCCACCGCGGCGGCTGCGCAGCGCGCAGGCTTCCGCGCCTGCAAGCGGTGCAGACCGGACGCCTCACCCGGTTCGCCGGAATGGAATGTGCGCGGCGACGTCGTCGCGCGCGCCATGCGTCTCATCGCCGACGGGACGGTCGACCGCGACGGCGTGACGGGCCTCGCCGCACGGGTGGGCTACACCGTGCGGCAGTTGGAACGCCTGATGCACTCCGAGGTCGGCGCCGCGCCCCTTGCGCTCGCGCGGGCTCAGCGTGCCCAGATGGCGCGCATCCTCATCGAGACCACCGAAATGCCGTTCAGTGACGTCGCTTTCGCGTCCGGCTTCTCCAGCATCCGGCAATTCAACGACACGGTCCGAGCGGTATGCGACCTGACACCGACGATGCTGCGCAATCGAGCTCGGACGCGCTTCGGCCAGACCGGCTCCGCAGGCACGGGGGTGATGTCGCTGCGGCTCCCGGTGCGGGCACCGTTCGCTTTCGAGGGCATCTTCGGACATCTGGCAGCCACCGCAGTTCCTGGGGTGGAAGAGGTGCGTGACGGAGCGTTCCGGCGAACCCTGCGTCTTCCGAACGGCACCGGAATCGTCAGCCTGGCCCCGTACCCGGATCACGTCCAGTGCCGGCTGGTCGTCGACGACTTCCGCGACCTGTCCGCAGCGATCGCCCGGAGTCGGCGGCTGCTCGATCTCGACGCGGACCCCGAAGCAATCGTGGAGGCCCTGGGCAGCGACCCGCACCTCGCAGCGCTGGTCGCCAAGGCGCCGGGCCAACGCATCCCGCGCACAGTCGACGAACACGAACTCGCGCTGCGTGTCGTCCTGGGCCAGCAGGTTTCGACTGCCGCGGCACGTACTCATGCCAGACGGCTCGCGGGTGCGTATGGGAAGGCGATCGACGACCCGGAGGGCGGGCTCACGCATGTCTTTCCCGGCGTCGACGAGCTTGCCGAGATCGATCCACAGCACCTGGCCTTTCCGAAGTCTCGCCAGCGCTCGCTGAACGCTCTGGTGGCGGGGTTGGCCGGCGGCAGCGTCGTTCTAGATCCCGGATGTGACTGGGATGCGGCCCGCGCGCAGCTCCTGGCGATACCCGGCATCGGGCCATGGACGGCGGAGATGATCGCCATGCGCGGACTCGGCGACCCCGACGCGTTTCCCGGAACCGACCTCGGAGTGTGTGCCGCGGCGGAGCAGCTCGGACTGCCCGCGGCCCCGCGTCCGCTCATCAAGCACAGCGCCGCGTGGCGGCCCTGGCGTTCCTATGCGACGCAACATCTTTGGACAGCACTCGACCACGCCGTGAACCACTGGCCACCGAAGGAGAAATGATGGACGCCGTGCAGTACCGCACGATGGACAGCCCCGTCGGCCTGCTCACGCTCGCCGGCTCGGGCGGTCGGTTGCAACACCTTCGGATGGTGGACCAGACCTACGAGCCGGACCGATCCGAATGGGTGCGCGACGACTCAGCGTTCCCCGATGCCGTTGAACAACTCGGGGAGTATTTCAGCGGCGCCCGCCGCGACTTCCATCTAGAGCTCGACCTGGTCGGGACGGAGTTCCAACGCAAAGTCTGGAAAGCTCTGCTGACAATTCCCTACGGGGAGACGCGGTCCTATGGAGAAATCGCTCTACAAATCAACGCGCCCGGCGCATTTCGGGCCGTCGGATTGGCCAATGGACACAATCCGATCGGAATCATCGTGCCCTGCCATCGCGTCATCGGTGCGAATGGCAGTTTGACCGGTTACGGCGGCGGCTTGGACCGCAAAAGAATGCTGTTGGGAATGGAGCGAAGCGATGACACGGCCATTCCGACCCTGTTCGACTGAATAAATTCCCCACAAATGCCTGTGCCCCCCGATTGAATCGAGGGGCACAGGACTTAAATTGTGTTCGGCGGTGTCCTACTTTTCCACCCGGGTGGGTAGTATCATCGGCGCTGGTAGGCTTAGCTTCCGGGTTCGGGATGGGTCCGGGCGTTTCCCTGCCGCTATTACCGCCGTAACTTTATTCACTTTTTTAGTGATCCCCTTTTTTGTGGGGAAGTTTGTAGCCCCTGTTTTTTGGTGGTGGGGGTGGTGTGGTTTGTGGTTGTGGTTGCGAGGTTTTGTTGTTGTTGTAAGTTTTCGGCCGGTTAGTGCCAGTTCCCTGCGCGCATTGCTGCGTTTCTAGGTCTGGTCTATCGATCCCGTGGTCTGCGGGGGGCCTTATCCCACTGAATGGGTGAGAAGCCTGGTCTTGGAGGGGGTTTCCCGCTTAGATGCTTTCAGCGGTTATCCTGTCCGAACGTGGCTATCCAGCGGTGCCCCTGGTGGGACAACTGGTAGACCAGAGGTTCGTCCGTCCCGGTCCTCTCGTACTAGGGACAGGTTTCCTCAAGCTTCTGACGCGCGCGGCGGATAGAGACCGAACTGTCTCACGACGTTCTAAACCCAGCTCGCGTGCCGCTTTAATGGGCGAACAGCCCAACCCTTGGGACCTGCTCCAGCCCCAGGATGCGACGAGCCGACATCGAGGTGCCAAACCATCCCGTCGATATGGACTCTTGGGGAAGATCAGCCTGTTATCCCCGGGGTACCTTTTATCCGTTGAGCGACACCCCTTCCACTCAGAGGTGCCGGATCACTAGTCCCGACTTTCGTCCCTGCTCGACATGTCCGTCTCGCAGTCAAGCTCCCTTGTGCACTTACACTCAACACCTGATTGCCGTCCAGGTTGAGGGAACCTTTGGGCGCCTCCGTTACATTTTAGGAGGCAACCGCCCCAGTTAAACTACCCACCAGGCACTGTCCCTGAACCGGATATACGGTTCGAGGTTAGAGGCCCAATACGATCAGAGTGGTATTTCAACAATGACTCCACAATCACTGGCGTGACTGCTTCACAGTCTCCCACCTATCCTACACAAACCGTATCGAGCACCAATACCAAGTTGTAGTGAAGGTCCCGGGGTCTTTTCGTCCTGCCGCGCGTAACGAGCATCTTTACTCGTAATGCAATTTCGCCGAGTCTATGGTTGAGACAGTTGAGAAGTCGTTACGCCATTCGTGCAGGTCGGAACTTACCCGACAAGGAATTTCGCTACCTTAGGATGGTTATAGTTACCACCGCCGTTTACTGGGGCTTAAATTCTCCGCTTCACCCAAGGGTTAACGGGTCCTCTTAACCTTCCAGCACCGGGCAGGCGTCAGTCCGTATACATCGTCTTGCGACTTCGCACGGACCTGTGTTTTTAGTAAACAGTCGCTTCTCACTGGTTTGTGCCACCCACGCCCGCTGCCCACCGCGAAGGTGTTGACGGTATGTGGGTCCCCCTTCTCCCGAAGTTACGGGGGCATTTTGCCGAGTTCCTTAACCATAGTTCACTCGTACGCCTCGGTATTCTCTACCTGACCACCTGTGTTGGTTTGGGGTACGGGCCGTGTGTGCACTCGCTAGAGGCTTTTCTTGACAGCATAGGATCACCGAATTCGCCTCACTCGGCTATGCATCACCTCTCAGGATATGTGAAACCCGGATTTGCCTAGGTTTCTCCCTACCGGCTTGCCCCAGTATTACCACTGACTGGTACGGCTACCTTCCTGCGTCACCCCATCGCTTGACTACTACCACCGAAGGTCCCGCGCAGCCGGCGACGGTCCTTTCCCGAAGGATCAGATCTGTCGCCTTTTGGGCGGTTAGTACCGGTGATTCATCAGGGACGCTCACACACGGGTACGGGAATATCAACCCGTTGTCCATCGACTACGCCTGTCGGCCTCGCCTTAGGTCCCGACTCACCCTGGGCGGACTGGCCTGGCCCAGGAACCCTTGGTCTTTCGGCGGGCAAGGTTCTCACTTGCCTTATCGCTACTCATGCCTGCATTCTCACTCCCACACCCTCCACAACTCCATTACCAGGCTGCTTCACCGGAGTGCAGGACGCTCCCCTACCCAGCGTATAAATACGCTGCCGCGGCTTCGGCGGTGTGCTTGAGCCCCGCTACATTATCGGCGCACAATCACTTGACCAGTGAGCTATTACGCACTCTTTCAAGGGTGGCTGCTTCTAAGCCAACCTCCTGGTTGTCTTCGCGACTGCACATCCTTTTCCACTTAGCACACGCTTAGGGGCCTTAGCCGGCGATCTGGGCTGTTTCCCTCTCGACGCACGGAGCTTATCCCCCGCCGTCTCACTGCCGCATTACACCGTGTCGGCATTCGGAGTTTGGCTGACGTCAGTAACCTTGTGAGGCCCATCGGCCATCCAGTAGCTCTACCTCCAACACGAACACTGCGACGCTGCACCTAAATGCATTTCGGGGAGAACCAGCTATCACGGAGTTTGATTGGCCTTTCACCCCTACCCACAACTCATCCCCTCAGTCTTCAACCTAAGTGGGTTCGGGCCTCCACGCGGTCTTACCCGCGCTTCACCCTGGCCATGGGTAGATCACTCCGCTTCGGGTCCAGAACACACCACTACACCACACACTGTTGTGTGGATACGCCCTATTCAGACTCGCTTTCGCTACGGCTACCCCACCCGGGTTAACCTCGCGACATGTCCCTGACTCGCAGGCTCATTCTTCAAAAGGCACGCCATCACCCCACCACAAAGGGAGGGCTCTGACGGATTGTAAGCGCACGGTTTCAGGTACTATTTCACTCCCCTCCCGGGGTACTTTTCACCATTCCCTCACGGTACTAATCCGCTATCGGTCACTGAGAAGTATTCAGGCTTACCGGGTGGTCCCGGCAGATTCACAGCAGATTCCACGGGCCCGCTGCTACTCGGGAACAATCCACGAAAGCCGTTGAGTTTTCGTCTACGGGGCTCTCACCCTCTACGGACAGACCATCCCAGGCCACTTCAACTAACCCAACGGTTTATCACTTCCGCTCCTGCCGGCGGGCAGAAGAAGGAAAGTCCCACAACACCGCACACACAACCCCCGCCGGGTATCACATGCACACGGTTTAGCCATCCTCCGCTTTCGCTCGCCACTACTCACGGAATCACTTTTGTTTTCTCTTCCTACGGGTACTGAGATGTTTCACTTCCCCGCGTTCCCCCCCAACGCCTATATATTCAGCGTTGGGTGACACGACATCACTCGTGCCGGGTTTCCCCATTCGGACATCCTCGGATCCACGCTCGGTTGACAGCTCCCCGAGGCATATCGCAGCCTCCCACGTCCTTCATCGGCTCCCAGTGCCAAGGCATCCACCATGCGCCCTTAAACACTTACAACACAAAACCAAAAAATGAGTCACCCACACACACTCCCCCGAAAGAAAGCACATGCGGGCATCAGAAAAATTTGCATTACACCGAACACACAAGCCACAAAACCTATGCGTTCAGATGCTCGCAACCACTATCCACAAATCAAACACCACACCCCACCACCAAAGCAGGGCAACAACACGCCTCCCACCCCACACAGGGGCCAGGGAACTGCGGGCCTGTTGTCTCAAAGCCCAATAGTGTGTCTGATGATCTAGCCCCCGAAAGAGACCGACATGTTTGTTGACTGCACCAGACCTGCATCCACTACAGACACAGGCCATCTTCACGATTCGACCAAGGTCACCGAACTCCCACACCATGCGGGCGGGCCTGGTTCTCGTGGTGCTCCTTAGAAAGGAGGTGATCCAGCCGCACCTTCCGGTACGGCTACCTTGTTACGACTTCGTCCCAATCGCCGATCCCACCTTCGACGGCTCCCTCCACAAGGGTTAGGCCACCGGCTTCGGGTGTTACCGACTTTCATGACGTGACGGGCGGTGTGTACAAGGCCCGGGAACGTATTCACCGCAGCGTTGCTGATCTGCGATTACTAGCGACTCCGACTTCACGGGGTCGAGTTGCAGACCCCGATCCGAACTGAGACCGGCTTTGAAAGGATTCGCTCCACCTCACGGCATCGCAGCCCTTTGTACCGGCCATTGTAGCATGTGTGAAGCCCTGGACATAAGGGGCATGATGACTTGACGTCATCCCCACCTTCCTCCGAGTTGACCCCGGCAGTCTCTCACGAGTCCCCACCATAACGTGCTGGCAACATGAGACAAGGGTTGCGCTCGTTGCGGGACTTAACCCAACATCTCACGACACGAGCTGACGACAGCCATGCACCACCTGCACACAGGCCACAAGGGAATACATATCTCTAGGCACGTCCTGTGCATGTCAAACCCAGGTAAGGTTCTTCGCGTTGCATCGAATTAATCCACATGCTCCGCCGCTTGTGCGGGCCCCCGTCAATTCCTTTGAGTTTTAGCCTTGCGGCCGTACTCCCCAGGCGGGGTACTTAATGCGTTAGCTACGGCACGGATCCCAAGGAAGGAAACCCACACCTAGTACCCACCGTTTACGGCGTGGACTACCAGGGTATCTAATCCTGTTCGCTCCCCACGCTTTCGCTCCTCAGCGTCAGTTACTGCCCAGAGACCCGCCTTCGCCACCGGTGTTCCTCCTGATATCTGCGCATTCCACCGCTACACCAGGAATTCCAGTCTCCCCTGCAGTACTCCAGTCTGCCCGTATCGCCCGCACGCCCACAGTTAAGCTGTGAGTTTTCACGAACAACGCGACAAACCACCTACGAGCTCTTTACGCCCAGTAATTCCGGACAACGCTCGGACCCTACGTATTACCGCGGCTGCTGGCACGTAGTTGGCCGGTCCTTCTTCTCCAGGTACCGTCACTTGCGCTTCGTCCCTGGCGAAAGAGGTTTACAACCCGAAGGCCGTCATCCCTCACGCGGCGTCGCTGCATCAGGCTTGCGCCCATTGTGCAATATTCCCCACTGCTGCCTCCCGTAGGAGTCTGGGCCGTATCTCAGTCCCAGTGTGGCCGGTCACCCTCTCAGGCCGGCTACCCGTCGTCGCCTTGGTAGGCCATCACCCCACCAACAAGCTGATAGGCCGCGGGCCCATCCCACACCGCAAAAGCTTTCCACCACACACCATGCAGTGCGTAGTCCTATCCGGTATTAGACCCAGTTTCCCAGGCTTATCCCAAAGTGCAGGGCAGATCACCCACGTGTTACTCACCCGTTCGCCACTAACCCGAAGGTCCGTTCGACTTGCATGTGTTAAGCACGCCGCCAGCGTTCGTCCTGAGCCAGGATCAAACTCTCCAAACAAAAACCCCGGGACACACCCGGAAGAATCCGAATCAGAAAAATCCGATCACAAACAACAGACACCACAAACTGGCATCCAAAAAAACATCGCACCCCACAAACGGGAAAATCCGGGGCACGACAAAAACAACAAACAAAAACCACCAAACACACTATTGAGTTCTCAAACAACA
>NZ_JBGGKV020000007.1:0-284028 GCF_041287165.2 Mycobacterium bulgaricum | reverse complement strand
CCATGCAGCCTCACCCGACCCACCCGGGTCACAGCCCAACGTAACAACACGAAGTAACTGCAACTACGAACTTAAGGACATGACCGTGGCGAACAAAGACGACAAGAACCTCAAGCAGGTCCTCGACAAGATCGCGGGCATGGACGAGCCGAGACGAGCCGTCATGCAGCGTCTGCACGACGTGATCGTCTCCGCAGGGCCCGAACTCAAGCCCCGGATCTGGTACGGAATGCCGGGCTACGCCAAGTCCGCCAGCAGCCCCGTCCTCGTGTTCTTCCGCAACGACGATCGCATGAGCCTGGGTGTCAGCGAGAAGGTCGCGCTCAAGCCCGCGGGCGGGAAGGACGGGCTGCTGATGCCGGCGGCCTGGTACTTCGACGACCTCGACGACGTCACCGAGAAGCGCATCGCCGAAATCGTGCGCACCGCGCTCGAGTAACCGGCCGGGCGGTCAGTCGTAGATGACGTCCAATCCGCGCCGCGCGAGGTCGGCCATCGCGTCGTGCATCGCCTGCAGCTGCTCGGGGGAGTGGCCCGCCCAGTCGGTGATCTCGCCGACGATCCGGACGGGTTCCTTGGTGCGATACGACCGTGTCGGATTGCCGGGAAACTTCTTGTCCGTCACGTTGGGGTCGTCCTCGACCGCGCCCGTCGGTTCCACGACATAGATGCGGCCGCGGCCGTCGCCGACGGCCAACTCGGCGCCCCATACCGCGGCATCCAATGTTTGGGTGACGTAGACGTGGTTGGCCTGGCGGCCGGGGTCGTAGTTCATCGGACGCCCGGGAACCAGCAGATCGCCGACTGCGAGGTCGGCTTTCGTGCCGTGCAGGTATGCGCCGGACTCATGCGGCTCAAAGGGTTTCGGGCTGTTCGGCATAGGTTTTCCGTCTGTCGGATGGCGTGGCCGGACGATTCTGCAGCAGCCCGGGGGTCTTGCCGCAAGCCCGGGGGTCTGCCATAGTCTGAAGCAGAGCAGGTGCCCCACTTCATCTTTCGTGCCATCCCCAGAACCCCAGCCGCCGAGCGCGGGGTTGGGCACGCTTTCCGGCTCGTTTTCCGTACCCGCAGCCCGCGCGTTGTGCGTTGTTTGCCGCGAAGCCCCCGGGTATGTGTCATCATCGGCGAACCAGTGCCGGTGCGGGGAGGGCTTTCGTGATCGTGTGGCGTGTGACTTCGGCGGTGGCGGTTGCGCTGCTGCTGGCCGGATGCGGCTCCAGTGCTGACGAAAGCCCCTCAGCATCAACACAATCGGAGGCATCCACGTCCGCCGCGACCGATACCGCGGCTGGCGGCGATGCGCCCGACGACGGGGAGATGACGGCCACCTACGAGGACGCGACCACACCCGAAGCGCAGCACGGACGCGAACTGATGGAGTCCGCACAGCTGCTCGAGGATCTGGCTGCGTCGGTCAACGAGACGTTCAACCTTCCGAATGACGTCCGGCTGCTGGGTCAGCAGTGTGGCGACCCGAATGCTTTCTGGGACCCCAACGAGCAAGCCGTCGTTCTCTGCTACGAGGACGCCGATTTCGCGGAGAGGGTCTTCGCCCAGGACGGCGACCCCGACCCGGTGGACGCTGCCCTCAACGCCGAGATCGGCAGTTTCTACCACGAGCTCGGCCACATGATGATCGATCTGTACGACCTTCCGATCACCGGCCGGGAAGAGGACGTCGCCGATCAACTGGCCGCGTTCGTGATGCTGGCCCCCGACGACGACGGCACGATCGACCCGGATTCTGTGAAAGTGGTCCGCGATTTCGCCGGCGAGTTCCGTGCCTTCGCGGCCGAAGACGGCGGCGAGATCGACGAATCGCAGTTCGCCGGCGGCCACTCGCTCAACCAGACCCGCATGTACAACCTGCTGTGCTGGGCATACGGCGCCGACACCACCGCCAACGCGGGCATCGTCGACGACGGGGAGCTGCCGCTGGAGCGTGCCGAGTTGTGCGAGGACGAATACGACAAGATGCAGTACGGGTGGGCCACCCTGCTGGAGCCCTACGTGAAGTGACCGGGTGAAGTGACGGGTCGAGTGGGGACGGTCAGCGCGGCGTCAGCCTGAAGATCGGGATCTGACGGCCGCTGTCTGCTGTCTTCTCCCGGTAGTCGCCGTATCCGGCGTACACCCGCTTCGCGAGGTCGTACAGCCGTTCGTATTCCTCGGATTCGGTCACCTGGGCAGCGGTGAACGGCTCCTGCCCGAACGTGCAGTCCGGGTTGGCCTTCAGGTTGTAGTACCACTGCGGATGCTTGCTCTGCCCGAAGTTCGACGCGACCAGGATGACGTCGGAACCGTCGTGGAAGTACGTCAGCTGTACCTCGCGCGGCTTGCCCGACTTGGCTCCGACCGTCCGCAGTGGGGCGTTGACGATCGGCCCCATGTTGACCCGCCCCTTGGTGAGGCGGAACAGGATGGGGTCCGTGCGGCGGGCGACATGGCGGGCGAGGAACTGACCGATCTTGGAGCGGCCGAAGTGGACTCCCTGTTCGTACCCTGACCCGCGACGGCGGTGAGGGTCGACATAGCGCAGCGGCATTGACGCACCGTACCCGTAGTCAGCGCCCGACGAACCTCAGTCTCCGGCGCGCGGAACGCTGGACCCGGCTCGCCGCCACCAGTGCGACAAGTCCGACCGTCTGGCGCCCCAACGCGAACCTGCTGGTGCGCTGCCGCCATGTCGGGGTGCGCGACCCGCGCCGATATCCGACGACATAACCGATGCACAACGCCGCCACCAATGCGGCGACCACCCCGAGCACTGCCATGGGGTCGAGCCTTCACCAATGCGGTCGCAGCGCGGTCACGATCCGGGCACACCTCGTCGTCCATCCGTGTCCCGGGGTGGGGGTGGTGCGGTCGAAAAGGCAAGCATGAAGGTCAGTTTCGCCGCCGCGAAGCGAGTATCGAGCGATTCGCTGCCGGCGCCACAGCGGGCTGAATCTTTGCGTTCGCAACTGGCACACGGTGCCGAGAGAAGCTAGCCTGCTGTGGTAATACAGCTGTATTCGCGGGCCGCGACGCGACTACTGCAGCGATCGACGAGAGAGGTTGTCAGTGAAGGACGCGACGGCGAGATGTTCGGCACCACCGACGACGGCTACATCAGGTGACGGCCCGACCGCCTGAGCCGTCATGACAAACCGATACAACGCGTTGCTTTCCCGCCTCATCGGCTACCACCTGCAATCGGTTCATCTTGCCGGCGGATATCTGCAGTTCGCCTTCGCATCGCTGGGCAGAGGCGACAGTCCCGTGCTCACCTTCGAGGTGATGCCCGTGCTGTACACCTCGACCGGCCCTCTGACGAACGGCCAGCCGGGCTATACCGATGCCATCCGTGCCTTGATCGGCCACCACGTGACCGGTACCGAAGAAGCAGCCGGGGAGGGTTTCCGGATCGAATTCGCCGAGACGACACTGACGTTGCGACCCGCCGCCGAGGAGCTCCACGGCCCGGTCATCGCGATGCTGTCGGACTTCGGCGACTCGGGTTCGAGGAGCTGGCGCCCAGGGGTCGAGGCATTCGAGTACCTTGCTGAACATGGCCCGGACCGGCACCGCGTCACGGGTGATCGACGCACCATGTGAGACGGTCTTCGCCGCACTCGTCGATCCGACGGCTCTGGTCGAGTGGCTTCCCCCCGGCCGGGATGACGGGACATTTCGACCACTTCGACGCCAGGACGATGACCTGGACGGTGACCCCCGTCGCCGGCGGCATGACGTCGCTGGCCAATCTCGCCGCTCACCTCGCGGCGCGGCACTCCAGCCCGCACCGAAGGGGAGGCGGTCAGCCCACCCGGTAGTCGAGCACCGGGTCGCGACTCTGCATCGATTCGCCGGAGAGGACGACGAGCTCGGTCGGGGAGAGCCGGTAGGTGGTTCCGTCATTGCGTGCCTCGAACCCGACCGCCATCGGCCTGACGTCGTCGAGTTCCAAGGCTGCGCCGTCACGCAGGCGAACGCCCTGGTACTCATACGTGCCGTCGGAGGCCTCGCACACGACCATCGTCGCGTGCCGGGTACGGGCGATCGCCACTGCGCGCTGGCGTGCGTCGCAGCGCGCCGAGTCCACATAGCCTTGGGCGTCCATCGCGAGAACCGGGGCCTGCGGCGCGGGCGCAGGCGCGGGTGCCGGTGGGGCCGGGGCCTGGGCCGGGGCGGGCGGGGGCGGGACCGGAGCGGCGACCCACTGCGAGGTCGGATTCGGTTGTGCGGGAATCGATTGCACATGCTGAACCTCCTCACCCGAGGTGAGGATGACGTAGAGGACGCCGAAAGTGGCGATCGAGGCGACGACGACCGAGAGCGCGGTACGGACACCGAACCGGTCGCGAGGGGGCACGTCGTGCGTGGGGACGTGATGGTCCGTCGAGGTCGACATGCCTGCGCTCTCTTGGGTGCCGAATGGGTCTGCTGCCGCACAGCAAAGCACCTGACCAGCAGAAAGTGTGCGATATCGGTCGGCGTTTCGTCGACCAAGTCTGTGTCAGAGAACCACGGAGATCTCGTCGCCGAGGCGGTAGCCCTCGGTCAGCGGCAGCGTATCGCCGCTCCAGAAGGAGCCGGGATCGAACCAGTTGTAGTGCTTTTCGGTCGCCAGCAGGCCCATTTCCTCGTAGGTGATCGCGACCGTCTCTGCGCAGTAGGCCGTTTCGAGCCCGACGTTGGACTTGGCCGCTTTGCGGCGCTCGGCGGATTCGCGAACCTTGCGGTGCACGAACGGGATACCGCGCGTGAAGTCACTGACGATCGGGATGCGACCGCGCATCCATCGCCCGGTCAGTCGCGCCGTCGACGGGAACGGGGTGCCGTCCATGCGCGCGATCACCTTGAGCATCCGGTCCTCCTGCTCACGGGTCGCGTACGGCGTCAGCTGACGCAGCCAGCACCTCTGGTCGTAGCTGTTCACCCAGCGTTCGACGGCCTGGCGCAGGTCGTTGAGCTGCACTCCGCGGTGGTGGGTCCCGGTCCACAGATCGAGCAGTTTGTCGCCCAGTTCGGCATGCCAGATCAGCGGCGGCATGTCGTCGATCGCGACGGTCATGCCGACATGGTTGACCGGGCTGTTGGTCATCGACTGGATCGCCCGATCGGGTCCCGAATGCCCGCGGAACAGCCAGATATCGCCCGTGCGCGTTTCGTCCAGCGCGCGCTGCAGGGACACCGTGCTTGGATTCACCCCCGCAGCTTAGGCAGACTGAGGGGCATGCGTGGCATCTGGAAGTGGATCGGGCTGGCCGGTGTCGCAGGCGTCGTCGCAGGTGGGGCCTTGGTGGCACGCGATCAGCGACGCCGAAGGGCCTACACCCCTGACGACATCCGGGCCCGGCTGCATCAGCGGTTGGAGGAGGCCGAACGCACCGCGTAGAGGGTGTGGGTGCCGGTGAAACCCTTGAGTTCTGCGTCCCGTTCGGTCTCGACGGTGAGGTCGTCGCATGAGGAGATCGCCTCGTAGACCGTCCCGCTGACCAGGATCTCGCCGCCGTCGGCCTCGCCCGCCACGCGCGCCGCCATCGCGACATTGCGTCCGAACAAGTCGTCGCCGCGCAGCACGGACTTCCCGGCATGGATGCCGATCCGTACCCGGATTCCGTTGGGTCGCTTGCGAAGTGACTGCTGGATGTCGACACCGCATCGGACAGCCTGCTCCGCCTGGGCAAACGCCACCATGAAGCCGTCGCCCTGGCTCTTGACGACGTATCCGTCGTGCTTGTCGACGAACCTGCGCACCGACTTGTCGTGCTTGCCGATCATCCGCACGAACGCGCGGTCCCCGATGCGTTCGTTGAGCGCCGTCGACTCCTCGATGTCAGAGAACATGATCGCGACCCGGCCGTTGGGCGCCAGCCGCGCCAGGTCCGGGCGTTCGACCTCGGCCCAGTCGGCGAGTTCCTCGATCGACGACCGCACCGCGGCGCCGAAGCCGTCTCTGCGCAGGATGTTGGCCGTCTGCCAGACCGTCTTGACGGCCTTCGTCCCCCCGGTGACCAGCATCTGACGGGTGTCGAGGCGGCGACGCAGCTCGTCGGCCTCGTCCTGGGCGCTTCTGAGCCGGCGGGTCTGCACCGCCAGAGCGATCGCCAGGCCTGCTGCCAGCACCGCGACGACGCACAGCGCGATCAGCGTTGGAGTCACCACTCCAGTATTGGATGCTGGGTGCGTGACGTTCGTGAAGGCCCCCTATTACGAAAGTCGTTTCGTCCGGGCCAACGACCCCGACGGCGTCCGGGCGCTGTGGCTGCGCGAGACGCTTCTGCTACCCGACGAGGGAGATCCGACCGCCGACGTGTGGGTGATGGCGTTCGACCCGTCCGGCCACCGGGCCGTCAAGCAGCGTTACGCGATCGACGATGCGGACTTCGACGACGACCCGTGGACAGCCCGCATCGCCTCGACCCTGCTCGACGACGCCGCCGCGTCCGGGACTCTGCCCGCGGCGCGCTGGGATCTCGCGATCGTCCCGAACGGCGCCGAGCCGGTTCGGGTGCTCACCGAGCGTGCCTACCAGCGCAGGTTCCCGACCGCCAAGACGACCGTGCGTCACCCCCGAGCACGCTTCGACGGCCGGCTCGAGATCGCAGGACACCGTGTCGATGTCGACGGCTGGGTGGGCAGCGTCAATCACAACTGGGGCACCCGGCACACCCCGGCCTATGCGTACGGGCAGGTCTGTGGATTCGACAACGCGCCGGAGTCGACGCTGGAGATCGTCACCGCGCGCGCCGCGCTCGGTCCCGTGTTGCTGCCCGGCGCAACGCTGTTCGTGTTCCGCCACGACGGGCAGGAGTTCGCGGTGCGCACGATCCGCGGCAGCCTGCAGAGCCATGGGCGCTATGAACCGTTCACATGGACGTTCGGCGCGCGAGTGGGGGAGCAGATGATCGAGGGCGAGATCACCACGGTGCCCGCCGATGTCATCGGGCTGACCTATCCCGACACCCACGGCGGCGTGAAGTACTGCTACAACTCCGCGATCGCGAGCTGCCGACTTCAGGTCGCGGGCAAAGCATTCGACAGGACCGAGCTGACGAGCCACCGCGCCATGTTCGAGATCCTCACCGACACGAGGCTCGGCGCCGTCCCGCTTCTCGTCTGACCCGGGCCGGCCCTACCAGCCCTCGCTCAGCACCCGATCCAGGGTGTCGACGTAGAAGTCGGCTGCCTCGACGTCGATGCACAGCGGCGGCTTGGTCTTCAGGATGTTCTGGTGGTCACCGGTGGGCTGGATGACCACACCGAGTTCCAGCATGCGATCACAGATTGCCGATGTCTCCTCGGGCGCCGGCTCCAGAGTCTGCGGATCGCGGATCATCTCGACACCCAGGTACAGCCCGAAGCCGTGCACGGTGCCCACGAGCGGGTGCTTGTCGCGCAGTGCTTCCAGCCTGGTTTTGAGGTGGCCGCCGACGCGCAGCGCGTTGTCCTGCAGGCTTTCGTCGCGCAGCACGTCGAGTACCGTCATCCCGATCGCGCAGGACAACGGACTGCCTCCGGTCGACGAGAAGAAGTATCCCTGGCTGGAGAACGCATCGGCCACGGCGCGGCTGGTGATGACCGCACCCACCGGATATCCGTTGCCGACGGACTTGGCCACCGACACGATGTCGGGTACGGCGTCCTGCTGCTCGAATCCCCAGAACCACTGGCCGAGGCGGCCGTAGCCGACCTGGACCTCATCCGAGATCGCCAGCCCGCCACCGGCGCGCACCGCGGCGTAGACCTGTTGCAGGTAGCCGTCGGGCAGTGCCATGCCGCCGGCGTTGCCGTAGACGCTTTCGCAAATGAACGCCGCGGGTGGGCGCCCCTCGGCGATCAACGCCTCGATCTGGGCGACCGCATCGCCGGCATACCGGGACGCCTCGGTGCCGCGGTATTTGCCGCGGAAACTGTTCGGTGACTCCACGGTGTGCACCCAATCAGGACGCGTGGCAAGCGCATTCGGGTTGTCGGCCGTCGACGTCGACACCGCGTCGGTGCCGTAGGTCCAGCCGTGATAAGCCTCCCGCACGGCAACCACATCGCGCCGGCCCGTCGCGGCTGTCGCAAGGCGGATCGCGAGATCGCTGGCCTCCGATCCGGAGTTCACCAGAAAGACGGTGTCGAGCGGCTCTGGCAACAGGGCCGCCAGCCGTTCGCTGAACTCGACCACGGCCTCGTAGTTGAAGCGGGAGTTCGTGTTCAGTTTGCGAAGCTGCCGCGATGCCGTCTCCGCGATGCGGGGGTGCGCGTGGCCCAGCACCGTGACGTTGTTGACCATGTCGAGGTAGCTGCGGCCGTCGGTCGACATCAGGTAATGCCTTCTGCCGCGCTCGATCTGGGGTGGGGTGCGGTAGTAGAACTCCTGCACCGGCGCGAAGCTCGCTTCACGCCGCGCCAACAGATCTCCGTGCCCGTCGCGGGGCAACGGGGACAGCCCGAGCAACGGTCGGGGATCGCGGGTGTGTGCCAGCCATCCTGGAGCGAGGTCGGTGCGCGTGAACTCCGGCGCGACGGGCGCACCCACGGGGCGCACCGTCAGCCCGACCCGGGCGTGCGCCACGCAGCGGCCCAGAACTTCTCCCGCGGTCACCGCGCCGCGCACGCCCGAGGAGAGGCCGGCAACGGTCAGCTCGAAGTGCTCGCCGCGCAGCGTGATTCGGCCGGACGCGGCGTCGGACACCTCGCCGTCCCACGGCGCGACAAGGTCGGTGTCCACGGCCGTCCACAGATCCAGACCGGTGGCCACAACGTCGGGAACGTCTTGGTTCAGGCGGGCGGCATTGCACAGCCTGGCTTCGCCGTACCGGGTGACGACCAGCGGCGCACCCTGGTGCAGAGCGGCTTCGGCGCAGTCGTCGGGACTGATGAAGCCGCTGTCGTAAAGATCGGACCTGTCGTAAAGATCGGACGTGGTGGAGAGGTTCAGCGTGACCGCGGCGGTTCGGTCGACAGCGAGCATCTGTGCCTGCACCGTGACGGGGTGGGCCTGCTGGGCCATCCCGAGGTGAGCTCTGATCACCGCCGCCATCACATCGACGGGCACCGAGGTGGCCAGTTCGAACATCCGCATCTCGCCGTCGGATTGCTCGGTCAGGTAGTCGTTGTCAGGATCGAGGACCGCCTGCTGCGCGCCGCTGACGATCAGGACCGCGGTGCGCAGCACCACCATCGGCCAGAGAGCATCGACCTCGGCGGGCGACAACGGTCGCACGGCGTGGAACGCCGCGACCGCCGGCAGAATCGACGTGACGTCGGCGCCGGCGTGTCCCAACACGGACGACGCGCTGATTGCGAGTTCCGACACCGCCCACGTGTGCGACAGGTCCCCGAAGTCGATGACCCCGTCGGGGGCCCCGCTGGGGGAGACCACGACGTTGGCATCCGTCAGATCGATATGTGCCGCCTGCCTCGGCAGTTCGGGGTCGACTGCCGAGATGTGGGCCCAGGCTTGCTGTGCGGCCGCCCGCAGACGTCCGCGAAGGTTCTCATCGGCGACGTGGGATGCGAGATCGTCGACCACTGTCATGCCGAACCGTAAGTCCCACTGTAGGATTCGGTCCAGCCCCGGATGGGTGAAGTCTCTCAGTGCTCGGCTCACCCGCCCGGCGACGTCACCGAGGCCGGCGATCTTGGCCGGTGTGAGATACCCCGACTCCAGAAGCGTTCCCCCGGGCAGATATTCGAGCAGCCGGACGTAGGCGGTCCCGTCGACCAGGCCTGTGACGGCCGTGCATTTCTCGCCCGCGTTGTTCTGCAGCGGGACTGCGACTCTGAGGTCGGGCTCGGCGTCGGCGATCAGCTGAGCTGCCGCGTCCTGGGCGGCGATTTCCTGTTCGGTGAACGCGGGGTTGGCGATCTTGAGGACGCCCAGCACGGTGCCGTCGTCTTCGTGGACGGTGAAGTTCTTGTCCTGCTGGCTGCCCAGCGACGTGGCTCGCGCAGCCAGACCGTAGTGGGTTGCCAGGATCTGTTGTGCGGCAGCCTCATCCACCTGAGGCGCGGGCAACTCGCGTTGCTCCAGGAAGTTGAAGCCCACTGCTACCGCCGCAGCACGAACTGGCTGACAACCTCCGAGAAGGCGTCGTTGTCGTCACCGGCGGCGGTGTGGCCTGCCCCGGAGAGTTCGGCGAATTCGGCGCCGGGCACCTTGGCCAGGAAGTCCTGCACCGCTTCTTCACTCACCACGTCGGACAGCTTGCCTCTGATCAGCAGAATCGGGATGGTCAACTCGATCGCGGCCTGCTCGAGCAGCTCGACGCGGACGAAGGGATCCTCGTTCGGCTTGGTCAGGAACGCTGGATCCCAGTGCCAGTACCATCGCCCGTCGCGGTGTCGCAGGTTCTTCTTCAGGCCCTCCGGGCTGCGGGGCTTGGCCCGGTGCGGCAGGTAGGCGGCGACGGCGTCCGCCGCTTGGTCCAGCGAGTCGAAACCGTGGATGTGGCTGAACATGAACTCCCGGATCCGCGCGCTGCCGTCCTTCTCGTACCGCGGCACGACGTCGACGAGCACCAGCCGCGTCACCACCTCGGGCCCGGCCTGCTGCGCGGCGAGGATACCTGTCAGCCCGCCCATGCTGGCACCGATCAGCACCGTGGGGCGGCCGATCTCCCCGAGCACGCTCAACGTGTCCTCGCACAGCGCCTCGACGGTGTATCGGGCGTCGGGGGATCGATCACTGTCGCCATGACCACGGCTGTCGAGCGCAACGACGTGCAAGCCCTGCGAGGCCAGGATCTGCCCGGTTTTCTTCCAGGAGAAGCGATTCTGTCCGCCGCCGTGCAACATCAGCACCGACGGGCGTGACTCGTCGAAGTCGACCGTCAGTACCGGCTTGTTCCACTCGTCGGCAACGAGTGCGAGATCGTCTACGCCGCGGAACGTGGCGGTCATCGGCTCGCTGTGGTGAGCGCTCACAGGCGTCCTCTCGGCTGTCCCCGGTCGCTCAGGTTACCGAGGTGGGGAATTGCGGCCATCTCGGGTCCGTCGCGGTTGCACTTTCCCTAATATTTACGACCGTGCAACCCCGGTCCGGCTCCGACGACGATCGCCGAAGCATCATGGCCGCTGCCCTGCGCTTTCTGTCGGACGCCGACGCCGGCCCGGTGCCGATGGCGACGCTGCTGCGCAGTGCCGGGGTGTCCAGCCGGGCGTTCTATCGCCATTTCGTCTCGAAGGACGATCTCTACCTCGCCCTGCTCGAGGACGAGTGCCGGGCCGTGGTGCGCCGGGTCGACCGCGTCGCCGACGACGCGATCGGCTCGCCGCTCGACCAGCTCGCCGCATGGATCGGCACGATGTTCGACATCGTCGTGGATCCGACCCAGAGGATGCGCCTGACCGTGATCGACTCCGAAGAGGTCCGGGCAGCCAAGGGTTACCGGGAGGCGCGCGAACGGCAGCACGCCGCCCGCGAGCGGTCCCTGGCCGAGATCCTGCGCAGGGGCCGCAGCGACGGGACCTTCCCGCTCACCGATCCCGACATCGACGCGGTCGCGATCAATGCCACCGTCAGCCGGGTGCTCGGCGGCCAGACCACCGATGACCCCGAAGCCCTCAAGCAGGCCCAGGTGAATGTTCTCGACTTCGCACTGCGCGCCCTCGGAGCGATCACGCGCAGGTAGCCGGAGCCTTCGATGAGTTGTGCGCCTGCGGGTGGTCTGCACGGTATCGACAGTTTCCGCCGACAGGAGGTTGCCCATGCCCGCCATCACACCCTCGCTCTGGTTCGACAACGACCTGGAGGACGCCGTCGCGTTCTACAGCGCGATCTTCCCGAACTCGTCCCTCGAATCTGTCGAGCGCTACACCGACGCAGGCCCCGGCACGCCGGGCGAAGTGGTGTCGGCGTCGTTCACTCTCGACGGGCAACGCTTCATCGGGATCAACGGCGGCCCGCAGTTCCCGTTCACCGAAGCGGTGTCGTTCACGATCGCCTGTCGCGACCAGGACGAGGTCGACTACTACTGGGACCGGTTGGTGGCGGGCGGCGAAGAGTCGCAGTGCGGCTGGCTCAAGGATCGATACGGTCTCAGCTGGCAAATCGTGCCCGATCGGCTGATGGAACTCACCACCGACCCCGATCCGGCAAAGGCGACGGCAGCGACGAAAGCCATGCTCGGAATGCGCAAGATCGTGATCGCCGACCTGGAGGATGCAGTCGCGGCGAGGTAGCCCGGCGGAGCTCGTGTTGCTGGGTCAGAATTTGTTGATATACGGTTCTGCCTCGTCCTCACCTGTGTAACCTCAGCGGCACCCAAACTGGGTCCAGGCCGGTTGTCGGGGGGACCTATGTCGGTGGGCGCACACGAGGAGGGGCCCGTTAGATGGTCGCTTCCGGCGTGATCGCCAAACCTGTACGCGCTTTCGGCGGCTTCTTCTCGATGGCGCTCGACACGTTCGTCGTGATGTTCAAGCCGCCGTTCGCATGGCGCGAATTCATCAGCCAGTCCTGGTTTGTCGCACGCGTCTCCATCATCCCAACCCTGATGCTGACCATCCCGTACACGGTGCTGCTGACCTTCACGTTCAACATCCTGCTCACCGAATTCGGGGCCGCCGACTTCTCCGGCACCGGTGCGGCACTGGGCACCGTCCGCCAGATCGGTCCGATCGTGACGGTGCTGGTGGTCGCCGGTGCCGGCGCGACGGCGATGTGCGCCGACCTGGGCGCCCGGACGATCCGTGAGGAGCTCGACGCGCTACGCGTGATGGGTGTCAATCCCATTCAGGCTCTTGTGGTTCCGCGCGTCCTTGCGGCGACGTTGGTGTCGCTGGCGCTCTCGGCGACGGTGATCCTGGTCGGCCTCGCCGGCGCATACTTCTTCTGCGTCTACATCCAGAATGTGTCGCCGGGCGCGTTTGCATCCGGTCTCACCCTGATCATCGGCGCTCCCGACGTGATCATCGCGCTCATCAAGGCCGCGTTGTTCGGCCTCTCGGCGGGCATGATCGCTTGCTACAAGGGCATTTCGGTGGGTGGTGGACCCGCCGGTGTCGGCAACGCGGTCAACGAGACCGTCGTATTCACGTTCATGGCGCTGTTCGCGATCAACATCGTCGCCACGGCCGTCGCGGTCAAGGTGACGATGTGACCGTCTCGCGGCCGCACTCCCAGTTCCCGTGGCTCAAGGCCCGGTATCGCGCCATCGCTGGTCCGTGGAATCAGGTTGGCGTGCAGACGAAGTTCTACGGACGCACCCTGCGCTCCATCGTCTTCGCCGTCACCAGGTACCGCATCGAGCTCATCCGCCAGATCGCCCAGATGGGTTTGGGCGCAGGTGCGTTGATCGTCATCGGCGGCACCGTCGCGATCGTCGGCTTTCTGACGGTCACCACGGGCGCCCTGGTGGCCGTGCAGGGTTACACCGACTTCGCCGAGATCGGCGTGGAAGCGCTGACGGGTTTCGCGTCGGCGTTCTTCAACGTCCGGTTGATCGCACCGGCGACGACGGCCGTCGCGCTGGCGGCGACGATCGGCGCCGGCGCCACCGCGCAACTCGGTGCGATGCGCATCAACGAGGAGATCGACGCCCTCGAAGTGATGGGCATCCGCAGCGTCGCCTACCTCGCCTCCACCCGGGTCGTCGCCGGTCTGCTCGTGGTGATCCCGCTGTACTGCGTCGGCGTGCTCGCGTCGTTCTGGGCGGCACGCTTCGGCACCACGGTCATCTACGGTCAGTCGACCGGTGTGTACGACCACTACTTCCGGACGTTCCTCAACCCGACCGACCTGGTGTGGTCGTTCGCGCAGTGCATCGTGCTGGCCGTGGTGATCATGCTGGTGCACACGTACTACGGCTTCAGCGCCAGCGGCGGGCCGGCCGGCGTCGGCGAGGCCGTCGGACGTGCCGTCCGCACCTCACTGATCCTGTCCGCGTTCGTGCTCGTGATGATCTCCCTTGCGGTGTACGGGCAATCCGGCAACTTCAACCTGGCGGGCTGAGCGGTGGACGACGACGGCCTCAAGCCAGGCTGGTGGACGCTCATCCTGGTGATCCTGTTCGCGGGAGCCATCATCCTGACCTGGGCGCTGTTCACCGGATCGCTGAAATCCACGGTGCCGGTGACGTTGACCTCCGACCGCGCGGGCCTGGTCATGGAGACCAACGCCAAGGTGAAGCTGCGCGGCGTCCAGGTGGGCAGGGTGTCGAACATCGCGGTGACGGGGCGGCAGGAGCCCACCGTCGCACTGCAGCTGGAGATCGATCCCGATCAGCTGCAGTACATCCCGGCCAACGTGGAAGCCCAGATCCGCGCCACCACGATCTTCGGCGCCAAGTTCGTCGACCTCGTGTTCCCCGACGATCCCAGCAGCCAGCGTCTCGAAGCCGGCCAGGTCCTGGTGTCGCGCAATGTGACCACCGAGGTCAACACCGTGTTCCAAAACCTGGTGGAAGTCCTCGACCAGGTCGACGCGGCCAAGCTCAACAGCACGTTGTCGGCGCTGGCCGACGGTGTGCGCGGCCAGGGCGAGCGGATCGGTCGGGCCACGACGGACGCCAATCAGGTTCTGCTGGCGCTGAACCCCCGCAACGAGACCATCACAGCGGACCTGCGCGCCCTGGACGAGTTCAACGAGACGTACAGCGCTGCGGCACAGGACATCCTGACCACTTTGGACGCGGCGAGCACGACCAGCACCACGGTGGTCAACCAGTCCAACGAGCTCGACGCCTTGCTGCTGTCCACCATCGGCCTGTCCAACAGCGGCATCAACCTGCTCGCACCCAGCCAGGCGAACCTGATCAGGGCCGTCAACGTGCTGGCGCCGACGACGCAGCTGCTGCTGAAGTACAACCCCGAGTACACCTGCCTGCTGCTGGGGGCCAAGCACCTCCTCGACAACGGTGGATACGAAAGTCCCGGCGGCAACGGCCGTTCGCTGGTGCTCGACGCCGGACTGGCCTTCGGCGACGACCCGTACAAGTACCCGCAGCACCTGCCGATCATCGGCGCCAAGGGCGGCCCCGGCGGCAAGCCGGGCTGCGGTTCACTGCCTGACGTGTCGAAGAACTGGCCGGTGCGCAATCTGGTCACCAACACCGGGTTCGGGTCGGGCTTGGACTGGCGGCCCAACCCGGGCATCGCCTTCCCGATCTACGCCAACTACTTCCCGGTCACCCGCGCCGTGCCGGAGCCCCCGAGTATCCGCAACAACTTCGGAGGGCCCGCCATCGGACCGGTTCCGTACCCCGGCGCCCCCGCCTACGGTGCGCAGTTGTACGCGCCCGACGGCACGCCGCTGTGGCCCGGGCTGCCGCCGGCGCCGCCGCCGGGGGCTCCCCGCGACCCCGGTCCTCGTCCCGGGTCCGAGCCGTTCTACGTTCCGAATCCGGCGCAGCTGCAGCCGACTGCGGTTCCGTACCCGAACGTCGTACCCCCGGTTCCGGCGCTGCCCGGGCCGCCCCGCTAGACCCGCGGAACACCACCGATCCCCGAGGCGCACCCCGCCCCCGAAACGCACAGAGAGGTAACCGATGTCAGTCAGTGTCCGGCGCGACGCCACGCGACTCGGGGTCTTCCTCGCCGTGTGTCTGCTCGGCGTGTTCGGTCTGTTCGCCGTGTTCGGCCAGATGCGCTTCGGCGAGAAGTCGCACGACTACCGCGCCGAGTTCGTCAACGTCACCGGGCTGGAGACCAACGACTTCGTCCGGATCGCCGGTGTCGAGGTCGGCAAGGTGGAGAACGTCGAAATCCAGCCCGACACCACAGCTCTGGTCGAGTTCACCGCCGACGACTCGGTCGTGCTGACCGAGGGCAGCCGAGCCGTCATCCGCTACGACGATCTGATCGGCGGCCGCTATCTCGCGTTGGAGGAAGGAGCGGGCGGCACCGAGAAGCTCGATGCGGGCGACACCATTCCGCTGGCCCGCACCTCACCCGCGCTGGACCTCGACGCTCTGATCGGCGGTTTCCGTCCGCTGTTCCAGGCGCTGGATCCCGACCAGATCAACGCGCTCTCAGGGCAACTCATCACCGCGTTGCAGGGCCAGGGCGGCACCGTCAACTCGTTTCTCGCGCAGACGGCGGCGTTGACCAGCACGCTTGCCGACCGCGACCAGCTGATCGGTGAGGTCATCGTCAACCTGAACACGGTGCTGGGATCGCTGGGAGACCAGAGCCAGCAGTTCGACAAGGCGGTCACCTCGCTGTCCGAACTCGTCGAGGGCCTCGAGTCCCGCGGGCAGGACATCAGCGACGGGCTGGCATACACGAACGCCGCCGCAGGCAGCATCACCGATCTGCTGTCGCAAGCCCGTCCACCGCTGCAGAAGGTGGTGCAGGAGACCGACCGTGCGGCCGGAATCGTGGTGGCCGACCACGAGTACTTCGACAACGTCATCAACACCCTCCCGGACGCCTACAAGGCCCTGGCGCGCCAAGGTATCTACGGCGACTTCTTCAGCTTCTATCTGTGCGACCTTGTCATCAAGACCAATGGCAAAGGCGGACAACCGGTTTACATCAAGGTGGCCGGCCAGACCAGCGGGAGGTGCGCGCCGCGATGAAGCCGTTCAGCGAACGCAACCAACTGGTCATCGGCGCGGTCGGCGTCGGGATCACCGCCGCCATCGTGCTGGGGTCCGTGAACTACGACAAACTGCCGTTCATCAACCCGGGCAAGGAGTACACCGCCCACTTCGCCGAAGCCGGCGGTTTGAACACCGATGCGGCTGTTCAGGTTTCGGGATTCAAGGTCGGTCAGGTCAAGTCGATCGAGCTGGACGGCCCACAGGTGCTCGTGACGTTCACCGTCGACAAGGACATCCGCCTCGGCGACCGCACCGAGGCGGCGATCAAGACCAAGGGCCTGCTGGGCACCAAGATCCTCGAAGTCGTCGCCCGCGGCGAAGGTCAGCAGGACGGTACGATCCCGCTGGACCGGACGACGTCGCCTTACCAGCTTCCGGACGCGCTCGGTGAGTTGGCGACGACGATCAGCGGTCTGGACACCGACCAGCTGTCGGAGTCCCTTCGCGTGCTGTCGGCCACGTTCGCCGACACGCCGCCGCAGTTGAAGATCGCGGTCGAGGGTGTGGCGCGCTTCTCCGACACCCTCAACGAACGCGACGCCGAACTGCGCAACCTGCTCGCCAACGCGAACAAGGCGACCACCGTTTTGGCGGAGCGCAGCGACCAGGTCGTCAGCCTGGTGTCGAACACCAATGCCCTGCTGGCCGAATTGCAGAGTCAGAGCGCGGCTTTGGATGAGATCTCCGGCAGCATCTCGGCGCTCAGCCAGCAGCTACAGGGCTTCATCGGCGAGAACCGCGCGACCATGAAGCCCGCGCTCGACAAGCTCAACGGAGTGTTGACGATCCTGGACAACCGCAAGGAACGACTGCAGGAGTCGCTCAAACTGCTGAACCAGTACTCACTGTCGCTGGGCGAGTCGGTGTCGTCGGGTCCGTTCTTCAAGAACTACATCTCGAACCTGCTGCCCGGCCAGTTCCTGCAGCCGTTCATCGATGTGGCTTTCTCCGACCTCGGTCTCGACCCGAACGTGCTGCTCCCTTCCCAGCGTTTCGACCCGCAGGTCGGCCAGCCCGGCACCCCGGCGATGCCGGTGCCGTTCCCGCGGACCGGCCAGGGCGGCGAACCGCGGATGACGATTCCCGACGCGATCACCGGCAATCCCGGCGATCAAGGCTGCGGCCCGCCGGGAATCCCACTGCCTGGGCCGACGGGCTGCTACCCCTACCGCGAGCCGCTGCCCGCACCGCCGCCCGGTGGACCGCCACCCGGGCCGCCCGCACTCGCGCCACACGGAACAGGCTCCACGCCCACCCCGAACACCGGTCTGCTGGTGCCCGCGCCGGGTGAGGCGCCCCCGCTCGTTCCCGTTCCGGGGGAGGTCGCACCGTGAGAAACCCGAGAACGTGGGTCGGCCTCGTACTGGTCGCACTTCTGGTGGCGGGCGTCGCAATCCTGGTGAGAACGACGGACAAGGTCAATCGGATCAACGTCGTCGGCTACTTCGACAACAGCAACGGCATCTACGTGGGCGACGACGTCCGCATCCTCGGTGTGCCGGTCGGCCGGATCACCTCGATCGAGCCCGAGCCGGAACGGGTGAAGATCTCGTTCTGGTACGACGACCGCTACGACGTGCCCGCCGATGCGAACGCCGCGATCCTGTCGCCGGCGCTGGTGACCTCGCGTGCCATTCAGCTCACCCCGGTCTACACCGGAGGGCCGGTGATGGGCGACAACGCCGTCATCCCCGAAGAGCGGACCGTGGTGCCCGTCGAATGGGATCAGGTGCGGGGGCAGCTCGAACGGCTCAGCGAGACACTGCAGCCGACCGAACCCGGTGGGGTGAGTCCGTTGGGGTCGGTGATCAACACGACCGCCGACAACCTGCGGGGCCAGGGTGCCAGCATTCGCGAGACGGTCGTCAAGCTGTCGCAGGCCTTCTCGGCGCTCGGCGACCACAGCACCGACATCTTCTCGACGATCAAAAACCTGGCAATCCTGGTGTCGGCCCTGCAGGACAGCACGGACCTGATGCGGCAACTGAACCAGAACCTGGCGTCGGTCACCGGGCTGCTCGCCGACGGCCCCGACGAAGTAGCAAGCGCGATCAGAGATCTCAACGCCGTCGTGCCCGAGGTGCAGGCCTTCGTCGCCGAGAACCGCGACGCCCTCGGTACCACGTCGGAGAAGCTGGCGGGCGTGACGACCGCGCTCAACGAGAGCCTGGACGACGTCGAACAGTTCCTGCACAGTGCGCCCAACACGTTCCAGAACTACGTCAACATCTGGCAGCCGGCGCAAGGCGGCGCAAGCGCGATCCTCGCGGTGAACAACTTCGCCAACCCGATCCAATTCCTCTGTGGCGCAGTGCAAGCCGCCTCGCGGCTGGGTGCCGAGGAGTCTTCAAAGTTGTGCGTGCAGTACCTGGCGCCGATCATGAAGAACCGCCAGTACAACTTCCCGCCGCTGGGTCTCAATCAGCTCATCGGGGCCTCCACGCGACCCAACGAGTTGACCTATAGCGAGGACTGGCTTCGACCCGACTACATCCCGCCGAACGGGCCCGCGCCTGCCGGGTCACCGCCCGCAGGGTCACCGCCCGCACCGCCGGCCGCCGACCCGGCCACGCTGCCGCCCGGCCAGGGGCCGCTGCTGCTGAACGCTCCGCCCGGGGCTGCCGAAGCCCCGATCGCGACGAACCCCGGCGACGGCCTCCAGGGCATGATGGTGCCGGGAGGCGGGTCATGATCCCGGCCGTCAAGACGGCGGTGGCCGTCGCCGCCGTCGCGCTGGCCGCATCCGGATGTGGTTGGCGCGGACTGAATTCCATACCGCTGCCAGGCACCCAGGGAGGCGGCCCCGGCTCATTCACGATCCAGGCGCAGATGCCCGATGTCGACAACGTGGAGGAGAACTCGCGGGTTCGGGTGGGTGACGTCAACGTCGGCACCGTCAGCAAGATCGAGCGGCAGGGCTGGACCGCGTTGGTCACCATGACGATCAACGGTGGGGTGAACCTGCCCGCCAACGCGACCGCCAAGATCGGTCAGACCAGCCTGCTGGGCTCGCAGCACATCGAGTTGTCGGCCCCGGCGGGCGCGCCGCCGCAGGGCAAGCTCGAAGAGGGCGCGCTGATTCCGCTGAAGAACTCCGGTGCGTTCCCCACCACCGAACAGGCGTTGGCCGCGGTCGCTCTGCTGCTCAACGGCGGCGGCCTGGGCAACATCGGCGACATCACCGAGGCACTCAGCGTCGCCTTCACCGGGCGCGAGAACGATCTCCGCAGCCTGATCGAACAGCTCGACATCGCGATCGGGCATCTCGACGACCAGAAGGGCGACATCATCGCCACGTCGGAGAGCCTCGACGCACTGGTGGGGCAGATCGCCGACCAGAAGCCCGTCGTGGACAGGGCGCTGAAGACGATCCCCGATGCGCTTGCCGTGCTTCGCGATCAGCGCGACGAGCTGTCCGAGGCGCTCGTCCAGCTCGGCAGATTCAGTGCACTGGCCGCCGACTCGGTCAACCAAACCCGGGACGCGCTCGTGCAGGAACTCAAGGACATCGGTCCGGTGTTGCAGTCGCTCGCCGACGCCGGACCAGCCCTCACCCGGTCGCTGAGTTTCCTGCCGACCTTTCCGTTCCCGAAGGAGACGCTCACCAACTGGATGCGCGGTGACTACGCGAACCTGACGCTCATCGTCGACCTGACGCTGAGCCGAATCGATCAGGGCTTCTTCACCGGGACGCGGTTCGAGTGCAACCTGACGTGGCTCGAGCTGCAATGGGGCCGCACGATCGGGCAGATGCCCAGCCCGTGCAACCACAACGTCCCGCCGCCTGGCGGGAACCCTCTGGTGGCGCCGTACCGCTGGGATCAGGGGCGTTGACATGCGACTGACCCGACAGATGCTCATCCAGCTCGCGATCTTCGCGGTGATCGCCGTAACCGCTTTGGGCATCATGGTTTTCGGCTACATGAGGTTGCCGGCGATGATGGGTGTCGGCCAGTACAACGTCACCCTGGAGCTGCCCGAGACCGGTGGCCTCTACGAGCGGGGCAACGTCACCTATCGCGGTTCCCAGGTCGGCATCGTGGAAGGCGTCGGTCTCACCGACCGCGGTGTCGAGGCGCGGTTGTCGCTCGACTCGGGCGTCGACATCCCCGCCGATCTCATCGCGTCGGTGCGCAGCCAGTCCGCGGTCGGCGAGCAGTTCGTCGAACTCGTCCCGCAGAGCGGCGCCGGTCCCGTGCTGCGCGACGGTGACGTGATTCCCCGCGACCGCGCGCGGGTGCCACCTGATGTGAACCAGGTGCTGGAGCTGACGAACGAAGGCCTGCGCGCGATCCCGCAGGAGAACCTCAGGACCGTCATCGACGAGTCGTATCTGGCGGTCGGCGGACTCGGTCCCGAACTGCGGCGGCTGGTCAACGGTTCGAGCCAACTCGCGACCGACGCACGGCATAATCTGGACTCGCTGACCACGGTGATCGACCAGTCCAAGCCGGTCCTTGATTCGCAGACCGAGACGTCGGGCTCGATCCAGGCGTGGGCCGCGAACCTGGCGAACATCACGGGTCAGCTGCAGCGCGAGGACCAGTCGGTGTCGGGCATCCTGAGCAGCGGGCCGGGGGCGGCCGAAGAGGTGCGCGCGCTGTTCGACCAGCTGCAGCCCACGCTGCCGGTGGTGCTGGCCAACCTCGTCAGCGTCGGCGAGGTCGCCGTCACCTACCAACCCAACCTCGAGCAGCTGCTCGTGCTGCTGCCGCAGGGCACCGCCGTCACCCAGGCGGTCGGCGTCGCCAAGAACGGCACCAAGCAGGACTACATGGGTGACTACCTCACCCTGAATCTGAACCTGAACATCCCGCCGACCTGCAACACCGGCTTCCTGCCCCCACAGCAGCAGCGGCCGCCGACGTTTGAGGACTACCCCGACCGGCCGGCGGGCGACGTCTACTGCCGGGTGCCGCAGGACGGCGCGTTCAACGTGCGGGGTGCCCGCAACATCCCGTGCGTCACGGTGCCGGGCAAGCGCGCGCCCACCGCGAAGATGTGCGAAAGCACCGAGAACTACGTGCCGTTGAACGACGGCTACAACTGGAAGGGCGATCCGAACGCCACGCTGTCCGGGCAGGCCGTTCCGCAGTTGCCGCCAGGTTCACCGCCTGCAGAAGCCACTCCGCCGCAGGGTCCGGCACCGCCACCGATGGCGGCCGCCGAATATGATCCCGCGAACGGCACGTACGTTGGACCGGACGGACGTGTGTACACACAGTCCAACCTGGCCGAGGGTGCCACTGAGGAGCAAACATGGCAGACGATGCTGCTGCCCCCGACGGGGAACTGACGAAGCCGGCGGACGAGGTCGAATCGACGGCCGGCGAACCAGCGTCGACGGTGACCGATGAGGGCGCCGGCGGAGTCGAGGACACCGCCGAGGTCGATGACGTCGACGAGTCCGTCGACCCCGACCCGGACACAGCGCCGACGAAGACGCCGATGTCACACGTCTCGCTCGCGCTCATCGCCGGTCTGGTCGGCGTGCTGGCACTCACCGGTCTGGTGGGGTGGCTCGGTTACCGCACCTACGAATCGCACCGCGCCGAGGAACAACGCAACGTGTTCCTCCAAGTCGGGCGGCAGGGTGCGCTGAACTTGACCACTATCAGCTGGGAGTCCGCCGAAGCCGATGTGCAGCGAATCCTGGACTCGGCGACCGGCACGTTCTACGACGACTTCCAGCAGCGGGCGCAGCCGTTCGTGCAGGTGGTCAAGCAGGCCCAGTCGAAGTCGGTGGGGACCATCGCCGAGGCGGGCCTCGAATCGGCGGGCGACGACCAGGCCCAGGTCCTCGTCGCCGTGACGGTGCAGACGACGAACGCCGGCGCCCCTGAGCAACAGCCGAGGGCGTGGCGGATGCGGATCTCGGTGCAGGACATCGACGGAGAAGCGAAGGTGTCGGATGTGGAGTTCGTGCCGTGACCGACGACGTGAAGGACGACGAGACGACCAAGACCGTGGCAGACGAGACCCAAGCTGTCGAGATCGAGGAGTCGGGAGCTGTCGAGGAGACCGCCGAGGAGGGCGTCAAGGAGCCTGCCGTGTCGCCACCGGCGAAGCGCGGGATCCAATGGTCGCGCGTGGTCGCGTTCATGGTGCTGCCCGCGCTGGCCCTCGTGCTCGCGGCAGGCGCCGGCTACCTGAAATGGCTTGACGATACGAATCGTGCCGGCACGATGTCGGCCGACGTCACGTCACATCCGTCGCTGGCCGAGACCACGGTGCAGGCGGCCCGCGAGGGCACGATCGCGCTGCTGTCCTACACCCCCGACAAGGTGGAGGAGCAGCTCGGCGCGGCGCGGGACCTGCTCACCGGCGAGTTCCGCGAGTCCTACACCTCGCTGACCAACGACGTCGTGATCCCCGGCGCCAGGGAGAAGCAGATCTCGGCCATCGCGACCGTGCCCGCGGCGGCCTCGGTGTCGCTGTCGGGGGACGAGGCGGTGGTCCTGCTGTTCGTGAATCAGACCGTGACGGTGGGCCCGGACGCGCCGACGGACACCGCCTCCAGCGTGCGGGTCACGCTGGAGAAGGTGGGCGATCGATGGCTGATCTCCCAGTTCGACCCGGTGTAGACGGGTGATTCGGGTGTAGTTGGTCAACGACGGATTGACCAACTACACCGAAATCACGTCTTCTTTCGGCCGGGATGGCTGCGGCCCAACATCGGCAACAGCATCCACCTCGGGGCGAGGCGGTTCAGCATCGCCGCCGCACGGTTGGGGGTGCCGGGCACGATGACCCGGCGCCCGCGCGCCAACCCGTCGACGGCGGTCTTGGCCACGTCGTCGGGCTGCTCCCACAGAAATCTCGGAAGCATCCTCTCGGCCTCGTCATCGGGAATGCCTGCGGCTTCCCCAAATCCGGTGCGCACAGGGCCAGGGCACACGACGGCCGCAGTCACGCCGGTGCCCTTGAGCTCCTCGCTCATCGCCTCGGTGTAGGACAGCACGAACGCTTTCGCCGCGCCGTAGGACGCCTGCCAGGGGACGGGGCCGAACGCGCCGACCGACGCGACGTTGAGGACGGCGCCCCCGCCACGGGTGACCATGCCCGGCACGAAGCGGGTGCACAGGTCGACCACCGCCGCGACGTCGACTTCGACCAGACGCAATTCGGCGTCGACGTCGACCCCTGCCACGCCGCCGAGATTGGACATCCCCGCGTTGTTGACCAGGATGTCGACCGTCAGCCCGAGTGCGGCCACCTGGTCGGGGAGGGTGGCGCGATCTGCGGGGCTCGCCAGATCGACCGGAATGACATAGGCGTCTTTGCCGAGCGAATCGGCGAGCGAGCGCAGGCGATCCGCGCGGCGCGCGACCAGGATCACCGGGTATCCGCGCCGCGCCAATTCCCGGGCGATCTCCTCGCCGATCCCCGATGACGCCCCGGTGATGAGCGCCGCCCCCGATGAGGAGGGATCCGGCAGCGTCGGCATGCGGCACAGCCTAGCCTGGGGCCCATGACGGCGCGGCGACTCACTGCGGTCGATGCGCAGACCTATTGGATGTCGGCCTCGGTTCCCAGCGACCAGTTCCTGATCTACGCATTCGGGCAAGGGACAACAGATCTCGACGACGCCCTGCGCGAGGTCCGTGAACGGGCGCGCGCGTGCGACAACATGCGGCTGCGCATCGAGGACTCGGGATTCTGGACCTATCCGGGCTGGGTGCCGCGGGAGGTCGCAGGGGACCAGTTCGTCGTGCACGATCTCGACAACCCGACCTGGGCGGGGTGTCTCGACGCGGTGGCGGCGCTGGACGCCGACCAGCTCTCCGCGCGGGTCCTCACGTGGCGGTTGCACATCTTCCCGTGTATCGGGGGACTGCCGAACGGAACGCGCAGCGGCACAGTCGCAGTGCTGCAGATCAGCCATGCTCTCGCCGACGGGATCCTGGCCTCTGCGCTGGCGGCCCGGCTCTTCGGTCGCGACGACGACGTACCGACGGTAACCGCGACACCGACGCGGCCGGCGTCCGTGCCGGTGCTCGCGCTGCAAGCGGTACGCACACATCGTCGGCTGGTACGTGACACCGAGTCGGGGTCCGTTCCACCACAAGCACATTCGCGGCCAGTGCTTCAGACCAATCGCCGGCCCGAAGGGCAGCGACGGTTGCGGACGGTGGTGTGCGAGCGTCACCGGGTCGGCGGCCCGACGGTCACGGTGGGTGTGCTGGCCGCGATATCCGCCGCGCTGGCGGCGCATCTCCGCGAACTCGGCGACGCCCCGTCGCAACTGGGTGCTGAGGTCCCGATGGCCAAGAGCGGTCCGCGCCGGTCGAACAATCACTACGCCAATGTCGGGGTGGGACTTTATCCGGACGCCGAGATCGGTCGCCGCGTTCAGCTGATCGCCGCCGACCTGGCGGCGCGTCGGCGGCGGGCCGCACACCCGGCGATGTGCGCCGAGGCCGCAGCCTTCGCCGCCGTCCCCGCGCCGCTGTTGCGTTGGGGCGTACAGCAATTCGACCCTAACGTGCGGTGGGACACCGCAATCGGCAACACCGTGGTGTCGAGCGTGAACCGTGGCCGCGCCGACCTGAGGTTCGGGGATTCGCCCGTGCAGCTGACCACAGGCCTGCTCGGCCTCTCTCCGATGATGGGGATGACGCACGGCGTGCACGGCATCGGCGACACGGTCACGGTCAGCGTGTACGCGGCCGACTCGTCCATCGGTGACATCGATGCCTACGTCGAGCGACTGGCCGACGAACTTCGCTAAGGCTCCTCGGCCAGAGACGCCATCACCGTCTCCATCGAGCGTGTCGCGGCCTCGCGATCGTCGCCCATGCCCACGAGCGCGTCGATGATCAACGGGCCGAGAATCTGCACCAGCCCGTGACCTTCGTGGCCGAAGAAGCCCGCGAGCTCCAGCATCACGGCGCCGTGGTTGATGCTCCACAACCGGCCCGCGACCGCGAGTTCGTCGTCGTCGCGGATCCGGCCCGCGTCCATCATCCGGTGCACCGCGGTGTGCAGCGCTCCGAATGACGCGGTCCACTCGGCGCGGTTGGTCGCACTGTCGGAGACCGTGATGTCGCTGCGAAACTTCGCGACCGACGCCGGGGACGTCGCACCGAAGATCAGTTGATAGCGCTGTGGATTCGCGAGCGCGAACTGGTGGTAGGCCAGTCCCATCATCAAGAAATCGGCCACCGGATCGTCGGTCTCGGGGACTTCGGTGAGCACCTGCGTGAAGGCGAGGAACACTTCCACGGCGATGGCGTCGAGCAACCCGGGCATGCCGCCGAAATGCGTGTACAGCGCCATCGTCGACGTCCCGGCCTCGGTGGTGATGCTGCGCGCGCTCAGCGCGGCGAGGCCTTCGCGTTCCATCAACCGGATCCCGGCTGCAACCAGCCGGTCGCGCAACGTCTCGCGCTCGGAATTCATGGTTGCCATGCTGCCATAACGGTGTTATACACGAGGGACTTATAACGCTGTTATCGGAGGTGGGGATGAGTAGCAGGTATCTGGAGGGTGCGCTCGCCCCGATTGCGCAGGAGTACACGCTGACCGACCTCGAGGTCAGGGGCGACATCCCGGAGTACCTCGACGGGCGTTATCTGGCAACGGCCCGAACCCGATCGAAGAGATCGACCCCGACGTCTACCACTGGTTCCTCGGCGACGGCATGGTCCACGGCGTGCGCCTGCGCGACGGCAAGGCCGAGTGGTATCGCAACCGGTGGGTGCGCGGACCGCAGGCGACGCGGCTGCTGGGCGAGCCCGCGCCCGACGGACACTTCGGTGGGGCGTCGGTCGGCGCGAACACCAACGTGATCGGCCATGCGGGAAAGACGTTGGCGCTCATCGAATCCGGTGTGGCGAACTACGAGCTGACCGACGAGCTGGACACCGTGGGAGTCTGCGACTTCGACGGCACGTTGACCGGCGGCTACACCGCCCACCCGAAACGGGATCCCGATACCGGCGAGCTGCACGCGGTGTCCTACCGCGTCCTCAACGGCAACACGGTGCAGTACTCGGTGATCGGCGCCGACGGACGTGCCAAGCGGACCGTCGACATCGAGGTCACGGGATGTCCGATGATGCACGACTTCTCGCTCACCGAAAAGCATGTGATCATCTACGACCTGCCGGTCACCTTCGATGCGCGCCAGGCGGTCGAGCTCACCGTCCCGCGTGGCCTCCGGCTGCCCGCCCGGCTCATGTTGTCGGCGTTGATGACACGCATGCCCATCCCTGACCCGATCAAGGCGCGTAAACCGCGGACGCCGTCGTCGGACCGCAGCTTCCCGTACTCGTGGAATCCGAAGTATCCGGCCCGCATCGGGGTGATGCCCCGCGAGGGCACCAACGCCGACGTCCGGTGGTTCGACGTGGAACCGTGCTACGTCTTCCATCCGATGAACGCCTACGACTCGCCGGCCGACAACACGATCGTGCTCGACGTCGTCCGGCACCAGAAGATGTTCGCGACCGACCACCTCGGCCCCAACGAGGGGCCGCCGACCCTGGACCGGTGGACGGTCGACCTGGCCGACGGCAAGGTGCGCGAAACGCGGATCGATGACCGTGGGCAGGAGTTCCCACGTGTCGACGAGCGGCGTGTCGGAAAGCGACACCGCTACGGCTATGCGCCGCACGTTTCGGGGGGCGCCGAGACCAGCGACATGCTGCTCAAGCACGACTTCGTCGGACACGGTTCGGTGAGCAGAGCCTTCGGCGCGGGCAAGGTGTTGGGCGAGTTCGTCTTCGAGCCCTCGGCCGCCGATGCCGCCGAGGACGACGGGGTGCTGATGGGTTATGTCTACGATCGCGCGACCGATCGCAGCGAGCTCGCCCTCCTCGATGCAGGCACCCTCGAGGACGTCGCACGCATCAAACTGCCGCATCGCGTGCCTGCCGGATTCCACGGCAACTGGGTGCCCGCGGCCTGAGGGGGGTGGGCGGCGACGTGACAGATGTTCTAGATTTTGTTACATGACTGCCTACGATGTCGGCCTCCTGATCCTGCGCGTCGTCCTCGGCCTGACCATGGCTGCGCACGGCTACAACAAGTTCTTCGGCAAGGGCGGGCTCAAGGGCACCGCCGGCTGGTTCGACAGCATGGGGATGAAGCCGGGCATGTTTCACGCCCGGGTCGCGGCGACCACCGAGATGGCCGCCGGCCTCGGTCTTGCCGTCGGCCTCCTCACGCCGATCCCTGCCGCCGGGTTCGTCGCGTTGATGTTCGTCGCGGCCTGGACCGTCCATAAGGCGAACGGCTTCTTCATCGTCAAAGAGGGCTGGGAGTACAACCTGGTGCTCGCGGCCTCGGCCGTCGGTATCGCGACCACCGGTCCCGGCGCGCTGAGCCTCGATCACGCGTTGTTCAACGACTCCGGGTTCTACGACTACCTGCACGGCTGGTGGGGCCTGCTGATCGCTGTGGTTCTCGGCCTCGGCGGAGGTATCGGCCAGCTGGCGATCTTCTACCGGCCGCCGGCCAAGCAGAGCGCATAATTCGACGCTTTTTGCGGACGTTCGCGCCAGCGGAACTGGAACACGTTCTAGTCTGACCGGCATGGGTTTTCTCAAGCAGGACGCGCCCGTCGTCGACTACGCGGAATGGAGCAAGGGCACCCGCGCCGAGCGGATCGTCCCGATGGCCCGGCACTGGGCGGAGGTCGGCTTCGGCACCCCGGTCGTCATGCATCTGTTCTACGTGGTGAAGATCCTTCTCTACGTGCTCGTCGCGTGGGTGATCGTCGTCGCCACCACCACCGGAATCGATGGATTCACCAACGTGACGGCGTGGTACCACGAGCCGATCGTGTACCAGAAGGTCGTCTTCTACACGATGCTGTTCGAGGTCGTCGGCCTGGGCTGCGGCTTTGGTCCGCTGAACAACCGGTTCTTCCCGCCCATGGGTTCGATCCTGTACTGGCTGCGGCCCAAGACCATTCGGCTGCCACCGTGGCCGAACCGGATACCCCTGACCGCCGGCGACACCCGCACACCGCTCGACGTCGCGCTGTACGGGGCGCTTCTCGTCATGCTGCTGGTCGCCCTCGGGTCGAACGGCACCGGCCCGATTCCCGAGATCGGCTCCGAGGTCGGCGTGCTCCCCGTCTGGCAGACCGCGACCATCATCGGTCTGCTCATCGTGGCCGGGCTGCGCGACAAGGTCATCTTCCTGGCCGCCCGCGGCGAGGTCTACGGCTCGCTGGCGGTGTGCTTCCTGTTCAGCGGCGCGGACATCATCATCGCCGCGAAGCTCGTCTGCCTGGTGATCTGGATGGGCGCCGCCACGTCGAAGCTCAACAAGCACTTCCCGTTCGTGATCTCGACGATGATGAGCAACAACCCGGTGATGCGACCGCGGTGGATCAAACGAAAGTTCTTCGAGCACTTCCCCGATGACCTGCGTCCCGGCCGGGCCTCGCGCATCCTCGCGCACTTCTCCACCGCGATCGAAATGCTGGTGCCGCTGGTGTTGTTCTTCTCCCACGGCGGTTGGGCCACCGCCATCGCGGCATTCGTCATGCTCGTCTTCCACTTCGGCATCCTGTCGGCGATCCCAATGGGTGTGCCGCTGGAGTGGAACGTCTTCATGATGTTCAGCGTGCTGGCACTGTTCGTCGGCAATGCGGGTATCGGCCTGGATGACCTGAACAGCCCGTGGCCGATCGTGCTGTTCCTCGCTGTCGCGGGCACCGTCGCAGTCGGAAACCTGTTCCCGCGCAAGGTGTCCTTCCTGCCCGGCATGCGCTACTACGCAGGCAACTGGGACACGTCGCTGTGGTGTGTGAAGCCGTCCGCGGCGGAGAAGATCACCAACGGCATCGTCGCGATCGCGAGCATGCCCGCCGCGCAGATGGAGAAGTTCTACGGCAGCCCCGAGACGGCGGAGATGTACCAGTACATGGGGTATGCGTTCCGCTCGTTCAACACCCACGGCCGCGCGATGTTCACGCTGGCGCACCGGCTGATGGCCGACGGGAACGAAGCCGACTACGTGCTGACCGACGGCGAACGCATCTGTAGCACCGCGATCGGCTGGAACTTCGGCGATGGGCACATGCACAACGAGCAGCTCATCGCCGCCCTGCAGAAGCGATGCCATTTCGAGCCCGGCGAGATCCGGGTGCTGCTACTCGACGCGCAGCCGATCCACAAGCAGCGCCAGGAGTACCGCCTCGTCGACGCCGCGACCGGGGAGTTCGAGCGCGGCTACGTGATGGTCGCCGACATGGTCACCCGCCAGCCGTGGGACGACACCGTGCCCGTCCACGTGACGTGGCAGAAAGACGGCGCCGACGCCTGAGGGCCGAGATCCACCGTGTGCAGACGGTTACTCGAACGTCCGCCGCAGAACGTGGATTTCGGCGTGCGGGCGACCGATCAGCCCATGACGTCGCGCACGGGCACGCTCTCCAGGCCCGTCAGCAGCAGCTCCCGCGAGGTGTCGAGATGCTTGCGCCAGTGCGATTCGGCTCCGGCGGCGTCGCCCGCACGCAGGAACTGCATGAGCTTGCGGTAGGACCGCATGAGCTTGGCGTAGTCGGCTTTCGACACCGGACGGCGCTCGTTGAACACGAAAGCCGTGTGCCTGACCGTGATCTCGTGCAGCATGCCCGCGACGATGCTCAGCGTGGCATTGCCGGACAGCTGCACCACCCGTAGGTGAAACGCGCCGGTCGCCTCGGCCAGCCGTGCGGACTGGTAACCGTCGGTGATGAGCTCTTCGAGCATCTGTTCAAGTTCGTCGAAGGCTTCCGCGGAACCGGATTCGGCGAGCAGTCTGGCCGCCATCGGCTCGATGCCCGATTTGGCGGTCAGCAGGTCGGCGATGGTGGCGCCGGACAGTTCCAGCAGCAGACCGGCGGGCCGCGCGACGACCTCGGGGCCCGGCACCCGCACGCGCGCCCCGGTGCGCGAACCGCGGCGCACCTCGACCAGGCGTTCGGACTCCAGCACACGAACCGCTTCGCGCAGCGTGGGCCTGCTGACGCCGAAATGCGCCATCAGTTCGGCCTCGTTGGGCAGGAAGTCGCCGTCCTTGAGTTGTCCCTCGACGACCATCCGGCGCAGTGTTCCGGCGACGAGCTCGGCGGTCTTGGGGGAACGCACAGCGGCGCGGGACGCGACGGCGTCCGGCCCGATCATGGGCGCCAGGGGGGTACTGCGAGCCACTGCACCTCCTCGACGGTCGACTGAGCTGTGCAACTCAGTAAACCATGTGGGGCTACTGCGGCCCGATCACACGGTGTCCACGCAGGTGAACAGCGATTCTGTCATGGAAAAGAGAAGCGGGTGCGGGAGCCTGTCGACTCCCGCACCCGCCGGTGACCCTGGGGTACGGCTTACGTGTTCGAGCTCGCGTTGCCGTCGTTGCCGTCGTTGCCCTGGTTACCGTCGGACGCGCTGCCGCGGCCGCCGGCCCCGCCGTTGCCGCCGGTACCGGCCTTGCCCGCGCCGGGAGTGGCGTTGCCGCCGTTGCCGCCGTTGCCGCCGGCCCCGGTGCCTTCGCCGACGGCCGAGCCGCCGTCGCCACCGGTACCACCGTTGCCGCCGCGGGCGACACCGCCGGTGGCGTTGCCGCCGTTGCGGCCGACACCGCCGTTGCCGCCGATCGCACCGCCGTCGCCGCCGTTACCGCCACGACCGCCGGTGGTGTTGCCGCCCTCGGTCGAGGTCGCACTTCCGCCGTTGCCGCCGCGGCCGCCAAGGCCGGTCAGCTCGCTCTTGCCGCCGGTTCCGCCGGAACCGCCTGTGGCAGTGCCCGATTCGGAGGTGGCGCTGCCGCCGCCGCCCGCGTTGGAGCTGCGCGCGGCGAGACGCCCGCCGCCGTCGCCGCCGTTGCCGCCGACAGCCTTGCCGGCCTGGTAGGCCGTGGCGTTGCCGCCCTTGCCGCCATTGCCCTCGAGATCAGGGGTGGCGCCACCGGAGATGAGGCCGTATCCGCCGGCGCCGCCGCTGCCGCCGGTCGCGGTCTGGTCGCCGGTGCCGCCGGTGCCGTCTGCACTGCCGACAGTGGCCGCGCCGCCGGCGCCACCCGCGCCGGGACCGTAGTTCTCTTCCGGGGTCTCGCCGGGCAGCGGCAGGCCGATGTTGGCACGTCCACCAACGCCGCCGGCGCCGCCGGTGGCGTTGCCGTTCAGCGACGAAGCGGCACCTCCGGCACCGCCGGCACCGCCGCGGCTCGGAAACAGCTTGGCGCCTTCGCCGCCCGCACCGCCGGCACCACCGACAGCGTTGGCGTTCGCGCCCGCAGCGCTGGTGTTGACGTCGGCGCCACCGGCACCGCCGGCGCCACCGGCGCCACCGAACAGGCCCGCGTTGCCGCCCTTGCCGCCCGCGGTCGCGGCCGAGATCAGCGTGCCGTCAGCGGCGTACACCGCCGCCTTTCCGGCTGCACCCGCGCCGCCGCTGCCCCACAGGAGGCCGCCGTCGCCGCCGTTGCAGGCGGCGCCTTCGCAGTCTGCGGCGGCGTCGAGTCCGTTGCCGATCAGCCAGCCGCCGTCGCCGATCATCGGGCGGAAGGCGGGATTGGCGCTCGCCGCGGCGAGCAGAGCAGTCGGGCTTGCCGTCGGCGTGCTTTCGGCACCGGCGCAGCCGATGAGCCCGCCGGGCACGCATTCTTCGCTGGCGACCAGCTTGACCTCGGCCGTGTAGGCCGAGGGCGTCGCTTCGTCGGTGGCGCCTGCTGCGGCGACAACCAGTGCGCCGAGACCGACCATCGCCGCGCCTGCGACACCGGTCGCCACGTGCTTGGGCACGGAACGCGGAATCACGTTGTGGCGCGAGGACTTAACGTACATACAACCCCCATGGTTGAAGGGCCTGGCCGCTATGGCAGGCGTGGATGCTTTGCTTTGCCTGAGCAAATGCAGCGTCAGAATGGGGTTGGCCCCGTCGCCGGTCAAGACCTACGTCTGGCGGTCCCGGCCCTGATTCTCGGTGAAATCGGCCCCCGCGCGCTGACGACATCGTAAAAAAGAGCAGGTCACGGGTTCGGGCCGGCCATCGCGGTAGCTGTCGAGACTGTGTGAAAAATATGCCCCGCCGGGCACCATGCCCAGCAGCCCCGCGCCGGTCACGAAGCCACCTCCGCTGAAATCCTCCACCTGCCAACGTGTTACCTGCTCCATCCAGTCCGCCGCCAGGGCGGTGCGCTTGGATGCGCTTGTAGGACCGCCCGATTCGACGATCCGCGGAACCGGACACGGGTTGCGATGACGACGGGGGCGAGGTCCGGTGAATTCGCCGGGATGAACCAGGTGGGCATGGCAGGGTATCGCCCATGCCCACCGAGCTGACCGCAGACGAGGCCGCCGCACGACTCGATTCCGCCGACACCCTCGGCATCCCGTTCGGTCCTGGCCAACCACCTGCTTTTCTGCGCGCGCTCGGGGAGCGCACTGACTGGTCCGACCTCCGCGTCTATGGTGCCCTGCTCGCGGTCGGCACCGAACTGTTCTCGCGCACCGGAGTGCACTATCTCTCCGGATTCTTCGGCCCGCTGGAACGGGCACTCGGCGAAGCCGGCGCGGACATCGAGTTCACACCTGCCGATTTCCGCCGCTTCGGCCCGCTGCTGCAGCGTCAGGCACCGCGTGTCATGACGACGGTCGCCACACCGCCCGACGGGGACGGTTGGTGCTCGCTGTCGTTGCATGCCGGCGGGACGGTCGAGGAGTTGCGACGGGCCGGAGCCGACTCGCAGCGTCAGTTGGTGGTCGAGGTCTCCGATGCCTATCCGCGCACGTTCGGTCTCGGCGACGGGTACCGGCACGCGTTGCACGTGGACGAGATCGACGTGCTGATCCGTTCGACGGACGCGCCGCTGGCGCTTCCGGGTCCGCCGCCGACCGACGCCGACAAAGAGATCGCCAAGCACGCGGTGTCGTTCATCCGGTCCGGCGCCACGCTGCAGACGGGCATCGGCTCAATCCCGAGTCAGATCGCGACCTTGCTCGCCGAGGGCGACGGAGGTGACTACGGGCTGCACAGCGAGATGTTCACCGACGGCTGCATGCAACTGCACCGCGCAGGCAAGGTCACCAACGCCGCCAAGGGGCTGTACGACGGTGTGAGCGTGACGACCTTCGCGTTCGGCACCGACGAGCTCTACCGGTGGCTCGACGGCAACGCCGACGTCGCGTTCCTGCCCGTCGAGATCGTCAACTCGCCAGAGGTCATCGCCGCCAACCGGAACATGGTGTCGATCAACGGGGCGCTCGCGGTCGACATCCAGGGGCAGGTCGTGGCCGACACCATCAACGGCACCCAGTTCAGCGGCATCGGCGGCGCCGAAGATTTCGTGGCGGGCGCCGGATTGGAACTGTCGGACCGCTCGTTGATCTGCCTGCCCTCGACGTACGAGAAGGACGGAGCGCTGCAGTCGAGGATCGTGCCGTGGTTCGGCCCCGGCGCGGTCATCACGACACCGCGCCACCATGTCGACGTGATCGTGACCGAGTACGGCGCCGCCGAACTGGAGGGCAGAACGGTCCAGGAGCGTGGTCACGCGCTCGCCGCGATCGCGCACCCGCAGTTCCGCGACGAACTGGTGGCCGCCGCCGACCGCGCGGCGAAAGGCGGATCGCCGGTCATCTGACACGCGGCCACCGGCCTACCAACCAGTAGGTTGACCTAGTAAACCTTGTTCGTTTACGTTCGAGGGAAGACCCGTTCTATGAAGGAGTATCCCCATGGCTGAAGCCGTCATCGTCGAGGCTGTCCGGTCGCCAGTCGGCAAGCGCAACGGCGGCCTGTCCGGCGTCCATCCCGCCGAACTGTCCGCCCAGGTACTCAACGGTCTCGTGCAGCGCGCAGGCGTGGACCCCGCCCTCGTCGACGACGTCATCTGGGGCTGCGTCATGCAGGCCGGCGAGCAGGCCCTCGACATCGGCCGCACCGCGTTGCTGACCGCGGGATGGCCCGAGTCGGTGCCCGGCGTGACCGTGGACCGCCAGTGCGGATCCAGCCAGCAGTCGGTGCACTTCGCCGCGGCCGGCGTGGTCGCAGGCCACTACGACGTCGTCGTCGCCGGCGGTGTCGAATCGATGTCGCGCACCCCGATGGGTTCGTCCCTGGCCAGCGGCGGCAACCCGTATCCCGGCGGCTTCAAGGACCGCTACAGCCAGACTCCGAACCAGGGCATCGGCGCCGAGATGATCGCCGAGCAGTGGGGCCTGTCGCGCACCCAGCTCGACCAGTTCTCCCTCGATTCCCACGAGAAGGCTGCTGCCGCACAGGATTCCGGTGCTTTCGACGACCAGATCGTGGCCATCAAGGACCAGGAAGGTAACCCCGTGCTCAAGGACGAGGGCATCCGCCGCGGCACCACCCTGGAGAAGATGGGTCAGCTCAAGCCCGCCTTCCGCGAGGACGGTGTGATCCACGCGGGCAACAGCTCTCAGATCTCCGACGGCTCGGCGGCGCTGCTGTTCATGTCGGCCGAGAAGGCCAAGGAGCTCGGGCTCAAGCCGCTGGCCAAGGTGCACACCGCGGTGCTGGCCGGAGCCGACCCGGTCATCATGCTGACCGCCCCGATCCCGGCCACGCAGAAGGCGCTCAAGCGTTCCGGCCTGAGCATCGACCAGATCGGCGCGTTCGAGGTCAACGAGGCCTTCGCGCCCGTGCCGATGGCGTGGCTGAAGGACATCGGCGCCGACGAAAAGAAGCTCAACCCCAACGGCGGCGCGATCGCGTTGGGCCACCCGCTCGGCGGTTCGGGTGCACGCATCATGACCACGCTCCTGTATCACATGCGCGACAACGGGATTCAGTACGGACTGCAGACCATGTGCGAGGGCGGCGGCCAGGCCAACGCCACCATTCTGGAACTGCTGTGACCGAAACCGTCACGACCCCCGGCGCTCTGACGGAGCGCCGGGGCAACGTCCTGGTCATCACGATCAACCGGCCCGAGGCCCGCAACGCCATCAACTCGTCCGTGTCGATCGCCCTCGGCGACGCACTGGAGGAGGCGCAGCAGGATCCGGACATCTGGGTGGTCGTCGTCACCGGCTCCGGCGACAAATCCTTCTGTGCCGGAGCCGATCTCAAGGCCCTCTCACGCGGGGAGGACATCGGGCACCCCGACCACCCGAAGTGGGGTTTCGCCGGCTATGTCCGCCACTTCATCGACAAGCCGACCATCGCTGCGGTCAACGGCACTGCTTTGGGTGGCGGGACCGAGCTTGCGCTCGCCAGCGACCTCGTCGTCGCCGGGGAGAGCGCGAAATTCGGTTTGCCCGAGGTGAAGCGGGGACTGATCGCCGCGGCGGGCGGTGTCTTCCGACTCGTCGACCAGATCCCGCGCAAGGTGGCGCTGGAGATGATGTTCACCGGCGAGCCCATCACGTCGGCCGAGGCGCTGAAGTGGGGCCTGATCAACGACGTGGTCCCCGACGGGACCGAACTCGAGGCCGCCCTCAAGCTCGCCGAACGGATCACCGTCAACGCACCACTGGCCGTGCAGGCCAGCAAGCGGGTCGCGGTCGGTGCCGACGACGGTGTCGTCGCCGACGACGAGCCCGGGTGGAAACGCACCAGGCGCGAAGTCGCCGTCGTCTTCAGTTCCGAGGACGCCAAGGAAGGTCCGCTGGCCTTCGCGCAGAAGCGCGAGCCGGTATGGAAGGCAAAGTAAGCCAGATAAGCCAAGTGGGAGAAGAGAAATGAAGCGCACGATCTACGACGAAGAGCACGAAGCATTCCGCGACACCGTCCGCGGCTACATCGAGAGCGAACTCGTCCCCAACGCTGAAAAGTGGGAAGCCGATCGCCTCGTCGACCGGTCGGCCTACGTGGCCGCAGGCAAGCACGGCCTCATCGGGTTCAACATGCCCGAGGAGTTCGGCGGCGGCGGGACCGACGACTTCCGGTTCAACGCGATCATCGACGAGGAGATCGCCAAGGCGGGCGTTCCGGCCCCCGCCCTGAGCCTGCACAACGACGTCGTCGGGCCGTACTTCAAAGATCTCGCCAACGACGAGCAGAAGCAGCGCTGGCTGCCCGGCATCACCAGCGGCGAACTCGTCATCGCGATCGCGATGACCGAACCCGGCGCGGGCAGCGATCTGGCCGGTATCCGCACCTCCGCGGTGCGCGACGGCGACGACTGGATCGTCAACGGCTCCAAGACGTTCATCTCATCGGGCATCAACAGCGACCTGGTGGTCGTGGTCGCCCGCACCGACCCCGAAGCCGGCCACAAGGGCTTCTCCCTGCTCGTCGTGGAGCGCGACATGGAGGGCTTCAGCCGCGGTCGCAAGCTCGACAAGATGGGCCTGCATGCGCAGGACACCTCGGAGCTTCACTTCGAGAACGTCCGCGTGCCGAGCGCGAACCTGCTCGGCAAGGAAGGCCGCGGCTTCTACCACCTCATGCAGAACCTGCCCTCGGAGCGGCTGTCGATCGCCATCTCCGCGATCGCCGGCGCCCGCGAAACCTGGCGGCAGACACTGCAATACGCCAAGGACCGCAAGGCGTTCGGCCAGCCGATCGGCAGCTTCCAGCACAACCGCTTCCTGCTCGCCGAGATGGACACCGAGCTCGAGGTCACCGAGTGCTACATCGACCGCTGCCTGCAGGGTGTCGTCGACGGTGAGCTGACCGCGGTCGAGGCGGCCAAGGCGAAGTGGTGGGCGACCGAGGTCGCCAAGAAGGTGGTCGACCAGTGCGTACAGCTGCACGGCGGCTACGGCTACATGCTGGAGTACCGCGTCGCGCGCGACTACGTCGACGGCCGGATCCAGACCATCTTCGGTGGCACCACCGAGATCATGAAAGAGATCATCGGCCGCGACCTGGGCCTCTAGACAACGAATCGGGCGCGCTTTGCGACAGTGAGTGTCGCGAAGCGCGCCCGATCCGTTGGTAGATCTAGCCGATCGGTGCTTCGGCGGCGGGCGCAGTCGCCGGCGTGGTCGCAGGAACCTCGGCGGGCAGCGGCGCGGACGGGGTGGTGGTGGTCGCCGTCGTCGACGTCTCGCTGGTGCTGGTGCCCGTCGGCGTGATCGGCGCCGGAGCGTCGGCCGGATTGAGCACCGCGTCGACGATGTAGATCCGCGCGTTCTGCGCCTGGATACCGCCGCAGACGACCTTGACGGTCTCGTTGACCTGGATGTCGCCACCCGAACCGGTCACCTCGATCTCGGTGCCCTCCTGGGTGGGGCGCTGTCCCTTGACGTCGCCGGGGCCCAGCAGGCCGAGGAATGCGTGGTAGTACACCAGGCTGGTCAGCGCCGCCGGATCCGTGCGCAGCACCTCGAGCTGTTCGGGCGGGAGGGCCGAGAACGCCTCGTTGGTGGGCGCGAAGACGACGTACGGGCCGTTGTCGAGAACGCTGGTGACGTTGACGGCCGGGTTGAGCTGCCCGGAGATCGCCGAGTTGAACGTGGAGATGTCGGGGATGCTCGCCAGCACGGTGCTGACGGGCATGTTCGCCAGGCCCTTCCAGTTGGGCAGGGCTTCCTTGAATGCGCCGCAGTCGGGGCCTTGCGGATCGGGGATCTCGGTGACCGGGGTGGTCGGCTCGGCGTAGGCGTTGACGGCCAGCGGAACAGACAGGGCGATCGCGGCGGCGCTGAACGCGACGCCGAGGGCCTTGCTGGTGCGGGTCTTCACGGTGTGCTCCTTACATATGTCAAGTCGCAAGGATGGTATGTGCACGAAATGGTCACGGCCAAGTCGAGGACCGGCCTCAACGGACCCATTCAGGGTCGCTACAACCCTGTGAACTGCGGTTTCAACGGCATCCCGCGAGAGCGGATTCACATGGGCCAACCGGGCTAGGAACGGTTTCCGCCGGTCCCTTCTGGCAACAGCGCGGCGACCATCCGCGCGAGATCGTCGGCGGCGTCCTCGAAGGTGGCCGATCCGGAACTGGCCTGGACCATCGCGCCCACCAGGCCGAATTCCAGCGTCTCGGCGACTTCGGGCCAGGCGGCCGAGCGCAGCACGGTGCGTACGCGGCGATGCAGCTCGGCGTGGATGCGTTTGCGGATCGCCTGCACCGACGTCTCCTGCGAGATCATCGCGCTCGAGCAGGCGGCGGCCAGCCCGGGCTGGTCGGACAGCAGCATCACCAGCTGGTGGAACAGCGCCGCCACCCGCGACTGCGCGGATTCCTCGACGTCGACCGCCAGCGGTGCGTCACGGAGCAGACCCAGGTAGACCTCCGCGACGATCGCGTTCTTCGACCGGAAGTAGACGCACAGATCGCTGTGCGCGACGCCCGCTTTCTCGGCGATCTGCCGGGTGGTCAGGTCGTCGAACGGGGTTTCGCGCAACAGTTCGACGGTCGCGTCGAGGACGGAGCGCACCACGTCATGGTCGTCGCGGTCGCGGTCACCGTAGGAGCGAAGGTAGATGACCTTCGCCGACGTCGTCACGCACTCGAGCCTAGGCTGCGCGCGCTCGGTGTGCAGAGGTGTTCCGAAAGCGCCCACAACGCCAGTGCCCGAGATTCGTCCATCGCGTACGGTGCCGCCTCGGCGACGCCGCAGTCCGACAGGTACAACGCGCCCCGGCCGTCGAGTTCCTCGCTGACCGCCGCCCAGACCTGGGTGGCGGCGCCGTGTTCGGGCGTCGTGAACCGCTTGCGCACGTCGATCTTCGGCGCGTTCGCATCCCGCGAACCCGCATCGTTCAGAGCCGTGAAGTCGTCCTGGGTCATGTGCCGGGCGAGCGAGGTGGCCACGATTCCCGGATGCACCGCGAACGCGCGCACCTGACTGTCGCGCAACCGCCGGTCGAGTTCGACCGCGTGAAGGATGTTCGCCGTCTTGGACGACCCGTAGGCCGCGAATTTGTCGTACTGGCGCGTCTCCCAGTTGGGATCCTGGAAATCGACGTCCGCCATTCGGTGTCCGGCCGACGACAGGTTCACGACCCGCGCCCCGTCGGCGGCCACGAGGGCGGGGAACAGCAGCCGGGTCAGCTCGAAGTGGCCCAGATGGTTTGTCCCGAATTGGTTTTCGAAGCCCTCGGCGGTCCTGCTCAGCGGCGTGAACATCACGCCCGCGTTGTTCATCAGCACGTGGACGGCGGGGGTCAGCTCGCTGATCTCCGCAGCCGCGGCAGCCACGCTGGCCAGTGACGTCAGGTCCAGGTGGATCAGTGACAGCCGCGCATCGCGGACATCGCCGCGGACCCACGCCGCCGTCTCGGACAGCGCTTCGGTGTCGCGCGCCGTGAGGATGACGTGTGCACCCGTCGTTGCGAGGGCCCTCGCCGACTCGCGGCCCAGCCCGGAGGACGCGCCCGTGATGACACAGGTCCTGCCGCTGAGGTCGACGCCGTCGACGATGTCGAGCGCGGTCGGGTTCGACGTCGTTGTCATGCGGTGAGGATTGCACGCCGCGCCCCGCACCCGCGAATCTGTGTGGTCCGGTCATACGATGGCGCTCATGGTCGCGCCACTCATTCTGTCCATCGCCGGACGCTCACCCGAACTGCATCCCGACAGCTGGGTGGCGCCCAACGCCACCGTGATCGGCCACGTCGTCCTCGCCGAGCGCGCAAGTGCCTGGTACGGCACGATCATCCGCGCCGAAGCCGAACCGATCGAGATCGGAGCGGGCACCAACATCCAGGACGGTGTGACGATCCACGTCGACCCGGGTTTTCCGGCCCGCATCGGCGCGGGCGTCAGCGTCGGGCACAACGCCGTGCTGCACGGCTGCACCATCGAAGACGACGCCCTCGTCGGCATGGGCGCGGTGGTGCTCAACGGTGCTGTCATCGGTTCCGGCTCGTTGATCGCCGCCGGCGCGGTGGTGCCGCAGGGTGCGGTGATCCCGCCGGGGTCGATGGTCGCCGGGGTGCCGGGGAAGGTGCGCAGGGAGCTCAGCGGGGACGAGATCGCCGGGATCCGCACGAACGCCCTTCTGTATCAGGAGCTGGTCAAAGTGCATCGTGACGCAAGCAACGCCTGATCGCCGGTTCTGAATCGGCGGGTCGGGGTACAGCCCTAGCGTGAAACCAGTGCGCACCCTCGTGACCGGCGCGACAGGCTACATCGGTTCCCGCCTGGTCACCGCGTTGCTCGATGACGGCCACCAGGTGGTGGCTGCCAGCCGCAACCCGACCCGTCTCGCGGACTTCGGCTGGTACCGCAACGTCTCGACGGTGTCGCTCGACGCGCATGACGAGACCTCGGCACAGCAGGCTTTCACCGAAGCCGGTCCCATCGACGTCGTCTACTACCTCGTGCACGGCATCGGGCAGCCCGGTTTCCGGGAAGCCGACAACAAGGCGGCGGCCAACGTCGCCACCGCCGCCAAGGCCGCCGGGGTCAGGCGCATCGTGTATCTCGGTGGCTTCGTGCCCGATGACGACTCGCTGTCCGAACACCTGACCAGCCGGGCCGAGGTCGCGGCGGCGCTGACCATCGATGGTGGGCCGGACGTGGTGTGGCTCGGTGCGGCCATCGTCATCGGGGCCGGCTCCACCTCATTCGAAATGCTGCGCTACGTCGCCGATCGGTTCTTGCTGCTGCCGATGCCGGAATGGGCGGCCAACCCGATCGACCCCATCGCGGTCAGTGACGTGCTGCACTACCTCGTCGCGGCGGCCGACCCCGAGATCCCGGCCGGCGCCTATGACATCAAGGGCCCCGAGACGACGACGTACGGCGATCTGCTGCGCACCTACGCGCAGATCGCGGGACTGCGGCGCACGCCCGTCCCCGTGTACGGCGTCGACACCGGGCTCGTGTCGAAGGTGTCCGGCCTCATCCTGCCGGTCCCCGGCGGCTTGGCCGGCGATCTCGTTGAGTCGCTTGACTTTCCGATGACCGCGTCGAATCGGGGCCTGCAAGATCTCGTCCCCGATCCGCCCGGCGGTCTGGTGGGCGTCGAGGACGCGATGCGTCGCGCCGTTACGAGTCCGCCCCGGCGGCCCGTCGACCGACTCGGCGACCCCCACCATCTCGCCGACACCGACCCGGACTGGGCGGGCGGCGACACGCTGCGACTGCGGCAGTTGGCGAGCGTGGTGACGCCACCCCTCGCGTGGCCGGTGCTCGGCTTGCTCGGCTTCGTGCCGAGACCCGTCGCCGCCGCGGTACGTACCGGAATCGACCACGTCCTGGGAGTGATCGGATTGGAGCCCAAGGTGATTCCAGCGTGAGCGCGCCGACGAGCTGGGCCGGCGAGCTTCGCAACATCGCTCGCGCCAAGGCCCCGCCTTACAACGAACCGCCGTCGGTGGTCACCAGGCGCAAGGTCATCGTGTCGGTTGTTCTGCTCGTCGGCGCGGCTCTGCTCGGCTACTCGCTGAGCAGACCTCCGGGGGACGAGACGTTCGTGTGGCTCACGCTGGCGCTGGCCGGCGTCTGGGCCGCGGGAGCGTTCGCCTCGGGCCCGCTGCACATGGGACACATCTGTTTTCGCGGACGCAATCAGCGACCCGTCATCACCGGAACGGCCGCAGGACTCGGTTTGGGCGCGGTGTTCGTCGTCGGCGGGTTGGTGGCGCGAGAGATCCCCGGGGTCAACGACTACATCCGCGAGGTGCTGCAGTACTCCAACGCCGGACCGCTCTACCTGATCACCTTCATCACCGTGATCAACGGGCTCGCCGAGGAGATGTTCTTCCGCGGCGCCGTCTACACCGCGCTGCTGAAGTTCCATCCGGTGATCGTGTCGACGGTGCTGTATGTCATCGCGACAGCCGCCACCACCGGCAATCCGATGCTCGGATTCGCGGCGATCATCCTCGGCCTCGTCTGTGCGCAGCTGAGGCGAGCCACCGGGGGAATTCTCGCACCGATGCTGACCCACTTCTTCTGGGGTCTGGTCCTGGTGCTCGCACTGCCCCCGATATTCGGCGTCTAACGCAACGGGTGCGCCAGCTCGTCGCGGTGCATCTTCGCCGCCCAGATCGCCACTGCCGCAAGTAGCACCGGCACCAGTCCCGCGGCGAAGAAGATCGTCTCCATCGGCACCACTTTCGACAGCGGGCCGACAATGGCGAACGACACCGGCATGAACGCCAGCGAGACGAAGAAGTCCAGGCTCGACACCCGTCCGAGCATCTCGGGCGGCACCCGCCGCTGTAGCAGCGTGCCCCAGATGACCATCGCGGCGCCGTCGGTCACCCCGATGACGAAGGTGGCCAACGCCATCAGCGGGAACGACGACGTGACGCCGACGACGACGAGCGGGATCGAGCCGACGCTCCACATCGCCATCATCGTCGTCAGATAGCGGCGCGGCATCCGCCGCGAGGACACCGCCAAAGCGCCCAGAGCACTCCCCAGTCCGAAGAACGCCAGGATGAAGCCGTACGACTGCGCGCCGTGGGTGAACCGGTCCTGCGCGATGAACGGCAACAGCACCTCGATGGGGCCGAGAATGACCAGCACAAAAATGCTCGCGAACAGCAGCGTCCACAGCAGCCAGGGCGTCCTGCGCACGAAGCCGACACCGTCCCGCAAATCGCGCAGCAGATGCGGCTTCGGCTGATCCTGTTGCGCACCTCCGTCTTTGACGGTTGTCGAACGCGTGGCGACAAGGAGAACGAGGCCGATGCCGAACAGGGCCGCGACCACGACCGCGCCGAGTGACGGGAACGTCGCGCCGATCAGAAGTCCCGCGACCGCAGGCCCGACGGCACGCTGGAACACCGGCCGCACCATGCCTTCGACACCGTTGGCCGCGAGCAGCTGCTCGGGCGGCAGGATGCGCGGAAGTATTGCGCTGTAGGCCGGGAAGAAGAACGCCGCCGCGATGCCCAGCGCCGCGGCTGCGACGGCCATATGCCAAATACGGAGTGCACCAGTCATTCCCAGGATCGCGACGGCGGTGACAACCGCGGTGTTGACCGCCTCGACGGCGATGATGATCGCCCGCTGATCGAGCCGGTCCGCGGCCAGCCCGCCCACGAGCACGAACGCGACGAGGCCCGCGCCCAGGCAGGTCGCGACCAGCGACAGCGCCGCGGGATCGTTGGAGAGTTCGATGACCTGCAGCGCCATCACGACGGCCCACATGCCCTCGGCGAAGATCGACAGGGACACGGCGGCGATCAGGAGGCGGTACTCGCGGAATCGGAAGGGTGCGAGCACGCGCCATCGGCCGGGCGTCACCGGCTGTTCGACGTCGACGTGCGTGCTCACCGCTCGATGGTGGCGCACGGGTGAGCTGTCGGTCGAACGATTTTCCGCGGTTCGGGTGTAGTCGGTCAGCCTCAGCGTGACCAACTACACCCGAATCCCTCAGGAATCGGTGAAGGTTGCGGGGCGCCGCTGCTGAAAAGCCTTGGTGCCCTCGCGGAAATCGTGCGAGTGGAGCAGCTCCAACTGCCCCTTCTTCTCACGTTCGAGCGCGCCCTCCAACTCGGTCAGAGTCGCGGCGTTGATCGCGTCCTTGGTCTTACGCAGCGCGACCGCCGGTCCCGACACCAGCGCGTTGATCACCGTGTCGACCGCGGCGTCGAACTCGTCGACCGGGTAGACGGCGCTCACCAGGCCCCAGCCGTAGGCCTCGGTTGCCGTGATGCGTTCGGCCAGCAGCGCCATCCGCATCGCGCGGATCCGGCCGACGGCAGCGGCGATCAACGCCGAGGCGCCGCCGTCGGGCATCAGCCCGATCTTGGTGAACGCCAGCATGAAAAACGCCTTCTCCGAAGCAAGTACGACATCGCATGCCAACGCGAGCGACGCTCCGACGCCCGCGGCCGCGCCGTGCACGACGGCGACGGCGGGCTGCGGAAGCGCGACGATCGCGCGGATGCAGCGGTTCGCGGCGTCGAGGACATCGGCCGGGGTGCCTGCCGCGCCCGGGTTGGCATGGTCTTCCTCGCTGATGCCGGCGCCGGAGGAGAAGCCGCGCCCGGCGCCGCCGATGCGGACCACCCGCACACGGGAATCGGTCGCCGCACGTTCAAGGGCCGCGGCGAAGGTCTGCAGCATCGGGGCGGTCAGGGAGTTGAGGCTGTCCGGCCGGTTCAGCGTCACCGTGAGGACGCCGTCGGCCAGGTTCACGCCCAGGTCGGCAATTCCTTCGTAGACGTTGTCGTTGGGACCTTCATGTACGTCGGTGGAGGTCAAAGTCGTCCCCTGGTGTGTGGTGGTTTGCACTGCCGAAGCCCCGTGGCCGGTCCGACTTGGTTATACAAGTAAGCTATGTCGCGGTCAACCGAGCGATTCTCATGAAGGGCGGTTAGGCATGGCTGGACCTCTGCAAGGACTTCGGGTCGTAGAACTGGCCGGCATCGGCCCCGGACCACACGCCGCCATGATCCTCGGTGATCTCGGCGCCGACGTGGTGCGCATTGAGCGCCCCGGTAAGGGGCCAGGTCCGGCGACCAAGCCCGGCGGCGACTACTTGCTTCGCAACCGCCGGTCGGTGGCGGCGAACCTGAAGAGCGAAGAAGATCGCGACCTGGTGCTGCGGCTCATCGCGAAGGCCGACGTGCTGATCGAGGGCTTCCGGCCCGGCGTCACCGAGCGGCTCGGTCTCGGCCCCGAGGACTGCGCCAAGGTCAACGAGAAACTGATCTACGCGCGCATGACCGGATGGGGTCAGGATGGTCCGCGGTCTCAGCAGGCCGGACACGACATCAACTACATCTCGCTCAACGGCGCGCTGCATGCCATCGGCCGCGCCGGTGAGCGCCCGGTGCCGCCGCTCAACCTGGTCGGCGACTTCGGTGGCGGCTCGATGTTCCTTCTGGTCGGCGTCCTTTCGGCGCTGTGGGAGCGGGAACGCTCGGGTAAGGGTCAGGTCGTCGACGCCGCGATGGTCGACGGGTCGAGCGTGCTGTCGATGATGATGTGGGCCTTCCGCGGCATGGGGATGTGGAGCGACGAACGCGGTGTGAACATGCTCGACACCGGTGCGCCCTACTACGACACGTATGAGACGTCCGACGGAAAGTACGTCGCCGTCGGCGCCATCGAGCCGCAGTTCTACGCGCATGTGCTCACCGGCCTCGGCCTGGACGCGGCGGATCTGCCCGACCAGAACGACATGGGCCGTTGGCCTGAGCTGCGCGAGGCGTTCACCAAGGCCTTCGGCGCGCAGGACCGGGACCACTGGACCAAGGTCTTCGCGGGCACCGACGCGTGCGTGACGCCGGTGCTGTCGTTCGCCGAGGTGGAGTCCGAGCCGCACAACACCGAGCGCGACACCTTTTACAGCGAGAACGGTTACCTCTATCCGGCACCTGCGCCCCGGTTCTCACGCACCGCGCCGTCGGCTCCAAAAGCGCCTGGTGTGCCCGGCGCCGACACCGAAGCTGTTCTGCAGGAATGGGTTTGACCTCTTAACCAAGAGAGAAGGGAAACGATCTGTGGAGATCAAAGACGCTGCTGCCGTTGTCACCGGAGGCGCTTCCGGCCTCGGGCTCGCGACGACCAAGCGACTGCTCGACCGGGGTGCCTCGGTCGTCGTCATCGACCTGCGGGGCGAGGACGTCGTCAAGGAGCTGGGGCCGCGGGCCAAGTTCGTCGAGGCCAACGTCGTCGACCCCGAGCAGGTGACCGCGGCGCTGGATGCGGCCGAGGAGTTCGGCCCGCTGCGCATCAACGTCAACTGCGCGGGCATCGGCAATGCGGTCAAGACGCTGGGCAAGGACGGACCGTTCCCGCTCGACGGGTTCAAGAAGGTCGTCGAGGTCAACCTGATCGGCACGTTCAACGTGCTGCGGCTGAGCGCGGAGCGGATCGCCAAGACCGAACCGATCAACGGAGAGCGCGGCGTCATCATCAACACCGCGTCGGTCGCCGCGTTCGAGGGTCAGATCGGCCAGGCTGCCTACTCCGCGTCCAAGGGCGGCGTCGTCGGTATGACCCTGCCGATCGCCCGCGACCTGTCGCGGGAGTTCATCCGCGTCTGCACCATCGCGCCGGGTCTGTTCAAGACGCCGCTGCTGGGCTCGCTGCCCGAGGAGGCGCAGGCTTCGCTGGGCAAGCAGGTGCCCCACCCGGCGCGTCTGGGTGATCCCGACGAGTACGGTGCGCTGGCCGTGCACATCGTCGAGAACCCGATGCTCAACGGCGAGGTGATCCGCCTCGACGGTGCGATCAGGATGGCCCCCAGGTGACGATCCAGACGAAGTTCACCGAGGCGTTCGGGGTCGAGCATCCGATCGCCCAGGGTGGTATGCAATGGGTGGGTCGCGCGGAACTCGTTGCGGCCGTGGCGAATGCGGGTGCTCTGGGCTTCATCACGGCGTTGACGCAGCCGACGCCCGCCGATTTGGCCAACGAGATCGCCAAGACGCGGGATCTGACGGACAAGCCGTTCGGCGTGAACCTGACGATCCTTCCGGCGATCAACCCGCCGCCATACGACGAGTACCGCCAGGTGATCGTCGACGCGGGCATCAAGATCGTCGAGACGGCCGGGTCCAATCCGGCGCCGCACCTGCCGATGTTCCATGACAACGGCATCAAGGTGCTGCACAAGTGCACATCGGTGCGGCACGCCGTCAAAGCCCAGTCGTTGGGGGTGGACGGCATCAGCATCGACGGGTTCGAGTGCGCGGGTCACCCGGGTGAGGACGACATTCCCGGCCTGGTGCTGATCCCGGCGGCTGCCGACAAGATCGAGATCCCGATGATCGCGTCGGGCGGGTTCGCCGACAGCCGGGGCCTGGTGGCCGCACTGGCGTTGGGCGCCGACGGCATCAACATGGGGTCGCGGTTCATGTGCACCGTCGAGTCGTGCATCCACCACAACGTCAAGGAAGCCATCGTCGCCGGGGACGAGCGGGGCACGGAGCTGATCTTCCGGAGCCTGCACAACACCGCGCGGGTGGCCTCGAATGTCGTCTCGCGCGAGGTGGTCGAGATCCTGAAGAGTGGCGGCCAATTCGAGGACGTCAAGGATTTGGTGGCCGGCGTGCGCGGCCGCAAGGTGTTCGACGACGGCGACATCGACGCGGGCATCTGGACTGTGGGAACGGCCATGGGCCTCATCAACGACATCCCGACCGTCGACGAACTGGTGTCGCGAATCGTGGGTGAAGCGGAGGAGATCATCAGCGGCCGCCTGGCCGGGATGGTCGCGCCGGTGGCGCAAAGGGTCTGAAAAGGACGCTTCAAGCGTCAGGCAAACCGGAGAGTGTCAGAACGCGCGCCCAGCGGGGCGCGCGTTCTCTCATACTGCGGTAGGGAGGGCCTGGTCGTCGTCGAGTTGCTCCGAGGTCAGGCCCTCGACGAGGAAATCGCCGTGGTAGAGCGCCTCGAAATCAACCTTGATGACATCGGCATTGGTGTCGTCGATCCACATGTACTGGAGAGTAACCACGGGCTCTAAGAGTTCTTTGAGCCTCGTTTGGGAGAACTGTGGCAATTCTTACCGCCCGGTAGGTTCGGCGTTCTACCCGCGAGTAGCAATCACGGTGCAGGTGGTGCGGGTGGTGCGGTGAAGTGGATCGGATTGCTGCCGTAGAGCGCCACCCACGTCACCACCGCGGCCGCGAAAGCCAGCGCCAACAGTCCCAGTTTCACCCGCGATGACCAGGTGAAACGCCGGACAACGCGAGCGTCGACCGAATACTCGCCCGCCCCGGTGAACAACAGCGCCGCGCCGCCGAGCCCGATCAGGAACGGAACGTTGAACGGGTCCGACCAGAACGCGGCGCCGGACACGTTGACCGCCCAGGCGCAGAGCATGGCGCCCACGGTTGCGCTGCCCGCCAGAGGCGTGAGGACGCCGAGTATGAGGCCGATGCCGGCCAACGTTTCGGTGGCGGTGACCATGAAGGCCGCGAACCCGGGGAGGCGCCAGCCGGCGTCGGTGAGGAACTGCACGGTCATCCCGAAGTCGGAGGCCTTGATCAGGCCCGCCTGCACAAGGGCCGCGCCGGTGCCCACGCGCAGGATCAACAGGCCTGTGCTCACGGACGAGTCGATCGGGAGTCGGGTGGTGGTGTCGGTCATGATCAGATCGACCGGACAGGGTCACGAAACTCATCGCCGGGTCTGGTGACTCCAAGTTATCGCTGATAACTTAGCGGCGATATCCCAGGAGGCCCGTTCCCGATGTTGCACCGCATCGCCCTGCTCGCCGTCGCGGCGCCGCGCCGTGTTCTCCTCGTCGCGCTGCTGATCATGGCCGGGTGCGGCGTCTTCGGCGTCCCCGTCGTGACGCACCTGTCCGCAGGCGGCTTCCAGGACCCGACGTCCGAATCCGCGCGCGCGACGCAGCTGCTGGTGGACAAGTTCGACCAGGGCGACATGGACCTCGTCATCGGCGTCACCGGCGAAGACGGCGCCGACAGCCCGGCGGCACGGCAGGTCGGCAGCGACCTGGCCGCCCGGTTGGCGGAATCGCCGCACGTCGGCACCGTGACGTCGGCATGGACCGCGCCGCCGTCCGCCGCCGCCGCGCTCGTCAGTGAAGACGGCAGGACCGGGCTCATCGTCGCCGGAATCACCGGAGGGGAGAGTGGCGCGCAGAAGCACGCCAAGGCCCTGACCGAGGAACTCGTGCACGACCGCGACGGCGTCACCGTGCGGGCCGGTGGTGTGGCGATGACGTATGTGCAGATCAACTCGCAGAGCGAGAAAGACCTCCTGATGATGGAATCGATCGCGATTCCGTTGAGTTTCGTCGTTCTGGTGTGGGTGTTCGGCGGCCTGCTCGCGGCCGCGCTGCCCTTGGCGGTGGGCGCTTTCGCGATTCTGGGTTCGATGGCGGTGCTGCGCGCGGTCACGCTGGTCACCGACGTCTCCATCTTCGCGCTGAACCTGTCCATCGCGATGGGCCTCGCGCTCGCGATCGACTACACACTGCTCATCATCAGCCGTTATCGCGACGAGTTGGCCGACAGCGGCGATGCGTCCGCATCGGGGCGCGAGGCCGCGCTGATCCGCACGATGACGACCGCCGGCCGCACGGTGCTGTTCTCGGCGCTCACGGTGGCGCTGTCGATGGTCGCCATGGTGCTGTTCCCGATGTATTTCCTGAAGTCGTTCGCCTACGCGGGAATCGCGGTCGTCGGCTTCGCGGCACTGGCTGCCATCGTCGTGGCGCCCGCGGCGATCATGCTTGCCGGGGACAGGCTCGACTCGTTGGACGTGCGCAGGCTGGCTCGCCGGATCTTCGGAAGGCCTGAGCCGCAACCTAAGCCCGTCGAGCAGATGTTCTGGTACCGGTCGACGAAATTCGTGATGCGACGGTCGATCCCGATCGGCATCGCCGTGGTCACTCTTCTGGTGCTTCTCGGCGCACCGTTTCTAAGCGCCAAGTGGGGATTCCCCGACGACAGGGTCCTCCCCGACTCCGCCTCGGCCCGGCAGATCGGCGACGAGCTGCGCGAGGACTTCGCTGTCGACTCGTCCACGAACGTCGTCGTGGTCCTGCCCGACGCCGGCGGTGTGACCGTCGAAGAGCTCGACGGGTATGCCGCCGAGCTGTCGCGGGTCGGAGACGTCTCCTCGGTGTCCGCGCCCGGCGGAACGTTCGTCGACGGAAGGAGGGTCGGAGATCCCTCCGCCGCAACGGGTTCGGCCGACGGAAGCGCATTTCTGACCATCGGGAGCACGGCTGCGCTGTTCACCGACGCGTCCGAGACACAACTCGACCGGCTGCACGCCGTCGCCGCGCCCGGCGGGCGCGACGTGCTGGTGACCGGCCTGGCCCAGGTCAACCGCGACAGCGCCGATGCGATCACCTCACGCTTGCCGACGGTGCTCGCAGTGATCGCGGCCATCACGTTCGTACTGCTGTTCCTGCTGACCGGCAGCGTCGTCCTCCCGTTGAAAGCGTTGGTACTCAACGTCTTGTCGCTCACCGCGGCGTTCGGCGCCCTGGTGTGGATCTTCCAGGACGGTCATCTCGGGGCGCTGGGCACGACACCGACGGGGACGCTGGTCGCGAACATGCCGGTGCTGCTGTTCTGCATCGCCTTCGGCCTCTCGATGGACTACGAGGTGTTCCTCATCAGCCGCATCCGCGAGTACTGGCTGGCGTCCGATCAAACCGCCGAAGCCAATGACGAAAGCGTGGCGCTCGGGCTCGCCAGAACCGGCCGGGTCGTCACCGCGGCGGCGCTGCTGATGTCGATCTCGTTCGCGGCGCTGATCGCGGCCAAGGTTGCGTTCATGCGGATGTTCGGCGTCGGGCTGACGCTGGCCGTCCTCGCCGACGCTACGCTGGTACGGATGCTGTTGGTGCCCGCATTCATGCATGTGCTCGGCCGGTGGAACTGGTGGGCACCGAAGCCGCTGGCGCGCCTGCATGAACGCATCGGCTTGCGCGAGTCCCTCGACGACACAGCCGCACCCGCGCAAACGTCGGAACAGGTCACCTCGGGGAGGGTCCTTGACTGACGTCAGCGTCCGTCGTCGCCGTGCGCCCCGGGGCTCCGGGGAGCAGCTTCGCGATGAGATTCTCGACGCCGCAACAGATCTGCTGATCGAGACCGGTGACGAAAAGGCCGTGTCCATCCGGTCGGTGGCACTGCGGGTCGGGGTCACTCCGCCGTCGATCTATCTGCACTTCGCCGACAAGACCGCCCTGCTGGATGCCGTGTGCTGCCGGTATTTCGAGAAGCTCGACGAGCAGATGCAGGCGGTGGCGGCCGCATGTGCCTCGACCATCGAAGTGTTGCGAGCCCAGGGCCTCGCGTATGTCCGCTTCGCGTTGCAGACCCCCGAGATGTACCGCATCGCCACGATGGGTCACGGCGAACCCGGCAGCGGCGTCGATGTGACGCTGAACAGTTCGGCGTTCGTCCACATGCGGGCGACGGTGGAGGCGCTGATCGCCGAGGGTGTCTATCCGCAGGAGGACCCGACGACGCTGGCGCTCGAACTGTGGACGTCTGCCCACGGTGTTGCGGCACAGCTGATTTCGCGCCCCTACCTCCCCTGGGGCGACGTCGAGGAATTCGCAGGCCGTGTCCTGCGCGCGGTGTGCCTCGGACACATCGCGTCGGCGGCCATCGAACCCGACGAGACCCCGACGGAGACAGTGCGCTGGTTGAAGGAGACCGTTGATGAGCGAACACGTCGATAACCCGTTCTTCGCGCGGCTGTGGACGGCGATGTCGTCCAGGGAACCCGAGTCGCTGCGCAGGCTGCGGCGGGAGAACCTGGCAGGACTGAGCGGCCGCGTTCTCGAGGTCGGTGCGGGGACGGGCACCAACTTCGAGTTCTACCCGGCGACGGTGACGGAGGTGGTGGCCGTCGAACCCGAACGCAGACTCATGGCGCTGGCCCAGCAGGCGGCCGGCCGCGCCCCGATACCGGTGACCGTCACCGCGGACACCGTCGAACAGTTCAGTGACGCGGAGCCCTTCGACGCCGTGGTCTGCTCGTTGGTGCTGTGCTCGATCGACGATCCGGAAAGCGTTGTCGGTCAGCTGTTGTCACGATTGAAGCCGGGCGGGGAGTTACGCTACCTGGAGCATGTGGCCGGGCCCGGCGCCCGCGGGCGGCTGCAGCGGTTCGCCGACGCCACCTTCTGGCCGCGCCTGCTCGGGAACTGCCACACCCACCGTCACACCGAGGAGACGATCGCCGGGGCGGGATTCCGCATCACCGGTGCGCGGCGCGAATGGACGTTCCCGCGATGGGCCCCTGTTCCGGTCGCCGAGTTCGCGATCGGGGTCGCGGTCCGGCCGTAAAACGAGGGCGACCACGGCGTCGGCCTATTTGCGCCCTTGATGAATGGTCTGCGCCTTCGCCATGTGGATCCGGTAGCCGATCACCACACTGGAGATGAGCGAGATCGAGATGATGGTTTCGGCGATGAAGAACGACGCATAGTCGATGACCGACCCGATCGGCGGACTTCCGGGCACGGCATTGCGAAGGGGTATGAGCGCGAACAGAATACCGGCCATCATCGAACACGCCCCGAACACCAGACCCCGGCGCCACCGCAGGACGAAGTACGCCGCGGTGACGGCCGCGAGCGCGAGGCCCAGCATCAGGATCATGATGAACACGGCGAAGACCACCATCGGCGTGCTCCGCTTCATCTGCACCGACACGTCGATGCCGGTGCCCTCGATCGGTCCCAGGGTGGGATCTTCGATCGGGTCCGTCGAGAAGAACGAATCGTTGTTGTAGACGGTGACCGTGGTGGGAACGAGATCTCCGTCGGCGGTGACGACCCGAAGTTCCATCAGCGCCGTGTACCTGTCGAACGGATAGTCGGTGACCTTGCCGTACATCGGGAATCGTTGCTCGATGTCGGCGGGCCACTGGCCCTGCCTGAGGTCGATCGCGTCGTTGGTGGTCGACGTCGTCAGGATCCGCATGTCGCTGCCGTAGTTGCCCGTGTCGTCGGCGAGAGCGCCGAATGCCTGGATGTCGCTCAAGGTGACGGTCAGCAACTGGGTCGACGTGTCGGCGCGGTTGATCACCGCGGTGATGTCGATGCGGTCGGGGTTCGCGTCGTCTCCGAACGTCCGGTAGTCATCGGAGGTGGCCCGGCTGATGGCGTACATGCCGAGGCTCGCCGAGATGACGACGGCCAGGACGACCAGACCCGCCACCGCGGCCAGCACGACCTGCAACCTCGGGGAGACGGCATTCCACCGGCGACCGATCGTACCCACGTGAAATTCGCCCTCCCGCAACGCCAGATGGTCGGAGTCTAGGGCCGCAGCGCTCGGAAACGTTGCGAAGCGCGCTAACCGAGCAGTGCAGGCAGTCGCTGCAGCAGGCCGGGCAGAGCAGTGGCGGCCTTCTCGCGCAGGCTCACCGTCGCACTTGCCGATAGCGGGGTCGGCTCGGGATTGACCTCGATGACGGGCGTGCCGTTGGCCACCGCCAGTTCGGGCAGGCCCGCCGCGGGATAGACGACCGACGACGTTCCGACCACGACAACCAGATCAGCCTGGACGACCGCGTCGACCGACTGCTGCCACGCGTCGTCGGGCAGCGGCTCGCCGAACCACACCACGTTGGGTCGGATGAGGCCTCCGCACGCGTCGCAGCTCGGCGGGTCGACCGATTCGATCGGCTCCGGCATATCGGGCACCTGACCCTGGAATGCGGATCGGCACTGACCGCAATGGAATTCGAACAGGCTGCCGTGCACGTGATACACCTGGTTGCTGCCTGCGCGTTCGTGCAGATTGTCCACGTTCTGCGTGACGACGTGCACGTCGGCGTAGTCCTCCCACGCGGCGACGGCGCGGTGCGCGTTGTTCGGCGCCACAGCGCTCATCATGTGGTGGCGCCACAAATACCACGCCCACACCCGGTCGGGATGTGCGCGCCAGCCCTGGCTGCTGGAGATCTCGTACGGATCGACCTTGGCCCACAGACCGGTCTCCACGTCGCGGAACGTCGGCACGCCGCTTTCGGCAGAGATCCCGGCGCCGCTGAATACCGTCACTTGCACTCCACCAAATTAGCGGCTGTGGGTGATACTGGGCACGTGGCCGAGTTGGGGGATTGGGTACGGGTAGATCCGCATGCCGCTAGACCGCTGTTCGACCAGCTCAGAATGCAGATCATCGCGGGGATCCGGGACGGGGAACTGTCTCCTGGCACCCGGCTTCCGACGGTCCGCGAGCTGGCCGGTCAGGTGAATTTGGCGGTGAACACCGTCGCGCGCGCGTACCGCGAGTTGGAAGCCGCAGGAATTCTGGAGACCAGAGGGCGCTTCGGCACCTTCGTCGCGCGGGCCGATCCGGCCGACGCCGCCATGGCGACCGCGGCGAACACCTACGTGTCGGCGGCACGGGCGCTCGGTGTCGCCAAAGGTGATGCGCTTCGGTACGTGGAGACAGCCTTCGGTTGAGCCGCGCCGGTCAGCCGAATTCGAGAAGCGTCATCGTCGGCCGCAACGGGTCGAGCAGCTGCACCCGCTGAGTCGTCCACAGCAACGCGTTGATCAGGTGACCGCGGGCGCGCTCGGCGGGGATGTCGTGCACGGCCCGCACCCCCGGCACAGTGTTGACGAGGTCGGCCAGCTCGGCGACGGTCAGAGTGAACGGCATCGGCGGCACCCGGTAGCGCAGCGAGGTGCGCATGCCCCGGCGGGCCACCGGGGCGAAGGCCGCCGGGCCCAGGTCGAACATCATCCGGCCCCCGGGGAAGCGCGCCGCGCATTCGGTGATCAGAGCCATCGCCTCTTCGGGCTGCAGATACATCAGCAGCCCCTCGGCGGTGATGAACACACCGTGTGAGTTGTCCACCCGATCCATCCAGCTGAAGTCCAACGCGGACTGGGCGATCAGCTGGACACGATCCGAGGCAGGGAGCAGCGCGCGGCGCAGCTCGATCGTGGGCGGGAAGTCGATGCTGACCCACCGGAAGTCGTGGCCGATGTCGAGGTTCTGCGGGCTGTCGGCGTCGAGACGGTAGAACGACGTCTGCATGCCCTCCGCGAGCGCGACGACGGTCGCCTTGGGGTGGTCGCGCAGATACCGTCGCGTCTGCTTGTCGAATGCCAACGCGCGCAACGCCATATCCTGACGGCGGGTGAAGCCGAACTTGGCGAAGTCGAAGTCGATGGAATCGACGAGATGGATCGCCATCGGATCGTCGATGAGGGAGTCGGGGCGCCTGGCCTCGGTCGCCCGTACCTGCAGGGTCATCAGTGCGGTCTCGGGAACCCCGGTGAGGTCTACGGGATGCTTGCCGGTGTCTGTCATCGGTTTCCCATCGTGAGGCTGGTCATGAGCCGAACTGCAGCACGGTGATGCTCTGACGGTTCCTGTGGAAAAATCCGCGATCCAGTTGCGGAAGAGCCGACAGCTTGAACAGGCCGCGGCCGGGCGGCAACGCCACACTGCGGGCGGCGGTCACGCCGGGAATCCGTCCTGCGAGGGTGAGCCCTTCATCGGCGGTCAACGCGAACGGCATCGGCGGGGTGACGTAACGGTTGGACAGCTTCAGGCCGCGAAGCGTGCGCTGGCTCAGCCACGGCGGGATGGAGTCGAACACCATGGCGCCACCGGGAAAGCGTCGTGCGCAATCGCGAATGAGACCGAGTGCGTCGTCGGGCGGCAGGTACATCAGCAGCCCCTCGGCGGTGATGAACACGCCGTCTGCTCTGGTCTGATCGACGCCTCCGGCATCGGCGTCGACCCGGTCCATCCAGCTCCGGTCGAGAGCCGACTGCGCCAGCGGCAGGACGCGATCGTCGGCCGGGAGGAGCTCGTCGCGCAGCTTCATCACCGGCGGCAGGTCGACGGAGTACCAACGGGATTCGTCGAGGATGCCGTCGCGGTCGAGGCGCCAGAAACTGGTCTGCAGTCCTTCGGCGAGCGCGACGACGGACGCCTTTGGGTGGTCGGTCAGATAGGCGCGTGTGCACTCATCGAAAGCCCGCGCGCGCAGCGCGTGCGACTGGTTGGGCCGGCCGAACTTGTCGTAGTCGTATTCGATGGCGTCACAGACGGTGATCGCCCAGGGATCACGGATCACCCCGTCGGAACGCTTGGCCTCGGCCGCACGGTTACGCAGGGTCCACAGGGTGGTGGCGGAGACGCCGTCGAGCACGCTGCCGTCGATCGCGGTGAATCGGCCCACGCGCTCCATGTTTCCAGACGCGCAAAGGTCGTAGGCTCGTGCCATGACCCGCGACGTCTTCGACGACAAGCTGCTGGCGCTGCTCGCAGGCAATTCGCTGGGCGTGCTGGCCACGATCAAGCGCGATGGCCGACCTCAGCTGTCCAACGTCTCCTACCATTTCGACGCACGCAGCCTGACCATCTCGGTGTCCATCACCGAACCGCGGGCCAAGACGCGTAACCTGCGCCGCGACCCCCGCGCCGCGATCCATGTCAGCTCCGACGACGGATGGGCCTACGCCGTCGCGGAGGGCGACGCCGTCCTGACCCCTCCTGCGGCCAATCCCGCCGACGACACCGTCGATGGTCTCGTCGAGCTCTACCGCAAGCTCGCCGGGGAGCACCCGGACTGGGACGACTACCGCAGGGCGATGGTCGACGACCGGCGAGTGCTCATGACACTGCCGATCTCGCATCTGTACGGCATGCCGCCAGGAAAGCGCTGAGCGGGCTACGCTGCCGGTATGGCATCGAAGGAGTCCGCGCAGCCCGCCGAGGACGACAACAAGCGCAAGTTCCGCGAAGCGTTGGAGCGCAAAAATGCCAAGGCCAGCAGCGGCTCGTCACATAAGGACGGCGGCGCCAAACAGTCGAAGGGCGCGCACGGACCCGTCGAGAACCGCAGGGAGTTCCGCCGCAAGAGCGGCTAGCGGGCCAGCGCCCTCGCGGCGATCAGCGCGGTGACCATCGCCGCGGTCAGGGACAGGCCCAGATCTTTGAGGCCCCAGCCGACGGACGCCAGCGTCGCCGCCCCCGCCACGCACAGCAGCAACCCCACCGCCGCGCTGCGCAGGCCGCGCTGCGCGACGACACCGCCGTCCCAGAACGGCAGCGGGTCGTTCTCCAGCGGCCGCAACACCACGAACGCGGCACCGACGACGGCCACCATGACCATCGTCTGCAGCACCGACAGCGCGACGAAGTGCGGTGCGCCGGGAAACCGCGGAGAGCCCAGGTAGTCGAATACCAGGTGCATGCCCAGCAGCAGCGGGATGTGCCACAGGTAGAGCGTCATCGCGCCCGAGTTGCCGATCACCGTCAGCCACCAGACCCGCGGCCTGCGTGCCCACCGCGTGATTGCGGGCGCGGCGGCAATTGCCAATGCGCACATCATGATTGCGTGGCCTGCCAGCAACAGCGTCGGCGGGGACATGTTCTTGAGCTGCTGCGTCTCGATGCCGACCAGGCTCAGCTCATAGGGGCCGACCGCCACAAGTGCCACGTTGACCGCGAACATCGCGGCGCCCAGGAGCAGGGCCGCCTTCGCGGTCAGGAGCCTGCGCCGGTACGCCACGCCGAACATGCCAGGGATCAACCACATCGACAGGTTGAGATAACCGACGAGCGTGGGCACGTCGCCGTTGATCCGGACGGCGTCGACGACCGCCACGACGGCGTACCCGGTCGCCGCCGCCGCGACGAACCGTCCGGTGGTCGTGATGCGGGCCAACAGCGGGACCGCGGCGAGCACCAGAACATAGGCGCCCAGGAACCACAGAAGCTGCGTCGAGATTCCGGCGACGGGCTCGTAGACGTGGATCGGCAACAGCAGCTTCAGCACCACCAGCGTTGCCGCCCAGAACGCGAGGTAGTAGAACACCGGCCGGTACAGCCGGGTGCAGCGGCGCAAAAGCCAATTGCCCCACGGGCTCCCGGGCGTCCAGGACTGCACCGACGCGGCGACGCCCGCGAAGAAGAACAGCGGCATGATCTGGAAGACCCACGTCAGCGCCTGGAAAACCGGCGACGCGGTGAGGAGGTTGCTCCAGATGAACACGTCGTCGCGGATGATGCTCGTCGCCATGACCGTGTGACCGACCACGACTGCCAGCAGCGCGACGATGCGGATGACGTCGATGGCCCGGTCACGGCCGGGTGGGGTGTTCGCCTCGACATCGCCGAGGCGGGGGAACAGCGTGGCTGCGCTCATACATCGATTCTCGGCGCGTGTGGCGCCGCGGGGTCTGAGTAAAACCACCTAGCCGCCGGAATTGCATTCCAGCAGGTGTCATCTCGACCATTTCCTGCTGGAATGCAATTCCGGCTGGGTGTGCCCTAGTGGGCGACCGCCTTCTCGGCACCGATACCGGTCAGCGAGCGGACCTCCATCTCGGCGTTGACCTTCGGGTCACCCCGGTCCGGCGAGGTCAGCGTGCCGACGATGCCGAGGACGAATGCCAGCGGGATCGACACGATGCCCGGGTTGGCCAGCGGGAAGAAGTCGAAATCCGCTCCGGGGATCATGGCTGTCTTGCTGCCCGACACCGCCGGAGAGAAGACGATCAGCACGATGCAGGAGATCAAGCCGCCGTACATGCTCCACAGCGCGCCGCGGGTGTTGAATCGCTTCCAGTACAGCGAGTACACGATGGTCGGCAGGTTGGCCGACGCCGCGACCGCGAACGCGAGCGCCACGAGGAACGCGACGTTCTGGCCGTTGGCGAGGATGCCGAGGCCGATCGCGAACACACCGAGCACGACGGCGGTGATACGCGAAACCTTCACCTGCTCGGCCTCGGTCACCTTGTGAGACTTCAACACGCTTGCGTAGATGTCGTGCGCGAACGACGCCGACGCGGTGATCGTCAGGCCGGCGACGACCGCGAGGATCGTCGCGAACGCGACCGCGGAGATGATGCCGAGCAGGATCACCCCACCGAGTTCGAACGCGAGCAGCGGGGCCGCGGAGTTCACACCGCCCGCGGCGCCGAGAATGCGGTCCGGGCCGACCAGCGCGGCCGCGCCGTAGCCGAGCACGAGCGTGAACAGGTAGAACGCGCCGATCAACGCGATCGCCCAAACGACGGACCGCCGCGCTTCTTTGGCGGTGGGCACCGTATAGAACCGCATCAGCACGTGCGGCAGACCCGCGGTGCCGAGCACCAATGCCAGGGCCAGCGAGATGAAGTTGATCTGCGAGGTCAGCGAGCCGCCGTACTGGGCGCCGGGTGCCAGGACGTCGCGGTCGGCGACGCCGGCAGTGGTGGCGCCACTGATCGCCGACTGCGCCGAACCCAGGATCTCCGAGAAGTTCACCCCGAACTTCACCAGCACCATCACCGTCATGAAACCGGCGCCGGCGATCAACAGGACGGCTTTGATGATCTGGACCCAGGTGGTGCCCTTCATACCGCCGACAAGGACGTAGAGGATCATCAGGATGCCCACCACGGCGATGACTACCGACTGCCCGGCCCGGCTGTTGATGTCGAGCAGCAGCGCAACCAGGCCGCCGGCGCCGGCCATCTGGGCCAGCAAATAGAACAGCGACACCGTCAGTGTGCTGGTCGCCGCGGCCAGCCGCACCGGCCGCTGCTTGAGCCGAAAGCTCAGCACGTCGGCCATGGTGAATTTGCCGGTGTTACGCAGCAATTCGGCGACCAGAAGCAGCGCGACGAGCCACGCGACAAGGAAACCGATGGAATACAGGAAGCCGTCGTAGCCGTAGACGGCGATCGCCCCGGCTATGCCGAGGAAGCTGGCGGCTGACAGGTAGTCGCCGGCGATCGCGATGCCGTTCTGCGGGCCGGAGAAGCCGCGGCCGCCGGTGAAGAACTCGGCGGCGGTGGCGTTGCGCTTGCTCGCTCGGATGACGACGATCATGGTGACGACGACGAAAAGGCTGAAGATGCCGATGTTGGCCAGCGGGTTACCGACCGTCTCGGCGGCCAGCACGGTGGTGGTCATTTGATCTCACTCTCCAATTGCTCGCGCAGCGCCCCGGCGCGCGGATCCAGCTCACGGTTGGCGAATCGGACGTAGAGCCCGGTGATGAGGAAGGTGGACAGGAACTGGCCGAGGCCGATGAGCAGGCCGACGTTGATGTCTCCCCAGACCCTGGTGGCCATGAAATCGTGCGCGAACGCGCCCAGTAGCACGTAGACGGCGTACCAGATCAGGAAGACGGCCGTCATGGGAAAAACGAAGCGGCGCAACCTACTTCGCAGTTCCTGGAACTCCGGGCTGGCTTGCACTTCCAGATAGCGATCGCCACTGATGGCTTCCGGGCGAATCGGAAGGTCTGTTTCGGACACCTTGATCTCACGCTCCTACGACGTTGTGAACCGGTTCTGGGGTGAACGTAGTTGAGATGCAGGTCACATACCCAGCGTTGACGCAGGTCACACGGTGAGCTCGGGGGTGCGTGCGGTGAGCGGTCGATCGGCGACGACGAACGGTGGGCAAGGTGGATCTGGGCGCGTCAGTTCCGAGGCATGCGCTCGATGCCCATGCCCAGGTTCTCCGGCACGTGCATCCGCGCGAACGTCTGGGCCACATCGTCGGGGATGCTCGCGCGGGTCAACCGGCTGACGACGATCATCGTCGCGAACGCCAGCGGCACGCTGACCGCCGCCGGATAGCCGATCAGCACCGCCGGCCAGCCCCCGAGCACGTCCTCGTCGACGCCGCCCACCACCGCGACCGTCACCGCCACGCCGGAGAGCAACCCGCCCACCGCGAGGCCCCACATGGCGCCTCTGGCCGTCAACCCTCGCCACCAGATGCCGAGCACCAGCAGTGGACACAGGGTCGACGCGGCGACGGCGAACGCCAGCCCGACGCTGCGGGACAGCTCCAGGCCGCCAGAAGCCGCCAGCGCCAACGGAATCGGAATCAATCCACCCACCACGGCGGCGATCCGGAAATCGCGGACCCGGCCGGGAAGCACGTCGGTGGCCAGCGCCCCGGCGAAGCTGACCAGCAGCCCCGACGAAGTGGCGAGGAACGCGGCGATCGCGCCGGCGGCCACCAGCGCGGCCAGCAACTGGCCGACCGGCCCCCCGATCGCCGAGCCTGGCGCGAGCAGCACTGCGGCGTCGGCGGTTCCGGTGATCAGCAACTGCGGCACGTACAGCCTGGAGAAGACGCCCAGCAGGGTGGGAAACACGTAGAACAGCGACAGCAGCGCGATCACCGCGAGCGCGGTCCGCCGCGCCGCGCGCCCGTCGGGGTTGGTGTAGAAGCGCACGAGCACATGGGGCAGGCCCATCGTGCCCAGGAACGTCGCGACCATGATCGACAGCACCTGGAACAGCGGGTGAGCACCGCCGAGGCCACCGCCGGACGCGATCCAGTCACCGCCCGCGCTCGGCGTGCCGGCGACGACGGGAGTGGCCGCGCCGGCGGCCAGCGTCAGGGTGCTGCCCGCACCCAACGTGTGCGCGCCGGAGGGGCCGATGGTCGCGTCCTGCACCGGCCGGTCGTCGAGGGTGCCGGTGACCGTGATCCCCGTCGGTTCGGCCACCTGGACGACGACGTCGGTCTCGATGGCCACCGTGGTGTCCTGCTGGACCGTCGGGGGAAGCGGTCCGCCGAGTTCTCCGCCCCGATCGGTCAGGAACAGACCCGTCAGGGCGAGCGCGGGGATCGCGACGGCGGTGAGTTTGAGCCAGTACTGGAACGCCTGCACGAACGTGATGGAGCGCATGCCACCGGCGACGACGTTGGTGATGACGATCGCGCCGACGGCGACCGGGCCGAGCCACACCGGCGTGCCCAGAAGGGTTTTCATCGCCAGACCCGCGCCCTGGTATTGGGGGACCAGGTAAAAGATGCAGACCACGACGACGACAAGCATCGCGACCTTGCGCAGTCGTGCTGAGCCGAGCCGGAATTCGGCGAAGTCAGGGACGGTGTAGGCGCCCGAGCGTCGCAGCGGGGCGGCCACGAACAGCAACAGGCCCAGATAGCCGGCGGTGAAGCCGACCGGATACCACAGCGCGTCGGCGCCGTACTTCGCGATCAGCCCCGCCACCCCGAGAAAGGAAGCGGCCGAGAGGTATTCCCCCGAAATGGCGGCGGCGTTCCACTGTGAGCCGACGGTGCGCGAGGCCACCAGGAAGTCGGAGGTGGTGCGCGAGAACCGGACCCCATAGGCGCCGATCGCGACGGTGGCCACGGCCGCGGCGATCAGCGCGGCAGCCGTCAGCGGTGAGCCCGTCATGGTTCCGCGTCGACGACGCCGACGAAGTCGCGCTCTCCCTGCTCGGCGAGCCGCACGTAGAACCAGCCGATGCCGTAAAGCAGCGGATACACCAGACCTGCCAGCACAAGCCAGTTCAGACGCAGGCCGAACACGGTGACCGCACCCAAACCGGGGAACACCGCGTTCAGCAGGGGGATGGCGCCGATCAGCGCGACCACCACGGCGGCCAGCCGCAGCGCCAGGCCGAGCTGCGCGCGCACGAGCCCGCGCACCAGCGCGTCACCGACCTGGGTCTGTTCCTGGACCTCGACGCGGGTGCGCACCATGCGGGCACCGCGTCGGTGGGCCAGCACGACCCGCTGACGTTGCGGCCGTTCGTTACTGGTCATCCGAACTCCCGGCGGGGCGCAGGCTGCGCATCGGGTTGCGCACCAGCCGGTCTCGCAGTTCCCGGGCCTGCCGTCTGCTCACGGGGAGCTCGACGGCCGGCGACGCGCCGTTGGCTCGCAGCCGTACCAGGACCGCACCGTCGGCGGTGCGCAGACCCGTCACGAGGCGCAGTGCCACGAGGTAGGACCGGTGAACGCGCTGGAAACCGTGGTCACGCCACCGGGTTTCGAGCGTGCTCAGCGGGATGCGCACCAGGTGCGAGCCGGACGCGGAATGCAGCCGCGCGTAGTCACCTTCGGCTTCGACCCAGCCGATGCTGTCACGCGGGACGAGGTGGGTCACCCCGCCCAGCTCGGCGGGGATCACGTCGGACTCCGGCTCCTCGTCGTCCGGCAGCGCGGGGGCTGCGGTGTGCGCGGCGGCGGCGCGGCGCACCGCCTCGTCGAGGCGGTCTTCGCGAATCGGCTTGAGCAGATAGTCGACAGCGCCGACGTCGAAGGCCGCGACGGCTTTGTCGTCGTGGGCGGTGACGAACACGATCGCAGGCCGCTGCGCGTAGTTGGCCAGAACGCCGGCCAGTTCGATCCCCGAGAGGCCGGGCATGTTGATGTCGAGGAACACTGCGTCGATGGAGCGCAGATTGAGTTCTCGCAGTGCCGAAGTCGCGTCGCCGGCACGGAAGACCTCGGCAATGCACGGATGTCTGTCGAGAAGATAGGCGAGCTCGTCGAGGGCGGGGGCCTCGTCATCGACGGCGAGAACGGTGAGCGGCTTCGTCACAGTTCGGTCTTTCGACGCTGTAGCCTCACCCGAATCCACCTCCGCTGGCCCGCACGCCCGACCGGAACTTCGGCACTCTCATGACGACCTTGGTGCCCGCGCCGATCGCGGTTTCGACCACCAGACCGTAGTCGTTGCCGAACGCCGCCCGCAGCCGATGGTCGACATTGGTCAGCCCGACGTGGGCGCCTGCGCGTTCGTTGTCCGCGGCGCTGTCGGAGAGGGCGTCACCGGGTCCGGCGCGCAGCGCGTCGGGATCCATTCCGACGCCGTCGTCTTCGACGGTGATGACGCAGTCGGAGCCCTCGTCGCGCGCGATCAGTTCGATGGATCCGCTGCCGCGTCCCGCGAAGCCGTGCCTCACCGCGTTCTCCACCAGCGGCTGCAACGCAAGGAAGGGGACGACGACGTTGAGCACCTCGGGGGCGACGCGCAGCGTCACCTTCAGTGCTGTCCCGAACCGGGCCCGCTCGAGGGTCAGATAGCGGTCGATGTTGCGCAGTTCGTCGGCCAGCGTGGTGAATTGGCCGGCGGCGCGGAACGAGTAGCGGGTGAAGTCGGCGAATTCGAGGATGAGCTCGCGGGCGCGGTCGGGATCGGTGCGGACGAACGACGCGATCGTGTTGAGGGCGTTGTAGATGAAGTGCGGGCTGATCTGTGCGCGCAGCGCCAGCACCTCGGCGCGGTCGAGCCGGGCGCGCGACGCGTCGAGTTCGGCGAGCTCGATCTGGCTCGCGGCATAGCGGGCGACTTCCCCGACGGCGCCGAGCGTTCCGGGCCCGGGGGAGCGGGTGGTCACGATCACCAGCACGCCGAGCATGTCGCCGGCCTCGTTGACCATCGGCTGGCCCACGACCACCGAGGTCCTGGCGTGCGTCATCACCCGGCGTTCGCCGGAGATCGACTGGCGCGCCGCACGCTCGCAGGCCTCGACGAGGTCGTCGTCCCAGTCGTCGTCGGGGTCGCGGGCGAGCAGTTGGCTGTCGCCGCCGAACACCGCCAGCGCATCGCTGCCGGTGAGGTCGCGCAGGAACGGAGCGGCGGTGCGGGCGGAGTCGCTGGTGAGGCCCCGACGCAACGCCCGGGCGGCCAGGGACGCGGTGTGCAGGGCCGCGTGGACAGCGCGTTCGGTGGGCGTCGCGACGACGCGGCGGGTGCGGACGGCGAGGACGACGGCGGCGACGGCAAGCAGGATCAGGGCGGCGGTCAGAGCGATCGCGAGCTCGCCGGACATCTGTTCTGCTCCTCGCGTGCGGGTGGGCCCAACCCTACGGCGTGGTCGAGGAGCCCCCAGCTACTGGACCGGGCAGGCGTACGTCCTGGCCACGTCGAACACCCGCTCCTGAGCTCCGGGGCCGATCACGCCCTGAGCGGCCAGTTCCAGCCCGATGTAGCCCGGTATGCCGCCGATGCATGCCTGGTGCGAAACACGCCATGCCGTGTCGGGATTGAGGGTGTAGCCATTGCGTTGCAGGCCTTGAAGATAGGCGTCGAACTCCGGCGTGCCCTGGTCCGGTATCGCGTGTGCCGCGGGCGCGAAGGCGAGAGCGGCGGCCGCCGCTGCGGCAAGAGTTGCGAGCACACGTTTCATGTCCATCCCCCACGGATCGGGTCGCGACAGTTCGATACACGGTCGCACACTCCACCGGCACACAAGCCCGGATTTGCGCCAGTCGTCTGTGCCCGAGGGTTCCCGGCACGACTTAGACTCGCCGCGTGGCGAAACTGCAGTTAGTTCAGGAACCCGCGGCCGATGCGCTTCTCGAGGCCAACCCGTTCGCGCTGCTGGTCGGCATGCTGCTTGATCAGCAGATCCCGATGGAGGTGGCGTTCGGCGGCCCGAAGAAGCTCGAGGACCGCATCGGTAGCTTCGTCGCCCGCGTGATCGCCGACTACGACCCGGAGGAGTTCGCCGCGCTGTGCGCACAAACGCCTGCGGTGCACCGCTTTCCGGGTTCGATGGCCAAGCGGGTCCAGGCCTTGGCGCAGGTGATCGTCGACGAGTACGGCGGCGACGCGGCCGCGCTGTGGTCCGACGGCGCCGACGGCGCCGACGTACTGCGCCGCCTCAAGGCGCTGCCGGGGTTCGGCGAGCAGAAGGCCAAGATCTTTCTGGCACTGCTCGGCAAGCAGTACGGCGTCGATGCCAAAGGCTGGCGCGCCGCGGCCGGCGATTACGGCAAGGCGGGCACGCACATGTCGGTGGCCGACGTCAAAGATCCGGGGACGCTGCAAAAGGTGCGGTCGTACAAGAAAGAAGCGAAGGCGGCAGCGAAGGCCGCCAAGGGCTGATTCACGACCTCTGCGCACTCTCGGACGGGCCGACGTCGAGTGCGGCCAGATCGGTCAGCACTTCGGCGACCACACGTCCCGTCGACGTGGCCGTGTCCAGCCCGTTCTGCAGACAGCGCAGCGTGATTCCGCGCGCGGTCAGGTCGGCGACGGTCTGCGCCACCTCGGCCACGGAACGTCCCAGCCGTTCCAGCGCCGCCACGACGACCACATCGCCGGGGCGGGCGTAGCTGAGCAGGGCGAGCAGCCCCGCGCGCATCTTGTCCGCCGAGCCCGCAGTCCTGTCGGTGAAGATTCGCCGCGGATCGACCCCCGCGTCCGCCAGTTGAGAGAGTTGCTCGTCGAGGTCGCCGCGACCGGGTACGGCCGTGGCATAACCCAACGTGACCGTCACCTGTCCAAGGTCTCATGCGGCAGGCGTGCCGTCACCCAGACGCGCCGTCGACATCGGCGGCGAAGAGGGTGCGGCTGACGCGCCGCCACTCCGCTGCCAGGTCGATCTCCCCGTCGGCTTCCAGCCATTGCAGCTGCAGGCCGTCCATCAGTGCCACGACGTGACGTGCCAGTGCGCGGGGATCCGCGGCGAGCGCGGCGAATGCCGCCGCGAACAACGCCAGCGTCCGTTTCCGCCGGGCCCGGAAGAAGTCGTGTGCGGGGTGGTCGGGGGTGAGCGCTTCCGCGCCGAGGACGACGAACAGTCGGATCAGTTCGGGCTGCCGGGCGTTGCGCTCCATGATGGCTGCGCAGACCCTGTGCGCCTGCACGCCGTCGAGTGCCACCGGCTCCTGCGTCTCGCCGAACTGGGCGGCCAGTGCGGCGGCGTCCTCACTGTCGCGATGCGCGAGTACTGCCAGCAGCAGTTCGTCCTTGGAGGGGAAATGGTGCAGGACTCCGGGCACCGTCAGCCCGCACGCGTGGGCGACGTCCTGCACCGACAATCCGAAATATCCGCGCTGCGCGATGAGAGTGGCTGTGGCCGAGAGTATTTGATGCCGCCGGTCGGCGGCGGGCAGGCGGGTGCGCGTACGGGGGGTTACTGATGCAGTCATCTCGCGCCTCTCGTCCCGACAATGCTACCTAGTACCTTATAGGTAGTAAGTAAGAGAAGGGAGACGCTGTGCCGACTACGGAACAGCTCACGCTCGAGGAAAAAGCAGCGCTGCTGTGCGGACGGGACTTCTGGAGCACCACGCCCATCGAACGCGTCGGTGTCCCGTCGATCGTGCTGACCGACGGGCCGCACGGTGTCCGTCTTCAGGAGGGTTCGCCGGATCATCTGGGCTTGCACGACAGCCGCCCCGCGACGTGCTTCCCGCCGGCGGTAGCGGTGGGCAGCAGCTGGAATCCGGCCGTCGCAGAACGCGTCGGGTCGGCGGTCGGCAGGCAGGCTCGGGCGCTGGGTGTGCACGTGGCCCTCGGGCCGGGCGTGAACATCAAACGCTCACCCCTATGCGGGCGCAATTTCGAGTACTACTCGGAAGATCCCCTGCTGACAGGAGTGCTTGCGGCCGCACACGTCCGGGGGCAGCAGGCGCACGGTGTCGGGGCATCGATGAAGCATTTCGCGGCCAACAACCAGGAAACCGACCGCATGCGCGTCAGCGCCGACGTCGACGAGCGCACGCTGCGGGAGATCTACTTCCCGGCTTTCGAGCGCGTTGTCACGGACGCGCGACCCGCGACGGTGATGTGCTCGTACAACCGGATCAACGGTGTTCACGCCTCCGAGAATCGTTGGCTGCTCACCGATGTGTTGCGTGAACAGTGGGGGTTCACCGGGGCGGTGGTTTCGGACTGGGGCGCCGTGCGGGACCCTGTCGCCGCGCTGCGGTCCGGGTTGGATCTGCAGATGCCGGGGACGGGCGGAGCAGGCGCGCGGCGCATCGTCGAAGCCGTGCAGGCGGGCGAACTCGACGAGTCGGCCGTCGACGCCGCCGTCGACCGCGTGTCGACGTTGACGAGGCTGGCGGCTGCCTCCGGCGGCGAGCTCGATCTGGGCGCCGACCACACGCTCGCCCGCGAGCTCGCGACCGAGTGTGCGGTGTTGCTCAAGAACGACCACGACACGTTGCCGCTGGCCGCCGGCGCGCGCATCGCCGTCGTCGGGGAGTTCGCCCGGACGCCGCGATTCCAGGGCGGCGGCAGTTCCCACATCAACGCCACCCAGGTAGACGCGGCCCTCGACGCCATCCGTGAGTTGTGCTCGGGAAGCGTGGCATTCGCGCCCGGATTCAGCACTGACGGGTCCGGTGAGGCCGCCGAGATGGTGGACGACGCGGTGGCAATCTCTCGCCGCGCCGACGTCACCGTCGTGTTCGCCGGGCTGGCCGAGCAGGACGAGTCCGAGGGCTTCGACCGCGACGGAATAGCACTGCCGGACAACCAGATCGCGCTGATCCGCGCCGTTGCCGCCGTCGCTCCCCGAACGGTGGTGGTGCTGTCCAACGGTGGCGTGGTCTCGCTGGAACCCTGGCACGACGACGTCGATGCGATACTCGAAGGGTTCCTGCTCGGCGAGGCCGGCGGCGGTGCCCTCGCAGACCTCTTGTTCGGTGTCGCCAATCCCTCGGGACGACTCGCCGAGACCATTCCGATGCGGCTGGCCGACACCGCCAGCCATGTGAATTTTCCCGGCGAGCTGGGGCATGTCCGCTACGGCGAGGGCGTGATGGTGGGTTACCGCTGGCATGAGACCGTGGGTCTGCCCGCACGGTACCCGTTCGGACACGGGTTGTCCTACAGCACGTTCGACGTCGGTGGGCTCAGTGTGGAGGTCACCGGTGACGACACCGCGCGCGTGTCGGTGACCGTCACCAACGCCGGCGGCCGGGCAGGAAGCCATGTCGTCCAGGTCTATGTGTCGACGTCGGCCGGTCCCGTTCGCCGACCGCGGCGCGAGTTACGCGCGTTCGCCAAGCTTCACTTGGGAGCCGGTGAAACCCGAACCGCAACAATGGAATTGGACCGCCGCGCCTTCGCCTACTGGAACGTCGACCGCGCAGGGTGGGTTGTCGCGCCCGGTGAGTACACCGTGCAGGTGTGCGAGAACGCCGCGACCGTGACCCTCCAGGAATCGGTCACGCTCCACGGCGATCACCTGGTCGACGCGCTCACCATGGAGTCGACGGTCGAACAATGGTTCACCCACCCCGTCGCAGGCCCCGCGCTACTCGCCGAGTTCGCGGCCGGGGCGGACGCTGCCGAGCAGGCGCCCGACATGCTCCGGATGGTCGGATCCATACCGATGAGAACGATCGTCGCCATGCTCGGCGACGCGGCGCCGGTCGCCAAGCTCGAGGAGATGATGGAACTCAGTCGCCGAGAGGCCGACCGTCGAACCTCTCTCGCGTGACGAACTCCGAAACCGGCCGGCGCGTGAGCTTGCTGACCTGGTGCAGCGGCTTGCCCAGCGGCAGCACCGCGGCCACGGCGTAGCCGTCGGGGATGCCGAGCAGTTCCTTGACCCGCGGCTCCTCGGCGACGGCCATCGTGGTCAGCACACCGCCGAAGCCCTCGTTGCGCGCGGCGAGCAACACGTTCCACACGAACGGGTAGACCGACGCGCCCGCGATCACGCCGACGCGGTCGAGGTCCTGGTCGAAGGCTGCCACCACGCCGAGATCGACGCACACGACCAGGACCACGGCCGACGTCAGCAGCGGCGTCGACAGCTCGGCGGGCACCTCGGTGGCCGCGAGCTGCTCGACAGATATCTGCATGGGCTGCAACGGGTTCCACGGGCCTTCGCCGTTGCGCTTCTGCGCGATGTAGCGGCGCGCGCCCGTCGCACACAGTGCGCCGAGGGCCTCCCGCGTGCCCAGGTCGCGCAGCGCGATCACCCGCACGCCCTGGCGATTGCCGCCGCTCGGCGCGAACCGGGCGTTGTCGAGGATGCGCCCGAGGACGTCGTCGGGAAGCGGATCGTCGGTGAACCGCCGCACGGCTCCGGTCGTCCGCATCACGTCGTAGAGGTCCATGTCGACGATCTTGTCTCATGCCGCGGTGGACGCTGCGCCATGGTGAACTGCTGTGCCATTGTGAAGTCATGAAGACTCACCTCAACTGCCCCTGCGGCGAAGCGATCACCGGCAAGGACGAGGAAGACCTCGTCGAGAAGGCTCAGGCGCACCTGTCAGAGGTGCACCCGGGTCGCGACTACGATCGCGACGCCATCCTGTTCATGGCCTACTGACCCCTTCGCGAAATATCATTCCGGGCTGCGCCCGACGCACGGATCACAGCCCGGAATGATATTTCGCGGTTCGGGGGTCAGGGAACGACCGTCGAGCCAATCGTCGGCATGAACTGGCACTGCTTCTCGGTCGTCGTGACCTGACCGAAGATCGTCGACATGATGCTTCCCGATCCCGTGTCGGCGATCGCAGTGAGCGTCGTCGGGCCCTGGGGGTTCAGGTCGGGGCGCGGCTTCAGGGTGACGCTGCCCGATTTGCCGGTCGTGAGGTTCACCCAGGTGGCGTTCAGCGGCAACTTCTGCTCGGCCGCGGGGCCGGGAGTCCCGATCGCGGTGAACACGTAGGCCGTCTGGCCCGGGCCGGGGCCGGGCAGCGGGATCGTCGCCGGGCCCGCCACCGAGATCGCGGCCGCGAGCACATTGCCGCCGTCGGCGAGGCAGCCGTTGCTGATCGACGGGTAGAGAAAGTCCTGCGTGACGGGCGCGTTCGGACCGGTCAACCCCGGTGCAGCAGCCCCGGGGGCCGGTGCGGCCCCAGGCGCAGCGGCAGGAGCGGGCGCGGCGGCAGGCGCGGGAGCCCCCGGCACGCTCACGGGTGTCGCGACCTCAGGTCCCGGCGCGGGCCCGGGCGCCGGCGCAGCGCCGGGCGCGACGGCGGCGGTCGGGGCATGCGCCACCTCGGGCAGCGCCTCCGGCGCGGGGCCGACGGCGTGCGCGGGGTTGATGCCGGCCGGAAGATGCGCCTCCATCCCCGGCACCGCGCCGGTGGCGGGAACGTGGGCGACGGGTTGCGCGGCAAACGTGTTGACCGCCGACGCGACGTCGCGGGAGGGCTGCGGTGCGGCCATGTCTCCCGCGAACACCGCGGCGGCGGCCATCAACATCGATGCCGCATTGGTGGGATCGGACGCGGCCTGCTGGATCACCGGGCCGAGGCTCTGCATCGCGGGCAGGCCGGGGGCCAAGGTCCCGTCGATCGGCAGCGGTGCGGGCAGCGGCGCTGCCGGCTGGGCGTGAGCTACTGCGGTCACGCCGACCGTCAGCAATGCAGCAGACGTGCCCACTGCCATCGCGGTGATGAGCCGGTTCGTGGTCATGATCCCCCAATGCGTCATTGGTTCACTGGATTTCAGGTGGCCTGGATGAGTTCAGCGGGTCACGGCAGAGCCGCGAGCGGGGTGAACATCGGCGGAATCGCAGGAGCGGCCGCAGGTGCGGCGGCCGGCGCGGTTGCCGCCGGTGCCGTAGCGCCGGTGGGCAGCAGGCCGGCCAGCAGGTTGCCTTCGGGCATCAGCCCCGCGAGTCCGAGCTGATCGGTCAGGCCGGCCAGCGGCGACACCGGTGCGGCGGCCGGCGCAGTCGTCGTGGTGTTCGCGACGGGCACCGTCGTGATGTTGCCGCCGGGCAGCGCGGTCGCGCCGGGCAGCGCGGTGGTCGCCGGCACTGCAGTTGCGCCCGGCAGCACGGCTGCCGGCTGGGGCAGATTGATCGACGCCGTCGCTCCCGGGCCCGTCACCGGCGTCGCCGGGGTGGTGGTCGCGGTCGCGGCGGGCGCGTTGCCCATCAGGTTCGTGAAGCCCTGCATCAGCTGCGTGGCGGCGGCCGGGTTGGCGGCCAGCTGCTGGAGGAACGGCAGGCCCGGGATCTCGGGCGCCGGGGCCGGCGCGGGTGCGGGCTGCGCGGTGGCCGAGGCGCTGAACGCCACCGCCGCCGAGACCGCCCCAGCTGCGGCGATCATCGTTGTTGCGAACAATTTCGGGGTGCGGTGCATCAGAGATCTCCCAATCCTTGGTCGGCCGTGAATGACATCGATGTCATGCCTGCACCCGAAGCTAGCCTGTTACTAGAGTTACTCAAGTGACACTTGTGGCATTTATGCAACCGTTACGGCCTTGAAGGCGGATGGTGACCGCTCGCTAGAGTCGGTCGGATAGACACCACCGAATCTGAGGCGCCGACGCTCGGAGCCCGTCTGGCACGGCTCGCGCCCGCGCTTCTGATCCTCAGCATCGCCGCCCGGCTCGCCTGGACCTATCTGGTGCCCAACGGCGCGAACTTCGTCGACCTGCACGTTTACGTAGGGGGCGCCGCCGAACTGGACGGCCCCGGCACCCTCTATGAGTACGTCTACGGCGACCAGACTCCGGACTTCCCGCTCCCGTTCACCTATCCGCCGTTCGCGGCCGTGGTCTTCTTCCCGCTGCACCTGCTGCCGTTCGGGCTCGTCGCGTTCGCGTGGCAGGTCGGCATCATGGCTGCGCTCTACGGCGTGGTGCGGCTCAGTCAACGCCTCCTCGGTGGGGGAGACCGGCGTGTCGCGATGCTGTGGACGGCGGTCGGCATCTGGACCGAGCCGCTGCGCAGCACTTTCGACTACGGGCAGGTCAACGTGCTGCTGGTGCTCGCGATCCTGTACGCGGTTCACACGTCGAAGTGGTGGCTGTCGGGTCTGCTGGTCGGGCTCGCCGCCGGCGTGAAACTCACCCCCGCGGTGGCCGGCCTGTATTTCGTCGGCGCCAGGCGGTGGGCCGCGGTGCTGTTCTCCGCGGTCGTGTTCTTTCTGACGATAGGCGTGTCCGCGCTCCTGGTCAGCGGCCAGACCCGGTACTACTTCACCGAACTGCTCGGCGACGCCGACCGCGTCGGCCCGGTCGGCACGTCGTTCAACCAGTCCTGGCGGGGCGGCATCTCGCGGATCCTGGGTCACGACGCCGGCTACGGGCCCGTCGTGCTGATCGGTGTGGCCGTGACGGCATTGCTGGCGCTTCTGGCGTGGCGCGCGATCGGCGGGGCGACCGACAAACTCGGCGGCATCGTCGTCGTCCAGCTGTTCGGATTGCTGCTGTCCCCGATTTCCTGGACACACCACTGGGTGTGGCTCATCCCGTTGATGATCTGGCTGCTGCACGGCCCGCTGCGCGCGCAGTTGGGTGCGCGAGTGCTGGGCTGGGGATGGCTGACGCTCACCGTGGTCGGAGTGCCCTGGTTGCTCAGTTTCGCGCAGCCGACGATCTGGGTGATCCCTCGGCCCTGGTACCTCGCGTGGGCCGGTCTGATCTACATTCTCGCGACGTTGGCGACGCTGGGCTGGATCGCTATCCGAGGATCCCGTCGATGTCCCGAGCCATCTGCAGATCCTTGTCGGTGATGCCGCCCTCGGAGTGCGTAACCAACGCGAAAGTCACTGTCCGCCAGCGGATATCGATATCGGGGTGATGGTCCTTGCTTTCGGCGTGCTCACCGACGCGCCGGACGGCGTCGATCCCGTCGAGGAACGCGGGGAACTCGACCGACCGCCGCAACGCGCCGTCGGCACGCTCCCAGCCGTTCAGTTCGGGCAGTGCGGCGTCTACTTGTTCATCCGTTAACACAGCCATGTCCTCGAAGGTATACCGTCTGCGCCGATGCCAAACCTGATCGTGGTGGCGGGGGCGCTGATCGAGGACGGGGCGCTGCTGGTCGCACAACGCAACCGTCCCTCCGAGCTGGCCGGGTTGTGGGAGTTGCCCGGCGGAAAGGTTGCGCCGGGGGAAAGCGAACAATCTGCGCTCGCCCGCGAGTTGCACGAGGAGCTCGGCGTGTTGGTGACGGTCGGTGATCGGATGGGAGAGGACATCGTGCTGAGCGCGTCGATGCGCTTGCGTGCCTACGTCGTCACCCGCACCGGCGGCGAACTGACCGCCCACGACCATCGGGCCCTGCGGTGGGTCCGCGCCGACGAACTCGACGACCTGCCGTGGGTGCCCGCCGACAAAGCATGGCTGCCGGATCTGGCGCACGCGCTCGGCGCGGGCGAATTCACGTAACGCTGCGGCGATTTCGCGGCCTCCTTTTCGCCACGGGGTTACGCAACCGGCCGGCCCGGCGTCGGTCGCGCACTATTGTCCCGACTCATGCGCGTGCTGCGGTTCATCTGGCGGGGGGTGCTCGCCTTCGACCGCATCGGGTCGCGCATCCCGCAACTGCTCCAGATGTGGCTGGTCGAACTGTTCTTCGCGCTTCCACTGACGTTCTTCCTCGCCAAGGCGATCGACATCCGCGGGGCATTCGGCGTGCCCGGCACCGGCGAGTCGATGCCGGGGGTCTTCTGGGGTGCGCTCGCGGTTGCGCTGGTGGCCGGCTTCTTCTTCTTTCGTGGGCTGGTTCGCCCGCGGATGGTGCAGGGCTCGTGGACCCCGACGGTCTCGGCCGACGTCGGTGACTTCACCGTCGTCGCGGGCAACCGTTCCTGGACCGCGCACTACGTCTACCTGACGAGCCATCCGTCGTACACGCTGCTCCTGCTGCTGACTGCGCCGATCCCGGCGGTCATGGTGCTCGCGACCGAGAACAACGGCGACAGCACCTTCTACTTCCGGGTGGCCGGATTCGTCGGCCTCATCGTGCTGGCGTGCATGGCGGTGGCGCGGCTGTCGGCCTGGTATCTCTTCCGTTTCGGGCGCAGCGCGCTCGATGCTCAGACGGCCGCGGCGGGGATGTCGCAGCGCAAGCTCGGGTGGGAGATCGCGTGGAAACCGGTGCTGATGTTGATCGTGATGATCTACGCGACCGTCGCGATCCCGCTGGGTTGGATGTTCTGGCAGGAGAAGCGGACGATCGACGCGCTGCCCGTGGTCGCTGCCGGGGACGACTCCGCCGCCGGCGAATATCGGCGGGTCGAGGGACGCTTGGCGGGCGAACCCGTCTACTGGGCCCCCAACGGCACCGGACGCGGTGGCAACAACTTCGCGGGAGCCGGTGTGCTGGTGGACATTCCGACCGGCGGTGAGGTGCTGCTGTTGGCCGAGTCGCTGTCGGTGCCCGACTTCGTCGGCGTCATGAAAGACGTGCGGGACCGCACGGTGCGCGCCCAGGGCAAGGTCATCGACGGCATCACCGAGGATCAAGTCAAGTACTACGGCTTCGATCTCGACGACTTCCCGGAACCGCCGGCCGACGGCCGCGTGATGGTGCTGCTGTCCTATCCCTGAGGAGGAAGACTATGACGACAGACGAACGAATGTGGAAGGCCGCGACGTGGTCCGCGCCGTTCGCCGTTCAGGTGGTGATCGCCGTAACCGGCGTGGCCGCATGGCTTCTGGGCACGATCCATGGAACGGAGGACGACGCGGACCGGCAGTTGGTCCTGCTTCTGGGGACCGCCGTCGCGGTGCTCGTGTCGGCCGTGGTCGGCGGTGTGCTGCTGACCCGGCCGGATCCGAAGCAACGCGGCATCGGCCTCGCGGTCTTCGCGTCGGCCGCGACGGTCCTCATCGGAGGTGCCGGCGTTGCCATCACCTTCTTCTGAGCAGAATCGTTTCGGCCCAGCCTCTTTCGTGGCGTGCGCGGTCAACATGCTGGTACTCGAACTGATCACCTGGTTCCTGATGCCGATGTGGATATTCGTACCGTTCATCGTGCTGCCGCTCGTCGCCGTCAACGCGGCGATCGCCTTCGGCCTGACCAGGATTCGCGCGGCAGCACAGATCGGACGCGGCATGCTGATCTCCTGCATCGCGGCGCCGCTGTCGATCGCGCTCGCCTTCGGCGCGATCGTGAACTTTCAGGTGTGACTAGTAGCGCAGGTGGTCGCTGACGACCCGCACATCCCGGCGAGTGCCCGGGTGGGATATCGCGTGGATCGGATGCGTGAGCACCGGATGCCGGCACTGTGGGCACGAGGCCTGGCTGCGGTTGGCAGAGCTGAACGTCAGGTGACGACACTCGCCGCACCGCACCACGTAGAACGCGCCGATCCAGTTGGCCAGACCCAGGAAGATCGCCAGCGTCGCGAGCGTGGCGAGCATCGTGATCAAAACGATGGTGAGTACCGAGTAAACCGTCATGAAGGCACCTCCAGAAAACGCCCGACGGGTGCTGTCCACGGTACGCCCGGACCCGAACCGGCGTCAGGCCTTCCGGGCTCGCTTGTAGACCTTTTCGAGCTCTTTGCCCCTGATTCCCAGGAGTTCGGCCTTGTGGACCTTGTGCAGGACGAGGGGGCAGCGCTTGCAGCGGGGCTTGCTGCGGCAACACTTTTTCTTCGGTTTGGCGCCGACAAGCTTCTCGATTTTCAAGTGACGGGAATCTCTCGTTTTCGCGATCGGTGCAGTGCACTGCGACAATCACCGGCGTGACTGCACGCCCCGATTTTCGCAACGTCGCCATTGTTGCTCACGTCGACCACGGCAAAACGACCCTGGTCGACGCGATGCTGCGCCAATCGGGTGCGTTGAGCCACCGCGGCGACGATGCGATCGAACGGCTGATGGATTCCGGTGACCTGGAAAAGGAAAAAGGAATCACCATCCTCGCCAAGAACACGGCCGTCCACCGCCACCATGCCGACGGCGGCATGACGGTCATCAACGTCATCGACACCCCGGGCCACGCCGATTTCGGCGGTGAGGTGGAGCGCGGGCTGTCTATGGTCGACGGTGTCGTGCTGCTCGTCGATGCCTCCGAGGGGCCGCTGCCGCAGACCCGCTTCGTGCTGCGCAAGGCGCTGGCCGCGCATTTGCCGGTCATCCTGGTCGTGAACAAGACCGACCGGCCCGACGCGCGCATCGCCGAGGTCGTCGAGGAGAGCCACGACCTGCTGCTCGATGTGGCCTCCGATCTCGACGAGGAGGCGCAGGCCGCCGCGGAGAAGGCGCTCGACCTGCCCACCCTCTACGCATCGGGCCGTGCAGGCATCGCCAGCACCACCGCGCCCGCCAACGGCGAGAACCCCGACGGTGAGAACCTCGATCCGCTGTTCGATGTGCTGCTCGAGCACATCCCGCCGCCGCAGGGCGATCCGGAGGCGCCGCTGCAGGCGCTCGTCACCAACCTCGACGCATCGGCCTTCCTCGGCCGCCTGGCGCTGATCCGCATCTACAAGGGCCGCATCAAAAAGGGTCAGCAAGTCGCCTGGATGCGCGACGTCGACGGCCATCCCGTCATCACCAGCGCCAAGGTCACCGAGCTGCTGCGCACCGTCGGCGTCGAGCGCACCCCCACCGACATCGCCGAGGCCGGCGACATCGTCGCGATCGCCGGTATCCCCGAGATCATGATCGGCGACACCCTCGCCGACCCCGAACACGCGCACGCGCTGCCGCGCATCACCGTCGACGAGCCCGCCATCTCGGTGACCATCGGCACCAACACCTCGCCGCTGGCGGGCAAGGTCTCAGGCCACAAGCTCACCGCGCGAATGGTCAAGAACCGTTTGGACTCCGAGCTCGTCGGCAACGTGTCGATCAAGGTCGTCGACATCGGCCGGCCCGACGCGTGGGAGGTCCAGGGTCGCGGCGAGCTCGCGCTGGCCATCCTCGTCGAGCAGATGCGCCGCGAGGGCTTCGAGCTGACCGTCGGCAAGCCGCAGGTCGTCACCCAGACCATCGACGGCAAGCTGCACGAGCCGTTCGAGGCGCTGACCATCGACAGCCCGGAGGAACACCTCGGCGCCATCACCCAGCTGATGGCTGCCCGTAAGGGCCGGATGGAGCAGATGACCAACCACGCCGCCGGATGGGTGCGGATGGACTTCATCGTGCCCAGCCGCGGCCTGATCGGGTTCCGCACGGACTTCTTGACGCTGACCCGCGGAACCGGCATCGCCAACGCCGTGTTCGACGGCTACCGGCCCTGGGCGGGAGAGATCCGCGCCCGCCACACCGGGTCGCTCGTGTCCGACCGCAGCGGTCAGATCACGCCGTTCGCGATGATCCAGCTCGCCGACCGCGGCCAGTTCTTCGTCGAACCCGGCCAGGAGACCTACGAGGGCCAGGTCGTCGGCATCAACCCGCGCGCAGAAGACCTCGACATCAACATCACCCGCGAGAAGAAGCTGACCAACATGCGCAGCTCGACCGCTGATGTCATCGAGACGCTGGCCCGCCCGCTGGAGCTCGATCTGGAGAAGGCGATGGAGTTCTGCGCCGAGGACGAATGCGTTGAGGTCACGCCGGAGATCGTGCGCGTCCGCAAGGTGGAGCTGACGGCCTCGCTGCGGATGCGGGCGAAGGCACGCGCCAAGCAGCAGGCGCAGTCGTAGCCGGCGCGCGGACGCGCGGTCTATACGCTGAGGACGTGCCGACCGCCCGCCGACTCTTGACCTGCGCGGTCGTGTCGAGTGTGTTGTTCACCGGCGGCTGCACGGTCAGCCCCCCGCCCGCGCCGCAGAGCACGGACACCACCGAATCGACTCCGCCGCCGCCGATGAAGGCGACGCAGATCATCATGGCGATCGATTCGATCGGGCCCGGTTTCAACTCGCATCTTCTGTCCGACCAGTCGCCGGTCAACGCGGCGATCAGCTCACTGGTCCTGCCGAGTGCGTTCCGTCCTGTGCCTGATACCCGGACACCTACGGGCTCGTCATGGGAGATGGACACCTCGCTGCTCGAGTCGGCCGAGGTCACCAGCCAGGACCCGTTCACGGTGACCTACAAGATCCGTCCGGAAGCGCAGTGGACGGACAACGCCCCGATCGCGGCCGACGACTTCTGGTACCTGTGGCGGCAGATGGTCAGCCAGCCCGGTGCGGTCGACCCGGCCGGCTACGACCTGATCACCGGTGTGCAATCCATCGAGGGCGGCAAAACGGCCGTCGTCACGTTCTCCAGGCCGTACCCGGCGTGGCGCGAACTGTTCAACGACATCCTGCCCGCACACATCGTCAAGGACGTCCCCGGCGGTTTCGCGGCCGGACTGGCGCAAGCGCTGCCGGTGACGGGCGGGCAGTTCCGGGTAGACACCATCGACCCGCAGCGCGACGAAATCCTGCTGGCGCGCAACGATCGCTACTGGGGCGAGCCGGCCACCCCCGATTTGATCCTGTTCCGCCGCGCGGGCACATCCGCCGCGCTGGCCGACTCGATCCGCAACGGCGACACCCAGGTCGCCCAGGTGCACGGCGGCTCGACCGCCTTCGCGCAGCTGTCCGCGATTCCCGACGTGCGGACCGCGCGCATCGTGACCCCCCGCGTCATGCAGCTGACGCTGCGCGCCCAGCAGCCCGCGTTGAGCGAGACCCGAGTGCGCAAGGCGGTCTTGGGGCTGCTCGACGTCGACCTGCTCGCCGCGGTCGGCGCCGGCGACGACAACACGGTCACGCTGGCGCAGGCCCAGGTGCGGTCGCCCTCGGATCCCGGCTACGTGCCGACGGCGCCGCCCGCGATGACGCGTGAGGAGGCGATGGCGCTGTTGGGGGAGGCCGGCTACCAGGTCGAGCCGGTCGAGGCGCCGGACCCGCCCGCACCCGCACCGCCGGAGAACAACCGCGGCAGGCTCGTCAAAGACGGTCAGCCGCTGACACTGGTGCTGGGGGTCGCCGCCAACGACCCGACGTCGGTGGCCGTCGCCAACACCGCAGCCGACCAGCTGCGCAACGTGGGCATCGCGGCTTCGGTGTCGGCGCTGGACCCCGTGACCCTGTACGGGGAGGCGCTCGTCGACAACACCGTCGACGCGGTGATCGGCTGGCACCCCGCAGGCGGCGACCTCGCGACGTCGCTGGCGTCGCGGTACGGATGCCCTGCCCTGCAGGCCACCGCGATCCCGACCACGGCGGGGGCGCCGTCGCCCACCCCGGACGCGCCGGAACCACCCGAGACGACGGAGCCGTCACCGCCTCCGCGCACCACGTCAACGCAGACGCCGCCTTCGCCGGCGCCGGAGGCGGGGCAGCTGGTGCAGGCGCCCAGCAACATCACCGGCATCTGCGATCGCAGCATCCAGCCCAGGATCGACGCGGCGCTGCACGGGACCGCCGACATCGCCGACGTGATCGACGAGGTCGAGCCACGGTTGTGGGAGATGTCGACGGTGCTGCCGATCCTGCAGGACACCACGATCGTCGCGGCGGGGCCCAGCGTTGCGCACGTCAGCCTGACCGGCGCGGTGCCGGTCGGCATCGTCGGCGACGCCGGCACGTGGGTCAAGCTTCCGCAGTAGACCTGCGTCGTCGGCGAAGGACGCCGATCCCGTACGACGCGTACGCGCCGACCGCGAACACGGCCAGCAGCCACAGCGGGGGACGGGCGAGCTCCCACACGAACAGTGCCGCGAACAGCGGGGAGCGTTGCGTGATCGCCAGCACGCCCGCCGCGCAGCTCAGCGACACCGCGGACACATGCAATTCCGTTCCCGCCCAATGGTTCACCGCCACCGTCACCAGTGCCCCGGCGGCCGCGCCGGTGGCCAGCGCCGGGGTGAGCAGGCCGCCCACCGCACCCGCCCGCAGGAACAGCGTGGTGAGCAGCGGCTTGAGAATCAGGATCAGCGCCGCCGAGGTCAGCGTCAGCTCGCTGTTCATGCTGACGTCGAGGATGCTGCGGCCGTTGCCCGGTAATTCGGGCAGCCAGATCGAACAGACCCCGGTCAACAAACCCGCGGCGGCGATGCCCGGAATCACCAGCCAGGAGCCGAGTTTCAGCTGCGGCAGCGCATTCATCACCCGGTCGAACGTGAACCCCACGGCCACCGCGAGGGGCGCCAGCGCCAGCGCCAGAAAGCCCAGCAGATACGACAGATCGGCCTCCGGCCACGACAGCGGGTGCTCCAGATGGGTCACGGGTGCCGCGACGGCGACCGCGATGCTCGACGTGATCAGCGCAGCGCCCAGTGCCCGCGGATGCCATGTGCCGAGCAGGATGCGCGCGGCGAACACCGCACCGCCCAGGGGAACGCTGTAGACGGCGCCGAGGCCCGCGCCGGCGGCGCAGGCGAGCAGCATCGTGCGGTCCGCCTCGGTCAGTGCGAGCCGGGAGACACCGAGATCGCCCCATGCCGCGGCCAGTTGGCGTGGTGCGCCCTCGCGGCCCAGCGAGGCCCCGGACCCGACCAGAAGCACCTGAAGGCCCGCGTCGGCGGACATCACCAGCCGCGGAACCGGTTGCTCGCCGGCGAGCGTCGCCGACAGCGAGGGCTGCCTGCAGCGCCTGCGCAGAACCCACCAGCCGAAGCCGGCCAACGCGCCGCCCAGCATCGGGCCCACCGCTCGGCGGACGGGGTTGCTGCCTTCGATGCCGTCGAGCAGCGAGCCGAACGTGTAGTGGTAGGTGAGGTGCTCGAAGCCGTGCAGCAGCAGCGTGGTGGCCGCGCCGGCAATCCCCGCGAGCACGCCGATGATGACGAGCGCGCACCCGAAGTGGACGGCGCGGCGGTGCACGGGAGGCACGAGGGGAATGTATGCCAGGGCGGGCGTCTGCGGCGGGCAACGAGCGGGCAAGCTGGTCGGATGGAGACGCCCCGGCTGCTTTTCGTCCACGCCCACCCCGACGACGAGACGATCACGACGGGCGCCACGATCGCGCACTACGTCGCGCGCGGGGCGCAGGTGCAGGTCATCACCTGCACGCTCGGTGAGGAGAGCGAGGTCATCGGCGACGAGTGGGCGCAACTCGCGGTCGACCACGCCGACCAGCTCGGTGGTTACCGCGTCGCGGAGCTGACCGCCGCGCTGGCCGCCCTGGGGGTCGACCGTCCCCGCTACCTGGGCGGGGCGGGCCGCTGGCGCGACTCCGGCATGGCGGGCACACCCGCCCGCGCGCAGGAACGGTTCGTCGACGGAGACTTCGCCGAACAGACACGCGTCCTCGCGGCGGCGATCGACGAGCTGCGCCCGCACGTCGTCGTCACCTATGACCCGAACGGCGGATACGGCCACCCCGACCACATCCACACGCACCGGGTGACGATGGCCGCCGTCGAGCAGGCATCGTGGCGGGCGCCCAAGCTTTATTGGACGGTGACGTCGGCGACGGCTCTGGCCGCCGGTCTGAGCGACATGGGCGACGTGCCCGACGGGTGGATCAGGGTGTCCGCCGACGACCTGCCTCAGTTCGGTTTCGCCGACGACGCGATCGACGCGGCGCTGGACCTGGCGCCACATTCGGCCGCCCGAGTGGAGGCGCTGCGCGCCCATGCCACCCAGGTGACGGTCGCTCCCGACGGCCGAAGCTTCGCGCTGTCGAACAACCTTGCGCTGCCGGTCGACTCGACCGAGTACTACGTTCTGGTTGCTGGAGACGCGGGCGAGCGTGACGACCGCGGCTGGGAAAGCGACCTGCTTTCGGGATTGACCCTGGGTTGACGGCATCCGAACGGGTAGGCTCCCGGCAACCGACGCGTACGGAGGGATAGGACATGGACCCGGATCTGGATCCCAACCTGCAGCACTGGCAGGACCGTCTCGACAACTACCAGTGGGTCGTCGGCTCGCTCGTCTCGCTGCTCGACAGCATCCCGACCTGACGGCGCCCGTCACGCCGGCCCACAACCGGCTCCGTGTCGTTCTTTTGACGCTGCTCGCCGTCGACGGTGTTCTTTCGGCTCTGATGGCCGTCTTCTTCCTCCCCCTGCGAATCGGCCCCGTCCCGTTCCCGATCAGCGCGCTGCTCAGCGGCGCCCTCAACGCGGCGCTGGTGTGGGCCGCATTCCAATGGACTTCGGTACCCCGTCTTGCTGCGCTTCCGCTATGGGCGTGGTTGGCGACGGTCGTGATGTTCACGGTGGTCAATCCCGGTGAGGACATCGTGCTCGGTGGCAGCGGTGTCATGGAGTTCGGCCCGGTGCTGCTCGTCGCGTTCGGGGCGCTGCCCGCGGCATGGATCGTGACCCATCCGCCGTCGGGTGGGGCGGGCGCCTCACGAAGCGTCCGGTGACTACTGTGATGTCCATGTCATGCGCACGGCAGGCACATCCGGTTTCACATCGTGAGACGCGCGGATGATCCGACACGACGCCGGGGTTACAGGGAAGTGGCTCTGAACAACCAGCGCGGCGCCGATCTGCCCAGCCCGGTAGTCCCACCGAAGTCCGACGCGCCCAGCCCTGCCGCTCTGCGGCGGGTGCTCCGGCGAGCGCGGGACGGGGTGGCCCTGAACGTGGACGAGGCCGCGATCGCGATGACCGCCCGCGGCGAAGACCTCGCCGATCTGTGCGCGTCCGCCGTGCGGGTGCGCGATGCGGGCCTGGAGGCCGCGGGACGCCGCGGGCCGGGTGGCCGGCTGCCGGTCTCGTATTCGCGCAAGGTGTTCATCCCGGTCACCCACCTGTGCCGCGACACGTGCCACTACTGCACCTTCGTCACGGTCCCCGGCCGGCTTCGGGCCGAAGGTCGCGGCATGTTCATGGAGCCCGACGAGATCCTCGAGGTCGCGCGTCGCGGGGCCGAAATGGGTTGCAAGGAAGCGTTGTTCACCCTCGGGGACCGGCCCGAGGCGCGCTGGGACGAAGCCCGGCAGTGGCTCGACGAGCGCGGCTACGACTCCACGCTGGACTACGTGCGTGCGATGGCCATCCGGGTGCTCGAAGAGACCGGTCTGCTGCCGCATCTGAACCCGGGCGTCATGTCGTGGTCGGAGCTCTCCCGGCTCAAGCCGGTGGCCCCGTCGATGGGCATGATGCTGGAAACCACGTCCAGGCGGCTGTTCGAAACCAAGGGCGAGGCGCACTACGGGTCACCGGACAAGGATCCGGCGGTGCGGCTGCGCACCCTCGACGACGCGGGCCGGCTCTCGATCCCGTTCACCACCGGCCTGCTGGTCGGTATCGGCGAAACCCTGACCGAGCGCGCCGAGACGGTGCACGCGATCCGCCGCTCGCACAAGGAGTTCGGGCATGTGCAGGAAGTGATCGTGCAGAACTTCCGCGCCAAGACCCACACCGCGATGGCCGGTGCCCCCGATGCCGGGTTGGACGATTTCCTCGCGACGATCGCGGTGACGCGCCTGGTGCTCGGGCCCAAGATGCGCATCCAGGCGCCGCCCAACCTGGTTTCCCGCGAAGAGTGCCTGGCACTCGTCGGCGCCGGAGTCGACGATTGGGGCGGGGTATCGCCGCTGACCCCCGACCACGTGAACCCCGAGCGGCCCTGGCCCGCCCTCGATGAACTCGCCGCCGTCACCGCCGAGGCCGGCTACGAGTTGGTGCAGCGGCTGACCGCCCAGCCGCAGTATGTGCAGGCCGGGGCGGCCTGGATCGATCCCCGCGTGATGGGGCACGTGAGCGCGCTGGCCGACCCCGACACCGGGTACGCGGTGGACGTCAACCCGGTCGGGCGGCCCTGGCAGGAGCCCGACGAGGCCACCGAGTCCCTGGGCCGGGTCGATCTGCACAGCGCGATCGATTCCGAGGGCCGGTTGACCGAAACCCGCAGCGATCTCGGATCGGCGTTCGGGGACTGGGAATCGATCCGGGCCAAGGTCGAGGAGCTCGCCGCCCGCGCCCCCGAACGTCTCGACACCGACGTGCTGGCCGCGCTGCGCTCGGCGGAGAAGGACCCCGCCGGATGCTCGGATGCCGAGTATCTGGCGTTGGCCACCGCCGAGGGCCCGGCGTTGGATGCCGTTGCGGCTCTGGCTGATTCGCTGCGCCGCGAGGTGGTGGGCGAGGACGTCACGTTCGTTGTGAACCGCAACATCAACTTCACGAACATCTGCTACACCGGCTGCCGGTTCTGCGCGTTCGCGCAACGCAAGGGCGATGCCGATGCCTACTCGCTGTCGACGTCCGAGGTCGCCGACCGCGCGTGGGAAGCCCACGTCGCCGGCGCCACCGAGGTGTGCATGCAGGGCGGTATCGACCCCGAACTGCCCGTCACCGGCTACGCCGACCTCGTACGCGCGGTCAAGGCGCGGGTGCCGTCGATGCATGTGCATGCGTTCAGCCCGATGGAGATCGCCAACGGCGTCACCCGCAGCGGAACCTCGATCCGCGATTGGCTCACCGAGCTGCGGGAAGCCGGCCTCGGTTCGATTCCCGGCACCGCCGCCGAGATCCTCGACGACGAGGTGCGCTGGGTGCTGACCAAAGGCAAGCTGCCGACCTCGATGTGGATCGAGGTCGTCACCACCGCCCATCAGGTCGGGCTGCGCTCGTCGTCGACGATGATGTACGGCCACGTCGACACTCCCAAGCACTGGGTCGGACATCTCAACGTGCTCAAGGGAATTCAGGACCAGACCGGTGGTTTCACCGAGTTCGTGCCGCTGCCGTTCGTGCACCAGTCCAGTCCGCTCTACCTCGCGGGCGGGGCGAGGCCCGGGCCCACGCACCGCGACAACCGCGCCGTGCACGCGTTGGCGCGGATCATGTTGCACGGCCGCATCCCGTCGATCCAGACCAGCTGGGTCAAGCTCGGCGTCGAACGCACCCAGGTCATGCTCAACGGCGGTGCCAACGACCTGGGCGGCACGCTGATGGAGGAGACGATCTCCCGCATGGCCGGCTCCGAGAACGGTTCCGCCAAGACCGTCGCCGAACTCGTCGCCATCGCCGAAGGGATCGGCCGCCCGGCGCGTCAGCGGTCGACGGACTACACCCCACTGGCCGCGTAACGTTCGTCGCCCCGCGAGCGCGCGTGTTTGCACGTCGACGCGCCGTGTGCCGCGGCGTTTCGCGCACGGTCGCGCCCGCTGAGTGCGCGCAGCGCGACGGACGACTGGTAGGACGGACTCATGAAGCTGCGACGCGTGCTCGCCGACGGACGACTGGAACTGCAAGTCCTCAACGCTGACGGCTCGTGGGACTCAGCACCGGACTCGTCAGCGCTGGGCGGGGCGGTGTTCGCACCCGACTGGGAGCTGGCCAATGCCGAACGCCATCACGAGGTCTCGGGCACTGTGCTGCCGTTTCAGCCCGCGTCGTTCCGCGACTTCATGCTCTACGAGAAGCACGCCGTGGACGCCGCGCGCGGACTGGTGTCCCGGTTCATGCCCGCCGCTGCGCCCGTCGCGTCCGTCTTCGAGAAGCTCACGAGGAAGCCGTTCCCGCCGTTCAAGCCGAAGCCGCTGTTCTACCGGCAGCCGATCTACTACATGTCGAATCATCTGAGCTTCGTGCCCAGTGGCACGCCGGTCGCATTTCCCGCGTACTCCGAAGCGCTGGACTACGAGCTCGAGATCGGCTTCGTCCTCAGGGCTCCACTACGGAATGCCGCACCGCAGGAAGCGCTCGACGCGATCGGCGCCTTCGTCGTCGTCAACGACCTGAGCGCTCGCGACGTCCAGCGCGCCGAGATGGTCACCGGGCTGGGGCCGCAGAAGGCCAAACACTTCGCCTCGTCGATGTCTGCCGTCGCCGTCACCGCTGACGAGGTCCTGCCGAAGATCGGCGGTCTGACCGGATCGGTGGTGATCAACGGCCGCACCGTCAGCACGGTCTCCAGCGCGGGTCCGCAATGGCAGCTCGGCGACATGCTCGCCCACGCCTCCCGCGACGAGACACTTTATCCCGGTGAGCTTTTCGCGACCGGGACGCTGCCCGGCGGCAGCGGCATGGAGACGGGGAGCTGGCTGCGCCCCGGCGATGACCTGACGCTGACGATCGACGGAATCGGCGAGATCACCCACACGATCACGCGGTGAAGCCGCTGCGGTGTCGACCGCAGCGGCCCCACCGTGTCGTCATGCCTGCTTGAGGGCCTCGATCTCGAGAGTGATCGTCACCTTGTCGCCGACGACGGCGCCGCCGGTCTCCAGCGGCGCGTCGAAGTCGATGCCGAAGTCTTTGCGGTTCAACACAACCGAGGCCTCGAACCCGGCGACCTCGCCGTGTCCCATGCCGGGGTTGACGCCGTTGAACTCCAGGGCCAGAGAGATCGGACGGGTCACACCCTTGAGCGTGAAGTCACCGTCGAGGACGTAGTTGTCACCATCGGGGCGCACCGCGGTCGACACGAACGTCGCGGTCGGGAAATTCTGGGCGTCGAAGAAATCCGCGGCCTTCAGATGGGCGTCGCGCTGATCGTTGCGGGTGTTGACCGAGCCGACGACGATCTCGGCGGTCACCGACGGGGTTCCGTCCTCGGCGACGGTGATCGAGCCGCTGAAGTCGTCGAAGCCGCCGCGGACCTTGCTGACGACGAGGTGGCGCACCGAAAAGTTGACGGACGAGTGCACGGGATCGATCGCCCAGGTTCCGGCGGGCAGCTGCGTGGTGGCGGTGGTCATTGGACTTCTTCTTTCCTCGACGGTCGGCCGGCGGGTCCGGCGGCTTCACCGCGTGAAACGGACCGTAGTCCGAATTCATTCCCCGGCTAATCTCCCGCTATGGAAGCCAGCAGCTTCGACGAGCGATTCTCCGCAATCGACCCCGGCATCTGGACCACCTCCTACCTGCCGGCGTGGAGTTCGCGGGATGCCGCGGCGGCGACGTTCGACGTCGGTCCCGATGGTCTCAACCTCTCGATCCCGGTGTCTCAGGGATTGTGGTGTCCGGACCTGCACGACGGCCCGCTGCGTGTCTCGGTGATCCAGAGCGCGAACCGTTCCGGTCCGCTCGGATCGACCGACGCTCCGCAGCCGTTCCGCGACGGCCTCGTCGTCCGCGAGGAGCAACCGACCGTGCTCGGCTTCGTCCCGCACTACGGCACCATCTCCGTGACGTGCACGGCTCACCTCAGCTCGCGGTCGATGTTCTCGGCGTGGATGGTCGGGCTGGAGGACGAGCCGGACCGGTGCGGCGAGATCTGTGTGATGGAGGTCTTCGGTGACACGGTGGCCGACGGCCGGGCTGCCGTGGGGCAGGGGATCCACCGGTTCAGGGACCCCGCTCTGCGTGAGGATTTCTCGGCCGAGACGCGGGACCTCGACATCGGGCAACCGCACACCTATTCGGTGGAATGGCGCCCGGATTCGGTCGAATTCTCCATCGACGGCGTGGTCACCCGCACGAGTGACCAGGCCCCCGGCTACCCGATGTTCCTTTTCCTCGGGGTGTTCGACTTCCCAGACCGGCCGGGACCCCGCGATCACGTGCCACGGATGACCGTCAGTCGGCTGACGTATACGCCGCTGCCGTCGCTGAGGTCGTAGTCGTGCTGAGGTCGTAGTCGCGGGCTGCGAACGTGCGCGAAATGCCAACCGCGGCGGCGTGTCGCCGTGCAGACCCGCGCGCTCGCGGTGCGGGGATCGTGGCCGGGTTTGCCGCGGGGTCGGCGTCGGTCGGGCACGCGAGCGGCGTGCGCGGGCGCATGGACCTCAGCGGCGTGGGTACTAGGCGAGCGGTAAGTGAGACGTTTAGTATCTGTAACCACGCGCAACCCTTAACCGGGTTTGCGCGGAAGTTAGGGCACACTGAGACACGCGTCCAACTAACGGCAGGGATACTTGCTGGGATTGGTTGCGGGATCAGCGAGTCCTGCCTAGTCAGCAGCCCACTGGACAGGTAGTTCGAGAGAACTTGAGGAGTAGTTCGTGACGTACGTCATTGCCGAGCCCTGCGTCGACGTCAAAGACAAGGCGTGCATCGAGGAGTGCCCCGTCGACTGCATCTACGAGGGCGCTCGCATGTTGTACATCCATCCGGACGAGTGCGTCGACTGTGGCGCCTGCGAGCCGGTGTGCCCCGTGGAAGCCATCTACTACGAGGACGATGTCCCCGACCAGTGGAGCGGATACACCCAGAACAACGCGGACTTCTTCGCGGAACTGGGTTCGCCGGGCGGCGCGTCGAAGGTCGGCCAGACCGACAACGATCCGCAGGCCGTCAAGGACATGCCGCCCCAGGGTGAGGGCTGAGCACGCCTGAGCTGACCGGCTGGCGACGGGAATCGAAGTCGGCGACCCTGCCGGTCTTCCCGTGGGACACCCTCGCCGACGTGACCGCGGCCGCGCGTGCTCACGAGGACGGCATCGTCGACCTTTCGGTCGGCACTCCTGTGGACGACGTAGCCCCGGTCATTCGCGAGGCGCTCGCCGCCGCGAGCTCGGCACCCGGTTATCCGACGACACACGGCACCCCCGCGTTGCGGGAAGCGGCAGTATCCGCGTTGCACCGGCGCTACGGCATCACCGGTCTCGATCCGGCCGCCGTGCTGCCTGCCATCGGCACCAAGGAGCTCATCGCGTGGCTGCCGACGCTGCTGGGCCTCGGCGCTGGCGATACCGTCGTCGTTCCCGAGCTGGCCTATCCGACCTACGAGGTGGGGGCGCTGCTGGCCGGCACCGCGGTGGTGCGCGCCGATTCGCTGACTCAGCTGGGCCCGTCGGTGTTGTCTGGTCTTCGCGCAAGCGGCTCATCCGCCCCCGCACTGCTCTATCTGAACTCGCCGAGCAACCCGACGGGCAAGGTGCTCGGCGTCGAGCACCTGCGCAAAGTCGTCGGCTGGGCGCGTGAACGAGGCGTCTTGGTCGCCTCCGACGAGTGCTATCTCGGTCTCGGCTGGGACGCGACGCCGCTCTCGGTCCTGCATCCTGACGTCTGCGACGGCGACCACACCGGTCTGCTGGCACTGCACTCACTGTCGAAGACGTCGTCTCTGGCCGGTTACCGGGCGGGCTTCGTCGCCGGCGACGCGGCGGTGGTCGCCGAGCTGCTGGCGATCCGCAAACACGCCGGAATGATGATGCCGACACCGATCCAGGCCGCGATGGTGGCTGCGCTAGCCGACGACGATCACGAGCGCGAGCAGCGTGCGCGGTATCAGCGACGCCGGGACCTGCTGCTCCCCGCGCTGCGGTCGGCGGGCTTCACCGTCGATGACTCCGAGGCCGGGCTCTATCTGTGGGCGACGCGCGGCGAGCCGTGCCGTGACACGGCCGCGTGGCTTGCCCAGCGGGGCATCCTGGTCGCGCCGGGGGAGTTCTACGGGGCGCGCGGCGCGTCGCATGTGAGGGTGGCATTGACGGCGACGGACGAACGCATCTCCGCCGCGGTGCGGCGATTGGCGAACCCGGCGCGCTGAGCGCCGCTGACCGTCGCCGCACGCGCCCGATCGGCGAATTCAGGGCACGGCAAGGTCTTTCGGTACGACGGCCGCGAGCGCCTCGCGGCACGCCCGGATCGCCGGTGTCCGGCGCAGCGCAGCCCTCGTCGCGGTGAACACCGCGCGGCGTCGTGGGTCGACGTCGATGACGCGCAGCGCCGGTCGTCGGCGTACCCGCATCAGATCCGGGAGGATCGCCACGGCGTTCCCGCTCTCGATCAGTGCGATCTGCGCTTCGAGGTCGTCGGTCACGAACCGCACGTCGGGCTCGAATCCGGCTCGCCGGCAGAGTTGTTCGGCCCAATGCCGTGACGCTGTGCCGGCCGGCTCCATGGCCCACGGCAGACCCGCCGTTTGCTCGACCGAGGTGATGCGATCCCAGGGCTCGCCACTGGGCGGAACCGCAAGGCGAAGAAGATCCGTCGTGAGGGGCTGGCGGTCCAGGTCGGGGAACGAGCGTGCGGCGTGGCCCGGATACTCCTCGGCGATCACGAGATCGAACTCGCGCATCCAGGTCTCGTAGAGCGCCTGCTCGGGCTCGCGCTGAGACATCGTGACGCGCAGGCGCGGGTGATGCGCCGCGAGCTCGGTCAGCATCTGCGGCATGAAGGCAGAGGCCGCGGACTGGAAGACGGCGAGTCGGACGGTGCCCGTCGCCTCGGAGCGCCGGGCGGCGACATCCGACGCCGCCACCTCGAGCCGCTCCAGGATGGCCGCGGTGTGCTCGACGAGCACCTCGGCCGCCGGGGTGAGCCGCACCCGGCGACCGACCTTCTCCAGCAGCGGGACGCCGACCTCGTGTTCGAGCTGGGTCAGCCCCTGGGACACCGACGACGGGCTCTGGTGCAGCGCTTCGGCGACCTCGGCGAGCGTGCCGCGCAGGCTCAGTTCGTGCAGCAGCCGAAGGCGGCGGATGTCGAGGAGGTCCGGGCGCCTTTTCATCACTTCTACTTACTGTTCGACGTCAGAAATCATCGCTTATTCTAAGGTTCGCGCGGGCTGATGATGAGTACATGACGCGTATGGGTATCGACGAGCGGCTGGTGACCGAGGTGGAAACCCTGGTCAGACAGTGGCTCGACGAGGCCGCCGGACAACCTGTCGCCCCGGCCGCCCGCCGCCTGGCCGACGTCTTGCGAGACCCTGCGGGGCTGGACTTCACCGTCGGGTTCGTCGACCGGGTGATCCGTCCGGACGACAACCGCGTGGCCGCCGCCAACCTGCGCGAACTCGCCCGCAAGACACCACGATTCCTGCCGCGGCACCTTCGCCTGTTGATCCGGCTCGGCGCGGCACTGTCGATGGTCGCACCCGGCATCGTCATCCCGATTGCCGCGCGGGCACTGCGCGAGATGGTGGGCCACCTGCTCGTGGATGCCACCGATGCGCGGCTCGGCCGATCCATCGCGCGCATCCGCGAACGCGGCGTCTCGCTGAACATCAATCTGCTGGGCGAGGCGGTTCTCGGCCGGCGCGAAGCAGCGCGGCGCCTGACGGGCACCGAGCGGTTGCTCGCGCGCCCCGACGTCGACTACGTGTCGATCAAGGTCTCCGCCACCGTGCCGCCACACTCGGCGTGGGCCTTCGACGAAGCGGTCGACCACGTCGAGCAGAGTCTGCTACCGCTGTTCACCCAGGCGGCGAAGTCCTCCGCGAACTCCGCGGCCAAGTTCGTCAACCTCGACATGGAGGAATACCGCGATCTGGAGATGACCATCGCGGTGTTCACCCGGCTGCTGGACCGACCCGAGCTGCTCGACCTGGAGGCCGGCATCGTGCTGCAGGCCTACCTGCCCGATGCGCTGGGCGCGATGGTCCGCCTGCAGGACTGGGCCCGCGCCCGCCGACAGCGAGGCGGCGCGGGCATCAAAGTTCGTCTGGTCAAAGGCGCCAACCTGCCCATGGAGCGGGTCGAGGCCTCGCTGCACGGCTGGCCGCCGGCCACCTGGTCGACCAAACAGGACACCGACACCAACTACAAGCGGGTGCTCGATTACGCGCTCCGGCGCGACCGTACCGACAACGTGCGGATCGGCGTCGCCGGCCACAACCTCTTCGACGTCGCGTACGCGTGGACACTGGCAGGACACCGCGGCGTTCGCGACCGCGTCGATTTCGAGATGCTCCTGGGTATGGCCGAGGCGCAGGCCGAGGCCGTCCGTCGGACCGTGGGCGGACTCCTCCTGTACGTACCGGTCGTGCATCCGAAGGACTTCGACGTCGCGATCGCCTACCTCGTGCGCAGGCTCGAAGAGGGCGCCAGCCAGGAGAACTTCATGTCCGCCGTTTTCGAATTGCACAGCGATGACACGCTGTATCGCCGGGAACGGGACCGGTTCGTCGCCTCGCTGGCGTCGCTCGATGCAGTGTCCGACGACGGCGGGGTTCCGCAGCGGAACCGCTGCCAGGACCGGCGCACCGACGACCCGGAACTCTCAGCGCGGCAACCCTTCTCGAACGTCGCCGACACCGACCCCTCCCTACCCGATAACAGGGCGTGGGGGCGGACGATCACCGAACGCATCGCCGAGTCGACCGCAGGTGTCGCGCTGGTCGACGAGCACACCATGACAACCGCCGACGCCCTCGAAAGTGCTATCGCCACCGGTGTTTCCGCGGGTTCGAGCTGGTCGGCCCACTCGGGGGCCGAGCGTGCCGCCGTCCTGCGCCGCGCGGCCCGCAGTCTGGAAGCGGCCCGTCCCGAACTGCTCGAGGTGATGGCTGCCGAGACCGGCAAGACCCTCGACCAGGGCGACCCCGAGGTCTCCGAAGCCATCGACTTCGCCAATTACTATGCCTGCCTTGCCGAGGAGCTCGATGAGGTCGACGGTGCGACGGCGGTCGCGGCGGGTCTCACCGTCGTCACCCCGCCGTGGAACTTCCCCGTCGCCATCCCTGCGGGCTCGACACTGGCCGCGCTCGCCGCAGGCAGCGCGGTGATCATCAAGCCCGCCACCCAGGCTCGACGGTCCGGCTCCGTGCTGGTCCAGGCGCTGTGGGATGCCGGAATCCCGCGCGAGGCACTGCAATTGGTGCACCTCGACGAGGGCGATCTCGGTGTCCAGCTGATCTCCGACCCGCGGGTCGGCAGGCTGATCCTCACCGGCGCGTTCGACACCGCCGCCCTGTTTCGCACGTTCCGGCCCGATCTGCCGCTGCTCGCCGAGACCAGCGGCAAGAACGCCATCGTGATCACGCCCCACGCCGACATCGACCTCGCCGTGAAAGACCTCGTGTCGTCGGCGTTCGGCCACGCCGGCCAGAAATGCTCTGCGGCGTCGCTGGGCATTCTGGTCGGGTCGGTGGCACGGTCGGCGCGGTTTCGCGACCAGCTCGTCGACGCGGTGACGTCGCTGAAGGTCGGCTATCCATCGGACCCGACCGTGCAGATGGGCCCGATCATCGAAGCGGCGCAGGGCAAACTGCTGCGCGCACTGACCACCCTGGCGCCGGGGGAGCAGTGGCTCGTCGAACCCCGCAGGCTGGACGGCACCGGACGGCTGTGGTCGCCCGGCGTGAAGACCGGGGTGCGGCGCGGATCCGAATTCCACCTCACCGAGTATTTCGGGCCGGTGCTCGGGCTCGTCGGAGCTGACGACCTCGACGAGGGCATCGCGATCCAGAACCAGGTCGACTACGGACTGACGGCCGGATTGCACTCCCTCGACCGCCAGGAGATCGAGCGCTGGATGGACCGTGTCGAAGCCGGCAACGTCTACGTGAACCGGTCGACGGTCGGCGCCGTGGTGCGGCGTCAGCCGTTCGGCGGATGGAAGAAGTCCGTGGTGGGGGCGGGCACCAAGGCCGGAGGGCCGAACTATCTGATCGGCCTCAGCGACTGGCGGACCACGTCTGCGACCAGAGCCGGTCGGCTCACCGCAAGGATGCAGAAATTCCTCGACGGCACAACACGATTCGGTCTTGCCGGAGCGGCGATGGAGTTTCTGGAACGGTCGCTGGAATCCGACGCGTGGTGCTGGGAAGAGGAATTCGGCGTCGCCCGCGACGTGACGGGGCTGGAGGCGGAGAAGAATGTGCTGCGCTACCGGCCGGTGCCGGTGACGGTGCGCGCCGAGGACGACGTGACGGCGGCACTGCTCAGGGTCGTCGGTGCGGGCGTTCTCGCCGGCTCCGACGTCACGGTGTCGACGCCGGAAGCGCTCGACACCGTGGTCGTCGAGCATCTGCGCTCGTTCGGGGTCGCATGTTGCATCCAGGACACAGGTGCATGGCGGACAGCGTTGCGGGGCAACGCTCCTGAGCGCGTGCGGTTGCTCGGCGGCAGCCGTCAGACATTCGCGGAGGCCAGTGCCGGCCGAGCCGACATCGCGTTGTACGCGCAACCCGTCGTCGAGGCCGGCCGCGTCGAACTGCTCACCTTCCTGCGCGAGCAGGCGGTCTCGGTAACCGCGCACCGGTTCGGATCGCCGACGCCGCTCGTCGCAGATCTGTTCGGCTGACAGTCGGCGGGCGGACCCCTATGCCGGGTACGCCGCGACGGGCATCACGACGGTGCCCTTGCACACGCCTTCCAGGATCTCGGTCCGCCATGTCCCGTACATCGATCCGTCGAGCGTCGGCGCGTAGAAGACCAGCGACCGCGCCGCGGCGTACTCGCGGGGCACGTCGTCGCCGCGGTAGCACTCCCACTGCCAGTTGTAGTTGAAGATCCACTGCCTACCGTCCCATGTGTAGCGGGTCGGCTGGGGAATGGTCGGGTTGGTCGGTACCGGCCCGTCGGACGCCGTGGCCACGCACTGACCGGCGCACGACGTGGTGAACGTGTACTGGGCGCTGAAGTCCGGCTCCGGCTGCTGCGTCGCGATGCTGGTGCCGATCTTGTCGGACGCGAAGGTCACCACCGTGTAGCGCCCGCTCCAGTCCGCCGGAGCCGCGAGTGCCGTCGCCTCGCCGCAAACACAGGCCGCCGCAACAACAGTCGCGGATGCAAGCGCGTGGCGAGCCCCTCGGGCAGACATGGTTCCTCACTGTTCTGGCGTGGCACATGAAACGTAATTGCCTCACCCGTCAAGGTGCCTGACCGACACGGCAGGTACGGGCACGGTTGGATCACGGCTTGGTATCGGAGCGTCGTTCGCGGTCTCAGGTCGAATGGTGTTCGTGCCGAACGGACCTCGGGCCGTGCCGCACGGGTGTCAGCTCGGCGATTGAACCGCGGTCAGCACCAGGTCGACGGCGGCCTCGATCACCGCATCGTCGGGCAGCGTGCCGAACATCAGGGTGGGGCACGCGACCACGCCGGTGAGCATCGACACGGAAGCCTCCAGTCGGGCGCCGTCGAGCACCTCGGAAAGCATGCCCCGGAGCGGGCGTTGACCGTCGCTGTTGATGCGGTCCCGGACGCGCGCCATCTCCTCGACCGAGGCCCATTGGGCCATGACGGACAGGATGTGGTCGAGTCGCAGATCGACGACCGCCTGCCGGAAGACGCGTAGTTCGCCGATCACATCGGCCCGCAGATCTCCTGAGCGCTCCTGGTGCGGCATCTCGCCCAAGGCGTCGAGAGCCAGCATGATCAGGTCGAGGCGCGCCGGCCAGTGGGTGTACAGGGTGGTCTTGGAGTACCCGGCGATCTCGGCGACGTGTGCGTGCGTCAGCGCTTCGCACCCTTCCTCGATGAGGACCTGCAGGGCCGCGCGGCTGACATCGGCGCGGGTGCGTGCCACGCGCGCGTCCTTGCCCTGGGCCTCGGAGGGCCCGTCGTCGGCCGGTACCACCGTCACCTCCCTACCGAGTAGCGCTACCAGTCCGCAGAAGTTATCTAATGGTCATTTTGTTCATTAGTGGTAGACAGGTTCAGGAATGAACGCTTTGATCAGTACTGTACTTCGAGTTCATTAGATCGACGAGGTTTATCGCGGGATCGCACCGCGCGGCACTCGTAACGGGTTCCGCGCACAACCGGAAGGATGCCCATGTCCGCACTGCTCTTCGGCTCCATCAGCACCGTGGCCGACACGTCGGAACTACAACGCCGCGCCTTCAACGAGGCCTTCGAAGCGCATGGCCTCGGCTGGAACTGGTCTCGTGACGACTACCGGACCATGCTGGGCAACAACGGAGGCGAGGACCGGATCGCGCAGTACGCGAAGGATCGCAACGAGGATGTCGACGCCGTCGCCGTGCACCAGACGAAGTCGTCCATCTTCCAGGAACTGCTGTCGTCGGCCGGCGTGTCCGCGCGTCCCGGCGTCGTCGAGACCATCCGGCGCGCCCAGCAGGACGGGGTGCGGCTGGGTTTCGTGACCACAACGTCAGCGGACAACATCAGCGCGCTACTGACGGCGCTGGCACCGGAGGTCAGCGCCGACACCTTCGATCTGATCCTCGACAGCTCGTCGGTCACCGCGCCCAAGCCCGACCCCTCGGTCTACCGCCACGCACTCGAGCAACTGGGTGAGGACGCCGCCCACGTCGTCGCCGTCGAGGACAACGCCGGCGGGGTGAGTGCCGCCACGGACGCGGGTCTGACCTGCATCGCCTTTCCGAACGAGAACACCGTGGGCGCCGACTTCGCCGCAGCCGAGACGACGGTGGAGTCGCTGCACCCCGACGAGGTGGTCGCGCTTCTCAGGTCCTGACCGAGCGCACCCTATTTCCAGGAGACCGAAGATGAGCACCATGAAGGCCCATGTGACCGTGTCCGACAGCACGTTTCACGTCGAGGGCTACGAAAAGATCGAGTACGACCTGCAATATGTGAACGGCGTCTTCGACATCGGGCAATCGGCGCTGGCCGACTGCTACCGGCCCTACGGCCGCGCCCTGATGGTCGTCGACGAGACCGTCTACGCGCTCTACCGCGCACAGATCGACGCGTACTTCGCGCACCACGGCATCACATTGACCGTCCTTCCGATCCAGATCCGGGAGACCGCCAAATCGCTGGAGACGTTCGAGCGGATCGTCGGCGAGTTCGACGCGTACGGGCTGGTACGCACCGAGCCGGTCCTGGTCGTCGGCGGCGGCCTGACCACCGATGTCGCCGGCTTCGCCTGCGCGAGCTACCGGCGCAACACCCCCTACATCCGGATCCCCACCACGCTCATCGGGCTGATCGACGCCAGCGTGTCGATCAAGGTGGCGGTCAACCACGGAAAGCACAAGAACCGCCTCGGCGCCTACCACGCCTCGAAGCAGGTGTTCCTCGACTTCTCGTTCCTGCGAACGCTTCCCGAGGATCAGGTGCGCAACGGCATGGCCGAGCTGATCAAGATCGCCGTTGTCGGCAACGCCGAGATCTTCGATCTGCTGGAAGCGCACGGAGCCGACCTGCTGCGTACGCGGTTCGGTCATCTCGACGGGACCCCCGCGCTGCGTCGCGCCGGCGACCGGCTGACATTTCAGGCGATCGCCACCATGCTCGAGCTGGAGGCGCCGAATCTGCATGAACTCGACCTCGATCGGGTCATCGCGTTCGGCCACACCTGGAGCCCGACGCTGGAGCTGACCCCGCAGCGGCCGTTCTTTCACGGACATGCGATCAACATCGACATGGCGCTGTCGACCACGCTCGCCGAACTGCGCGGTTATCTGTCGGCGGCCGACCGGGACCGCGTGCTGGGTGTGATGAGCACACTCGGGCTCGCGCTTGACAGCGAGTATCTGACGCCGGAACTGCTTGCTGCCGCGACGGATTCGATCCTCAAGACCCGTGACGGGCTGCTACGGGCCGCGGTGCCGGATCCGATCGGACAGTGCCGCTTCCTCAACGACGTCACCACCGAGGAACTGGCCGAGACGCTGACCCTGCATAAGAAGCTGTGCCTGGGCTTCGACCGCGCGGGCGACGGCGTGGACATGTTCACGCCCGCCGAACCGGACCACGCCGGGTGAGCGGGCCCACGGCTGCGAGGATCGCCCGGCCCGTCACGCCGACGACGATCCTGGCCGCTGAACTCGACGACCTCGCCCGTGAGATCGACGCCGCCGCTGGAGTGCCCGCCGATGTCGCCGAGCGGTTGCGGCGTGCCCGGGATCTGGCTGCCGGCCTGGACCCGTACGTGGCCGCCTGCACGACGCCAGAGTCGGCCGACCTGGCGAGGTTGGCCGAGCAGACGGCGGAAACCGACTGGGCCAACAGGGATGCGCCCGACGGCGCGGTGTTCCTGGAGCAGGAGATGCTGTCCGGGCACGTCGAGGGGCAGGCGCTGAAGTTCCTGGTCTGGCTCAGCGGTGCACAGCACGTCCTGGAGATCGGCATGTTCACCGGGTATTCGGCGCTGGCGATGGCCGAGGCGCTACCCGAGGACGGCTCGCTGCTGGCCTGCGAGGTCGACGCCGAGGCGGCCCGATTCGCACAGCAGAGCTTCGGGTCTTCCCCAGCGGGACAACGCATCACGATCGCCGTCGGACCGGCGATGGACACGTTGCAGGCCCTGGCCGGGACAGCCGGCGGCCGCACGTTCGACTTCGTGTTCATCGACGCCGACAAAGCCGGCTACCTGGACTACGTGAACTATCTGCTCGACAGCCCGCTGTTGAGCCCGGATGCCGTCATCGTCGTCGACAACACGCTCATGCAGGGTCAGCCGTACACGGGGCAACAGCGATCGGCCAACGGTGACGCGATCGCCGCGTTCAACACGGCGATCGCCGACGACCCACGGTTGGAGCAGGTTCTCCTGCCGCTGCGGGACGGGGTGACCCTGATCCGTCGGGCCGGTCAGTGACCGGGGTCGCGCACGCTCCCCGCGCCGCGGTTGCCACGCCGGGTTCGGCCAACCCGGGGCGCACCGTGCTGGTGATGGCCGGTCTGTTCGCGACCCTGCCGGTCGATCTCGCCGTCGTCACGGCGGCGCTGGTACGCGGCGCGATGTCGCCGCCGCGGCGTCCGCCCGCCGAGGACGCCAGGACTGTGCTGATCACCGGCGGCAAGATGACGAAGGCGCTGCAACTGGCCCGTTCGTTCCACGCCGCGGGGCACCGCGTCGTGCTGGTCGAGTCCGCCAAATACCGCTTCACCGGTCACCGCTTCTCGCGGGCCGTCGACAGGTTCTATGTCGTCCCCGATCCCGCCGACGCCGAGTATGCGCGGGCGCTGACCGACATCGTGCGTCGGGAGGGCATCGACGTGTTCGTGCCCGTGTCGAGTCCGGCGGCCAGCGTCTTCGACGCCGACGTCGGCGATCTGTTGCGCGGCTTCTGCGATGTGCTGCACGCCGATGCCGAGACGGTGCGCCGACTGGACGACAAGGACCAGTTCAGTGTGCTGGCACGCTCGTTGGGCCTCCAGGTGCCCGACTCGCACCGCATCACCGACCCCGCGCAGATCGAGCATTTCCAGTTTCCCGCCGGGCGCGACTACATCCTCAAACGCATCGCCTACAACCCGGTGGGTCGGATGGACCTCACCCGGCTCGGCGCCGACACCCCGCACCGCAACGCCGAATTCGCCCGGTCCCTCGACATCTCCGAGGACGATCCGTGGATTCTGCAGGAGTTCGTCGAGGGCCGGGAATACTGCACGCACAGCACCGTGCGCGACGGCGCCGTGCATCTCTACGGGTGCTGCGAATCGTCGGCGTTCCAGGTCAACTACGCCTATGTCGATCATCCTGAGATCCGTTCCTGGGTACACCGATTCGTGGCGGGGCTGAACCTCACCGGCCAGGTCTCGTTCGACTTCATCGAGTCGGCAGGTGGCGGTGTGTATGCGATCGAATGCAACCCCCGCACCCATTCGGCGATCACGATGTTCTACGACGACGCCCGCGTGGCGCACGCTTACCTCGACGACGGGTACCCGACCGTCGTGCCGGAACCCGTTGCGCGAGCGACGTACTGGATGTATCACGAGCTGTGGCGCCTGATCACCGGGCCGGGTCGGTGGAGTCGGTTGCGCGGCATCATCTCCGGCAAGGAGGCGATCTTCGACTGGAAGGATCCGCTGCCATACCTGATGGTGCATCATCTGCAGATCCCGTCGTTGTTGATGCAGAACCTCCGCAGCGGCCGCGGCTGGAGCCGCATCGATTTCAACATCGGCAAGCTGGTGGAGCCCGGTGGCGACTGATCTTCCCCCGGTGCGCACCGTGCTCCACCTCGTCGGGTCGCCGGTCGATGAGTTCTTTGCAGAGCTCTCGGCGCTCTACGCGCGGGCCAGCATGGAGGCGCTCGCCGACGCGCAGCGCTATCGGATGCTGGTGGCCTATGTGGCCCCCGGTGGTCGGTGGTCCTTCCCGGACGACCTGTCCCCGCCGTCGCTGGCCTCCGCATCGCCGATGTCGTTGCCGCAGGCGATGTCTCACATCGAGAAGATCGCCCCCGATGTCATGGTGCCGCAGATGTTCTGCCTGCCCGGGATGACCGTCTACCGGTCCCTGTTCGACGCGCTGGGGGTCCCCTACCTCGGAAGCCGCGGTGACGTGATGGCCCTCGGAGCGGACAAGGCGAAGGCGCGGGCGGTCGTCGCCGCGGCGGGCGTCAATGTCCCCGAGGGGTGTGTCGTACGCGACCGTAGCCGCACCCACCTCGAGTATCCGGTTGTGGTGAAACCTGTTTCGTCGGACAACTCCGTCGGGGTCACGCTCGTGACGTGTGACGACGACTACGGGCCGGCCGTCGACGACGCGTTGGCCCACGACGATGCCGCGCTCGTCGAGACGTTCGTCCCGCTCGGTCGAGAGGTGCGGTGCGGCATCGTCGTCCGCGACGGGGAGCTGATCGGTCTGCCTTTGGAGGAGTACGCCGTCGATGCGGTCGCGAAGCCGATCCGCACCCGTGCGGACAAACTCGACCGCGACGCGAACGGGGACCTGCGTCTGGTGGCCAAGAGTGCCGACCGGGCCTGGACAGTCTCCACCGACGACCCTGTGACGCAGAGGGTCTGGGCCGCCGCGCGGCGGTGCCACCAGGCGCTCGGCTGCCGCGACTACAGCCTGTTCGACTTCCGCATCGACCCGTCGGGTGAACCGTGGTTCCTCGAAGCGGGTCTGTACTGCTCGTTCGCACCGAGCAGCGTGGTCGCCACCATGGCCGCGGCCGCGGGTGTGGAGGTGCGCCAACTGTTCGACGACGCGTTGGCCGAACTGGCCGGAAGGTAGACACGTATGCATGCGAATGCCCTGACGCCGCTTGGCGCCGAGGTGACAGGAATCCGCGTCGACACCCTGGATGCGCCTGCGGTGCAATGGATGCGGACCGTGCTGGCCGAGCACGGTGTGGTGATCTTGCGGGACCAGCAGGTCGACGACGACGCGCTGCTGCGGTTCCTGAAGAGCTTCGGCGACATCCAGTTCACCGTCGGTGAGACGCCGGTGTCGACCCATCCCGATCTGAACGTGGTGACCAACGTGGGGCGCAGTCGTCCGCCGCGGTCCACCTTCCACGTCGACACCAGCTACGTGCGCACCCCTCCCGCGTACACCGCGCTACGCGCGGTGACGGTGCCGGAGGAGGGTGGGCAGACATTGTTCAGCAATCAGTACCGCGCCCACGACACGCTGCCCGACAACATCCGCGACGGACTCGTGGGCCGGGTCGTCACGCATGTGGCCACCGGCGTGACCCTCACCGACGGGCAGGAGTCCGCCGCCGAGCACCCCGTCCTGCACCGGCACCCCGTCAGCGGACGGACGTCGCTGTATCTGTCCGCGCTGCAACGCTGTGCCTCCCTGAGTGGCATGTCCGCCGACCAGTCCGCAGAGACGCTGTCGTATCTGCTCGCGTTCTCCACGCGGGTCGACAACGTGCTGCGCCACCACTGGGCCCCGGGAGACGTGGTGATGTGGGACAACCGCTGTGTCATGCACTGTGCGGACCACTCCGGGGTCGTCGGCGACCGCGTGCTGCACCGGGGGATGGTCAGCGACGCCGCCGCCTGCTAGTCGCGCAGCAGCATCTGGGTCCATGCAGCCATCGTCTGGGCATCGGTGATGACCCCGCTGCGCATCATCTCTTCGACCTCGGCGCGGGCGAACCAGGCGCTGCGCATGTCCTGCTCTTCGTGCTCGCGGTCGTGCGGGCCCTCGGTGATGCCGGTGGCCAGGAACACCCGGCCTCGCTGGCTGCTGATTCCCGGCGCGACGTCGAGCAGGCCGATCTCGGTCATCGTCGCGGCGATCAGCCCCGTCTCTTCACGCAGTTCGCGGGCGGCGAGTTCGGGCCCGTCGAGCTCGGCCCGGTCGGGGGCCGTGCCCTGCGGGAACTCCCAGCGGCGCAGCCCCAGCGGATACCGGAACTGCTCGACGAGATGGAAGCGATCGCCGTCGCGAGGGATCACCAGCGCGTAGGTCGGCCGATCTACCACCCCGTAGATTCCAGTGCTCCCGTCAGCCCTACGGACATTGTCCTCGCGAACCGTCATCCAAGGGTTTCGGTACACCTCGCGCGATCCGAGCGCCTCGATGTAATCCACGCCCACAGTATGGCGGGGTGGTGGGGGTAGCCTCACGTTCTGTGCTGCTGGCGTCCTTGAACCCCGCGGCCGTGGCGGCGGGGGCGGACCTCGACGACGCGGTGCGCATCGACGGGGTGTCCCTGAGTCGAAGTGATCTGGTCGGGGCGGCGACGTCGGTCGCCGAACGCGTCGGCGGCGCCTCCCGCGTTGCGGTGTTGGCCACGCCGACCGCCGCGACGGTGCTCGCCGTCACCGGTTGCCTGATCGCCGGTGTCCCCGTCGTCCCCGTACCCGCCGATGTCGGCGCAGCCGAGCGTCGGCACATCCTGGAAGACTCGGGGGCGCAAGCCTGGCTCGGTGAGCTCCCCGAGGACACCGGTGGGCTCGCCCATGTCCCGGTGCGGCTGCACGCCCGGTCCTGGCACCGCTATGCCGAACCGCCGCCGGACGCCCCGGCGATGATCATCTACACCTCGGGCACGACCGGACTTCCCAAGGGCGTGGTGGTCAGCCGCCGTGCGATCGCGGCCGACATCGACATGCTGGCGCACGCATGGCAGTGGACGCCCGACGACACCCTCGTCCACGGGCTGCCGATGTATCACATCCACGGTCTGGTGCTCGGCCTTCTCGGCTCGCTGCGGATCGGGAATCGCTTCGTGCACACCGGAAAACCCAAGCCCGAGTTGTACGCGCATGCGGTCGGTGAGCTCGGTGGCACGTTGCTGTTCGCGGTCCCGACGGTGTGGTCGAGGGTGGTCGACGACGGTGCCGCGGCGCGGGCGCTGGCGCCGGCCCGCCTGCTGGTCTCGGGCAGCGCCGCACTGCCGGTTCCGGTGTTCGACGGGTTGTCCTCTCTCAGTGGGCATCAGCCGATCGAGCGCTACGGGAGCACCGAGACGTTGATCACGCTCAGCACGCTGGCCACGGGGGAGCGCAGGCCGGGCTGGGTGGGGTTGCCGCTCGACGGAGTGACCACACGTCTCGTTTCCGACGACGGGACGGCGCTGGCCCATGACGGGGAATCGATCGGACAGCTACATGTGCAGAGCCCGACGCTGTTCGACGGCTACCTGAACCGCGCCGATGCGACGGCCGAGGTGCTCGGCGACGACGGCTGGTATCGCACAGGTGATGTCGCGGTGATCGACGAGGGGGGAATGCACCGGATCGTCGGACGCGAGTCGGTCGACCTGATCAAGAGCGGCGGGTTCCGGATCGGCGCAGGCGAGATCGAGTCGGTGCTGCTGGACCACCCCGGGGTACGCGAAGTCGCGGTGATCGGGGCGCCGGACGCCGACCTCGGGCAACGCATCGTCGCGTTCGTCGTCGGCGACGCCCAGCCCGATTTGCTGATCGACCATGTCGCACAGCAACTTTCGGTGCACAAGCGACCGCGGGAGGTGCGCATCGTCGACAGCCTGCCACGCAACGCGATGGGCAAGGTGCTGAAAAAGGAATTGGCGCAGTGGGTCTGAGGCCTGCACCGCGAGCGCGCGTGTCTGCTCGCAACACGCCGCCACTTTCCGTGATTATACGCGCGCTCGTCGCGATCGGCGGCGCGCTGACCGCCACGCTGCTGGCGGCGTGCGGGAACGCGCCCGAGGTGATGCTTGTGCAGACCAGCATCACCGTGCCCCCGGCGCCCATCCCGGCGGCGCCGCCGTCCGACACGCTGTCCATCGGCGCCGCGGCCGTCGACACCACCGGCGGGTGGCTGCCCGACGGCACCATGCTGTCGCCCTTCGACACCGCCAACCCGATTCTGTCGCAACTTGATCCGGCATTGCTGACAGCCGTACAGGACGCCACCCGCGCTGCCGAGGCGGCCGGGGTCGCGCTCATGGTCACCTCGGGCTGGCGGTCAAAAGGCTTCCAGCAGAGGCTCTTCGACGACGCGGTCGTCAGCTACGGCAGCGTCGAGAAGGCCGCCGAGTTCGTCGCCACTTCGGAGGTGTCCAAACACGTGATGGGGCAGGCGATCGACATCGGCCCCGTCGCCGCGGATCAGTGGTTGATCGCCAACGGCCGCCAATTCGGGCTGTGCCAGATCTATGCCAACGAGATCTGGCATTTCGAGCTGGCCGTCGACGGCCAGGGCAACTGCCCGCCGCTGAAGCCCAACGCCGCCGGGTAGCGCCGCGGCGAGCGTGCGCAAACTCGCCGAAAAACCCGGTGTGTCGGCCACAGACACGCACGCTCGCGGGGAGGCGCGAACTAGTTCGCGTGCAGCGCCTCGTTGAGCGTGATGCCCGTGCCGTCGCGCTTGACCACCTCGACCGCGCCGGTCACCGAATTACGCCGGAACAGAAGGTTGTTCGCCCCGGAGAGCTCGCGTGCCTTGACCGTCTCACCATCGGTGGTCGTGACCTTGGTACCGGCGGTGACATACAGCCCGGCCTCGATGACACAGTCGTCGCCGAGTGAGATGCCCAGGCCCGCATTGGCGCCCAGCAGGCAGCGCTCGCCGACCGAGATCACCTGCGTGCCACCGCCGGACAGCGTGCCCATGATCGACGCGCCGCCACCGACATCGGAGCCGTCGCCGACCACGACGCCCGCCGAGATGCGGCCCTCGACCATCGAGCTGCCCAGTGTGCCCGCGTTGAAGTTGACGAAGCCCTCGTGCATGACCGTGGTGCCCGCCGCCAGATGCGCGCCGAGCCGCACCCTGTCGGCGTCGGCGATGCGCACCCCCGAGGGCAGCACGTAATCGACCATCCGCGGGAACTTGTCGACGCCGTAGACGGCGACCTGGCCCCGGCGGCGCAGCCGGGCGCGCACGGTTTCGAACCCGTCGACCGCGCAGGGGCCGTGGCTGGTCCACACGACGTTGGTCAGCACGCCGAACAGTCCTTCGGCGTTGAGCCCGTGCGGTGCGACGAGGCGATGTGACAGCAGGTGCAGGCGCAGGTACGCGTCGTAGGCGTCGACTGCCTTGTCCTGCAGCGACGCGATGGTCGTGCGGACGACGACGACGTCGACGTCGCGGTCCTCGTCGCGGCCCGTCAGCTCGGCCAGTTCGGCGGGCACCTCGGCCACCGACAGGCGCACCGTTCCCGTTTCTCCGTCGCCGCTCAGTTCGGGTGCGGGAAACCAGGTGTCGAGGACGGATCCGTCGGCTGCGATGGTGGCGACGCCGATGCCGGACGCTCCAGAAACAGAAGTCACGGTGCCCAAGGCTACCGGTGGGCCTAGCATCGCTTGACGGGGTCCCGACCAGGCCAGGAGGAGAACCACGACCGCTGGAGTCCACGCCGTGACCTTGCGTCAGCTGCGCTACTTCGCCGTGCTCGGCGAGGAGCTGAACTACCGGCGAGCTGCCGAGAAGCTCTTCATCACCCAGCCGGCGCTGTCCACCGCGATCAAACAGCTCGAGCACCAGTTCGGTGTCGTGCTCTTCCACCGCAACACCCGCGAGGTGGCGCTGACCGACCTGGGGGCGGCCTGGCTGCCCCAGGTACAGCAGGCGATCTCGGGCGTGGACGCGATCGTCGACAACCTGATCATGCTGTCCGGTACCCGCCGCGGGGTGCTGCGTGTCGGGTACCTGATCGGCACCGGCGCCGATCTGCTGTTCCGGCTCGTCCGCCATTTCGAAGCCGCCTACCCCGACGTCTCCGTCGAACCCATCGAGTACGACTTCTCGGACCCGACAGCGGGGCTCGCGGACGGCACCACCGAGGTCGCCATCATCCGGCCGCCGGTAGACCTGCCCGACCACCGCATGCTGATCCTCGACTCCGAATCGTGGGTGGCGTGCCTGCCGCGCGACCACCGGTTGGCCGAGCGTCGCGAGGTCGAGATCGCCGAACTTCTCGACGACCCCATCGTGTGTGCCCCGCTGACAGCCGGCACCTGGCGCGACTACTGGCTCGCGATGGACGTCCGTGGCAACCGGCCGCCCACCATTGCCGCGGTTGCGGCGACCTACGAGGCCGAGACGACGGCGATCGCGCGCGGCCTGGGCATCAGCTTCACCACGTCTTCGGTCGCACGGTTCTACGACCGGCCCGGCATCGTCTACGTGCCGATCAGCGATCGACCGCACAGTCATACGGCGCTGGCGTGGAACCCCGCCGACCTCACGCCGCAGGCGGACGCGCTGGTCAGGCACGTGCAGGCGCAGTGGAGTTTCGGCGACGCACCCGATCAGCATGCCGACGGCCACCACTGATAAATCCGGTTTATGAGTAGATCAAAATATGAAACTTCCGGTGGCCGCCGGATGGCGGTTTCCTGTCCCCAGGTGTTCTTCCGACTGGTTTGACCTGGAGCGACCATGACCGACGCAATAGCCCCACCCACTCATTCACCGCAGCGTGGCCTCAGTGCCGAGGACGCGAAGCTCGCAGAGCTCGGCTACACGCAGAAGCTCGACCGCTCGGTCGGCAAGCTGGCGTCGTTCGCCATCGGCTTCGCGACGATCAGCGCCACCACCGCGGTCTTCACCGGATTCGGCGCGGGCTACTTCACCGCGGGCGCCCCGTTCGTGTGGACGCTGCTGCTCGCCGGAGCCGTGTTCGCGCTGTGGACGTTCATCGCCGCCGACCTGACCGCCAAGCTGCCGCTCGCCGGCTACTCCTATCAGTGGATCAGCCGGATCAACGGGCCCAACCTCGCCTGGTTCACCGGCTTCATCGCGTTGATGGGCTGGGTCTGCGGCATGACCGGCGTCGGCTTCATCCTGTCCGGCTACCTGGGCGGGCTCATGGGGTGGAGCATGACGCAGACGACGCAGATTCTGCTCGCCATCGGCGTCGTGTTCGTCTGCGTGCTGATCAACATCTATGGCGTGCGTTTCGCGACCATGGTCAACAACATCGGCGTCAGTCTCGAACTGGTCATCACCGTCGGCGCCACCGCGCTGATCGCCATCATCGCGTTCTCGGCGCCCGAGAACCACCAGCCGATCTCGGTGCTGTTCACCGGCGGCGAATCCGGTGACAAGGACTCCTACATGCTGGCGTGGCTGGCCGCCGCGCTCGGTCCGTTCTTCGGGCTGATCGGTGTGGAGTCCGGCGCCGACGTGGCCGAGGAGACCAAAGACGCGCGCCGGGTGGTGCCCAAGACCATGTTCTACGCGCTGGTCACCTCGATCGTCATCGAGTTCCTCATGTACGTCGTCTACGTCCTGGCCATCAAGGATCCCGTTGCGGTAGAAGCCAACTCGGCCGCGCCCATCGAGGAGATCATCACCCAGCAGGCCGGCCCCACCGTCACCAAGATCGTCGTGGCCATCGCACTGACCAACATTCTCGCGTGCCTTCTGGCCAACATCCTGGTCGCGACCCGACTGACGTACTCGATGGCCCGCGACAACATGCTGCCGTTCTCCCACGTGTGGCGGCACGTGTCGCCGAAGAGCAAGGCGCCGACGTTCGCCGTGCTCGGATTGGGTTGCCTGTCAACGCTTCTGCTGCTCTCAGCCCTGGTCAACGAGAAGGCGTTCAACTACATCATCGGCATCGCGTCCCTGCTGTTCTTCTTCGTCTACATCCTGCAGACCGTCGGGCTGCTCGTCGGCTACAAGCGCGGAACCATCCCCGCGGCCGAGCCCGGAACGTTCGACCTGGGACGGTGGAGATTGCCGCTGTACGTGACCGCGCTGGTCGTGTTCCTCGGCGTCGCCGTCGCCCTGCTCTTCCTCCCGCAGTTCACCAGCAACAAATGGGTGTTCCTCGGCATCGTCGTGCTCGCCGCCATCTGGTGGGCCACCGGCCTCAAGTCACGCCTGAGCAAGGGCGACGCCGGCGCTAACTACGCCAAGACCCACAACCTCTGAGATCTGAAAAGGACTGACAATGACCGTCACTGATCAAGGCACCTCCAACCTCGTCGCCGTCGAACCGGGCGCCATCCGCGAGGACACCCCTCCCGGCTCGGTGATCCAGTACAGCGACTACGAACTCGACACCTCCAGCCCGTTCGCCGGCGGCGTCGCGTGGATCGAGGGCGAGTACATGCCTGCCGAGGAGGCGAAGATCTCGATCTTCGACACCGGCTTCGGACATTCCGATCTGACCTACACCGTCGCGCACGTGTGGCACGGCAACATCTTCCGGCTCGGGGACCACCTCGACCGCCTGCTCGACGGTTCCCGCAAGCTGCGACTCGACCCCGGCTACTCGAAGGACGAACTCGCCGAGATCACCAAGAAGTGCGTGAGCCTGTCGCAGCTGCGCGAGTCGTTCGTCAACCTGACCGTTACGCGCGGCTACGGAAAGCGCAAGGGGGAGAAGGACTTGTCCAAGCTCACCCACCAGGTGTACATCTACGCGATCCCGTACCTGTGGGCGTTCCCGCCCGCCGAGCAGATCTTCGGGACGACGGCCGTCGTGCCGCGCCACGTGCGCCGCGCCGGCCGCAACACCGTCGACCCCACCATCAAGAACTATCAGTGGGGCGACCTGACCGCCGCGAGCTTCGAGGCCAAGGACCGGGGCGCCCGTACGGCGATCCTTCTCGACTCCGACAACTGCGTCGCCGAGGGTCCCGGATTCAACGTCTGCATCGTCAAAGACGGAAAGCTGGCCTCCCCCTCACGAAATGCGTTGCCGGGCATCACGCGCAAGACGGTGTTCGAACTCGCCGACCAGATGGGCATCGAGGCCACGCTGCGCGACGTCACCAGCCACGAGCTGTACGACGCCGACGAGCTGATGGCCGTCACCACGGCCGGTGGTGTCACCCCGATCAACAGCCTCGACGGGGAACCGATCGGGAACGGCGAGCCCGGCCCGATGACCGTCGCCATCCGCGACCGGTTCTGGGCCTTGATGGACGAGCCGTCGCCGCTGATCGAGGCCATCGAGTACTAGGAATCGGGGGCCGCCCGGCTAACGTGGTCCTGTGCTCGACTTACACGGTGACCCGATCGCGCTGACCGCGGCCCTGGTGGACATCCCCAGCGAGTCGCGCCACGAGAAGCGGATCGCCGACGAGATCGAGACCGCCCTGCGGGAGCAGACCACCGGCTTCGAGGTGATCCGCAACGATGACGCGGTTCTGGCCCGCACCGACTTCGGGAAGCCGTCGCGCGTGCTGCTGGCGGGCCACACCGACACCGTCCCCGCCGCGGACAACGTGCCGAGCCGGTTGGCCGACGGGGTGCTGCACGGCTGCGGAACCTCGGACATGAAGTCGGGCGATGCGGTGTTCCTGCACCTTGCTGCGACCGTCCCCGATCCGGCACACGACATCACGCTGGTCATGTACGACTGCGAGGAGATCGAGGCGACCGCGAACGGGCTGGGCCGCATCGAACGCGAGCTCCCCGACTGGTTGGCGGCCGACGTCGCCATCCTCGGTGAACCGTCGGGCGGATTCATCGAAGCCGGATGTCAGGGCACTCTGCGGGTCGTCGTCAGCGCGGCGGGGACCCGTGCGCATTCCGCGCGATCCTGGCTGGGCGACAACGCCATTCACAAACTCGGTGCGGTACTGGCACGGCTGGACGCATACCAGGCCCGCAGCGTCGACATCGACGGCTGCGTCTACCGGGAAGGGTTGTCGGCCGTGCGCATCGACGGCGGTATCGCAGGCAACGTGATTCCCGACGCCGCGACCGTCACCGTGAATTTCCGTTTCGCGCCGGACCGCAGCGTCGAACAGGCTTACGCGCACGTCCGAGAGGTGCTCGACGGACTCGGCGTCACGATCGAGCTCACCGACTCCGCCGCGGGCGCCCTGCCAGGTCTGACCATGCCCGCGGCCGCGGCGCTGGTCGACGCCGCCGGCGGGCAGGTGCGCGCGAAGTACGGCTGGACCGACGTGGCGCGGTTCGCGGCGCTGGGCATACCCGCCGTCAACTACGGGCCCGGCGACCCCAACCTGGCGCACCGGATCGACGAGCACGTCGACGTCACCCAGATCACCGCGGTCACCGACACGTTGCGGCGGTATTTAATCGGTTGACCCCGCCGATAACCTGAACACATGCTCTCGCGCTGACGACCCCGGGTCTTTCGTCCGCACTACATGAGAGCTTTCGCATGCCGTCGATCACCTGTACTCACCTGTCGTTTTCGTGGCCCGACGACACGACCCTGTTCACCGATCTCTCCTTCACCGCAGGCCCGGGCCGCACCGGACTCGTCGCGCCCAACGGCGCAGGCAAGAGTGCGCTGTTGCGGCTCATCGCCGGTGAACTTCAGCCCGCCGACGGCGCGGTCACCGTCGACGGCGTGATCGGTTACCTGCCGCAGACGCTGCCCCTGCTGGACGACCGCGAAGTCGCCGAAGTCCTCGGCATCGCAGCGGTCATCGCCGCGCTGAATGCCTTGGCCGCAGGCGATTCCAGCGAGGAGGTCTTCTCGGCGATCGGCGACGACTGGGATGTCGAGGAGCGCGCCCGCGTCCAACTCGACAAGCTAGGGCTCGAAGACGTCGGCCTCGACCGTTCACTGCGCACGCTGTCCGGCGGTGAGGTCGTGACCCTCGGGCTCGCGCGCGAGCTGCTGCGTCGACCCGACGTCCTGCTGCTCGACGAACCCACCAACAACCTCGACGTCGACGCCAGGCACCGGCTGCACGAGGCGCTCGACGACTTCGCAGGCTGTCTGTTGCTGGTCAGTCACGACCGGGTGCTGCTCGATCGAATGGACCGGATCGCCGAGCTCCACCGCGGTGGGATCGCCTACTACGGAGGAAATTTCACCGCATACCTGGAATCCGTGGCGGAGTCGCAGCGATCCGCCGAAGATGCGGTGCGCAGCGCCGAGCAGACATTGAAGCGGGAGAAGAGGCAACAGCAGCAGGCCCGCGAGAGGGCCGACAAGAAGTCGAGCACCGCCAAACGCACCGTCAAAGACGCAGGGCTGCCGAGGATCATCGTCGGCGCCATGAAGCGGCGGGCACAAGAGACGGCGGGGCGCACCGACGACATCCATGCCAGGCGGATCGACGACGCGAAGTCGCGCCTCGATGACGCCGAACGTACATTGCGTGTCGACGACGCGCTCGTCCTCGACCTACCTCAGACAACGGTGCCCTCCGGTCGAACGGTGTTGGACATCAACGGGTTACGGATCAGCCATGGCGGCCGCCGCGTGCTCGACGCCGTCGATCTGTCGGTGCGGGGCCCTGAGCGGATCGCGCTGACGGGACCCAACGGAGCGGGGAAGACCACGTTGTTGCGGGCACTTCTGGGGGAGATCGTCCCTGATGCGGGCACAGCCGGCGTCGCCGACGGCAGGGCCGCGTACCTGTCGCAACGACTGGATTTTCTCGACGATGACCGCACCGTCGCCGAGAATCTCGCGGTGTCGGCGCCGAGTCTTTCGATCACCAGACGCAGACACCTGTTGGCGCAGTTCCTGTTTCGAGGTGACGCCGTGGACCTCCCGGTGCGGGTCCTGTCGGGCGGCGAGAGGCTGCGCGCCACGCTGGCGTGCGTGATGTTCGCCGAGCCCGCGCCGCAGTTGTTGCTTCTCGACGAACCGACGAACAACCTCGACTTGGTCAGTGTCGAACAGCTCGAGAGCGCCCTGCTCGCCTATCGGGGAGCGTTCATCGTCGTCAGCCACGATGCGGCGTTTCTCGACAAGATCGGCGTCGATCGCGTTCTGCGGCTCGACGCGGACGGTCTGCGGGAGATCTAGGTGATCGCGGGCCGGGTGGGGGCGGGCCTGGGCTCGACGGGCGGCGGCATCGGAGCGGGGTCGAAAGGAGCCTCCGCGCCCGGTGCCGCAGCGGCCTCAGCGCGCTCGTCCGGCGTCTCTTCTTCGGACTCCTCGTCGTCGGGCACTGAGGCCTGCTCGTCGTCCGCCGGCTCGGCGAGTGCCGGCGTGTCGGGAATCTCCGGCGTCTCCGCACCCGTTGCGTTCGAAGCACTCTGCTGCAGGCCCGCCATCAGCTGCTGGGGCAGTTGCTGCAGCGGCTGGGCAAGGGCGGCCAGCGGCGCGGTGAGCGCCTGACCCAGCTGACCCAGCTGACTCAGCTGTCCGACCGCCTGGCCCAGCGCGTCCGTCGCGCCGGCGCCCGGTGAGCCCGCCGCCGCGCCGCCGGCCGACGCGCCAGGCCCCTGCGCGATCTGGTCGGCCGCAGCACGGATCGCGTCGCCGCCCTTCTGGTCGCCGCGCTCGTAGGCCGCCGCGGACTGATGCAACAACTCCGAGATGAGCGCTCCCGCGGACTGGGTGCTGGCGATGGTGCTCGATCTACTGCCCAGTGCCCCGCTCAACGCGGCGTCGACCGAGGCGGCGATGGTTCCGTGGGAAGTTCCGACCGAACCGGGCGGCGCCGCGACGAGCGAGCCGAGACCTGTGGCGACACCGGTGTGGATGTCCCCGAGGGAACGCACCCCGTTCGCATCCACCGACAGGGATTCGGTCATCGACACCTCCGGACTCGTCGGTCCGATCCTAAGTCGCGCTGTCCGAGCCCCGACGCACCAATTCGCGCCCGAACAGCCGCGCAGTCGTACCGTGACGTCGTGGACATCCTCAAGGTCGGGCTGCTGGTGTTCCTGGCCGTCGCGGTGCTGACGGTCGTCGCAGTATTCATCCGCGGGGTGCTGACGAAGGGTTTTCCCGACCGCCGGTCGTCGGGGCATTTCGATCAGATCTACTTCGGCGCCATGCCACCGACACCGAAGCCGCCCTGGCGGACGGACGCGACGACGGACCCGGAAGCTAGCCCCGGGCCGCCCTGGCCAGCGCTTCACGCCCGAACGCGCAGTCGACCTCGCGCGACAGGCGCTCCAGCGATTCCCGGGCCCGTGGGTCACCCAGCCGCACGCCGTCCCGCGATGCTCTCAACGCGACCGCTGTCTGACCGCCACGCTCGGCCGCTTTGACGGCTTCTCGTGCCGCCGCGACGGCACCGTGGTCGTCGCGGCGGGCCGCCATCGTCCACGCCCGCGCCAACGCCAGCTCCGGCGCGAACAGCATGGACTTCAGGCCGTGCCGAGATTCGGCGCGCGACAACGCTTTTCCCGCCTCCACGGTCTGCCCCAGCTGTCCCAGAGCCTGCGCGAGCAGCATCCAGGCCAGCGGTCCCCACGAGTACCCGGTAGGCGCGAGTGTTGCCGCGGCCTCGCGCAACAGGGTCACCGCACGGGGCAGCTCACCGGCGGCGATCAGCGCATCGGCGATCAGCACCTCGCCGATCGCGCGCCCCGGTTGCCGCCGCTGGGCGAAGTCGGTCAATTGCTGCGCCAGCTCCAGAGCTTTCTCCGGCGCGCCGGTCATCACCAGCGTCGACGTCTGACCGAACCCACTGGTGAAGCGCAACAACCCCGGCTGGCCGGCGCTCAGGGCACGTTCGGCCAGCGCGTCGACATCGGGGAAAAGGCCCATCCGCGCCGAACTCAGCGCCGCCGCCGACGCCGCCCAACCCACGGCGGTGTCGTCGGCATCGGGGGAGTCCAGCACCTCGGCCGCGATCTCCCGCGCCCGGGTCACGTTCCCGGCGTTCATCGTGAACGTCGCCGACAGCGCATCCAACGTGGTCCGCGCCGACGGCGACGACACCTTGCCCCGGGTGGCGCGCAGAAACGCCGTCGCCCGTTCCGGCTCGGACAGCATCCAGAACTGGTTGGCCGCCGTCGGCAGCGCCCACGCCATCAACTCGTCCTCGCTCAGCTCGCCGGGGTCGATCTCGGCGAGAACGGAATCGGCCTCCCGTCCGCGGCCCTGCCAGGCGAGCGCATAGCCGACGGTGAGCCGGGCGTCGAGATCCGGGGACTGCCCGAGCGCGGCCCGGCCCAGGCGTTCGCTGAGCTCCAGATCCCCGAGCCGAAGCGCCTCCCTGGCCGCGGCGCACACCTCGGAAGCCGGCTGCGGACGATCGCTGCCGATCGCCAGCGCCGCCATCCGCAGCTGACCGACCACGCCGGGGCTGCCCGCCTTGAGGCGTTCGACCATCGCGGTGCGCAGCCGCCGCAGGTCCGGGCCGCCCAGCGCGTCCCGGACCGCGGCGAGGAAAAGCGGATGCGCCGGGCGCAGCCCGTCACCCGTCTCGACGACCGCCCCGCTGTCGACCGCCGCGCCCACCGCTTCGGGACCCGCGAGCGCCTCGGCGTCCGCGCGCGGCAGCGGATCGGCCACGGACAGGAACTCCAGCACCCGGTGCGCCGCGGCGGGTAGCGCCTCGACGAACTCGTCGACCTGCGCCATCAGCCGGCCGTCATCGTGCCCGGGGGGCTGCAGGTCGACCCGTGTGACCAGACCGTCGCGCCACAGCGCGGTCACCTCGGCAGGCACCGGGCTGTCGCCGGCCGTCGCGGTGACCAGCAGGCGCACCGTGCCGGCCAGGGCCAGCTGATAGACCAGCGCTGCCGACAGCGGGTCCAGCAGGTGCGCATCGTCGACGACCAGCAGGCGCCCGTCGCCGAGCGCCTCCCGGGCCCCGCGCAGCACCGTCGTGGTCGTCCCCGTCTCCGGCACGTCCAGCAGTCCCTCGAACGCGGCGAACGGAACGGTCTGCCGTGACGCCGTCGCGCAGACCCAGTCGACGCGGGCGAAACCCGCCCCGACACGGTCGGCGGCCAGCCGCGCCAGTGTCGTCTTGCCGACGCCCGCGGGGCCGAGGAGCACCCCGCCCGCACGGGTGCGCACGCCGAATTCGAGCTGGTCGAGAGCCGGTTCGGCGGGGGCGATCACCCATCCGAGAGGCAGAGGCGCGGGCACAAGCCGGAGTCTATGTCGCTAGGTTGGTGGTGTGTCCCGAGATCCAGACCGTGAGTGGGCAGTCTGCGTCTATTGCGCGTCGGGCCCGCTTCATCCCGATTTGTTGGAGCTCGCGGGCAAAGTCGGAAAGGGCATCGCGGACCGGGGCTGGACCCTGGTGTCGGGTGGGGGCAACGTCTCGGCGATGGGAGCGGTGGCATCCGCCGCGCGCTCGCACGGCGGATACACCGTCGGGGTGATCCCGAAGGCGCTCGTGCACCGAGAAGTCGCCGACACCGAGGCCGACGAGCTCGTCGTCACGGACACGATGCGGGAACGCAAGCAGGTGATGGAGGACCGCGCGGACGCCTTCATCGCGCTGCCGGGGGGCATCGGGACACTCGAAGAATTCTTCGAAGCCTGGACAGCGGCCTATTTGGGTATGCACACCAAACCGATCGTGATGCTCGACACTGTGGGGCACTACGACGGTCTCCTGGCATGGCTGCGGGGGTTGGTCGGAACCGGGTACGTCGCTGAAGGTGCGATGCGGCGTCTCACCGTCGTCGACGACGTCGAAGACGCTCTGGCCGCCTGCGCTCCACCGCTAGGGTGACCCAACACAATTCGAAGCGGAGGAAATACGGCCGATGACCGAGCAGAAGTCCGGGACCCGCAGCAGCGTCGGGTTGATCGACATCGCCAAACAGGTGCCGGGTCTGCTGAAAGACACGCCGACGATGGTGCGCGGTGTCGTCACCGGCTTCGGCGCCAGGCCATCGGCGAAGACGTCGATCGGCAAGGTCTTCCAGGAGCGCGCAGCCCAGCACGCCGGCAACGTGTTCCTCAAGTTCGAGGACCGCGAGATTACCTACGGCGAGGCCAACGAGATCGTCAACCGCTACGCGGCGGTGCTGGCCACCAAAGGGGTCGGCCACGGCGACGTCGTCGGCATCATGATGCGCAACTCGCCTGAGCCGATCCTGCTGATGCTCGCAGCGGTCAAGTGCGGGGCGATTTCCGGCATGCTCAACTACCACCAGCGTGACGAGGTGCTCAAGCACAGCCTCGGCCTGCTCGACGCCGCGGTGGTGGTCGCCGAGACCGAGTTCGTCGAGCACATCACCGACTCCGGCGCCGACACCGACGGGCTGATCACCCTCGACGATCTCAAGCAGCTCGCCGAGACCGCGCCGACCACCAACCCCGCCACCACCGCGGCCGTGCTCGCCAAGGACAAGGCGTTCTACATCTTCACCTCGGGCACCACCGGCATGCCGAAGGCCAGCGTGATGACGCATTACCGCTGGCTGCGCGCCCTCGCCGGGTTCGGGGGCCTCGGGATGCGGCTCAACTCCCACGACACGCTGTACTGCTGCCTGCCGCTCTATCACAACAACGCGCTGACGGTCGCGCTGTCGTCGGTGCTCAACTCCGGCGCCGCGCTGGCCATCGGCAAGTCGTTCTCGGCATCGAAGTTCTGGGACGACGTGATCCGCTACGACGCGACCGCGTTCGTCTACATCGGCGAGGTGTGCGCGTATCTGCTCAACCAGCCGGAGAAGCCGACCGACCGCAAACACAAGGTCCGGGTCATCTGCGGCAACGGCCTGCGCCCGGCGATCTGGGACGACTTCACCAAGCGCTTCGGCATCAAGCGGGTCTGCGAGTTCTACTCCGCGAGCGAGAGCAACACCGCGTTCGTCAACTTCTTCAACCTCGACAAGACGACGGGCATCTGCCCGAGCCCGGTGGCCTTCGTCGAGTACGACGAGTCCGGCGATCCCGTCCGCGACGACAACGGTCGCGTCAAGAAGGTCAAGAACGGCGAGCCCGGCCTGCTGCTGTCGAAGGTCAGCAGCTTCCAGCCCTTCGACGGATACACCGACAAGAAGGAGTCGGAGAAGAAGCTCGTCCGCGACGCCTTCAAGGAGGGCGACACCTGGTTCAACACCGGCGACCTGATGCGGGCGCAGGGCTTCGGGCACGCGGCGTTCACCGACCGCCTCGGCGACACCTTCCGCTGGAAGGGCGAGAACGTCGCCACCACCGAGGTCGAGGCTGCCGTGTCCACCGACCCGCAGGTCGAGGAGGCCACGGTGTTCGGCGTCGAGGTGCCCGACACCGGCGGCAAGGCCGGAATGGTCGCGATCCAGCTCAAGGACGGCAAGGAGTTCGACGGTAAGGCGTTGGCCAAGGCCGCCTTTGACAAACTGCCCGGGTACGCGGTGCCGCTGTTCGTGCGCATCGTCGAGGAGCTGGCCCACACGTCGACGTTCAAGAGTCAGAAGGGCGACCTCCGCAAGGAGGGCTACGGCGGCTCCAGCGGTGAGGGCGACGAGGACGATGTGAAGGTCGAGGATCCGATTTACGTGCTGTCGGGTCGTGACGAGGGCTACGTCGAGTTCTACGAGGAGTACCTGACCGAGGTCAAGGACGGCAAGAAGCCCAAGTAGGTGGTGATTTCGGCGTGAAAATCGTCGCTCAGCGACGACGAGCACGCCCAAATCGCGGCAAAACGTAGCCTGGTGACGTGCAGTCGACGTTTCTCGGGCGCCCGGTGGCGGGTGATCGCGCGCTGATCATGGCGATCGTGAACCGGACGCCGGACTCGTTCTACGACCGCGGCGCCACATTCACCGACGACGCGGCCAAAGAAGCTGCCGGCCGCGTCATCCGGGACGGTGCGGACATCGTCGACGTCGGCGGGGTCAAGGCCGGCCCGGGCGCGATGGTCGACGTCGACGAGGAGATCGCGCGGGTCGTGCCGTTCATCGAATGGCTGCGCGGCACCTTCCCCGATCAGCTGATCAGCGTCGACACCTGGCGTGCCGAGGTCGCCAAGCAGGCGTGTGCGGCCGGTGCGGACCTCATCAACGACACGTGGGGCGGGGCCGATCCCGACCTGGCGGGGGTCGCGGCCGAGTTCAACGCCGGGCTGGTGTGTTCGCACACCGGCGGCGCGGTGCCGCGGACGCGGCCGTTCCGCGTCAACTACGGGCTGTCCGAGCGGGGCGTCGTCGACGACGTCATCGCCGAGGTGACCTCAGCGGCGGAGCGGGCGGTCGCCCTCGGTGTGCGTCGGGACGGCATCGTCATCGATCCGACCCACGATTTCGGCAAGAACACTTATCACGGTCTTAGTTTGTTGCGCCACGTAGAAGACCTTGTAAAAACTGGATGGCCGGTCCTGATGGCGCTGAGCAACAAGGATTTCGTCGGGGAAACTCTGGGTGTGAGCCTCACCGAACGCCTGGAGGGCACCCTGGCCGCGACGGCACTCGCCGCCGCCGAGGGAGCCGCGATGTTCCGGGTACACGAGGTGGGGCCCACACGTCGGGTACTGGAGATGGTTGCGTCGATCCAAGGCGCCCGTCAGCCGAAACACACGGTGAGGGGACTGGCATGACCGTTCTGTCCGATCGGGTCGACGAATTGACCGCGCACGGGGTGGCCGACCACCCGTGGCTCAACGACCACAGCTGGAGCCGGCCGAGCTGGACGCTCGCCGAACTGGAAGCCGCCAAGCGCGGACGCACGGTGTCGGTCGTGCTGCCCGCTCTCAACGAAGAGGAGACCGTCGCCAGCGTGGTGGAGACGATCACCCCGCTGCTCGGTGGGCTCGTCGACGAGCTGATCGTGCTCGACTCGGGCTCCACCGACGACACCGAGATTCGCGCGGTCGCCGCGGGGGCCAGGGTGGTCAGCCGTGAGGTGGCGCTGCCCGAAGTCGCGCCGCAGCCGGGCAAGGGTGAAGTGCTGTGGCGCTCGCTGGCGGCGACGACCGGTGACGTCATCGCGTTCGTCGATTCAGACCTGATCGACCCCGATCCGATGTTCGTCCCGAAGCTTCTCGGCCCGCTGCTCACCTCCGACGGTGTGCATCTGGTCAAGGGCTTCTATCGGCGACCTCTGAAGGTCAGCGGCAAGGAGGACGCCAACGGCGGCGGCCGCGTCACCGAACTGGTCGCGCGTCCGCTGCTCGCGGCTTTGCGCCCCGAGTTGATGTGCCTGTACCAGCCCTTGGGCGGGGAGTACGCGGGCACCCGCGAGCTGCTGACCGCGGTGCCGTTCGCCCCCGGCTACGGCGTCGAGATCGGTCTGCTCATCGACACCTACGACCGCCTGGGGCTCGACGCCATCGCCCAGGTCAACCTCGGCGTGCGCACCCACCGCAATCGCCCCTTGACGGAGCTGGCCGCGATGAGCAGGCAGGTCATCGCCACGCTGCTGTCTCGGTGCGGCATCCCGGACTCCGGTGTCGGGCTCACGCAGTTCTTCGCCGACGGCGAGGACTACACGCCGAGGACGTCGACGGTCTCGTTGGCCGACCGTCCGCCCATGGTCACGCTGCGGCCACGCTGAGATTTGTCGCCGCCTTCGGGCAGTATCGAGGGGTGACTCTCGTCCTGCTGTATCTCGTCGTGCTGGTTCTCGTCGGCATCGTGCTGTTCGCCGTCGGCTCGGTGCTGTTCGGCCGCGGCGAGGTGCTTCCGCCGTTGCCGAAGGGCACCACCGCCACGGTGCTGCCCGCGTCGGGGGTGACGGGCGCCGATGTCGACGCGGTCAAGTTCACCCAGACGCTGCGCGGCTACAAGACCAGCGAGGTCGACTGGGTGCTCGACCGGTTGGGCCAGGAACTCGACGCACTGCGCGGTGAGCTCGCGGCGGTGCGCGCCGCTCACGGCATCACCGACCCGGCCGACGAGGTCGCAGAGCCCGCACACGCGTTGCCGCCGGAGCTCGCCCGGGACGACGCGTGACCGCAGCCGAGGCCGACACCAGGATCCGCTGCGGGTGGATCGACCAGTCACGGTTGTCCGCAGACGATTTCGAGCTGTACCGCGACTACCACGACACCGAATGGGGCCGCCCGCTTCGTGATTCGGCGGCGCTGTTCGAGCGCGTCAGCCTCGAGGCATTCCAGAGCGGGCTGTCGTGGCTGATCATCTTGCGCAAACGGGAGAACTTCCGCGCCGCCTTCGACGGGTTCGACGTCGAACGCATTGCCGGCTACGGCGACCGCGACGTCGAGCGACTGATGGCAGATGCCGGAATTGTGCGCAACCGCGCCAAGATCGAGGCCACGATCGCCAACGCCCGTGTGGTCGCGGACATGGCCGACGACGGGGTCGACCTCGCAGAGTTGTTGTGGTCCTTCGCCCCAGCCGATCGCGCGACGCGGGTGCGGCCTGCGAGCCTGTCGGACGTTGCCGCGGTGACGGCCGAATCGAAGGCGATGGCCAAGGAACTCAAGAAGCGCGGCATGCGGTTCGTCGGCCCCACCACGGCCTACGCGCTGATGCAGGCGACCGGCATGGTCGATGACCATGTGTCCGCCTGCTGGGTGCCGCGCCCGGACAGCTGACGAAGGTCGGTCCTTGTCGTCGAGGCGATCCGGGAGAGCGGCACAGCGAATCGGAATGGACCATCCGGGCAGCTATAGCCGGGTCTTCGCACACGACCTGGCCCGGATAGGGAACAATGGAGGCCTGTAGCAGTTCAGAGTCGGGTGCTGTCAGAGCATGCGGATGGTGCCTGGCGCCGGCTCAAGGACAGACCGGTTCGTTGAAAGACCAAGCCCTGACGGGCGGCCCATGGTGGAGGGAGCACTCGATGGCGGCGATGAAGCCCCGGACCGGAGACGGTCCACTGGAAGCAACCAAGGAGGGGCGAGGCATCGTGATGCGGGTTCCATTGGAAGGCGGTGGCCGCCTTGTCGTCGAACTCACGCCGGAGGAAGCTGCTGCGCTCGGCGACGAGCTCAAGGGCGTGACGAGCTAGCTCCCCCTGTTCCGTACGCCTGTCGCCTACGCCGAGACTCTCCGGTAGATCTCCAGGGTCTGCTCGGCGATCTGTGCCCAGGAGAATTCGTCGATACACCGACGGCGTCCGGCCGCGCCGTACCGGTGAGCCCTGTCCGGGTCGGCGACCAGAGTGTTGACCGCGGAAGCCAGGTCCTGTTCGAAGGTCACGGTGTCGTCCGGGCTGTAGTGCACCAGCAGACCGGTCTGCTGGTCGGCGACGACCTCGGGGATCCCGCCGACGTCGGAGGCCACGACAGCCGTGCCGCAGGCCATCGCCTCGAGGTTGACGATCCCGAGCGGTTCGTACACCGACGGGCACACGAAAACCGTTGCTGCCGACAGTATTTCGTCGATCTTCGGCTGCGGCAGCATCTCCCGGACCCAGAACACCCCCGTGCGCGCGTCCGACAGGGCCTGGACCGCTGACGCGATCTCCTCGGCGATCTCGGGGGTGTCGGGCGCGCCCGCGCAGAGCACCAGCTGGACCTCGGGGGCGAACTGGTGGGCGGCGGCCACCAGGTGGGCCACCCCCTTCTGGCGCGTGATCCGGCCGACGAACGCGACGATCGGACGCGACAGATCGACGCCGAGGTCGGTCAACACGGAGTCCTCACCGCCGGGTTCGACCGGATGCCACTTGTCGGTGTCGATTCCGTTGAGCACTACGTGCACGCGCTCGGGATCCAGCGCCGGATATGTGCGCAGGACGTCCTCGCGCATCCCGGAGCTGACCGCGATGACGGCGTCGGCGGCCTCGACAGCCGTCTTCTCCACCCAGGACGAGATGCGATAACCACCGCCGAGTTGCTCGGCTTTCCACGGCCGCATCGGCTCGAGGGAATGGGCGGTCAGAACGTGGGGTATGCCGTACAGCATGGCTGAGAGATGTCCCGCCATCCCGGCGTACCACGTGTGCGAATGAGCGACCGTGGCCGCGGAGGCGGAGTTGACCATGGACAGGTCGGCGGACAACGTCGCCAACGCCGCGTTGGCGCCGGTGAGCGCGGGGTCGGGTTGGGCGACCGTCACCCCGGGCCGAGGCGCGCCCATGCAGTGCACGTCGACTTCGCACAGCCGTCGCAGCTGGGCGACGAGCTCCGTGACGTGGACGCCGGCCCCGCCGTACACCTCGGGTGGATATTCCCGTGTCATCATCGCCACCCGCATCCTGTGACCGTATCCAACTTCGCCACGCGGTGCGAAGCATCCCGAATTGTCTTGACGGACAGCCCGAGAACTCGCCGCAAAAGCACGAATGGGTGGCCCCTGTCCTTGCCTGCGGATAGGTTGGCATCATGAGGGAAGCGCCACATGTGCTGGGCATCGTCCTCGCCGGCGGGGAGGGGAAGCGCCTTTATCCGCTGACGGCCGACCGCGCCAAGCCCGCCGTTCCCTTCGGCGGCGGCTATCGGCTCATCGACTTCGTGCTCTCGAATCTCGTCAATGCCCGCTATCTGCGCATCTGCGTGCTCACGCAATACAAGTCGCATTCGCTGGACCGTCACATCTCGCAGAACTGGCGGCTTTCCGGGCTTGCCGGTGAGTACATCACGCCCGTCCCGGCGCAGCAGCGGCTCGGCCCGCGCTGGTACACCGGCTCGGCAGACGCGATCTATCAGTCGATGAACCTGATCTACGACGAGGATCCCGACTACATCGTGATTTTCGGTGCGGACCACGTCTATCGCATGGACCCCGAGCAGATGGTTCAGCAGCACATCGAAAGCGGCGCCGGTGCGACGGTCGCCGGGATCAGGGTGCCGCGCTCCGAAGCGAGCGCGTTCGGCTGCATCGACGCCGACGATTCGGGACGAATCCGGGGCTTCATCGAGAAACCGGCGAACCCGCCCGGAACGCCCGACGATCCGGAGCAGACGTTCGTGTCGATGGGCAATTACATCTTCACCACCAAGGTGCTGATCGATGCGATCCGGGCGGACGCCGACGATGACGACTCCGACCACGACATGGGCGGCGACATCATTCCCCGTCTCGTGGAAGACGGCATGGCCGCGGTGTACGACTTCAACAACAACGAGGTGCCCGGCGCCACCGAACGCGATCACGGGTACTGGCGCGACGTCGGGACCCTCGATGCGTTCTACGACGCGCACATGGATCTGGTGTCCGTTCACCCGGTGTTCAACCTCTACAACAAGCGCTGGCCCATCCGCGGCGGCGCCGAGAACCTCGCGCCGGCCAAGTTCGTCAACGGCGGCTCCGCGCAGGAGTCGGTGGTCGGCGCAGGCAGCATCATTTCGGCTGCGTCCGTGCGTAATTCGGTGCTGTCGTCCAATGTCGTCATCGACGACGGTGCGATCGTAGAGGGAAGCGTGATCATGCCGGGCGCCCGCATCGGGCGTGGCGCGGTGGTCCGTCACGCCATCCTCGACAAGAACGTCGTCGTCGGCCCCGGGGAGATGGTCGGGGTCGACCTGGAGAAAGATCGTGAGCGTTTCTCCGTCAGCGCCGGAGGTGTGGTGGCCGTCGGCAAGGGTGTCTGGATCTGACCGGCGTGACGACCGTCAGCTGACCGGTATCCGCCGCGGACGATCTGAGGCGGGCCAGACGTACATCAGGTCGTCGGGTACCGCGGGAAACAGCGCCCGATAGTGTTCCGGGTCCTTGCGCACCAGGGCCGACTGATGGCTGAGGTGAAACTCGGTGTCGCCGAGCCACGGTGGAAGCTCGTCGGCGGCGGCCAACTCGTCCTGGGTGCGGATCGACGACAGCCCGGTCGCTTCCGCGAGGTCGCTCTGCAGGGTCGCCGCGCAGGTGTCGTCGCGGCCCTGCGCGCACCACACGGCGCAGACGTCGAGTCCGTAGCGCACGAGCGCTTCCTCGTAGCCGGCCCACATCGCCGCGGCGGGGTGGCGACGCCAGCCGTAGCCGGGGACGGTCAGGGCGCGCAGCACCTGGATGGCCTCGACCCGCTGCTTGCCGAGTCGCTTCGTGTCGAGCACCCGCGCCGACTCGGTGAATCCCTGACAGGGCAGAAACGTCTGCATGACGGGCGGGATACCCGCGTTCGGCGGGTGGCCACGGCTCAGCGCCCGCCTGTGCGTTGTCTCGCCCGGCGGCGGCGGAGGATACTGACCGCTGCCCAACTCAGCGCAATCACTGCCACCAGCACGAGGACAGGCACCAGGATCGCGAAGAACACCAGCGCGACGCTGGCGAAATCCTCGACGGTGCTCAGCACCGGTGCGGCCATGCCCGCCGTCGCGACGTTGGCCGCGGGCCGCAACGTCGACTTCGTCAGCGACACCCCCAGTGCGACGGCCACTCCGACGGCCACCGGAATCCATTGGCCGGATTCCGCGAACGCACCGGGGTCGGTCACCGTCGCCGTCTGCGCGGCGGTCCCGGATCCGAACACGATGCCGCCCGAGGTCGGCCGCACGAATGTCTGGACGACGTCGTTGACGCTGTCGAGTGCCGGCACCTTGTCGGCGACGATCTCGACGACGAGCAGGACGGCGACGATCGTCATCACCCAGCCGTTCTCCAGCCACGACCAGCCGGCGGGCAGCGACACCAGGTCGGTGAAGCGCGCCAGGATTCCGAGTAAGAGCAGCGGGATGTAGGCATTGAGGCCCGCGGCTGTCGCCAGGCCGAACCCGGTGAGCAGCTCCATGGAACCAGTATGCGGCGGGTCCGGTCCGTCCCGCCGTCACCACACACCCGGGATCAGCCGATACCGCACCTGGTGCGTGTACTCGCGATAGCCGGCGAGTTCGGCGTCGAGCATCTTCTCCTCGTCGAGGATGCGGGCCGCCAGCACCGGCACCGCGACCGCGACGCCGAGCAGGCCCCACAACGAATCCAGTGCCGGTGGTATGCCGATCATCATGATCATGGTGCCGAGGTACATCGGGTGGCGCACCAGTCCGTACAGACCCGTCGAGACCAGCGGTTGGTCGGCCTCCACCCTGATCGTGGCCGCCGCGTAGTTGTTCTGAACGATCACCAGTTGCGCGATGCTCAGCCCTATCGCGACCGCGAGGTTGCCGACGATGATGAGCCACGTCGGCACCGACGACCAGCCGAAGCGGTGGTCGAGAGCCGACAGCGCTAACGTCGCGAACACCAGCACCACGGTCAAGGTGATGATGATCCGTTGCACGGGCCGACTTTCCGCTGTCGGTCCCGCCTTCATCCGGCGGGCGAGGGCGTCGGGGTACCGCGCCGCGAGCACGACGGAAGGCACAATCGTGGTCACCGCGAACACCGCCACGAAAATCCGTGCCTGCCAGTAGTGGATGGTGCCGGCGGGAACGAACAGTGCGACGCCGAAGAACGCGATGCCGAACACCGTCGACGCCAGCGCCTGCGCGGCCATCCTCATCTTCGGCTCCTACACCGCGTCTCGCCGCTGGTAGAACAGTCCGGCGACCACCGTCAAACCCGTTGCGATCACAGCCATGACGATCAACGTAGGGACGGACACGTCGACGGGCACCGTCGTGCGGCCCACCGGCGACAGGTCGATCAGCCACCGGGGCAGGCGCAGTAGCGCGCCCAGGTACAGCGACAGCACGACGAAAGCGACTGCCAGCCAACCGATCCAGGTCTGCCGCAGTGCGACGGCGAGAGCGGCCACCCCGGCCAGCACGGAAAGCGCCGGGATGAACGCCAAGGCGGCCACCGTCAGCTTCAGCACGGTGCCCGCGTCACCGACCGTGACGCCGGCGCCGAGGCCGTTGCCGAGGCCGGCGAAGAACATCAGCACCGCGGCCCCGAGGATCGCCGACACGAGGGCGGTCGTCAGCCAGCGCCGACGCGACACCGCACCCGCCAACACCACCTCACCGAGTCCGGACTGCTCGTCGGCATCGACCCGAAGCACCGCCGAGACCACGTAGGCACCCGCCGCTGCGGCCAGGAATTGCGTCATCGTCGTGTAGACGCCGTCCGTCCCCTGCGTCGAGACGACGCGGGCGATGAGCTCGTTGCTCTCCGCTCCTTCGAGCAGCGACTTCGTCATCGACCCGAATGCCAACCCGGCGACGAACAGACCGGTCGACCAGCCGATGGTCTGACCTCGCTGCAGGGTCAGGTGTAAGCCGAGTACCCCGCGCACGGGCCGCGCGCCGGGCCGCTCGCCCCGCGAGGCGACGGTGCCGTCGTCGTACTGGCGTCGCGCGTCCAAAGCGCCTGCCACCGCGACCAGCCCCGCGGTCAGCGCGACGAGAAGGGCCAACGGCCACCAGCGAAGGTCGACGAACGCCCGCATCTGTTGTGCCCAGGCGATCGGGGAGAACCAGCTCAGTGCGCTGCCGGAGTTGTCGATCACGTCGCCGATGCCGCGAATGAGCGCCGCGACGGCCAGGGTCGCCATCGCAGCCCCCGTGGCGGCGCGCGCGACGCGCCACATCTGTGCTGTCACCGCGGCGACGGCACCGAACACCATGGCCACCGCCGTGACGCCGAGACACATCGCCGCCGTGTCGGCGGGTTCGAAACCGGCGGCGACCATCGCCGCCGTCATCGTCGCGGCGAGGACGGCGTTGACGCCGGCCACCACGGTCAGCGCCGCGGTGGTACGTGCATAGCGGCCGACAACCGAGGCGAGGACGAGCTCGGCGGCGCCGCCCTCCTCTTCGGCGCGGGTGTGCCGAATCACCGTGAGAATCGACAGGATCGAGGTGGCGACGATGAGCGTCAGCATCATCTCGTTGGCGATCATGGCGCCGAGTTCGGTCTCATTGCCGCCGAACATGGGGCCGCCCAGCATCATTCCGGCGGGTGTCTTGAGTAGATCCACCCTGGCCTGGCGCTGCGCCTCCTCGGGGTAGGCGAGTGTGATCGCCTGCGGGGCATAGGCCATCATCAGTGTCAGCGCGACAATCCACACGGACAGGCGCACTCGGTCACGCCTGAGGGCGAGCCGGATGAGATGGCCGGTGCCGGTCCACGGCGACGCCGAGGGTGCGGCTGCGTGCCGGTGTTGCGCGGTCACCGTTGCGGTGCTCACCGCTGGGCACCTTGATATTCGCGCAGGAACAAGTCCTCCAATGACGCTGGTGCGACGGTCAATTCGTCGATACCGAGCCCGGTGAGATCGGACATCGCGCGGTCGAGGTGGTCGCGGTCCACCGAGAAATGCCACAGGCCGTCGTCAGCGCGCAGATCGTGGACATACGGCGCGCGTTCCAGGCCGCGACCGTCCCCCCGGGTGCGCGCCGTGACGGTGGTGCGCATCAGGTGGCGCATCTCGGCCAGCGTTCCCGACCGCACCGTGCGTCCGGCGCGGACGATGGTGACGGTGTCGCAGAGCTTCTCGACCTCGGCGAGGATGTGGCTGGACAGCAGCACCGCGGCGCCCTGTTCGGCGACCTCACGCACGCACTGCTGAAATGCCTGCTCCATCAACGGGTCCAGGCCGGAGGTCGGTTCGTCGAGAACGAAGAGCTCGCTGCGACTGCTGAACGCGGCCACGATGGCGACCTTCTGACGGTTGCCCTTGGAGTAGGTACGCGCTTTCTTGTGGGGGTCGAGCTCGAATCGGTCGATCAGCTGGTCGCGACGCTTGTCGTCGACGCCGTCGCCGCGCAGCGCGGTGAGGAAATCGATGGCCTGCATGCCGGTCAGGTTGGGCCAGAGGGTGACATCGCCTGGTACATAGGCGATTCTGCGGTGCAGGGAGACGGCGTCGCGCCACGGGTCCCCGCCGAGCAGGCGGGCGGTGCCGCCGTCGGCGCGCAGCAGGCCCAGCAGGACACGGATCGTCGTGGACTTACCGGCGCCGTTGGGTCCGAGGAACCCTGCCACGTCGCCGGGGGCCACCGTGAGGTCGAGGCCGTCGAGGGCCTTGGTGCGGCCGAACGACTTCTGCAGGCCACTGATCTCGACCGCCAATGTGGGATCACTCATCGTGCCTTCCTTCTGTCGAGGTGAACGGAATGCCCTGATTGCGCTGCGCGAGGAAGGCGTCATACATGGTCGGATCCACCATCAGCCCATGGGTGTAGAGCTCGAGAGCCGGAAGCACCATGTCCTCGCTGTAGTCGCGCAGAACCACGCGCAGGTCGGTGCTGTCATGCAACTGGAGGTAGAGCAGGAAGCCGCCGCCGTTGGCCATGGCCAGGAAGCGGGCCCGGGCTTTCGGATCCGCGCTCGGCTTGACGGTGCCGGCCTCGACACCTTCCTGCATGTACCGCTCGACGTTGTCGATCATGTTGCGCCACAGCTTCTTTGCGAACTCTCCGCCGGTTTGCAGACTGCGCACGAGGTAGGCCATCAGCGGCGCGTACTCCTCGATCTCGGCCATCTGCGCGAGCCACGTCGCGGGATCTGAGGTCTGGATCGACTCGCTCTTGCTCGCGTACACCGTCTCGATGACGTGGTCGTCGCAGGCCTTGCGCAGGCCGTCCTTCGAGCCGAAGTGGTGGATGACCAGCCCAGGGCTCACCCCTGCCGCCGTCGCGATCGTGCGCACGCTCACCGCGAAGCCGTCCCGGCCGAACAATTCGAGGGCGGCATCGCGGATGCGGGCCGCGGCGGTGAGATCGTCGGCTGAACGCATGTTCAGCACATTAAACGCACGTTCAGTCCAGCGTCAAGATCAAGGGAAGGGACTTGCACCGCGAGCGCGCGTGTCTGCTCGGCGACGCGCCGTGTATCGGGTGCACTTGCGCGCGGTGCCGGGCGTCGAGCGCGCGCAGAACGACGGCCTCACCGGCGTGTCGGCGCACAGACGCGCGCGCTCGTGGAGCGACGGAACGGGAGTGGAAAAGTGACAGTCAGTCGCGGGCGGCGGCCAGTAGTCCGTCGCCGAGCGGGATCAGCACCGGCGTCAGGCGCTCGTCCTCGGCGATCAGCCGTGCCGCCTCACGGACCGCGGCCACCTCGTTGTCCTTGGCCGCGGCGTCGCCCGCGCGTCCACCGAGCGCCGCGCGGTGCACGACGATCGCCCCGCCCTCGCGCAGCAGGCGCACACCCTCGAGCACGAACTGTGGCTGATCGGCGGGCTCGGCGTCGATGAACACCAGGTCGTAGGACTCGTCGGCAAGCCTGGTGAGCACTTCCTGGGCGCGGCCGCTGATCAGCCTCGTCCGCCCCGGGCCGACACCGGCCTCGCTGAATGCCTGCTTGGCGATGCGCTGGTGTTCGGGCTCGACGTCAATCGTCGTCAGCACGCCGTCCTCGCGCATGCCGGACAGCAGCCACAGCCCGCTGACCCCGGCCCCGGTGCCGACCTCGACCACCGCCTTCGCGCCGGTGAGTTTGGCCAGCACGCACAGCAGCGCGCCTACGGCCGGCGTCACCGCACCGGCGCCGATGTCGACCGCGCGTTCGCGCGCGGCCGCGACGATGGCGTCCTCGGAGATCGAATGTTCGGCGTGGTGGACGATCGCTTCCGCCTGGCTTGCCCGCGCGGTGGAATCGCCGGAGCCGGCTCCGGGCTCATCGGTGCTGGCCATGCCCGCAGCGTAGAGCCAAGCCCGGTCGCCGTCAGTAGCGACACGCCCGGTGCCCGCAGCCGGGATCACACCCGTTTTCCCTGGTGGAAAAAGGGGTAGCGCTGTTTCTCAGGAAATGTTCAGTTTGCTCATATACCTGCCATACGCGTACAGGAGACGGTGATCGCATGACAGACGGCGCACCCAGCGCACGCATCGGCACCGCGCTCCCGGGGAACAACACCGAGTCAGGTCGCGTTGTGCATTTCGAGCGGTCGCCGTCAATTGACCGCAGCCATCACGACCTGGAGGATCCGACGACCACCTCGAACGGCCCCACGACTGTCAATTCCACTGTGGCATCACCCGTCTCGATGGCCCATCTCGAGCAGTACACCGACGCCGAATGGGTGGAGCCGACCGACGAACTGACCGGCACCGCGGTCTTCGACGCCACGGGCGACATCGCGGCCATGCCCAGCTGGGACGAACTAGTCCGCCAGCACGCCGATCGCGTCTACCGGCTGGCTTACCGCTTGTCGGGCAACCAGCACGACGCCGAGGACCTGACGCAGGAGACGTTCATCCGCGTCTTCCGCTCGGTGCAGAACTACCAGCCGGGCACCTTCGAGGGCTGGTTGCACCGCATCACCACCAACCTCTTCCTGGACATGGTCCGCCGCCGTGGTCGCATCCGCATGGAGGCGCTGCCCGAGGATTACGACCGCGTGCCCGCCGACGAGCCGAACCCCGAGCAGATCTACCACGATTCGCGGCTGGGGCCGGACCTGCAGGCCGCGCTCGATTCGCTGGCGCCCGAATTCCGCGCCGCGGTGGTCCTCTGCGACATCGAAGGTCTGTCCTATGAGGAGATCGGCGCGACTCTCGGCGTCAAGCTCGGCACTGTTCGCAGCCGTATCCACCGCGGTCGGCAGGCGCTGCGTGAGTACCTGGCCAGGCATTCGGATGCGGGCAGTGGTCGCGACGTGGCCAAGTCCGCCTGACGTTCGCGCGATGCGACACGGGTTGCCGCGCTACATTCGACGTAAGGACTTCCGACTGGGCAGGCTGCACGACACCGACTGGAGAGGAGCTTGGTGGTGTTCGATCCCGGACATGCATTCCGCCGAGCGTTCTCCTGGCTCCCGTCGCAGTTTGCTTCGCAAAGCGATGCCCCGGTAGGTCCGCGGCAGTTCGGCTCGACCGAGCACCTCTCTACCGAGGCCATTGCGGCGTTCGCCGACGGTGAGCTGCGCATGACGGCGCACCTACGCGCCGCGCATCACCTGTCGCTGTGTCCCGAGTGCGCCATGGAGGTCGACGCGCAGCGGCAGGCCCGTGAGGCGTTGCGGGACTCGTGTCCGGTAGCCATGCCGAGTTCTTTGCTGGGGCTCCTGTCCCAGATCCCGAACCACACTCCGGTGGACACGCCGGACCCAGCTGAATCCGCGCAGTTGGCTGACGGCACAGAGCGTGCTCGTCGCAAGCGCCGGTAGGGTAGATACGACGCTGACCGTCGACGTGTGTCGGCGATTGCTGGCACCTCGACGCAGTGAGTGACAGCCAGGGTGACGGAAGGGCGATGAACGGGTGACCAATCTGGACGAGACCGGTCGGGAACGTCTTGCGCCGCGGCCGGTGTCGCGGCCTCCTGTGGACCCTGCGGCGCAGCGCGCGTTCGGCAGGCCGACCGGAGTGGACGGCTCCTTCCAAGGTGCCGACAAGTACCGGGACCAGGGCGAGTTCACACCGAAAGATGCGCCCCCCGACCCCGTCCTCGCCGAGGCATTCGGCCGCCCGTACTCCGGGAGCGACTCGCTGCAGCGGCACCCGACCGACGCCGGCGCCCTCGAGGCCGAGCGCGCCGGTGACGTCGACGAACCCGACGACCCGTGGCGCAATCCGGGTGCCCCCGCCGCGCTGGGGACTCCCGCGATCACCCAGACCGCACCCGCGGCCGCCCCGGGCGGCCCCGTCGGCAAGCTCGGTGTGCGTGACGTGCTGTTCGGCGGCAAGGTCTCCGTCGTCGCGCTGGTCATCCTGGGCATCTTCGCCCTGGTCATCGGCGTCGTCGGCGGTGTGGTCGGCCGCAAGACCGCCGAGGTCGTCAACGCGTTCACCACGTCGAAGGTAACGCTGGAGACCAGCAGCGACGGTGGCGAAGAGGCGCAGGGCCAATTCGCCAAAGTTGCTGCTGCTGTGGCTGATTCGGTGGTCACGATCGAAGCGGCCAGTGACACCGAGGGCTCGCAGGGTTCCGGCGTCGTGGTCGACGGCCGCGGCTACATCGTCACCAACAACCACGTGATCTCCGAGGCCGCCACCAACCCCAGCGACTTCAAGATGTCGGTCGTGTTCAACGACGGCAGCGAGGTCCCCGCGAACCTGGTCGGCCGCGATCCCAAGACCGACCTCGCGGTGCTCAAGGTCGACAACGTCGACAACCTCTCCGTCGCGCGGATGGGTGATTCCGAGAAGATCCAGGTGGGTGAGGAAGTGATCGCCGCGGGCGCACCGCTAGGCCTGCGCAGCACGGTCACCCACGGCATCATCAGCGCGCTGCACCGTCCGGTGCCGCTGTCGGGCGACGGTTCTGACACCGACACCGTCATCGACGGTGTCCAGACCGACGCATCCATCAACCACGGCAACTCCGGCGGTCCGCTGATCAACATGAATGCCGAGGTCATCGGCATCAACACCGCGGGCAAGTCGCTGTCCGACAGCGCCAGCGGCCTCGGCTTCGCGATCCCGGTCAACGAGGTCAAGCAGGTCGTCGAGACGCTGATCCAGAACGGCAAGATCGCCCACCCGACGCTGGGCCTGACGGCGCGGTCTGTGAGCAACGACGTGTCCAAGGGCGCGCAGATCGCCGACATCAAGCCGGGCAGCCCCGCCGAGGCGGCGGGTCTGGTCGAGAACGATGTCGTGGTGAAGGTGGGGGACCGCGAGGTCGCCGACGCCGACGAGTTCATCGTCGCGGTGCGCCAGCTCAAGATCGGCCAGCCCGCACCCATCGAGGTGGTACGCGACGGGCGTCCGGTGACGCTGACGGTGACGCCCAACGGCGACGACAGCACGTAACGATGTTCGCCAACGTCGGCTGGGGCGAGATGTTGGTCCTGGTGATCGCCGGGTTGGTGATCCTGGGACCTGAGCGGCTGCCCGGTGCCATCCGCTGGACGGCGGGCGCCGTGCGGCAGGCCCGCGACTACGTGACGGGTGCGACGAGTCAGCTGCGCGAGGATCTCGGCGCAGACTTCGACGATCTGCGGGAGCCTCTGTCTGAGCTGCAGAAGTTGCGCGGCATGACGCCGCGCGCGGCACTGACCAAGCATCTTCTCGACGGTGATGACTCGATTTTCACCGGCAAGTTCGATTCACCGCAGGAGGCGCAGAACGGTCAGAGCGCGCCGGAGAAGCCGCAATCGGGACCCGGTCCGGCTCCCGTCAATCAACCGGAGCCGACGGGATCCACCCCGTTCGACACCGACGCGACCTAACGACCTGCCGGGTCGAGTCCGAGTGACATCCCGGCGAGGCCGCGCTTGCGGCTCGACAGCGCATCGGCGATCTTGCGCAGTTCCTTGCCCGCGGCCGAATCCGGAGCGCTGAGCACCAGCGGGACACCGGAGTCGCCGGCGGCCACCAGTTCGGGGTCGAGCGGAACCTGGCCCAGCAGCGGCACCTCGGCGCCGACGGACCGCGACAGGCTCTCGGCGACATGCTTGCCGCCGCCTTCGCCGAACATCTTGATGACGGGCCCGTCGACCATGTTCTCGACGACTCCGGCGATGCGCTGGCGCGTCTGCAACGCGATCGCACCCGCGCGCTCGGCGACCTCCGCGGCCGCCAGCTGGGGGGTGGTGACGACCAGGATCTCGGCGCCGGGGATCAACTGGGCCACGGAGATCGCGATGTCGCCTGTCCCAGGGGGGAGGTCCAGCAGCAGTACGTCCAAATCGCCCCAGTACACATCGGCGAGAAACTGCTGAAGCGCGCGGTGCAGCATCGGCCCGCGCCACACGACGGGGGTGTTGCCCTGGGTGAACATCGCGATGGAGATCACCCGCACCTCGTGCGAGACGGGCGGCAGGATCATCGAGTCGACCTGTGTCGGGCGGTCGGCGGTGCCCATCATCCTGGGCACGGAGTGGCCGTAGATGTCGGCGTCGAGGAGCCCGACGGACAGGCCCCGAGCGGCCATCGCGGCGGCCAGATTCACGGTGACGCTCGACTTGCCGACCCCGCCCTTTCCGGATGCGACCGCGTACACGCGGGTCAGCGACCCCGGCTGGGCGAACGGGATGACGGGTTCGCGGGAATCGCCGCGCAACTGCTTGCGCAGCTCGGCGCGTTGCTCGTCATTCATCACGTCGAGGGTGACCTTGACCGAGCCGGTACCGGGCACGTCCTGCACCGCACGCGTCACCCGGTCGGAGATCTCGGTCTTCTTGGGGCAGGCCGCGGTGGTCAGGTACACCTCGACGTGGACCGAGGAGTCGGTGTCGACCGTGACGTTCTTGACCATGCCGACTTCGGTGATCGGCCGTCGAAGTTCGGGGTCGATGACCTTGTTCAGCGCAGCGCGGACGGCTGCTTCCAGGTCTGTCGGAGTAGAGGACATCACCCGCGAGTCTAGGCCGCGGTGCCCTCAGGACCCGAATTCAGGAGAGCGTTCAGCCCACGGGGCCCGGTGCTGGGCCGGGAGCAGGACCGGGTGCCGGCCCGGGAGCGGGGGCCGCGGCGGGTACCAGCGGGCCGGGGGCGGGGGGCACCGGACCTGCGGGGGCACCGGGCAACGCCGGTGCCGGTGCCAGGCCGAGAGGACCCGCGGGCGCAGGCGCGGGTGCGGGTGCGGCAGGCAGATCCTGAATGCAGAACACCGCGCACTGGGCCGGCTTCTGGGGCGGCGGCTGAACCCACGGCGGCACCCAGGTCGGCGGTGGGGGCGCGGCTGGCTGCGGCATCGCTTCGGGCATCGGACCCGGCAGCGGGCCCAGGGATTGGCCGGCGGCGAACCCGGGCAGAGGCGCGTTGATCTGACTGGCCACGTCGGTGCGTTCCATCAGCGGGATCAGCGACAGCGGATCGGTGGCGGGCAGGCCCGCAGCGTTGATGGGCAGCCCGGGGCCGAGCCCTGCGCGGCGGTCCAGATGGGTCAGGAGGTCGTCGGTAGTGGTCGCCGCCGACGACAGCTCGGGTACCGAGCCCGTGATCGGCGGGAGGTCCATGGGCACCACGCCGGTCGCGTAGGACGCGGCCCAGCTCAGCACGTTCCGGGCATACGCCATCGAGTTGTTGTAGCGCAGGATCGCGGCCATCACGTCGGCCTGGTTGCGCAGGTTCAACCCGCCGCTGCACAGGTAGCGCGCGGCCGCCAGTGAGGCGTCGTAGACGTTCTGGACGTCGGCCTTACCGTCTCCGTCACCGTCGGATGCGTAGCGCGACCATGTTCCGGGCAGGAACTGCATGGGGCCCATGGCGCGGGCATAGACGACCCGGTCGGCGGTCCGGCTCTCCACGATGACCTCGTTGCCGGCCAGGGTGCCGTCCAGCGTGGGGCCGTAGATCGGGCGCACCGCGTTTCCGCGGGAGTCCGTCGCGCCGCCGTAGGAGTGCATCGACTCGATGCGGCCGATGCCTGCCAGCAGGTTCCAGCTCACGCCGCAGCCGGGGTAGGCCGCCGCCATCATCGTCTCCGCGTTGCGGTAGGCGGCCAGGTTCACCGACGGAATCCGCAGTGTGCCAGGGGCATTCACCACGACCGGCGGCGGGGGAGCAGAGGCGGTGCTGGCGACGGTGCGGAACGGCGCCGGCGCCTTGGTGACCGCGACGACCGAGACGCCGGATTGATCGTCGGGTGCGGGGACGACGGCGGCCAGCGGCATGACTGCGGAATCCCGCGTGGGGACATTCGCACTCGGTGCCGAGGCGCCGACCGCGCCCGCCAGCACGAGAGGCGTCAGAACTGCGGCCACCCCGACGGCCGGCGTGCGGACAAACTGCCCTGCCCGACGTCGCGCTGCTCCGAGGGCAGGTCCTCCCCCTATATGCACTCAACCGTCCTAGCTGTGTGGTCGCCAGTGAACCTCGTCACCATACCCAGTCGATCACCGCGGTGTGACAGCAATCGCGCAGCCGTCTCATCCGGATTTCTTGGACTTGCGCTCACCTGCGTCTTGTTTGCTCGAGCCGGTCGACTGAGCCTGCATGTGTTGGAGCATGTCGCGAATTTCGTCCAATTCGCGGCGCACATAGTCACGGGTGGCGACCTCACCGACCGCGAGCCGCAGCGCGGCGAGTTCGCGGGCAAGGAACTCGGTGTCGGCCTTCGTCTGCTCGGCGCGTCTGCGATCCTCTTCCAGCGCGACTCGGTCGCGGTTCTCCTGCCGGTTCTGTGCGAGCAGGATCAGGGGCGCCGCGTAGGCCGCCTGGGTGGAGAACGCGAGGTTCAGCAGGATGAACGGGTACGGATCCCACTGCCAGGCGAACGCTCCCATGTTGAGCAGCACCCAGATGATGACGACGAGCGTCTGGATCGCCAGATAGCGTCCGGTGCCGAGGAAACGGGCAATCCGCTCGCTGAACTGGCCGACGGCCTCGATGTCGAGGCGCGGACCGAACGAGCGCGAAGTCCGTGGCGTGTCGAGTCGCTGCCGCGCCGACGAGTCGCTCATGTCGTCCTCTCAGCGGACACGATCACCGGTTCGGCTTCGTGTTCGCGCCAGTCGTCGGGCAGCAGGTGGTCGAGGACGTCATCCACCGACACCGCGCCCAGCAGATGGTTCTGCTCGTCGACCACCGGCCCGCACACCAGGTTGTAGGCCGCGAAGTATCGGGTCAGCGAGCCCAGCGAGTCTTCCGGAGCCAGGTTGGGCAGGTCGGTGTCGACGATGCCGCTGACCAGAGATGCGGGCGGTTCGCGCAGCAGCCGCTGCAGGTGCACGCAACCCAGGTAGCGGCCGGTCGGTGTCGCCGTCGGCGGACGCACCACGAACACCAGCGACGCCAGCGCCGGTGTCAGGTCTGGATCACGCACGCGCGCAAGGGCTTCGGCCACAGTCGTGTCGGGTGCGAGGACCACGGGCTCTGAGGTCATCAGGCCACCGGCGGTGTTCGGCGAGTGGCTCAGCAGGCGGCGGACGTCTTCGGAATCCTCGGGATCCATGCGGCGCAGAAACTGTTCGGCGTCGGACGGGGTCATCGTTCCGAGCAGGTCGGCGGCGTCATCGGGATCCATCGCCTCCAGCACGTCGGCGGCCCGGTCGGTCTTGAGTTGGCGCAGCAGGGCGACCTGCTGGTCTTCGGGCAGCTCCTGCAGCACGTCGGCGAGGCGTTCGTCGTCGAGCGCGTTGACGACCTCGTAGCGACGCTTGTCCGGCAGGTCCCGGATGGCGTCGGCGACCTCGACGGCGCGCTGCCCCTGGAACTGCTCGAGCAATTGGGCCACGCCCTGGTCGGGCATCGCCAGACCGGACGGGGTGAGGCCGTTGACGTGCTGCCATTCGGTGGAATACACGTTGCTCCGTCGGCCCAGGCGCCGCTGCGGACGCACCGCGACCCGGGTCACCAGCCAGTCGCGGGTGCGGGTCTGCTGCTCGACGGCCAGGTCGACGACCACGACGTCGAGGCCTGCGAGCATGGGCAGATCGGGGTCGTCGACGCGCACCCGCGTCTCGATGACCTGGCCCAGCACCAGCACCTCGCCGGGGCGCTGCGAGAAGCGGCGCAGTGACACGCTGCCCGTAGACAGCGTGACCGCGCCGGGCTCGATCGCGGTCACGCGCAGGATGGGCACGAAAATCCTTCTGCGGCTGAGCAACTCGATGACGAGACCGAGGACTCGCGGCTGGGCGCGCACCAGGCTGATACCGATGACCACGTCGCGGACGCGTCCGATGGATTCACCGTCGGGACCGAGCACCACCATCCCCGCGAGACGAGCCGCATAGACCCTGTTGACCGACGCCATGGTTGTAAAGGGTAGAAGAGTGTCCGGAGGTGCATGCAATGGAAAACCGGTATCGGCCGCGGCGGACCTGTCTGTCCGTGCCGGGCAGCAGCGAGAAGATGATTCGGAAAGCCAAGTCCCTCGCAGCCGACGAGGTGTTCCTCGATCTTGAAGACGCGGTCGCTCCCGACGCGAAAGCCCAAGCGCGCGTTCAGGTTGCGGCTGCGCTGGCTGAGCCGGGCTGGTCGGGTCAGCTGCGCGGGGTGCGGATCAACGACTGGACCACGCCGTGGACCCACGCCGACATCATCGAAGTCGTCGCCCGGGCGGGCGCGTCGCTGGACATCGTCGTGCTTCCGAAGGTGACCAACGTCTCTCATGTCCTGGCGCTGGATCTGTTGCTCAGCCAGCTGGAGGCGACCCATGATCTGCCGCCGGGCCGCATCGGCATCGAGGCGCAGATCGAGGACGCCAAGGGGCTGACCGACATCGACGCCATCGCCGCGGCGCCGCGGGTGCAGGCACTCGTGCTCGGGCCGGCGGACCTGATGGCCAGCCTGAACATGCGCACGCTGGTGGTGGGGGAGCAGCCGGAAGGCTATGACGTCGGCGACGCCTACCACCATGTGTTGATGAGGATTCTCGTCGCCGCCCGGGCCAACGGCATCGCCGCGATCGACGGACCGTTCCTGAAAGTGCGTGATGTGGCGGCATTCCGGCGTGTCGCGGGTCGGTCCGCCGCACTGGGCTATGACGGCAAGTGGGTGCTGCACCCCGACCAGATCGAGGCGGGCAACGAGATCTTCAGTCCGCGCCAGGAGGATTACGACCACGCCGAGTTGATCCTCGAGGCCTACGAATGGCATACGTCGCGGGAAGGCGGCGCTCGGGGCGCCGTGATGCTCGGGGACGAGATGATCGACGAGGCCAGCCGCAAGATGGCACTGGTCATCGCAGGGAAGGGACGCGCTGCCGGTATGCAGCGCACCGGCGAACGGTTCCAACCGCCCCCGCAGAGCTAGGCGGCGGCGATGAGAAGCGCCAGCACGAAGGCGCCGATCAGGCCGAGTGCGCCGATCACGATGCCTGCGATCGCCATCTCCTTGCCGCCCTGGCCGGTCTTCTTCACCTGGTTGAGGGCGACGATGCCGAGCACGATGGCGACGATCGAGGCGACGGTGCCCGAGAAGCACGCGATGTTCAGCGGTATCGCGAGCAGCGATGCGACCAGCGATCCGATGGCCAGGCCGTTGGAGCCTTGAGCGGCGGGGGCGCCGTATCCGTACTCGGAGCCCGGATAGCCGCCGGGATAGGCGCCGTAGGGCGACGGCGGCGGATAGGACGGACCGTAACCCGGCGTTCCGTAACCAGGCGCGCCGTGACCCGGGGCGCCGTAACCTGGCGCGCCGTAGCCCGGCGACGAGTAGGGCGGGGGCGCACCGGCGTCGGGGTACGGCGGCGGGAATCCCGCAGGCGGCGGCGGATAGGGCGGGTTCGAGAAGTCGCCGGACGGAGGGTAGCCGGAGCCGGGCTGATCGGGAGCCGGCGGCACGTAGCTCGGCGGGGGGTTGTATGCCGGCGGCGGCGTGTAACCCTGCGGCGGGGTGTCGTCCGGTCCCGGCTCAGGGGTGCTCGACGCGCTGTGCGACTGCTCGATCGGGGGTGCCTCGTAGCCGGCCGCCGACGGCTCGGACCCGCCCGCGGAGGAATCGGAAGAGCCGGCCCCGCCTGGTTCGTTGTCCGGACTTGTCATGGTGATCAACCTAGCCTAAGGGCAGGTAAGCCGAGGTGAGCGCGCATCGGGGCACCTTTGGGGTGCGCCGGGCGTTGTCGGAGGACTAGCGTGAAATGCGCGGTATCGAAGGAGTGAGTAGACGATGACCAGCCCGTTCCAGCCAGGACAGAATCCCGGCGCGCCTGCCGCGGGCGGCGCAGCGTCGGGACGCGGTCGCCCGGTAGGTCTTCCGACTCCGCCCAAGGGGTGGCCGATCGGTTCTTATCCGACCTACGCCGAAGCGCAGCGAGCCGTCGACTATCTGTCCGACCAGCAGTTCCCCGTCGAACAGGTCACGATCGTCGGCGTCGACCTCATGCAGGTGGAGCGCGTGACGGGCAGGCTGTCCTGGCCGAAGGTGCTCGGCGGCGGTGTGCTGACCGGCGCGTGGCTGGGTCTGTTCATCGGCCTCATCCTTGGCTTCTTCAGCCCCAACCCGTGGAGCGCGCTCATCACCGGCCTGATCGCCGGTGTGTTCTTCGGGTTGATCACCTCCGCGATCCCCTACGCGATGGCGCGCGGCACAAGGGATTTCAGTTCCACGATGCAGCTGGTCGCCGGCCGCTACGACGTCCTGTGTGATCCGCAGAGCGCCGAGAAGGGCCGGGATCTGCTGGGGCGCTTGGCCATCTAGGCCGGCAGCGATGTTGCGCATCGTGCGCCTTTGGCCCTAGTTTTGCCCCGCGGGACCCTACGCCCGTGCGGTGAAAGGGAGCTCGATGGCTGAGATCGTTCTGGACCGGGTGACCAAGAGTTACCCCGACGGTACGGCGGCGGTGGAGAACGTGACGATCACGATCGCCGACGGCGAGTTCGTCATTCTGGTCGGCCCTTCCGGTTGCGGCAAATCCACGACGCTGAACATGATCGCCGGGCTGGAGGAGATCTCGTCCGGCGAGGTGCGCATCGACGGCGAGCGGGTCAACGAGCGCTCGCCAAAACAGCGTGACATCGCCATGGTGTTCCAGTCCTATGCGCTCTACCCCCACATGACGGTGCGCCAGAACATCGCGTTCCCGTTGACGTTGGCCAAGGTTGCCAAGGAGGAGATCGCTCACAAGGTGGAGCAGACCGCGAAAAGCCTTGACTTGACCGATCTTCTGGACCGACAGCCCAACCAGCTCTCGGGTGGTCAGCGGCAGCGGGTGGCGATGGGACGCGCGATCGTGCGAAACCCGAAGGCGTTCCTGATGGATGAGCCGCTGTCGAATCTCGATGCCAAGCTGCGGGTCCAGATGCGCACCGAGATCGCGCGGCTGCACAAGCGTCTGGGTACCACCACCGTCTACGTCACGCACGATCAGACGGAGGCGATGACGCTGGGCGACCGGATCATGGTCATGCATGCGGGTTCGGTCCAGCAGATCGGCACCCCTGACGAGCTGTACAGGACACCGGTCAATCTGTTCGTCGCAGGATTCATCGGTTCTCCGGCGATGAACTTCTTTCCGGCTGCGCTGACCGAGATCGGGGTGCGGCTGCCGTTCGGCGAGATCCCGCTCACCGGAGCGATATACGACCGGCTCAGGGACCGTCGCTCGGCGGGCGACCTGATCGCGGGTGTCCGCCCGGAACACCTCGCCGACGCCGCGGTGATCGACGCCTACGCGCGGATCAGTGCGTTGGTCTTCGACGTCACCGTGGAGATGGTGGAGTCCCTCGGCGCCGACAAATACGTGTATTTCGGGGTCGACGGGCCCAGCGCGCAGGCTACGCAACTCGCCGAGGTCGCCGCGGAATCTGGGCTCGGCGCCGGCGAATTCGTTGCGCGGGTGCCGGTGCAGTCGACCGCCGCGGTCGGGCGGACGCTGCAGCTCGCACTGAATCCCGACGACGTGGTGATCTTCGATCCGCGCACTGGCGCGAATCTCTCGCTCCCGGGGGCTGGCAGGTGAGCGAGGTGACCGACCGGGTCCGGGCCCGTCTGCGCGAGCATTTCGCGCGCAACGGCGTCACCGCCGATCCAGATGAGGCGAGCGTCACCTTCCTCGGAACCGACCGCATCGGCGTCTTGCGCTTCGCGGGACCCGGAGACGGTGCGGTGCACTACGTTTCGCTTGGCTGTTCCCAGCACCCGATGGTCGACCCGGCGGAGATGGTCGCCGACCCCGTCGCCGGTCCCCGAGCTGAGATCGTGGTGGCATTGCGCGGGCCGTCGCCTGCAGGCCTGTCACGGTCGGTGGCCGTGGTGGCGGCGGCCCCGGCGGTCGAGGGGTTGATCCTTGCGCCCGATGCACTGGTCGACTTGGAGACGCCGCTGTGGGAGGGTGCGCCGTTCACGGCATTTCTGTTGGGGCGCAGCGATATCGACGACGTGGAGCTGCCGGAGCCGCTGTCGCCGGTCGTGGTGTTGTCGGCGGTGCCGATCACAGCGACGGAGGCTGCGTGGGTGCGGCTCAAAGGCGCCGACGCGATGAGGCAGGCGTGGGTGCAGGACGGGGTCGACCCAACCGATCCACGGCGGCGGGCCGCCAATCCGACCTGAGCGGCGGGCCGCCAATCCGACCTGAGCGGCGGGCCGCCAATCCGACCTGAGCGGCGGGCCGCCAATCCGGCCTGAGCGGCGGATCACAGCCAGTTGTTGCGGCGGAAGTTCCGGTAGAGCAGGGTGCATACCGCGGCCATGACGAACAGCACCAGTGGATAGCCGAAGGTCCAATGCAATTCGGGCATGTGATCGAAGTTCATACCGTAGATGCCTGCCAGCGCGGTGGGCACGGCGGCGATCGCGACCCACGCCGAGATCTTGCGCATGTCGACGTTCTGCTGCATCGCGACCTTGCCGAGTGCGGCCTGCACCAGGGAGCTGAGCAGTTCGTCGTAGCTGGCGATGCGCTCGGAGACCTTCTTGGCGTGGTCGAGAACATCGCGCATGTAGCGGCGGATCTCGACATTGATGAGGTCATCGTGTTCAGAACCCAGGCGAAGCAGATCGGGCACCAACGGGCTGACGGCACGCCGCAGTTCGACGACCTCGCGCTTGAGTAGATAGATGCATTCGATGTTGGTCTGTGCCAGGGGGGAGAAGATGTCCTCTTCCATTGCATCGATGTCGTGCTCGATGAGATCGGTGACGTCCAGATAGGAGTCGACGACGTGGTCGGCGATCGCGTGCATCACCGAGTACGGCCCCAGGCTGAGCGCCTCGGGTGTCTCTTCGAGGTGCTTGCGCACGCCGGCGAGTCCGCCATGCTCTCCGTGGCGGACCGTCACCACGAAATCGCTGCCGACGAAGATCATCACCTCGCCCGTCTCGACGATCTGACGTGCGTTGTTCATCGATTCGTGGGGGACGTAGGTCACCGTCTTGAGCACGAGGAACAGGGTTTTGTCGTAGCGCTCGATCTTGGGCCGCTGGTGTGCGTGCACGGCGTCCTCGACGGCGAGGGGGTGCAGGCAGAAAACGTCGGCGACGGCCTGCATCTGGTGTTCGTCGGGTTCGTGCAAACCGATCCAGACGAAAGCGCTCCTGCCCTCGGCTTCGATCTCGCGCGCCTTGTTCAACGCCGCGGCATGGGTGTATTTGCCAGGTAGTCGGGTGCCATCGCAGTACACACCGCAGTCGACGACCGACTGGGAGACCGGCACGTGAATCCGGCTCGCGTCGGGACCTTCGACGTGGCCGAGCCCCCGGGCCCGTGATGCTTGTTTGACCAAAGACGGTGGTAGAGCGCGAAACGAAGCCACGGGTCGACCTCCCCTCATTAGGGTGTACGCCCAGCCCACATCTGTTCGAGCGCCCCGGAGAATCGTACGCGCCGCGTAGGCGCTGTTCTCCTCACCGAGGGGGAACCCATTCCTGTGAGTTCGTGAGGTCGGTTACCCTGACGCCCGTGGCTGAACTGACACGCACACCGCAGGTTGTCATCGAGGACAACGAGATTTTCGAGGCTCACGAGGGCGGCAAGCTCTCGGTCGAGCTGAAATCGCCTCTGGACACGCAGCGGGCGCTGTCCATCGCGTACACCCCGGGGGTTGCGCAGGTCAGCCGTGCCATCGCATCGGACAAGACACTGGCCAAGAAGTACACGTGGGCCAACCGGCTGGTGGCGGTCGTCAGTGACGGTAGCGCCGTGCTGGGCCTCGGGGACATCGGCGCCTCCGCGTCGCTGCCGGTGATGGAGGGCAAGAGCGCGCTGTTCAAGACGTTCGGCGGCCTGGACTCCATCCCGCTCGTGCTCGACACGAAGGATCCCGATGAGATCGTCGAGACGCTCGTTCGCTTGCGCCCGTCGTTCGGTGCGGTGAATCTCGAAGACATTTCCGCACCCCGGTGTTTCGAGATCGAGCGCCGCGTCATCGAGGCACTCGACTGCCCGGTCATGCACGACGACCAGCACGGCACGGCGATCGTCGTCCTCGCTGCGCTCCACGGTGCCGCCAAAGTTCTCGACCGTGACATGCACGAGCTGCGAGTGGTCATCTCGGGCGCTGGGGCCGCCGGTGTGGCCTGCGCGAACATCCTTCTTGCCAAGGGTATTTCGGACATCACCGTGCTGGACTCGAAGGGCATCATCCACTCCAGCCGCGGCGACCTGAATCCGTTCAAAGCCGAACTCGCCGCCCGCACCAATCCGGCCGGCCGCACCGGCGGTCTCGCCGAGGCGCTCGACGGCGCCGACATGTTTCTCGGGCTGTCCGCGGGTGTGGTGCCCGAGGAGATCATCGCGACGATGGCGCCGAACGGGATCGTGTTCGCACTCTCGAACCCGGATCCCGAGATCCACCCCGATGCGGCGCGTAAGTACGCGTCCGTCGTCGCCACGGGCCGCAGCGACTTCCCGAACCAGATCAACAATGTGCTGGCGTTCCCCGGTGTGTTCCGCGGCGCGCTCGACGCGGGTGCGCGACGCATCACCGAAAAGATGAAAGTAGCTGCGGCAGAGGCAATTTTCTCCGTAGTGGGTGACGACCTCGCGGTCGACCACATCGTTCCGAGCGCACTGGATCCCCGGGTGGGTCCGGCCGTTGCGGCAGCTGTGGCCGCAGCATCCGAGGACTGAGTCGGCTGAGGCGTCTGCGCAGAGCCGTCGTCCTGGCCGTCGCGGCTCTCGTCGCGGCAGGTTGTGGCGGGCACGCTGCGGCGCCGCCGTCGATCCCGATCGGCGCGCCTGCCGATCCCGAATCCCAACTCGTCGCACAGCTGTATGCGTCGGCGTTGCGCTTCTACGGCAACCCGGCTCACGTGGTGGCGACCGATGATCCGCTCGGCGGATTGGACGCCGGTGACGTCCGCGTGGCACCGGGTTTTACCGGTGAGCTCCTGATGCGGTTGGCGCCCGAGTCGGCGGCTCGTGCGGACGTGCAGGTGTACCGAACCCTGTTGTCCGCGTTGCCCGAAGGCATTGCCGCGGGTGATTACACGACGTCGGCTGAGGACAAGCCCGCAGTGGCTGTGCCGGAGCGGACCGTCGAGGCGTGGGGCGGCAGCGACGTGTCGGCGGTGGCTCGCCGCTGCGGCGACATCGCGATCGGCGCGGTGGCCTCCGCGCCGCGGCCCGCTTCGTTGGCGACCTGCGAGCTGCCCGAGCCGCGCGAATTCCCGGACGACGACGCGATGTTCGAGGCGCTGCGGGTGGGCCGGATCGACGCGGCGTGGACGACGACCGCGGCGCCCGATGTGCCGCCGGAGGCGGTGGTGCTCTCGGACAAGACGTCGTTGATCCGTGCCGAGAATCTCGTGCCGCTGTACCGCCGCAACGAGCTGACCGAGTCGCAGGTGCTCGCACTCAACGAGATCGCCGGCGTGCTGGACACGGGATCGCTGTCCGATATGCGCAGGCAGGTGGCCGAGGGCACCGACCCGGGACTGGTGGCCGGCCGGTGGCTCGAGGAACATCCGCTCGGCGTCGGCAACTGAGCGCACGAAGACCCGCACCGCGCGCACGAAGACCCGCACAGCGGCGCGCCGCGATTGCCGGCAGTTGACGCGCGCTCGCCGCGGGCCCGGCGCGCTTACTTCGCCGGCGGTGTCAAGCGCGCGACCACCTTGGGGAACACGCTCTGGTAGTTCGCGCCGAGCGCCCGGATGGCGATCTCGAACATCTTGGCGTCGTTGCCGATCAGGATGCGGGCCTTGTTCTTGCGCACTCCGTCGAGGATGACCTTCGCGGCCTTCTCCGGTGTGGTGCTGGCCAGCTTCTTGTCGAAGGTCTTGGCGAGTTCTTCGGGGTCGAGACCCTCGGCGGCGGTGGCGTTGCGTGCGATCGCGGTCTTGATGCCGCCGGGATGCACGCAGGAGACCTTCACGGGATGCCCGGCCAGCGCCATTTCCTGCCGCAGGGCCTCGGTGAAACCGCGCACGGCGAACTTGGCCGAATTGTAGGCGGCCTGACCGGGAACGGAGAACAGCCCGAAGACGCTGGAGACGTTGACGACGTGACCGTCGCCGGACGCGATGAGGTGGGGGAGGAACGCCTTGGTGCCGTTGACGACGCCCCAGTAATCGACGTCCATCACCCGTTCCATGTCCTTGAACTGGCTGATCTCGATGTCGCCGGTGAACGCGATGCCCGCATTGTTGTAGATCTGGTTGACCTTGCCGAAGTGTTCGGCGACGGCGTCGGCGTACTGCAGGAAGGTTTCGCGCTCGGTCACGTTGAGCCGGTCCGACTTGACCTTGGCGCCAATGGCTTTCAGGCGCTCCTCGGTGACGGCGAGACCTTCGGTGTCGACGTCGCTGATCGCAACGTGGGCTCCGGAGCGTCCGAGCTCGATCGCCAGCGCCTGGCCGATGCCTGAACCGGCGCCGGTCACGACGGCAACTTTTCCGGCGAAGCCCTGCATGTGCACTCCTCGGTTGTTCTACGCGTGTTGAGTGAGTGGGAGCCTACCCGGTACTCGCGGTCCCGAATATGTCCGGGGTCACACACACGAAAGTGGCCGGTGAGCACGTCAGCGCTCACCGGTCTCCTCGGGCGAGCCGCCTATTCGGTGGGGCTGTCGGCGCCGTTGTTGCCGTCGTTCCCGGCTTTGCCCTGGTCACCTTGGGCGCCGGCCTTGCGATCTGGCGGCGGCAGGCTTTGCAGGTACTGCTGGACTCAGCCGAGTAATGCCGACCACTCAGCCGACGACATTCAAGGCATGATGTTGAAGTACCCCGCGGTCGCCGCGCTCGTCGCCTCGGCCGCCGTCGCCGCCACGATGTCCGCAGCACCCGCGCAGGCCGACCCGACCGCCGACGCATTCATCTCGACGCTGCAGCATTACCGCCTCGGCGATATCGATCCGGCGACCGCGGTGCGCGTCGGTCAGACCGTCTGCCCGATGCTGTCCGAGCCCGGCCAGAACATGGCGAACGTCGCCGCCGACATCGCCGACGATCTCGGTCGTCCGCTCGGCCCGGCGACGATGTTCACCGGATTGGCGATCTCGATCTTCTGCCCTCGTGCGGTCAATGCGATGACCGACGGGATTCCGTTCTCGTTCTTCCGCTAAACGCCGCTCGCCGGCCGCGACCGCGCGCAAAATGCGCGCGGTACGCGGCGCGTCGGCGTGCAGACACGCGAGCTCGCGGTGCCGGGCGACCCTAGGTGCCGAACGCCTCGTCGATGATCTCCTGCTGCTCGACGGCGTGCACCTTCGACGAACCCGACGACGGCGCCGACATGGCCCGCCGCGAGATGCGCTTGATGCCCGCCAGCTTCTCGGGCAGCACCTCGGGCAGTGTCAGGCCGAACGTCGGCCACGCACCCTGATTGGCCGGCTCCTCCTGCACCCAGAAGAACTGCTCGGCGTTCGGGTACTGATCGAGTGTCTCGTTGAGACGGCGCTTCGGCAGCGGGGCGAGCTGTTCGATCCGCACGATCGCCACGTCCTCGCGCTCGTCCTTCTTCTTGCGCGCCGCCAGCTCGTAGTACAGCTTGCCGCTGGTCAGCAGGATCCTCTTGACCTTGGACCGGTCGCCGGTGCCGTCGGAGTAGGTCGGCTCCTCCAGGATCGAGCGGAACTTCTGCTCGGTGAAGTCGCGGATGTCGCTGACGGCCGCCTTGTTGCGCAGCATCGACTTCGGGGTGGCCACGATCAGTGGCCGGTGGATGCCGTCGAGCCCGTGGCGACGCAACAGATGGAAGTAGTTGGCCGGCGTGGACGGCATCGCGATGGTCATCGAGCCCTCGGCCCACAGCAGCAGGAACCGCTCGATGCGGGCTGACGTGTGGTCGGGGCCCTGGCCTTCGTGTCCGTGCGGCAGCAGCAGCACCACGTCCGAGAGCTGCCCCCACTTGGCCTCACCGGAGCTGATGAACTCGTCGATGATCGACTGCGCGCCGTTGACGAAATCGCCGAACTGCGCCTCCCACAACACCAGTGCGTCCGGGTTGCCGACGGAGTAGCCGTATTCGAAGCCGACGGCAGCGAACTCCGACAGTGCCGAGTCGTAGACCATCAGCTTGCCGCCGGTCGGGTTGCCGTCGGAGTCGACCGTCAGCAGGTCCAGCGGGGTGAACTCCTTGCCGGTCTGCCGGTCGATGATCACCGCGTGACGCTGGGTGAACGTGCCGCGGCGGGTGTCCTGTCCGGAGAACCGGATCGTCTTGCCCTCGGCCAGGAACGTGCCCAGTGCCAGCAGCTCGGCGAAGGCCCAGTCGACCTTGCCCTCGTAGGCCATCTCGCGACGCTTCTCCAGCACCGGCTTCACGCGCGGATGGACGTTGAAGTCGTCACCGAATGCGAGGTGCGCGTCGCCGATGCGCGCCAGCAGCGCCTTGTCCACCGCGGTGTTCATGCCCGCGGGCACCATCTGGTCGGACTCGACCGACGAGCTGGGCTCGATCTCGTGCTTCTCGAGTTCGCGCACCTCGTTGAAGACCCGCTCGAGCTGGCCCTGGTAATCGCGCAGGGCGTCCTCGGCTTCTTTCATCGAGATGTCGCCGCGGCCGATCAGGGCCTCGGTGTAGGTCTTGCGGACACCGCGCTTGGTGTCGATGACGTCGTACATGTACGGCTGGGTCATCGACGGGTCGTCGCCCTCGTTGTGACCGCGCCTGCGGTAGCACAACATGTCGATGACGACGTCCTTCTTGAACTTCTGGCGGAAGTCGACGGCCAGCTTGGCCACCCACACCGCGGCCTCGGGGTCGTCGCCGTTGACGTGGAAGATCGGCGCGCCGATCATCTTGGCCACGTCGGTGCAGTACTCCGAGGAGCGCGAATCGTACGGCGAAGTGGTGAAACCGATCTGGTTGTTGACGATGATGTGGATCGTGCCGCCGGTGCGGTAACCCCGCAGCAGCGCCAGGTTCAGCGTCTCGGCCACCACACCCTGACCGGCGAACGCGGCATCGCCGTGCAGCATCATCGGCACCACGGTGAAACCGTCGGGGCCGTTGCCCTTGTCGAGGATGTCCTGCTTGGCGCGCACCAGACCTTCGAGTACCGGGTCGACGGCCTCGAGGTGGCTGGGGTTGGCGACCAGCGACACCGTGATGTCGTTGTCGCCGAACATCTGCAGGTAGGTGCCGTTGGCGCCGAGGTGGTATTTCACGTCGCCGGAGCCGTGCGCCTGCGACGGGTTCAAGTTGCCCTCGAACTCGGTGAAGATCTGGCTGTACGGCTTGCCGACGATGTTGGCGAGCACGTTGAGACGGCCGCGGTGGGGCATGCCGATGACGACCTCGTCGAGGCCGTGCTCGGCGCACTGGTCGATGCCGGCATCCATCATCGGGATGACGGTCTCGGCGCCCTCCAGCGAGAACCGTTTCTGGCCAACGTATTTGGTCTGCAGGAACGTCTCGAAGGCTTCGGCGGCGTTCAGTTTGCTCAGAATGTACTTCTGCTCGGCGACCGTCGGCTTCTCGTGCTTGACCTCGATGCGCTCCTGCAGCCACTGCTGCTGCTCGGGCTCGAGGATGTGGGTGTACTCCACGCCGATATGGCGGCAGTACGCGTCGCGGAGCAGGCCGAGGATGTCGCGCAGCTTCTTGTAGGTCTGCCCGGCGAAGCCGTTGACCTTGAACTCGCGGTCGAGGTCCCAGAGCGTCAGCCCGTGGGTGTTGATGTCGAGATCGGGATGGCTGCGGAAGCGGGTCTTGTCCAGCCGCAGCGGATCGATGTCGGCCATCAGGTGGCCCCGATTGCGGTATGCCGCGATCAATTCGATGACGCGGGCGTTCTTGTCCTCGATCGAGTCCGGGTTGTCGATGCGCCACCGGACCGGCTCGTACGGGATGCCGAGCTCGCGGAAGATCTCGTCGTAGAACTCGTCGTCGAGCAGCAGGGTGTGGATGGTCCGCAGGAAATCGCCAGACTCCGCACCCTGGATGATGCGGTGGTCGTACGTCGACGTCAGCGTGATCAACTTGCCGACGCCGAGCTCGGCAATGCGTTCCTCGCTGGCGCCCTGGAACTCGGCCGGGTACTCCATGGCGCCGGCACCAATGATCGCGCCCTGGCCCTGCATGAGCCGCGGCACGGAGTGCACGGTGCCGATCGTGCCGGGGTTGGTGAGCGAAATCGTCACGCCGGCAAAGTCTTCGCCCGTCAACTTGCCGTCACGCGCGCGCCGAACGATGTCCTCGTAGGCAGCGATGAACTGGCCGAAACGCATGGTCTCGCAGTTCTTGATGGCCGCGACGACGAGTGCCCGCTTGCCGTCCTTGCCGGGCAGGTCGATCGCGAGACCCAGGTTCGTGTGCGCGGGGGTGACGGCGTTGGGCTTCCCGTCGACCTCGGCGAAATGCCGGTTCATGTTCGGGAACTTCTTGACCGCCTGCACGATCGCGTAGCCGAGCAGGTGGGTAAACGAGATCTTGCCGCCACGCGTGCGCTTGAGGTGGTTGTTGATGACGATGCGGTTGTCGATCATCGCCTTGGCCGGGATGGCCCGCACGCTCGTGGCGGTCGGCACCTCCAGTGAGGCGGACATGTTCTTGGCCACGGCTGCCGCGGCGCCACGCAGGATCTGGTTCTCGTCTTCTGCGGAGCCCCCGGCCGACGGCTTGGCCTTCGGGGCGGGTGCGGCTGACTTCTCTGACTTCTCGGGGGCCTTCTTTTCGGCCTTCGGCTCCGTCTTCGCCGGTGCCTTTTCGGAGGCTTTCTCGGAGGCCTTGGGCGCGGGCTTCTCCGACTTCGCGGACTTCTCCGACTTCTCAGGACTCTCGGACTTCTCCTGCCGGGCAGGGGTGCCGTTGCTGCCGGCCGGCGGCGGGGCGGGCGCCGGCTCGGGCGGCGAGGTGGGCTTTCCGTTCGGACTGCTCGCGGGTTCGTGCGTGGGTTCGGGGGAGTAGTCGACGAGGAATTCGTGCCAGCTCGGGTCAACCGACGACGGATCCTCGCGGAACTTGCGGTACATCTCTTCGACCAACCACTCGTTCTGTCCGAATGGTGAAGGTGAGCTCACGGCTGCTATTCGCCTCAATTCTTCGCTTCGGGCCGACGCCCCGCGGCAGCCGGCCCCTCTTTGTTCAACCCGGTATGCGGTTACCCCGCTGTTTCCGCCGCATCAAGGCTAGCGCTTCTGCTGGGGCCCAGACCACGCAACGTACTTATGGTCATTTCGGTCACACCCCGGCAGTCGCCGAGCGGTCGTGAACGAGGGTTGAACGGTCGCTGACGCGCTCGAAGCTATTCGCGCGGCGCGGGCAGCAGATGCAGCGCCGAGGGCCACCGCGCGGGCGGGTTGCCGAACGCCGTGTGGGCGTTCGCGACGATCTTCTTGCCCATCAACCGGTTGCCGACGCCGCCGACGACGGCCCCGATCCCGACGGGCAACATCTTGCCGAACGCCAGCGCGCCGCGCTTGAGCGCGTAGCGCTTGACGAAGTAGCGCAGCAGCCGGGAATTCAGCTGAGACAGCGCGGGCAGCGGCAGCGTGGCAGCGCCATCGGACACCCAGGCCCCGCTGGTGCGTCCCGGGCCGAGCAGGTCGGCGACAGCACGCCTGCTGTCCTCCCCGACGAGGACGGACAGCACCAGGGCGCGGCGCCGTTCGCGGTGCTCGGCGGGGATGCCGTGCACCTCGGCCATGGCCAGCACGTAGAGGGCGGTGGCCTCGAGGAAGACGACGGTCTCGCCGGCGACGGCCGACATCGCCACCAGCGTGCCGATCCCCGGATACGCCGCGGCCGATCCGACGGCGGCGCCGCTGGCCATCACGGTCGCCATGTACTGCGTGTCCAGCTTGCGCTCAATCTCCGACGGTGTGGCTGCGGGATTGCTCTCGCGCAACCGCTCGACGTAGGCCCGGACCGCGGGCCCCTGCACGCGTGCGCCGCGCTCAAGAATCTGGGAGAGCACTTTGGCGGCGACGCCCGGATCCTCGTCGGGTACCGCAGGCAACTGCTTCTTGGCTCGCGACCTGGCACTCATGAGCGCTACCTCCCTGTGAACCTGATGTCAGGCTAACGCGTGTCAAACGAATGGCGGCGGGCGCGGCGTGCCCGAACGTGATCGCAGTCACTCTTCCCGAAATGGGGAAGAAAATATTGAGAAGCGTCGCTAATCAATTTCATGGCAATATCCCGGGTTGTGAAAGCGAGGCAGGACCAGATCGATTCGCCGGCGGCGGCGGTGGCGCCCGGTCGCACCCGGATGATCGTCGTTCTCGGTCTCCTCGTCGCCCTGGGCCCGCTGACCATCGACATGTACCTGCCCGCGTTGCCCAAGATCGCGGAGGAACTGAACGTCTCGTCGTCGGTCGCCCAGCTGACGCTGACCGGCACGCTCGCGGGCCTCGCGATCGGTCAGCTGGTCATCGGTCCGCTGTCGGACTCGCTCGGCCGCCGCAAGCCGTTGTTCGCCGGAATCGTGCTGCACATGCTGGCGTCGCTGCTGTGCCTGTTCGCGCCGAACATCGCGACCCTTGGGATCGCGCGCGGACTGCAGGGCATGGGTGCCGCGGCCGGCATGGTCGTCGCGATCGCAGTGGTCGGCGACCTCTACCGGGACAATGCGGCCGCGACGGTGATGTCGCGCTTGATGCTCGTCCTCGGCGTCGCACCAGTGCTGGCGCCTTCGCTGGGCGCGGCGGTACTTCTGCACGGGTCGTGGCACTGGGTCTTCGCCGCCCTGGTGGTCGTCGCGGGCGCACTGCTGTTGATGGCAGTACTGGCGCTGCCGGAGACCCTTCCCGCCGGTCATCGGCGCCCGCTCAAAGTGAAGGGCATCGCGATGACCTATCTCGAACTGCTGCGCGACACGCGTTTCGTCATCCTCGTGTTCGTCGCCGCGCTCGGAATGTCGGGGCTGTTCGCCTACATCGCCGGTGCGTCCTTCGTCCTGCAGGGCCGCTTCGGGCTCGACCAGACCGCCTTCGCGCTGGTGTTCGGCGCCGGCGCGATCGCGCTGATCGGCACCACCCAGTTCAACGTCGTGCTGCTGAAGCGGTTCACGCCGCAGCAGATCATGGTGTGGGCCCTGGTGGCTGCCTCGGCGTTCGGAGCGATCTTCGTCGCCCTGGCGGCAGCCCATATCGGTGGGCTCTACGGCTTCGTGATCCCGGTGTGGGCCATCCTCGCCGCGATGGGCCTGGTCATCCCGAACGCGCCCGCCGTGGCACTCACGCGCCATCCCGACGCGTCGGGGACCGCCGCGGCACTGCTGGGTGCCGTGCAGTTCGGAGGCGGCGCGGCGATCGCACCGGTGGTAGGGCTGCTGGGCAACGACGAACTCGCGATGGCTGTGGTGATGGCCGCAGGTGTCATCATCGCGCTGGCCGCGTTGTTGCTGACCGGTGTGCACCGCGCCTCGTCACCCGCCCGCGTCCCTGATGAGGCGGTCGCAGAGCCTGCCTGACGGTCGTGACGCGCCGTCACCGACTTGTCGGGACAACGCCCGGACCGTAGCGTCGGGCCGAAATGTGCTTCCCTCGATTGACTTTCAACCCGCAATGTCCGAAAACATGATGCCGCGTGCCCGGGGTGCCAACCCCTGGCACGCGCTGTGGGCGCTGTTGATCGGGTTCTTCATGATCCTGGTCGACGCGACGATCGTGCCGGTCGCCAACCCGGCGATCATGGCGCATCTGGGCGCGGGCTATGACGCCGTCATCTGGGTGACGAGCGCCTACCTGCTGGCATACGCCGTGCCGCTGCTGGTCGCGGGGCGCCTCGGTGACCGGTACGGACCCAAGAACATGTACCTGGCCGGTCTCGCGGTCTTCACCGCCGCTTCGCTGTGGTGCGGGCTCGCCGACTCGATCGGCATGTTGATCGCCGCGCGCGTGGTCCAGGGTATCGGGGCGGCGCTGCTGACACCGCAGACGATGACGGTCATCACCCGGACGTTCCCGGCGCACCGCCGGGGTGTCGCGATGAGCGTGTGGGGCGCCACCGCAGGGGTGGCGACACTGGTCGGTCCGCTCGCCGGGGGTGTCCTCGTCGACAGCCTGGGCTGGCAGTGGATCTTCATCGTCAACGTCCCGATCGGCGTCCTCGGCATGGCGATGGCCGTCTGGCTCGTGCCGACGCTGCCCACCGAGCGCAACCAGCGATTCGATCTGCCGGGCGTGGTGCTGTCGGGGGTGGGGCTGTTCCTGATCGTGTTCGCCCTGCAGGAAGGTCAGTCCCATGACTGGGCACCGTGGATCTGGGCGACCATCGGCGTCGGCATCGCGACCATGGTGGCCTTCGTGTACTGGCAGTCCGTCAACACCGGCGAACCGCTGATCTCGCTGAGCATTTTCCGCGACCGAAACTTCTCGATGTCGAATCTCGGAGTGGCGACGATCGGTTTCGTCGTCACCAGCATGATCCTGCCGCTGATGTTCTACGCCCAGGCGGTGTGCGGGCTGACGCCGACGCGCGCTGCGTTGCTGACCGCGCCGATGGCGGTCGCCACGGGAGTGCTCGCGCCGTTCGTCGGCAGGCTCGTCGACCGGTCGCATCCCCGGTCGGTCATCGGTTTCGGCTTCGCCATCGCCGCGATCGCACTGACGTGGCTGTCGATCGAGATGACACCCGACACCCCCATCTGGCGGCTGCTGCTTCCTCTGACGGCGATGGGCGCGGCGGTCGCGTTCATCTTCTCGCCACTGGCGGCGACCGCGACCCGAAACCTGCCACCGCAGCTGGCCGGAGCGGGCTCGGGTGTCTACAACACGACGCGTCAGGTTGGCTCGGTCCTGGGCAGTGCGGGCATGGCCGCGCTGATGGCCTCGCAGTTGTCCACGAAGATCCCCGGTGCGGCGGACGCCTCGCAGGCCGAGGGACAGGTCGCGCAGCTTCCGGAGTTCCTGCAGCCGCCGTTCGCCTCGGCGATGTCGCAGGCCATGCTGCTGCCGGCGTTCATCGCGCTGTTCGGCGTCATTGCCGCGCTGTTCCTGCTGCCGTTCCTCGCCGCTGCGGCGCCACCCCTAGACGAGCCTGCGCAGCCGCGCGAGCCCTACGACCCCGACCACGAGCTGTACTGGGCCGACGGGGAGGACGAGTACTTCGAGTACGAGGTGTCGTGGGAACACAGCGAACCTCATCAGCCGGCACCGGCCGGTGCCCTCGCCGACACCGATGTACTCGAGCCGGTCACCGAGCCGATGCGCGAGGAGCAGCCGCCGGCCGTGCACAACGGCGCGACGTCGGACAAGCACGAGTGGCGCAGCATTCTCGACCAGTTGCTCGACGATCCGGTGCACACGTCAAACGGTCACGCCCGCAACGGGTTCGACGTCCCTGAGGGCGAAGGTCAGGACCTTCCCAGGGGCAGGCACTCGCGCGACTAGCCGCCCATCAACGCGAGCAGCTCGTCGTTGGTCTTCTTCAACGCGACCGCAAGCGCCCCCATCGCCTTGTCACGCACCCGTTCCTTGCCGGGCGGAAAGACGGGGAAGAGGTCGCGCGCGGCGTTGAGGCGCGCCGTCTTCAGCCACGCCATCAGGTCATGGTCCTGGACCCAGCGCAGAATGGCGACGTTGTCCTCCATCGTCTGCCGCAGGTAGTCGATCGGCGCATCGGGGTGGACGATCGGCGCGCAGAGCCCGTTACGGGTCGCGTCGTCGCCGTAGGTCGCCTCCACGTGCGCGATGAACGCGGAGCTGAACACCTGCTGACAGCTGCGGACGCTCTGCAGGGTGATCCGATCCCCGTCGAAGACCGGCACCGACGGCGGGCGGGGGAGCCCCTGGGTGGTGCTGTCGACGTACAGCGACGGGGTCGCCGGGACGGATCCGCCGGTGAGACGGATCTGGTCGTGTTCGACGTGCTCGAGGTGCCCCAGCCGCACCACGTCCTCGATGAGACGGAGGTGTTCCAGCTCGCGATGAGACACGATCGCGCAGTGGTACATCGTCGGCTGCACGGAGGGGTCGACACGGAAGAGAACCTCGGCGGCCTCAAGCCTTTCGAAAAGGTCCTCGGGTGATCGCGCCTCGCTGACCGCCACCGCCCGCGCGCCGATCGACTCGCGGAGGTTCTCGGCGAACTCCGGTCCCGGTTGCACATTGGCCCGGTTGAGCAGCCATGAATCGCGGGGCTTGATCCAGCGGATCTTGTCGGCCGCCACCCCGTTGCGCAGCAGCCACAGGCAGCAGTCCATACCGGTCTTGCCGCCGCCGACGACCGTGAAGTGCTCGTGTTCGGCGGCACGGCGAGGAAGGTCGTTGGGTGGTATCACGGTGATCCCGTCAGCGACGGAGAACGGGGCCGATCTCATCGACTGGACCACCGTCAGCAGGTAGGTCGCATCCACGGTGCGCCGCCGCACTGTCACGGTGTGCTCTTCGCCGCCGAGGGTGCGGATCCTGTTGTCGCCCAGGTAGCGCGTCATCGGTAAATAGGTGAGCCGTCCGGTCGGCAGCATGTGGTTGCGCATCACCTGGTCGTAGTAGGCGCACACTTCGTGACCGGTGGCGAGCTCGAAGAACCCCTCGTTGAAGCCGCTGCGGTCGACCGCGTCCTCGTTGCCCAGGGCGTGCGAGTTGACGCCGTAGTAGGCAGAGGGCTGATGGAGACGGACGAAGGGATACACCGAGTTCCAGTGCCCGCCGGGCTGGTGGTTCTCGTCGACGAGCACGATCGTCGCATCGCTTTCGGCGAGCAGGGTGTCGACGAACGCCATGCCCATCGCGCCCGCGCCGACGACGAGGTAGTCAGCTTCGATGCTGGTCATCCCGCGCCACGCTACCTGTCAGCGGAACAGAACCGCGCGATTGAGGTAGCCGGTGGGGTCGAAGGCGTTCTTGAGGGCGCGCATCGCGGCGATGTCGGCGTCGGTGCGCGCCATCGACAGGTAGTCGCGTTTGCGGGTCCCGACGCCGTGTTCGGAGCTGACGTTGCCGCCGTGGTTCGCGATGAGCTCCATCATCGCGGAGTACAGCTGACGTTCGGCGTCGCCGGTGAGTGCGCAGCGCACGATGTTGAGGTGAAGGTTCCCCTCGCCGATGTGGCCGAACAGCACGGGGATCGCATCGGGCGCATGTTCGGCGATCAGGCGTGCGGCGTCTTCGGAGAACCCGTGGATCGCCGAGAGTGGAAGTGAGACATCGAATTTCAGCGGCGGACCGTAGACCCCGAGCGCCTCGGCGACGGCCTCGCGGACCTGCCACAGCCGCTGCTGGGCATTCGCGTCGACACCGACGGCGGGTTCGTCGGACAGCTCCGCGTCCTCGAGCGCATCGGCCAGCCGATCGGTGAGGTCGGTCTCCCCGGCGAGTTCGATCAACAGCTGCCACGCGCCCTGCACGGGGGCCGAAACCCCGGCGTGCTCGGCGGTCAGCGCACTCGCCCTGGCGTCGATGAGTTCCAGCGCCGCAATGCCTTCCATGTCGCGGAACACGCGGCCGGTCACGATCAACGCATCCAGGTCGGCGAAACCGCAGATGGCCGTGACACGTCGGCGGGGGGTCGGATGCAGCCGCAGGTCCAGCGCGGTGATCACCCCGAGCGTGCCTTCGGCGCCCACGAACAGCGACGCCAGGTCGTAACCAGTGTTGTCGCTTCGGACCTGGCTGTGGCGGTGCACCACCGACCCGTCGGGGAGCACGACGTCGAGCCCGATCACCTGCTCGCCCATGTTGCCGTAGCAGACCGTGCGCAGCCCGCCCGCGTTCGTCGACGCCATGCCGCCGACGGTGGCCGTATCACGGGCGGCGAGGTCGACCCCGAAGACCAGGCCGGCCGCGGTGGCCGCCCGCTGGACGTCGGCCAGTGTCGCGCCGGCGCCCGCCCGCACCCGGCGCTCCACCACGTCGACGTCTCCGATGTCGCGTAACCGCTCGGTCGAGAGCAGTACGTCGTCGTGCTCGGGCACCGTGCCCGCCACCAGCGACGTCCGCCCGCCCTGCACCGTCACGCTGACACCCGCCTCGCGACACTCCCGCAGCACTGCCGCCACCTCGTCGGTCGATCCCGGCCGCACCAACGCCGACGCATGTCCGCGATACCTGCCGGTGTGGTCGACGGATCGACCGTCGAGGACGTCGCCGTCGGTGGTCACGTAGGCCACTCCGACGATCGCCGCGAGCCGCTCGGTCAGCGCTTCGGTCACTGGCCCGGTGTATCACAGTCGGTGAGGCACAGGAACGAGCCCAATTCGACCAGCCGGTCCGGTGTCCCCGGCAGGTATTCGGTCAGCTGGTCCGAGCGCACGATCATCGCCAGGTACTTGGCCCGGCTCACCGCCACGTTGAGACGATTTCTGTTGAGCAAAAACGCGATTCCGCGCGGTACGTCGTCGATCGAGGACGCCGTCATCGACACGAACACCACCGGAGCCTGCTGTCCCTGGAACTTGTCGACGGTGCCTGCGCGGACCTCGGTCAGACCGGCGGCCTCAAGATGGCGACGGACCTGGACCACCTGGGCGTTGTAGGGGGTGACGACGAGAATGTCGGCCTGTGCCAGCGGACGGGTGCCTTTCTCGTCGGTCCAGGGTGTGCCGAGCAGCCCTTCGATCTCGGCGACGATCGCGGCGGCTTCCTCCGGGCTCTCGTTGGCGTTGCCGAGGTGTCTGACGCTCAGGGTGCGTACGCCGGGGGCGACGCCCTCAAGGCGGCGCGCGGCGGTGACCAGCTCATGGGAGTGCAGCCTGCGGTCGTAGGACAGCCGCGACACGGCCCGGCAGACCTCGGGATGCATGCGGTAGGACAGGTCGAGGAAATAGCCGCGTTCGGGCGGCAGGGTGTGGTGACCGTCGACGAGCCACCCGAGCGCCGAACCGTCGACAGGTTCGGGATGGGTGCCCTGGCTGACCTGGGGCAGCTGCTGCGGATCACCGAGCAGGAGCAGGTTGCGTGCCGCCCGGGACACCGCGACGGTGTTGGCGAGGCTGAACTGCCCGGCCTCCTCGATGACCAGCAGGTCGAGGCTGCCGCGATCGAACTTGTTGGCATTGGCGAAATCCCATGCGGTGCCGCCGACTACGCAGCCGCCCTGGCAGATGAACATGGCATAGTCGTCGCGATCCAGCTCCGTCCACCCGGTGCTGACCGTGTGCAGTTTCTTGCCGACCCGGGCTCCGTCCACACCGGCGTCCATGACACCGGCGAACAGGTTCTCCACCACGGCGTGCGACTGTGCGACCACACCAATCGACCAGTGGTGCTCGGTGACGAGCGCGGCGATGACCTGCGCCGAGGTATACGTCTTGCCGGTGCCCGGCGGACCGTGCACGGCGAGATAGGACGAGTCGAGGTCGAGTAGCGCCGCGGTGATGTCGGTGACGACGTCGCCGCTGCGGGGCAGAGGAGCGCCGCTGCGGGTGCGTGGTGGCCGCCGCAGCAGGATGTCGGTCAGCGCGTCGGCGGGCAGATTCGGCAATCCGCCTGCCATCAATCCCGCGGTGTCGGCGATGGCTTCCTGCAGCATGGTCGTGCTGATCGGCGGCCCGGGGGTCAGCGCGAACGGCACCTGGTCGAAGGTGTCACCGTCCTTGGGTTGCCGTTCGACGATGAGGACCTCGGTCGGGGCCTCGGGATCGTCGCACCCGGTGACGGTCACCGAACCGAATCCCCGGCGGTCGGGATCGTCGGTCAACCCGGCCGGTGACGGCGGGTCGTAAAGGGCGTACATCTCTCTGCCCAGTTCGCCGTTGGCGATCTCGCCGAACAGCCGCACGTGGCGCTGCGGTTTGCGTGCCTTGGGCGGCTTGTGCCAGTCGGCGACGATCTCATGGTCGTCGGCGATGAAGACATCGCCGTCGTCGGACCATTCGTCCACCGGATTGTTGACCCGGTCGAAGTGCGCCCACCAGAACGGCTTGTCCTCTCGCTTGTGAAAACCCTTGGCGGCAGCCATCATTGCGGCTGCGGATTGTTCGGGCGTGCGGATGTCGATGCCGTCGCCTGCGAACGTGAGCAGTGTGCGTTCGACGTCGTCGGGTTCTGCGACGGCGTGTTCGGTGCTGACGACCACAGGTCCGCGCGGGGGGACGCCGCATTCGATGGCGCGCGCCATCAGCCAATCCCGCAGCCTCCGCGTCGAACGGCAGTCGTAGCGGTTGTACTCCTCAATCTCCTTGAGCACAGTGGCGGCATCGTCGGTGCGGCCCTCGTCGCGAAGCTCGCAGTAGCGGGCGTACTCGGTGATCGACGCGGTGGCGGTGGTGACCTCACCGTCGCGCAGTTCGTTGCCCATGTACAGCGGTTCAAGCGATTTGATGCTGTAGTTCTCGGTGCCGACTCGAATGCTTTTGCGCACCAGGGGATACAGATCGACGAGCACCCCGTCGCGCAGCAGCTCGTCGACCTCGTGTTCGCCGACCCCGTAGCGGCCGGCCAGGCGCAGCAGCGTGCTCTTCTCGTAAGCCGCGTAGTGATAGACGTGCATGCGGGGGTAGCGGCGTCTGCGCTTGCGCACGAACGTCAGGAAGTCTTTGAGCGCCCGGCGCTCTTCTGCACGGTTGTGCGCCCAGAACGGCTGGAAGTCGTCGGAAACGGTGAGCACGCCCCACAGGTATTCGAGGCCCCAGTCCTGGCCGTCGGTGGTCCACAGCGGGTCGCCCTCGAAATCGAAGAACAGGTCGCCTCTGTCGACGTCGGGCAACACCATCAACGGCTGCGCGTCGACGAGCTCGTAGGGCGGCTTGCCGTCAGTCCGTTCGGTGGTCTGAAGCCGGGCTTGTGAGGTGAGTGCGGCGACGGTTCGCGTCGACAGTTCGGGCACCGGGCCGTCGTGCGCGGCAAGTTCACTGACGGTGGTGATGCCGGCGTCGATCAGGCGGGCCCGCTGGCTGACCCGCATGCCGGCGACCAGCAGCAGGTCGTCGTGTTCGCGGACCTTCGCCTCGCATTCGGAGCACCGGAAGCATGCCCGCACGTGCTCGTCCTCCCACGCGACTGCTCGTCCACCGGCGAGGTGCCCGTCGAGAAGCTGCTGCAGCGCGTTGCGGCGCGGCCGGTACACCGGCAGCAGTTCGTCGACGCCGTAGCTCACCACCGTGCTGTCGCCCAGTACCAGATCGACTTCCGGTGCCACCGGAACGCCTGCCGCGGTGAGGGTTTCGATGTATGCCGCCATCTGCAGCAGTGCCTCGACCTTGACCGACCGGGCGAGCTTCGTGTCGCGCAGGCGGTAGCGTCCGCTGTCCTCCAGCACCAGGAAATCGGCGAAGCCGGCGAAGCGCCCGTCGAACATGGCGGCTTGGTAGATGACCGGCGCGCGGTCCTCGATCGCACGCTGCGTCTGCTCGGCTGCAGCCGTCAGCCCCGCGACGGTGTACTTGGGCCTGCCGATGATGGCGACTTCGGCGGCCAGCCGGAGCTCGGCGAGGTGGCGCTGCTCGTGCTCGTCGCCGAGGGATGCGGTGCGGGCCAGCAGTTCATCGTCGCCCGAGACCGCCGGCCCCCACCCGAGCCGTGCGTCGAACGAGCGCAGCAGCGCGTACTCGCAGCGCGCCGCGGCAGCCAGGTCGGACGCGCTGTAGATGACACGGCTTTCGCCCGCATCGGTGGCCACGAACACGCAGCCACTGTAAGCGAATACACCGACAGCCCATCGCCGCGAAATATCATTCCGGGTCGCGATTCCGGCCTCGACAACGACCCGGAATGATATTTCGCGGAAGGTCAGCCGGGCGTGTTGCCGATCAGCTCGACCCCGCTGCCGTTCCAGCGGAACTTCACGACGCTGTCGAGCCCCGGCACGCCACCGGAGAACTTCAGCGCGACCGTGTCGCCGGTGGTCTGCGCGCTGTCGAGACCGTTGAAACCGTAGGTGTCGGGCACGCCCGTCGGAATGAACTTGCCTTGGTGGAACAGCAGGGCGCGCGTGTTCGGATTGTCTGAGTTGGTGTTCGCTTTGATGATGACCGCCGACAGCTGCGCGCACTCGTTGTAGTTGCCCGCCAGGGGTTCGGGATTCCAGGCCTGATTGCTTCGCGGGTCGCGGGGCAGTTCGGAGACGGCCTGCGCGATCTCGGGCGCCGCCAGGTCGGTCGCGCACGGGTCGTCAGCAGGGGCGGGTCCGGGCGGAGGACCGGTGGGCTGCCCCGGCGGCGGGGTGGCCGGCGCGGCGGCCGCCGGGGTGGTCTGGTCGGGCGTCTTCGACACCGTCGAGTCGCCGGGGCTGCAGGCGGTGGTGATCGCTGCTACGGCCACCACGGAGCCGACGACCGACGCCCATTTCACAGTTGGGCACCGTACCGGCAGGACGGGCGGGGCGCGGCGAGGCGCACCGCGTATCCGGCACTGGCCGGACGTCTCGCCGGTTGGCACTAGACTTCAACCTCGATGACGTCCTCGAATGCGGAGCAAGAGCCCGCAGACCTGACCTTTGCTGACCTGCAGATACACCCATCGGTGCTGCAGGCCGTCGCCGACGTCGGATACGAATCGCCCTCACCGATCCAGGCGGCGACGATCCCGGCCATGCTGGCGGGTTCCGACGTCGTCGGGCTGGCGCAGACCGGAACCGGCAAGACCGCCGCCTTCGCGATCCCGATCCTGTCCAAGATCGACACCGACAGCCGCAACACGCAGGCGCTGGTCCTGGCGCCGACCCGTGAGCTCGCGCTGCAGGTCGCGGAGGCTTTCGGCCGGTACGGCGCGCACCTTCGCGTCAACGTGCTCCCGATCTACGGCGGCTCGTCCTACGTGCCCCAGCTGTCCGGGCTCAAGCGCGGCGCCCAGGTCGTCGTCGGCACGCCGGGTCGCGTGATCGACCACCTGGAGAAGGGCAGCCTCGACCTCTCGCACCTGGACTACCTGGTGCTCGACGAGGCCGACGAGATGCTGCAGATGGGCTTCGCCGAGGACGTCGAACGCATCTTGGCCGACACCCCCGAGTACAAGCAGGTCGCGCTGTTCTCGGCGACGATGCCGCCGGCGATCAAGAAGATCACCGCCAAGTACCTGCACGATCCGGTCGAGGTGACGGTCAAGGCGAAGACGCAGACCGCCGAGAACATCACGCAGCGCTATTTCCTGGTGTCCTACCCGCGCAAGATGGACGCGCTGACTCGGCTGCTCGAAGTCGAGCAGGGCGACGCGATGATCGTCTTCGTCCGCACGAAACAGGCCACCGAGGAGGTCGCCGAGAAGCTCAAGGCTCGCGGGTTCGCCGCGGCGGCCATCAACGGCGACATCCCGCAGGCGGTCCGCGAGCGCACCATCAACGCGCTCAAGGACGGGACCATCGACATCCTGGTCGCCACGGACGTCGCGGCCCGGGGCCTGGACGTGGAGCGCATCTCCCACGTCGTGAACTTCGACATCCCGCACGATCCGGAGTCCTACGTCCACCGGATCGGGCGCACCGGGCGCGCGGGCCGGTCGGGCACGGCGCTGCTGTTCGTGACGCCACGCGAACGGCATCTGCTCAACGCCATCGAGCGGGTGACGCGCCAGAAGCTGGTGGAGTCCGAGCTGCCGTCGGTCGACGATGTCAACGAAAAGCGCGTCGCGAAGTTCAGCGATTCGATCACCGATGCACTGGCCAAGCCGGGTATCGACCTGTTCCGCAAGCTCATCGAGGGCTACGAGCGCGACCACGACGTTCCGATGGCCGATATCGCGGCCGCGCTCGCCCTGCAGAGCCGCGACGGTGAAGAGTTCCTGATGACGGAACCGCCGCCGGAGAAGCGCCGCGAACGCCCCGACCGTGGAGATCGAAGCGACGGCCCGCCGCGCAAGCAGCGTGAGCGGCGCAGCGATCTCGCGACGTACCGGATCTCGGTGGGCAAGCGGCACAAGGTCGCCCCCGGCGCGATCGTGGGTGCGATCGCCAACGAAGGCGGATTGCACCGCAGCGACTTCGGCCACATCACCATCAAGGTCGATCACTCCCTGGTGGAGCTGCCCGCCAAGCTGCCCGGCAAGACGCTCAAAGCGTTGGAGAACACCAGGATTCAGGGTCAGCTGATCCAGCTCCAACCCGATCGCGGTCCGAAACCGCACCGGGGGAAGCCCAAGACCAAGTGACCTTGCCCGCGAGCACGGGCAGGTCCGGCGTCGAGGCGGCGGGCGGACTCGAGTCGGTCACCACGGAGCGTGTCGCCTCGCTCACCGGTATTCGTGCGGTGGCCGCGCTTCTGGTGGTGCTGACCCACGCTGCGTACACGACCGGTAAGTACCCGCAAGGCTATGTGGGCCTGGTCTATTCGCGGATGGAGATCGGCGTGCCGATCTTCTTCGTGCTGTCGGGATTCTTGCTGTTCCTGCCCTGGGTCAGGGCCGCCTTCGCCGCAGAACCGGCGCCCTCGGTGCGGCGTTACGCCTGGCACCGGGTACGTCGCATCATGCCGGCCTACGTCGTCACCGTCGTCGCGGCGTATCTCGTCTACCACTTCCGCACGGCCGGACCCAATCCCGGGCACACCTGGGAAGGCCTGTTCCGCAACCTCACCCTGACCCAGATCTACACCGACAATTACCTGTATTCGTTTCTGCACCAGGGTCTTACGCAGATGTGGAGCCTCGCGGTGGAGGTTGCCTTCTACATCGCGCTGCCTGTGCTGGCCTACCTGCTCCTCGTGGTGCTGTGCCGCAGGCGTTGGCGCCCCGGGCTTCTGCTGACGGGGCTGGCCGTGCTGGCCATGGTGTCGCCGGCGTGGATGTGGCTGGTGCACAGCACCGACTTCCTGCCCGACGGCGGCAAGCTCTGGCTGCCCGGCTATCTCGCGTGGTTCGTCGGCGGGATGCTGTTGGCCGCGCTGCAGCCGATGGGTGTCCGTGCCTATGCGTTGGTGTGTGTGCCACTGGCGGTGGTCAGCTATTTCATCGTCTCGACGCCCATCGCGGGGGAGCCGACGACCTCGCCCGCCGGGCTGCACGAGGCGCTGTTCAAGACGGCGTTCTATGCGGCGATCGCGACGCTGGTGGTGGCGCCGCTCGCGCTGGGCGACACGGGCCTGTACTCGCGGCTGATGGCGAGCCGGCCCATGGTGTTCCTGGGCGAGATCTCCTATGAGATCTTCCTGATCCACCTGGTCACCATGGAGCTGGTGATGGTCGAGATCGTGCGGTATCCGATCTACACCGGGTCGGTGTGGATGCTGTTCTTCGGCACGCTCCTGGTGACCATCCCGCTGGCCTGGCTGCTGCACCGGTTCACGCGCGTGCGCAGCTGAGCGGCGACGCTCCGACTGCTCGACTAGTTAGGTTAAGCTGACCTAACTAATCGCAGGGAGGAGTGATGGGTCCATGTCGGACACCAAGTTGTCGCGCGGGTTCGCCGGTGCGGTTCTCAAGCTGCTGCGTGCGGGCGACTATGAGCTCACTGTCACCGGACGCACCGAGGTCAGCCCGCACTACCTGCGGCTGAGCTTCCAGGCAGGCGGTCTGCTGGAAGACCGTTCGCTACACCCGACGCAGTGGATCCGCATGTGGTTCACCGACGGCGAAAAGCTGCACCAGCGCGGCTACACGCTGGTCAACCCGGACCCGGCCAGCGACACCGTGGACGTGGAGTTCGCCCTGCACGACGGCGTTGCGTCGCGGTGGGCCGAGCAGGCGCAGCCGGGCGACACGATCGAGGCGACAGTGCTGGGCAGCAACTTCGCGCTGCCCGAGCCCCGGCCGGCCGGGTACGTGATTGTTGGTGACACGGCGTCGCTGCCCGCGATCAACTCACTGCTCGGTGCCATCGGCGACGCCCCCGCGCGGATCTTCCTCGAAGCTGCCCACGAGGACGACAGACAGCTGCCGGTTCGTCGCGGCGCGGATGTCACGTGGGTGGACCGTGAGAACGCCGGCGCCGGTCTCGTCGCGGCCGTCGGTTCGGCCGCCTTCGATGCGTCCGACCATTTCGGCTGGGTCGCATGCGACAACCGCACCACCCGAGCGGTTGCGAAACTGCTGCGCGAGGATTACAAGATCGCGCGCAAATCCGTCAAGGCACAAGCCTATTGGGTGGCCTGATCAGCTGGCCGTTTCGGTAGCACGATCGGCACCACGAACTCTTCGAGCATGGTGCGCTCGTCGTCTTCGTCGTGCCCGGGGAACAGCATCAGCGAGGTCATCACCCGAACCAGCCAGCGGGACCGACGGGCGACGTGTTCGGCGTCGTCGGCCCCGAGCGAGATGACGAATGCCTCCGTCAGCGCCTTGATGACCTCGGATTCCTCGGCCATCTCGGCCCCGATGGGCCGCTGGGTAGTCGCGAACCACGAAGACAGGGCAGGGCTTTCGCGCACATTGCGCAGCGACGCGAGCAAGCCCTCGATCAGCCGGTCCCGCGGATCGTCGAAAGACATGATCTGTTCGGTCATCTCCCGGTAGAGCCGGTAGCTCTCCCGGTGCACGTAGGCCGTGTAGAGCGCTTCCCGGTTCTCGAAGTACCGGTACAGCGTTGCGCGTGAACATCCGGCAGCCGAGGCGATCTCGTGCATCCCGACGGTCGCGGCGGCCTGGGATGCGAAGAGTTCGCCTGCCGCGTCGAGGATGCGGTCTGCGGCCACCTCGGTGCGCCGCTCGGCCAGCCAGTCGCCCGCCATCAGCGCGTCACCGAGAACGGCACAGACAACGGCCGCCGGACGTAGCTGCCTCCCGCCCAGACGATTCCCGACTCGTCGACTTCGAAATCGGGGATTCGGGTCAGGAGTTCGGTCAGCGCCACGCGCGACTGCATCCGCGCCGCGGCCGCACCCAGACAGTGGTGGGCGCCGTGGCTGAACGTCAGGATGTTCCGCGGCTTGCGCGTCACGTCGAGTTCGCCTGCGTCGTCGCCGAACTGGCGCTCGTCGCGGTTGCCGGAACCATAGAGGAACATCACGCGTCGTCCCTGCGGGACGGTCACATCGCCAACCGTCACATCGCGCGTGACGGTGCGGCCGAGCATCTGGACCGGCGAGGTGAGCCGCAGGAACTCGTCTACGGCATCCGGGATCAGCCCCGGATCGTCGGCCAGCAAGCGCCGTTGGTCAGGCCGCTGATGCAGTAATTGGACTGAGCCGCCGAGCATTCCGGTGGTGGTGTCGTTACCGCCGGTGACCATGGTGAAGGTGAACGCGAGGATCGACAGCACGCCGGCGATGTCGCCGTCTGCGCCGACTCCCGCCGCGACCAGGTGCGACACCGTGTCATCCTCGGGCTCGACCCTCCGCCGCTCGATCAGCGAGGTGAAGTAGCCCATCATCTCGCCGAGGGCATCTCCGAGGGTGTTCAGCGCCCCGCCGAGTCCGCCTTCGCTGGTGTTGGCCGCGACGATCGCATCGGTCCAGCCGTCGAATTTACACCGGTCTTCCTCGGGCACACCGAGATAATGTGCGACCACCATCGAAGGCAGCGGCTTGAACAGTTCGGCCACGATGTCCCCGCCGCCGTCGGCTTTGAGGCGCTCGATGCGTTCGATGACGTACTCGCGGACCGTGGGTTCCACCGCCTCGACCTGGCGGGGTGTGAAACCGCGCGCGACCAGCTTCCGGAATTCGGTGTGCACCGGTGGGTCCTGCATGACCATGGGCGGATTGTCCGCGAGACCGATGAGGTCGAGTTCGCCGTAGTTGACCGTCAGCCCCTGCGCCGACGAGAACGTCGCGTGGTCACGCGCGCCGGCCCAGATGTCGGCGTGCCGGGACAGCACGTAGTAGTCATGGTCAGGGCAGTCGGCCGGGACAACGTGATGGACCGGGTCGTGGTCGCGCAGCGCCCGGTACATCGGCCACGGTTCCCGCCACGTCGTGGCGTCGGCCGGCTCGAACCGCACCGGCGAACTATGAGACAAAGTGGCCGTCATGCCTCATTCGTAAAACAGAAGCGTGCAGATGTCAATGATTGCGGGTCAGACGATGCTCGCTCCGCCGTCGACGTGCAGCATGGCTCCGGTGATGAAGCTCGCTCGACCGGAGGCGAGAAAGGTGATCGCTTCGGCTATCTCAGCGGGTTTGCCGACACGTCCCAGCGCATTCGGCCGACTGGTGGTCACCACGGTGTTGACGCGGATACCGGCGGACCCGAACTCGGTGGCCCAGGTACGGGTCAGTGCTGCGACGGCACCTGTCGTCCCGGACGCGACGTTGACGATCGTTCCGCCACCTCGGCGGATCATGCCGGGGGCGACGGCGGCCACCAAGAAGTACATACCGGCCAATGTGTCGACGTCCGCCACGTCGGCGTTGTTGACCAGGATGTCGACCGGCATCTGCCGGGCGAGGTGGTCGACGGAAGCGAGATCGCCCAGGTCAACTGCGATGAACCGGGCGCCGGGGCCGAGTTCGTTGACGGCAGATCGTCCCGCGCGGGACTCCCGGCCGCTGACGATGAGCTGAGCGCCGTCGTGCTTGAGCAGACGTGCGGTGACCCGTCCCAACTCCGAGGTACCGTCGGTCACCAACGCGGTACGTCCCGGGACGTTCGGTGTGCTCACAACGTGCCCTCCGTCGGTGGGGTCCGACAACAGTGGCAGGTGCGTGGCCCGGCAGGGACCACGGAAAGCCCGTAGTCCGCCGGTCGCCCTGCATCCGACGTGCCGACGTGACAGGATTTGCCGGTAATCGCGGCCGGGGCGTTGGCTGCGCGGGCGTTCCAGACAGGTGGTCATCTCGATCGTGACGGCGATCCGCGACCGAAGCAATGAGGTGCTGTTGGGCCGCGCCACCGAATGCCAGGCGCTGCGGGAAATGGTGGACTCCGTGCGCTCCGGGCGCAGCGAGGTGCGGGTACTGCTCGGTGAGGCCGGCATCGGGAAGACGGCGCTGCTGGCGTTCCTGCGCGAGTCCGCGGCGGACTGCACCGTGTTGACCGCGGTAGGGGTCGAGTCCGACATGGAGTTGGCGTTCGCCGGTCTGCAGCAGTTGTGCGCGCCGGTGATGGATCGCCGGTTCGAGCTACCGCAACCGCAGCGGGAGGCTTTGGAGCGGGCCTTCGGGCTCAGCGAAACCGGCTCCGCTCCGAACAGGTTCCTGGTCGGGTTGGCCGTGCTCGGATTGCTCGCGTTCGCCGCTGCGGACCAACCCGTGCTGTGCGTGGTCGACGATGTGCAATGGCTGGACCAGGTGTCGGCGCAGACGCTCTTCTTCGTCGCGCGCCGTCTGCAGGCCGAGTCCGTGGGGCTGGCGTTCGCCACGCGTAGCCCGATCGACGGCACCGCGGGGTTGCCGACCGTGGCGGTGGGTGGGCTCGACGACGTTGACGCGCGCAGGTTGTTGAAGTCGACCTTTCCGGGCCGACTGGACACGGCGATCCTGGACCGGATCGTCGCCGAGGCGCGGGGAAATCCGTTAGCGCTGTTGGAGACTCCGAAAGACGTCACCGTCATGCACACCGCCACCGCCACCGCCGGTATCGAAGAGCGCTACCGCGCTCAGATAGCCGAGCTGCCCGAAGACACCAGGATGCTGTTGCTTGTCGCGGCCGCCGAACCGGTCGGAGACCCCGCTCTGCTGTCACGAGCGCTGGCGCACCTGGACCTCAAACCCGCTGTGATACAGCCCGCTTACGACCTCGGCCTCATCGCGGTCGGCACCCGGGTGCAGTTCCACCACCCGCTGGCGCGGTCGGTGGCTTACCGCTGTGCCACCGGCGCTCAGCGGCGGCTCGCGCACGCGGCGCTGGCGGCGGTCACCGATCCTGCTGTCGACCCGGACCGCCGGGCCTGGCATCGCGCGCTGGCCGCCGAATCGCTCGACGAGCAGTTGGCACTGGACCTTGAGCATTCAGCGGCACGAGCGCTGCAGCGCGGCGGAACCGCTTCTGCCGCTGCCTTTCTGACACGGGCCGTCGAGTTGACTCCCGACCCGGCTCTGCGTACCGGCCGGGCCCTGGCCGCCGCCGAAGCCCACCGCGAGATCGCATCCTTCGACAACGCACGCCGCCTGCTGGCCACCGCGGCGCTGGGACCGCTGTCGGACCTGCAACGAGCCCGGTCTGCGCAACTGCGGACCCGACTCGCGTTCGCCTCAGCACGCGCCGACGGTGACGCCGACGCGCTCGTGGCCGCCGTACCGCAGTTCACGGCCGTGGCGAGTCAGTTGATGGCGCTCGACACCACACTGGCCACCGAGGCGTACCTGGAGGGCCTCAGCGCGGCGATGTACGTCGGGCGCATCGCAGGCGGCCTGGCCGTCGAGGTCGCCGTCACGGCCCGTGCGGCACTGGCGAAACTGTCGCCGAAGGCCCCGCTGGACCTGGTGACGCACGCGCTCGCCGACCGGTTGGCAGTGGGGGCGGTCGAGGCGATGCCCGCTATGCGCCGCGCCCTTGACGCGCTCAAGGACTCCGCCGGCGATTCCGGCCGCGGATGGTTCTGGCGGGCATTCCCGCTTGTTCACGACTGCCTGATCCACGAGACGTGGGATGACGGCTGGCGGGACATCTCCGCGCATGCGGTGCAGTCGGCGACCGGCAGCGGGGCGCTGGCGTTGCTGCCGTCGGCTCTGTTGTCGCGCGCCGGCGCAGCCGTGGAGCACGGCGAATTGGCAACGGCCAGTGCGCTTGTCGCCGAGGCCAACGACCTCGCGGTCGCCATCGACTACGCACCGTTGAAGTACCACTGGATCATCGTGGCGGCGTGGCGGGGCGATGAGGCCGAGGTCACCCGGTTGGCGACGGCAGCCCTGGCTTCCGGCCGGGCCCGAGGTGAGGGACGGGTGATCGGGCTGGCGCACTACGCCACCGCCGTGCTCAACGTCGGGCTGGGCCGCTACGCCGAAGCCTTGGCCGCCGCCCGCAGTGCCAGTGAATACGACGACCTCGGCTTCTATCCCGAGGTGTTGGCCGAGCTGGTCGAAGCCGGCGTGCGCGGCGAGAACCGCGCGGTCGCCGAGCAGGCCTTCGAGTGCCTGCGGGACCGAACGCGGGCGGCCGGGACGGCGCGAGCGCTCGGCTCACTGGCTCGCGCGTCCGCCTTGTTGAGCAGCGGCACCGAGGCAGACGCGCTGTACCGGGAAGCGATCGCGCAGTACGGAGGGACTCCGCTGCGGATTCAGGCCGCGCGCAGCCACCTGCTCTACGGGGAGTGGTTGCGCCGCAACGGTCCTGCCACCGTCGCCCGCGAGCCATTGCGCATCGCCCACCAGGAGTTCGTTCACATGGGGTCGATGGCGTTCGCCGAACGGGCGCGCCGCGAGCTGCAGGCCGCCGGGCAGAAAACCCGCAAACATCCCACGGTCGTGGGTGACGAGTTGAGCCCGCAGGAGCATCAGATCGCCGAGCTGGCCGGCCAGGGCTTGACCAATCAGGAGATCGCCGGCCAACTGTTCATCAGTGCACACACCGTGGAGTGGCATCTGCGGAAGGTGTTCACCAAGATGGGGATTCGCTCGCGGCGGGAACTGCGGAAGAGATTTCCCTAGCTGCCGGGGGCGGGTGCCTCCAAGGGCAGGCAGACGATGAACCGGGTGTCGCCAGGCGCGGATCGCGCCGAAATGTGGCCGCGGTGCCGGTCTACGACGACACGCCACGCCAGGTCGAGCCCCAGTCCGGGGCCCGCACCCACGGGTTTGGTGGTGAAGAACGGGGTGAAGATGCGACCGATGACGTCGTCGGCGATGCCGGGTCCGTCATCGCAGATCTCCACTCGGATCATCGAGTCGCCTTCGCGTCGGGTACGCACCGTCAACGTGCCGCGACCGTTCATCGCATACAGCGCATTGTCGATCAGGTTCGTCCACACCTGATTGAGATCAGCGGGATAGCAATGTATTTCGGGCAACGACTGGTCCAGATCCTTGACCAGGGTGACGGGTTTGCCGACCGTGGCGATCTTGTCGCCGAACATCAGCACGGTGCTGCGCAGCATCTCGTGGACGTCGATGCACTGATAGGGGCCTCGGTCCATCTGGGAGTAGGGCTTGGCGCCGTTGACCAGAGCGGCGATCCGCGCGCCGGCCTCGGCGATCTCGCGGATCCGCATCTCGCTGTCGACGAATTGCTTGAGCCAGCTGACGGCGCATTCCAGTGACGCCGGGTCGACCGCTGCAGCCACTCGGTTCAGCCATTCGACATCGAGGTCGGCCTCCACCAGCGTCGAGGCGTAGCGCCAGCTGTCATCGATGCCGTGGTCGGTGAACCACGCGTCGATCTCGTCTTCGCGATCCGCGACCTCCAAGGGCGAGAGGGTAGCTGCTGCAGGCTTTCCGGTGAGATCGGCCTGGATGGCCACCAGTGCCGGCAGCGCATCGGGGTCTGTCGCCGCCAGCACCCCGAGATTGCGGTGTCCCTCGGCCAAGCTCTCACGCAGGTCGGCCACCGCGCGCACGGTGGCTGCAGCGGGGTTGTTCAACTGGTGGGTCAGTCCGGCGGTGACGGTGGCCAGCGCGTACTGCCTCTCCTGCAGGCCGAGGAGCTGGCGCTGGCGCAGTCCGCCGATCGTGGTGCTCTCCAGCAGATGCACGGCGACGGGCCATACCGCGTGCATGAACCGTGCGAAGAAGCCGGCCTCCACCACGAACAATCGCGACGGTCGCGTCACCCGCACGGTGACGTCGTAAACCGACGCGCAGCCGAAGACGGCGCCGAAATAGGTACCGCGTTCGGAGGTACGGTGCAGCTCGACGTCCTGCGCCCCCGAGCGTTTCGTCGTCACCACGTCGCCGCCATCGAGGAGTACGTAAAAGGACTGTGCCGGTTGGCCTTCCCGGCAGATCGAGCCGGCATCGACGGTGGTGATTGCGCCGTTGGCGCCGAGGACGTCGATTTGGGCGTCGGTGAGGAACCCGAACAGAAACACCGTGCGCAGTTCGTCTTTGACGTCTGGTGCCGCGGCACGCCGCTGCGGATCGAGGAGATGGCGCCAGTCGGGGACGGGCTGGCCGGTGTTCAGGGCAGTGTGATCGTCCACCTCAGTTCTCGAGGAAGACGACATTGTCGGTGACCGGGTTGCGAGGGGTGTTGATGCTGTTGGCTGCGAACGCCGGATCGGCGTAGCCGATGCAGATGCCGCACAGCACGGTGAGTTCGTCGGGAATGCCGAGCTCGTCGCGGACCACGTCCGGGTACAGGGCGGTGGATACCTGGACACAGCTGTCAATGCCCCGTTCGGTCAACGCCAGCAGCAGGGTCTGCAGGAACATCCCCACCCCGATGGCGTCGGGAAGCCCCAGATCTCGGTGCATACAGACGATTCCGGCTACCGGGGCGTGGAAGAAGTCCCAGTTGCGCAGCTGTGCGGTCCAGCGGCCCGCGTCGTCGTCGCGGGCGACGCCCATCGCTCCGTACAGCAGAGCCCCCAGTTGACGCCTCAGGTGGCTGTGGGATTCCGGCAGACCCAGCGTCGGTGGCGGCGTTTCGCGCACCTTTTTGGCCAACGCGGCCCCGAGGCGGACCCGCCGGTCACCCGCGGCCAGGAACAATCGCCATGGCTGGACATTGGAGTTCGACGGTGCGCGCATGGCCAGGGTGAGCGCCTCGTTCAGCAACCCTTCCGGGACGGGCTTGTCGGGCAGGAACATTCGCGTGGAATGCCGGCGCAGCACCAGCTCGTCGAAGTCCATGACTCTCCTTTCAGACGGCGGTGCCGCCGCCGTCGACGTGCAGGGTGGTCCCGGTGATGAAGCTGGCGCGCGGGGAGGCCAGGAAATAGATGGCTTCAGCGATCTCGGCGGGATTCGCGGTTCGCCCGAGCGGTAACGCACGGCCGAGCTTTTCGTTGGTCTCACCCCATTCGGCGGCAACACCTGCGGTGGCTGTCGGGCCTGGCGCGACGTTGTTGACCCGGATGTGGTGTGGACCGAATTCGACGGCCCAGGTTCGGGTCAACTGTTCCACGGCTGCTTTGGATGCGCTGTACACCGACGCGCCCGGGACACCTTTGGACGCCACCATGGAAGTGACGTTCACGATGGCCCCGCCGCCGCGGCGGATCATGGTGGGCACCGTCGCGGCCACCAGGAAATAGAGTCCACGGACATTGGCCGCGAAGGTGTGTGTGAACTCGCTTTCGTCCTGGTCGACGGTCAGGCCGGCCGGGAATCGGGCGGCGTTGTTGACCAGGATGTCGAACTCGTGTTCTCGGGCCAGCCGCTCGACACCGGCCTGGTCGGCCATGTCGACGGCGACGAATTTCGCCGCCGGGCCCAGTTCCTCTCTCGACTGATGTCCGCGCTGGGGGTTGCGGCCGGTGATGATCACCGCGGCGCCCGCATCCGCCAGCCGCCGGGCCGTCGCGAAGCCGATGCCGGCGGTACCGCCGGTGATCAGCGCGGTGCACCCGGCTAGCTCGGTCACCGTTTCTGCCACTCCGCGAGCCGGGTGGTGCCCAGCTCGGCGCCGTCGTCGGTGACGAGGCTGTTCCGCTTCAGCGGAACACCGAAGTAGGTGGCCTGCGGATCGACGACGACGGGCATGTCCTCGCCCTGGGCGGCGAAGACGGCACGGGCCAGGTCGGCGAACGACATCTTCTCCGGTCCACCGAAATTCAGCACACCGTCGCGGGGTGATTCGGTGGCCACCCGTGCGACCACGCCGGCCACCTCGGAGGCCGACACGGGCTGGATCAGGGCGTCGGGGGCGTGCACTTCGCCATCGACCACCAGCGACCCGACGATGCCCTCGGTGAACTCGTGGAACTGGGTCGCCCGCACGATGGTGTACGGGACGCCGGAGTTGACCACCATTTGTTCCTGCACATGCTTGCCGCGCAGGTAGCCGTCGGCCTCGATGTCACCGACTCCGACGATCGACAACACCACGTAATGCCCTACACCGGCCCTCTTGGCTTCTGCCAGCAACGTGGTGGCCGAGCGGGTGAAGAATTCCACAGCCGGACCCGGCTCGAGGGTGGGGGAATTGAGCACGTCGACGACCGCGTCGGCGCCCTCGAACGCGGCGCTCACGCCGTCGCCACTGACAGCATCTACCCCGGAGGACCGGGACGCGGCAGTGACGTCATGTCCTGCAGCCGTGAGCAATTCGACAACCTGGGCGCCGATCTGTCCGGTCGCACCTACCACGGTGATCTTCATTGGTGTCCCTTCTGAAAGCGGCGGTCTTTGCGTTGTTCGAGTTCTGCATCGTCGACGAGGACGAACATGTCGACGCCCGGCCGGCAGAGCATGGTCACGAGGAACCGTAACGGGATGTCGTCGCGGTTGTTGCCGTCGGAGTAGTGGATGACGTCACCGCCCGGTTCCCAGAACGCCTCGCCGGCTTTGATGACCCGCGGCGCTTCCCCCTCGAGCTCGAAAAGCATCTCGCCCTCCAGGACGTAGCCGAAGCACGGCCCACCGGGATGACGGTGCGGCGGTGCGCCTTTGTCGCCCGGGGCCCATTCGATGATCGCGGTCATCGCGTCCGCACTGTCGGGGATGTGCGGCGGTGTGACCGATTGGATGACGGTCATCGCCGTCATCAGCTTCTCCATGACGTCAGACATCCACTGTTCCTCTTTTCAGATTCTTCTGTCGCTGACCGCCTCTGGGCCAGAAGTAGCTGCCGGGTTTGCGAGCTTCTTTTGCCAGGAAGGACACGGTGCCGGCGCACACCGATTCTTTGATGACGCCGGCGAGGCGGCCGCCGATGTGCAGCGGTAGCGCCTGATCGTTGAAGTGCGACATCTGGATGGTGCCGGCGCGGCGGCCCAGGCTGATGCATTGGCCCACCGAGGCCGGGTTCAGGTTCCCGGGTTCCTTGCCTTCGAGCCGTGCCAGGACGGTATCGGCGGCGTGGGAGGCCAGCGGCATGGCGAGTTGGCAGCTCATCCGCAGCGGCTGTGCCGACGGTGAGGCCGCGTCTCCGGCGGCGATGATCGCGGGGTCGTCGACGCTGGTGAGAGTTTCATCGGTGAGCAGCCGACCGAGCCGGTCGGTGCTCAGGCCGCTGTCGGCGGCCAGGGTGGGAACCCCGAAGCCGGCGGTCCACACCGTGGCCGCACTCGGCAGTTCACGACCGTCCCGCAACGTGATTCGGTCTGGCTGCACCCGCGTGACGGTGTCATTGTCGACAACCGTGACGCCGAGCTTCCTCAGCCGCTTGGCCACCGAGCGGCGGCCGCCGCTGGCCAGCGAAGGGCCCAGCGCGCTGGTGACCAGCGTGACGCTGCGTCCGGCTTCGGCGAATTCGGAGGCGGCTTCGATACCCGTCAGACCGCCGCCGACCACCACGATCGGTGCCTGCATCGGGATGTCGGCCAGGTGGGCGGTCAGCCGCTGAGCAGCCTCCAATTCACCAAGCGGAAAAGCGAATTCGGCACCGGGCACCGCTGCCGGGACCGGGGCGGTGCTCCCGACGGCATAGATGAGGTAGTCGAAGTCGAGGGTGACGCCGGAGGCCAGCCGCACCGAGTGGGTGGCGAGGTCGATCCGTTCGGCGCGCTCGACCACCAACTTCACGGAGTCGGCCAGCACTGTCGCATAGTCTTCGACAGCGTCGTCGTTTCCGGCGACCAACTGGTGCAATCGAATTCGCTCGACGAACTGCGGCCGCGGGTTGACCAGGGTGACGTCGACATCGGTGCGTCGCCGCAACCGGTTGGCCGCCAGGACGCCGGCATATCCGCCGCCGACGACCACGACACGGGTGGCGATGCTCATCTGTTTCTCCTCACACCGATGACGCTGCCATCCAGGAGGCTGGTCAGGGACCACGGAAAACCCGTAGTCCTGTCGTTCGTGGCCGCCACAGACCAGCGCCACCGGCTGCGTGCAACGAGGACTACGGGTTTTCCGTGGTCCCTGCTCCGCACTGCGTCGGCAGGCTGCGGGTATGAGTGATCCCGTGTTGGAACCGGCGGCCCAGGAGTTCGCCGATGCGACTGCCACCCCACCGTTCCTTTATGAGCTTGGCCCCGAAGGCGCCCGCAAGGTGCTCGACGATGTGCAGGCTGCCCCGATCGACAAGCTCGACATCGACGAGCGCTGGGTCACAGTGCCCTGCGGCCACGGCGATGTGGCAGTGCGGATCGTGACGCCGCCCAGCGCGCGTCGCCCCCTGCCGGTGGTTCTCTACATCCACGGCGGGGGCTGGGTGCTGGGCAACGCGGCGACCCACGACCGGTTGGTGCGGGAGCTGGCGGTCGGTGCCCACGCGGCGGTGGCGATCATGGCCAGACAGCGTGGCGACGTCGCCTTCGTCCAGCAGTCGCTGTATTACCCGGTGACCGATGCCGGCCAGGACAGCGGCAGTTATCGAGAGTTCGCCGAGGGCCCGTTTCTGACCGCGAAGTCGATGGCGTGGTTCTGGGACTGCTATCTGCCCGACGTGCGGATGCGCGCGCAGATCACCGCCTCACCGCTGCGCGCCAGTGTCGAGGACCTGCGGGGACTGCCGCCGGCGCTGGTGATCGTCGACGAGAACGACGTTCTCCGCGACGAGGGCGAGGCCTACGCCCGCAAGCTCACCGAAGCCGGTGTGCGCACCACCAGCGTCCGGTTCAACGGCATCATCCACGATTTCATGATGCTCAACCCTCTCCGTGGGACTGCGGCAACCACCGCGGCGGTCGATCTGGCCGTCTCCGCACTGCGGAAAGCCTTCGGGCATTGAGCGATGTCTGAAAAGAATTGCAGGACAGCTGATTGCGCGTGGAGATGGTGAGGAGAACCATGAGCGAGAATTCCTTGGTGCTGGTGACCGGCGCCGCCGGCTACGTGGGCAGCCACGTCCTCAGTCAGCTGCTTCGCCAGGACTGTCCGGTGCGCGTTGCCCTGCGCAGCCGAGCCCGCGCCCGAGAACTCGCCGAAACCGTCGCCTCCCAGGGGCTGGACCCGGGTCCGATCGAGATCATGCTGGCCGACCTCACCGCTGACAACGGGTGGGCGGATGCGGTCACCGGCGTCACAGACGTCCTGCACATCGCCTCACCATTTCCGGCCGAGGCTCCTGAGGACGACGACGAGATCATCGTGCCGGCGCGCGAGGGCACGCTGCGTGTCCTGCGTCATGCCCGGGATGCGGGTTGCCGCCGGGTTGTCATGACGTCCTCGTTCGCGGCCGTGGGGTACTCCTCCAAAGCGGACGAGAACTGGACCGAGGAAGACTGGACCGACCCCGACGACGACAACACTGCCTATATCCGATCGAAGGCCATCGCCGAGCGCGCGGCGTGGGACTTCGTGGACAGGGAAGGCGGTGGCCTCGAACTGACCACGCTGGTGCCCGTCGGTATCTTCGGCCCAACTCTCGGAACACATTTGTCCACATCGGTGAAGTTCATCCAGTCGATGCTCACGGGTGCCCTCGACCGGGTGGCTCCCCAGTATTTCGGCGTCGTGGACGTACGTGACGTCGCTACCGCCCACCTGCAGGCGCTGACGACGGCCGGCGCCGCGGGCGAACGGATCCTGCTCACAGCCGACGGACCGGCGGAGAGCTTCCTCGGAATCGCGCGCATCCTGCGCGAGGGTCTGGGGGCCGCCGCGTCCAACGTGCCCACCAGCGAATACAGCGAAGCCGAGGTCCGCGAACTCGCGCAGACAGAGCCTGCTTTCCGGGAGGCAGTGTCTCGGCTCGGTCGGCGACCGCAGATCAGCAACGCCAAGGCCAAAGCGGTACTGGGCTGGGAACCGCGCCCGGTCGACGAGACCATTCTCGATACCGCGCGCTCGCTGATCGCCAACAACCTGCTGTGAACGACGGGGTCAGGCGCGGGAGTTCGGCCGCGTCTAGATCGCCGCGCCCGGATTCAGGATGCCGTCGGGGTCGAGAGCCTGCTTGATCCGGTGATTGAGTTCCATCGCCTCGGGCCCGAGTTGACCCGCGAGCCATGGCCGCTTCATCCGGCCGACGCCATGTTCGCCGGTGATCGTGCCGCCCAGCGCCACCGCCAGGTCCATGATCTCGCCGAACGCCTGCTGGGCGCGCTGTTCCATCGCGGCGTCGGCCGGGTCGAACACGATCAGTGGGTGGGTGTTCCCGTCGCCGGCATGCGCGATCACCGAGATCATCAGGTCGCGGTCGGCGGCGATCTTCTCGACACCGCTGACGAGGTCGGCCAGCGCGGGCAGCGGGACGCCGACGTCCTCCAGTAACAGCGACCCCTTGGCCTCGACGGCGGGGATCGCGAAGCGCCGCGCCGCGACGAATGCCTCCCCCTCGTCGGGATCGGACGTCGAAAAGACTTCCTTGGCACCGTGTTCGGTGAACACCTCGGCCATGAATTCGGCGTCCTGGGCGCCCGACGGCCCCCGGTCGTCGCTTGCGGCGACCATCATGGCGCCGGCCTCGCGGTCGAGCCCCATCTTGAGCTTGTCCTCGACGGCGTTGATCGCCGCGGAGTCCATGAACTCGAGCATGGAGGGGCGAATTCTGCCGGTGATGGTGACGACCGCGGCCGCCGCATCCGCGACCGAGTCGAAGGTGGCGACGACGGTGCACGCGGGGTTCTGGGCGGGCAGCAGCTTCAACGTGACCTCGGTGACGACCCCGAGTGTGCCTTCGCTGCCCACGAACAGCTTCGTCAGCGACAATCCGGCGACGTCCTTGAGGCGCGGCCCGCCGAGGCGTACCGCGGTGCCGTCGGCCAGCACCACTTGCAGCCCGAGTACGTAATCGGTTGTCACGCCGTACTTCACACAGCACAAGCCGCCCGCATTGGTTGCGATGTTGCCGCCGATGCTGCAGATCTCGAACGACGACGGGTCTGGTGGATACCAGAGGCCGTATTCGGCGACGGCCTTCTTGACCTCCGCATTGAGCAACCCGGGCTGCACCACCGCGGTGCGGGTGACGGGGTCGACGGCGATGTCGCGCATCCTCTCGGTGCTCAACACGATGCTGCCGTCGAGAGCTGTTGCGCCACCGGACAATCCGGTGCCCATGCCGCGGGGTACCACGGCTACCCGGTGTGTGCTGGCCCACCGCAGGACGGTCTGCACTTCATCGGTGCGCTGCGGCCGGACCACGGCCAGCGGGACGCCGGCGCTGGGATCGGCCGCGCGATCCTGACGGTAGGACTCCAGGATGTCGGGATCGGTCACGACCATGCCCTCGGGGAGGTCGGCGACGAGGCTGCCCAGCGCGTGCATAGCGCCAGTGTAGGGACGGGCGATGTGATGTTACGGCCGTGTTACGGCTATTGTTCGACCCATGCGGGACAGTGCGGTCTTCGCCCAGGTGAAGACGTTGCAGGGCATGCGCCGGACGGCGCAGTTGTCGGCGGGTGCGTTGGAGATCCACGTGCGCGCCGTGGCGGACCGGATCGGGTCTTCCTACCCGGCGTTCGTGCCCGACGAACGCCTCGACGCGATCGCCCCCGGCCGGGTCACGACGATGGCCGCGATCGAGTTGTGCATGGCCGGGATGTGGTACCGCGCCTCCGACGGTTATGTCGTCGCCGATCTCGACCTGATCGAACATTTCGCGCTGCCGGTGCGGCGCCGCTGGCTGCGGGCGGTCGGCCGCTTCTTCAAGGAGTACCTGCTCCCGGTGTAGGGCGATCTCCGGATTCCGCGTGAGCGGGACTGTGCAATCGGGCCACCGGACACGCCAGGTCGACGACCGAGAGGATGCCGGGCCGGGCGGCGCAGACCGCCTCGACAAGGTTCACGGCACGGTTGGCGGTGTACCCGGGTGTCGTCTCGGCCATCTGGTCGAGCGGTATCGGCATTCGGATGGTGACATCGAGCGGGGCGTCACCCTGCACGGTGACGCGCCATCCGGTGTCGTCGACTTTCCAGGCCGGCTCAAGGCGACGGGTGCAGTACCAGGTGGCCCGGAACTCGATGAGCTCGCGTCCGCCTCGCCAGCCCGTCACGGTGATCCGCTGTGCAGCAACAGAATGTGCTTCGAGCGTGCCCGCGGCGATGTGGACCTCGGTGGGCGTCGCCGCCAGTTCCCCGTGTGCGGTCACGTTGTCGAGAGGCAGGTTGAGTGCCTCGGCCAGGGCCTGAAGCGACGGCCCGAAACTCGCGCACAGGAAGTCGGCGCGGAACTTTTCGAACGGGGCCATGGCGCGGCCGAAACCCATCAGATCGAACAGCATCTCGGGTGAATCGCGTTGGGACAGGTCACCGTATTCGTCGATGACGAGTCGATCCAGCCGGCGCTGCGCCGTCGTCAGCACCAGCGGCACGGCTTCGGAGATCAAGCCCGGGCTGCTTCCGGTGCTGTGGATCGACGACCCGCCGATCTGACAGGCGGCTTCCACGGCTTGGCGCAGGGCGGGGTCCATCGCTGCCGGATGCCGGAACTCGCCGCAGGTCGTCACGACGTTCGTGCCGTTCTCGAGGATCCTGCACACGTCGTCGGCGTTCAGGGTCCGCGGCATGTAGAGCACGCAGTCGGCGTCGAGCGCGACGACGTCGGCAGGGTCGCTGACTGCCCGAATACCGACGGGCGCAACGCCGCAGAGGTCACCGGCGTCGGTACCGATCTTGTCGGGGTGGTACACGAGCACGCCGGCCAGCGACAGTGTCGGATGTTCGAGCGCGCCACGCAGCGCCTTGCGGCCGATGTTGCCGGTCGCCCATTGGACGACGCGGAGGTCGGCCGTCACGCTCCTGCCTCCAGACTCACCGGCACACCGGAGTAGCGCACCATTCCGGTCACGACGTCGACGTCGTTCCTGTCGGTCAGCCCGTTGACGTTGGCGTTCACGTGGCCGTGCGGCATCGACACCGCTCCGCGCCGGATGGTCGGGTCGATCTTGGCGGTCGCGGTGATCCGTCCCCGTGCGCTGCGCACTGTGACGGGGGCGCCGTCGGCCACACCGGCGGCCTCGGCGTCATCGGGATGGATGAGCACGGTGGCCAACTCGCCGAGGAAGTCCAGCTGCGCATTGAGCCGCTTCATCTGCCGGCGTGGTGTCAACACCAGCTGCCCCGGTTCCGGAAGTGCCGCCAGGGATTCGACGAGCAGCGGTGGCGCCAGCCTCCAGCCGCCGAGCCGCTCGAGGTGACGCTCCACCCACGATGCGGGCAGGTCGTGTCCCGCGTCGAACCACCCGGTCTGAACGAGCTCGGAGAACGAGCAACGACCGTGGGCCGCGACATCGGCGAGCACTGTGTCGTCCGGCAGGTCGGGGTCACCGATGTCGTAGCCGAGTCGTCGTCCGAGTTCGGCGAGGAACCACCACATCGAGCGTCGATCCCCGATCGGCGGCACCACGGCGGGAGTGTGCTGCGCCGACACCCGCGAGCTCAAAGCGTCCCAGATCGTCACATCGGAGCGTTCGAGCTGGTCTTTGGTCGGGAGCACGTGGGTGGACATCGCTACTGTCGCGTTGGCGATGATGTCGGTGGTGGCCAGGACGTCGAGCTTGCGCAACGCCCGCTCCAGAGCAGCGGTGTCGGGAAACGACGTCAGGAGGCTGCCACCGAGGTTCAGGACAGCGCGAATATGGCCTGCCTCGATTTCATCCGGTAACGCGGCACAAGGCCATTCGTTCATGAACGACCGGGTCTCCGGCCTGCTGCGCGGACCCGGCCCGAACGACCCCTCGGGTGGGGAGATCGGCAACTCGAAAGCTTCGAGCTGGTAGGCGAAGCCAGGATGGAACCACAGCCCGCCCGGCCGGTTCATCGACCCCGTCAGGATCATGACGACCCACGCCAGCCATTGGGTGACATTGGCCCTGTCGGCGGTCATCGTCACCCCGGTGCCGGTTTCGATGGCGATGCGACCTGCCCTGCGTACGGCGTCCCGGAAGGCTGACAACGCGTCGGCCCGGACGTCCGAGAGCGCGGCGGTGCGTTCGAGGGTGAACGGCGCGACAGCCCGTCGGAGACGGTCGGCGTCTTGGACGGGCACGTCGGGATCGGCCCCGTCGATGAGCAATTCGCGGACCAGATAGGCGAGCAGAGCGTGGTCGGTACCTGGTTTCGGAGCGAGGTGGCCGGTGGCCAACCGGGCGGTTTCGGTGCGACGCGGGTCGATGACCCACACCTGCCCCCGCCGCGCGATGTCACGCACCGTCCCGGTCGGATTCGGCACGGCGATCGCATGCCCGTGCGAGATCACCGGATTGGTGCCGATGAACACCACGAAGTCGGCGCGGTCGTAGTCCGGGCGACCGGAGAGGCCGACGAATCCACCGACCAGATCGGAGATCAACGGTTTCGCCGTGCCGTCGATGGTCAGCGGGCTGAACCTCGCGGGTGTCCCGAGTGCTGCGTGCAGTGCTTCGGCCTTCCGGGTTCCGGTCGCGTCCATCCCGACTCCCGTGCCGAAGAAAATGCCGACGGATTCGGGTCCGTCGCGGTCGATGATCCGGCGCAGGCGCGCGGCGAGGTCGTCGAGGCACTCGTCCCACGTGACGTCCCGCAGGACACCGTCGACGCGCAGCTGCGGTCGTTCGATGCGGGCCGGATGATGATGCATCTGCGGCAGGGCTCGCCCCTTCGGACAGGTGTAGCCGCGCGAGAGGGGATGCTCCCGGTCGCCGCGCACACGCGTGACGACGTCGCCGTCCACGTCGACGAGGATTCCGCACAGCGAGGTGCAGATGCGACAGAAGCTGCGTACGGTTCGCCCCGAGCTGACCGCCATCATGTCCTTTCGCCGGAGCCGGGTGGTGATCCGGCTCACACGAAAGTAGTCAGTGACAACAATGATGTCAACGACAACATTCCTGGTATCGTCCGGCCATGCGCGCGCGGGCCTACCACCACGGCGACTTGAGATCTGCGCTCTTGGCCGAGGCTCAGTCGACGCTGCGGACGTCGGGTCTCGACGGCCTGTCGCTACGGGAACTCGCTCGGGCGGTCGGTGTGAGCCATGCGGCGCCCCGCCGGCATTTCCCCGACAAGGCAGCGCTGTTGGAGGCGCTGGTCTCGGACGGATTTCAGCGGTTGGGGAGCGCGCTGGAGGCGGCGGTCGCCTCCGAGCGCCGCGAGTTCGACGACGTGCTCGACGAGGTCGCGCTCGCCTATGTGCGCTTCGCGACCGCCAATCCACCTCTGACCGACCTGATGTCCCAGAGTCGCTTCCTGTCGGACGCATCCGAACAGCTGGTCGTCGCACGGGAAGCGAGTTTCGCGCCGGTCCGAAAAATGGTCGAGGCCGGGCAGGCGGCCGGTGTGTTCGCGCAGGGCGACACGGTCCGATTGGGGACCGTGATCTTCGGAATGCTGCATGGGCTGGCGTCGATGGTGAACAACGGCATGGTCGATCCGACGGACGAGGATCTGACGCATGACGCTGCGCGAATCCTGTTGCGCGGTCTGCGCTCTGGCTCGTGAGTGAATGCCATTGCGGGGTCAGGTGTTCGGCGCATCCAGCTCTCGCAGCCCCGGCAGGAACACCGCGACGATGCCCAGCGCCAGCATCGGTAGCGACAGCGCGAGGAACGTGGCATGCAGCCCGGTGGCGTCCGCCAGCGGGCCGGCCAGGATGAGGCCGAGCGGACCCGCCGCGTAGGCCAGCGACCCCATGACGCCGACCACGCGCCCGCGCAGGTGCTGCGGCGCGCGCGTCTGCATCACGTAGTTGTAGATCGGTGCGATCGGCCCGTAGACGAACCCGACGAGCGCGCACAGCACCAGGATCACCGGTAGCGGCGGCAGGAACGCGATGACCGTCATGGCCACGCCGAGCGTCAGCACCGCCGCGAGCATCACGGTGCGCCGCTTCATGTATGTCGACATCACCGCGTAGCCGAGCGCACCGATGAGCCCCCCGATGCTCAACGCCATCAGCACCCAACCCAGCTGTGCCGGCTCGTTGCGGTCGGTGAAGTATTTCGGGAACAGCACGCTTTCCATCGGCATGTACAGCCCGGTGGCGGCAAGGTCGACGAACGCGAGCGTGCGAAGCACCTTGTTGTTCCACACGAAGCGCAGGCCTTCGAGGATTCCGGCCCACACCCCGTCGGACATCGCCGACGGGTCAGGCCTGCCCGCACCCTCCAGCTTCAACACCCCGATGGCGGCGATCGACAATCCGAACGCCGCGGCGGTCACCCACATCGTGTTGATGCCACCGAGTGTGGCGATCAGCAGGCCGCCGATGCCAGGTCCCACGATGTAGGCCAGATTGAAGATCGCCTCGTAGAAGGAGTTGGCGTGGTCGAGCGTCCAGCCCGCCTTGTGCGCAGCTTCGGGGAGCATCGTCTCGCGGGCCGTCAACCCCGCGGGGTCGAAGAATGCGCCGAGGGCCGCCAGGCACGCCAGCACGGCGACGTTGATGACGTCGACTCCGAAGGTCAACGCCAGCACCGGCACCGCCGCGACGGAGACCGCCGAGAGCGCGTCCGCGATCATCGACACCCGTCTGCGCCCGAGCTTGTCGACGGCGGCTCCGGCGATCAGCGTCGCAGCGAGCAGCGGAAGGGTGCCCGCCATCGCGACTATCGACGCGTCGAGTGCAGAACCGTTGCGCTGCAATACCAACCACGGAAACGCGACGATGGAGATGCCGTTGCCCGCCCCGGCCATCAGCGCCGCGAACAGGATCAGAAGCAGCGGGACGCGCCTACCGCGCGTGGTGTCGGTCGTCATGGGATATCGCCGGGAATGTAGCAGTGCCCCAGGGCGTCTGACGACCGAGTTTTCGGCTGCTAGCGGCTCACCATTGCGCGTCGATCTTGGCGGCGATCTGGTCGGCGATCCGCAGCGCCGAATCCCCGGGGACCGCACTGCAGGTGTTGACGTCGACGATGACGTTGTTGCGGTGCACCAGTGCCCGTCCGCAACCCCAGCCCGGGGCGGCGGCGTCCTGCTGCATGGCGACCGTGCTCAATCTGTTGTCCTCACGGACGATCGGGCCCGGGTTCCAGCGTGACCCGCTCTGGGTGTGGGTGTACTCGTGGCAGGCCGGCCACTGCGCGGCAGAGGCCTCGAAGAACTCGCCGGCCTTCTCCAGATAGGGGAACAGCACGACAGCCTGCTTGACGTACGTCTTCCAGCCTTCACCGTCGTTCAGGCTCTGGTCACGTTCTGCCTGGAAACCGCTGTCGGCATAGACCTGTGACTCCGCGGCGCCGTCGATCGCGAGGCATTCACGGGGCTCCATGATGTCGCTGTGGTCCGACATCGCGGTCTGGGATTCGGTGACTGTCATGGCAGGCACACCCATCACCGCGGCGGCGTCCTCGGGATTGAGAAGCACCTCGCCCAGCTCACGTTCCACGAGGGGGCGGGGGATCATTGTCCTGGTCGGTGTGGTCGACTCCGCACTACTCGTGCTGGCGCATCCGCTGACCACGATGCAGATCCCTGCAATTGCTGCCGCTCGTCGCATGAAAACCCCCAATCGAAACCTTGCGGGGTCAATGGTGGGCCAATCGCGGCGGCACTGCTGTGAGGGAAACGGCGTTTCGTGGTAACGATGAACGGTGCTTCTTGGTAACAAATCTTGACTCCCCTCCCACATCCACGAACCGGTGATCTTTTCGAGACCCCGGTGCGACCCGGTCGTGGTTGGCCGGGCGACCCCGCGACGGCGCGCACGGCGGTGGCCGCGACGCCCGCCGACGTCGTGGCGCTGGCCGAGGCGGCCAAGACCCCGAAGCAGGTCGACGCAGGCGTGTCGGTATGCCGGGCGTGCCCGCGGCTGGTCGAGTGGCGCGAAGAGGCGGCCAAGGTCAAGCGCAAGTCCTATGCGGACCAGCCGTACTGGGGCAGGCCCGCCCCGGGCTTCGGCGCGGCGCGGCCGCGGATCATGATCGTCGGCCTCGCCCCCGCCGCTCACGGCGCGAATCGGACGGGTCGTGTCTTTACCGGTGACCGCTCGGGCGACTTCCTGTTCGCATCACTTCACCGCAGCGGGCTGGCGAATCAGGCGACCTGCACCGACAGCGCAGATGGCTTGCAGCTCAACGATGTTCGAGTGGCGGCCGCGGTACGCTGCGCGCCGCCGGACAATGCGCCGTTGCCCGTCGAGCGGACGACGTGCGCGCCGTGGCTGGACGCCGAATGGCGCCTGACGGGCGCCGAGGTGCGGGTGATCATCGCCTTGGGCGGCTTCGCGTGGCAGTCGGCGTTGGCGCTGATCCGGCGGACCGGCGGGACGGTCAGCAAGCCCGCGCCGAAGTTCGGGCATGGTGTGACGGCCCAGCTGGCCACTCCCACCGGCACCGTGCACTTGCTCGGCTGCTTCCATCCCAGCCAGCAGAACACCTTCACCGGCCGGCTCACACCCGCGATGATGGACGACATTTTCGCCACCGCCCGTGCGATTTCGGCGTGAAAATCGTCGCTCAGCGGCGAAAAGCACGCCGAAGTACCGCGGGAACGTAATGCCGGCGCGCAGCGTTGCACCCTCAATGCGTCTTTCTGTCCTCGATCTCGTTCCCGTGCGCTCCGACCAGAGCACCTCTGATGCGATCGCCGCCTCGACGCTGCTGGCGCAGGCTGCTGACCGGCTCGGATATACGCGCTACTGGGTGGCCGAGCATCACAACATGCCGGCCGTCGCGGCGACCAGCCCGCCTGTCCTGATCGCCCATCTGGCGGCACATACGTCGTCGGTGCGCCTCGGTTCGGGTGGCGTGATGCTGCCCAACCACGCGCCGCTGGCCGTCGCGGAGCAGTTCGCCCTGCTGGAAGCAGCCCACCCCGGACGCATCGACCTCGGGATCGGGCGCGCACCGGGCTCGGACCCCGTCACGTCGCTGGCCCTTCGCGGTGCCGCCGGACGCGACGAACGCGACATCGAGGCGTTTCCCGAGTACCTCGACGATGTCGTCAAGCTGATGAGCAGCACGGGCGTGCGCGTGCCGTTGCCCCGCGACCTGATGCGGGACAACTACATTCTCAAGGCCACCCCGGCCGCCGCCTCGGAACCGACACTGTGGCTGCTCGGGTCGTCGATGTATTCGGCCAGGCTGGCCGCGGCAAAGGGTTTGCCGTACGTGTTCGCCCACCACTTCGCGGGCCAGGGCACCCTCGAGGCGCTGCAGCTCTACCGCGACAACTTTCAGCCCAGCGAACTGGCGCCCGAACCTGTCACGTTCCTGACCGTGAACGCCGTCGTCGCCGAAACCCGGGACGAGGCACTGCGTCTGATCCTGCCGAACCTGCAGATGATGGCCCGGCTCCGCACCGGAGCCCCGCTGATTCCCATCGACCTCGTTGAGGACGCCGAAGTCACCGATCTCGGCCCGCGCGCCCGGTCGGTGATCGACGGGGGATTGCGCCAGGCCGTCGTCGGCTCACCCGCCGAGGCCGCCGACCAGGTGCGCGCGCTGGCAGAGCACTTCGGCGTGGACGAGGTGATGGTGCACCCCGTCGCCTCAGCTCACCGCGGTGTCGACCCGGCGACCGCGCCGGCCCGCGAGGCCACGCTGGAACTGCTCGCCAAGGAGCTCTTCTAGCTCTTCGGTGTCAGACGGACCAGCGGGATCTTCCGGGACGTCCGCTTCTGGTAGCCGTTGTACCGGTTCGAGTTGCCGTCGTTGACGATCTTCCACAACCGCGGGTAGTCGGGATCGTCGGCGAGCACCGGAGTCGCCTTCACCGCGAATCTCTTTGGCCCGACGTTGATCTCGACGTCCGGATCGGCCTTGAGGTTGTGGTACCAGCCCGGCGCCTTGGGATCACCGCCCTTGGATGCCACGACGTAGTAGTTGCCGGCGTCGGGGAAATAGGACAGCGTGTTCGTACGCGGCCGGCCGGTTTTCGCTCCGACGGTGTGCAGCAGCAGGCTGGGTGGAGTGCCGGGCAACGGGATCTTGTGGCCGATGCGCCCGTTCGTGCGCTTGTAGATGGCGTCGTGCGTCATGAGCAGCCGCCAGCCGATGTTGCGTTCCATCCAGAGCGCTATGTTCATGCGCTCAATCCTTCTCCGCGGCGTCGACGTGCGCCAGTGCCTCCCGCAGCAGGCGCCCGGTCTCTTCGCGGTCGCCGTCGCGGCGTACCAGCATTCCCTTCGCGAACGACAGCTTGTCGCCGTCGCGGCGCGGCACGACGTGCAGGTGGATGTGGAAGACCGTCTGGAAGGCGGCCTTGCCGTCGTTGATGGCGATGTTGTTGCCGTCGGCGTGTAGACCCGACAGGCGTGCGGCCTTGGCGATGCGTTGGCCGATGGCGGTCATCCGCCCCAGGGTTTCCACCGGCGTGTCGGTCAGGTCGACGGTGTGGACCTTGGGAATGACCAGGGTGTGCCCGCGGGTGAAAGGGCGGATGTCGAGGATGGCGAGGCAGTCGTCGTCTTCGAAGATCGTGATGGCGGGAGCCTCACCGGCGACGATGGCGCAGAACACGCAGGACATCCCGCCACGCTAGTTCACATTCTGTGCCGCCCACTCGCCCAGGCGGCGGTCCCGCTCGTCGGCCGAGACGTCCTCGATGCGTGTCATCACGGTCCACCGCACGCCGAACGGGTCCCGGATCGACGCGAACCGGTCTCCGGTGGCGAAGTTCTGCGGCGCCTCCCGCACCGTGGCACCGGCCTGCTCGGCCCGTGCCACCACCTCGTCGACGTCGGGGCAGTAGTGCGCGACCGAGTACGTCACGACGTCGCCATCTGACGCCGGCGCGGTGATGCCGTAGGCGTCGGCCGGATCGCCCAGTTGCAGCCGGCCGGTGCCGAAGTCGAGCTCGGCGTGGGCGACGGTGCCGTCGGGGCCGTCCATTCTCTCGACGACAGTCGCTCCGAACACCGAGGTGTAGAAGTCGATTGCGGCGGCGGCGCCGGCGACGCACAGGAAGGGGGTCAGGCTGGTGTATCCGGCGGGGATGGGTTCAACAGACATGGCCTCGAGTTTCGTAGTCTCGTCACCGTGGGTGCTTGGAAAAACCCGACACCGGCGCAACCTCTGCGCGGCGTGGTCGGCCGCCCGGCCAGCTCTTCGGTGTTCGATCTCCGGCGTTGGCAGCCGGGCTCCCGGATCCAGTGGTTCGTGGAGCATTTCTGGTCGGTCACGTGGGATCTGCGCGGTGGAGCGTCGTTCGACAGCTCAGTCATCACCTTCCCGTCGATGCACATAACCCACGAATGGGGTTCCGACATTGCACGGCATGGGTTTTCGCTACCGAACACTTTGGTGCACGGCGTGGTCGAGCGGGTCTTCCAAACCACCATCAGCGAGCAGGGCTGGGTTGTCGGGGCCCGGTTCAAGCCCGGTGGCTTCACGGCGCGCTTCGGTGGTGACGCATCGACCATGACAGGGCGCGTGCAACCGGTCGGCACCGACCTGTTCGGGTCGTCGATCCGGCTGGAGAACGACGTCGACGCCGCGGCCGCCCAACTCGAACGTCTCATCGCGCAGAGAGGCGAGCCGGACGACACATTTCGGCCGCTGAACGCTCTCGTCGACCGGGTCCGCGACGACCGCGACATCCATCGGGTGGAGCAGGTGATGGACCGCTCACCGTGGAGCGAGCGGACCACGCAGCGGGTGTTCCGGCGCTACGTCGGCGTCTCCGTGAAATGGGTGCTGTGCCGGTACCGCCTGCAGAACGCCGCACTGGAAATCGAGACCGATCCGGGGTTGGACTTCGCCGAACTCGCGGTCCGGTTGGGTTGGTATGACCAGGCGCACTTCATCAACGACTTCCGGGCCATGCTCGGGAGCACGCCGGGGGAGTACGCCGCTAGGTACGGACCTCCGTCGTGATCTGGCGCCACGCGGCCAGTTTCGCGTCGAAGGACATCGTCTGCGCGGGACTGCTCGAGGGCAGCCGGGTGTACCGGAGGTGACCCGGCGCGGTGACGAGCCGCCGGTAGTTCTTCTCTGCTGCGGCGCCGTTGAAGTACACGTGGGTGATCGCCGGGTGCGCGATGTAGAACGTCTCGAAATCGTTGGCCACCATGCTGTCCGGTTCGACGGCTGAGTCGAGGCTGCCGATCCGGCGGCAATGCTTGAGCACATCCCAGACCGCCACTGACGCACCGGTGAGGGCGGCGACGCGGTCGTCGTAGGGCGCGTTGGCGTCGAATCCGAACAGCGCAGCCGTGAGACGCCAGAATGCATTGCGGTCGTAGGCGTAGTAGCGCTGCGCCTGCAGCGACGCGACACCGGGCATGTTGCCGAGAATCAGGATGCGGGCGCCGGGGGCGGCGAGGGGCGGAAAGCTCTCCAGCATCGGCGACGTCATGAAGGCGACCGTATACGTTGAGCACGTGGCCGAAGACTTCGATCTGGAGACATCCGGGCTGCTCGACGGGCTCGAAGGCAACGCACGCGCCGAACGCGCCGAGTTGATCAGCTGGTTGATCGAGCGCGGCGTACGCGTCGAACAGATTCGCGGCAATCCCGCGCCGATGCTGCTCGCGTCGCGACGTGTCATCGGTGACGACGGCGAGTACGTGTCGGCGCGACAGGCTGCAGACAAGGCCGGTGTCGAACTCGGGCTTTTCGAACGTACACAACGGGCGATGGGGCTGCCGCGGGTCGATGACCCGGATGCCGAGGTGTTCCTGCGCGCCGACGCGGAGGCGGCCAAGTTCACGCGGGAATTCCTCGACGTCGGGATCGACCCCGACGAACTCGTGCAGATCACCCGACTGCTCGGCGACGGCCTGTCACGCGCGGCCGAGGCGATGCGCCACGCGGCACTTGCCGCCGTGATGCGTCCGGGCGCAACGGAATTGGAGATCGCACAGGCATCCGAGACGCTGGTGGGCAATGTGGCGCCGCTGCTGGGTCCGATGATCCAGGAGGTCATGATGCTTCAGCTGCGGCATGCCATCGAGACGGAAGCCATCAACGCGACCGAGCGCGCCGAAGGGCAGCATCTGCCGGGTGCGCGAATGGTGACGATCGGCTTCGCCGACCTTGTCGGGTTCACCCGGCTCGGCGAAGCGCTACCGCCCGAGGAGCTCGAGCGGCTGGCCCAGCACCTGGCGGACCTCACACGTGAATTGGCCGTTGCGCCAGTGCGTTTCATCAAGACGATCGGGGACGAGGTGATGCTGGTCAGCTCCGAACCGGCGCCGATGATCGAAACGCTGCTGCATCTCGTCGATGCCACCGAAGGCGAGGACGACTTCCCTCGACTGAGGGCGGGTGTCGCGACGGGTATGGCCGTGAGCAGAGAAGGCGACTGGTTCGGAAGCCCGGTCAACCTTGCGGCAAGGGTGACGGGTGCGGCCCGGCCGGGGACGGTGCTGGTCGCCGAATCGTCGCGGGAGGCCATCGGCGATGACGGCCGCTTCACCTGGTCTTTCGCAGGCGCCAAGCACCTCAAGGGCATCAAGCCGGACGTGAAGACGTTCCGGGCGCGACGAGCGGAGTAGCGCACGAAATTTGTCGACCGATCGAACTAGTGTTCGATATGTGGAGGTTGTGTCGGAGGCGTTGGCGGGGATGGGCGAGCAGGTCGCCGTCCTGTCAAAGGCCTGCGAGGAGTTGTCCCATCGCGAGTTGGTTCGGCTGTTGGCTGAGTTGACGGCGGTGATGCGCACGGTTCCGTCTGTCGAGCATCGAATTCTGGCGCGGTTGACCAAGGAGGCCGAGCCGGGTGCGTTGGGGGAGGCGTCGTGGAAGAAGGTGTTGACCACCGCGTTGCGCTGCAGTGAGAAGGACGCCAAACGGCGGCTTAAGCGGGCGGCCACACTCGGTCCGCGGCGAGCGATGACGGGGGAGCCGTTGGCGCCGCTGTTCGAATCGACCGCAGCTGCCCAGGAGCGGGGTACACTCGATGAGGAGCATGTGAAGGTGATCGCTGACTTTCACGATGCGTTGCCTTCGTGGGTTGATGTTGGTACCCGCGTCGATGCCGATCGGCAGCTGGCGGAGTTGGGTGGCGGGTTGGGTCCTGAGGAGTTGCGTGGAGCGGCGGCCCGGTTGATGGGCATGATCGATCAGGATGGGCCTGAGCCCACCGAGAAGGACATTGCGCGCAAGTGCGGGGTCACGTCGGGGCCGCAACGCCCTGATGGGACGCGGTCGATTCGGGGTCTGGTGGATGCCGAGACCGGAGCGTTGCTGGAAGCGGTGTTGGCCAAAGAGGCGGCCCCGGGCGTGAACAATCCCGACCACGAGCCGAGCGCCGATGGCGAGCCGAGGGCCGATCTGGAGCCGGGCGCCGACCCCTGGCCCACTATCGATCCCGAGCCGAGCGCGCCCGCGCCTGAGCCGGCGCGCCTCGACACGCGCACTCAAGCGCAGCGCAACCACGATGCTCTGAAGGCCTTGGCGCGTCGTGCGCTGGAAGCCGGGCTGGGCACCCACAACGGGCTTCCGGTGACTGTCGTCAACGTCGAGTTTTCACGTTGTGTGCGGGCCGCATTTCTGGACCTGATTAAGCGGGATCTGCGGGTCTAACCTCCCTAGACTGGTGGAGGGGTGAGAATATGACGCCCATGTCAGCCTCGAAGGCGACAACGCCATCAGAGTCGGAGTCGTCAGAACAACCACCGCTCCAGACAACTGCGCCGACCTCGTCCCGGACACAATCTGACTCGAAATCATCATCCGGGACACGAAAGCTAAAGACGGCTCTTACCGCCGCCACTGCATTGGTCACCTTTGTAGGCCTGATCGCGACAACAATTGGGTCCGTCTACGTAGCACTCCGTGCGATTGCTCCTGATCTCGCCCCGCGGGAGAAGCTCGGCGCAACAATTGACCACGTCGCTGTCGAACATGGCGTCAGCTATGCCGAATACCGCCGCCGTATGTCGTACGCGAGCGAGGAAGATCCTCGGACGGATGGACGGGTGGGTGACATGGTCTTCGTTCGGGTCACGATGGCGGGGTTCAAGGAGCGCAGCTATACGATGACGCTGCACATGCTGGACGAGCGCGGCACAGCCCTATTTGCGGGCACGGAGCCGGGAATCACGGTGTCGACCTGCGAGAACATAAGTCCCCAAGCGGATGAAGACGGCTTGTCATGGCGTTGCTGGATACAGGGTCCACCTCTCGGCACGAAGTACCGCATACGCGCAGAACTTTATGACGTGGGACTTGCGCGGGAACTACCCCCTGGGCCTACGAACTTCGAAACGTTGCTCGATTTCGTGGAAACTACGCAGTTGTCGACTCCGTAGACGCGCGCGGCGTGGTCTCGCGTTGTGTGGATGTCGTTAGCAGGGATGCGACCGTATCAATTCGCTCAACGCAGCTGCCGCGAGAATGTCGGGCGCGTCCCCACGTGCGTTGTCAGTGCGCAGCCATATGTTCGAGTTGTGATCGGAGTACTCGACCTCTCAGAGTCGCGCATCAGGCTGGCGGCAGCTAGGGATCAGTGCGACGAACTCTTGGCGGTGTTCAAGGGATGGATGGCCAGCGATGGAATCGCCGTCGTCACCGTCCGAGATCCCCAGTTTGTTCACTACAGCTGGCAGGTGCGCGTTACCAATCCTCCGACGAAGAATCTGCCGCTGATGACCGGCGAGATCATCAACAACGTGCGCTCAGCGTTGGAGTACTTGGCGTTCCAAATCTATTTGAAGGCCGGCTCCCCAGACGGCAAGAAGGCCGGGAGCGTCGCGTTCCCCATCCTTAACACCCCCGGCTCGTGGGATTCGGTCGTGAAGAAGAAGGTCCCCGGCGTGTGGGCAGAGGCGGCTGATCGCCTGAAGGCTGCGCAGCCGTTCTCTCAACACGGCGAGGACGTACATGCTTTGCCGACCCTGCGCGGGCTGGGCGGAACGGACAAGCACCGCAACCTCGTCCTCTGCGCAGCTGCGGCCTGGTCAGTAGGCGCAGTCGGCCCAAAAGGTCCGGGGTTTGGCGTGCAAATGCGGATGAACCGAGCCGACGGCGACCTCGATAAAGGGCTTGTCGTCCCGATTGTCCCCGGCACCGCCGTCGAAGTGGCTGCGGTGTTCGCTTATCCCGACCCGAAACCCTTCCACGATTCAGTGATGAAGTGGACTTCAGAAATCGCATTCCACGAGCCGCCGCCTCCTGATGTCGACTTCGGGTTCCGCGCCAATAACGGAGTGGAGATCAGCCTGTTTGGCCTACCCGATCTCGTTGACCATGTCATCAGCATCGTTGAAACATTCGATGACCTGCCCGGCCCACCACCCTCACCGGAAACGGACGATGCCAGTCATGACTGAGCGACCCATATCTATGGACGATCTCCCGCCGGTCCTTTACCACTACACCGGCGCGGGAGGCCTCACAGGCATCCTGGACCCTCGGTTGCCCGATGAGATGATCTCGTCATCGGGAGACACAGGCGGTGTGGCTCTGTTCCAGGCCTCTGACGTGCGATTCATGAATGACACGAAGGAGCTTCGGTACGGGGCTGACCTTCTGGTAGAGCGACTTCGGGCCGACGCCGAGGCGAATCCGGACGTCATGGGCGAGATCTTCGCGGAGCTTGCGGATCACTTTGTGTCTGATCTTTTCACCAGCACGAGACCGAAGTACCGGGTGTTCGCCGTCTGTTTCTGCGTGAACGGCGACCTTCTAAGCCAGTGGCGCGGCTACGGCGGCAGCGGCGGCTACGCGATCGGCTTCCCCACTGACGTTCTGCTGTGGCGATCTTTCTCCGTTATCCGGCGGCCACCGAACGCAACAACGTCCTCGAACACCGTTCCACGCAAAGTTCTGTACGGCCCCGATGCCGAGTCGGAGGTTGATGACTTCATCGCTCGCTCGCGTGAGGCATGGGCGGGCGGAAGACTCATAGGTGACGGCTCCGGTCGGCCATCGCTGGACTGGCTGTTGGGCAACGTGTATCGCTTCATTGCCCAACTGAAAGACGATGCCTTCTCCGAAGAGCAGGAGTACCGGCTCATTCAGCCAACAGAGCCGGGAAGCGGGCAACTCGCGTCGGTTGCGCTCCGGGGTTCTCGGCTCGTTCCGTACGTGGATATTGTGCTCGACCGGCTCAACCCGCCCGGAGTTTCAGTCGAGCTGCCAAGTCTTGCAGAGATCGTGGTCGGACCCGGCGGTGATCAAGACGGCAGAGTGATCGCAGTACGTGATCTACTGCGGTCGGCAGGCTATCCGGAGACACCCGTCAGGAAATCGAACGCGACTTACCGGGGTTAGTCGATCAACTGTCGAAGTTGCTGCGTTTTGTCTGCTGTTGCTCAGCCCACCTACGGGCCTGCTTCGCCACCTTGTCGTATGCCTTTTCTTCACTCTTGCCGTAGCAAATAGCGGCGATGTGCGGACCAGGAGCTATATCGTGGCCAGTCTGCCGGTCGATGATTCTGCTGATTTGACCTCGTGTGTTTGGGCGTTCGGGCTATCGAGCTTGCGCACGTGGTCGTCCAGTTCGACAGCGCCGGTACCGGGTCGCGTGAGGTTGTCGGCGATCCACTCGGAGGTGATATCGAGGTCGAAGTACAACTTCGCGCCGATGTGCACGCAGGGCATGCCTTGCCGGTATTGCGGGATGCCGGTGTGCTCCGACGTCGCAGCTGTGGGTAGCAGTTGCGACGGGTGGACGTAGTTGTGGTGGTCGCGGTGGCGGGCACGCTCGGACTCCTGAAGATCGCCGGTGTCGGGCAGACATCACCGGGTGGTGTGTCCGCTCAGCGGGTCTGTCCCGCGTCCGTCGCATCCGCAGCAGGAAGTCCTGCCTCCGCAGGGCGGGGCTGTCCCGCCGTCGTGCCCGAATGGGCCGGAGAATTCAGCCGCATGGGCTGCATGTGGCTGACTATAGCGATCGGTCGTGCAATCTGGTCAACCATCGGGGTTCGCGAGTGTCGACAATGCACTAGCGCGACAACGGTTTACAGATCAGTTCCGCTGAGCTGGCGTCAGGCGCGGCGCGGCTTCGCGAACTCGATGAACTCGCGTTTGAAATAACGGCCCCTGGGAGCGGGCTGCACCACGACGGTGAACAGTTCGTCAATAACCTTGCCGCGCATGTCCGGTGATGCCGCCTCCCAACGCTTCTCGATCTCCTCCGCACCATCAGCTGTCATTGCGGCCAGCGGGCTGGTAAGGGCCAGCTCCGCCAGCGTGGTGTCGATCGCGCTGACCTTGGTCCGCAGTTCCGCTGAGCCCCGCTTGAGCTGACTCGCGTCGATTGCACCCTCGGCGAACAACCCGGCCAGGTCATCAAGTCGGGCTTGCAGCGCAGTTCGGCGAGTGCGTAGCTCGTTGACGTCGATCTCATTGCCGTTGTCGCTGAGTTTGTCTGCCAGCGCCTCGCCCCTGCGTAGGTACTGCAACGCGACTTGCTCGACATAGGCGTCGAGTTCGGGCTGGGACCGGGACAGGTGGGTAGCAGCGGTGCATCGGTAGTTGTGAAACGACTTGCCGTTGGCGTGGGTGCTAACGGTGTGCTGCATCTTCGCCCCACAACGCCCGTACAGATAGCGATAGCTACCGATGTACTTCCGTTCGTAGGACACCGCAGCCCCACGGGTCGGGTCGCGCAGCACCGACACGAGACCGCGATGGGTGTCAGTGTCGATGATCGCCGCCCACTTGCCGGGTGCGGTCTCGCGACCGTTGTAGGTGCGGATTCCGGCATACCGGGGGTTGACCAACATCCGCATAAGACGACCGGTGTTCCACGCTGCGCCGCGCACCGACGTCACGCCTTCGGTGTTCCAGCGACGGGCGATCTGACGCAGCGACATGCCCGCGAGCACGTCAGCCGCAGCCTGACGCACCAACGCCGCCTCGGCGACGTCGATCTCGCCGTTGTCGGTGTAGCCGAAGCATCGCCGCGACGACCACCAGACGCCGTCCTCGGCGCGCTGGGCGTTGGCTCGGCGCTGCCGCTCAGCCTTGTGCTCACTCTTAGCTGGGCGACCGATCCGAGGATGCGAGCGAGCATCTTGCCCGTCGCTGTGGACAGATCGAGATCACCGCCGTTGACCGTGCGGATGACCACACTGCGCGACTCGGCGATGTCGATCAGTCGCTCTAGATCCTTGGGCTGCGGTACAGGCGGTCGCTGTGCCAGCACAACAGGGTGTCGAACTGATGGTTCTTGATGGCGTCGAGCATGTCCTCGAAACCCGGGCGACGGGTGCCGCTGTACGCGCTGATGTCGTTGCCCTCGTAGACCGTAACGATCTACGCCGAGCTTCTCCGCTAGCGCGGTGCAGTCCTCTCGCTGGCGCGTCACCCCGGCTTCCTGGCCGGTGGGATCGTTGGAATGCGAAGGTAGATAGCGGCTCTCATGTTTATCAGCACCACCTTGTGCGGCTGCAGATCCAGGGCTTGTCGACGTCTGGGACGTTCACGTTCGGAAGATCGGCATTCGGCATCGGGCCGGACGGCGCTACCGGCTCGCGCAGATCACACGGTGCATCGGCTGGCGGGTCAACAAAGAGCGTCTCGGAGAAGCGGGCAGTCTCCGCGAACGGGCGTCCGGCCAGCGTGTTCGCCGCGATCATCCAATGGCCTGCAGGTTGGAGGGGCGGATAGCTTCGACAGCCGCGCTCGTACCTCTGCTGAATACTGTCGCTGGACTCGCGCACCACGATGTTGGCGTTGGCGAATAGAGCCATTATCGCCGCCTGCCCCTGGTCTGTGGTCATACCGGCGACGTTCGGCATCGTGATCATCGGGGCCGCCGGTGGCTGCTGCGCCTCGTCGGGCTCGTCGCATGCGACGCTCAGGATCGGTATGGCCACGATGCCGATAAGGACAGCCCATAAGGCCGCACGCTTGGGGTTCACGCTTACAACGTTAAACCCTGACGTATGTCATCATAGTATCGACGACGCTGCAAGAGTTGGAGAAGGGTGCCGGGGTCGCGGTCACTGGCGGCGGTTCACTGCTTCCCATGCGGGGTCTGATCCGCATGGCGGCCAATGCTTTTCACTACCTGTATGTATACGACGCGCACACCAGCGAATCCTTGTACCTGGGCCGTACGAAACGGTTGGCCAGTGCGGCGCAGCGGATTGTGTTGCACGCCAAGGACCGTGGCTGCACCCGTCCGGGCTGCGGTGCGCCCGGGTATTGGTGCCAAGTTTCATCACGCCGTCGCCGACTGGAAGGACGACGGCCAGACCAACATCGACGACCTCACCTTGGCCTGCGGACCCGATCACCGCATGCTCGACAAGACCGGTTGGCGCACCCGCAAGAACACGAAGAATCAGACCGAATGGCTTCCACCACCTGACCTCGACACCGGACGACACCGCGTCAACGGCTACCACCACCCCGAGCGCTACCTGCTGCCCGAAGCTGGGGATCCGTAGTCAGCGCGACGGAGTGAACGCGCGCAGACGCAGGCTGTTGCTCACCACGAAGACGGAGCTGAAAGCCATTGCAGCGCCGGCGATCATCGGGTTGAGCAGACCCGCCGCAGCCAGCGGCAGCGCGGCGACGTTGTACGCGAACGCCCAGAACAGATTGCTCTTGATGGTGCTCAACGTCTTGCGAGACAGTCGAATTGCATCGGGAACAGCACGCAGGTCGTTGCTGACCAAGGTCAGGTCGCTCGCCTCGATCGCGACATCAGTGCCGCCTCCCATCGCCAATCCGAGATCCGCCTGCGCCAGCGCGGCCGCATCGTTGACACCGTCGCCGACCATCGCCACGACCTTGCCGTCGCCCTGCAGTCGCTTGACGGTGTCGACCTTGTCCTGCGGCAGCACTCCCGCGACGACCTCGTCGATGCCGACTTCGGCCGCCACCGCGCGTGCCACCGCTTCGTTGTCGCCGGTCACCATGATCGGCATCAACCCGATCTTCTTCATCAACGAAACCGCCTCGGCCGAACTCGGTTTCACCGCGTCAGCCACCATCAGCACGCCGCGCGCGCTTCCGTCCCAGCCCACGACGACTGCCGTCCGGCCGTCAGACTCCGCGCGCTGCACCGCCGCACGCAGCTCGTCGGGAATGCCGAACGTCCGGTCCGACAGCAGCCGCAGCCGTCCCACCAGCGCCCGGCGGCCCTCGACGAAGCCCTCGACTCCGAGGCCCCTCAGGTTCACAAACGCCTCGACCGGGGGCAGTTCGCCGAGCTTCTCCCGAGCTCCCGCCGCAATGGCCGCAGCGATCGGATGCTCCGACGGACTCTCGACGGCGCCCGCGATCCGCAGCACCTCGTCGGGCTGCTCGCCCTCGACGGCGAACACGTCCACCAGCGTCATGCTTCCCGTCGTCACAGTGCCCGTCTTGTCGACGATCACGGTGTCCACCCGCCGCGTCGACTCCAGTACTTCGGGCCCCTTGATCAAGATGCCCAGCTGCGCCCCGCGGCCGGTCCCGACCATCAGCGCCATCGGCGTCGCCAAGCCCAGCGCGCAAGGGCAGGCGATGATCAACACCGCCACTGCCGCGGTGAAGGCCGCGGCGACCGACAGACCACTGCCGATCCAGAACCCCAGCGTGGCCACCGACAGAGCGATCACGATCGGTACGAAGACACCGGAGATTCGATCGGCGAGCCTCTGTGCCTGCGCCTTGCCGTTCTGGGCGTCTTCGACCAGGCGCGCCATCTGCGCCAACTGGGTATCGGCGCCGATCCGTTCTGCGCGCACCACCAGCCGGCCGTCGACGTTGACGGTCGCACCGACCACCTGGGCGCCCGGCTGAACGTCGACAGGCACCGATTCACCGGTCAGCATCGACGCGTCGACGGCAGACGCGCCTTCCACGACGACACCGTCGGCGGCGATCTTTTCTCCCGGCCGCACGATGAACTCGTCGCCGGTGGCCAATCGGTCGATCGGAATACGTTGCTCCGCACCGGCTCTGCGCACCGTGACCTCTTTGGCACCCAGTTCCAGCAGGGCCCGCAACGCCGCACCCGCCTGTCGCTTGGCCCGCGCCTCGAAGTATCGGCCGGCCAGGATGAACGTCGTCACCCCGGCGGCGGCCTCCAGGTAGATGTTGCCGCTGCCGTCGGTACGGGTGATCGTCAGCTCGAACGGATGGGTCATCCCCGGCACCCCCGCGGTGCCCCAGAACAGCGCATAGATCGACCACCCGAATGCCGCGAGCGTACCGACCGAGATCAGCGTGTCCATCGTCGCTGCGCCGTGGCGCAGGTTCACCAGCGCCGCCTGGTGGAAGGGCCAGGCGCCCCAGACCACGACGGGCGAAGCCAGCGTCAGCGAGAGCCATTGCCAGTATGTGAACCGCAGCACCGGCGCCATCGCCATCGCGATCACCGGCACCGACAGCGCCACGCAGATCAGTAGTCGACGGCGGAGCGCTGCAGTGGAATCGGACTCGGGCGCGGCTTCCTCGACCACCGACGGGAGTTCGGCCTGATAACCGGCCGACTCGACGGCGGAGACCAGCTGATCGGGCGAGACTCCTTCGCCGAACTCCACACGTGCCTTCTCCGTCGCGAAGTTCACCGTCGCGGTGACACCGTCGAGCTTGTTCAACTTCTTCTCGACGCGGGCCGCGCACGATGCGCACGTCATGCCGCCGATCGTCAGCTCCACGGTGTTCACCGGCCACCGTCCGATGGCGGGTGCAGATGCTCACTGGTCCCAGGGTGGGGGACCGCGACGTCGGGATTCGGGCCGACCACCCTTCCCGCCCACAGCGCGATCGCGAACACCACGACGAGCATCGCCGCGAACGCGGCGATCTTGGCCGGGGCGGTCATCGCAGTCATCCGGCGAGTGTGTAGCCGGCTTCTTCGACCGCTGCGCGGATGGCCTCGTCATCGACGGGGCTGTCGCTGGCGATCGTCACGGTGCCGCTCGAGACGTCCACGTCGACGCCGTGGACACCGGGGATATGGGTGAGCTCGGCACGCACAGAGTTGGCGCACCCGCTGCAGCTCATACCCTCGACGGTGATGGTGGTCGTCATGGTGCTCCTTCCAGCGCCGGGTGACTACTGTGTACCATACCCCCCTAGGGTATTCAATGAGGCCGGGGACGTCACGAAGGGAGCATGAAGTGTTGTCGAACCGCAGTCTGCTGGCAGGAACCGCCGCCGTGGGGGCCACCCTCGCGCTACTCCTGTCCGGATGCAGTGACGTCGGAACCGAATCTGCAGGCCATGACCACACGACGCACGAGCACGAGCCGACCTCGCAGGCCGGCGACGGCGCGCACGCGCACAACGATGCGGATGCGACGTTCGCCCGCGACATGATCCCGCACCACGAGCAGGCCATCGTGATGAGCGACATCATTCTCGCCAAGCAGGACATCGACCCGCGGGTGACCGACCTGGCGAACCAGATCAAGGCCGCACAGGGTCCCGAGATCGTGACCATGCAGGAATGGTTGACGCAGTGGGGCGCGGAGGCGCCGTCCGGGCACGAGGGCCACGACATGGGCGGCGACATGGCTGCCGACCACGCAGCGATGGGAATGATGAGCGAGGAACAGCTCGAGCAGCTGCGCCAGGCTCAGGGCGCCGACGCCAGCCGTCAGTTCCTCACCGGCATGATCGCCCACCACGAAGGCGCGGTCGCGATGGCGCAGACCGAGGTCGACAACGGGCAGGCCGAAGAGGCCATCCACCTGGCGCACGAGATCATCGAGACCCAGCAGCGTGAGATCGACGCGATGAAGGGCATTCTCGGCTCACTGTAGGTTCGCGGCATGCGAATCCTCGTGCAGCGCGTCACCTCCGCCCGCGTGACCGTGGCCGGTGACATCGTCGGTGAGATCAGGCCGCGGTCCCAGGGGTTGCTCGCGCTGGTCGGTGTCACTCACGACGACGATGCTGTCAAGGCCCAGCGGTTGGCCGAAAAGCTTTGGGCGCTCAGGATTCTCGACGACGAGCGGTCGGCGAGCGACATCGGCGCACCGATACTGGTGATCAGCCAGTTCACGCTGTACGGCAACACCGCGAAGGGGCGGCGGCCGACGTGGAATGCCGCTGCACCGGGCGCGGTCGCCGAGCCGTTGGTCGACGCATTCTCCGCGAAGCTGACAGCTCTGGGCGCCCAGGTGCAGACCGGTGTCTTCGGGGCGGACATGCAGGTCGAACTCGTCAACGACGGTCCGGTCACTGTCCTTCTCGAGCTTTGAGCACGCCCACGGTAGGAGTGGGTGGTCCTACCGTGGGCGTAGATCAAAATCGGCCTTCGGCACGATGTGTACGGGTGTGCTACTTCGTAGCGTCGTGTCATGGCAGCAATCACTCCCGGAATCGGCCGGGCCCGCAACCCAATTCGCTATCGACTGCTCTACTGGCTTTTCGGCGCCGCCGACACCGTCGGCGGTCGGCACGACCCGCCTGCCGCCAAGAAATCGCCTCGGCGACCACGGCGTGAGGACTTCATCGAGGAGGCCGCGATGATGCGCGAGATGCACCGCCTCTGACGCGCTACGCGGTCGGCGTGACGGGAATTCCCTCGGACGGCTGCACGATCACGAACCCGTTGCCGTAGAACGACACCTGCATCGCCTCGCCTGAACCCCGGCCGATCAGCGCGCCCGCTTTGAAGCTGGTCTTCAGCTGCGTTTGCAGGTTTGCCGACCATGCGACGATCGCGTTGGTGTCGGCGAATGTCGGAGCCTCGGCGGCATTGAGGACGACCGGGGCGCCGTCGGTGGTCAGCGCCACCCAACCGGTTCCGCGCAGCGTGGTGTTGAACAGCCCGCCGGCGACCATGCTGCCGCCCCTCACCCGCTCGACGTTCCAGTCCAGGCTCGACGAGAATGCCAGCACGTTCTTACCGCTGATCGACAGACCGGAGTTGTCGAGGTTCAGCAGGTGGACATCGAAGGCCCGCTCGGCGAGGAACACGTCACCCTGCCCGGAGCACCGCATCAGCGGCAGGCCCTCACCGGTGAGGGCCTTCTTGATGAACTTCGACGCTCCGCTGCCCTCGTAGGCGAAGTCGACATTGCCCTGATAGGCCACCATCGAACCTTGACGCGCCATGAACGGTTCGCCGAGCCGCACCCGGAGAAGCTTCGCGTTCTGATTGGCGATCGGCTTGGCTTCCTTCTCGCTGAAGCGTCCGTCGACGAGATCCCCACTGATGCCGGAGAATCCGTCGGCGCCACCGAGCGGTTGGGCCTGCTGCGTCTGCGCCTGCGGGGCGGGGGGCCCGCCGAGTGGCGAACGCTGCACCTGACCCTGCTGGGACACCTGATCAGTCCACTGCTGTCCGTCGTGCCACCGGTAGTCGAACCGCCCCTCGGGGTCGGGCTGCCAACTGCCCTGGCCAGGTCCTGTCATCGCCGCCTCCTTTAGCGAGTTTGTCGGGCTACACCCTATGCGGCGCAAGGCCGCCGGTCAGCTGGCATTCTGGTGAGATGGCCAAGGAAATCGACCGGCAGCGCGCCCAGGGCGCGCTCGCGGTCATCAAGCAGCACCCCGGCATGGTTCTGTTCGCGCTGTCGCCGGTCATCCTCGGGATCGGGCTGGTGTGGTGGCTGCTGGGCCCGGGTTGGGCCATGGTGCTGCTGGTCGCCGCCGTGCTCGGCGGCGGTGCTGCGACACTGCTCAAGCGCGGCTAGAAACAGTTGAATTCTGCTCGGGGCGAACGTCGCCCCGGGGATGCTGTAACAGTGTAAGCATGTAATCATGCGACATAGTTCCTACAGCCGACGGTCGAGCCGCGCCGGCGGCTGGCAGCAAGCCGACCAACCCGACGCCACCGATGCCCCCGACTGGATCGCGGGCCGCCTCCCCGACAGCTGGTTTGCCGGAGACCCCCAGGTCATCATCGACCGCGAAGAGATCACCGTGATCGGCCGGCTCCCCGAGTCCGAGAACCCCGAAAGCGAGGCACGCGCCTCCGGACGAGCCGCCCGCTTCCGTGAGCAGACCCGCGCCGAGCGCATGCAGATCGCCGACGAGGCGGAGGCGCGGTACGGCCGCAAGGTCGCCTGGGGCCTGGACGTCCCGGTGGGCGCAGGTGATGCGCAATACGAACGAATCCTGTTCACCCATCTGGCCGTTCCGGTGATGACGCGGCTGCGCCAGCCCGAACGGCAGGTGCTCGACACACTCGTGGACGCAGGCGTCGCCCGGTCCCGGTCCGATGCGCTCGTGTGGTCGGTGCGGCTGGTCGGCGAGCATGCCGACGAGTGGCTCGGCAAGCTACGCGACGCGATGCGCGAGGTCGACGACCTGCGCACGGAGGGCCCGCAGCTCTAGTCAGACCCGCGCGACGGCGACGTACGACGAGTTCAGCGCCGCCGTCTGCGACAGTGGATCGACCGGGCCGGCATCGACCAGCAAGTTCCGGTTGACGCCGAAGGACTCAGGAGCGGAGCCGCCGCGGGGATCGAAAACCCTTGACCCCCAACCGTGGTCGATGACGATGACGCCGGGGCGCGGCTGATCGGAGATCGTCGCCGTCAGCTCGACGGCGCCGACGGGGGAGTGAACTCTCACGCGGTCGCCGTCGCCGATACCCAGCCGGGACGCGTCGTCGGGATGGATGACGACCTCGGTGCCCTTGCCGGACGGGTGCAGGCTGGGGAGATCGTTGAGCCACGAGTTCATCGAATGTCGGTGCCTTCGGTTTGCCAGCTGGAAGGGATAGTCGACGGGCGGCCGCGGCGCAGGTTCGGCGAGCAATTCTTCTGCCCGCGAGACGAATTCAAGCGGCGCCACCCGCACCTTCTTGTCGGGTGTGCGTAGCGCGTCCCGAAAATGGCCGAACTCCCGCGGTCCCAACACCCACCCGTGCGGGTGTGCCATCACCTCACGCCAGGAGATTCTGCGGCCGTTGAACTTCCGGCCCGTCGCGACCACCAGTCGGTCGATCCAGTGCGGGTTGAACTCCAGGCCCGGTTTCCGGGTGAGACGCGCCGCTCGGCGGGTGGCCTTGATGAAACCGTTGAGACCCTTCGCGCGGAACATCGGCCTGCCCATCGCGATCGCGAGATCGACGAAGATCCGCCATTCCTGGCGCGCGCCGGGCGGCGGATCGACGGCCCTGGCGCCGTAATGCAGATAGGGCTCGTCGTGCATGTTGCTGGTGAAGGCCAGCAGATCGTCGCGCTCCAGCCAGTGCACCGCCGGCAGCAGCCAGTGCGCGTGTCGGTGGCTCTCCCGCTGGACGAAATCGATGGCCACCAGCAGGTCCAACTGTGCCAGCGCTTCGTCGAGCCTGGCGCCGTCCGGTCCTGATACCACCGGATTGCCGCAGTTGATGACCATGGCCCGGATCTGGCCCGACCCCGGCGTCATGATCTCGTCGGGAAGCTCCGACAGTGCGTGGGCACCTGCGACCATCGCCCTGCCCGACAGGCGGTTGTGGTGCGGGCTGCTCTTGACCATGCCCGACATGCGGATCGCGTCCACATAGCCCGGTTCGTAGCGGCGGCCACCCGGCCGGTCCATTCGCCCCGTGATGACGTTCAGCACGTGGCCCAGCCACTCTGCCACGGTGCCCGTCAGATGCATCGAGACGCCGGTGCGGGTGACCACCATCGCCGCGCGTGCGGTTGCGAAATCCCGTGCCACTTTCTCGATCCGGCCCCGGTCGAGATCGCAGCGGCGGGCGAGGTCGTCGAGGTCGGCACTGGCGACGAGCTCCCGCAGCCTTTCGACGCCGTCGGCGAGTTCGGCGCAGTCCTCGACGTCCTCCAGGCCCTCGTCGAGGATCACCTTCACCATCGCCAGCAGCAGCGCCCAGTCCTGGGCGGGCCGCACCGCGAGGTGCACGTCGGCCTTGGCCGCCGATTCGGTGCGCAGCGGATCGACGACGACGATCGTGGCGCCCTGCGCCTGTCGCGCCAAGGCGCGTCGCCAGCCTCCCGGCACGGTCTCCAACCAGTTCCAGGCGCTGACGGCTGGGTTGGTCCCGACGAGCAGGAAGTAGTCGCAATTGTCGATGTCTGAGACCGGTGCCATCAGGATCGACCCGTACATGGCCTGCGCGACGACGTGCATCGCGTTCTGGTCGATCGAGCCGACGGAGTAGCGGCTGTGCGTGCCGACCGCATCGAGCCAGCCGTTCATGAAAATGATGTTCGACGACGAGAAGCCCGCAGGATTGCCGTAATAGAGTCCGACGGCATCGGGACCGTCGGCGTCGATGACAGCGTTCATCCTGGCTGCGATGTCGGCGATCGCGTCGTCCCAGGTGGCTTCCTCGTAGGTGTCCCCGACGCGGCGCATCGGGGTGAGTATCCGGCGGGGGTGCTCGACGAGCTGCCCCGCGGTGCGGCCCTTGGCGCAGAAGTCGTGCCAGCTGTGCGGGTTCTGCTTGTCGGCCGAGATCTTGAGAACGCGGTTGTCCTCGACCGTCACCTCGACGCCGCACGAGGCCAGGCAGTACCGGCAGAAGGTGTGCACTGTCCGGGTCATGCCGCCATGGTGCCCGAGCGCCGCGCGGCCGTCCGCAGAACGGAATTAGGCGTTCTGCCTAACTAGCGGTTGACCATCGTCCAGTACTCGCCTCGGCGCTCCAACAGCTCACTGTGCGTGCCGCTCTCCACGATCTTCCCCGCTTCCATCACGAGGATCACGTCGGCGTCCCGGATCGTCGAAAGCCGGTGCGCGATGATGAAACTCGTCCGGTTTCGGCGCAACGTCCGCATCGCCTGCTGGATGAGCACCTCGGTGCGCGTGTCGACCGAGCTAGTGGCCTCGTCCAAAATCAGTAGCTGCGGCCTGGCCAGCACCGCGCGTGCAATCGTGATGAGCTGCTTCTCCCCGGCGCTGATGTTGGTGCCGCCGTCGTTGAGCCGGGTCTCGTAACCGTCTGGGAGGGTGTGCACGAACCGGTCCACGTACGCGGCCGTCGCTGCCTCGATCACCTCGTCATAGCCCGCCCCGGGGCGTCCGTAGGCGATGTTCTCGTAGACCGTCCCGGCGAACAGCCAGGTGTCCTGCAGCACCATCCCGATCCTGGAGCGCAGCGAGCTCCTGCTCACCGACGAGATGTCGACACCGTCGAGCAGGATGCGTCCCGAGTCCACGTCGTAGAACCGCATCAGCAGGTTCACCAGCGTCGTCTTGCCCGCCCCGGTCGGGCCGACGATCGCGACGGTGGTTCCGGGTTCGGCGACCAGGGAGAGATCCTCGATCACCGGGGCGCCCGGCTGATAACCGAACGACACCCGATCGAATTCCACACGCCCACTTCGGCGGTCATCGCCCGCGGGCAACTCGCGGGAGGGATCGGCCGGCTCCTCCTCGGCGTCGAGGAGGTCGAAGACCCGTTCAGCGCTGGCGATCCCGGACTGCATCGTGTTGTACATGCCTGCGATCTGGGTCAGCGGCTGATTGAACTGACGCACGTATTGGATGAACGCCTGGATGCTTCCGAGGGTGATCTGGCCCGTGGCGACCTGGAGACCCCCCACAACCGCTACCGCCACATAGCTGAGGTTGCCGATGAAAATCGTCGCGGGGGAGATGAGCCCGGACAGGAACTGGGCGCCGAAGCTGGCGTGGTAGACGTCGTCGTTGAGCTCGCGGAATTGGTCCTCGGCACGGGCGCGGTGACCGAACGTCTTGACGACCGTGAACCCGCTGTAGGTCTCCTCGATGTGCGCGTTGAGCTTCCCGGTGTTGGCCCACTGCGCGACGAACAGCTTGCGGGACCGCTTCGCGATCGAACGGGTGACCCACAGCGACAACGGCACCGTCACCACGGTGAGCAGAGTCAGCAGCGGTGAGATCGTCAACATCATCACGAGTACCGCCACCACGGTCAGCACCGAGGTGAGCAGCTGGGTGATCGACATCGACAGCGACTGCTGCAGGTTGTCGACGTCGTTGGTCACCCTGCTGAGCACCTCGCCCCGCTGCCGGGAGTCGAAGTAGCGCAGGGGAAGTCGATGGATCTTGGCCTCGACGTCAGCACGCAACGACACCATCGTGCGCTGGACGACGACGTTGAGCAGCCGGGCCTGCACCCAGACCATCAGCGCGGCAACCAGATACAGCGCCAGCGCCAGCATCAACGTGCGGGCGACGGCGCCGAAGTCGACGCCCTGACCCGGCACGACGTTCATGCCCGACAGCAGGTCGGCGAACGTGCCGTCGCCGCGCGCCCGTGCCGCCTCGACAGCCTGTTCCTTGGTCAGGCCTGCCGGGAGCCCGCGGCCGATGACCCCGTTGAACAGCAGATCCGTTGCGTGTCCCAGAATGCGCGGTCCCACCACGCCGACCGCGATGCCGCCGACGCCCAACACCATCACCGCGATGGTCATGCCGCGCTGCGGGGTCAGGCGTCTCAGCAGCCGGACGGCCGAGCCCTTGAAGTCACGAGAACGGGCCTGCGGCGGTTCGCCCATCCGGATCCCACGTGCCAACGGTCCGCTCATCGTTCCCCGACCGGCACCGACTGCGAGTCCGCGAACTCGCGGTAGGCGTCACACGTCTGGAGGAGCTGATCGTGCGTTCCGGTTCCGACCACCCGGCCGTCGTCGACGACGACGATCAGATCCGCGGTCGCAACCGTGGAAATGCGTTGCGAGACAATCAGCACCGTCGCAGACTCGGACGCCTCTCGCAGGCGTTCCCGCACGCGCGCGTCGGTGTGCACGTCGAGCGCGGAGAAGGAGTCGTCGAAAAGGTAGATCGCCGGACGGCGGATCACGGCACGGGCGATGGCGAGACGCTGACGCTGCCCGCCGGAGAAGTTCATCCCGCCCTGGGCGACCCGCAGCGACAGACCGTCAGGGTGGCCCCCGACGAAGTCGTCGGCGCACGCCACCCGCAACGCCTCCCACATCTCCTCCTCCGTCGCGACCGTTCCGGGGGCGGCGCCGAACTGCAGGTTGTCGGCGACCGTGCCCGAGAACAGGTAGCCGCGCTGCGGAACCAGTCCGATGGCCGCCCACAGCGTCTCGATGTCGAACTCACGCACGTCGACGCCGTCGACGCTGACCGAACCGGCGGTCACGTCGTAGAGCCGGCAGATCAAGGAGATCAGAGTGGATTTTCCCGAGCCGGTGGACCCGACGATCGCCGTCGTCGTTGCGGGCCGCGCCGTGAACGAGACCTCCTGCAGCACAGGGCGGTCGGCGCCTGAATAGCTGAACGTGGCACCGTCGAAACGGATCTCGCCCGCGACCTTCTCGGGGGACACCGCCGACGGCGAGGTGGTGATGGCGGGTTCGGTGGTGAACACCTCGGTGATCCGTTCCGCGCACACGGAGGCACGGGGGATGATGACCAGGATGAACGTCGCCATCAGCACCGCGACGAGGATCTGCATGAAGTAGGCCAGGAACGCGATCAACGAGCCGACCTGCATCTGGCCGGCGTCGATGCGCAGGCCACCGAACCAGATCAGCGCCACGCTGGAAACGTTGATGACCAGAGTGGTCACCGGGAGCATCAGCGCCTGCCAGCGCCCGGCCTCCAGGGCGCTGCCCGCCAGCGCGGTGTTGGCTTCGGCGAAGCGGTTGCGCTCGAACGGTTCCCGCGCGAACGCCCGCACCACCCGCAGGCCCGTCAGCTGCTCGCGCATGACGCGATTGATCCCGTCGATCTGGCCCTGGACCCGCCGGAAGATCGGCAGCAGTCGGGTGACGATCCAGTAGTTCGTCCCCGCGAGCAACGGCACGCTGACGACCAGCAGCCACGACAGGCCCGCGTCCTCGTGGATTGCCATGAAGATGCCGCCGACGCACATGATCGGCGCGGTGATCAGCATCGTGGCTGTCAGCTGGACGAGAAGTTGGATCTGCTGAACGTCGTTGGTGGTCCGGGTGAGCAGCGACGGGGCGCCGAAGCGCGCCGTCTCCTCCGCCGAGAACCCGGTGATGTGGTGGAACAGGTCTGAACGCAGATCGCGGCCGACGCTCATGCTGGCGCGGGAGCCGAAGTACACCGCGCCAGCCGCGCACAGGACCTGCAGGGCGGTCACGGCGAGCATCACCCCGCCGAGTTCGACGATGAGGCCCAGATCGCCCTGCGAGACGCCGTCGTCGATGATCGCCGCGTTGACCGTCGGCAGGTACAGCGTCGCCAGTGTGCTCACCACCTGAAGCGCCGCGACCACCGCCAGCAGTGCGCGATACGGCCGTGCGTACCGCCGGAGCAGGCCCCAGAGCATCCCGCTACTGTCGCACATCCGGTGGCGGTGCGGCTGTGCGGTCGCCGCACCTGAGAATCGGATAAATGGGCTGGTCAATCGGCATGTCGGTGGTTGACGCCCAGGGCTGCCGCTACAGTGCATGGCGTGACCCCGAGCTACCGCACGCATCGCCGGCCGCCGGCGCCGGCTTGCGCTCCTCGCGTGCGCCGGGCCCTGGCTGTTACTGCTGCAGCCCTGATTCCGGTGCTCGCAGCGTGTTCGGACTCCGAGCCGCAGGGCCCGTCTGTGCCGTCCACGGAAGCGCCGCAGCAGAACGTCTCGCACGGCCCGTTCTTCCCCGAGTGCGGTGGAATCAGCGACGAGACGATCGCGCAGCTGACCGAGGTGCCCGGTCTGGTGAACACCGCGAAGACCTCAGTCGGTTGCCAATGGCTGTCCGGAGGGTCCATTGTGGGTCCGCATTTCTCGTTCTCGTGGTTCCGCGGAAGCCCCATCGGCCGCGAGCGCAAGACCATGGAGTTGTCGCGCACCAGCGTCGAGGATCTCAACATCGAGGGCCATGACGGCTTCGTCGGTATCAACGAGGACCCTGACCCGAAGGTCGGCGTGAACCTCTGCGAGGTCGGCATCCAGTTCGGCGACGACTTCATCGAGTGGTCGATCAGCTATTCGCAGCCGCCCTACCCGGACGCCTGCGAAGTGGCCAAGGAACTCACCCGCCAGTCGATTGTGAACTCCAAATGACCCGTCGCCTGCTCTCGGGAGCGATCGCTGCGATGGCCGGCCTGGTCGTGCTGACCGGCTGCACCCAGACGGTCGAAGGCACCGCAGCCAAATCAGGTTCCGGTGATGTCCCCCGCAACGACAACTCGGAGCGCAAGTACCCGAACCTGCTCAAAGAGTGCGATGTCCTGACCGAGGACATCCTCGCCGAGACGGTGGGCGCCGATCCGCTCGACATCCAGAGCACGTTCGTCGGCGCGATCTGCCGCTGGCAGGCCGCCAACCCGGCCGGGCTGGTGGACATCACCCGTTTCTGGTTCGAGACGGGCAGCCTCGACAACGAGCGCAGCGTCGCCGAGCAGCTCCAGTATCAGATCGAGAATCGCTCGGTCGCCGGTATCGAGTCGTTCGTGATGCGCCCCAACGACCCCAACGGCGCGTGCGGTGTGGCCAGCGATGCCGCCGGCGTCGTCGGCTGGTGGGTCAATCCCCAGACGCCCGGCATGGACGCCTGCGGTATGGCGATCAAGCTCATGGAGCTCACGCTCGCCACCCGCGCCTAGCGGGCGGTATGGAAGTCCACGAGCTCCGCGCCGCGCAGCGCCCACTGATCCCAGGGTGACGTGGAGCGCAGCACTGCGACCGACGACGTGGGGAATTTCGCCGAAAGTTTCTGGGCGACAGGACCGTTGCTGGACGCCTCGTCTGCCAGCCCGAGTGCCAGCGAGGACATCACCGGTTCGTGCCCGACGACCAGCAGCGTGGAGACCTCGTTGTCGAAGCGCGCCTGAACTCCGTTGATCTCCTCGATGACGACCCCCGGTGTCGCGTCGTAGATCCGGTCGACGAACTCCACGGCGCCGGTGATGCCGGCGCGCTCCAGCGTCTGCCGCGTGCGAGTCGCGGTGGAACACAACACCGCGTCGACACCATCGACGTTGGCCCTGATCCAATCGCCGGCCAGCGCGGCCTCCTTGACCCCTCTCGGCGCCAGGGGGCGGTCGTGGTCGGACACCTCGTCCGGATAGTCCGACTTGGCGTGGCGCAGCAACAGCAGGGTGCGGTATCGGTCGCTCATCCCATTAACCGTAGGGCATGCCGGTGCGCGTCCACGGACTTGTCGGGGGCCGGACCTACAGTAGCGATGCCCTTGCGGAAACGAGGGCATCCAGGGAACCTGACGGGAAGGACGGGCTGAGATGCGATTTCTCCACACGGCTGACTGGCAGCTCGGAATGACCCGTCACTACCTCAACGGGGATGCGCAGCCACGTTATTCGGCTGCGAGGCGTGGCGCCGTGGCCGCCCTGGGGCCGTTGGCCGCCGACCTCGGCGCCGAGTTCGTGGTGGTCTCCGGTGACGTGTTCGAGCACAACCAGCTCGCCCCGCGCGAGGTCAGCACCGCGTTGGAGGTGATGCGCGGCATCAAGGTGCCGGTGTACCTGCTGCCCGGCAATCACGATCCGCTCGACGCGTCGTCGGTGTACACCAGCGCGCTGTTCGCGTCCGAGAAGCCAGACAATGTGATCGTGCTCGGCACCCCCGGTGTGCATGAGGTGCGGCCGGGTCTGCAACTCGTTGCCGCACCGTGGTTTTCCAAGGCCCCCACCACCGATCTCGTCGCCGAGGTGCTCGAAGGGTTGCCCGCCGACGGTGTCACGCGCATCGTCGTCGGCCACGGCGCCGTCGACATCCTGGTGCCGGACAAAGACCGGCCGTCTCTCATCGGGCTCACCGCAGTGGAAGCCGCCATCGCGCGGGGTGCAGTGCACTATGTCGCGTTGGGGGACAAGCACTCCCGCATGAGCGTGGGTTCGACAGGGCGCATCTGGTACTCCGGTTCGCCGGAGGTGACGAACTACGACGACATCGAGCCCGATCCTGGCCATGTGCTCGCGGTGGACATCGAGGACTCGGGCGACGGACGCCCGGTACATGTCGAGGCGCACCGAGTCGGCGCCTGGCGATTCATGTCGCTGCGGCATTCCGTGGACAACAGCCGAGACGTGGCCGACCTCGACATCAACCTCGATCAGATGCCGGACAAGGAGCGCACGGTGATCCGGCTGGGGCTCACCGGCTCGCTGACGGTCACGGACCGGGCGGCGCTGGACACCTGCCTGGACCGGTACGCGCGATTGTTCGCGGCGCTCGTGCCGTGGGACAAGCAGACCGACATCGCGGTGATGCCCGCCGACGGGGAGTTCGACGACCTCGGCATCGGAGGGTTCGCCGCGGCCGCTGTCGAAGAGCTGGTGGGCACGGCTCGTTCGGCGGGTGACGATGCCGAGGACGCCCGCGCCGCGCTCGCATTGCTGCTGCGGCTGGCCGAAGGAGGGGCGGCGTGAAACTGCATCGTCTGGTTCTGACGAACTACCGCGGAATCACCCACCGCGACATCGAGTTTCCCGATCGCGGCGTGGTGGTGGTCAGCGGTGCCAACGAGGTCGGCAAGTCCTCGATGCTCGAGGCGCTGGATCTGCTGCTGGAGTCCAAGGACCGCTCGTCGAAGAAAGAGGTCAAGCAGGTCAAGCCCACCCACGCCGACGTGGGAGCCGAGGTGACAGCCGAGATCTCCGCCGGCCCTTACCGGTTCGTGTATCGGAAGCGGTTCCACAAGAAGCCGGAGACGGAGCTGACGGTCGTCACACCGAAGCGCGAACAGCTCACCGGCGACGAGGCGCACGAGCGGGTGCGGGCGATGCTCGCCGAAACTGTAGACCTCGACCTGTGGCAGGCGCAGCGGGTGCTGCAGTCCTCAGCCACGACGGCCGCGGATCTCTCCAGCTGCGACGCGCTGTCGCGGGCGCTCGATGTGGTCGCCGGTGAGGTCGACGACGATCCGACCCCGGGCGGTGCGGCGGACAGCCTTCTCGTCGACCGCATCGAAGCGGAGTTCCGACGCTATTTCACCTCCACTGGGCGGCCCACCGGAGAATGGGCCGCCGCGACCACCCGCCTGCAGAACGCCGATCAGGACGTGGCCCGCTGTGCGGCTGCGGTGGCCGAAGTCGAGGACGCCGCCCGCAGGCACGCCACGCTGACCGCGGACCTCGCCGTCGTCAGCGACGAAAGCGCCGCTGCCGCAGAGCGATTGGCGACGGCGACGAACGCCGCGCAGGAGGTGGCGGGACTGCAGGGCGAGCTCGACCGGGCGACCGCCCGTGCCGAAGCCGCGGCGTCCACTCATCTCGCATCGCAGACCGCGCTCACCGAGCGGCGCAGGACCCGTGCGGACATCGACGAGCGCACGGCGGTGATCGAGCGGCTGAAGGCCGAATGCGACATCGCTACCGACGATCTCGACACCGCGCGCGAGATGAAGGTGGCTGCCGACGAGACGGCCGAGCACGCCAAGACGGTTGTCGCCGCCAGTCAGGAGCGTGTCGACGCGGCGCGTAGTGCGGTGCAACGGCTGGCCGACCGCGAAGAAGTGGACCGCCTGACCGGCAGACTCGCCACCCTCGAACGGCACCAGCGCGAGTTCGCGGCTGTGCAGCGCGAACTCGCGTCGATCGCGCTGACCGACACCCTGATGGCCACGGTCGAAGAGGCTGCGGCCGCCGTGGACCGCGCCGCGGCCGCCGTCGAGCAGACCTCGGCGCACATCGAACTGGCGGCTGCCGCCGAGGTGGAGATCCGCATCGGCGACGACGTCGTGACGCTGAGCGCCGGTGACACGTGGTCGGCAGGCATCTCCTCCGAGACCGGCTTCGACGTGCCGGGTGCCCTGTCGATGCGGGTTGTGCCCGGTGCATCGGCCACCGCGACCAAGGCGAAGCTCGACACGGCGACAGCCGCGCTCGCCGATGCCCTGCAGCAGGCCGGCGTCGCCGATCTCGCCGCGGCCCGGGCACTCGATCTGCGCAGGCAGGAGTTGCAGGCGGCCCGTCGGCAGGTGCGGGCTGTTCTTGAGGCGCTGACCGGCGATGACTCCGCCGACGAGCTGCGCGAACGGCTGGCGGCCGTTTCGGCCCGTCTGCCCGCTGACGACGGCCTGTTCGATCCCGCCACCGGACAATCGACGGACCCCGGTGCGCAGCGTCTCGAGCTGATCGAAGCCATCGCCGCGAACCAGGAAGCCGTCCGCGACTGCGAGACTCACGCGAAGGTCGCCGACCAGGCAGGCAAGCTGCTCGCCAAACGGGAACTGCACGGCGCGCGGCTCATGGAGAAGCTGCAGTCCGCGCAGGCCGAACTGACCGCTGTGAGCCGGCGTCTCGCCGAGCAGCGGGAGGCGATCGGTGACGACGAACTGGCCGTGAAGACCGAGGCCGATGCGGAGTCGGCGGGCAGCGCCGCGGCGCTGGTCGCGCAGCTTGGCGAGGATCTGGCGCGGCACCACCCGGCGGAAGTGGCGGCTGCGCTGGCCGACGCAGAGCGCAGTGCCCGGGTGGTCACCGTGCGGCGCGAAGCGGTGACGGAAGCGCTGCGGGAGGTCGCCGCGCAGTTGAAGGTGTTCGGCACCGAGGGTCGCAAGGGCAGCCTCGATGCCGCCGAGACCGAACGCGAGCGGGCCGAGGCCGAGTTCATCCGGGTGCAGCGCCGGGCGCGGGCCGCGCAGCTGCTCAGGTCGGTCATGGGCAGACACCGCGACGCAATGCGGCAGCGCTACGTCGATCCCTACCGCGGTGAGGTGGAACGGTTGGGACGCATCGTGTTCGGGGAGACCTTCGAGGTCGACGTCGACAGTGCGTTGTGCATCGGCCACCGCACGCTTTCCGGACGCACGGTGCCCTACGAGTCGCTCTCCGGAGGTGCCAAGGAGCAGCTGGGGATCGTCGCCCGTCTCGCGAGCGCGGCGCTGGTCGCCAAAGAGGACAGTGTCCCCGTGGTCATCGACGACGCGCTGGGATTCACCGACGCCGACCGGCTGACGAAGATGGCCGAGGTGTTCGACGCCGTGTCAGGTGACGGGCAGGTCATCATCTTGACGTGCAGCCCGCAGCGCTATGCCGACGTCCGAACGGCGCGGCACATCGAACTGGTCGCCGGGTGACGGTGTCGCGTGCCGGGCGATGGCGCGCGGGGCACAATGTGCGGTGATGACGATGAATGCCCGGCGTCGCCGGGCGCATGACAAGCTCGCGGCGCTGCCGGGGGTGCGGCCGGTGCGCAGGCCGATCCGCCTCGGCGGAGACGCGCGATTCGACGTCTTCTACGTGCGGACGGGCCGGAAGTCGCCGCACCCGTTCGTCGTCGTCCCCGGCGGGCCGGGCGCGGCGTCGATCGCGCTCTACCGGGCGTTCCGCAGACGTGCCGCCGTCTCCGGGCTCGACGTCATCATGGTCGAACACCGCGGTGTCGGCCTGTCCCGCCACGACGACGCCGGCAACGACCTGCCGCCGGAGGCGTTGACCGTCGACGCCGCGGTCGACGACATCGCTGCGGTGCTCGACGACGCCCAGGTGGACAAGGCCGTCGTCTACGGCACCTCGTACGGCTCCTACCTGGCGGCAGGCATGGGAGTGCGGCACCCGGGCCGCGTGCACGCGATGGTGCTGGACTCGCCGCTGCTGTCGGCCGACGACATCGATGTCGTTCGCGCGCAGACCCGCAAGGTGCTGTGGGATGGCGCCGTTCCCGGCAGCGCCGACCTGGCCTCGCGGGTGCGACGGCTGGCCGCCGAGGGCGTGCTGTCGTCCAAGGATGTCCAGTTGATCGGCGACATGTACGGCGCAGCCGGCCCCGATGTCCTGCGTCGCCAACTCGACCTGCTGCTGGCGGGCCGCGATCTGTTGTGGGCGGCGGTCGGCCTCGGCACCCGCAAGCTGTTGGAGCGCAAGACGCCGTACCACCATGAGCCGGATCTGGTGGAGCGCATCGCCTACCGCGAGTTGAACTACGGCGCTGTGCCCGACGGCGGGCCGCTCGACCCGGCGGTCGCTTTTCGCGAAATGGCCTCCGGCGATGTCGAATTCGTCGCCGAGCCGTACGACCTGCCGTCCACGATGCCGGGATTCGCGTGGCCCACGGCGGTGATCTCGGGAGGTCGGGATCTGACCACGCCGCCCGACGTGGCGCGTCGCATCGCCGACCTCATCCCGGACTCCGTACTCGTCGACCTGCCGACGGCCGGCCACAGCATCCTCGACACCCGCGAGCAGGCCGCGTTGGAGATCTGCGCGGCGATCAGGGCCGGCCGGATACACGAACTTCCGTCCCGGTCAGCAGAACTCGACGCGTTGCCCGCCAACCTCACAGTCCGGCTGCTGGTGCGGGCCATCGCTGTGGCGGCCCGCGCCGAGTCGGCGGTGCCGGGAGTGGTGCCGAAGGCCGTGCACCAGATCGCCGACTCGGCTACTTCATGAAGCCGATCGCCGAGTAGTTGATGTCGCCGATGCCGGCCGGGCCGTAATTGGCGAGATTGCTGCGCACCGCCACGTTTCCGGGCGCCTGGAACAACGGCAGGCTGTGGCCCTCCGTCCAGATCATCGTGTCCAGTTCATTGGCCAGCGTGCGCGCCTTGGCCGGGTCCAGCTCCGAGAGCGTCTCCTCGATCTTCGCGTCGATCTCCGGGCTGCCGATCTTGCCGTAGTTGCTCTCGCCGTTGGAAGCGAAGATCTGTGTGAGGCTCGCCAACGGGAAAGCGTCACCGCCCCAGGCGAACTGGGTGATATCGAAATTGCCGGGGGTGACGTAGTCGGTGAACAGGCTGCCGCCCGCGGCCGGAACCAGCTGCATGTCGACGCCGATCTGCGCCAGCTGGTTCTGCGCGATCTGCGCGACCGCGCGGGTGCTCTGTCCGTCGTAGAAGACGTTGCGGATCGTCAGCCGCTTGCCGTCCTTCTCGCGGAACTGACCGTTCAATGTCCACCCGAGCGCATCCAGCTCGCGCTTGGCTGCCTCAGGGTCGAAGCCGATGCTGTTGTCCTGGTACCCCTCCTGGCCCGCCAGGTAGATGTGGTTGTTCAACGCCGCCGGGTTGTCGGCAAGCCCGCGCTGCGTGACTGCTGCGATGGCCTGCCTGTCGATGCCCTTCGTGAGGGCTGTTCGCAGTCCCGGATCCGACAGCAGCGCACCTTGCGCCCCGTTGATCGTGAAGTGATACCAGTTGGGCGCCGGAGCGCGGCGAATCGAGACGCCCTGCGTGCGCCGGGCCCGCTCCAGTTCGTCGAGCGACGCCAGCGCGACGGCGTCGACAGCGTTGTTCTCCAGCGCGGGGATGGTGGCCGCATCATCGAGCACCGAGTACGTGATGGTGTCCAGCACCGGGGGGGTACCCCACCATTTCGGGTTGCGGCTCAGGACGATTCGCTGCGCGCCGCGATCGACCGTGGTGATGATGAACGGTCCCGCCGAGGGAGGAGGCCCGTTGAGAAAGCCTTTGTTGAACGCCTCGGGATCGGACGTCACGGCCTTCGGCGCCAGCATGGCGTTGCCCGCGAACATGCCCCGCCAGTCCGCGAAGTGGCTCGCGAACGTGATGACGGCCTGCCTGTCGTCGACACCCTTGGTGACCGACGCGACCCGCTCGCTGCCGTTGGGTGAGGCGAACAGGAACCGCTTGTCCTTGCCGCTGGTCGCGTTGATCTGAGCGGCGAGGTCCTCCCACGTGACCGGAGCCCCGTCCGACCAGGTCGCCTTCGGGTTGATCGTGTACGTCACAACCTGAGGTTCGGTGCTGGTCAGCTCGACGCTGGTGAAGTAGTCGGTGTTGACCGTCATCTCCCCGTCGGGCTTGATGAAGAACGCTCGCGGCATCGTCGCCCGCAGCATCCTGCCCAGTTCGCCGAGGTTGCCGTCGACATGCAGGTAGTTGAAGTTCGGTGGGAAGCCGGTCAGCACCAGCCGCAGGTTGCCGCCCTGCTGCAAGGTGGCCGGGTCCTGCGGGTTGATGTCGGCGGTGGCGCCCAGTTCGGCGTTGCCGCCGGCGGAGGGGACCTCGTTCGTTCCGCTGGAGCAACCGGCCAGGACGAGTGCCGCCGCCAGTCCGGCGGCGAACAGACGTGACACGGATGCTCGGTATCTCATGCGCAATGACTCTAACCGGGATCGCGTGGCGGGCGGGGAACCGCGGCGAGCAGGCGGCGGGTGTATTCGTGCTGCGGGTCCTCGAACACCCGGTCGCTGTCGCCCTGCTCGACGATGACACCCTTGTGCATCACGGCCACCCGGTGGGCGAGGTGGCGCACCACGGACAGGTCGTGCGACACGAACAGATAGGCGAGCCCGAAGCGGTCCTGCAGGTCCAGCAGAAGGTTGATGATGCCGGCCTGGATCGACACATCCAGAGCCGACACGGGTTCGTCGAGGGCCAGGATCTTGGGTTGCAGCGCCAGCGCCCTCGCAATTCCGACGCGCTGCTTCTGCCCGCCGGAGAACTCGGCCGGGTACCGGCTGGCGTCCTCGCGGCGCAGCCCGACCACGGTCAGTAGCTCGCCGACCCGCTCGCGGATCTGTGCGCGGTCGTAACCCTTGGCCTGCAACGGTTCTGCCAACACATCGAAAACAGGGAGACGAGGGTCCAGTGCTGCCACCGGATCCTGGAAAACCACCTGCAGGTCACCGCGCAAAGCACGGCGTCCGGCACGGTCCAGCGACGCGACGTCATGGCCGAGCACCTCGATCGAGCCGGATTGCGGGGGCTTCAACTCCAGGATCTGGTGCAGCGTGGTCGACTTGCCCGAGCCCGATTCGCCCACGATGCCGAGGGTTCGGCCCGCAGGTAGCTCGAAACTGATGCCGTCGACAGCCCGCACCTCCCCGATCCGGCGCCGGAACACCATCCCCTTGGTCAGCTGATAGGTCTTCGACAGGTCGGTGACGCGCAGGACGACGGAGTCATCGGTTGTCAGCGATTGCGGCGGCGCATCCGTGGACACTCCGTAGATCTCGGCCGCGCTGCGGCCCTGGACATGTTCGCTGCGGATACACGCGACCCGATGATTCGGGCCGACGTGCGCCAATTCCGGTTCCGCAGTGCTGCATTCGTCGATGGCCAGCGGGCAGCGTGGAGTGAACGGGCACCCCGGCGGCAGCGCGGACACCGACGGGGGAGCGCCAGGGATGGGCACCAGGCGCGCCCCCTGGGATGCGTCGAGCCTCGACACCGAGCCGAGAAGCCCGACGGTGTAGGGCATTCGGCGGGTTCGGTACAGGTCGGCGACAGGGGCGGTCTCGACGGCCCGGCCCGCGTACATCACCAGTGCGCGGTCGGCGAACTCGGCCACCACCCCGAGGTCGTGGGTGATAATCAGCACTCCGGCGCCGGTGACGTCACGGGCCGTGCGCAGCACATCCAGGATCTGGGCCTGCACGGTTACATCCAGCGCGGTGGTCGGCTCGTCGCAGATGAGCAGGTCGGGGTTGTTGGCGATGGCGATCGCGATGACGACGCGTTGACGCTCGCCGCCGGACATCTCGTGCGGGAACGCCCTGGAGCGCTGCTCGGGCTGTGCGATGCCGACGAGCTCAAGCAACTCGATGGCGCGGCGGCGTGCTGACCGCGCGTCGATGTTGCGCTGATGGATCCGGAGGGCTTCGGCGATCTGGTCGCCGACGGTGTAGACCGGCGTCAGCGCCGACATCGGATCCTGGAAGATCGTACCGACCTTGGCGCCGCGGATCTGGGACATCTGCCGGTCGCCGAGCCCGAGCAGCTCTTCGCCGTGCAACCGCACCGAGCCCGACACGTCGGCGTACTCGGGCAGCAGGCCGACGACGGCCATGGCGCCCGCTGACTTTCCCGCACCTGATTCGCCGACCAGCGCGACGACCTCGCCGGAGTCGACGTGGTAGTCGAGGCCGCGCACCGCGGGGATCTGACCGTTCTCCGTGGGGAAGGTCACGTGCAGGTCGCGCACCTCGAGCAGGCTCACGAGCGGCTCCGCTTCCGGCTGCGTGCGGGCCGCACCCCAGGGTCGAGCGCGTCGCGCAGTCCATCGCCGACGAGGTTGGCGCAGAACACGATCAGCACCAGCACGCCGGCCGGGAACAGGAACACCCACGGGAACGTCGTCACCGAGCGGGTGCCGTCGGCGATCAGCGTGCCCAGCGACACATCGGGGGGCTGCACGCCGAAGCCGAGGAAGCTCAAACTGGTTTCGGCGAGGATCGCCAGGCCGACGTTCAGCGTGGTGTCGATGATCAGGATCGACGCCGTGTTGGGGATGATGTGCCGGACGATGATCCGCCAGTTGCTGACACCCATGTACCTTGCGGCGGTGACGAATTCGCGTTCACGCAGACTCATTGTCAGACCCCGCACGATGCGGGCGCTGATCATCCAGCTGAAGACCGCCAGCAGCAGAATCAGCCAGAGCTCGGTGCTCGATCCCCTGATGCGTGGCGTCACGATCATGATGAGCAGGAAGCCGGGAATGACGAGGAGCAGATCCACGACCCACATCAGGGCCGTGTTGCGCCATGCCCCGAAGTACCCCGCGATGGCACCCACCGTCGCCGCGATCAACGTGGACAGGAATGCCACGCAGACACCGATCAGCATCGACTTCTGCATTCCGCGCAGCGTCTGGGCCAGCACGTCCTGGCCGAGAGCGTTGGTGCCGAACCAGTGCGTCGTGGTCGGTGGCTGCTGCAAGGCGTAGTAGTCGAGATCCGTGTGTGAGTAGGGCAGCAGCGGCGGCAGCGCATAACAAGCGATGAACAGCGCGGCGAGCACGAACAGCGATACCACCGCGGGGCGGTTGCGCAGGAACCGCCGCCACACCAGCGTGCGCCGCGAGACGAATTCTTGTTGCTCGGTCACGCCACCCTCACCCGCGGGTCCAGCGCCGCATACAACACGTCCGACAGCAGTCCGGCCAGCAGCACCGTCGCGCCGGTGAACACCGTGATGGCCACGATGATGTTCGTGTCCTGCGTCGTGATGCCCTGCACGAACCACTCACCGATGCCGTGCCACCCGAAGATCTTCTCGACGAACACCGCGCCGGTGAACAGCCCGCCGACCCCGTAGGCGAACAGCGTCGCCATCGGGATCAATGCCGTACGCAGGCCGTGCCGGAACAGTGCTTGCCGTCGGGTGAGCCCCTTGGCGCGGGCCGTGCGGATGAAGTCCTGGCCGAGCACGTCGAGCATTGCGTTGCGCTGATAGCGGCTGAACCCTGCGATCGCGCCCAGCGCAAGCGTCAGGGTCGGGAGCACCAGGTGCTGCAGCCGGTCGACGAATTGGTTGAACGCCCCGCCGACGGCATCGGTGGACGTTTCGCCGGTGTACTCGAACACCTGCATCCCGAGGATCGAATTGCCCCGCAGCGCCGCCAGAATCAGCAGGTTGGCGATCACGAACGTCGGCGTGCTCAAGATCAGCAGCGCCAACGTGGTGATGACGCGGTCGGAGAGTCGGTACTGCCGGACCGCGCCCCACGCACCGGCCACGACGCCGAGGAAAGTGCCGACGATGGAGCCGATGATCACCAGCCGCAGGCTCACCCCGATGCGGCGCCACAGTTCGTCGGACACCGGTTGGCCTGCGACGGTGGTCCCGAAGTCGCCGCGGACGGCGCCGGACACCCAATCGGCGTATCGGATCGGGATGGGTTTGTCGAGGTTGAGCTCGGCGGCTTTGGCGTCGATGACGGCCTGCGGCGGTCGCGGATTGCGCTCCAGCAGGCTGTCCAGGGGCGAGAACGCGAGCGAGGTCAGGGCGAACGTCAGAAACGATGCCAGCCCCAGGAGGACGGCATAGTTCAGCAACCGGCGCGCGAGGAAGCGGGTCATCCGGCGCTTCCGCCGTGGGGTTGCATGCGCCCCAGGTTAGGAGATGCGTGTTGCTACAGCCCGCCAGGCGCGGCCGATCGGGGCATCCGCAGCGGGTCGAGTACCTCGGTCACCGTCGGTGTGGCTTCCGCTGCGGCCTGCCGGCCCTGGACCATGACGCTGTCGTCCACGTCGAATCGCGACCCCTGGCCTGGCGACGTCGCCCAGGTCTGCGTGAACCCGTCCTCGCTGCGTACCGTAAGGGAGTCCGGCGTCGTGGCGGTGATGATCCCGGATTGACTGATCATCGTGATGAACCCGCCGGAACCGTCGGCGACGACGATTTGGCCGTGCACCGGTGGATCGTGCTGCGTACCGCCGCCGATCCCCGGCCCGTGCGGTGGCGGCCCCGAGAACTGCGATGACGAGTCACCGGTGGCTGCGTAGACCGCGGCGCCCCCCAGCCCGGCGATCACCGCGGCGATACCGACGGCCATCACTGTTTCGCGCAGTCCCCAGGCTTTCGGTTCGACAGGCGCGGTGCCCCATACCGTGTCGTCGGGGCCATGCTCGGTGGTCATGCCACCAGACTGGCCGCCGTAGATGTGGGCCAGCTGTGGGGGCGTTCAGCATCGGGTATGACGATCTCTTCACAGCTGGCGCATAGGAACGGCACAGTGCGCGCCTAGCGGCCCGTCAGATAATGGGTCGGTGGCCAACCCGCGCAGCGCTCCGTCTGATGACTCCGGACGGGTCGTGATGCGCCGCGCGGACGGCAGCCCGATCCACGTCCTTGTCGTCGACGACGAAGCCGTGCTGGCCGAGCTGGTGTCCATGGCGTTGCGCTACGAGGGCTGGGATATCTCGACCGCCGGCGATGGCGCGTCGGCCATCGCGATCGCCCGCCAGAACCCGCCTGACGTCGTCGTGCTCGACGTGATGCTTCCCGACATGAGCGGGCTGGAGGTGTTGCGCAAATTGCGCGAGCAGATACCGGGCTTACCGCTGCTGTTGCTCACCGCGAAGGATTCGGTCGAGGACCGTATCGCGGGCCTGACTGCCGGCGGCGACGACTACGTGACCAAACCGTTCAGCATCGAAGAGGTCGTGCTGCGGTTGCGGGCGCTGCTGCGGCGCACCGGCGTGGCGACCGAGGACGGTGGCGCCAAGATCGTCGTCGGAGACCTCGTCCTCGACGAGGACAGCCACGAGGTCACCCGTGCGGGGGAGATCATCACCTTGACCGCAACGGAATTCGAGCTTCTACGCTTCATGATGCGCAACTCCAAACGAGTGCTCAGCAAGGCCCAGATCCTCGACCGCGTCTGGAGTTACGACTTCGGGGGACGCTCCAACATCGTCGAGCTGTACGTGTCCTATCTGAGGAAGAAGATCGACAGCGGCCGCGAGCCCATGATCCACACGTTGCGCGGTGCGGGGTATGTCCTCAAGCCTGCGCGCTGAGCGCGTGCGACTGTCTACCCGTGGCTGGTCGCTGCGCACCCGCCTCATCGTCACCCAGGTGGTGTTGCTCGCCGTGGTCTGTGCGGGCATCGGCATCGCGACAGAGTTCGCGCTGCAGCGGTTCCTGATGAATCAGCTCGACGAGCAGGTCGTCGAGGCGGGCAAGCGGTCGTCGGTGATCTTCGAATTCGGGCCGCCGCCTCCGCCGGGCATGGCGCCCCTGCCGCCCGGCCTACGCCTGCCGACTGCGCCTGCGCTGCCGCTCCCACCGCACCCGGGTCACGGTCCCCGCATGGTGATCCGCGATGACCGGGGACCGGGGCCGGCGTTCCTGAACGCGCCCGGCCAGGCGATCCTCACCGTCGGAGCGGTGGTGTCGGACGGTCGCGCACAGGAGGCCGGGATGATCTCCTCCGACGGCTCGCGCACCGAAATATCCGCAGCCGCGGCAACAGAACTCGCAACGGTGCCGGTCGATCAACGGCCGCGAACCGTGGACCTCGAGGGGCTCGGGCGCTACCGCGTCGTCGCGTTCCCATCGCACATCCCCGGTGAGGCCGTGGTGGCCGGCCTGCCCACCTCTGACGTCGACGACACGCTGTTCTGGGTGGTGGTGATCTTCTGCGTCGTGGCGGCGGTCGCCCTGGTGGGCGCGGGCACCGCAGGGGTTGTCATCGTCCGGCGCCAACTCGCCCCGCTGGCAAGGGTTTCCACGGCGGCCCAGCAGGTCGCCGACCTGGAACTCGACCGCGGTGAGGTGAGGTTGCCCACCCCGATCGTCGACGTCGATCCGGCCGCGGCCCAGACCGAGGTCGGACAGCTCGGCGCGGCGCTGAACCGGATGCTCGACCGTATCGCAGGTGCGCTCTCGGCCCGGCACGCCAGCGAGACCCGGGTGCGCCAGTTCGTCGCCGACGCCAGCCACGAGCTGCGGACGCCGCTGGCCGCCATCCGCGGCTACACCGAACTGGCGCAACGCAAGCAGGCGCAATTGCCCGACGATGTCGCTCACGCGATGAACCGCGTCGAATCCGAGACGGCCCGCATCACACGCCTTGTCGAGGACATGCTGCTGCTCGCGCGTCTCGACACCGGACGACCGCTGCAGCGCGACAGCGTCGACCTGACCCGGATGGTCGTCGACGCGGTCAGCGACGCTCACGTCGCCGGGCCCGAACACCGCTGGGAACTCGACCTTCCCGACGAACCGGTGACCGTCACAGGCGACGAAGCGCGTCTGCAGCAAGTGCTGGCGAACCTGCTCGCCAATGCGCGCACGCACACCCCGCCGGGGACGACGGTCACCACGTCGCTTTCCGCCACAGAGCACGGCGAGGTGGTCCTGACCGTGGTCGACGACGGCCCGGGTATCCCGCACTGGTTGCAGCCGAACGTGTTCGAACGCTTCGCGCGCGGGGACACCTCGCGTTCGCGCCTCGGCGGCAGCACCGGTCTCGGGTTGGCCATCGTGGCTGCGGTCGTGCGAGCGCACGGCGGCACGATCGACCTGCAGAGTGTCGAGGGCAGAACCGAATTCCGGGTCAGACTGCCCGGCGATTCACAGCTGCGGCACAGTTCACCCCCATCAGACGCCTAGCGGGGTCACCGATGATCGTCGGGTGACCCTGCTGATCCCGGACGGGCAGACGCACACTCGCACCCGTGATCGCGCAGGCGTACGAGTTCGCGTCTGCTCGTCGCGAATCGGCTTTACCGTGCTGCTCCTGGCGACCGCGGGCCTGTACCTGTGGGGCCTCGGCGCGAGCAACTGGGCCAACGCGTATTACTCGGCGGCCGTGCAGGCGGGCTCGCAGAGTTGGACCGCGATGTTCTTCGGGTCCAGCGACGCCGCGAATGCGATCACGGTCGACAAGCCGCCCGCGGCGCTGTGGGTGATGGACATCTCGGCCCGTCTCTTCGGGGTCAACCCGTGGAGCGTGCTCATACCTCAGGCCCTGATGGGCGTGGCCACCGTAGCGGTGCTGTACGCGGCGGTGCGGCGCGTGAGTGGGCCGGGGGCGGGCCTCCTGGCCGGGGCGATCATGGCGCTGACACCCGTGGCGGCGTTGATGTTCCGCTTCAACAATCCGGATGCGCTACTGGTGCTGCTGCTTGTCGTCGCCGGGTATTGCACCCAGCGCGCCTGCGAGAAGGGGGCGAGCCGCTGGTGGCTGATCGCGGCCGGCGTCGCTGTCGGGTTCGGATTCCTCGCCAAGATGCTGCAGGCCCTGCTCGTGCTGCCCGCGTTGGCCGGTTCCTATCTGGTCGCCGCACAGCGGCCGCTGCGGCGCCGCATCACCGATTCTCTGCTCGCGGCCGTGGCCGTCGTGGTGTCGGCCGGATGGTATGTGCTCGTAGTCGACCTGTGGCCGGCAGGGATGCGGCCCTATATCGGCGGCTCGCAGACGAACAGCATTCTCGAACTCGCGCTGGGCTACAACGGAATCGGCAGGCTCACCGGTGACGAGCCGGGTGGTCTCGGGAACCTCAACCACGACGTCGGCTGGGGGCGCCTGTTCGGGTTCGGCATGGGGTCCGGCATCGGCTGGCTGCTGCCGGCCGCACTCATCTGCGCGGTCGCTGGACTGGTCATCACGTGGCGGCGGCCGTGCACCGACCCCACCCGTGCCGCACTGATCCTCTGGGCCGGTTGGCTTTTCGTCACCGCGGCAGTCTTCAGCTACATGAACGGGATCGTCCACCCCTACTACACGGTGGCGCTTGCCCCGGCCGTTGCCGCTGCAGTGGCGATCGGTGCGGCGCTGCTGTGGCAGCGGCGCCGTGACATCAGGTCGGCCGCCGCGCTGGCAGGCGCCGTGGCCGTCACCGCGGCCCTCGCTGTTGTGCTGCTCGGACGCCACGGCGACTGGATGCCGTGGCTGCGGGTCGTCGTCACGGTCGGCGGATCGGGAGCCGCCGCGCTGCTTCTGGTCGCCGGCAGGCTGCACCGGCGCGTTGCGGTTCTCGTCGCGGGGCTGGCAACCGTGTCGTGTCTCCTGGCCCCCGCGGCGTTCTCGTTGGCGACGGCCGCGTCGCCGCACAGCGGGGCGCTCCCGTCGGTCGGACCGTCACATGGCGGCCACGGCAGCATCACCGGCGGAGGGCTGCTCAGCGCACCCAACCCCCGCCCCGATCTGATCGGTCTGTTGAAGCAGGGCGCCGACGAATTCACCTGGACCGCAGCTGTTGTCGGATCGAATAACGCGGCGGGCTACCAGCTGGCCGCCGGAGCGCCGGTCATGGCGGTCGGCGGGTTCAACGGCACCGACCCGTCACCGACGCTCGGCGACTTCGTCCGCTACGTCGATGAGGGACGCATCCACTACTTCATCGTCGGCCCGACGGTGATGATGGGTCACCGCACCGGCAGCGACACCCATGAATCGACGGCGATTCGCGAATGGGTCGAAGGGCGCTACCCGGAGCTGACGGTCGACGGGACCGCCGTGTACGACCTGACACAGACGCCCGCCAGCTCACAGCCGGCGCATAGCTCCGGCCCACGGTGCGCACACCTCCGCGCACCAGCATGATGACATGACAGAAGCTGTTCTTGAGAACTTCGGTGTAGCAAGCTGTTTCGAAGCCCGCCCCAACGCGGCGGCAGCAGCGCGGGACACGGTCGCTCCGGTGCTCGACGTCGTGGTCCCGGTCTACAACGAGCAGGCCGCACTGGCGGATTCGGTGCGTCGCCTACACCGCTATCTGAACGAGTCCGTACCGTTTCCCGCGCGGATCACCGTCGCCGACAACGCCAGTGTCGACGACACCCCGCGCATCGCGGCGGAGCTTGCGGCCGAACTCGCCGACGTGCGCGTCGTCCGGCTGGAGGAGAAGGGTCGCGGCAGGGCACTGCACCAGGTGTGGTCGCAATCCGACGCCGCGGTCCTCGTCTACATGGATGTCGACCTGTCCACCGACCTGGCTGCGTTCGCTCCGCTCGTGGCCCCGCTGATATCCGGCCATTCCGACCTCGCGATCGGCACCCGGCTGGCGCGCGGCGCTCGCGTCCGCCGTGGCCCGAAACGGGAGATCATCTCGCGCTGCTACAACCTGATTCTCAAATCCACACTGTCGGCCGGCTTTTCCGACGCCCAGTGCGGCTTCAAAGCGATCCGCTCCGATGTGGCCGCGCAACTGCTTCCCCACGTCGAGGACACCGGATGGTTCTTCGACACCGAACTGCTCGTCCTCGCAGAACGCAGTGGGCTGCGCATCCACGAGGTTCCGGTCGACTGGGTCGACGATCCGGACAGCAGCGTCGACATCGTCGCCACCGCGGCCGCCGATCTCCGCGGAATCGGCAGGCTGCTGCGCGGCTTCGCGACCGGAGCCATCCCGGTCAACACGATCGCCGCCCAGCTCGGCAAGGCCGACGGCTCCGCGGCACCGGGATCGCTGTTGCGACAGGCGGTTCGGTTCTGCACCGTCGGTGTCGCATCCACCGCCGCCTACATCCTGCTGTTCGTCATGATGCAGGGATGGGCCGGTTCCCAGTGGGCCAACGTGATGGCCCTGCTGGTCACCGCGATCGGCAACACAGCAGCCAACCGGCGCTTCACGTTCGGCGTCGGCGGACGTTCACAGCTTGCGCGCCACCATGTCGAAGGCCTGGTCGTGTTCGGCGTGGCATTGACCATCACCAGCGGCGCCCTCGCAATCCTGCACGCCGCGACAGAATCCCCGCACCACATAGTCGAACTCACGGTTCTCGTCGCAGCGAACCTGCTCGCGACCGCGGTGCGCTTCGTCCTCCTGCGCGGCTGGGTCTTTCATCCCCGCCGCACCACCACTGAAGGAATCACCCGATGACCATGACTGCACCGACTGTCAGCGCGCACGCAGCGCCGCAACCTGTCGAGCCGCCGCAGCCGCGCTGGGTGCGGCCGGCACTGTTCGCGCTACTGGCCGCCACCGGGTTGCTGTACCTGTGGGGGTTGGGCTCCTCGGGGTGGGCCAATACGTACTACGCGGCCGCCGCCCAGGCGGGCACCCAGGATTGGAAGGCGTTGCTGTTCGGCTCCCTGGACGCGGGCAACGCGATCACCGTCGACAAGCCGCCGGCCGCACTGTGGGTGATGGCGTTGTCGGGCAGGCTGTTCGGGTTCAGCCCGTTCACGATGCTGCTTCCGCAGGCGCTGATGGGCGTCGCGGCGGTCGGGGTGCTGTTCGCCGCGGTGCGGAGGGTCAGCGGCCCGGGAGCAGGGCTTCTCGCCGGTATCGCACTGGCCGTGACGCCGGTGGCGGCGCTGATGTTCCGCTACAACAATCCGGACGCGCTGCTGGTGCTGCTGCTCGTGGTGGCCGCATATCTGATGGTTCGCGCGATCCAGACCGGCGGCACGCGATGGGTCGTACTGGTCGGCGTGGCGCTCGGATTCGCCTTTCTGACGAAGCTGTTGCAGGCTTTTCTGGTGATGCCCGGCCTGGCGCTGGCGTTTCTCGTTGCCGCGCCGATCGGTATGTGGCAGCGCATCGGGCGGCTGCTCGTCGGGGCCCTCACCATGGTCGTCACCGCGGGTGCGTTCCTGGCGATGGTGAGCCTGTGGCCCGCGGATTCGCGGCCTTACATCGGGGGCTCGACCGACAACAGCCTGTTGCAGCTCGCGCTGGGCTACAACGGGATTCAGCGCGTCCTGGGTGATGAAGAACTGCCGGGCGGCCACAGCATGCCCGGCGGTGGGTCGAACCTGTTCTTCGGGGGTGATCCCGGAATCGGCAGGCTCTTCGGAGCCTCGATGGGCGCCGAGGCATCGTGGCTGCTTCCCGCGGCGTTGATCGGCCTCGTGGCGGGGCTGTGGTTCACCCGTCGCGCGCCGCGCACCGGTGCGGTCCGCGCGAGCCTGCTGCTGTGGGGTGGCTGGGTACTCGTGACCGGCGTGGTGTTCAGCTTCATGGACGGGATCATCCATCCCTACTACACCGTGGCGCTGGCTCCGGCGATCGCGGCACTGGTCGGACTCACCGTCGCCGAACTGTGGCGCGGCAGAGCGTATGTGGCGCCCCGGGCCGTACTGGCCACGATGTCGGCGGTGACGGGCACGTGGGCGTTCATTCTGCTGGCGAGGACTCCGGACTGGCAGCCGTGGCTGCGCTGGGTGGTCCTGGTGGGTTCGATCGCCGTGGCGGCCGTCATCGCGGTGGGTGTTCATCGGCTGGGGCGTGTCACCGCGGCGGTGGCGGCCTCGGCGCTCTTGCTCGGCGGTGCCGCGCCGGCGGCGTACGCGATCGAGACCGCGATGGCGGCCCAGCACGGTCCGGTGGCGATGTCGGGTCCGGCCCGATCCGACGCCGCCCCGGGCGCATTCGGTGGTCCCGGTGGCCCTGGCGCATCGGTCTCGGACAACACCGAACTGCAGGATCTTGTCCGTGCTGTCGACAACCGGTGGGCGGCAGCCAGCATCGGGTCCATGACTGCGGGAGACCTCGAATTGGAGACCGGTGCGTCGGTGATGGCGATCGGTGGTTTCACCGGCAGCGACAACTCGCCGACCCTGCAGCAGTTCCAGAACTACGTCGCCGACGGCCAGGTTCGCTATTTCATCGCAGGCGGGCATCGGGGGCCGGGAGGCGACTCCGGTACGTCGAGCCAGATCGCCGCGTGGGTCGAGCAGAACTTCGAACCCATGGACGTCGGCGGGACCACCGTCTACGACCTGTCGAAGTAAAGCTCCGAACCAACAATCGTCGAGCGTGCGTTGAGGGCGGAATTTCGGCCCAGAACCCGCCCCCAATGCACGCTCGGCGCAGCGGTCAGCCTGATTCAGGCTCGTGACCATCACCGGCGGCCGAGGTGTTCCCGGATGTGGGGGAAGTTGTTGACAGGCATCCACGCCGCTGGTTTCATATCAGGTTATGACCGTAAATATGGTCAAATCTACCAACTTTATGGGGAATGATGACCGCGACCGATGAGCTCACGCAGAATGCGGGCCGCTACGAGCTGAGCCACCTCCGTGCACTGGAGGCCGAGGCGATCCACATCATCAGGGAGGTGGCCGCGGAGTTCGAGCGGCCGGTGCTGCTGTTCTCGGGCGGCAAGGACTCCATCGTGATGCTGCACCTCGCCCTCAAGGCATTCCGGCCGGGCCGGCTGCCGTTCCCGGTGATGCACGTCGACACCGGCCACAACTTCGAGGAGGTCCTGCAGGCCCGCGACGAGCTCGTCGCCGAATCGGGCGTGCGCCTCGTGGTCGCCAAGGTGCAGGACGACATCGACGCCGGTCGCGTGGTCGAGACGATCCCGTCGCGCAATCCGATGCAGACCTTCACGCTGTTGCGGGCGATCCGGGAGAACAAGTTCGACGCCGCCTTCGGTGGCGCCCGGCGCGACGAGGAGAAGGCGCGGGCGAAGGAGCGTGTGTTCAGTTTCCGCGACGAGTTCGGTCAGTGGGATCCGAAGAATCAGCGGCCCGAGCTGTGGAACCTGTACAACGGCAGGCACCGCAAGGGCGAACACATCCGGGCGTTCCCGCTGTCGAACTGGACCGAGTTCGACATCTGGTCCTACATCGGCGCCGAGAAGATCACGCTGCCGTCCATCTATTACGCGCACCAGCGCAAGGTGTTCGAGCGCGACGGCATGCTGCTCGCGGTGCACAAGTACCTGCAGCCGCGCAAGGACGAGGACATCATCGAAAAGACCGTGCGGTTCCGCACCGTCGGCGATGTGACCTGCACCGGCTGCGTGGAGTCCACGGCGGCAACGGTTTCCGAGGTCATCGCCGAGACCGCGATCTCGCGGCTCACCGAGCGTGGCGCGACTCGCGCCGACGATCGAATTTCTGAGGCAGGCATGGAAGACCGCAAGCGCGAGGGGTATTTCTGATGGGTAGCTCGACCACACTTCTTCGCATCGCGACCGCGGGTTCGGTCGACGACGGCAAGTCCACTCTGATCGGCCGGCTGCTCTACGACAGCAAGGCCGTCATGGAGGACCAGCTCGCCGCCGTCGAGCGCACCTCCAAGGAGCGCGGTAACGACTACACCGATCTCGCTCTGGTCACCGACGGTCTGCGGGCAGAGCGCGAGCAGGGCATCACGATCGACGTCGCGTATCGCTACTTCGCCACGGCGAAGCGGAAATTCATCATCGCCGACACCCCGGGACACATCCAATACACCCGCAACATGGTGACCGGCACGTCGACTGCTCAGCTCGCGATCGTACTCGTCGACGCCCGCCACGGACTGCTGGAGCAGTCGCGTCGACACGCGTTCCTCGCATCGCTGCTCGGCATCCAGCACATCGTGCTCGCGGTCAACAAGATGGACCTGATCGGCTGGGACAGAGAGCAATTCGAAAAGATCCGCGACGACTTTCATGACTTCGCGGCCCGTCTGGACGTCCACGACGTCACCACGATCCCGCTCTCGGCGCTCAACGGCGACAACGTCGTCACCAAGTCGGATGTCACACCGTGGTACGAGGGACCGTCCCTGCTCGCGCACCTCGAAGAGGTGTACATCGCGGGTGACCGCAACCTCACCGACGTCCGGTTCCCAGTCCAGTATGTGATCCGGCCGCAGACCCGCGACCATGCCGACCACCGCAGCTACGCGGGGACGGTTGCCAGCGGTGTGATGCGGCCCGGCGACGAGGTGGTCGTGCTGCCCACGGGCAAGACGTCGCGCATCACCGAGATCGAAGGGCCGAGTGGGCCTGTCTCGGAGGCGTTCCCGCCGATGGCCGTCTCGGTCAGCCTGGCCGACGACATCGACATCTCGCGCGGCGACATGATTGCGCGCCCGAACAACCAGCCGCGCGTCGCCCAGGAGTTCGATGCAACGGTCTGCTGGATGGCGGACGGGGAGTCGCTGGAGCCCGGACGGGACTACGTCATCAAGCACACGACTCGCACCACGCGGGTCAAGGTGACCGGTCTGGACTACCGTCTCGACGTCAACACCCTGCACCGCGACAAGTCGGCCACCGCCCTCAAACTCAACGAGCTGGGCCGGATCTCGCTGCGCAGCCAGGTGCCGCTACTGCTCGACGAGTACAGCCGCAACGCGGCGACAGGCTCGTTCATCCTGATCGATCCGAACACCAACGGCACCGTCGCGGCGGGCATGATCCTGCCGTACGTGTCTGCGCGGACCTCCAGCCCGAACACCGTGCGCCACGAGTCGCTGTGCAAGTCCGAGGATCGGCTCACGAAGGGGCGGACGGTGTGGTTCACCGGCCTCTCGGGTTCGGGCAAGTCCTCGGTGGCGATGCTGGTCGAACAGAAGCTGCTCGAAAAGGGCGTTCCCGCTTACGTTCTCGACGGGGACAACCTGCGCCACGGTCTCAATGCGGACCTGGGGTTCTCCATGGACGACCGGGCGGAGAACCAGCGTCGGCTGGCCCATGTGGCAGCCATTCTCGCCGATTCCGGCCAGGTGGTCCTGGTTCCGGCGATCAGCCCGCTGACCGAGCACCGTGCGCTGGCACGCAAGGTGGCCACCGACCAGGGGCTCGACTTCTTTGAGGTCTTCTGTGACACCCCGCTGGAAGACTGCGAGCGCAGGGATCCGAAGGGCTTGTACGCCAAGGCCCGTGCGGGGGAGATCACGCACTTCACCGGGATCGACAGCCCGTATCAGCGCCCCAAGGACCCGGATCTGCGATTGACCCCGGATCGCACGCCCGACGAACATGCGGACGCGGTGATCGCGTTGCTGGAGAGCCGTCTCCGGTGACCAGCGATCATGACCTGGCGGCGCGGCTCGCGACCGAGGCAGGAGCGTTGCTGCTCGAGGTCCGTGCCGAGCTCGCCCAAGCCACCGCGGAGGAGCGGAAAGCAGCGGGGGACAAGCGTTCTCACGACTTTTTGCTCGCCGCGCTGACGGCCGAGCGGCCCGACGATGCAGTGCTGTCAGAAGAGGGTGTCGACGATCCGGTGCGGTTGTCCGCGCGCAGGGTGTGGATCGTAGACCCCCTCGACGGCACGAGGGAGTTCTCCGAGCTGGGCCGCGCCGACTGGGCGGTGCACGTCGCTCTCTGGGAGGCCGGTGAGCTGGTCGCCGGTTCCGTGGCCCTTCCGGCGCAAGGCGTCACCCTCGCCACCCCGACTGTTGTCGCACCGCCGGTCAGCCCCGAAGCGCCGCGCGTCGTCGTGTCGCGCACCCGCCCACCGGCCATCGCGTTGCAGGTCAGGGATGCACTCGGCGGGACGCTCGTCGAAATGGGTTCGGCAGGAGCCAAAGTCGCGTCGGTCGTGCAGGGTCTCTCCGACGTCTACGTGCATGCGGGAGGCCAGTACGAATGGGATTCCGCAGCGCCTGTCGCTGTCGCGCGCGCAGCCGGGCTGTTCACCTCCCGGCTCGACGGATCCCCGTTGGTCTACAACCAGCGCGACTCGAAGCTGCCCGACCTGATCGTGTGCCGCCGGGAACTCGCCGACGCCGTGCTGGCGGTCACGGCGGGCTGACGGCCGGATCGCCGATACCCGGGCACGCCTTCACCAGGTCGTGGATGGATGTGCCCATGTCTTGCACCGCACCCATGAATTGCTTGTCCGGTGGTGCGGCGGGGTCGACGACGGCCGTTCGGCTTCGGCTCATCGCTTCCAGATCGTCGGCTATGGCGATCACGCGTGCGCGCAGTGAAGGTGCGTCGATCGTCGCGGCGATCGAACGAATATCGTTGGCCGCCCTGGCCTCGTCGTCGGGTTGGGACGGATCGGCTGGGCGGCGGGGGTGCCCCGGCATGTTGACGAAGGCATCGAGTCGGGCGGGCAGGGCTATCCGCAGGGCTGAATCGACCTTCGCGCAATTGTTGTCCTCGCGATCTGAACGGCTCATCAATGCCGCGAGAGCGGCCGTCGACAACAGCGCCACGATGATGGCGCCGGCGACGAGCAGGCGCGTCCTCATTCGGCGAAGTCTAGGGTGCCCGCCGGCGAAGCCGATACAGTGCGTTGGTCAGCAGATTGCGGCACCGATCGGGGGATCACATGGTTCGTGTCATCCACATTGTCGCGGCGGCAACGGCGGTCGCGCTCACGCTCAGCGGGTGTGGCGGCTCGGACACGTCGGACACCGCGGACTCGTCGGCGTCCTCCGCATCGTCGTCGGCGCCGGCCTCGACGACTGTCGCTGCGGCAGGTGACGAGCAGCAGATCCGCGATCTGGTTCAGGCGCAGGCCGATGCGTTCTCCGAGGGCGACTGGGATGCGCTCGCGGAGATGACGTGTGCGCAGTACCGCGAGCAGATGAGCGATCCTGGTACGACACTCGTCCCGCCGATCACCGAGTTCGGCACGAAAGAGCAAGCAGCAACGGTGGATCCGGTGACGCTGTCCGGACAACTTCGGCAGGAATTCGGCAGCAACGTGTCGCAGGAAACCGCGGACCGGGTGGCGCAGGCGATCGTCTCCTATGACGAGCCCGCCTACCAGGCGGCCATGCTCGATCTGATGGTGGAATCGTCCACGATGACCGTCGACAACGTCGAGAACATCGTCATCACCGGTGATACGGCCACCGCCGACGTCACGATGACGCAGGCAATGGGCGACCGGACTCCCGAAACCAAGACCGAACCCACGCCCTATGTGCGTGAGGACGGGGTGTGGCTCGACTGCACACCCCCGCCCGCGGGGTCCTGACGCACCGAGCGTGCCGCCAGTAGGCTCCGACGGGTGTCTGAACCTCACACCCTGCGCGCGCTCGCAGGACTGCCTCTCGACCCGGTCAGCCTCGCGGACTCCGTGCTGGTGCTGATCGACTGTCAGAACACCTACACCCGGGGCGTCATGGAACTCGACGGAGTCCAGCCTGCGCTCGACGAGGCCGCGACACTGCTCGACCGGGCCAGGACGGCAGGCATCCCCGTCGTGCACATCCAGCATGACGACGGCCCGGGCTCGCTCTACGACATCGAGGGCGAAAGCGACGCGATCGTCGACAGGGTCGCTCCACGCAACGGCGAGGCCGTTGTCGTCAAGAACTATCCGAACTCGTTCGTGCAGACCGACCTCGACGACATCCTCAAATCCGTCGACGCGTCACATCTGGTGCTCGCGGGCTTCATGACGCACATGTGCGTGAACTCGACGGCCCGCGGTGCGTTCAACCTCGGGTATGCACCGACGGTGGTGGCTGCCGCGACCGCGACCCGCACGCTTCCTGGCGTCGGTGGCGAGTCGGTGCCTGCGCAAGCACTGCACACGGCCAGCCTCGCCGCGGTGGCCGACCTGTTCGCCGTCGTCGTGCCGAACGCGAGCGACATCCCCGACTGACAGCCCAGCCTGCGCGCCGAAATCCACCTTTTGCGGCTCGCCACTCGCACTTCTGCTGCAAAAGGTGGATCTCGGCGTGCTTGCGACCGGGCGCACACCCGAGATACGGCGTCCGACTAGATCCAACGTGTCGGACTCCTCAACGCGGCTCCTTCGTCGCAGCTTGATCGTCGTCCGACTAGATCCAACGTGTCGGACTCCTCAACGCGGCTCCTTCGTCGCAGCTTGATCGTCGTCCGACTAGGGTTGCCCCATGCGGATGTCGGCCAAGGCGGAGTATGCCGTCCGGGCGATGGTCCAGCTGGCGACCGTCGACGACGGCGCCCTGGTCAAGACCGACGACCTGGCCAAAGCTCAGGGCATCCCGCCGCAGTTCCTCGTCGACATCCTGTCCGACCTGCGCACCGACCGGCTGGTCCGCAGCCACCGCGGCCGGGAGGGGGGCTACGAACTCGCCCGTCCCGCGGCCGATATCAGCGTCGCCGACGTGCTGCGCTGCATCGACGGACCGCTGGCCAGCGTGCGCGACATCGGGCTCGGCGACCTTCCGTACTCCGGGCCTACCGCCGCACTCACCGACGTGTGGCGCGCGCTGCGCGCGAGCATGCGCTCGGTACTGGAGCAGACGAGCCTCGCCGACGTCGCGTCCGGCGAGCTGCCGGATCATGTCCGAAGCATGGCCGACGACTACCGCGGCCAGGAAGAAGCGCGCGGTCACTCGATCGGCTAGGAGCCGGATCCGTACGGGCGGGTGATGATCTCCAGGTAGTGCCCGCCGGGATCCTGGAAGTACACGCCGCGACCGCCGTCGTTGTGGTTGATCTCGCCAGGACGGGCGCCTCTCGGGTCGGCCCAGTGCTCCAGCCCGCGCCGGCGAATCTTGCCGTAGATGGCGTCGAACTCGTCTTCGGAGACCAGGAATGCGTAGTGCTGCGGCGGTATCGGCGCGTCCGGGCCCACCTCGGCGTAGTCGAGGCTGACGTCTCCGATGCCGACGACCAGGAAGTGTCCGAAGGGCCGGGGTGCCGGTAGATCGAACAATTCCGTGAGGAAGGTCGCCGACTCCGTCTTGTCCCGGGCCGCGACGATGGTGTGGTTGAGGGTGATGACCATTACTTCGAGGATAGAACCGCCGACGACTGTCGTTCCAGCCAGAACTCGATGTGAGCATGATACGAAAGGCACGTGATGTTCGACTTGCGCGAACTCAGCACCCCGGTACTCGCCGCCCCGATGGCCGGTGGGCCGTCGACACCTGAGCTCGCCGCAGCGGTGTCGAGCGCAGGCGGGCTCGGCTTCATCGCCGCCGGATACCTCACCGCGGATGCCTTCGCCGAACGGCTGCTGGCTGCCCAGAAGCTCACCGCGGCCCCCGTGGGTGCCAATCTCTTTGTGCCACAGCCCAGCGCGGCCACGCCCGCCGCAATCTCGGTATACGCCGCCGCGCTTGAATCAGAGGCTCGGCGCTACGGGGTCAGCCTCGGCGAACCACGGTTCGACGACGACCACTGGGCCGCCAAGCTCGATGTGCTGCTCGACTTACGGCCTGCCGTGGTCTCCTTCACGTTCGGGCTGCCCAGCGTCGAGGAGCGACGCCGCCTCACCGAAGCAGGCATTGCGACCGCAGGCACGGTCACCACGCTGGCCGAGGCGCGGGCCGCAGCCGATGTCGGCGTCGACGTCCTTGTTGCGCAGGGACCGTCGGCCGGCGGGCACCGCGGCACGTTCGACGCCACCGCGGCGCCGTCAAAGGAATCGCTGGACGATCTGCTCGCGTCGCTCGTCGCCGAGCTGGAACTTCCGGTCGTCGCGGCGGGCGGGTTGATGACCGCCGCGGACGTCGGCCGGGTGCGGCGGGCCGGCGCGGTGGCCGTGCAGCTGGGGACGGCGTTCCTGCTGGCCGACGAGGCGGGGAGCACCCCCGTGCACCGGGCTGCGCTGCAGGACCCCCAGTTCACCGAAACCGCCGTTACACGGGCTTTTTCCGGGCGGTACGCCCGCGGCCTGCGCAACCGATTCATCGTCGAGCATGAAGCCGACGCTCCGTTCGGCTATCCGGAGGTGCACTACATGACGAGCCCGGTGCGGGCGGCGTCCGTGCGCGCCGGGGATCCTCACGCGGTGAATGTCTGGGCGGGAACAGGTTTCCGGAAAGCCGCGAGCGGTTCGGCGGCCGACATCGTCGCCGCATTGACCGGCGGGGATTGATGGTCTCGATGACGCGGCGACAGGCCCGGCTCGGTGACACCCCTGTCCTGACCGGATTGCGAAGAGCAGAACGAATTCTCGGTTAGTCCGCCTCGGTGATCACCACGTCGCCGGTCTCGGTCCGGCCGGTGACGACGGCGGCGGCATTTCCGCGGTCCCTCGTCTGCGGCACGTCGACCACTGTCGAGCTTCCGGGCACCGCGCTCGTGGCGTCGACGACGTAGGGGCCAGGCGGGGGCAGCGAGATCACGACGTCGCCGTGCTCGGTTGTGGCGTCGACGGTTTTCGGCGGTTCGGCGAAGCGGACGCTGACGTCCCCTGTGGTGGTGGTCGCGCGGAAGGATTCGGTGACCGCGATGGGTCCGCGTGTGGTGACGTCGCCGTGCTCGTTGATGATGTCGATCCGTCGCGCCGAGCCGCTCAGCACGACAGCGCCTTCCACCGTTCGCGCCGTCAGCTGGTCGATGTCCGCCTGAGCGAGCAGAACACCCATCTCCTGCTGCGTGGTCACCGAGACTCTACGGGCCAGTTCCGGGGGCAGGACCACGGTGATCTCCCCGGCCCTGCCCCATCGCAGGAACTCGGAGGCTTCGCCGTCGATGGTCACACGCGCGGTGGCGCCATCGGCGGCGACCGCCAACGGATTCGACCCCGCCCGTGTCGAATTGACCATACGCATGTCCACCCGCGGCTCGCGGACCTCGCGGTCGGTGGTGATGCGCACCGACGCGGGTACCGACCCGGTGTCGATGGTGACCGAGGTGAGCGTGTTCGGCAGTGCCATAAAATCTTTGACGACCCGGAACGTGCTGATGCCCCATGCGGCCGTGCCCAGCGACACCACCACCGCTACCACCAGCGCTGTGGCGGCGATGATGAGCAGTGCGCGGACCGCGCTGCGGCCGCCGGGGGAAGTCGGGGGAGGCGGTGACGCAGGGGCCGGCGCGGGGGAGAGTGCTGTGGTCACGGGAGTCCTTTCAGTACTTCAGGATTCGAGGTATCGGAGCACCGCGAGGACACGGCGGTTCTCGCTCTCGTCGGGAGCGAGGTTGAGCTTGGTGAAGATGGACGCGATGTGCTTCTCGGCCGAACCGACGGACATGTGCAGACCGCTCGCGATGGCAGAATTCGTCTTGCCCTCCGCCATCAACTGCAGCACTTCGTTCTCGCGGGGTGTCAGCGCATCGAGCACATTGCGGCGGTGTGAGCGGACGAGTATCTGCGAGACCACCTCGGGGTCGAGGACGGTTCCGCCGGCACCGACGACGTGCACCGCGTCGAGGAATGCTGGTACGTCAGCGACCCTGTCCTTGAGCAGGTATCCGAAACCCCGCGTGTCCGAGGCGATCAGGTCGGCGGCGTAGCGCTCCTCGACGTAGTGCGAGAGCACCAGAACGGGCGACTCCGGGTTCTGGCTGCGCAGCAGAGCAGCGGCTCGGATGCCCTCATCGGTGAACGTCGGCGGCATCCGCACGTCCAGAATGGCGAGGTCGGGCCGCGTCTCGTTGACCAGACGCAACAGGTTCGTCGCGTCGGGCACGCCGGCGACCATCTCGTGGCCGGCGTCGGTCAGGATCCGCTCGATACCCGCCCGGAGCAGTGCCGAATCCTCGGCGATCACGATCCGCATGGCAGCACCGCCGTGATGATGGTCGGCCCGGTGGCGGGGCTGGACACGGTGAACGTCCCGCGGGCGGCGCGCACGCGTTCGTCGAGCCCGCGTAGGCCGGTCGCCTCGTTGTCACCGTCGTCCTCCACGACGCGAGCGCCGCCGCGTCCGTCGTCGAACACGCTGACGTGCAACTGATGTGCGACCTCGTCCAGGCGAACCGTGACCGCGGCGTTCGCGGCTCCGGAGTGGCGGCTGACGTTGGTGAGGGCTTCGGCGACGACGAAGTAGGCGCACGCCTCGACCTCGTCGGGCAACCGGCGTGGCAGATACACGCTCAGTGTGGTCGGCACCCCGGAGTTGACGGAGCGTTGCACCACCGAGGACAACGCCGCATCGAGTCCGCGGTCGGACAGAATGGTCGGCGCGATGCCGCGCACGACATTCCGCAATTCCAGCAGCGCGTTCTTGGCTTCGTCGTGGGCCTCGGAGATCAGCGCCTTGGCCGCAGGCAGATCGGAGTCGAGCTTGGTCTGTGCGAGGCCAATCGTCATCGCCAGGGACACCAGTCGAGGTTGCACGCTGTCATGCAGATCCCGTTCGATGCGGTGCCGTTCGGTCTGCGCGGATGTGACCGCCCCCTCCCGCGCATCGGCAAGGGCGCTGACCTCGTGCTGGAGTGCGGCAGTGGGGGACGGAGGCAGCAGCCAGCGGTCGATCGCCGCGTCCACGGCGGGCGCGAAGATCACCAGGGCGACTGCGGCGGCGACTGCCACCACCGCCAAGACGAACGCCAGCGGGGTCGGGATGAACGACAGTCCGGCCTCGGGGTCGCTGTGGCCGATCGCGATCGCTGCCGCAGGCGCCAGGAATGCGAACACCAGTAGCGCGAACGCCAACCCGGTCACGAACGCGTCGTAGAGCATTCTCAGGTAGTGGTGGGCAAATGCTTTCCAGAACCGGCCGCTGCTGACGTCCAGCCAGAGTTGATGTGCCCAGCCCTGGAAACCGGTGTGGTGCGAGAGCCTGCGAGGCGGGACCCCGATGCCGAGGCCGAAGACCGCCTCGCTGCGCATGCGCTCGACGAAGTCCACGCCGCGTATCAGATAGATGAAAATGACGCCGCACACCGCGAATCCGATGATGCTCGGGATCGACGAGAGACCGATCACGAGGAGAGCCAACGGAATCCAGAACCACACCACCGCGAGAGTCCCGCCGACGAGCAGGGACGCGCTTGCCGCGGCGCTGAAGGGCCGGGTGCGAGCCGCGGTCGGCGGATCGGACTGGTCGTGCCCTGCCACAGGGGCTGTCTCCATGGCGTCTGTGTCGGTGACTGCGGACATGTCACCAACCTATGGACCTGCGCACAGTGGCGACACAGCGTTTTCCCGAGATTCCCCCGGGGGATAACCACCCCCTCACGGTCGCCATACTGAGCGCCATGACCGCCGACACGGCCGACCAGCGCCCCGAGATCCTCGGTTACCTCGGGCCCAACTGGTTCGCCTCGGTGATGGGCACCGGCATCGTCGCCAATGCCGGTGCCACCCTTCCGGTCCACGTGCCGGGCCTGCGCACATTCGCCCTCGTGGTGTGGGTGGCTTCAGCGCTGTGGCTCGTGGTCGTGATCCTGGCGATGCTCGCGCACTGGCTGCGCAATCCGACGGTGGCACGCAGTCATCACCACAACCCGACCATGGCGCATTTCTACGGTGCCGCCCCGATGGCCCTGCTCACCGTCGCCACGGGGGCGCTGGTGGTGGGCCACGACCTGATCGGCGACCGGATCGCCGTCGACGTGGCCTGGGTGCTCTGGACGGCAGGCACACTCGGCGGTCTGTTCACCGCGATGAGCATTCCGTATCTGATGTTCACCCGATACCGCGTCGAGCCGGACGCCGCCTTTGGCGGCTGGCTGATGCCGGTGGTACCACCGATGGTGGCGGCCGCCACCGGCAGCCTGCTGATCCCGCACATGGCCGCCGGGCCGGGACGCGCGACGATGCTCTACGGCTGCTACGCGATGTTCGGTCTGTCGCTGGTGGCCTCGCTCATCATCATCACGATGGTGTGGAGTCGTCTCGCGCACTTCGGTACGTCGGGCACTGCGCGTGTTCCCACTCTCTGGATCGTGTTGGGTCCGCTCGGCCAATCCATCACCGTCGCAGGACTTCTCGGCACCGACTCGGCGCTGGCCGTCGAGGCCGAGCTCGCCGAGGGCATGCGTGTCTTCGCGGTTCTCTACGGCGTGCCGGTATGGGGTTTCGCTGTCCTGTGGATCTCGCTGGCCACGGCGCTGACCGTGCGCACGCTGCGGCGCGGGATGCCCTTCGCGTTGACCTGGTGGAGTCTGACGTTCCCCGTCGGCACCTTTGTGACCGGCACGACGCAGCTCGCCGTCCACACGTCGCTGCCCGCATTCCGCTATGCGGCCGCCCTCGCCTATGTCGGCCTGCTCTGTACGTGGGTGCTGGTGGCGGTCCGCACGATCCGTGTCGGCGTGCGTCGCGGGCTCTTCGCACCGCCGGGGACCGAGCCCGTTCGGGCCTACAAGGACCCGCCGGCCTAGACGCCGTCGGGCGGCGTGCCAGAATCGCCGACGTGCGTATCGGGATGACGATGCCGGTGATGGAGCCCGATCTCGACAGGGCGACGTTGAAGTCGTGGGCGCAGCTGGTCGACGGCGGCCCGTTCTCGTCACTGTGCTGGGGCGAGCGGATCGCGTTCGACAACCCGGAGAGCCTGACGCTGCTGGGTGCGCTCGCAGCGTGGACGGATCGGGTTCGCTTGGTGACGACGGTGGTGATACCTCAACTGCACGACCCGGTGATGCTCGCCAAACAGCTGGCGACCGGCGACCTGCTCAGCGGCGGACGGTTGACCGTCGGCATCGGCGTCGGTGGACGCCACGAGGACTACCTCGCCGTTGGTGCCGACCCTGCCACGCAGACGATGCGCCAGATGGCCGAGCGTGTCGCCATCATGAGACGCGTGTGGGCGGGGGAGAAGCTCACCGACTCGACTCTGCCCGTGGGTCCGCCGCCGGTGCAGCCGGGCGGCCCAGAGTTGCAGGTCGGGACGCTGGGCCCGAAGACGATCCGCAGTGCGGCGTCGTGGGCGGACGGGGTCGCGGGCACCACCTTGGATCTCGCCGTGGACAAACAGAGCGAGTTGTTCGACGTCGCCCGGGACGCGTGGCTTGAGGCCGGTAAGGCGGCGCCCCACCTGGCCACGTCCTTCTGGTTCGCCCTCGGCGACGGCGAGGCGCCGCGCGCGCAGGTGCACCGTCATCTACGGCGCTACATGAACTGGATTCCGTCGGAGTTCGTCGACGCCATGGCGCCGACCACCGGCTTCGCGGGGACGACCGAAGACCTGCGCGACGTGCTGCAGCGGTTCGCCGACATCGGCACCGACGAGGTCCATCTGATTCCGACGAGCTCTGACATCGATCAGGTGCGCCAGGCGGCCGAGGTGGTTGCCGACCTCGCCTGACGGCGGCAAGCTCGTCGCATGGACACCGCCCCTGCGTTGCCGCCGATAGTGTCGCGTGCCGAGTGGGAACAGGCCCGAGCCGAACTGTTGGTCCGGGAGAAGGAGCTGTTCCGCCTCAAGGACGCGGTCAGCGCGCAGCGCCGCACACTGCCGATGGTGCAGATCGACGAGCCCTATGTGTTCGACACCGAATCGGGCCCGCTGACTCTGCTGGACTTGTTCGACGGCCGACGCCAACTGATCGTCCAGCACTTCATGTTCGGATCCGATTGGGACGAAGGGTGTTCCGGCTGTTCGATGATGGCCGACCACCTCGGTCCGCTGTCGCATCTCTACGCCAAGGACACGTCTCTGGTGCTCGTATCCCGTGCCCCGGTCGGCAAGATCGTGGCGTTCAGGGACCGGATGGAATGGGATCTTCCGTGGGTGTCATCCGGCCGGAGCACGTTCAACGAGGACTTTCACGTCACCGTCGACGGCGAGGAACGCCATTCGATCAGCGCGTTCCTGCGGGACGGCGACCGCGTCTTCCACACCTGGCAGACGTTCGACCGCGGCGAGGAGCCGTTCATGATGGTCTTCGATCTCCTCGACCTCACGGCCTACGGACGTCAGGAGAACTGGGAGAAATCACCGCAGGGATGGCCTCAGCGGCCACCCTACGAGTGGATCCGGCTCCATGACGCGTATGGCGACTAGTTGAACCACTTCCACGGCTTGTCCCAGTGGCCGGGGGGAACTCCGACCCACTGACCGATGTGCCCGGGCGGGACGTTCACGACCTGGCCGACGTGTCCGGGTGGCGGGGGCTCGGGCCACCAATGCGGATCGGCGGCTGCCTGTCCGGCGCCGGCCATGATTCCGACGCCCAGTCCGCCCGCAGCTATCGCGGCCAACACATACTTCTTCGCCTGCATCGTGCACTCCTTGCCTGTTGGATGCTCGTTTCAGGGTTCTTTTCCGTTATATCGCGCGACCCGTCTCTGTCGTTAACCGCTACCGGCGCCGAGATAGTCCCGGGGGCGATCTGACGCTGACGACAAATTCTGGATCCAGTCCAGCAAATCTCTCGCGCTAAACGTCCGCAAACTTCGCTGATCGGAGGCTTGCTTAGCTCATCACCGTTTCCCCAGATCAGATTGATCGCATTTCTAGATTTGATCTTGAGGGATCGGGGGTAATCCCCGCGGCACACGATCCAGAGCGCGACTGGCGAGCCACAGCAACGCCGTCCAGGTATGAAAGCGAGAATCGGATGAGTACGCAAGGACTGAGTCCAGAAGAGTTGATGGCAGAGAGCGCGATCGCACTGCCGGACAAAGAAGTGGTGTCGATCCTCGATCTCAACGCCGATGTCGACGTTGCCCTCGATGCCGCCTCACCCATCGATCTGGCCGCCGCGGCGAACCTGAACGTCGCGGCTCCGATCGACGCGGCCGCGGGCGCCAATGTCCTGGCCTATGGCTCGGGCGCCCAGGCCACTGTCGATCAGGGCACGTCGATCGAGCAGATGTTGGACGCCGACGCCTATGCGACCTCCACCCAGGCGAGTGGTATCGACCAGGGCGGCATGGACACCGATGCTGACGAGGTCCCGCCTGTCGTCGGCACCGATACCGACGGCGACGGTACGACGGACGGAACCGATGTGACCGACACGTCGGTCGACACCAGCGCCGGCGGGCTGCTGGACGGCAACCTGCTGAACGTCAACGTCAATGTGGACCTCGATGCCGACCTGGCGGCGCCCATCAGCGGTGCTGTCGCGGCCAACGCGAACGTCGCTGCGCCGATCAATGCCGGCGTGTCCGCCAACATCGGTTCCATCGACTCCGATGCGATCTCGGTGGCCGAGCAGGACGCGATCATCAAGCAGACCGTCATCGGCGAAGCAGTGGCCGAGGCCGACCAGGACTCGACGATCTCGCAGGGCGACGGCGACGCGGATGCCGGCACGGACACGGCGTCGGATTCCGGATCGTCCGATGCCGGCGGCGACAGTTCTGCAGGCGGATCTGCCTGACGGGCCTAGGGAACACCCATGACCACCATGGGCGCCGAGCCGACTCAGGTCGTGCTCCGACGCGCCGACGGCGTCGAACTCATCGGCGAGATGGTGGGATCCGGATACCGGGTCCCACCATCGCTGGCGCGACGGGGCGACGGTCAGACCGTCCAGTTGACGCCGTTGCTGTATGCGGTGCTGCACGAGATCGACGGGGAAAAGAACGCTGCAGAGGTGGCTGCGGCGGTGTCGGAGTCGACCGGACGGCCGATCAACGAGGACAACGTCTCTCAACTCGTCGACGAGAAGTTGCGTCCGCTCGGGCTGCTGACACTGAGCGACGGAAGCCAGCCCGCGGTGCGCAAACGGGATCCTCTGCTGGGCTTGCGGTTTCGCTACGCCGTCACCGATCCCGAGCGCACGAGACGGTTCACGGATCCCTTTCGCATTCTGTTCCGGCCCTGGGTCACGGTTCCCGCCCTCGCGGCGTTCGCCGTCGTGTGCTGGTGGGTGTTCTTCGAGAAGGGCCTGGCTTCGGCCACGCATGACGCGTTCGAGCGTCCCGGTCTCCTGATCCTCGTCTTCGTCGTCACGATTCTGTCCGCGGGCTTTCACGAGTTCGGGCACGCGGCGGCGGCGCGCTACGGCGGCGCCACTCCCGGCGTCATGGGCTTCGGCGTCTATCTCGTGTGGCCGGCCTTCTACACCGACGTCACCGATTCCTATCGCCTCGGCCGATGGGGACGGATTCGGACCGACCTAGGGGGCCTGTACTTCAACGCCCTCGTGGCCATTGCGATCACGGGGCTGTGGCTCTGGCTGGGGTACGACGCCCTGCTTCTGGTCGTCGCCACTCAAATTCTGCAGATGCTGCGGCAACTCGCTCCGTTGGTGCGCTTCGACGGCTATCACGTACTTGCTGACGTCACGGGAGTGCCGGACCTCTACTCCCGCATCAAGCCGACGCTGCTGGGTGCCCTGCCGTGGCGATGGGGCGACCCGCACGCCCGCCTGCTGAAGCCCTGGGCGCGAATCGTGGTGACGCTCTGGGTGATTCTGGTCGTCCCGCTGCTTCTCGCCACGGTGGCGATCGCGGTGTGGGCACTGCCGAGGGTGCTCGGCAGTGCGTGGGCGGGTCTGCACAAGCAGCAGGACGTCCTCGCGGCGGCATGGGGCGACGGCGACTTCATCCAAATGGTGGCCCGCGTGCTGGCGATGATCGCCATCGTCATCCCGGTCGCGGGAGTCCTCTACATGCTGGGCAGGCTCGTACGCCGCACCACGGCCGGGGTCTGGAAGTCGACCGCGGGCAAGCCGCTGATGCGCATGGTCGCGGTGGCTGCCGGCATGGCCATCGGGTGCGGTGTCGCCTATGCGTGGTGGCCGGGAGAGGCCAATTACCGGCCGATCCAGCCGTGGGAGCGTGGGACGATCGGCGACATCGTCTACGCATTGGACGTCGGTCGCCTGTCAGATCCCGCTGGCGGGGGCGCAGATCCACGCCCGGTGGCGTCGTCGCGCACGTTGGTCAACGGTCAGCAGGGTGTCATGCGGGCGGTCTGGGACACCAGCTCTGCAATGCCCACCAAACAGTCGCCTCAGCTGGCGCTGGTGCTCACGCCCCGGTCGGGGCCCGAGATGCGCGGCGGAAGCGGCGGCGGCGGGTCGACAGCCGCCGCACCCTCGCGTCAGGGCTGGGTCTTTCCCGTCAACAAGCCGCTGGCCCCTGAGGCAGGAGATGTTCAAGCGCTCGCGGTCAACACCACCGACGGCACCACCGAGTACGAAGCCGCGTTCGCGATGGTGTGGGTGACCGACGACTCCGACGCGATGAACGTCAACGAGGCGCAAGCTTATGCGTCCTGCAATTCCTGTGCCGCAGTCGCTGTCGCCTACCAGGTCGTCTTCGTCGTCGACAACGACGACGCCGACGACAACGTGGTGGCCCCGCAGAATCTTGCCGGAGCGCTGAACTACGAGTGCGTGAACTGTCTGACCTACGCGCTGGCGCGCCAAGTGTTCGTCACCCTGGACGAGCCGCTGTCGGATGACGCCATGCGGCAGCTCGACAAGGTGTGGTCGGAGATGAAGATGTTCGAGTTGCAGATCGAGCTCGGCCTGATCCGTCCCGAGCAGATCGAAGCTCAGTTGGGTGAGTACACCGAGCAGATTCTCGGCATCGTCGCTGCCGAGCAGCCCGAAGCCGTTGCATCGCAGACGGAATCGTCGACGGCGCCGACGACCACGACCAGCGGTGCACCCACGACCACCAGTTCATCCACGTCGACGGTGGCCACGACGTCGGCACCGACGAGCGCGCCCACCACCAGCGCCCCGGCGGAGTCCAGCGTGCCGACGACATCGGGCGCGAGCACCGTTGTCGCCGAGCCGACGCAGACGGCTACGTCGGCGCCTGCCGCGCCCGAGGAGACCGCGACGAGCGACTCCAGCACGTCGACCAACACCACGGTGGACAACACCGCCGACACCGGAACCACGTCGGACACGGATGCGTCTGCGGGCTCGGCGGAGTCACCCTAGGGCGAGGAACCGCCCCTAAACGGACACGACCTCGTAGTCGCCGAGCTGGCCGATCAGCACGTGCAGCTGGTCCTGCGTTGAGCCGAAGGTGTTCTCGATCGCAGTGAGCCGGGCGGCATAGTGGGCAATGGGGTATTCGGCGGTCACGCCGATGCCACCGTGCAGCTGGATGGACTCTTGGGCGATGTGGCGACCTGAGCGGCCGATCTGCAGCTTCGCCCTGGCGGCAATGCTGGGAGCGAGATCTCCGTCGGCAACCGACATCGCCGCATACAGCGCCATGCTTCGGGCGAGCTCGAGCGACACGTACATGTCGGCCGCGCGCTGGGTCAGTGTCTGGAACTTGCTCAGCGTGACACCGAATTGCTTGCGCTGCGTGAGGTATTCGGAGGTGAGGCGCACTGACTCCTCCATCGCGCCGAGGGCTTCGGCGCTCAGGCCGGCCAGGATCCGCACCACGGCGCGCGAGACAGCGTCCGTTGCGTCCGCGAGCTCACCGAGCGGTTCGGCCGACACCGTGTCGAAGTCGATCTCGGCACCGCGTTGACCGTCGAACGTCCGATAGTTCTTGCGTTGCACCGCGGCGGCGTCAACGAGGAACAGCCCGGTGCCGCCGTCGGGGAGTGCGGCGCTGACGATCAGTGTGTCTGCGCAGTCGCCGGCCAGGACCGGGTTCTTACGGCCGGAGATCATCCACGAATCTCCTTCTGACACAGCCTTCGTGGAGACCGGGGCGAGGGGCTGCCGCATTCCGGGCTCGAGGTGGGCGAACGCGAGCAGACGCTCGCCGGCTGCCACCTCGTCCAGCAGGGCCCGCTGCTCGTTGGTGCCGATGTCCGCGATGATCGCACCGGGTCCCAGCGCGGCGTGTAGTACCGGCTCAGGGGCCAGCCGTCTTCCGACCTCGGTCAGCACGACCTGGATCTCGATCTGGCCGCCGGCGTCTTCGTCGAATCCGAGCCCGAGAACCCCGACTTCGGCCAATTGAGTCCACACGTCGCGGCTCCAGCCGGGATCGCTCTCGATCGTCTTGAGCCGGCTCTCGGGGTCATATTTGCGCGACAGCATGTCCCGCGTGGTGTCGCGGAGCAGGACCTGTTCTTCGCTGGGTTGAAAGTCCATGTCTTATCTCACAATCCGAGGATGGTCGACGCGATGATGGTGCGCTGGACCTCGTTGCTGCCGCCGTAGATGGAGGTCTTGCGGTAGTTGAGGTAGCGCGGAGCGCTGTGCTGGGCCCACCCGGCCGAGGCGATGCCCTCGCCGTCGAACGGCAGCGCGTCGGGACCGGCGACTTCCACCAGCAGCTCGGTGGCGACCTGCTGCAATTGGCTACCCCGCAGCTTCAGCACCGACGACGCCGGATTGGGTTTTCCGTCCTTCGACCCCGAGGCCACCCGCATCTGCGTCAGCTCCAGGGCGAGGATGTCGTTCTCCAGTTCGGCAAGGCGTGCCGCGAACAGCGGATCGTCGATGAGGCCGCTGCTCTGTGCGCGTTCTTTGATCTCGGAGATCCGGAGTTTGGTGCGGCCCACCTGGGCGATGCCGTTGCGTTCGTTGCCCAGAAGGTATTTCGCGTAACCCCAGCCCTGGTTCTCCTCGCCGACGAGCTGATCGGCGGGCACCCGGACGTCTTCGAAGAAGACCTCGTTGACCTCGTAGCTGCCGTCGATGAGCTTGATGGGCCGCAGGGTGATACCCGGGGTGTTCATGTCGATGAGCAGAAACGAGATCCCCGCCTGCTTCTTCGGTGCGTTCGGGTCGGTGCGCACCAGGCAGAAGATCCAGTCCGCGTACTGACCGAGCGTCGTCCATGTCTTCTGGCCGTTGACGACATAGGTGTCGCCGTCGCGCAGCGCGGTCGTGCGCAGTGACGCCAGGTCCGACCCGGCTTCGGGCTCCGAGAAGCCCTGGCACCACCAGATGTCGACGGCGGCTGTCGGTGGCAGAAACCGTTCCTTGAGCTCCTGGGACCCGAACTCGGCGATCACCGGACCGACCATGTTGGCGTTGAACGTCAGCGGCTCCGGCACACTGGCCAGCTGCATCTCGTCCAGCCATATCTGCTGCTGGATCGGCGTCCAGTCCTTGCCGCCCCACTCGACGGGCCAGTTCGGGACCATGAGCCCGTGGTCGTTGAGGATCTTGTTCGCCGTGACGATGTCGTCGCGGTTGGCCTCGGAGCCGGTGCGGGTGCGCTCGCGGATCTCGGCCGGAATCTTGGTCCGGTAGAACTCGCGGAGCTCATCGCGGAACTCGGCTTCCTCGGGCGTGAGCGCCAGCTGCATGTGCGGCCTCCTGGTTCGTCGGCGTACCAACGGCCAGACTAACCGCTTGGTTGGGAGCCAAACAGGGTGCCCGGGCTGTTGTCACAATGCCGTCCCCGATGAACACCCGTTCACGTGCCCCAGCGGAGCTAGAGGCCCTCCTTGTGCTGTGCGTCGGTCATCAGCGACGCCGCGTCGAAGGGGCGCCCCACCGCTGTCAGAACTTCAGGTGATGGCTGGTGTCGCCGACCTGGTCGACGAACATGGTGCGGGTGTCGAACCACCAGGTGCCGTCGACGCGGTGAAAGGTGTCGCGATACCTTCCGGTCACGATGATTTGGAGCGGGAACTCCGGAGTCGCCTGCGTGACGCAGTAGTACGCGCTGCCGCTGGCGGTTCCGGCGTCCTCGTCGACGCGCACGATCACGTTGGTGGTGAAGTGCTTGGTCTTCGGAGTGCCGTCGTCGTAGAGACGGGGCGCCATGTCATACATCTGCCGGACCCGTGTCGTGCCCTCGAATATCGTCTCGGGCGGACCGTCCTCGACGCCGCAGATCCGCCCGTGCGCGAACAGCGCGGCGACACCGTCCAGATCGCCCGCGTCGATCCGCTCGGCGTATGTGTACACCAAGTTCTCGATCTCACGGGCGGCATCGCTCATCGCCGGTAGACAACCAGTCAGGAACTGTCATGTCAACGCTTGCGGCGGTTGTCGGCGCAGCTACTGTCGGGGCGTGGCAACGACATGGTCAGCGAATCGGCTCGGCGACATGACCGGCAAGCGCGTCATCGTCACGGGGGCGACGAACGGGGTCGGTCTGGGAACCGCTACGGCGCTGGCCCGCGCTGGAGCCCACGTGATTCTCGCCGTCCGAAATCTCGATCTGGGCGCGCAACGCGCGGCGGAGATGGGCGGCGACACATCCGTGGTCAAACTCGACCTCGCCGACCTGTCGTCAGTCGAAGCCTTTCCCGGACTCTTCGACGGTGATGTCGACATCCTGATCAACAACGCCGGCGTCGTCGCCCAACACCGTGACGAGACCGTCGACGGCTTCGAAATGACCATGGGCACCAACTTTCTCGGCCCGTTCGCGCTGACCAATCTGCTCTTCGACCGGGTGCGGTCGAAGATCGTCAACGTGGGTTCCGACGCGCACAAGTCGGCGTCGATCGCCTTCGATGACCCGCATCTACGGTCACGAAAGTGGTCGGCGTTCCCGGCCTATGGACGTTCGAAGCTGGCTGTGATGCTGTGGGGCCTCGAACTCGACCGCCGACTGCGCGTCGCCGACTCGCCGGTCACCACATACCTGACACACCCCGGCTGGGTGTCGTCGAACCTGGCAAAGATGTCCGACACCCGAATCATGACCGCCTTCCATTCGGCGGTGAACCGGATGGCGGACATGGTCGGCAACGACATCCATGCCGGCGCCGCCCCGACGCTCTACTGCATCACCGAGCCGATCCCGCCGGGAAGCTATGTGGGAATCGCCGGGAAGTTCGGCTTGCAGGGCCCACCGACGCTCAGCGGCCGCGCGCCGGCCGCCTGTGATTACGAGGACGCGCAGAAGCTGTGGGAGTTCGCCGAACGCGAGACCGGCACCACTCTCAGGATCTAGCGCCTCACGCCACCGGACGAAGCACGACGATCCCGGGGATGGTGTCGAGGTAGGCCGACAACGCGGTGTCGACGACACCGCTGTTGTCGCTCCTCGAGGACGCGTGACGGAAGACGGGGCCGTTCTGTGTGTCGATGAAGATGCCGACGTGGGTGACGTCGAGCCCGCCGTCCTCGGCATACGCCCCGACGTAATCGCCGGTGCGAAGCCGGCCCACGACGTCGTCGTCCACCTGCTCACTGGGGATGTAGGTCACCGTGCGGGGCACGACAGGCAAGCCCGGCAGGTACACGCCGCCGGCGTCCTTGCTGTTGAGGTTCTTGGGCGATGAAACTGCGTTGTCGCTCAGCGTCGCGGTGACATCGGTGGCGACGGCGGGCGTCGACGCGGACCAGTCCGTGAAGAAGTGCTTCCGGTTCTCGAACGACACATCGCCGTTCTTGTACCGGACGGCAACGAGGTTCGTGACGAACTCATCTCGATCGTCGGACCGTTTGAGTGCTTCGACGTAGTCGGCGTAGGTGAAGCAGTCGACGCGTTCCAGCTCCACGACATGCTCCTCGGGCACGGTCGCCGAACCGACGAGAGTGTTTGCGCCGTAAGGCGTTCCCAGGAACAGCCGGGAGATGGACTCCGCCTGCGCACCCGGATCGGCATTCGGGTCGTCGTCGATCGCGGCGAGCATCGACTGCAGGATCTGGTCGCTTCCGTCGGAGATGCGAACCGCGGGCGCCGCCGAGGCCGATCCGGCGCCCATGGCGACGACGGCGGTCAGCGCCAGCCCGACACCCGCAACTCGGGCCATGGTTCTGATACACCGCAGCATCCGGCCACTCTACGTCGAATGCCCGGGCTCATCGGTCAGACTGGAGGTCGTATCGCCTCACCCATCGAGCCCACCGAGGAGAAGGCATTGAGCTGCAACCGGGTTGGCATCGCGGCGCTGACCGCATCTGTCCTCGTCGGCTGCTCCGCGACGACACCGCCGAGCAGCGAAACGGCACGCCCCGAGACGATCGGCGCCGAGGTGGCAGCACCCGCCCAGGAGCCGCCGCGGCCGACCACGGCGCAGCCCGTGCTCGCCGCAGATCCGGCCCGGATCGTCGATGACCTCATGGCCGATGAGCGCGCTCTGCGCGATCCGCGGGCCTCGGAAGCGGCGCTGACCGCCGCGGCGCGGCGGCAGCAGAAGTCTTACCGCGTCCTCGCCAGGCACCCGGAATGGGATGCGATCACGCGCCCCCGTGTTCCTCGTGCGCTACTCGAGGTGTTCGACCGCAATATCGATGCGCGAAGGCAGCTCGCTGCGATGGGGCGGGGCAAACCCACATTGCCCGCGTGGCGGATAGATCCGCCGCGCCCCGCGGAGGAACTACTGGCCTACTACCGCAAGTCCGAGGCGTCCTCGGGCGTCGGGTGGAACTACCTGGCGGCGATCAACTTCGTCGAAACCGCCTATGGTCGGATCTCCGGTGTGAGCACCGCCGGCGCGCAGGGCCCCATGCAGTTCATGCCCTCGACGTTCGCGACCCACGGCGCAGGCACCGATATCTTGTCCCCGCACGACAGCATCATGGCGGCCGGACGGTTCCTCGCTGCTCACGGCTTCGCGCGGGATCGCGATCACGCGCTGTATCGATACAACAACTCGCGCCAGTACGTGCGCGCCATCAATCAGTACGCCGCGTTGATCGCAGCAGACCCCGCTGTCTTCGCGGGCTATCACCGGTGGGAGGTGTATTACAACTCGGTCGCCGGCGACGTCGTCCTGCCGGTCGGTTACGCCGCAGAATCACCGATCCCCGTCGAGGAATATCTGAAGCGCCACCCGCAGTGAAACGGCTTCCTGCGGAGACGGTGGGCCGTCAACCAGGCGGACTACGCTGAATTCCATGGCTGAGTCGATGTCCGCGAAGCGCAGCGCCCGAGCTGTCGCCAACTTTGTTGACGCTCAGCGGTATACGCGCGAGGAAGTGTTCGCAGACGCTGATCCGGTGCCCGCCGCGGCAGGTGCTCACGGATGGTGGTTCCGCGAGATCCCAGGTGACATCGACGTCTCCGGCTGTGAGCAGCGGGACGGGTGGACGCTTCTGTATGTCGGGATCAGCCCGGGGCCGCCGCGCGCGGACGGCAAGCCACAGGCTCCGCAGGATTTGCGCAAGCGCATCCGTTTCCATTTCGGGGCAGGCAATGCCAGCGCGGACGGATCCACGCTGCGCAAATCGCTGGGTGTCCTGCTCGGCGACGACCTCGGCTTCGCGTTGCGTCGAATCGGCTCAGGCAAGCGACAGTCCTTTGCCGGTGGTGAAGCCGTCCTGACCCGGTGGATGGCCGAGAATGCCGCGGTGTCCTGGGTACTGCACCCGGAACCGTGGTACCTCGAAGCCAAGCTGATCAGCGCGCTGGATCTGCCGCTGAACATCCAGAACAACGAAAGCAACGCCTTCGCACCGACATTGAAGAAGTTGCGCAAGGACGCCGCGGTGAAGGCGGGCAAGATGCGCATCCTGGCGGAATGGTCCTGAACGCCCCGTCGCGCAAGCGGGATGAACGCAGCGCGCTGCAGGACTAGGATGTGAGTGCGCAGTGGGTCGGGGTTCATCACAGGAGGCCCGGGATGCGAAGACGAATGTTACGAGCGGTATCGCCGGTTGCCACGGCGGTGGCGCTGCCGGCGGCGTGGCTGCTGGTATCCGCGGGTAGCGCTCAGGCGGCCGAGTGTGGCGTCGGCACCGTGTACGACGCCCCGTCGAATACCTGTGTCGTCGCGCCACTTCCACCGGCACCCCCGCCACCCCCTCCGCCTCCGCCCCCGCCGCCGCCGTGGAATGGCGACCCGACGCCGGGCTTCTCGATCGGCATCTGCGCGCCGATTCCGTTCGTGTCGTTGTGTACGGGGATCTGACCGCTCAGTTCGTGGGTCCGTACTCATCGTGTAGCCGCCACCAGACGTACGGTTCTCCCTGAGGACGCCCCCGCGGGGTGTCCTCCCATGTTTCCTGACGGCCGAGTGGGGTGAGATCCAGCATCGTCATCGGGTGCCCGATGTTCTCGACACCTCGCCCGTTGACGAAGTACGTGCGGAACACCTTGTCTCCGTCACGGATGAAGACGTTGAGCCCGAAGTATTCCTCCACGTCGAAGTCGCGGGAGAAGTCCTCGCCGGTGAGTGTGTACCAGGGCACACTCCAGCCCATCCGGCGGCGGAAGGCTTCGATGCGCTCCTGCGGGGCCGCAGACACGAACGCGAAGGTGGTGTCGCGAGCGTTCACATGTGCGGGATGCGGTGTGCTGTCGGCCAGCATCGAGCAGCCGGTGCATCCGGCCTCCGGCCAGTTCTCGACATCGGGCTCGTAGAAAAAGCGGTAGATCATCAGCTGGCGGCGCCCTTCGAAGAGATCCAGCAGGCCGACCTCGCCGGCGGGGCCGACGAATCGGTAATCGCGCTCGACCGACACCATGGGCATCCGACGCCGCTCGGCCGAGAGCTCGTCGCGCGCGGCCGTAAGCGCTTTCTCCTTGACCAACAGCGCATCGAACGCAGCCTGCCATTCAGCCGCAGACACCACTGTCGGAAGTTCGATGTTGTCGTCGCCGACCGAGGGGGCATTTGTCATCGGGGCACCGTGCCTTTCTCTCGAAATTCGTGAGTCTCCGATGAAGACCGCGTGGGACCCCGCAACTCATCGAGTCGCCGGCGTCGGCCAAAACGATCCGGTGCGCGCAGCTGGATTCCTACACTGCTCTCAATGCGCTGACCAGCGCCGAGGAGGCATCATGAGAAATCTGACCGTGGGCGTGGTGAGCGTCGGGGTGTGCGCCACCGGCCTCGCTCTGGCCGCGCCGGCACACGCCGATCTCGCTCCCGGCCTCTATCAGTACCGGGCCGTCATGGCCACGGGCGCCACCGAGGACATCAGCATGCGAGTGGACAGTTGCGGCCCAGGCTGCATCAGCCTGTTCAACCTCGAGAACAACAGGGATCAGGGTCAGGCGCGAATCCAGGGTGCGCAGTACGTCCTGGATCAGTTCGTCCCCGGTGGGGCGTTCTGTCCGGACGGCCGCACCGTCGACGTCGTCGCCCGGTACACGTTCAACCTCGACGGCACAAACGGGCTGTACACGCTGAACGGGCCGAATCCCTGTGGCAACAGCGGACCTGTCGGGTCAACCACCTTCGTCCTCGTCCCGTCCTGACGAACGGTGTGAGGGTTCGGCCGGCCGGCCGTGGTCAGAGCGAGGCCGAAGGGATGTCTGTGTAGCGCGGAGCGACGCCGCATGCCGGACCGTCTAACGAGCCCGATGGCATGCCCCGGGCATTCTCCAGTTCGAACGTGAAGTCTGTTGTCTACGAACGTATTTCGGTAAACGCACCTTTGGATTGAGCGTGCCGACGGCGGCCGTCGTCAGTCGGTGCGCCTGCTGCGTGTGGACTTGGGCACGTCCTGGGTGCCGCGACGGTCGTGTGGCGGTACGCGTGGGATTTCGCGCACCGTTCTCCCGTAGCCGGCCACCGTGCTGAACGCTCTGTGGCAGCCGGGGCAGATCGGCTTGCCGTCCTTGTTCACCGACCAGCCTTTCCCGCCGCCCTTACACGCATTGCTCGGCTTCATCAGCGCATCATCCTCACGTGCCATCGCGCGACGTCTCGAGGCCGCACATCACAATATGCTTGCAGCGCATCACAAATTGATAGTGGTGAGCCGCTCTAACCGAATCCGATAGTAGGTTTCGTCCCGTGAAGCTGAGGTGGCTCGGTGCACTCAGCATCGTCTGGGTCCTGGTGCCGACGCCTGCGTTTCCGGCGGCCGCCGACCCCGCACCCGATGTTGTCGCGCCGGTGCTCGACCCCGCTGCGGGGGGCGCAGCGCCCGTTGCCCATGCATCAGGGGTCATAGCGCCCGGTGCGGACGCCCTCATCATTTCCGCGCCGCCGTCGACGACAACGGCGCCCAACGGCTGGGCGCTCACCGTCGGAGCAAGAGACGAGGTGATACAGAACACCAACCCCTTGACCACCGCGTTGTCCTCGCGCAATTACCAGGTCAGCGGTGTGTTCAACGGCTCGTTGCGCGGACCGGAAGGCTCCGAACCGCCGCGGGGGGTGCTGGAGGTGGGTTACCAGATCGGCTGCGGCATCGACATGGGCGCCAACGGCGTCACCATCACCGGTTCGGCAGGTGTCACGCCTTCCGTGGGCCTGTTGGGTCTCGATGGAGAAGGCGAGTTCATCGACGGCATCGCTCCGGTGCTGTCGACACCGTTGCAAGGCGGCATCGCGGTCGGCCTGCGACCCGGTCTCATCAACACCGTGCCCGTGGGACGCAAGGAGTTCACGGGTAACGACCCGTGGGTGTCGGTCAGCGGGTTCAACGTGAAGATCGATGGCTGCGTAGGGGAGTCGTTCATCAGGTCCTACGCGGTGCTGACGCACGCGACCGACCAATCCGATTCGATCCTGGGGTACTACGGGACCACACGGAAAGTGTGATTCCGAGGTGGTGCCCCCGGCAGGATTCGAACCTGCGGCCTTCTGCTCCGGAGGCAGACGCTCTATCCCCTGAGCTACGGGGGCGCGTGCTGTGACAGCTGCGCCGGTCGGGCCTGAACAGACTAGCGCATCGACAACAAGATCAATCCGCGCCTCGATACCAAAGCGACGGCACCGGCAGGCGCCGTCGCCGATCGATGCGGCCCCACACCGCGCCCAACCCCCATCGCCCGGCGGCTGGGAAACGGATTCGGCCGGGAACGGGCCAGACCATAGGATGGACCCTCGTGACCCCCGCCGATCTGGCCGAACTGCTCAGGGCCACCGCAGCCGCGGTGCTGGCCGAGCACGCTCTCGACTCTGCCGCACTGCCCGACGTCGTCACCGTCGAGCGTCCGCGCAACCCCGAGCACGGCGACTACGCGACCAACCTGGCGCTGCAGCTCGGCAAGAAGGTCGGCGTCAATCCCCGTGAGCTGGCGGGCTGGCTGGCCGAGGCGCTCCTCGCGAAAGACGGCATCGCCGCCGCGGACGTCGCGGGCCCCGGCTTCGTCAATCTGCGCATCGAGGCATCGGCCCAGAACGTCATCGTCGGTGACGTGATCGCCGCCGGCGCGACCTACGGACACTCGGCTGAGCTCGGCGGCAAGAAGGTGAACCTTGAGTTCGTCTCCGCCAACCCGACCGGCCCGATCCACATCGGCGGCACCCGGTGGGCCGCCGTCGGCGACGCGTTGGGGCGGCTGTTGACCACCCAGGGCGCCGAGGTCGTCCGTGAGTACTACTTCAACGATCACGGCGCTCAGATCGACCGCTTCTCCAATTCTCTGATCGCCTCCGCGAAGGGGGAGCCGACGCCGGAGGACGGGTACGCGGGCACTTATATCGCCGATATCGCCGGCCAGGTTCTCGCGAAAGAACCGGACGCGCTCGACCTGCCCGACGCCGAGATGCGCGAGACGTTCCGGGCGATCGGCGTGAACCTGATGTTCGACCACATCAAGGAATCGCTGCACGAATTCGGCACCGACTTCGACGTCTACACCCACGAAGACTCGATGCACACCTCCGGCCGCGTCGAACAGGCCATCGCGAAGCTGCGCGAGACCGGGTTCGCTTACGAGAAGGACGGTGCAGTGTGGTTGCGCACCACCGACTTCGGGGACGACAAGGACCGTGTCGTCATCAAGAGCGACGGCAAGCCCGCCTACATCGCCGGCGACCTCGCCTACTTCCTGGACAAGCGCAAGCGCGGGTTCGACCTGTGCATCTACATGCTCGGAGCCGACCATCACGGCTACATCGCCCGGCTCAAGGCCTCCGCGGCCGCGCTCGGTGACGACCCCGACATCGTCGAGGTGCTGATCGGTCAGATGGTCAATCTGGTGCGCGACGGTCAGCCGGTCCGGATGAGCAAGCGTGCAGGCACGGTCATCACGCTCGACGACCTCGTGGAGGCGATCGGCGTCGACGCCGCCCGCTACTCGCTGATCCGCAGTTCGGTCGACACCCCGATCGACATCGACCTCGCGCTGTGGTCGTCGGCGTCGGCCGAGAACCCGGTCTACTACGTGCAATACGCGCACGCGCGGCTGTCCGCGCTGGCGCGCAACGCCGCCGAGCTCGGAATCGCCCCCGACACCGCGCATCTGGATCTGCTGACCCATGACAAGGAAGGCACTCTGATCCGCAACCTCGGGGAGTTCCCGAGGATCCTCAAGACCGCGGCGAGCCTTCGTGAGCCGCATCGTGTTTCGCGCTATCTGGAAGATCTCGCCGGGGATTACCACCGCTTCTACGACGCCTGCCGGGTGCTTCCGCAGGGCGACGAAGAGCCCGGCGACCTCCACGCCGCGCGCCTTGCGCTCTGCGCCGCGACCCGCCAGGTGATCGCCAACGGTCTGAGCATCCTCGGCGTCAGTGCACCGGAGCGGATGTGATCGCGCACCCCGCCGGACCGAGGCACGCCGAAGAAGTTCAGGCCGCCGCGACGCCGGAGCGTCCGCTGACTGCCGGTGAAGTGCTGCAGCTTGCCCCGAATGTGTGGCCGCAGAACACTGTTCGTGGGGACGGTGGTCTCGTCTCCATCGCCGGCGTGTCCGTCGCCGACATCGCCGCCGAGTTCGGCACCCCGCTCTTCGTGATCGACGAAGCCGACTTTCGTGCCCGCTGCCGCGACATCTCATCGGCATTCGGCGGAGGTGAGCACGTCCACTACGCGGCCAAGGCATTCCTGTGCTCGGAGATCGCCCGGTGGGTCGACGAGGAAGGGCTGTCGCTCGACGTGGCCACCGGGGGAGAGCTCGCGGTGGCCCTGCACGCAGGCTTCCCGGCCGAGCGAATCACCATGCACGGCAACAACAAATCGGTCTCCGAGCTGACAGCCGCGGTCAAGAACGGCGTCGGCCATGTGGTGGTCGACTCGATGATCGAGATCGAACGCCTCGACCGGATCGCGGCAGAGAACGGCGTCGTCCAAGACGTCCTGGTGCGCGTCACTGTCGGCGTCGAGGCGCACACCCACGAGTTCATCTCGACCGCACACGAAGACCAGAAGTTCGGCCTGTCCTTGGCTTCCGGCGCCGCGATGGACGCGGTGCGCCGGGTCTTCGAGACCGGCCACCTGCGACTTGTCGGGCTGCACAGCCACATCGGTTCCCAGATCTTCGACGTCGCCGGCTTCGAGATCGCCGCCCACCGGGTGATCGGCCTGCTGCGCGACGTCGTGGCCGAGTTCGGCGTCGAGAAGACCTCGCAGATGGACATCGTCGACCTCGGTGGGGGATTGGGCATTTCCTACCTTCCCGGCGACAACCCCCCGCCGATGAGCGAGCTTGCAGGCAAGCTGAAGGAGATCGTGCGCAGCGAGTCCGAAGCCGTCGGCCTGCCCGCACCGAAGCTCGTGGTCGAGCCCGGTCGTGCGATCGCCGGGCCGGGCACCATCACGCTGTACGAGGTCGGCACCGTCAAAGACGTTGCCGTCAGCCCGACCGCGCACCGTCGCTACGTCAGCGTGGACGGTGGAATGAGCGACAACATCCGCACCTCGCTGTACGGCGCCGAGTACGACGTCCGGCTGCTGTCGCGGACCAGCGACGCGACCCCGACGCTGTCCCGGGTGGTCGGCAAGCATTGCGAGAGCGGGGACATCGTGGTGCGTGACGCGTGGCTGCCCGGTGATGTGACCCCGGGGGACCTGCTCGGCGTCGCCGCGACCGGCGCATACTGCTACTCGATGTCGAGCCGCTACAACCTGATCGGCCGGCCGGCCGTGGTGGCCGTGCGTGACGGGCGGGCCCGTCTGATCCTGCGCCGGGAAACGGTCGACGATCTGCTGAGTTTGGAAGTAAGGACAGGTAAGTGAGTGACCCGCAAGATTCTGCAATCGGAGTAGCCGTACTGGGGCTCGGCAATGTCGGCAGCCAGGTGGTGCGCATCATCGAGGAGAGTGCGGCCGACCTGGAGGCCCGCATCGGCGCCCCCTTGGTCGTGCGCGGCATCGGTGTGCGCCGCGTCGGCGACGACCGCGGTGTGGCCCCGGACCTGCTCACCGACGACATCGAGAAACTGGTCTCCCGCGACGACGTCGACATCGTCGTCGAGGTGATGGGGCCGGTCGAACCCGCCCGCAAGGCCATCCTCGCCGCGCTCGAACAGGGCAAATCCGTCGTCACCGCCAACAAGGCGCTGATGGCGGTATCAGCGGGTGAGCTCGCCCAGGCAGCCGAGAGCGCGCACGTCGACCTCTACTTCGAGGCCGCCGTCGCCGGCGCGATCCCCGTCATCCGCCCGCTGACGCAGTCACTGGCCGGCGACACCGTCCTGCGGGTAGCCGGAATCGTCAACGGCACAACGAACTACATCCTCTCCGAGATGGACAGCACCGGTGCCGACTACACGAGTGCGCTTGCCGACGCCGGCGCGCTCGGATACGCCGAGGCCGATCCGACGGCCGACGTCGAGGGCTACGACGCCGCCGCCAAGGCGGCGATCCTCGCATCGATCGCCTTCCACACTCGCGTCACCGCCGACGACGTCTACCGCGAGGGCATGACGAAGGTGTCGGCGGCAGACTTCGCGTCCGCACGTGCCCTCGGCTGCACGATCAAGCTGCTCGCCATCTGTGAGCGGTTGATCGACGACGAAGGGCGAGAGCGGGTCTCGGCCCGCGTCTATCCGGCGCTGGTGCCCCTCGAGCACCCGCTGGCCTCCGTCAACGGCGCCTTCAACGCGGTCGTCGTCGAAGCCGAGGCGGCGGGCCGGCTGATGTTCTACGGCCAGGGCGCAGGCGGTGCCCCGACGGCGTCGGCGGTCCTGGGCGATCTGGTGATGGCGGCACGCAACCGCGTGCAGGGCGGCCGCGGGCCTCGTGAGTCCAAGTACGCCAAGCTTCCTATCGCGCCCATCGGCTTCATCCCCACCCGTTATTACGTGAACATGAATGTGGCCGACCGACCCGGTGTGCTGTCGGCCGTGGCCGCGCAGTTCTCCAAACGGGAGGTCAGCATCGCCGAGGTGCGTCAGGAAGGGATGGTCGACGAGGAGGGGCAGCGGTGCGGCGCCCGCATCGTCGTGGTGACCCATCAGGCCACCGACGCCGCTCTGTCGGAAACCGTTGCTGCGCTTGCCGATCTGGACGTCGTGCAGAACATCAACAGCGTCCTGCGTTTGGAAGGGACCACAGAGTGAGCACCACCCGTGCCGTACACCAGCCCTGGCCGGGGCTGATCGAGGCCTACCGCGACCGGCTGCCGGTCGAGGACACCTGGACTCCGATCACGTTGCGTGAAGGTGGTACCCCGCTGCTACCTGCGCCGAGGCTGTCCGAATACACCGGCTGCACAGTGCATCTGAAGGTCGAGGGGCTCAACCCGACCGGGTCTTTCAAGGACCGCGGCATGACGATGGCCGTCACCGAAGCCGTGTCGCGCGGCCAGCAGGCGGTCTTGTGTGCCTCCACCGGCAACACGTCGGCATCGGCGGCCGCGTATGCGGCCCGCGCCGGGATCACCTGCGCGGTGCTGGTGCCCCAGGGCAAGATCGCGATGGGCAAGCTCGCCCAGGCCGTCATGCACGGCGCCAAGATCATCCAGATCGACGGCAATTTCGACGACTGCCTGGAGCTTGCCCGCAAGCTCACGTCCGACTTCCCTACCGTGTCACTTGTCAACTCGGTCAACCCTTTCCGCATCGAGGGGCAGAAGACGGCCGCCTTCGAGATCGTCGATGCGCTCGGCGACGCCCCCGACATCCACGCGCTGCCGGTCGGCAACGCGGGCAACATCACCGCCTACTGGAAGGGTTACACGGAGTATCACCGCGACGGCCTGGCCGCACGGTTGCCGCGCATGCTCGGCACGCAGGCCGCGGGCGCGGCGCCGTTGGTGCACGGTGAACCCGTCAGCGATCCCGAGACGATCGCCACCGCGATCCGCATCGGCTCACCGGCGTCGTGGACCTCGGCGGTGGAGGCCCAACAGCAGTCGGACGGTCGCTTTCTGGCCGCAACCGACGAGGAGATCCTCGCCGCATACCACCTCGTCGCCCGCGCCGAAGGCGTGTTCGTCGAGCCCGCCTCGGCCGCCAGCATCGCCGGCCTGCTGAAGTCGATCGAAGAGGGTTGGGTGGCCAAGGGTTCCACCGTCGTGTGCACCGTCACGGGCAACGGCCTCAAAGATCCCGACACCGCACTCAAGGGCATGCCCGCGGTCATCCCCGTCCCGGTCGACCCGGTTGCCGTCGTCGCCAAGCTCGGCCTGGTCTAGAACGGAACGACGTGAGCCGCACCCTGCCACCCGGTCTGACGGCGACCGCCGAGGTGCCCGCCTCCAGCGCCAATCTCGGGCCCGGCTTCGACAGCATGGGCCTGGCGGTCAGTCTCTACGACGAAATCGTGGTGGAGACAACGGAATCCGGTCTGACCGTCGAGGTCGAAGGCGAAGGTGCGGGGCAGGTTCCGCTCGACGGATCCCATCTGGTGGTGCGCGCCATCGAGCGAGGCCTGCGTGAAAACGGTGTCGCTGCGGCTGGGCTGATCGTCCGGTGTCGCAACAACATTCCGCATTCACGCGGGCTGGGCTCGTCGGCAGCGGCGGTGGTCGGCGGCCTAGCTGCCGCCAACGGCCTTGTCGCACAAATCGATTCGACCACCATGTCGACGGACCGACTGGTGCAGGTGTCATCGGAGTTCGAAGGACACCCGGACAACGCCGCCGCTGCAGTTCTCGGGGGTGCGGTGGTGGCGTGGACCGAGGACCGCGATGGTGTCGCCGGGTACGCCGCAGCGCAGATCCAGGTGCACCCGGACATCGCCGTCTTCACCGCGATCCCGCAGGAACGTTCGTCGACCGCCGAGACCCGCGTGCTTCTGCCCGACCACGTCGCGCACACCGATGCGCGTTTCAATCTGAGCCGTGCCGCTCTGCTGGTCGTAGCGCTGACGCAACGGCCCGATCTGCTGATGGTCGCGACCGAGGATGTGCTCCATCAGCCTCAGCGGGCCGCAGCGATGCCGGCCTCGGCGGAATACCTCGCTGTGCTGCGACGTTGTGGAGTGGCGGCAGTGCTGTCAGGTGCTGGACCTGCAGTGCTGGCAATGAGCACCGAGGCGGAGTTGCCCGCAGAGGCCCTCGAGTACGGCACCGAGAGCGGTTTCTCGGTGGACAGGCGCTCGATCGGGCAGGGCGTCACGTGGAGCTCGGGCGTTGCTGTAGGCAGCTAGTTCTGCGAGTAACACGGGCACCACGCGAATCACGGGGTTTCTTGCTTCCGACTCAGATGCGGGTTATTCTCGCTTTCGTCCGGCAATCGCAGCTTCTTCACCTGCGCCGACACTAGGACGACTCTTCTTTCAGGTGTTCAAATTTGTGGACTGACGGTTCGCCGTATCCCGGCGAAGCCCGGCGATCATCGTTGCAGTGGCAATGGTGTGACCTAGGCGTTCAGCGGATTGGCTGAGCGCATTGAACCCCCGCGTCACTCATCAGCGCGAGGGAAGAAAGGAAATCCGTGACTGATACGGACCTCATCACGGCTGGTGACAGCACCGAGAACGGCGTGCTGCCGAATACCGTGCCTACCGACACTTCGACTTCCGCAGAATCTGGGGCGCCCGCCGCGGCGCCCGCTGCGGACGACGCCCCGGCTGCGGCAGCCCCCGCCCGCCGTGGAGCTCTGAGCAGCCTCGTTCTGCCCGAACTGCGCGCTCTTGCCAAAGAGATCGGCATCGAGGGCGCCTCGGGTATGCGCAAGGGCGAACTGATCGCCGCCATCAAGGAACGCCGCAGCGAATCCAACGGCACATCCGTGGCCAAGAGCGGCACGGCCGAGGCGCCGAGTGCACCCGCCGAGCCGCAGGCCCAGAGCGACCAGCCCGGCGAAGCGCAGCCACAGCAGCGACGCCGCGAACGCCGCGGGGCGTCCCGTGAACAGGGCGGCCCCGGCGGCGGCGAACAGGCCGCGAAGGACCAGAGCCCCGAGAAGAGCGCCGCGAAAACCGAGAGCCAGCAGTCCGACGCGGGCGAACAGGCCGGCCGGGACACGAAGTCCGAACAGGACGATCGCGGCCGCGACGACAATCGTGACACCAAGAACAACCAGGGCAACCGGGACGCCAAGGCCGACTCCGATTCGGACAACCGCGGCGACAACGACCAGCAGGGCGGCCAGAACCGCAACCGTGGCGGCGACAACAACCGTGGCGGCGACAACCGCGGTGGCGACAACAACCGCGGCGGCGACAACGACGACGACGGCGACGGCCGGCAGGGGAGGCGCGGCCGCCGATTCCGCGACCGCAGGCGCCGCGAGCGCGGCGGCGACGGCAGCGGCGGTGGCGGCGGCGAGCGCGACACCGAGCTGCGCGAGGACGACGTCGTCCAGCCCGTCGCCGGCATCCTCGACGTGCTCGACAACTACGCGTTCGTCCGCACGTCGGGTTACCTGGCGGGCCCCAACGACGTCTACGTCTCCATGAACATGGTGCGCAAGAACGGCCTGCGCCGCGGCGACGCCGTGACCGGGGCCGTCCGCGTCGCCAAGGAGGGTGAGCAGGGCAACCAGCGCCAGAAGTTCAACCCGCTGGTGCGTCTCGACACCGTCAACGGCGGCCCGGTCGAGGACGCCAAGAAGCGGCCCGAGTTCACGAAGCTCACCCCGCTCTACCCGAACCAGCGGCTGCGTCTGGAGACCAGCGGCGACAAGCTGACCACGCGTGTGATCGACCTGATCATGCCGATCGGCAAGGGTCAGCGTGCCCTGATCGTGTCCCCGCCGAAGGCCGGCAAGACGACGATCATGCAGGACATCGCGAACGCGATCACCCGCAACAACCCCGAATGCCATCTGATGGTCGTGCTCGTCGACGAGCGTCCTGAAGAGGTCACCGACATGCAGCGCTCGGTCAAGGGTGAGGTCATCGCCTCCACTTTCGACCGCCCGCCGTCAGACCACACCCAGGCCGCCGAGCTCGCGATCGAGCGCGCCAAGCGGCTCGTCGAGCAGGGCAAGGACGTCGTCGTATTGCTCGACTCGATCACCCGCCTCGGCCGCGCCTACAACAACGCCTCCCCGGCGTCGGGGCGCATCCTCTCCGGTGGTGTGGACTCGACCGCGCTGTATCCGCCGAAACGATTCCTCGGCGCGGCGCGCAACATCGAAGAAGGCGGCTCGCTGACGATCATTGCCACGGCCATGGTCGAGACCGGTTCGACCGGCGACACGGTCATCTTCGAGGAGTTCAAGGGCACCGGTAACGCGGAGCTCAAGCTCGACCGCAAGATCGCCGAGCGTCGCGTCTTCCCGGCCGTCGACGTCAATCCGTCGGGCACCCGCAAGGACGAGCTGCTGCTGTCCACCGACGAGTTCGCCGTCGTCCACAAGCTGCGCCGTGTGCTGTCCGGGCTCGACCCGCACCAGGCCATCGACCTGCTGATGAGCCAGCTGCGCAAGACCAAGAACAACTACGAATTCCTGGTCCAGGTCTCCAAGAACACCCCCGGCGGCAACGACCACGACTAGTCGGTGATTCGGGTGCAGTAGGTCAACCTGGCGTTGACCTACTACACCGAATTCACCTTCAACAGCGCGGCGCGCATCGCATCGAATGCCCTGTCGCCGAGCTGTTTTCGCCATTCGGTTTCGACGCGGAGAACCTCGGCGTTCGCGCGGCGGCACACCTCGGCGCCCTTGTCGCTCAGCGTGACCAGCCGTGCGCGTGCATCGGTCGGGTCGGGCAGGCGCGTCACGTATCCGGCTCGTTCCAGCTGATCGATGAGGGCGCCGGCGGTCTGTTTGGTCACCCGGGCCTGTTCTGCGAGCTCGGTCAGGCGCATGCCCGCTGGATCGAGTCGCTGCATCAGCCGTGACTGCGCAATCGTGATGTCGTCAAACCCTTCTCGGGCAATCGTGGCCATCACACGGCTTTCCACGTCGCGATGGGCCATGAACATCAACACCGCGGTTCCGGGCTTTTCGACCATGCGTTGACTTTAGTACGAAGTCCTGACTATATTCGTCAGGTATCCTGACTAAATCCGACCCGGGGGGCGCCATGGACCGCGACACCGTGTGGCATCACATCCAGCAGCAGCGCCTTGAGGTCGCCGACCTCATCGACGCGATCGACGACCGCGGTGCCGCGGTGTGGGAGACGCCCTCGCTGTGTGCCGGGTGGACCGTCCGGAACGTCGCCGCGCACCTCACCCACTCCAGCTTGAGCATGCCGCGCATGACGCTCGAAGCTGCGCGCAGCGGATTTCGTTTCAATGCGCTCGTGAATCGGTTGGCGACGACCGATCCCCGATCACCCGCAGAGCTTGCGGCCGGGCTGCGCGAATCGGCGGGATCACGCCGGCATCCGCCGGGCACGACCGAAATGGAGCCGCTCATCGATGTGCTGGTGCACGGCCAGGACATCTGCGTGCCGCTCGGAATCGACCGGCCGATGCCGACCGACGCCGCGGCCGCGGCCGCGCAGCGCGTCTGGGCCATGGGGTTCCCGTTCCGGGCGCAGAAGCGGCTGGCGGGCACCAGGCTCGTCGCCACCGACGCTGATTTCGCCGTCGGCGACGGCCACACCGTCTCCGCGCCCATCGGCGATCTGCTCATGCTGCTGACCGGACGACAGGTCGCCGTGGCCGGCGGCGCTCCGCCGAACTGAGATTCCCGGTCGCGATCTAGGCCGAAACCGCAACCGGGAATCTCAGTTCGGCGAAGAGGGCGAGGCGTCAGGTTCCCGCGGGATCGCTTCGTAGCGCCGCGACGATGTAGCGGCGCGCGTGCCGCAGCACCGAGTCGTGGTCGTCGACGTCGCACTGCTCGCCGGGCACTGTCGCGAGGCTCATCGTGATGCGCGCGATCCACTCCGCCGCTTCGGCCCGGTCGGTGTCGGGGTGGATCTCGGCGCGGTCGATGGCGGCCTGGACATAGGACTCCCAGAACGCGGCGATCTCCGGGATGAGGCCGCGTACGCCGAGGCCGACGCAGGCGGTGAACGCCTCGGGTTCCTCCTGGCGCAGCTTCAGCACGAGGGCGCCGGGCGTCTCGGACTCCTTGCGGGCCAGGACGACACCGACGGCGATCTGCTCGTCGAGGCCGGTGACCGCGTCGAGGCGAGTGCGCGACTCGGTCCAGAACGCATCATTGAGTCGCACGATCGCGGCGCCGAGCAGTTCGGCCTTGTCGGGGAAGTGACGGTAGAGCCAGCCGCGGCTGACGCCCGCCACCTCCGCCACCTCGGACACCGTCGTGGCGCGAATCCCCTTGGCCATCAAGCACTGTTCGGCGGCGTCGATCAGCCGATCGCGGACAGGCCGCGTCTCGGTCTTGGCGGCCGGGTCGGTTTCATGACTCGGCACTGGATTGGCTACGGCGCCCACGCTCATCGACATATCTTCGCAAATGAACGGCCTGTTGTGGCTGAGGTAGGCTGCGCGCGGTCGGGATGTAGACAGATATTTGAAACTGTTCACCAGGTGGAGGGCGTGTTGGCCGAGACAGTTCAGCAACTGCTGCGCGAACGTGCGGCCGACGACGGTGTCGCGATGAAGTACGACGGCCGGACCTGGACGTGGCGCGAGCATCTCGGTGAGGCCGCGGCACAGGCGGCTGCGTTGATCTGCCTTGCCGATCCCGAGCGCCCGCTCCACGTCGGCGTGCTGCTGGGCAACACCCCGGACATGCTGACGGCGATGGCGGCGGCCGGGCTCGGCGGCTACGTGATCTGCGGCATCAACAACACCCGCCGCGGAGAGGCGCTGGCCCGCGATATCCGCAGGGCCGACTGCCAGATCCTCGTCACCGACGAGGCCCATCGCGACCTTCTCGACGGGTTGGACCTGAGCGGCGTCCGCGTGCTCGACGTCGGCAGTTCCGAGTGGGCGGAGCTCACCGGACGGGCGCCCGAACTCACGCCGCACCGCGAGGTGGCCGCAACCGACACCTACATGCTGATCTTCACGTCGGGGACCAGCGGTGACCCCAAGGCCGTCAAAATGATGCACGCGATGGTGCTGCTCGCCGGCGCAGCGCTGGCAGGCCGCTACGAGCTGACCCCCGAAGACGTCTGCTATCTCTCGATGCCGCTGTTCCACAGCAATGCCGTGCTCGCCGGGTGGTCCGTCGCCCTGAACTCGGGCGCTGCCATGGCGCCCGCGCAGTTCACCGCGTCCGGGTTCATCGACGACATCCGCCGGTACGGCGCCACCTACATGAACTACGTGGGCAAGCCGCTGGCTTACATCCTGGCCAGCCCCGAGAAACCCGACGACATCGACAACCCGTTGCGCGTCGCGTTCGGGAACGAAGCCAGCGACAGGGACATCGTCGAGTTCGCCCGACGGTTCGGCTGCGAGGTGTGGGACGGGTTCGGGTCGACCGAGAACGCGGTGACGGTGACCCGGGAGGACGGCTGCCCGCCCGGCTCGATCGGGAAGGGCTTTCCCGGCGTGGCCATCTACAACGCCGAGACGCTCACCGAATGCGACGTCGCGGCGTTCGATCGACACGGTGCGCTGACCAACGCCGATGCCGCGATCGGTGAACTCGTCAACACGCAGGGCGCAGGCATGTTCGCCGGTTACTACAACGACGAAGGCGCCACCGACGAGCGGATGCGGCACGGCATGTTCTGGTCCGGTGACCTCGCGTACCGCGACGCGGACGGCTGGATCTACCTCGCAGGCCGCACCGCCGACTGGATGCGGGTGGACGGCGAGAACATGACGTCGGCACCGATCGAACGCATCTTGATCCGGCTTCCGGCGATCAGCAGGGTGGCCGTGTATCCGGTTCCCGACCAACACGTCGGGGACCAGGTGATGGCCGCGATCGTGCTGCAGGACGAGGCCACGCTGACACCGGAGGAGTTCGGCGCGTTCCTCGCCGACCAGCCGGACCTGTCGCCGAAAGCATGGCCGCGCCACGTCTGGGTTGCCGCGGATCTGCCCAGCACCGCGACCAACAAGGTGCTCAAACGCGAGCTCGTCGCGATGGGCACCGACCCCACCGGCCGGATGCTGTGGACGCGCGACGGCCGGGACTACAGAGCGGTCGCAGGACAGGAATAGAGCCCACCGAATGCACGTTTAGGCTGCTGGCGGTTGATTTGGCATAATAGGTGCCGGTCTTCCGGTCTCCGACCGGGTGCCGCCACCCTCGGTTCCGGTTCACGCCGCAGCCTCCCGACAGATCGGGCAGGGCGACCCGGGTCCCACGATGGAAGAGGAAACCATGAAATCAGGCATTCACCCTGACTATGTCGAGACCAACGTGCTGTGTGGTTGTGGTGCCAGCTTCACCACCCGTAGCACCAAGAAGAGCGGCAACATCACCGTCGAGGTCTGCTCGCAGTGCCACCCGTTCTACACCGGCAAGCAGAAGATCCTCGACAGCGGCGGCCGTGTGGCCCGCTTCGAGAAGCGCTACGGCAAGCGCGCCAAGTAGCTCACCGATCGGCGTCCGCTCTGCGCTGTGCGCGCAGGCCGGGCGCTGTTTCGTGCTATCTGCCGCAGCAACGTAGGAGGAGGCGAGATGTCCGACACCGCACCGGCGATCGAGGCGCTTCTCGCTGAGTACGCCGAGCTGGAGCAGCGCCTCGCCGAGCCCGAACTGCACGCGGATGCGGGTGCGGCCCGCAAGGTCGGCCGTCGATTCGCCCAGGTGTCGCCGATCGTGGCCACCTACCGCAAGCTCGAGGCCGCGCGCGGCGATCTGGAAGCCGCCCGCGAACTGGCCGCAGACGACTCGTCTTTCGCCGAAGAGGTCGACGAACTCTCCGCCAGGGTCACCGAGCTCGACAGGCACCTCACCGACCTGTTGGCGCCCCGCGATCCGCATGACGCCGACGACATCGTCTTGGAGGTCAAGTCGGGCGAAGGTGGCGAGGAATCGGCTCTGTTCGCGGCAGACCTGGCCCGCATGTACATCCGCTACGCCGAGAGGCACGGCTGGACGGTCACGATGCTCGGCGAAACCGGTTCGGACCTCGGCGGATACAAGGATGCGACGCTGTCGATCCGCAGCAAGGGCGATTCGGCGGACGGGGTCTGGGCGCGACTGAAGTTCGAAGGCGGCGTGCACCGCGTGCAGCGCGTGCCTGTCACCGAATCCCAGGGTCGCGTGCACACGTCGGCAGCAGGCGTGCTCGTCTATCCCGAGCCGGAAGAAGTCGAGCAGGTGCAGATCGACGAGTCCGATCTGCGCATCGACGTCTACCGTTCGTCGGGCAAGGGCGGCCAGGGTGTCAACACCACCGACTCCGCCGTACGGATCACCCACCTGCCGACGGGCATCGTGGTCACCTGTCAGAACGAGCGATCGCAGCTGCAGAACAAGGCGCGCGCGATGCAGGTTCTCGCTGCGCGGCTGCAGCTGCTCGCCGAGGAGCAGGCGCAGGCCGACGCCTCGGCGGACCGCGCCAGTCAGATCCGGACCGTGGACCGCAGCGAGCGGATCCGCACCTACAACTTCCCCGAGAACCGCATCGCCGACCACCGCATCAACTACAAGTCGCACAACCTCGACCAGGTGCTCGACGGTGACCTGGACCCGTTGTTCGATGCCTTGGCCGAAGCCGACAAGCAAGCCAGGCTGCAGAACACGTGAACGTAGCCGACCGGCCGGTGACGATGCGTCAGGTGATCGACGATGCCGCAGACGCGTTGGCCGCCGCGGGCGTCGGGTCGCCACGGGTCGACGCCGAACTCCTGGCGGCTCACGTCGCGGGCGTTGATCGCTGGCGCGTCGCCTTCCTCGAACCCGACGCCGAGTTCGCAGCTCGCTACCGGGCCCTCGTTGCGCAGCGTGCGCACCGGGTGCCGTTGCAGCACCTGACGGGCACCGCGGCCTTCGGGCCGGTCACCCTGCACGTGGGCCCCGGCGTGTTCGTGCCGAGGCCCGAAACCGAAGCCCTGGTGGAATGGGCTCTCGCGCAACCGCTTTCCGACACTCCGGTGATCGTCGACCTGTGCACCGGGTCCGGGGCGCTCGCGCTCGCACTCGCACACCATTTTTCGGACGCGCGCGTCGTCGCCGTCGACGACTCCGACGACGCGCTCGCCTATGCCCGGCGCAACGCGGCCGGCACCGGCGTCGAGGTGCGCCGGGCCGACGTCACGAGCCCTGACGTGCTCGACGACCTCGATGCCGCCGTGGATCTGCTGGTCTCCAATCCGCCCTACATTCCGGACGATGCTCAGCTGGAACCTGAAGTAGCGCAACATGATCCGGCGCATGCGCTGTTCGGTGGGCACGACGGGATGGCTGTGATCGACGGCCTGGTCGATGTGGCTGCCCGTCTGTTGAGGCCCGGCGGCATCTGCGCCGTGGAGCACGACGACACGACGTCGCAGCGCACGGTCGACGCCTTCGCGCGCACCGGCGGCTTCGTCGACATCACTGCACGACACGACTTCACCGGCAGGCCGCGTTTCGTGACCGCGGTGCGGGTCGGGTGAGAGGCTGGCTGGCATGAGCGCAGCGTTGTTCGACTGCACCGATCCGGCGCAGCGTGAGACGGGGATCGCGTCGGCGATCAGCGCCCTCAAAGGCGGCCGTCTCGTCGTGATGCCGACCGACACCGTCTACGGCATCGGCGCCGACGCGTTCGACAGTGAAGCGGTGGCGTCGCTGCTGGCGGCCAAAGGCCGCGGACGTGACATGCCCGTACCCGTGCTGGTCGGCTCCTGGCACACCATCCAGGGACTCGTCTATTCGGTGCCCAACAGTGCCAAGGAACTGATCCGGGCCTTCTGGCCGGGTGCGCTCAGCCTGGTCGTGCGCCAGGCTCCATCCCTGCAGTGGGATCTCGGCGATGCGAACGGCACCGTCATGCTCCGGATGCCGCTGCACCCCGTCGCCATCGAACTGCTGCGCGAGGTCGGTCCGATGGCCGTGTCCAGCGCCAACATCTCCGGCAGGCCGGCCGCGGTCACCGCTGGGCAGGCCCGCGATCAGCTCGGTGATCTCGTCGAGGTCTACCTCGACGGCGGCCCGGCCCAACAGCAGGCCGCATCGACCATCGTCGATCTGACCGGCGCGCACCCGCGGGTGTTGCGGCAGGGGCCGGTGACGCTCGACGCCATCGCGGAAGTGCTGGGCGTCGACGCGGGGACACTCACCGACCGCACCGAGTGACCTGGAGTTCCGTGCACCTGGGTTCTGCGACGATCACCGCCACGCAGGCGGGGGAGAGCTTCATGGCGCTCTCCGACCGCGGTGCCGGTGTGCCGCTGCGCGAGCTCGCCCTCGTCGGACTGACCGCGGCGATCATCACCTATCTCGCGACAGGGTGGGTCCGCGTGGTGGCGACCCGCTGGGGAGCGGTGGCCAATCCACGCGCGCGCGATGTGCACCTGCAGCCGATCCCGCGGATGGGCGGCCTCGCGATGTACGTCGGAGTCGCGGCGGCGGTGCTCCTGGCGTCTCAACTTCCGGCGCTGACCCGCGGGTTCGTCTACTCATCGGGCCTGCCCGCGGTCGTGGTCGCCGGCGGGCTGATCATGGTCGTCGGGCTCATCGACGACCGGTGGGGCCTTGATGCGCTGACCAAATTCGCGGGCCAGATCACCGCCGCAAGCGTCCTCGTCACGATGGGTGTCGCCTGGAGCGTCCTCTACATCCCGATCGGCGGGGTCGGCACGATCGTCCTCGACCAGGTCGCGTCGATCCTGCTGACCCTGGCTTTCACCGTCGCCCTCGTGAACGCGATGAACTTCGTCGACGGCCTGGATGGCCTCGCCGCCGGGCTCGGCCTCATCACCGCATCCGCCATCTGCATCTTCTCGGTCGGGTTGTTGCGCGACCACGGCGGGGACGTGCTGTTCTATCCGCCTGCGGTCATCTCGGTCGTCCTGGCGGGCGCGTGCCTCGGCTTCCTCCCGCACAACTTCCACAGAGCCCGGATCTTCATGGGCGACTCCGGCTCGATGCTGATCGGCCTGATGCTGGCCGCCGCGGCGACCACCGCAGCAGGCCCGATCTCGCAGACCGCATACGGGGCGCGCGACGTGTTCGCGCTGCTGTCGCCGTTCCTGCTCGTCATCGCCGTGGTCTTCGTGCCGGCACTGGACATGCTTCTCGCCATCATCAGACGCACCCGCAAAGGTCTCAGCCCGTTCAGCCCCGACAAGATGCACCTGCATCACCGTCTGCTGGAGATAGGGCATTCACATCGGCGGGTGGTGCTGTTGATCTATCTCTGGGTTGGCATCGTCGCGCTCGGTGCGGCGAGCACCATCTTCGTTGATCCTCGGCACACCGCGATCGTCATGGCGGGTGCCATCGTCGTGGCGATCGTCGTGACGCTGATACCGCTGCTGAGACGCAGAAACGACCCCGTCGAAGGGTTATACGACGAAAAGTAGTAGGCCCTCTTTTGTGGCTCTCACCATGTGTTAAGGTTCAGGCAGAACCCGAAAAGACCTCGCGGGTTGCCGGCCCCCGGGCCGTTCGGAGCGAGAAATTCATGCGCCGGCCGGAACGGAACAACGACCGACATTTTGACCGAAACAGGGAGCTGCCCCTTGGGTGATTCCAGCGCGCTTGCCGCCCTCCGTTACGCTACGGGCGCCACGCACAGGATCATCGGGACACGCTCCGTTGACGACCGCGGGATTGAGGTGAAGCAGTGACGACGCCAGCGCAGGACGCGCCGTTGGTGTTTCCGTCCGTTGCTTTCAGGCCAGTGCGCCTGGCCATCATCTGCGCCGCGCTGACCGCGCTGGCACTGGTTGCCGCCGGGTTCGGCGGCAACATCCTCTACGGCGTGTTCTTCGGCGTCGGTCTCGGCCTCGGCCTGATCAACGCGCTGCTGGTGCGCCGGGCGGTCGAAAGCATCACCGCCGAGGACCATCCGCTCAAGAAGAAGATGGCACTGAACTCGGCGACGCGACTGCTCGTCATCACGGTGATCGCGCTGACGGTCGCCTTCATCTTCAGGACCAACGGTGGTATCGCGGTGTTGTTCGGGCTCGCGATATTCCAGGCATTGCTGGTCATGAGCACCAGCATCCCGGTGCTGCGCAAGATTCGTAGCGAGGGGCTCGACGTGGCAGACACGGAAGCGAAGGATTGAGCTAACCCCAATGACGCAGATGACTGTCCTCGCCGCTGAGGAAGGTGGAGCGCCCATCCACGTCGGGCACCACACGCTGGTGTTCGAACTTTTCGGCATGACCTTCAACGGCGACACCATCCTCGCCACCTCCATCACCGCGGTGATCGTCATCGCCCTGGCCTTCTACCTCAAGTCGAAGGTGACCGCGACCGGCGTGCCCGGCGGCGTGCAGCTGTTCTGGGAAGCGCTGACCATCCAGATGCGCGGACAGATCGAGCAGGCCATCGGAATGAGGGTCGCGCCGTTTGTGCTGCCGCTGGCGGTCGCGATCTTCGTCTTCATCCTGGTCTCGAACTGGCTGGCCGTGCTGCCCCTGCAGTACGGGGGATCCGACGGCGCCGCCGGTGAGCTTTACAAGCCCCCCGCCTCGGACATCAACTTCGTACTGGCGCTGGCGCTGTTCGTCTTCCTCGCCTACCACGCGGCGGGCATCTGGCGCCGGGGCATCGTCGGCCACCCCATCAAGGTCGTCAAGGGCCACGTCGCCTTCCTCGCGCCGATCAACATCGTCGAGGAACTCGCCAAGCCGATCTCGCTGGCACTCCGACTTTTCGGCAATATCTTCGCCGGTGGCATCCTGGTCGCGCTGATCGCGATGTTCCCCTGGTACATCCAGTGGCTGCCGAATGCCGTCTGGAAGACCTTCGACCTGTTCGTCGGCCTCATCCAGGCATTCATCTTCTCGCTGTTGACGATCCTGTACTTCAGCCAGTCGATGGAGTTGGACCACGACGAGCACTGAGCGCACTGACATACGTATGACCGTTTGCCGTTAGGACCACAGAAACCCCTGGCAGAGACGCTCTGCCAGATATCAAGGAGGATAGGAAATGGATCCCACAATCGCTGCCGGCGCACTCATCGGCGGTGGTCTGATCATGGCCGGCGGTGCTATCGGCGCCGGTATCGGTGACGGTATCGCCGGTAACGCGCTGATCGCGGGCATCGCCCGGCAGCCGGAGGCCCAGGGCCGTCTCTTCACACCGTTCTTCATCACGGTGGGTCTGGTCGAGGCCGCCTACTTCATCAACCTGGCCTTCATGGCACTGTTCGTCTTCGCCACCCCGGTCGGCTAATTCAGCGACATGGGTGAAGTGACATCGACGATCCTCGCCTCCGCCACACTCGCGGCGGAGGAGGGGGGCGGGACAAGCAACTTCCTGCTCCCCAACGGCACCTTTTTCGCCGTGCTGCTCATCTTCTTGATCGTGCTCGGCGTGATCGCGAAATGGGTTGTGCCACCGATCAGCAAGGTGCTGGCCGAGCGTGAGGCGATGCTGGCCAAGACCGCCGCTGACAACCGCAAGTCGGCAGAACAGGTGGCCGCGGCCCGGGAAGACTACGACAAGAAGTTGGCCGAGGCGCGTGGCGAGGCCTCGTCGATTCGCGACGAGGCGCGCGTGGCCGGCCGTCAGGTCGTCGACGAGAAGCGCGCGACGGCCAGTGGTGAGGTTGCGGAAACTGTGAAGACAGCCGACGAGCAACTGTCGCAACAGGGTTCGGCCGCTCAGTCGGAACTGCAGTCGTCGGTGGACGGGCTGTCGGAGACGCTGGCGAGCCGCATCCTTGGTATCGACGTCAAATCAGGTGGGAGCCAGTAGATGTCGACTTTCATCGGGCAGCTGATCGGCTTCGCCGTCATCGTCTTCATCATCGTGAAGTGGGTGGTGCCCCCCGTACGCAACCTGATGCGCAAGCAGCAGGAGGCAGTCCGGGCCGCACTGGCCGAAAGTGCCGAAGCCAGCAAGAAGTTGGCCGACGCGGACGCGATGCACGCCAAGGCCGTCGAGGATGCGAAGTCCGAAGGGCAGAAGGTCACCGACGAGGCGCGGCAGGACTCCGAGCGCATCGCGGCTCAGCTCGCCGAGCAGGCCGACGCTGAAGCCGAACGCATCAAGGCGCAGGGCGCCCAACAGGTTCAGCTGATGCGCCAGCAGCTGATCCGCCAGCTCCGCTCGGGTCTCGGCAGCGAGTCCGTGCAGAAGGCCGAAGAGATCGTGCGAAACTACGTGGCCGATCCGGCCGCGCAGGCCTCTACCGTCGATCGCTTCCTCGAGGAGCTCGACGCCATGGCGCCCTCGCCGGTGGTGCTAGAAGCCGGCGCGTCGCTGAATTTGCGGGCCGCCAGCCGCGAGGCGCTCGCCGAGGTGGTCAAGAAATTCGAGTCGGGTGCCGAGGGCGCCGACAGCGCGGCGTTGACCACGGTGGCCGACGAACTCGCTTCTGTGGCAAAGCTTCTGCTCCAGGAACCGACGCTCAACAAGCACCTCGCCGAGCCGACCGAGGACGCCGCACCCAAGGTGCGCGTCGTCGAACGGCTCTTCGACGGCAAGGTCGACGGCAGCACGCTGGAGATCCTCAAGACCGCAGCGCAACAGCGCTGGTCGGTGGAGGCGAACCTCGTGGACGCGATCGAACACGTGTCGCGACTGGCACTGCTGGAGCGCGCAGAGCGTGACGGACAGAGCGAAGAGGTCGAGGATCAGCTGTTCCGCTTCGGCCGCGTACTCGACTCCGAATCGGAGTTGAGCCGTCTGCTCGGCGACACCACCGTGCCCACCGAAAAGCGGGTCGAACTACTCAAGAAGGTGCTCGACGGCGCCGGCGGCGTGAACGCCTCTGCGGCCGCCCTGCTGACGCAGACGATCGAACTGCTTCGCGGTGAGACCGCCGACAACGCGGTCAATGACCTGGCCGAGCTGGCGGTGTCTCGCCGCGGCGAGGCGGTTGCGCAGGTCACCGCAGCCGCAGAGCTGACCGACGAGCAGCGCACCCGGCTCACCGAGGTGCTCAGCCGGATCTATGGCACCCCGGTGTCGATCCAGCTCGACGTCGACCCCGACGTGCTCGGCGGTCTCCTGATCACCGTCGGCGACGAGGTCATCGACGGATCCATCTCATCGCGGTTGGCCGCGGCCCGGGCCGGGCTGCCGGACTGACCCCCAGAACTCGCGCAGAAACAAACACGAAGGCAGGAAGACGAAAAGCCATGGCAGAGTTGACAATCTCCGCTTCCGACATCGAAGGGGCGATCGAGGACTACGTCTCCTCCTTCACCGCTGACTCCGACCGCGAAGAGATCGGCACCGTGATCGATGCCGGTGACGGCATCGCCCACGTGGAGGGCCTACCCTCCGTCATGACGCAGGAACTGCTCGAGTTCCCCGGCGGCGTCCTGGGTGTAGCGCTGAACCTCGACGAGCACAGCGTCGGCGCGGTCATCCTGGGTGAATTCGAGAAGATCGAAGAAGGCCAGCAGGTCAAGCGGACCGGTGAGGTCCTCTCGGTGCCCGTCGGCGACGCGTTCCTCGGCCGCGTCATCAACCCGCTCGGCCAGCCGATCGACGGGCAGGGCGACATCGAGTCCGACACCCGCCGCGCCCTCGAGCTCCAGGCGCCGTCCGTCGTCCAGCGCCAGGGCGTTTCCGAGCCGCTGCAGACCGGCATCAAGGCCATCGACAGCCAGACCCCGATCGGTCGCGGCCAGCGCCAGCTGATCATCGGCGACCGCAAGACCGGCAAGACCGCCGTCGCCGTGGACACGATCCTCAACCAGCGTGAGGCGTGGGAGACCGGTGACCCCAAACAGCAGGTGCGCTGTGTGTACGTCGCGATCGGCCAGAAGGGCACCACGATCGCCTCGGTGAAGCGGGCTCTCGAAGAGGGTGGCGCGATGGAGTACACCACCATCGTCGCGGCCCCCGCCTCCGACGCCGCGGGGTTCAAGTGGCTCGCGCCCTACACCGGTTCGGCCATCGGTCAGCACTGGATGTACGACGGCAAGCACGTGCTCATCGTCTTCGACGATCTGACCAAGCAGGCCGACGCCTACCGCGCCATCTCGCTGCTGCTGCGTCGCCCGCCGGGCCGCGAGGCATTCCCCGGTGACGTCTTCTATCTGCATTCGCGGCTCCTGGAGCGTTGCGCGAAGCTTTCCGACGAGCTCGGCGGCGGTTCGATGACCGGTCTGCCGATCATCGAGACCAAGGCCAACGACATCTCGGCCTTCATCCCGACCAACGTCATCTCGATCACCGACGGCCAGTGCTTCCTGGAGTCCGATCTGTTCAACCAGGGTGTTCGTCCGGCCATCAACGTCGGCGTGTCGGTGTCCCGCGTGGGTGGCGCCGCCCAGATCAAGGCCATGAAAGAGGTCGCGGGCTCGCTGCGCCTCGAGCTGTCGCAGTACCGCGAGCTGGAGTCCTTCGCGGCCTTCGCCTCGGATCTGGACGCCGCGTCGAAGGCGCAGCTGGATCGCGGTGCCCGCCTGGTGGAGCTGCTCAAGCAGCCGCAGTACACCCCGTACGCGGTCGAGGACCAGGTCGTCGCGATCTTCCTCGGTACCAAGGGCCACCTGGACTCGGTTCCCGTCGAAGACGTCGCCCGTTTCGAGCAGGAAGTGCTCGAGCACGTCAAGGGGTCGCACGACGACATCCTCAAGGAGATCCGCGAGACCAAGAAGCTCTCGGAAGGCACCGAAGAGAAGCTCACGAACGTCATCAACGACTTCAAGAAGGGCTTTTCGGCGTCTGACGGCAGCTCGGTCGTCGTGAACGAGGCCGAAGCCGAGGCTATGGACGAAGCGGATGTCGAAAAGGAATCCGTCAAGGTCCGCAAGCCGGCGCCCAAGAAGTGATGCCCGACAGGGCGTCAAAGGTCCAGGAGAGCTAGATGGCTGCAACACTGCGCGAGCTACGTGGGCGCATCCGTTCCGCCGGGTCGATCAAGAAGATCACCAAGGCCCAGGAACTGATCGCCACGTCGCGAATCGCCAAGGCGCAGGCCCGAGTCGAGGCGGCTCGGCCCTTCAGCACCGAGATCACCAACATGCTCACCGAGCTCGCCAGTGCTAGCGCGCTGGATCATCCGCTGCTCGTGCCGCGGGAGAACCCGAAGCGAGCCGCGGTTCTGGTGGTCTCGTCCGATCGCGGGCTGTGCGGTGCGTACAACGCCAACGTGCTCCGTCAGTCCGAGGAACTGTTCTCGCTGCTGCGTGAGGAGGGCAAAGAGCCGGTTCTCTACACCGTCGGCCGAAAAGCGCTGGGGTACTTCAGCTTCCGGCAGCGCGAGGTCGTCGAGTCGTGGGCCGGCTTCTCGGAGCGTCCCACCTACGAGAACGCGCGGGAGATCGCCGACACCCTGGTGGCGGCGTTCATGTCCGGTGCCGACGACGAAGGCGACGACGCCGGAGCCGACGGCATTCTCGGCGTCGACGAACTGCACATCGTCTTCACCGAGTTTCGGTCGATGCTGTCGCAGTCGTCGGTGGCACGACGAATCGCCCCGATGGTGGTGGAGTACGTCGGAGAAGACGAGCCCGAGGACGGCCCGCAGACGCTGTTCTCGTTCGAGCCCGATCCTGAGACGCTGTTCGACGCATTGCTTCCCCGCTACGTCGCAACCCGCGTGTACGCCGCGCTGCTCGAGGCCGCGGCGTCGGAGTCGGCTTCTCGTCGTCGCGCGATGAAGTCGGCGACCGACAACGCAGACGACCTGATCAAGGCGCTGACCCTGGCGGCAAACCGGGAACGTCAGGCGCAGATTACCCAAGAAATCAGCGAGATCGTCGGTGGCGCCAACGCGCTCGCCGACTCGAGCAAATAGAAGCCCCGTCGGAAGCTGAGAGAAGCGAAGAGGAAATGACTGCTACCGCAGAGAAGACCGCAGGCCGGGTCGTCCGCATCACGGGCCCCGTGGTCGACGTGGAGTTCCCGCGAGGCTCCGTGCCTGAACTGTTCAACGCATTGCATGCCGACATCTCCTATAAGGAGCTGTCGAAGACGCTGACGCTGGAGGTCGCGCAGCACCTCGGGGACAACCTGGTGCGCACCATCTCCATGCAGCCCACCGATGGTCTCGTCCGCGGTGTCGAGGTGACCGACACCGGCACCTCGATCTCGGTTCCCGTCGGTGACGGCGTCAAGGGCCACGTGTTCAACGCCCTCGGCGACTGCCTCGACGAGCCGGGCTACGGCAAGGACTTCGAGCACTGGTCGATCCACCGCAAGCCGCCGGCCTTCGCCGAGCTCGAGCCTCGCACCGAGATGCTGGAGACCGGCCTCAAGGTGGTCGACCTGCTCACCCCGTACGTGCGCGGCGGAAAGATCGCCCTGTTCGGCGGCGCCGGCGTGGGCAAGACGGTGCTCATCCAGGAGATGATCAACCGTATCGCCCGGAACTTCGGTGGTACCTCGGTGTTCGCCGGCGTCGGTGAGCGCACCCGTGAGGGCAACGACCTCTGGGTCGAGCTCGAAGACGCCAACGTGCTCAAGGACACCGCGCTGGTGTTCGGTCAGATGGACGAGCCGCCGGGCACGCGTATGCGCGTCGCCCTGTCGGCGCTGACGATGGCGGAGTTCTTCCGCGACGAGCAGGGCCAGGACGTGCTGCTGTTCATCGACAACATCTTCCGGTTCACCCAGGCCGGTTCCGAGGTCTCGACGCTTCTCGGTCGTATGCCGTCCGCGGTGGGTTACCAGCCCACCCTGGCCGACGAGATGGGCGAGCTGCAGGAACGCATCACCTCAACCCGCGGCAAGTCGATCACCTCGATGCAGGCCGTGTACGTGCCCGCCGACGACTACACCGACCCGGCTCCGGCGACGACGTTCGCGCACCTCGACGCCACGACCGAGCTTTCTCGTACCGTGTTCTCGAAGGGCATCTTCCCCGCGGTGGATCCGCTGGCGTCGTCCTCGACGATCCTGGACCCGGCCGTGGTCGGCGACGAGCACTACCGCGTCGCCCAGGAAGTCATCCGAATCCTGCAGCGCTACAAGGATCTTCAGGACATCATCGCGATTCTCGGTATCGACGAGCTCGCCGAAGAGGACAAGCAGCTGGTCAACCGTGCCCGCCGCATCGAGCGCTTCCTGAGCCAGAACATGATGGCAGCCGAGCAGTTCACCGGCCAGCCGGGTTCGACGGTGCCGCTGAAGGAGACCATCGAGGCCTTCGACAAGCTCACCAAAGGCGACTTCGATCACCTTCCCGAGCAGGCGTTCTTCCTTATCGGCGGTCTCGACGACCTGGCGAAGAAGGCCGAGAGCCTCGGCGCCAAGCTGTGATCGACCGATTGACGACTGCGCGAAAGGTGGTGTGACATGGCGGATTTGCATGTCGAGATCGTCGCCGTGGAGCGCGAGCTGTGGTCGGGTGACGCGACGTTCGTGTTCACCCGGACCACTGCGGGCGAGATCGGAATCTTGCCGCGACACATCCCGCTCGTCGCGCAGCTCGTCGACGACGCCATGGTGCGCGTCGAGCGTGAGGGCGAGGACGACCTCCGTATCGCGGTCGACGGCGGATTCCTGTCAGTGACCGAGGAAGCCGTCCGGATCCTCGTCGAGAACGCCGAGTTCGAGTCGGAGATCAACGCCGACAGCGCCAAGCAGGACTCCGAGTCCGACGACGAGCGGACCGCGGCATGGGGTCGGGCGCGCCTGCGCGCCCTCGGCCAACTGGACTGACCGCCGATGAGCGCGTCCATGCTGTTCATGGTCGCGCTCGTCGGTGTGCTCCTGCTCGCCGTCGTCGCACTGACCTACCGGCTCTGGAAGCTGCGTCAGGTGGGTGGGACGGCGGCGATTCTGCGTGATGTGCCTGCTGTCGGAGGTCATGGATGGCGGCACGGTGTGATGCGCTATCGCGGCGGTGAAGCCGGCTTCTACCGGCTCTCGAGCCTGCGCTGGTGGCCCGACCGGACCCTGACCCGGCGAGGGCTCGAAGTGGTGTCGAGACGGTCCCCGCGTGGCGATGAATTCGACATCATGACCGAGGAGATCGTCGTGCTCGAACTGCGGGACACCGGGCCGGAACGCGGGCGAGGCTACGAGATCGCGCTGGACCGGGGCGCGTTGACGGCTTTCACGTCCTGGCTCGAATCGCGTCCGTCTCCCCGGACGCGGCGCCGCTCGATGTGAGGCCTGCTGCCTCGTACAGCTACTGGCGTTTTCCGCCCGGCTGCCACAGAACGTCTCCGTCTGGATTGGCGACTCGTGACAAGATGAACAGCAGGTCAGACAGCCTGTTGAGATATTTCGCGGGGAGCACGCCGACCGAATCACCGTAGGTGTCGATCGCGTGCCAGGCGGAACGTTCCGCCCGGCGCGCCACGGTTCTCGCCACGTGCAGCAGCGCTGACAGTGATGTGCCGCCGGGCAGGATGAACGAATTCAGCGCCGGCAGCGGCTCGTTGAACTCGTCGCACCACTGCTCAAGCCTGTCGATGTAGCTCTGCTGAATCCGCAGCGGCGGATACTCGGGATTCTCGACCACGGGTGTCGACAGGTCGGCGCCAGCATCGAACAGGTCATTCTGGATCTGTCGCAAGACCGGCAGGATTCGCTCGTCAGGGTTTCCCAACGCCACCGCGACGCCGATCGCGGCGTTGACTTCGTCACAGTCCGCATACGCCGCCAGGCGTGCATCGTTCTTAGACACCCGGCTGAAATCACTCAGGCCTGTGCTGCCATCGTCGCCGGTCCGCGTATAGATCCGCGTCAGGTGGACTGCCATGGTCGAAACGGTACCGGGCTGTGCGTGCGGCCCGCGGCTCGGCAGCCTGACACGGTCCTGCGGCCTGTTTACACTAACCGGCGTGAGCGACCGATTCGTGGTGACCGGCGGCGGTCGGTTGTCGGGTGAAGTTGCTGTTGGGGGCGCCAAGAACAGCGTGCTGAAGCTGATGGCCGCTGCGCTGCTCGCCGAAGGCACCAGCACGATCACCAATTGCCCGGACATTCTGGACGTGCCGCTGATGGCCGAGGTCCTGCGCGGCTTGGGCGCGACGGTCGAACTCGACGGCGACACTGTGCGCATCACCTCGCCGGATGAACCTAAGTACGACGCCGATTTTGCGGCGGTGCGGCAGTTCCGGGCGTCTGTCTGTGTCCTGGGTCCGCTGGTGGGCCGCTGCAAGAAAGCGAAGGTGGCTCTACCCGGCGGGGACGCCATCGGTTCGCGGCCGCTCGACATGCACCAGGCCGGTCTCCGGCAGCTTGGTGCCCGGTGCAACATCGAGCACGGATGCGTGGTGGCCGAGGCGGATCACCTGCACGGCGCGGAAATTCAGCTTGAGTTCCCTTCCGTGGGAGCCACGGAGAACATCCTGATGGCCGCGGTGCTTGCCGACGGGGTCACCACGATCCACAACGCGGCCAGGGAGCCCGACGTGGTCGACCTCTGCACGATGCTCAACCAGATGGGCGCGGAAATCACCGGCGCAGGCTCCTCGACGATGACGATCACCGGTGTCGAGCGTCTGTATCCGACGGAGCATCGGGTGATCGGGGACAGAATCGTCGCGGCCACGTGGGGAATAGCTGCTGCGATGACACGCGGCGATATCTCGGTCACCGGCGTGGATCCGGCGCATCTGCAGTTGGTATTGCACAAGCTGCACGATGCGGGCGCGACCGTCACCCAGAGCGATGACGGGTTCCGCGTCGTTCAGTACGACCGACCCAAGGCCGTGAACGTGGCGACGCTGCCGTTCCCCGGATTTCCGACAGATCTACAGCCGATGGCCATCGGCCTCGCGGCGATCGCAGACGGGACGTCGATGATCACCGAGAACGTGTTCGAAGCGCGCTTCAGATTCGTCGAGGAGATGATCAGGCTCGGCGCCGACGCCCGAACCGACGGTCATCACGCCGTGGTGCGGGGTATTCCGCAGCTGTCGAGCGCGCCGGTGTGGTCCTCTGACATCCGCGCAGGTGCCGGGCTGGTGCTCGCCGGTCTCGTCGCCGATGGTGACACCGAGGTGCACGACGTCTTTCACATCGACCGCGGGTATCCGAAGTTCGTGGAAAATCTTGTCGCATTGGGCGCAGAGATCGAGCGCGTCCAGTAGCGTCGGAAGGCTAGAAGGCCTCTGTACTGGGCATTTGGGCCATTGGCCGACAGCGCGTAGTATTTCCGACAGAAGCCGGAAGGCCGGTCCGATCGGACAACGATCGGACCGAAGAACCAGGCTTGACCGCCTTGCCAATACGATGTAAGCTGGCAGGGTTGCCCGAAAAAGGGCTCTGTTGTTTGAGAACTCAATAGTGTGTTTGGTGGTTTTTGTTTGTTGTTTTTGTCGTGCCCCGGATTTTCCCGTTTGTGG
>NZ_JBGGKV020000006.1:0-356847 GCF_041287165.2 Mycobacterium bulgaricum | reverse complement strand
CCATGCAGCCTCACCCGACCCACCCGGGTCACAGCCCAACGTAACAACACGAAGTAACTGCAACTACGAACTTAAGGACCGACCATGTTGGCCCAGTCGGCGCTGGTCTTGCCGCGCACCAGGTCGGGCCCGGCGCGGTCGAGCTTGATCGCGTCGTCGAACGGGTGCTCCGCCATCGCTGCCTCTCGTCGCCGTTATGTAGGTCAGCATACATAGACTCGTCTCCACGCAAGGGCGAGGGAACCGTCTGTGGCTGTGCGCAGGAGGTTGAGGAAGGCGGCTAATGCGCCGCGGCGTCCCAGCTGCGGCCGTATCCGACCGAGACCTCGAGCGGGACGTCGAGTGAGTAGGCGCCGCCCATGTGTTCGCGGACCAGCGCATCGAGTGCGTCGCGTTCACCGTCGGCGACCTCGAAGAGCAACTCGTCGTGGACCTGCAGCAGGGTGCGTGACGACAGCCCGGCGTCCTTGATGGCCTGGTCCACGTTGATCATCGCGACCTTGATGATGTCGGCGGCACTGCCCTGGATCGGTGCGTTGAGCGCGGCACGTTCGGCGGCCTCCCGCACCTGCCGATTGCTGCTGTCGAGTTCGGGCAGATAACGCCTGCGACCGAAGACGGTCGACGTATAGCCGTCTTTGCGGGCCTGGTCGACCACGTCGCGCAGGTAGTCGCGTACTCCGCCGAACCGCGCGAAGTACTGCTCCATCTGTTCTTTGGCCTCTTCGGTGGAGATCTTCAGCTGCTGGGACAGCCCATAGGCGCTGAGTCCGTAGGCCAATCCGTAGGACATGGCCTTGACCCGCCGCCGCAGTTCGGGGGTGACCTCGTCGATCGGCACCGAGAACGCCCGGGACGCGACGAACGAGTGGAGGTCCTCGCCGGTGTTGAACGCCTCGATGAGGCCCTCGTCCCGCGACAGATGCGCCATGATCCGCATCTCGATCTGGCTGTAATCGGCCGTCATCAGCTCGGCATACCCCTTGCCCACGACGAACGCGTCGCGGATGCGGCGACCGGCTTCTGTGCGGATCGGGATGTTCTGCAGGTTCGGCTCGGTGGAGGAGAGCCTGCCCGTTGCCGCGATCGTCTGGTTGAACGTCGTGTGGATTCTGCCGTCGGACGCCACCGAGTTCAGCAGCCCGTCGACAGTAACCTTCAACCTGGTTGCATCGCGGTGAGCCAGCAGGTGCTGCAGGAACGGATGCCCCGTCTTTTCGAAAAGACCCTGAACGGCGTCCGCATCCGTGGTGTAGCCGGTCTTGGTGCGCTTCGTCTTCGGCATCTCGAGCTCGTCGAACAGCACGACCTGTAGCTGCTTCGGAGAACCGAGATTGATCTGCTTGCCGATGACGCCGTACGCCGCCTCGGCCGCGTCGCGGATCTGGGCGGCGAACTCGCTCTGCAGTTCCGAGAGCATCTCCAGATCGACGGCGATGCCCGCGGTCTCCAGCTCTGCCAGCACGCGCTGGACGGGGAGTTCCATGTTGCCCAGCAGCGACACAGAATCGATGCGGGCCAGTTCCTCGTCGAGGGCATCGGCGAGATCCCTCACGGCGCTCGCACGCAGAAGCAATGTCTGCACCGCCTGGTCGTCGACGCCCTCACTGTCATCGAGCAGCGAAAGCTGTTGCTGCTCAGGGTTATCCGCCCGCAACTCACGTTTGAGGTACCGCAGGGACAGGTCGTCGAGGGCAAAGCTGCGCTGGCCGGGCCGCACCAGATAGGCGGCCATGGCGGTATCAGAAGTGACGCCGGCCAGTGTCCAGCCTCTGCCCAGCAGGTCATGCCTGGCCAGCTTGGCCTCGTGAAGCGCCTTCGGCGCATCCGCGTCCGCGATCCACGACGCCAGTGCCGCCTCGTCCTGCGGGTCCAGGCGGGTCGTGTCGATGTACCGGCCGTCACCGTCGGCCGCGACGATCGCGACGGCGGTGGCATCGCTGTCGAAGGCCAGGTGATTGCCCACGACCGCCAGCCCGAAACGCTTGCCGTCGCTGCGCTCGGCGAGCCACGCGGCCAGCGTTCCCGGCTCCAGGGCACCGCCGCGGACGTCGAATCCTTCCTCGACCTCCGGGTCCACCGACGCGAGCGTGTCGAACAAGCGGTCGCGCAGCACACGGAATTCCAGGTCGTCGAACAGGCGGTGGATGTGGTCGCGGTCCCACGGCTGCATCCGCAGCGTGTCCGGCGTCTGCGCCAGCGGGACGTCCTTGACGAGGTCGGTCAGCTGCCGGTTCAGCAGCACGCTCGACAGGTGGGCGCGTAGTGCGTCACCTACCTTGCCCTTGACCTTGTCGACGTTGTCGACCAGAGACTGCAGCGAGCCGTACTCGGCGATCCATTTGGTGGCGGTCTTCTCCCCCACCCCCGGAATGCCGGGCAGGTTGTCGCTCGGGTCTCCGCGCAGCGCCGCGAAATCCGGGTATTGGTTCGGTGTCAACCCGTACTTCTCTTGCACCGCCTCCGGAGTGAAACGGGTCAGTTCGCTGACTCCCTTGCGCGGATAGAGCACCGTGACGTCATCGCTGACCAACTGCAGCGAGTCACGGTCACCGGTGACGATGAGAACCCGGTGCCCCTCACTCTCAGCCTGGGTCGCGAGCGTGGCGATGATGTCGTCAGCCTCGAAGCCCGGCTCGGCGAGGACAGTGATTCCCAGCGCGCCCAGGACCTCTTTGGTGATGTCGATCTGGCCCCGGAACTCATCCGGGGTGGCCGACCTGCCCTCCTTGTACTCCGGGTACTTCTCTTTGCGGAACGTCTGGCGGGAGACGTCGAAGGCGGCCGCGATGTGGGTGGGCTGCTCGTCTCGCAGGAGGTTGATCAGCATGGCGGTGAAGCCGTAGACCGCGTTCGTGGTCAGCCCGCCCTGGGTCTTGAAGTTCTCGGCGGGCAGCGCGTAGAACGCCCGGAAGGCCAGCGAATTGCCATCCAGCAGCATCAGCGTCGGCTTCTCGTCAGCGGCTGGGCCGGCCTTCTTCTCCGATGCAGTCTTGGCTGGGCTCACGGCTTCACTCTAGGCACCCGGTCCGACAGCCGGGCCACCCTGGGCGGGGTCGTCGGATCGGTCGGCGATCATCCGCCGCGCCCGCTCGCTGAGGAGGCGGGCGGCAGGGCTGATGTCGCCTCTGCGCCATGCCCACACCAATTTGCCACGCAATTGGGGCGCCAGGCGCAGCGCGTGCAGATCGGGGCTACTACGCGCCATCGACTGCGGCAGGATTGCCACCCCCAACCCGTGGCGCGCCAGGTCGGCGAGTTCGAGCGGATTGGTCGCCTCGAAAGCGATCCGCGGTCTCAATCCCTCGGCGGCGCAAGCATTGTCGAGACGTGACCGCAGGCCGGTGCCCGCCGGCAACGAGATCAGCGGGTGTTCGCACAGGACGTGCAGCGACACTGTTCTGCGCCGCGCGAGCGGATGGTTTGGCGCGACGGCCGCCTCCAACGACTCGTCGGTAATCGCCACGAAGTCCGCCCCGTCTGGGTGCTCGTCGACGCCGATGGACACGATCGCGGCATCCAGGCGGCCGTCGGCCAACTTGGCCAGGAGGACATCTGAGTTGTCGGTGCCCAGGGTGATCTCGACGTCGGGGTAGTCGGCGTGGAAGTCGGCCATCAACCCCGCGACATCTACGGGGTGCAGCGTCACCGTGCCGATCGCCACGGACCCGCGTACCAACTGCGCGACGTCGTCGACCGCAGCCTGCGCGTCGCGGACGGAGGCCAGCGCCGCTCGCGCGTGGGGAAGCATCGCCGCACCGGCCTGGGTGAGTCGAACGTCGCGGCTGGTCCGCGTCAGCAGAGGTTGCCCCACCAGACGCTCCAGGCGTCGGATCTGCGCGCTGACAGCAGGCTGGGCCACCCTCTCTCGCGCAGCAGCGCGCGTGAAACTGCGTTCCTCGGCGACCGCGACGAAATATTCGAGCTGACGTAGCTCCATAAGCGACAATTATAGATACCAGTCGCGATATCTATTGGACTTATACATGGACACTACGCAAGGTAAAGGTATGACCACTTACGTACTAGTCCCCGGAATGTGCCACGGCGCATGGTGTTTCGACGACCTCACCGACTCACTGCGAGATGCCGGCCACCGTGTCCTGGCCGTCACCCTGACCGGTGTCGCCGAGCGGTCCCACCTGATGCCCGGCGGTGTCAACCTCGACACCCACATCACCGATGTCCTGGCCGAGATCGAAACGCGTACCGCCGCAACCGACAAACTGGTCCTCGTCGGGCACAGCTACGGCGGTATGGTCATCACCGCTGTCGCCGACCGCATTCCCGACCGCGTCGACTCACTCATCTTTGTCGATGCCGTGGTCCCGCATGACGGCGAAGCCTGCTGGGACCTCGTCAACGATGAGGAACGTCGGTGGTATGTGAAGGTCGACGACAGCGGTTTCGGTGTCCCGCCGATGCCGTTCTTCGACCCGCGAGCGACGTCGCACCCGCTGGCCACCGTGCTGCAGCCGCTGCGCCTCGCGGGCGACCTGGGCCGGTTTCGCAAGCGCGTATTCGTCTACGCGTTGGACTGGCCGGGTGAGTCGCCGCTGCAACCGTCCTACGAGCGGGTCCGCGACGATCCGGCCTGGATCACGCACGAGCTCGACGGCAAGCACAACCTGATGCGCGACAACCCGGACGACCTGCTGCGGATCCTGCTCGACACGGCGGCTTGAGTCAGAACCGGCCGGTGCGGATCCAGTCGATCGCCATGTCCGCCGGGACCTGCGGGTCGACGTGCACCGCGAGCGTGGAGCCCGGTTGCACCCGCGCGAGATGCATCTGGGCGACGACTTCGTCGAAAACCGCGCGGTAGGGCGGACTTCCGTCGTCACGCGCCACCAGCGCCTGGATTCGGACGACGGGCGACATGTTCATGTACGAGCCGACCGTCCAAACACCCTCGACGGTGGCGGTGGCAGGCAGGCCACCGCCATTCGTCAGCTGCGAATGCCGCATCATCTTCATGCCGATCTCGCTGGCGTCGGCCGCCTCGTGCATCCGGTGGGGGATGTCGCCGATCTGACCGAAGAACGACGAGGGCCGTCCCTGTGACTCGAGGTACTGCTTGTTGGCGCTGTACATCCGCGCCCAGTCCTTGAACGGGTTGGGCATCAGTAGCCCAAGAAGTTCCGGAACTGCTGGCCGACGGCCATCGACTGACCCATCCGCTGCACCCAGCCGTCGAGCGCGGCCTTCGTGTCGGCGGGATTCCAGCCGCGCTCCTGAGCCAGTGTGATCATGCCTGCCTCGTTGTTGATCCGGCGGGCCTGCGCCTCCCGAGCCAGATCGGCGTAGTCCTGCAGCGAGATGCCGTTGATCGGCTCCCAGATCGGGTCGTCGCCTGCGACCGACCGGGTCGAGGGCCCGCCGAAAGCCGCCGGATCCATCAGGCCGGCGCCCTTCACATGCACGGCTCCGGGCTGCTGGTAGCTCTGCGGTTGGTTGAACGCCTGCTGCGCCTGCTGCGCCGCTTCCTTCGCCTTCTTGAAAAAGCTCATCGTGGTCTCCTCGGTCATTCGCCTCGGTGGCGTGGACCAAGTGGACATCCGGCGCGCTGCTACCGATCCCAACTCTGCGAAAACTGGAACACGTTTCAATATCTGGTCGTCGAGTCGGTACGCTGACCGCGTGTCAGCTTCTGCGCAACCAGCGGTGGACGGGTGGTTCGCCAGCGATGGGTCTGGTGATCCGTATCTGATAGGCGGTAAATGCCATGAGTGTGGGACCTATGTGTTCCCGCCGCGGGCCAACAACTGCCCCAACCCCGGCTGCGCCGGTGACGAGCTGGCCCAGGTGCCGCTGTCACGGCGCGGCACGCTGTGGAGCTACACCGAAAACCGCTACGCACCACCACCGCCGTATCCGTCACCGGATCCGTTCGAACCGTTCGCCGTGGCCGCGGTCGAGCTCGCCGAGGAAGGCCTGATCGTGCTCGGCAAGGTCGTCGAGGGCACCCTGGCCGCCGACCTGAAGGTCGGCATGGAGATGGAACTGACCACCATGGCGCTCTACGTCGACGACGACGGCATCGAACGCACCGTGCACGCCTGGAGGATCGCATGAGCCCCGAGCCCGTTTACATCCTCGGCGCCGGGATGCACCCCTGGGGCAAATGGGGCCGCGACTTCACCGAGTACGGCGTCGTCGCCGCCCGCGCGGCCCTGGCCGAAGCCGGCCTGGATTGGCGCCAAATCCAACTCGTCGCCGGTGCCGATACCATCCGTAACGGCTACCCCGGCTTCGTCGCCGGCGCCACCTTCGCCCAGAAACTCGGCTGGAACGGCGTGCCCGTGACCTCCAGCTACGCGGCATGTGCCAGCGGCTCCCAAGCACTGCAGAGCGCCCGCGCCCAGATCCTCGCCGGGCTGTGCGACGTCGCGCTGGTCATCGGCGCCGACACCACCCCCAAAGGCTTCTTCGCCCCCGTCGGCGGCGAACGTAAGAACGACCCCGACTGGCAGCGTTTCCACCTCATCGGCGCGACCAACACCGTCTACTTCGCGATGCTGGCGCGTCGCCGCATGGACCTCTACGGCGCCACGCTCGAAGACTTCGCGAATGTGAAGGTCAAGAACGCCCGCCACGGCCTGAACAACCCCTACGCCCGCTACCGCAAAGAAGCCACCGTCGAAGACGTACTGGCCTCCCCCGTCGTGTCGGATCCGCTGCGCCTGCTCGACATCTGCGCCACCTCCGACGGCGCGGCCGCCCTGATCGTGGCTTCGAAAGCCTTCGCCGAAAAGCATCTCGGCTCCGTCGACGGTGTGCCGTCGGTGCGCGCGGTCAGCCTGCAATCCCCGCAATACCCCCAGCATCTGCCCGAGCTGCCCGACATCGCCACCGATTCCACCGCCGTCGTGCCTGCCCCCGACCGGGTGTTCAAAGACCAGATCCTCGACGCCGCCTACGCCGAAGCCGGCATCGGCCCCGGCGACCTCAGTCTGGCCGAGGTCTACGACCTGTCCACCGCACTGGAACTGGACTGGTACGAACACCTCGGATTGTGCGCCAAAGGCGAGGCCGAGCAACTGCTGCGCAGCGGCGCCACAGCGATCGGCGGCCGCATCCCCGTCAATGCCTCGGGCGGGCTGGCCTCCTTCGGCGAGGCCATCCCCGCCCAAGCCATCGCCCAAGTCTGCGAACTCACGTGGCAACTCAAAGGCCAAGCCACCGGCCGCCAAGTCGACGGCGCCACCGTCGGCATCACCGCCAACCAAGGCCTCTTCGGCCACGGCTCCTCCGTCATCGTCGCCCGCTAGGAACTCCCCCTGCACCGCGAGCGCGCGTGTTTGCACAGCGGCGCGCCGCGCACGTTGGCATTTTGTGCGCGCTCGACGCGGTCAACAGAGCTGCGGCTGAAGTCATTTCGGCTGGAGTAAGCCAGGGAGCCGCGAAAGCGACCGGCGAAGCCCGTCACGAATGCGCGCACAATGCCGGGAAATCGCGGCGCGTCGGCATCCAGACACGCGCGCTCGCGGGGCGAAGTAAGGGTCAGGCCACACCGAGGTAGGCCGCGCGGATGCTGTCGTCCGCCAACAGCTCTCGCGCATTACCGGTTCTGGTGACTTCGCCGGTCTCAAGAATGTAGGCACGATCGGAGCGGCTCAACGCCTGTTGTGCGTTCTGCTCGACGAGCAGGACTGTGGTTCCGCTGGCGTTGATCTCAGCGATGATCTTGAAGATCTGTGAGATCACCATCGGCGCCAAACCCATCGACGGCTCGTCGAGCAGCAGCACCTTGGGCCGCGCCATCAGCGAACGCCCGATGGCCAGCATCTGCTGTTCGCCGCCGGACAGTGTGCCGCCGACCTGACTCCTGCGTTCGGCGAGCCGCGGGAACGTCTCCAGCACCCAGTCCAGGCGTTCGGCATGTTCGGCCTTGTTCGGGAACTTCCGCCCGTAGCAACCCATTTCGAGGTTCTCGATGATGGTCATCCCCGGGAAGACGCCGCGCCCCTCCGGTGCCTGGATCAGACCTTGGGTGACCCGGTTGTGGGCCTTGACCTTGCTGATGTCCTTGCCGTCGAACCACACCGAGCCAGACGTCAACGGGAGCAAGCCCGAGATCGCGCGCATCATGGTGGTCTTGCCCGCCCCGTTGGAGCCGAGCAGCGTGACGAGTTCGCCTTCGTGCACTGTCAGCGACACCGAATGCAGTGCCTTGATCCGCCCGTAGTGCACCACGACGTCGCGCACCTCGAGCAGGACGGGTCGGGTTTCAGATGACGTCATCGTCTGGCACTCCCAGGTACGCGGCGATGACCTTCGGGTCCTCGCGGATTTCGGCGGGTAGGCCGTCGGCGATCTTGCGGCCGAACTCCAGCACCACGATCCGGTCGGTCACACCCATCACCAACCGCATGTCGTGTTCGATGAGCAGCACCGTGTACCCGTCGTCGCGGATCTTGCGGATCAGGTCGATCAGCGCCGACTTCTCGCTCGGGTTGAAGCCGGCGGCGGGCTCGTCGAGGCACAGCAGTTTCGGTTCGGTGGCAAGAGCGCGGGCGATCTCCAGCCTGCGCTGATCGCCGTAGGGAAGGTTCTTCGCCTTCTCCTCCCCGCGGTGGGCGATCCCCACGAAATGGAGCAGGGCAGCCGATCTCTCGATCGCCGACTTCTCTTCGCGACGGTGCCGCGGCGAGCGGATCAGCGCACCCGGCACCGATGTCCGGTGCCGCGCATCGGTTCCGACCATGACGTTCTCCAACGCAGTCATCTCGCCGAACAGGCGGATGTTCTGGAAGGTGCGGGCGATCCCGAGACGGGTGATCTGATGACGCTTGATCCGACCGATCGGTGAGCCGTCGAAAGTCACGGACCCCGCCGAGGGCCGGTAAACGCCGGTGATGGCGTTGAAACACGTTGTCTTACCAGCCCCGTTGGGCCCGATGAGTCCCAGGATCTCGCCGCGTCGAATGTTGAACGTGACCGCATCGAGCGCGGTGAGTCCGCCGAACTTCACGGTGAGATCGGTGGTCTGGAGCAGGACCTCGCCCTCGTCGGCGTTGATCTCGCGGTGCACACTGGCGATCTCGGCGACGTTGTCTTCGAAATCCTCCGGGGCCGTCATTTCGCCGGCTCCGTGTCCGTGGGCTTGGCTCTCAACAGATTTCGCGCCGCCCTCCCATAGGTCAGCAGCTGCTGGCGAACCGGGAACAACCCCTGCGGCCGGAAAATCATCAGCACCACAAGGGCGAGGCCGAAGAACAAATACTTCAAATTGCCCATGTCGATACCGAGGAAGTGAACCCCGAGAAGGCGATTCGGCAGATAAACGATGATGAACGCACCAAGAATGACGCCGAGTTTGTTTCCCTGACCGCCGAGGACGACCGCGCACAGGAACAGCATCGAGTTGATGATGTTGAACGTCGGCGGGGCGACGTACTGCACCTGCCCCGCATACAACGCGCCGGACAGACCTCCGATTGCGGCGCCGATGGTGAAAGCCCACAACTTGAACTTGAAGGCGTTGACCCCCATGACTTCTGCAGCGTCCTCGTCCTCACGGACGGCGATCCATGCACGCCCGACGCGGCTGCGCTCGAGGTTCCCGACGAACAGCAGGATGATGACTATCAGAATCAGCCCGAGCCAGAACCACCACGTCCCGTAGTTCGCGTCACCGCCGGAGTTCGACACCGAGAACACCCCTTGGGGATGCTGCTCGCTTTCGAGGAAGTGCGGGAAGGCAACCTCGTTGAGGCCTCGGGGGCCGTTGGTGATGTCTGCGAGGTTGTCGGCCATCAGGCGGATGATCTCGCCGAACCCGAGCGTGACGATGGCCAGGTAGTCGCCGCGCAATCGCAGTGTCGGGAACCCGAGGATGAGGCCGGTCAGCGCGGTGAACGCCATGGCAAGAGGCACGCACGACAACCACGCCCAAGGGGTGCTGAAGAAACCGCTGGGGCTCATCTGGTTCCACGGGCTCTCCGGGCTGGTGAGCAGCGCCACCGTGTAGGCGCCGACCGCGTAGAACCCTACGTAGCCCAGGTCGAGCAGACCCGCCTGTCCGACAACGACATTGAGCCCGATCGCAATGATCGCGATCATCGCGAACTGGGCCATCGTGCCGCCGAAGCTGATGCCGGGAGTGTCGATGAACCCAGGGGTGAACAGCGGCGACAGCGCGACGCCGGCGAACAGGACCACCCCGAACACCCATTTCTGGGGACGGTTCAGTCCGTCCCACCACGCCATCACCTTGCTCCAGAGGGTCGTCATGCACGCGCCTTCCCGAGGCTCTCGCCGAGGATGCCGGTCGGCCGGATCAGAAGCACCAGGACCAGAAGCACGAACGCGACCACGTCGCGCCACTGCGTGCCGAACACCGCCTGACCGTAGTTCTCCATCACGCCGAGCAGCAGGCCGCCGAGCAGCGCACCTCGCAGGTTTCCGATTCCGCCGAGCACCGCGGCCGAAAATGCCTTGATTCCCAACAGGAATCCGCCCGAGTAGATGATCCCCTGCGGCACCTTCAGGGTGTACAGCAGTGCCGCAGCGCCGGCCAGCAGACCGCCGATCAGGAACGTCGTCATGATGATGCGTTCACGCGAGACGCCCATCAGCGTCGCCGTCGTCGGGTCCTGCGCGACGGCTCGGATGCCGCGGCCGAACTTGGTGCGGTTGATCGCCAGATCCGTCAGCACGGCGAGCACCAGGGCCGAGGCCACGATGACGATGGTGATGTTGGAGATGGCGACCCCGAAGAACTCGAACTGGGTCTTGGGTTGCACCAACACGATCGGCTGCTGCGCGTTCGGCCCGCCGTAGCCGGGGATGATCTTCGGCAGGATGAACAACACGAACTGCTGCAACACGAACGACATGCCGATCGCGGTGATGAGGAAGGTCAGCGCGCGGGCGTTGCGTTTGCGCAGCGGACGGTAGGCGATGAACTCGAGCCCGACGGCCGCGCCGCCTGACACGAGCATCGCGAACAGCATGGCGACGCCCAGGTACAGAATCGTCAGCGCGACACCCTTGTTGTAAGCATTGCCGCTCGGCGTGAAGCCCAGAATCATGTCGAGCGCGAAGTACGCACCGAACATGCCCAGCATGAAGATCTCGGAGTGCGCGAAGTTGATCAGCCGCAGCACGCCGAACACCAGGGTGTACCCGACAGCGACCAGGGCGTAGATCGCTCCCCACGACAGGCCGTCGATCGTCAACTGCCAGAAGCTGTCGACCAGCGCTCCGACGTTGAAGTTGATGTTTGCGGCCAGATTCATCCGGTGGAGAGCTCCTCAGAGGTTGGGGACCGAAACGAAACGCGTCCGAGCCAAACACTCTCGGACGCGTTTCGCATCAGCGGTTACTGAACGTCGTAGATCCAGATCAACGTCGTCGTCAGCTCGCCTTCCGGTGTCCACTGATATTCACGAGCCACGCCCTGGCCCTTGTAGCCGCGGACGAAGTCGAGCAGCGCCGGACGCGTGATGGCCCCCGAGTCGATGCCCTTCAGCAGGATGGTGCCCAGGTCGTAGCCCTCGGCACTGTAGGTGCCGGCGTCCTGGTTGAACTTCTGCTTGTACTCCTCGGCGAACGTGCCGGTGGCCGGACCGCAGGGGCAGGCCAGCACGGCGCCCTTCGAGGATTCGCCTGCCTGCTTGACGAACTCAGGGTCCTTGGTGCCGTCGGCGCTGGCGAAGATGCCCTCGTAGCCGCCGTCGCGCAACTGCTGGACGAGCGGCGCAGCCTCGGCGTAGTACCCGCCGAAGAAGACCGAATCCGGTGCGGCACCCTTGATCTGAGTGACCGCCGCGGAGAAGTCCTTGTCGCCCTTCTTCACCGAGATGTTGCACGCCGAGTCCGCGACCGGGCCGAGGGTGTCGCGGACGGCCTGCGACAGGCCCAGGCCGTAGTCGGTGCTGTCGTCGACGACGCAGACCTTCTTGTGCTGCAGCGTGTTCTTGAGATAGTTCGCGACGGACGGGCCCTGAACACCGTCGTTCGCGAGACCGCGGAAGAAGGTCTTCCAGCCGTTCTCCGAGAGCGTGACGTTGGTGGCCGACGCGGTGGTGGAGACGAGACCGGCCTGGTCGAAGACGCCGCCGGTGGCTTTCGTCTCACCCGAGAATGCGGGTCCGACGAGGCCGATCGTGTACTGATCGTCGACGATCTGCGGGGCGATCGCGGTGGCCTTCTGCGGGTCACCCTCGGTGTCGAACGGCTTGAGCTGCACCTGGCAGCCGGGATTCGCCTCGTTGTGCTTGTCGATCGCGAGCTGCACGCCGTTCTTGATGTTGATGCCGAGAGCCGCGTCCGGGCCGTTGAGTGCACCGGCCATGGCAATCGACACCGGCGGGCAGGTGGCATTGCCGTCGCCGGCAGGGTCCGCGGGTTCGGCACCCGTGCTCGCGGCGACTTCGGCGCCGTTCTCGTCGATCTGTACTTTCTCGACGATGCTGAGATTGCTCTGCGCTGATTCCTCTTCGGGCGCGCCCTGATTACAGCCGGCGACAGCCAGCGCAATCAGACCTGCACCACCGAGAGCAAATGCCTTGCGAGCCACACGACTGCGCACGTCCCACCTCCGGTTCAGTGTTTTGCTCGGCATCGTCGGGTGTCCGTCCGGGGTCCGATTGCGACCACATCGCCGATGCTTCGCCGACGACCATAACCAACGCACAGGCTGATCGCGTGGTCTTGGAAAACGCGTCGCACGGTTGGACGGGGTGAGCCGGTCAAAAGTCGGGTGCGGAAACGCAGACTTAACGGGCGGTGGTGGAAAGAGGCGCTATTTCGGCGTGGCGTCGGGTGCCTCAGCGGGTGGGTCCAGGGTCTCGAGGACGACCTCGGCGACGCGCTTCATCGTCGTGCGCCGGTCCATCGCGGCGCGCTGGATCCACTTGAACGCCTCGGGTTCCGACATGTTCTGCTTCGACTGCAGCAAACCTTTGGCGCGCTCGACGAGCTTGCGGGTCTCCAGGCGGTCGGACAGCGACGCGACCTCTTTCTCCAACTCGGCGATCTCGCCGAAGCGGCTGACCGCGACCTCGATGGCCGGAATCAGGTCGGTGATGCTGAACGGTTTGACCAGGTAGGCCATCGCGCCGGCGTCCCGGGCCTTCTCGACCAGTTCACGCTGGCTGAAGGCGGTCAGGATGACGATCGGGGCGATCCGCTTGCTCGCGATCTCCGACGCGGCGTCGATGCCGTCACGACGCGGCATCTTGACATCCATGATCACCAGATCGGGACGCAGCGACTCGGCCAGGTCGACCGCCTCCTGGCCGTCTCCGGCTTCCCCGACGATCTCGTAGCCCTCCTCGCGCAGCATCTCGGCCAGGTCGAGGCGGATGAGCGCCTCGTCCTCGGCGATGAGGACGCGATGCGGCGTGGCAGCGGCGTCTGACGACGGCGCGGGAGCGGAAGACCCGGAAGACATGAGAGACATTGTGTAGGTCGCAGGCGATATGGGCGAGCGCGGGGCCATCCTCTATGGTGATAGGCCGCGCCACCTACGGTCGCCGCGAACGCCCTCGTATCCCAATTGGCAGAGGAAACGGATTCAAAACCCGTCCAGTGTGAGTTCGAGTCTCACCGAGGGCACCACCAACGACCCGGCAGGGGCAGCGGGAGGCTGCCGAGCCGCGCCTCGTGACGACCGTTGAGTGCGCTGGGGCCACGCGGTTCTCTGCGCCGGTACGGTAGTCCTGCGAAGAGCTGCGCGTGTCAACCGCCACGGGAGGGGTGTCATGGCTGAATATCGGATCGATGACCTCGTCCGTTTGACCGGTGTGACATCCCGAAATATTCGTGCCTATCAGGAACGAGGTCTGCTTCCGAAGCCCACACGTTCCGGCCGAGTCGCCGTCTACGACGAGAACCATCGCTGGACGCTGGAGATGATCGCCTTTCTGCTGCAGAAGGGTTACAGCATCGCGCACATCTCGGATTTCATGGACGGCTTCGACCGGAATCTGAACTTGGCCGACATCCTCGGACTTCGCGACCTGGCTGAGGAAACAGGTATGGAAAAGGTGCTGCGAGCACCGTGGAACACCTCCGCGCGTCATGTCGAGGGCCCGCCCAGGTGTGCCGTCCCTTTGCGTGTGGACAAATCCAGTGAACTCGCGCGCAAGCTGCTCGCCTATCAGATTGCGCGCGAAGACGGCGACGATCTTGTCCTCAACGACGCCGCGGTCGCGGAACGTGTCGCTGCTGCGAAAGATGAGGGCTTCTATCTCCGAGTACTTGTCAGCGTGTCCGAGGCGACCCAGGAGGCCGTGCAGAAGTTGGCCGATGTCACAGTCGACGAACTCCGCGATCGCCTTGTCGACCAGTACGGAGACGGATGGATAGCGCCACCGGATCAGCGTGCCGACCTGGCCGCCACAATCACCGATGTTCGTGAGCTTGGCGCGAGTGTGGTTGGTAGCCAACTGAATCGGGCGTTGGAGAACAGCGTGCTGCGTGTGGTCGGCCAGTATCTCGAGGGCGTGATGGTCCGGCACGACCTCACGTCGGAAGAGCTCACCCGGGCACTGTCCGAAGGCGTGGCCGATACCAAGGACCTATCCGGTCAGTCGTAATCTGTGACCCCCATCAAGCGGCTGCTGAACGCCATCCCTCGGGTGACGAGAGCGGGCGCAAGACGCTTCACTCTCCAGGTCAGCTTCGCATCGAGCTGAGGCATCACATACAGACTTCCCCTGTCGTTGGCGTCCAACGATTTTCGTGCGACAACCTCAGGTGCCATGCCCCGCGCCGCCATACGCGCCGCAAACTCGACCGGTCCTGGCGAGATGCGGCCGTTGTGCGCGACATTCGTGGCGACGAAGGTCGGGCAGACCACAGTGACCGAGACACCGGACCCGACCATTTCCGCGGCCAGTGTCTCAGAAAGCGAGATGACGCCGGCTTTGCTGACGCAGTATGGCCCCATGACGGGGGCAGCGTTGAAACCGGCTGCCGACGCGACATTGATAATTCCCGCTCGCTGGGTGGACCGAAGGATCGGCGCGAAAATCTCGCATCCGTGAATCACGCCGAACAGATTGATACCGAGCACCCAATTCCAGTCGTCGAATCCGATGGTGCCGACCCTTCTGCCACCCGCCCCGACTCCTGCGTTGTTGATGAGCAGGTTCGGCGGCTCTCCGAAGTATTCGATGGCGGCGCTGGCCAGATGTTCGACGTCAGATCGCTGAGCGACGTCACACGGGACGACACACGCACGGCCCCCGGCGTTTTCGATGAGCCGCACCGTTTCGCGGGCGTTGTCGACCGAGATATCTGAACAGACAACCGCGCCTTTGCGGCGGGCCAGTTCCCTTGCGAACGCACGGCCGATTCCACTTCCGGCGCCGGTCACCACGGCTCGGGCTGACCTCGACACCGGTACAGGACGAAACACTGGCGCACCTGCTTTCACTTGGCTGACGAGCTGATGTGCAGGACATGACGAACAAACGACGCCGCTTGGCGCAGAGCGGCCACGGATTCGGGCAGGCGCAACGACGCCTGAAAGACATGCGCTTGCCCCGGCCAGATCTGCAGATAACTGGTGGCGCCATGGGCCGACAGCACATGGTGCAGATGCTGGGCATCGGCTCGCAGCATCTCATTGCCTCCGGCTTGGATGAGAGTGGGAGGGAACGCGACGACGTCGTCGAGTGTGAGAGTGATCCGCGGGTCGCTCCGATCGGAGCCGGCGATGTACAGATCGACGAGGCGACGGCAGTCGGCGGCCCTGACCAACGGATCAGGCCGATGGGCTTCCTGCGTCGTCGCCAATCCCAGACTCAGGTCGACCAAGGGCGATAACAGGACCAACCCGGCCGGCGGGATCTCCCGCGAACGAGCCAGCGTCAAAGCAAGACCGAGGGCGAGATGACCACCGGCCGAGTCACCGGCGAAGACGATCTTTCCGGGTGCGTAGCCCAGGCCGACCAGATGACGATAGGCCACCGCGACATCGTCCGCGGCCGCCGGAAACGGATGCTCCGGAGCCAGGCGGTAATCGACACTGAAAACCGGAAGACGTGTGCTCTCGGAGAGTCTGGACACCAAGGCACGGTGGCTACGCGCCGACAGGATCGTGAAAGCGCTGCCATGCATGTACAGCACCACTTCGTCGCTGTCTCCCACGCCGGGTGCCCTCACCCATTCGCCGCGTATGTCACCGGCGCGCACCACCTCGACAGACGTTCCAGGGATTGGGCGCGCGAACCTCGTCGGCAGGTCCGTCACGACGCGCAGAAATGCCACCCCCCGCCGGGTCAGGCGGAGACGCCGCATGAGCGGCCGCATGAGCACCGCCGTCACGAATTGACTGCGCGACGCCGCGCGAGAAGCGCCCGGCAGCAGAGCACTGTCGACGACGACCGGTTCTTCCTGGTGACCGATGGTCATGTAGGCGCGGAGCCGGCGAATGTGTGAGCGAGGTCCCCGTAGGCCACATAGTCGTGCAGATCGACGTTCTTGAGGATCTTGCGATAGGTCGTCGCGAACCCGGGAAACATGGTCGAGTTGAAGCCGTCCTCGGTCAGATACCAACTGCGACAACCGCCGCTGTTCCACGTCGATCGGGTCAGTCGCTCCTGTAACCACCGGTTGTACTCTGCCTGCGCCTCCGGCGTCACCTCGAGCGATCGAAGACTCCGACTACGCGTCAACGAAATCAGCTCCACCGCATAGTCGATCTGCGCCTCCATATACATCAGGGCCGACGTATGCCCGGGTCCCGCGTTCGGTCCGAAGGTGAAGTACAGATTCGGATACCCCGCCACGCTGACACTCTTGTACGCGAATGCACCCCTCGCCCATTCCTCGTTCAACGAGCGTCCGTCACGGCCGGTGATCTCGATCGGTGGTCCGGCCTTCGTGACTTCGTAGCCAGTGGCGCACACGATGACGTCGGCACGGTGTTCAATGCCTTCACACGTCATCACGCCGGATGCTCCGATGCGCGCGATCGGCCAGCTCACCAGCTCACAGTTGTCCGCTTGCAGCGCTGCCAGGTACTCGTCGGAAACAAGCATCCGTTTGCAGCCCGGCCGGTAGTCGGGAGTCAAACGGCGGCGCAACCAGTCGTCCTGCACTTGTGAACGCAGATAGCGCCTCCCGGCCGCGGCGATCGCGGAAGTGACGGCGGTATTCCACACCAGACCCAGCGCGCTGGTCTCGGTCGCCCGGAACAGAGCCGCGCGGGTCAGGCGCTGCGCCGGCGGAACCTTCCGGAAGATCTTGTTGATCGTTGCCGGGACCGTGACGTTGTGGCGAGGCAGTATCCATCCAGGCGTCCGCTGGTAGACCGTCACCTTGCCTGCCCGGCGTACCAGTTCCGGGATGAGTTGCACAGCAGTCGAACCCGTTCCGATGACTGCCACCGACTTTCCCTCGAAATCGAAGGAGCCGTCCCAACGAGCGGAGTGCATCAACACGCCTTCGAAGGCATCTATGCCCTGGATGTCAGGCAGCGATGCGTTCGCCAGAGGACCGTAGGAGGCGATCACATTCTTGGCGCGGTATGTTCGGCCACCGGCAGCGATGTCCCAGTGCCCGCCCCTCTCGTCGTAGCTCAGGCTGAGGACGTTGGTTCCGAAGCGGATGAAACGGCGCACATCCCACTTCGTGACGACATCGGTGATGTACCGCTGTATCTCGGCGCCCTCGGCATAGACCTTGCTCCATGAATACGGCGCGAAGGAATAGGAGTAGAGGATCGATGGGACATCGCACGCCACACCGGGATATACGTTGTCCCGCCATGTGCCGCCGACATCGTCGCTGCGCTCCAGGACGACGAAGTCCTCGACACCTCGCTCGATGAGCTTGATCGCCGCGCCGATGCCTGAGAAGCCGGCGCCGATCACGACCGCGGTCAGAATAGGCAAATCGCCGTCCGGTGGCGCGCAGTCTCGTTGCCGCACAGGGTCGTTCATACCGCCGTCTTGTACGTGAGCTCCTCGGACCAGGACGGGCGTTGTGGCCACCTGTCCTTCGGAATCCGCTTGGCGTAGGCAATCATCACAGCCTCGACCCTGGACCACACGGGATGGCGCTCCATGACCAGCCGCGAGAAAGCGCGGACGATCTTGTAGTAGGTATTCGACTCGAGCCTCGGATCCCGTTCACCGGCCTTGCGATAGCGGTCCATCGCTACTGACAGCCGCGAACCGTCCAACCCCATCGCGTAGAGCTCCTCCCGCATATTGCCGATGATCGGGAGCGTCGCAATCACATGTCGCAGGGAAAGGGCGCGCGTACTGTGGAGGATCTTGAACAGCACCAGTGCCGTCCGTCGGGCGCGTGCGCCTGAGAGCATGCCCATCACGTGGAATCCGACTGCGAGGTGGCGTGATTCGTCGGCGTTGATCTTGTTCAGCACCACTTTCAACAAGGGGTCCTGCACTTCGTCGGTCAAGAATTTGAGCAACGCCCCGTCGAGCGCCACTTCGAGCATCGGGATGATGGTCGCCTGATATTCGAACGGCGCCGTGTCCGCCATCTTGTCCATGGTGTCCAACGAGTGACAGATCAGAACGCCGGGCAGTGGGATCTCACCGTCCTCCAGCAAGCCCCAGCGCTTCATGAGCGCCAACTCGGCGTTCGCGTGCTTCTGCTCCTCGGCATGAAAGTAGCGATAGATCTCTTTGAGTTCTTCAGTCGGCGCATGCAGAGCCAGACCCGCGAACGCCCGCGCGCCGACGTGTTCGATCCACATCAGATCGGCCATGAAGGACTTGAGGTTCTCGCGCTGGTCCTCGCGGATCAGTTCGGCACCCGGGGCATCCCAGTCGATGTCACTCAACATCCACTGCCGCGATTTGATCGTCGCCAGCGTGTCTTTCAGGTCGAGCTTCGTCATACGGCACTCCTGGCTGTTCGTGCGAAATCCGTGAGCAGGCGGAACCATCCCCCGGGCTTATTGTCACCAGAGACTGTACCAGTTGTCAATGGTAGTATTGGACGGTGCAGGACCGTCCAGTGCTCGTTCGCCAGGGATGTGGCTCTAGCTCGACGTCGAAGCAGGCTTCGCCTAGTACAGATCGAGCCTGCGGTCGGCCAGCAGATCCACATGCTCGGTGAGCTTCTTGTCCCGACTCAGCGCGAGGTCGACGTCCGCCACGGCCCTCCCGACGCCGGAACCCACCGACGCCACGACCCATCCGTTCTGATCCACGATCGCCGTGCCGCCCGTCCACTCCTGCCCACGCTCCACGCCTGCGCGATCGCATGCCGCGACCGCCACGCGGTTGAGTCGCGCCGTCGACATCGCGGTGATCACTTCGCCCGGCCGCTCCCCCTCAGGCCGCGGGAACAGCGGCCAGTTCACGGGCGCCACGATCAACTCAGCCCCGCCCACCGTCACCTGCCGCGTCAACTCGCCGAACTCGAGGTCGTAGCAGACCATGACCGCCACCAAGCCGTGTGGGGTCTGCAACACGGGCGGACGCTGGGAGCCCGGCGTGAAGATTAGCCTCTCCCGATCCCACAGATGCGTCTTGCGGTAGATCGCCACTACTCCGCCGGCATCGATGACGGCCGCGCTGTTGTACAGATTGCCGTCCTCGCCCAATTCGCTGAAGCCGAGTACGGCCAACGAATCACCCACGGCGTCAGCCCATTTCGTGAAATGAGGTGCGGACGGTGACAACGCCGCAGCCCGCGCCTCGCCTTCGTCGGCGAACATGTAACCCGACGTCGCCAGCTCCGGCAGCACCACGATGTCTGCGCCGTCACGCACCGCCTCGGCGACAGCAGATCCGATGAGCTCGCTGTTGGCGTCGAGATCGCCGAGCACCGGATCGAGCTGACAACAGGCGATGCGTGTCATTCGACCAGGCTAGTCGCCCTTTCGGCGATAGGCTCGGGCGTGCTCAACGTTCGGCCCGCCTGCGTGCCCGAGGTGGTTCTGGGCGGTCAGACCTGGTCACCGGACCGGCACCGCGACGACCGCGTGGGTCGGCGGCTGCGCGTGCTGATGATCGCGAGTTGGATTGCGGCCGCCGTGTCCGCGGCGTTCGGCGTCTTCCAACTGACGCTGGGAGGCGACCTGTGGTGGCTCGGCGCCGTCAACGTCATGTGCGGCCTGGTGTTCCTGTCCATTCCACGGCTGTGCCCACTCGGTGAACTGGTTGCTCCGCTGACCTTCGTGACGTTCGCGTATGTGTCGGTGACGTTCATCTGCTACACGATCGGCACCGGATCCGGCCTCCAGTTCTATTTCGTCGTCGCGTCGTCCCTGGCGGTTCTCGTGCTCGGTATCGAGCGCATTGCACTCGCGGCCGTCATCGCGGCGATCGGAGTGGTCATCACGATCGGTCTGGAGCTGACCGTTCCCGAGGATCGCGGCCTCGGGCCGCCGTGGACTCTGACCGCCGGCTTCTTCAGCGCTGTGATCTCGTCGGCGGTGATGCTCGTACTGACCATCTGGTACACGCTGCGCGAGATCGACCGTGCCGAGGCAGCCATGGAGGCGGAGTATGAGCGGTCGGAGCGCCTGCTGGCCAACATCCTTCCGGCCACCATTGCCGAAAGACTCAAGGAACCCACCCGCACCGTCATCGCCGACAAGTACGACGACGCGTCGATCCTGTTCGCCGACATCGCGGGCTACACCAAACGCGCCAGCGACACCGCCCCCGCCGAACTGGTCCGGTTCCTGGATCGGCTCTACACCGACCTCGATGCGCTGGTCGACCGGCACGGCCTGGAGAAGGTGAAGACCAGCGGTGACTCGTACATGGTGGTCAGCGGCGTGCCGGTTCCCCGCTCCGACCACATCGAAGCCCTCGCTTGCCTCGCACTGGACATGGCCGATGCGGTCGCGGGCCTGAAAGACCCTCAGGGACGCGATGTTCCACTGCGCATCGGGATGGCCACCGGCCCCGTCGTCGCGGGGGTCGTCGGCGCGAAAAAGTTCTTCTACGACGTCTGGGGCGACGCGGTCAACGTCGCGGCCAGGATGGAGACGACGGACGTCGAGGGCCGAATCCAGGTGCCCGACAGCGTGTATCAGCGTCTTCGGCATGCGTTCGAGTTCGAGGAGCGCGGTGTGGTCGAGGTGAAGGGCAAGGGCCCGATGCACACCTGGTATCTCGTGGGGCACCGGGCCGAGGTGATCACACCTTCCGGTTCTCCGACTTGAGCAGCCACGCCAGTTTCTCTAGCCCGTCGATCAACTGGTGCAGGATGTCCGCCGTGCTCGGGTCCTCGGCATCGACGAGATCGTGGACGATTCGCAGCGTGTCCACGGTCGCGTAGATACGGACGCTGATCAGGTCGACGACGTCGCCGGTGCTGCGCTCGTACGCCGGGAACTCCGGCAGCGACGTGGTGGCAGCGACGGTGTCGGAGCGGCCGTCCGGGACCGCGTCCAGCGCACGCATCCGCTCGGCGATCGTGTCACTGGCCTCGCGGGCGAAGTCGACGACCTCGTCGAGTTGCAGGTGCAGGTCGCGGAAATTGGTCCCGACGACGTTCCAGTGCGCCTGCTTGCCCTGGATGTGCAGCTCGATCAGGTCGACCAGCACCCGCTGCAGGGCGTCACCCAGTTCCGGGGAGGCCTGGAATCCCGCGACCTCAGCTTCAGTCCGACGTGCATTCGTTGTGGTTTCCATGCTCATACCAACGCCTCCTAATCTGGAATGAGTCCAGATTACGCCGTCCTACTCCGTGGCGGTAGTCACAGTGTGCTTGTCCTGCTTCTCCAGCAGTCGCGCGTAGCCGGCTCCCATGCCGAGCAGGATCAATCCGACGACGATGAACACGACAACACGGAAGATGCCGCCGAGCGTGCCGAGATCGAACAGGAACAACTTGGCCATCGCGGCCGCGACCAGCCCCAGCCCACCGCCGATCGGGAGGGAACGGTCATCGCGCGGCAGTCGCGCGGCGTAGGCGAACAGCGCAGCGGCCATCGCGATCCAGACGATCGTCGCGGCCATGTGCCCGGCGAAAAAGCCGCCGTCATCCCCGCTGATCAGCATCCCGGCAGTCACGGTGAACGACGTCACGGCGTAGACGACCACCGCGACCGCACCCACCCACAGAGCACTCTCCGCACGGTCCCACGCCCACACGAGCGCCACCGCGGCCGCGGCAAGCAGCACGCTCGACACCAGCGTGGAAATGCCTGCGGCAGTGTCGGTTTGCGTCGCTTCGAGCAGCGCGTCGAGCGGCAAGTAGGTCAGATGCGCTGCCGCACCGACGACCCCGAACCCGATCGCCGCCCAGCGCGCGACGATGTCGTGGCGGCCGGCCACCGCAACCACCACCGCCATCGCCAACAGCACCGGTCCCGCGATCTTGCCGTCGAACGCCGCGGTCACCGCGATCAGCGCGGCCACCGCCGACGTCGACGCAAAGACATGCCGCACCACGCCGGACACCCCCGGCAGCCGGTCCCCGACGAACACGATGGCCAGCAGCGCCGCGGCCACCGTCGCTGCCATCAGGGAGGCGACGACACGGTCTACCGCCAAGTTCGCCGACAGCACCGGCGCCATGCCGAAAGCAGTCAGCAGCGCCAGCGCTGTGCGATTCCTGGTGCCAGGCAACAGGATCAACGCCGCCACGACAGCGATGACTGCCGCGATCGCGCACGCTCCGGCCAGCAGTAGGTCGTCGCGACCGTCGAAGTACCGCGCCACGAGCGCCACCAGCAGCGGCAGGACCGCGGCGCTGATACGTGCGGCATGCAGCCAGATCCAGTCCCTGCCGAGCTGCACCGGCAATGACACGGCCGCCAGCGCCAACATCAAACCGACCAGCAGCAGCGAGATTCCGTCGGCGACGATCGGAGCCAGCGCGATCAACGGCACCAGCACGAGCAGGCCGAGATGCTGCGAGTCCCAGCGGCGCGCCAACGTCAGGCCCGCACCGGCGATCACGGCTGCGGCGATCAGCCCGACCGGCGCGGACACCCACTCGTAGATCGTCGTGACGGCGATGACGTCCATGTAGGCAGCAGCGGTGCCGGTGGCGACCAGCGCGATCGCACCGACCCGTCCACCGGGGCGGTTGTGCAGCCACCAGCCCGCGCCCACCAGCGCCCCGGCCAGCACCGCGCCCGCCGCCACACGGAACTCCGGCCGCAGAATTCCCGCCTGGGCGGCCAGCACGAGCAGCAGCACGACGCCGATCAGCGTGACGGCCACACCGGCGACGGCCAGCAGCTTTCCGATCCAGCCTTCCGACCGCTCCTTCGGCGGCTTCGGTGCGGGCGGATTCGGATAGGGCCGGAACGGCACGGGTTGCGGTGCGTACCGCTGCTGCGGCCAGTACGGCTGCGGCCAGTACGGCGCCACCGGCTGAGGCGCGGGCGCGGGCGGTACCGTCGCACGGCGGTCTGCGAGGAGTCGGTCGAGCTCGACCAGATCCGTGGACACCCGCGCAAACTGGTGCGAGAGGGCGGCGAAGTCCGCCGAGAGCCGGGTGATGACGGCAGTGTGCGGTTCGGTCATGCCAGCATCGTCGCAGCGAATGCGCTCAGAACGGATGAGTACTACTACTCGTCCAGGCCATGTTCGATCGCGTAGCGCGCCAACTCCACCCGGTTGCCGATCTGCAGCTTGCGGAATGTCGCCTGCACGTGGTTCTCCACGGTGCGGTGGCTCAACGACAGCCGCGACGCGATCTGTTTGGCCGTCAGTCCTTTGGCGACGTGGCGAAGAATCTCGGTCTCCCGCTCGGTCAGCGTCGGGCCCTGTGAACCGGCGGGAGCATCGCGCTCGATGCGGCGGAACTCTCCCAGCACCAGACCGGCCAGGCCGGGCGTGAAGACGGCTCGGCCCTGCGCGGTCGCCCGCACGGCATCTCCCAGTTCTTGTTTCGACGCACTCTTCACCAGATATCCGGTGGCGCCGGCCTTGACCGCTTCCAGCACGTCGTCGCGTTCGTCGGACGCCGACAGGACCAGGATGCGCGACGCCGGGGACACCGCGAGCACCTCGGCGGTCGCCTGCGCGCCGTCACCGTCACCCAGCCGCATGTCCATCAGCACCACGTCGGGTTTGACCACCGCCGCACGCCGCTTGGCCGAGGCGACCCCGTCGGCGGTGGCGACCACGTCGAAGCCGTCGCCGGCGAGGTCGCGCGCCACCGCGTCGCGCCAGATCGGATGGTCGTCGACGACCATCACCGAGGTACGGTCAGCTCCCATTCCGTCCCCATTCCCGGCCCGGTGTTGAGCTCAGCCCGGCCACCCAGCCAATTCATCCGTCCGACAATCGACTTCGCCACACCGACACGACCCTCCCGCACCGCCGTCTCCAGCCGCCCGTCGGGAATGCCGACCCCGTCGTCACGCACGCTCACGGTCACGGAGCCACCGAGATCCTCCAGCAGAACATACGCGCGGGCGTCCGGTCCGGCGTGCGCCTCCACGTTGTCGAGGGCGTTGGTCACGGCCGCGAACAATTCTTCCGCGACGGCCGCGGGCAGCGCGACCGGCTCGGCAGGCACGCTGACCGATACGCGGTCGGAGGCTCGGCGCCGCAACATCGCACCGATGTCCGACGTCGCGCCGTCGCGCGGCGCCGCACCGGTGGCGCTGACCAGACGGCGCAGCGCCCGCTCCTGCTCCCCCGCCAGCTCGGCGAGTTGCGCGGTGTCGCCGCCGATCTCGCGCCCGCGGCGGGCCACCAGGGCCAGCACCTGGATCGCACCGTCGTGCACCTGACGCGAGAGCCGCTCGCGCTCCTCCAGCGATGCCGACAGTCGCGTGGCGCGCTCGAGCTCAGCGTGGGCGCGGCGCGCGGTCTGGGCGGCCATACCGACTGCGAGACCGACGGCGAGCTCGATGACGACGGTGGCGTTGCGGCCGAGGTCGATACTGACGTACCCCTTGAGTACCGCACTGGCGGCGACGATGACGAGCCCGGCGAGCATTCCTGTGATGGGTCCGGACAAGATCGCCGCCGAGATGGTGGCGTTGGTCGCCCACAACGTGGTGGGCCAGGACTGGTTGTCCAGAGCCCACTGGTCGGAGGCGACGAGCTCCGTCGACAGCATCAGGGCCACGACGATGACGATCTCGGCCAGCACCCAGCCGGGCCGGCGCCCGAACCCCTGCAGGTACGCGACCGCGCACGCCGCGCTCCACACGATCAGCACCGCGAACAGCAGCCAGCCGGCCAGCGGGGACTCCAGATCCGGGTTGATCGCCAGATGGAATCCGAAGGCGTAGACGCAGCTGAGCAGACGGAACACCTGAGCGGCCCGCCACAGCGGCGCGACCGGATCAGCTGTCACATCACCTTGGAGAGAAACGCTTTGGTCCGTTCGTGTTGCGGGTTCGCCATGATCTCGCGGGGGTTGCCTCGCTCGACCACGACGCCACCGTCCATGAACACCAGCTCGTCGGCGACTTCGCGGGCAAACCCCATCTCGTGGGTGACGACCACCATCGTCATACCTTGCGAGGCAAGCTTTTTCATGACGGCGAGGACTTCACCCACGAGTTCGGGGTCCAGCGCCGAGGTCGGCTCGTCGAACAGCATCAGCTTCGGCTCCATTGCCAGCGCGCGGGCGATCGCGACGCGTTGTTGCTGACCGCCGGACAGCTGTGCGGGATAGGCCTCGGCTTTGTCCGCCAACCCGACCTGAGCGAGGAGGTCCTTGCCCCGCTGGATCGCCTCTTCCCTCTTGATGCCCTTCACCTGAACCGGGGCCTCGATGACATTGCCCAACGCGGTGCGGTGTGGGAACAGATTGAAGTGCTGGAACACCATGCCGACATCGCGGCGCTGCCTGGCGACGTCGCGCGGCTTCATCTCGTGCAGCTTGCCGCCGCGTTCGTGGTAACCGACCAGGGCGCCGTCGACGTAAAGCCTTCCGGCGCTGACGGTCTCGAGATGGTTGATGCAGCGAAGGAACGTCGACTTGCCGGAACCGGATGGCCCGACCAGGACCAGAACCTGGCCCTTCTTCACTTCGAGCGTGATGCCCTTGAGCACCTTCAGCGCACCGAAGTCCTTGCAGACCAGTTCCGCTTTGACCATCGGGTGGTCGGCGGAGTCGGTCACCGTCATATCAGTCCTCTCACCCTGCCGCGGGCTGCTGCGCCAGCGCCAGCGCTTCGAGCTGCTTCGAGGTCAGCTTGCGCGACGCGCCCCGCGAGAAGTACCGCTCCAGGTAGAACTGCCCGACCATCAGGATGCTGGTGATGATCAGGTACCAGGTCGCCGCGACGAGGAGCAGGGGCACAGGTTCGAAGATACGTGCCGCGATCTCACGGGTCGCGATGCTGTAGAGGTCGAACGCGTACGGCACCGCGGTCACCAGCGAGGTGGTTTTCAGCAGGCTGATGACCTCGTTGCCGGTGGGCGGGATGATGACGCGCATCGCCTGCGGCAGCACCGTGCGTCGCATTGCCTTGCCCCACGACATGCCGAGTGCGGTCGAGGCTTCCAGCTGCCCTTCGGGAACCGAGGTGATGCCGGCGCGCACGATCTCGGCCATGTAGGCCGCCTCGTTGAGCGCCAGCCCGATGACCGCGAGCGCGAACGGGAACGACAGATCCTGAAGATCGAGTTGCAGCAGCGACGGTCCGAACGGCACGCCCAGCTGCACGTTCTGGTAGACCGTGGGCATCAACCCCCAGAACGCCAGCTGCACGTATACGGGTGTGCCACGAAAGATCCAGAGGAACACCCACGCGACCGCGGACAGCACGGGGTTGTCCGACAACCGCATCACGGTGAGCAGCACCCCGAGGATGATGCCGATGACCATCGAGTAGACGGTCAACTGCAGAGTGTTGAACACCCCCAGCAGGATTCGCTCGTTGAAGAGGTACTCGGCGAACGTGGACCACCCGTAGGCGGGGTTGGTGGCCGCCCCGTAGAGGAACAGCCCGACAAGGATGATGATGGCGGCCGCCGCCACCCACCGCCACGGATGGCGCAGCGGGACGGCGTTGATGGCCTGCGGCGAGGTGGACTGTGGCGGCGAACCGGCATCGCTCATCGCTGTCAGGAAATCGCGCCGTTGATCACCGGCTTGTCGATCATGCCTTCTTCAAGGCCCCAGTTCGCGGCGATCTCCTCGTACTTGCCCGTCTCGATGAGGTGCTCGAGAGCCTGCAGCAGTGACTGCGCCAGGGGCGAGCCCTTCTCCACCGGCCACCCGTAGGGTGCGGCGTCGAACGTCTCGCCGGCCTGCTCGAGCTTGCCGTTGGTCTGCTTGATCGCATACAGCGTGACCGGCGAATCCGCGGACATCGCATCGGCCTGGCCGAGGACCACCGCGTTGGTGGCGGCGTCCTGGCCGTCGAAGGGGACGATCTCGATGGCCGGTTTACCCTCGTCCGTGCATTTCTTGCTGCGGGCGGGAAGCTCGTCGGTCTCCTGGTAGGTCGTCGCCTGCACGGCGACCTTCTTGCCGCAGGCGTCCTCGGGATTGATGTTGCCTCCTGCGGGCTGAGCCCACAGCGTGCCTGCCGAGAAGTAGGTGACGAAGTCGACCTGCTGCTCGCGTTCCTTGGTGTCGGTGAACGACGACATGCCGACGTTGAACGTGCCGCCCTGAATCGACGGGATGATCTTCGCGAAGTCGGCCTCGCGGTACTCGGGGGTCAGTCCGAGCGTCCCGGCGACTGCATTCATCAGATCGACGTCGAAGCCGACGATCTTGCCTTCGGGGTCTTTGAACTCGTTCGGCGCATACGGGATGTTCACGCCGATGACGAGCGTGCCGGTGGACTTGATGGCCTCCGGAACGGTGTTCGCGATCGCGTCGACCTTCTCCGCGGGCGCTGCCGCGGTCGGGGATCCCTCTTCGCTCGGCGCTTCCGAGCTGCTCGAACAGCCGGACAGCGCCACGGCGCCGGTCGCGGCGAACACCGCTACCATGCGCCAGACCTTCGTCCGACGGTCTTGGATTCCACCCAACACTGCTGTGCCTCTACTTTCTTCTCGGGTCGTCCGCGCTTCCGGCTGAGTTCCCCAAACCGGGTATCCCAGCCAGGAACGTTAACGACCGATGATCCGGCGCGCAGCGCCGGTAACGAGACATTAACGACACGATTGAGACACCACAGCCGTACTGCGAAATCGGCCGGGGCGTGTCGCGTCTATGTCAGACTTCGCGCATGGAAACCGCTGCTCCCCCAACCATGTTGCAGCATCTCTGGAAGTCAGCACTGCTGTCCGGGATACTCGCGATCATTCTGGGTGCGATGGTGTGGTTCTGGCCCGCCATCAGCATCTTCGTCGCGGCGATCTTCTTCGCCGCATACCTGTTGATCACCGGCATCTCGCAGGTGATCTTCGCATTCGCCCTTCACGTCTCGGCGGGCGGGCGGGTGCTGCTGTTCCTCAGCGGCGCCGCGGCGCTCATTCTGGCCGTAATGTGCTTCCGCAATTTCGGAAATGCCATTCTTCTGCTGGCCATTTGGGTCGGAATCGGCTTCATTTTCCGCGGTGTCGCAACGGCTGTTTCAGCCATCAGCGATCCGACCCTGCCCGGACGCGCGTGGGAGATCTTCATCGGCGTGATCAGCCTGATCGCCGGTGTCATCATGCTGGCCTCGCCGTTCGACTCGATCGAGACGCTGACGATGGTCGTCGGAATCTGGCTGATCGTGCTCGGTGTCTTCGAAGTCATCTCTGCGTTCGGCATCCGTTCGGCGAGCAGGGACCTCGGACACCCAGCGCAGCCGGCCAGGGAGGAAGTCACGGCGCCGGCGCCCGAATGAGGGTCCAAAGTCCCTAGCGCTGCACGCCGAGAAAGCTACTACACTCTGTCGTAGATGCGGGGTAGATCGCTCCGCCAACGCCTGGGAGTGACGCATGGACGCACTTGATGTGTCGCGGTGGCAGTTCGGTATCACCACCGTCTACCACTTCATCTTCGTCCCGTTGACCATCGGACTGGCCCCGCTGATCGCCGTCATGCAGACGATCTGGCACGTCACCGGCAACACTTCCTGGTATCGGCTGACGAAGTTCTTCGGCAAGCTGTTTCTGATCAACTTCGCGATCGGCGTCGCGACCGGCATCGTCCAGGAGTTCCAGTTCGGGATGAACTGGAGCGAGTACTCGAAGTTCGTCGGCGACATCTTCGGCGCACCCCTGGCGTTCGAGGGCCTGGTCGCGTTCTTCTTCGAATCCACGTTCATCGGGCTGTGGATCTTCGGCTGGAGCCGCCTGCCCCGTGCGGTGCACCTGGCGTGCATCTGGATCGTCGCGTTCGGCGTGAACGCTTCGGCCTACTTCATCATCGCCGCCAACTCGTTCATGCAGCACCCGGTCGGAGCCAGGTACAACCCGGAGACCGGCCGCGCCGAACTCGTGGATTTCGGCGCTCTACTGACGAACAACACCGCGGTCTGGGCGTTTTTCCATGCGATCACCGGAGCACTGTTGACCGCGGGGGCCTTCGTGGCCGGTATCTCGGCCTGGTTGATGGTGCGGGAACGCCGCCGCAATGCCACCGACGCCGCGCCGCCCGACGCAACGTCGATGTTCCGGCCCGCCGCGATCTTGGGCAGCCTCGTCGCGCTCGCCGCCGCGGCCGGCCTGTTCTTCACCGGCGACATCCAGGGCAAGCTGATGTTCGTCCAGCAACCGATGAAGATGGCATCGGCAGAATCGTTGTGCCACACCGAAACCGATCCGGACTTCTCGATCCTGACGGTCGGCACGCACAACAACTGCGACAGCGTCACCCATCTCATCGAGGTGCCCTACGTGCTGCCGTTCCTCGCCGAGAGCAGGTTCAGCGGCGTCACGCTGCAAGGCGTCCAGGATCTCCAGCAGGAGTACGAAGCGAAGTTCGGTCCCGGCGATTACCGGCCGAACCTGTTCGTCACCTACTGGGCGTTCCGCGCGATGATCGGATTACTGCTCGTCCCGGTGGCTTTCGCGCTCGTGACGCTGTGGTTGACCCGGCGGGGTCGCATTCCCCACCCCCGGTGGTACGGGCTGGCGGGCGTCCTGGCGATCCCGGCGCCGTTCCTCGCGAACTCCGCGGGCTGGATCTTCACCGAGATGGGCAGGCAGCCGTGGGTGGTCGTGCCCAATCCGACCGGGGACCCGATGGTGCGAATGACGGTGCAGGAGGGCGTATCCCACCATGCGGCAGGCACGGTGATGTTCTCGCTGGCAGTGTTCACCCTGCTGTACGGCGCGCTCGCGGTCGTGTGGTTCTACCTGATGCGGCGCTACGTCCTCGAGGGCCCACAGGAGCACGACTCCGAACCCGCACCGCCCGCGCCGCCCGACAAGGACGACGTCGCCCCGCTGTCGTTCGCGTACTAGGAGATCGCCATGGCACTCCAGGAACTCTGGTTTCTCCTGATCGCCGTGTTGTTCCTCGGCTTCCTCATTCTGGAGGGGTTCGACTTCGGCGTCGGCATGCTGATGGCGCCGATGGGCTCACTGGGGCCCGGTGACCCCGACAACCGGCGCCGGGCGGTGCTCAACACCATCGGCCCGGTATGGGACGCCAACGAGGTGTGGCTGATCACCGCGGGCGCCGCCATGTTCGCGGCATTTCCGAACTGGTACGCCACGTTGTTCTCAGCGCTGTATCTGCCCCTGCTGGCAATCCTTTTCGGAATGATCCTGCGCATCGTCGGCATCGAGTGGCGCGGCAAGATCAACGACCCCCAGTGGCGCCGCTGGGCAGACATCGGCATCGCGCTGGGGTCCTGGCTTCCGGCGATCCTGTGGGGCGTGGCTTTCGCAATCCTGCTGCGGGGTCTGCCGATCGACGCCGAAGGCATCGCACGTCCGGGTATCGGCGACATTCTGAGCCCATACACCCTGCTCGGCGGGTTGGCGACGGCCTCGCTGTTCCTGTTCTACGGCTCCGTGTATCTGGCGCTCAAGACTTCCGGTGCGCTGCACGCAGATTCATTCCGTGTCGGGCGGCTCCTCTCGGTCCCGGTGATCGTGCTGGCAGGCGGATTCGGCCTGTGGACCCAGCTCGCGTACGGCCAGACGTGGACGTGGTCGGCACTCGGGCTGGCGGTCGTGGCGCTGCTGCTCGCGGTCGGTCTGATGTGGCGCAAGACTCGCGAGGGCATCGCGTTCGTGTCGATGATCGTCGTCGTCGCGGCCGTGGCAGTGCTGATCTTCGGGTCGATGTATCCGAACCTGCTGCCCTCGACCACGAATCCCGAGTGGAGCGTCACGATCTACAACGGGTCGTCCACGCCGTACACCCTCAAGATCATGACGTGGGCATCGTTGGCGTTGCTTCCGCTGGTGCTCTGCTACCAGGCGTGGTCGTACTGGGTGTTCCGCAAGCGGGTGAGCGCCGACGCCATCCCCACCTCGATCGGTTTGTCGAGGCGAGTGTCCTGACCGAGAGCACGCGCGCCCCGATCGATCCGCGGCTGTGGCGGGTCTCGGTGGCGATGCGCCGGTTCCTGGTCGCCACCACGGCCTGCGGTGTCCTGATCGCGACGTGCACCATCGCGTCGGCGGTGGTGCTGGCCTCCGTCGTCGCACGCGTCATCACCGACCCGGCATCCCGCAGCGTCGACGCTCTCACCCCACCTCTGCTGATCCTGCTGGCGCTGTGGACAATCCGCACCGTGGTGCACTGGAAGCAGGGCACCCTTGCGCAACGGGGCGCCAGCGCGGTCATCGCCGACCTCACCGACCAGGTGCTCACGACCGCAACGTCGCTTCCGCCCCGTGAACTCCTCACGCAACGCGACGACGCCGCCGTCGTCGTCACGCGAGGCCTCGACGGACTGCGGGTGTACTTCACCACCTATCTGCCGTCGCTGAGTCTGGCCGCGATCCTGACCCCGGCAACAGCTGTCGTGATCGCCTGGTACGACTGGCGATCCGCCGTCATCGTCGCTATCGCACTACCGCTGATCCCGATTTTCATGATTCTGATCGGGATGGCGACCGCCGAGCGGTCCGCCGCGGCCCTGGCGGCGATGGCCACATTGCAGTCCCGATTACTCGACCTGGTGGCAGGCCTGCCGACCCTGCGCGCTCTCGGCCGCACCGACGGTGCTGCCACCCGCATCGCCGAACTCGGTGCAGCGCATCGCCGTTCGGCGATGGCGACGATGCGCATCGCATTCCTGTCCGCACTCGTGCTGGAACTGCTGGCCACCCTCGGGGTGGCGCTCGTGGCCGTCGGTGTCGGGATGCGGCTCGTCTACGGAGACATGACGTTGACCGCCGGGTTGACCGCCCTGCTTCTTGCTCCCGAGGTGTTCTGGCCGCTGCGGCGAGTCGGGGCCGCGTTCCACTCAGCTCAAGACGGAAAGACCGCGGTGCAGGCCGCATTCCGCTTCATCGACACACAGAAGCCTGCCCCGGGGGGAAGCCTTCCGGTGCCGGAAGGTCCGGTCACCGTCTGCGTCACCGACCCCCCACTGACGGCCTCACCCGGCCACGTCACGGTCCTCACCGGGCCCAACGGCATCGGCAAGTCCACCCTGCTGCAGTCGATACTGGGGCTTGATTCCTCGGGTGCGGACAACGTGGTGGTCAACGGCGTCGGCGTGGCAGACCTGGACCGCACGCAGTGGTGGGCCAAGGTCGCCTGGTTGGCACAGCGGCCGGTGCTGATCCCCGGCACCGTTCAGGAGAACCTCGAACTGTTCGGACCGCTCCCCGATCTCGAAGCCGCCTGCCGCGCCGCCTGTTTCGACGCCGTGCTGGCCACGCTGCCAGACGGCCTGCAGACCACGATCGGTCGCGGTGGCGTGGGCCTGTCACTGGGGCAGCGGCAACGGCTCGGCCTGGCCCGTGTGCTCGGCTCCCCCGCGTCTCTGCTGCTGTTCGACGAGCCCACTGCCCATCTCGACGGGCCCACCGAGGCGAGGGTTCTCGAAGCGATCGCCCGGCGCGCCGACGCCGGAGCCACCGTGCTCGTCGTCGGCCACCGCGATCCTGTGCTGTCGATCGGCGATGCTGTCGTCGATATGCGAGGTGTCCGTGTCGCGTCGTGACCCGCTCGTGCTCGCCTGGTCGCTGCTGCGGCCCAGGATTTCGCGTGTCGCACTCGCCGTCACGTTCGGGGCGCTGTCGCTCGGTAGCGCGTTCGCCCTCACCGCGGTCTCAGCATGGCTGATCACCCGCGCATGGGAGATGCCACCGGTGCTGACCTTGACCGTCGCCGCCGTCACGGTGCGCGCCCTCGGAATTTCACGTGGACTGCTCGGCTATTGCGAACGGCTCGCGTCACACGACACGGCGTTGCGCGCGGCGGGTTCCGCCCGGGAACGACTCTTCACCCGGTTGGCCACCGGACCGGAAGAAGCCGTGATGCGGCGCAGCAGCGGCGATCTCGTGGCCCGCGTGGGCAGCGGCGTCGACGAAGTCGCCGACGTTCTCGTTCGTGCCGTGGTGCCGATCGGTGTCGCCGCCGTCCTCGGCGTGGCCGCGGTCGCGACGATCGCCTTCATCTCACCCGCCGCGGCGACGGTACTGGCACTGTGCATGCTGGTCGCCGGCGTTGCCGCCCCCGTGGTGGCGGCCAGAGCGGCGGTGGCCGCTGAAACGGTTGCCGTAGAGCATCATTCGCGTCGCGACGCCGCCGCACTGCTCGCCCTCGAGCACGCACCTGAGCTTCGTGTGAGCGGGCGACTTGCCGGCCTCATCGTCGCCGCAGGCGATGAGCAACGTCGCTGGGGCCGCGCGATCGACCGGGCCGCAGCGCCCGCCGCGGTGGCAGCGGCTGCGCCCACCGCGGCGATCGGGGTGAGCCTGATCGGCGCAGTGCTGGCCGGAATCGCGCTGTCCGACAGCGTTGCTCCGACCACCGTCGCCATCCTGATGCTGGTGCCGCTCGCCGCTTTCGAAGCCACCGCCGCACTGCCGGGTGCCGCGATCGCGCTCACCAGGGGCCGCATCGCCGCGCAGCGGCTGCTGAGCCTGACCGACCCGGTAGACGACGACCGCAGGCCCGCCGTCACGCCGTTGAATCTGCAACCCGGCGACCGCGTCGCGGTCGTCGGACCGTCCGGCTGCGGCAAGACGACGCTGCTCATGCAGACCCCGGGAGTCTTCTTCGCCGAAGACGCCCACCTGTTCTCCACCACGGTCCGCGACAACCTGCTCGTGGCCCGGGGCGACGCCGCGGACGACGAACTCGTGGACGCGCTGCGGCGCGCAGGCCTGGGCGAATGGCTCGACCAACTGCCCGACGGATTGTCGACGGTGCTCGCCGGCGGGGACGCAGCGGTGTCGGCGGGGCAGCGACGGCGGCTTCTGCTGGCCCGGGCGTTGACCTCGACCGCCCAGACGGTGCTTCTCGACGAACCAACCGAGCACCTCGATGCGTCGGATGCCGACGACATCATGGTCGAACTGCTGACGCCCGGTGCGTTGTTCGGAACGGAACGAACTGTCGTCGTTGCGACTCATCATCCGCCGGAAAACGTGTCTGTGACGGTAATCTCACCCGCATGAGCGAACCGCCGCCTCCTCCCCCTGGCACCTACCCGGGCGGCTATCCGCCGCCGCCCTATGGCGGTTACCCGCCTCCCGTCCCTGCTGCCCCGAAGAACGGGCTGGGGACGGCTTCGCTTGTCGTGGCGATCATCTCGTTGTTCACACTGTTCGGCGGCGTGGTCCTCGGCATCGTCGCGGTCGTCCTCGGCTTCTTGGGGCGGGGCCGCGTCAAGCGCGGTGAGGCCACCAACGGCGGCGTCGCGATGGCCGGCATCATTCTCGGTTTCCTGAGCATCATCGTGGCGATCGCGGCGTTCGTCATCGTCGGCGTCTTCGGTGTGGCGCTGTTCAAGGAAGTCGGCGGCACCGACTACATCGACTGCGTCAACAACGCCGGTTCCGACCAGGCCGCCGTGGAGCAGTGCGCCCAGGAGTTCACCCAGCGGGTGGAAGACGAGTTCTCGATCACGGTCACGCCGACGCCGTAGGAACCGTCACGGGAAGTGCTTGACGATCCCCTCTTGCACGACCGTGGCCAACGGCCGGCCCGAGCGGTCGAAGAAGTGGCCGGTGCCGAGGCCGCGCGAGTCGGCGGCGACCGGTGAGGTCGTCGAGTAGAGCACCCAGTCGTCGAACCTGATCGGACGGTGGAACCACACCGTGTGATTGGTGGTGACCGCGAAGATGCGGTCGTGCCCCCAGGACAGACCGTGGGTGGTGATGATCGAGTCCAGAATTGTCGTGTCCGAGGAGTAGACCAGTGCGGCGGCGTGCAGCACCGGATCCTCCGGCATGACGCCCTGGGCCGTCATCCACACCCGGTTGTGCGGAAGCGAACCGCCCTTGTCGCGCATGATCCACGCCGGATCGTTGGTGTAGCGCCACTCGATGGGGCGCAGCGCGTTGACGAAGAGCGGAACGATCTCCTCATAGCCGCGCAACAGATGGTCGATCGGCGGTACGGCCTCCGGGTCGTCGATCACGGGCGGTTCGATGCCGTGTTCGAGTCCGTCGCCACCGGTCAGGTACGAGACCAGCGCGGTGGTCAGGAGCTGACCGTTCTGCACGACGTCGACCCGGCGATTGGCGAACCGGCGTTCGTCACGCAGCCGCACCACGTGGAACTCCAGATCCTGCGCCGGGTCGCCGCCTGCGATGAAGTGCACCGACAGCGCGCTCGGGGCGGTGGGGTACTTCAGGCTGCGGCTGGCCGCGACGAACGCCTGCGCCATCATCTGCCCGCCGAAGGTGCGGATCGGGTTCTTGCTGGGATGAACGCCGCGGAACGTGTCGTCGTCGAGACGTTCCAGGTGCAGGATCGCCAGGAGCTCGTCGAAGTCTGCGTGCCCTGGCAACTGCGGCCCTCCTAGACGTCGTCCTCCCCGATGCGGTGGACATGGATCAGATTCGTCGACCCTACTGTGCCCGGAGGGGCACCGGCGACGATGACCACCAGGTCGCCGCGCTTGTAGCGGCCGAGCTCCAGCATCGACTTGTCGACCTGACGGATCATGCCGTCCGTCGTTTCGATGTGGGGAACGATGAACGTCTCGGTACCCCAGGTCAGCGCCAACTGGCTGCGGACCTCGGGCAGCGACGTGAACGCCAGCACCGGCAGCGGGGTGTGGAGGCGGGCCAGACGGCGGACGGTGTCGCCGGATTGGGTGAACGCCACCAGCGCCTTGGCGTCGAGGCGCTCGCCGATGTCGCGGGCCGCGTACGAGATGACACCGCGCTTCGTCCGCGGCGTGTGGGTCAGCGGCGGTGCGGCGACCGAGTTGTCCTCGACCGCGCTCACGATGCGGGCCATGGTGCGCACCGTCTCGAACGGGAACTTGCCGACCGAGGTCTCCCCCGACAGCATCACCGCATCGGCGCCGTCGAGCACCGCGTTGGCGACGTCGGAGGCCTCGGCCCGAGTCGGGCGCGAGTTCTCGATCATCGACTCCAGCATCTGGGTCGCGACGATGACGGGTTTAGCGTTCTCCCTTGCCATTTGGATTGCACGCTTCTGCACCAGCGGCACCTCTTCGAGCGGCAGCTCGACGCCGAGATCCCCACGGGCGACCATGATCGCGTCGAAGGCCAGCACGATGGCCTCCAAGTTGTCGATCGCCTCCGGCTTCTCCAGCTTCGCGATGACGGGCACGCGGCGCCCCACCCGGTCCATCACCTCGTGGACCAGCTCGACATCGGCGGGCGAGCGCACGAACGAGAGCGCGACCAGGTCCACGCCGAGGCGCAGCGCGAACTCGAGATCCTCGATGTCCTTTTCCGAGAGCGCCGGTGCGGAGACGTTCATACCCGGCAGCGACATGCCCTTGTTGTTGCTGACCTTGCCGCCCTCGGTGACCGAGCAGACCACGTCGTTGCCGTCGATGTGCTCCACCACGAGGCCGACGTTTCCGTCGTCGACGAGCACGCGGTCACCGGGCTTGGCGTCCTGCGCCAGCCGCTTGTACGTGGTCGACACCCTGTCGTGGGTGCCTTCGCAGTCCTCGACGGTGATCCGCACCGTTTCCCCGTTGGCCCATTCGGTGGGACCGTCGGCGAAGCGACCCAGCCGGATCTTCGGTCCCTGCAGGTCAGCGAGGATTCCGACGGCTCTGCCCGTCGCGTCGGACGCGGAGCGGACGCGTTTGTAGTTCGCTTCGTGGTCGGGGTAGTCCCCGTGGCTGAAGTTGAGCCGGGCGACGTCCATTCCGGATTCGACCAGCTGCTTGACAGCACTGTCCGATGCGGTTGCGGGGCCAAGCGTACAGACGATTTTTCCGCGTCTAGTCACGACTCCTGAGCATAGTCGTTAATCGATTCAGATGACGGCCAGCGGTAGGGCCCCGGGCCGTACCGGGGCGGGTAGATCCGATTCGCCCATCAGATAGACGTCCACGGCATGTGCAGCGCTGCGGCCCTCTGCGATCGCCCACACGATCAGCGAGGCGCCCCGGTGTGCGTCTCCACACACGAAGACCCCGGGCGCGTCGGTCTGCCAGTCCGAGCCGCACGACAGCGTCCCGCGGCGGCTCAGGGTCAGGCCCAGCTTGTCCAGCAGAGCCATATGCTCCACGCCCTCGAAGCCGATAGCGAGCAGGGCCAGCTCGCAGGGGATCTCAAGCGACTGACCCACCGGCACGATGCGTCTGCGGCCGGAGTCGTCGCGTTCGACCTGGACCTCGGCGATCTCCATCGCCCGCAGGTTGCCGTTCTCGTCGCCCAGGAAGCGCTGCACGGCGACCTCGTACCGGCGGTCGCCACCCTCGGCGTGCGCCGGCGAGAGCCGTGTGCGCAACACGATCGGCCACATCGGCCACGGCGAGCGTGAGTCGTCACGGTATTCGGGGGGCTCGGGGTTGTAGTCCAATTGGGTCACCGAGGCGGCCCCCTGCCGGTGTGCGGTGCCGAGGCAGTCAGCGCCGGTGTCGCCGCCGCCGATGATGACGACGTGCTTGCCCGCTGCCGAGATCTCGCTGGCTCCGTCGCCTTCGCATTCCTTGTTGGCGGGCACCAGGTGCTCCATCGCCAGATGCACGCCGTCGAGGTCTCGGCCGGGCACGTCGTTGTCACGCGCCCGCAGCGCGCCGACCGCCAGCACGACCGCGTCGTGCTGGGCACGCAGCTGCTCGACGGGCAGATCGACGCCCACCTCGGTCTCGGTGACGAAACGCGTTCCCTCCGCGCGCATCTGGGCTAGGCGCTGGTTCAGGTACGACTTCTCCAGCTTGTACTCGGGTATGCCGTAGCGCATCAATCCGCCGATGCGGTCGTCGCGCTCGTAGACCGTCACGTCGTGGCCGGCCCGCGTGAGTTGTTGCGCCGCCGCAAGTCCCGCCGGGCCAGATCCCACGACAGCGACCCGCTTCCCCGTGGAGATCGCAGCGGGCTGAGGTTCCACGATGCCGTCCATCCAGGCCTGGTCGGCGATGGTCTGTTCGATGCGTTTGATCGTGACGCTGCCACCGGTGTGGTCCTCGGCGATGGACAGCACGCAGGCAGCTTCACACGGGGCGGGACAGAGCCTGCCGGTGAACTCGGGAAAGTTGTTCGTCGCATGCAGCCGGTCGCTGGCGGCATCCCACCGTCCGCGCCGCACCAGGTCATTCCATTCGGGGATCAGGTTTCCCAGCGGGCAGCCCGCACTCCCGGAGTGGCAGAACGGGATTCCGCAGTCCATGCAGCGCCGCGCCTGCTGCGATACCTCGCCGGCCCGCTGGTGGGGATCCTGGCGCTCGTACACCTCGCGCCAGTCACCGACCCTCTCGTCGACGGGCCGCTTGGTGGCCTCGACCTTGGCCACTTCGAGAAATCCGTGCGGGTCAGCCACGGCTTGCCTCCATGATCGCTGAATCGACGTCCCGGCCTTCGGCCTTGGCCATTCGGGTGGCCTGCAGCACGCGCTGGTAGTCGCGCGGCATGACCTTGGTGAACTGCGCGCTGCGCCGCGGCCAATCCGACAACACCGACGTCGCGACCATGCTGCCGGTGTAGCGAGCGTGCTGGGCGACGACGTCGCGCAGCCACAGCAGGTCCTCAGGGTCGAGACGCTGCAGCTCCACCATGTCGGTGTTCACCCGTTGTGGGTTGAGGCCGAGCACGAACGCGATACCCCCCGACATACCGGCGGCCATGTTGCGGCCGACTTTGCCGAGCACCACGACCCGGCCGCCTGTCATGTACTCGCACGCGTGATCTCCGACGCCCTCGACCACGGTCAGCGCACCGGAGTTGCGCGCGGCGAACCGCTCCCCCACGCGGCCGCGCAGATACAGCTCACCGGAGGTGGCGCCGAACAGCAGGGTGTTGCCTGCGATGACGTTGTCCTCGGGAAGGAACAACACGTCGTCCTGCGGCTTGACGATGATCTTGCCGCCCGAAAGCCCCTTTCCCACATAGTCGTTGGCGTCTCCTATGAGCTCCAGTGTGATGCCGGGCGGCAGAAACGCGCCGATCGACTGCCCCGCGGATCCGGTCAGGGTGACGTGGACGGTGTCCTCCGGCAGGCCCTGTGCGCCGTAGCGGCGGGTGACCTCGCTTCCCAGCAGCGTGCCGACCGTGCGGTTGACGTTGCGCACGGGCAGCTCGAGACGGACAGGGTGGGCGTCTTCGAGGGCGCCTTCGGCGAGCTGGATCAGGGTTCGGTCCAGGGCCTGCTCAAGCCCGTGATCCTGCTCCCGGACCCGGACGCGCTGCGTGTTGACCGTCGGCACTGCGAAAATCGGGCTCAGATCGAGGCCCTTGCTCTTCCAGTGTGCGACCCCACTCGCCGTGTCGAGGACGTCGGCATGGCCGACTGCCTCATCGATACTGCGGAACCCCAACTCGGCCAGATACTTCCGGATGTCCTCGGCGATGAAGTGGAAGAAGTTCTCGATGAACTCCGGCTTGCCGTTGAACCGTGCCCGCAGTTCCGGGTTCTGGGTCGCTACGCCCACCGGGCAGGTGTCGAGGTGGCAGACACGCATCATGATGCAGCCCGCCACGACCAGCGGCGCAGTGGCGAAACCGTATTCCTCGGCGCCGAGCAGCATCGCGACCATGACGTCGCGTGCAGTCCGCATGCCGCCGTCGCACTGGACGGTGATGCGATCGCGTAACCCATTGAGCACGAGGGTCTGCTGGGTGTCGGCCAGACCGATCTCCCACGGCGCCCCTGCGTGTTTGAGGCTGGTCAGCGGCGCAGCCCCGGTGCCACCGTCATAGCCGGAGATCAGCACGACGTCGGCGTGGGCCTTCGAGACACCCGCGGCCACCGTGCCGACGCCGACCGAGCTGACGAGCTTGACGTGGATGCGTGCATCGGCGTTGGCGTTCTTCAGGTCGTGGATCAGCTGGGCGAGATCCTCGATCGAGTAGATGTCGTGGTGTGGCGGCGGTGAGATCAATCCGACACCCGGGGTGGAGTGCCGGGTCTTGGCAATGTTGGGGTACACCTTGTAGCCCGGGAGTTGGCCGCCCTCACCGGGTTTGGCGCCCTGGGCCATCTTGATCTGGATGTCGCTGGCGTTGACGAGATAGTCGCTGGTGACACCGAAGCGCCCGGATGCAACCTGTTTGACGGCGCTGCGGCGCTTCGAGTCGTAGAGCCGGTCGGTGTCTTCACCACCTTCGCCGCTGTTGGATCGCCCGCCGAGGTTGTTCATGGCGACCGCCATCGTCTCGTGGGCCTCGGCGGAGATGGAGCCGTAGCTCATCGCGCCGGTGTTGAACCTCTTGACGATCTCGCTGGCCGGTTCGACCTCGTCGAGCGGCACCGGCGGCCGCAGGTCCGTCCTGAACTCGAACAGGCCCCGCAACGCGCCACCCTCACGCGACAGCCGGTTGACCTCTTCGGAGTATTGCTCGAAAACCTGGTAGCGCCCGGTTCGGGTCGAATGCTGCAGCAGGAAAACGACTTCCGGTGTGAACAGGTGCAACTCGCCTTCGCGACGGAACGCATATTCGCCGCCGACCTCGAGGCGGCGGTGCACCCGCTCGGTCGGGTTCTCAGGATAGGCCCGCCGGTGCCGCAGCTTGACCTCCTCGGCGATGACGTCGAGGCCGATACCGCCGAGTTGGGTCGGTGTTCCGGTGAAGTACTCGTCGATGACGTCCCTGTCGATGCCGACAGCCTCGAACGCCTGCGCGGCCGTATAGGACGCGACGGTGGAAATGCCCATCTTGCTCATCACCTTCATGACGCCCTTGCCGAGCGCCTTGAGGTAATTACGCACCGCCGCAGCGGGTTCGACGCCGGTCAGTTCCCCTTCACGAATCAGGTCCTCGATGGACTCGAAGGCCAGATACGGGTTGACCGCGGCGGCACCAAAACCGATCAGCATCGCGATGTGGTGCACTTCGCGGGCATCGCCGGATTCGACGACAAGCGCGACCGTGGTGCGTTCCTTCGTACGTACCAGATGGTGGTGGACGGCCGAAACGGCGAGCAGGGACGGAATCGGCGCCTTGGTGTGGTCGGAGTCGCGGTCTGAGATGACAAGTGTCCGAGCGCCTTTGGCGATCGCTTCGCAGGCGCGCAGGCGGAGATCCTCCAGCGCGTCGGCGAGCCCTTCACCGCCGCGCTCGACGTCGTAGAGGGCTCTGAGCACAGCGGTGCGCAGGCCCGGGTGCTCGCCGTCGTCGTTGATGTGGACGATCTTGCCGAGCTCGTCGTTGTCGAGCACCGGCCACGTGAGCTTGATCTGGCGGCACGACGCGGCACCGGGTTCCAGCAGGTTCTGTTCGGGCCCCATGATGCGCGCCATCGACGTGACGACCTCTTCGCGGATGGCGTCGAGCGGAGGGTTGGTCACCTGCGCGAACAGTTCGACGAAATAGTCGTAGAGCAGCTTGGAGCGTTGGGACAGAACAGCAGCCGGGGTGTCGGTACCCATCGACCCCAGGGGTTCGGCACCCGATGCCGCCATCGGCGTGAGCAGGATGCGCAAATCCTCCTCGGTGTAGCCGAAGCTCACCTGGCGGCGCACGACCGACTCATGGTTGGGCTGGATGTGGGCCCGGTCGGGCAGTGTCTTGAGCTCGAGCTGCCCGGCGTGCAGCCATTCGCCATATGCCTCGGCGCCGGCCAGGTCTTCTTTGATCTCGTCGTCGGAGATGATTCGCCCTGCGGCGGTGTCGACGAGCAGCATCTTGCCGGGTTGCAACCGGCCCTTGGCCACGACCTCCGACGAGGGCACGTCCAGGACACCGCTTTCACTGGCGAGGATGATGCGATCGTCGATGGTGCGCCACCAGCGGCCCGGCCGTAAACCGTTGCGGTCCAGCACCGCTCCGACGAGAGTGCCGTCGGTGAAGGTGACGCAGGCCGGCCCGTCCCAGGGCTCCATGAGGGAGGCGTGGAACTGCCAGAAGGCCCGCTCGGCGGGCTCCATGGTGCTGTTGTTCTCCCAGGCCTCGGGAATCATCATCAGCACGGCGTGGGGCAGGCTGCGGCCGCCGAGGTGAAGCAGTTCGAGGACCTCGTCGAAGGACGCCGAGTCGGACGCCTCCGGTGTGCAGATCGGCGACAGCCGGCTCAGGTCTCCGGGGATCTTGCTACTGGCGAGCATGGCCTCGCGCGCGTGCATGCGGTTGCGATTGCCACGCACGGTGTTGATCTCGCCGTTGTGGGCGACGAAGCGGAACGGATGGGCCAGAGGCCACGACGGGAACGTGTTGGTGGAGAAACGGCTGTGCACGATGGCGATGGCGCTGATACAGCGTTCGTCACGCAGATCCGGAAAGTATTGCGGCAGTTGCATCGTCGTCAGCATGCCCTTGTAAACCATGGTGCGGCTGGACAGCGACGGGAAGTAGACGCCGGTACGTTCGGCACGCTTGCGCATGGGGTAGACGCGACGGTCCAGATCGATTCCGCCGAGGCGGTTTCCGTTGCGTTCGGGGGCGGCGACGAACACCTGAGACATGTAGGGCATGCATCCGAGCGCAGTCTGGCCGACCTCCGCGCCGGCGGGGTCGACCGGAACCTCGCGCCAGCCAAGGATCTCCAGCCCTTCTTCGGCGGCAATGGTTTCCACAGTCGCCTGTGCACCCGCTCGCCGGCGAGGATCCTGGGGCAGATAGCAGATGCCCGCGGCGAAAGTACTGCTTCCATCGCCGGTGGGTTCGGGCAGGTCGAAGTCGACGACGCTACGAAGGAGATCGACCGGGAGCTGAATCAGGATGCCCGCCCCGTCACCGCTGTTGGGCTCGGCCCCGGCAGCACCGCGGTGTTCGAGGTGCTCGAGCGCGATAAGGCCGTCGGTGACGATCGAGTGCGAACGCCTACCCTTGATGTCGGCGACCATCGCGACGCCGCACGAATCGGCCTCATTGGCCGGGTCGTAGAGACCTTGGGGTTCGGGCAGCGCCGAAAACAGCATGGGCATGGGCCTCCGCAGTCCTGGAAATGGTCTTCAGGGACTGCAGCGGCCCGTCGGGCGAGTGTATCAGCGCAGGTGCGTGGTCACCCCGTCGAGAACGGTCGGGACCAGCGGAAATCCGGGAAGGTTCCGCACGACCGTCCACGCCACGACGGCAGAAGCGATGACCGCGTAGACCGGCACCGTGAACACCTGTTTGGACTGACGACGGCGCACCAGCACCCACACCAGGAGCAGCGGCAGCCCGATGAGCGCGAACGCATTGTCGACGAACGCAGCGCCCAGATCGCCGTGCAGCAGGTCATGCGTCATCCGCATCCCCCCGCACGCCGGGCAGAACCAGCCGGTGAATTCGTGGAACGGGCACGGCGGGAAAAGGAAATCCGGGCTGTGCGGATCGCCGAGGCCCACATAGGCGAGCGCGCCGACGACCACGGCGCCGGTACCGAGCCCGGCGAACAGCCGCCCGCGCTTGCCGACGGTTGAGCTAGGTGCCATCTCGCAGCGGACGGCCTTCCGGATCGCGCACCCTGTCGGTGAGGATGAGAACGGCATCGATGATGCCCCAGATGATGGCCCCGAGTCCGCAGGTCAGAAGTCCCACCACGAGCTGGATGACGCCCAGCGTCGTGTAACCGAGGTAGATGCGTCCGATGCCGACGAGCCCGAACAGACCGAGAAGCTGCAGGAGGCCGCTCACTACCTTCGACTTCTCGGAGTATGGCTCACCGGTGACAGGGTGCCGCCCGTACGGCGCCATCGGATCCATGTAGGCGCCCGGATATCCCCCGCCCTGCGGCGCATAGGCGCCAGGAGACGGATACGTGCCGGGCGGCGGTGCGTACTGGGGCCCCGGTGGGACGTACCCGGGTTGCGGCGGTGGAGGCGTGTACGGGTGGCCGCCTTCGTTGCCACTGAATGGGGGCTCGGTCATGGCACCAGAATGCCAGAACCGCCAGATGCTTAGAAGGGGGGCGGTTCGTGGATCTCCGCGAGCCAGGCCTGATGCCTGCGCTCCTTTTCCCTGTTGATCTCGATGCGTTCTCGGCGTTCTCGACGGATGCGGGCCGCCCGGTCCTGTTCACGGGTTCGCTTGCGCCGCGGCATCTTTGCGGATCTACCGGACGGCACCTCGGGCTCGTCCACCTCTGGCAGCGGCGCGGTCGGCACCGACAGCGCCGGAAATAGCATTCCGCCGGCGGAATCCGTGACGTAGACGTGGCCGGTCGGAGCCGTCAACACGATTGTGCCGTCTGGATGTTGCTCGTCGCGCCAACCGTTCGCCCCGGTGTAGAAGGTCTTGATCAGATGATGCGTACGGCAGTAATGCTTGGTTCCCGACGCGTGAGTGACCCCGAACGGCCACGGCGTGGTGTGATCGATGTCGCACTGCTCCACCGGGGCATCGCAGCCCGGGAACCGGCACGTCAAATCCCGCCACCGCAGGTAGTCGGACAACCGCGCCGATGGCCGGTATCCCTTCTCCGGTTCCGCCTCGGGCTGATGGACTGGTCTGATCTTCGCAGTGTGCGCGGCTTTTCGGACTTCCTCGGCAGGCAGGATGCCCATGCCGGACAGATAGCCAGGGTCGTTGCTCCTGCCGTCGACGGTCGCCTGCTCTGCGAGGATGTGGATGACCACCTGTGAAGCCGAGTCGCGGAGCGCAGTTGACGGGCAGTCGTCGCTGCCGCATTGGCAGACCAGGCTCGTCTCCCAGCGTCCGAGTGCACCGCCCGCATCGGCCATCAGCTGGTTGTGAGTGCGCGGATCGTTGGCGCACACGGTGGCCGCCAGCGTCTCCAGGCGTTGCTTCAAAGCCGCGGCATCCTCAGCGCTGAGCACGCCGTTGACGAACGCCATGCCCGGCACGTGGGGTTCGATGTCCAAGTAGCGGTTGTCTTTGCGATCGGCGGCACCCGCACACCCGCTGGATCGAACTTGGCCACCCACTGGTCGAGTCGATCTTTGAGGACCTTGTCCGACAAACGCATCCATTTGGCGAGTCTTGGCGCCAACGCCTCGTCCAAATCTGCGATGAACTCGTCCTCGACATTGTCGGTGGCCGTGAGAGCGGCCTTCGCCATGCGGAAATCAATGTCGCCGCGAGAGAACGCTTCCGCGACCCGCGGGAGTCGCTCCTTCAGCGACACGGCCATACGCACCTGGTTGGTGGCCCGCCCTCTGCTGATGTTCTGTGCCGCTGAGACTTCAGCGCCGACCGCATCGAACACATCGGTTCGCCAGAACCCGGCCTCGACATACTGCTGCTTGCGTATCGCGTACAGACGGGCCACCGCGGCCAATCGCTCGGCGATCGCCCGAGCCTCGCAACGAGTGGCGAACGTCATCGCGTTGACGACATCGATCGCATCCGCGGAGCCGAACATATGTGCGAGTCTACCGGCCGGGTACGACGCGGCAGCGCACCAATTCCGTCGAGAACGTCCACGTTCCGCGAAGCACCGATGACAGACTTGGCCCCGTGGCATTCGAGAAGTCTTCTCTCGTACTGATGCACGGCATCCTGATGTCGGGGGACGGTTGGCAGGATGTAGTTCCGCTACTCTCCGACCGCCACCGGGTGTACACACCGACCACCGCCGGTCACCGCGGCGGGCCCGCCCTCCGGCGATCTCCCACCAAAGTCGCAGACCTTGTCGACGCCATGGAGCGCTACCTCGATGCAAATGGCCTCGAACGACCACACGTCGTCGGTCTCTCGTTAGGCGGTTGGATGGCCATCGAGTTGGCCAGACGTGGCCGCGCAGCGACCGTGTGCGCGCTGGCCCCTGCAGGTTTCTGGTCGCCGGGAGACAGAGCCCAGGCTCACGTGACGAAGAAGATCCACAAGTTCGTGGCCATGGGACGCCTCGCGCGTCCCACACGACCTGCGGTGGCCATAGCGTTGAAATCGGCGACAGTGCGTCGCCTCTCATTCCGAGACGCCGCTCGCCACGCCGACCGGATGACCGGGGCAAGGGCTATCGAAGCCGTCGACGACATCGTGGGATGCACATTGGACGTCGACGACATTCTCGGGTCAGGAGAACACCTCGCATCTCTGAATCCCCTGCCGTGCCCGGTGACCATCGCGTGGTCGAGCGATGATGCGATCGTTCCGGTTTCGGCGTGCGATCCCATCGCCCGCGAGCGGATACCGCAAGCCACTTTCACGACATTGCCCGCAGTAGGACACGTTCCGATGATCGACGACCCGGAACTGGTGGCCCGAACCATTCTGGCGGTTACGGCTCCGGGGTGAGCTCAGTAAGCGATTCGCGTCAGAGGTCAGCGATTCCGGCGCCTGCGAAGCCACTGACGGACGATGCCGCCTGACTCCGATTGCGCTGCGCTGTCCGGGGTCTCGGTGATGACGGTGTAGTGCGAACGCTCGGTGTCCGACGTTGCGGGATTCTCAGGTTCGCCGTCGACTTCGGGTTCCGTATCCGGGCCGCCTTGGTTCGACTCCGAACCATGAGCGTCGGACTCTGTGAGCGCGTCAGCATCGACTTCGGCGACTTCGCTTGCGGCGTCCTCGGATTCGGTGGCCTCTGGCGCGGCATCATCCACTCCGGAACCTTCGGGGTCCGCTTCGGCGGCGAGCTCCTCGGCAGCAGCCTCGCCCTCCACCGCGGACTCGTGGGCCTCCGGAGCCTCGGCAATCGCTTCGGCCACCTCGTCGCCCTCGACCGAACCCAGACCCGCAGCCTCAGACTCAGTCACCGCCTCGGCATCAACCTCAGCGACCTCGCCGGCAGGCTCATCAGCAGCAGCCAGCTCCTCCGCGACAGCCTCACCCTCGACTGCGGACTCATGGGCCTCCGAAGCGTCGGTAATCGCTTCGGCCACCTCGTCGCCTTCGACCGTACCCAGACCCGCAGCCTCAGACTCAGTCACCGCCTCGGCATCAACGTCAGGCTCGTCGGCAGCAGCCTCAGCATCACCGACCAGCTCCTCCGCAACAGCCTCACCCTCCACCGCGGACTCATGAGCCTCCGGAGCCCCCTCGACAGCCGAAGCCACCTCGTCACCCTCGACCGAACCCAGACCCGCAGCCTCAGACTCAGTCACCGCCTCGGCATCAACGTCAGGCTCGTCGGCAGCAGCCTCAGCATCACCAGCCAGCTCCTCCGCGAGAGCCTCACCCTCGACCGCGGACTCATGAGCCTCCGGAGCCCCCTCGACAGCCGAAGCCACTTCCTCGCTTTCGACCGAACCCAGACCCGCAGCCTCAGACTCAGTCACCGCCTCGGCATCAACGTCAGGCTCGTCGGCAGCAGCCTCGGCATCACCGACCAGCTCCTCCGCAACGGCCTCACCCTCGACCGCGGACTCATGAGCCTCCTCCTCGACAGCCGAAGCCACCTCGTCGCCCTCGACCGAACCCAGACCCGCAACCTCAGAATCAGACTCAGTCACCGCCTCGGCATCAACCTCAGCGACCTCGTCAGCAGGCTCATCGGCAGCAGCCTCAGCATCATCGACCAGCTCTTCCGCAACAGCCTCACCCTCGACCGCGGACTCATGAGCCTCCGGAGCCTCGGCAACCGCTTCGGCCACCTCGTCGCCCTCGACCGAACCGAGGCCCTGGGTCTCGGCCTCAGCAGCTTCGCCACCAGACACCGCCTCGGCAGCGGCGGCAGCCCCTTCGGCAGCCTCAACTGCTTCGTCGCCCTCGACGGCCCCGAGGCCACCCAATTCCTCCGGAACCGGCGGTGCGACAACATCGCCGTCGGATTCGACAGCTTCCTCGTCCGCACCGTCGCCGGTTGCGTCGAGTTCCGCGGCCAGCGCACCAGCTTCGGCGGCGCCTTCGACCGCGGAGTCGTGCGCCGCCGACGCACCCTCAGCCGCGTCGATGGCTTCATCGCCTTCGACCGCGCCGAGTCCGCCGGATTCTCGCTCCGTCTCCTCTTCGCGACCTGCTACCGCGGCCGCGGCGACAACGCCCGTCGCGGAGGCCATCGCGACATCCTTCGCGAGCTCTTCGACGTCGGATTCGGCATCTTGCTTGCCCCGCAGCGTCTCCGGCGCCTCCCTGCCCTTCGGCGCCACCATGATGTAGACCACGGCGCCGATGAACACGAACGTCGACGTGAAGGTGTTGATGCGAATGCCGGCCAGCAGCGTCGCGGTGTCGCTGCGCATCAGCTCGATCCAGAACCGACCGACGCAGTATCCCGCAACATACAGCGCGAAGAGCCGGCCGTGCCCGATCTTGAACCGGCGGTCGACGAGGATCAAGACCCCGAAAACCAGCAGATTCCACAGCAACTCGTACAGGAATGTGGGGTGCACGACCTTGATCAGCTCACCGGTCGACACGCCGTTCAGCGAGTCCGGCACGCCGGCGGCATTCACCCGCTCGTAGATTTCCAGGCCCCAGGGCAGGTCGGTCTCTCTGCCGAAAAGTTCCTGGTTGAAGTAGTTACCGAGGCGCCCGATCGCTTGCGCGAGAACGATTCCGGGCGCGATGGCATCACCGAACGCAGGTAGCGGTATCCCCCGCCGCCGGCACGCGATCCATGCGCCGATGCCGCCCAGCGCCACGGCGCCCCAGATTCCGAGCCCGCCGTCCCAGATCCGGAATGCCGCGCCGAGGCCGGCCCCGTTCTCGCCGAAGTAGGTCGGCCAGTCCGTCATGACGTGGTAGAGCCGGCCGCCGATGAGCCCGAACGGCACCGCCCACAGCGCCACGTCGTAGATGACTCCCGGTTCGCCGCCCCGTGCCACCCAGCGCCGATCGCCGATCACCAGCGCGGCAACAATGCCGACGATGATGAACAGCGCGTAAGCGCGGAACGGGAACGGTCCCAGGTGCCAGACACCCTGAGCGGGACTCGGGATGTAGGCCAGTACCGTCGTCGTCACGCAGTAATCCTCTGCCTTACGCCGTCTGCGAGTTCTTCTGCCAGCGAGCGCACCGCGGGGATGCCCTCCTTCAACGCCGAAACGAGCGCCGAGCCGACGATGACGCCGTCGGCATAGGCGCCGATCTCTGCCGCCTGTTCGCGAGAGCGGACGCCGAGCCCGACGCCCACCGGAATATCCGAGACCTCTTTGACCCGGCTGACCAGCTCGGGGGCGGCGTTCGACACCGCATCACGCGCACCCGTGACACCCATGGTCGAGGCCGCGTAGACGAATCCCCGGGATGCCTGCACTGTGGCAGCCAGCCGCTCTGGCGTCGACGACGGAGCCACGAGAAAGATTCTGTCCAAATCGTGGGCTTCGGAAACCGACACCCATTCATCCGCCTCGTCGGGGATCAGGTCCGGTGTGATCAGACCCAGCCCACCTGCCGACGCCAGATCACGGGCGAATGCGTCAATACCTTTGCGCAGCACAGGGTTCCAGTACGTCATCACAACCGCATGGCCGCCGGCGTTGCTGATCGCCTCGACCGCGCGGAATGCGTCGTGCACTCGAACGCCACCACGCAACGCCACCTCGGTCGCAGCGGCGATGGTCGGCCCGTCCATGCCCGGGTCCGAGTACGCAATGCCGACCTCGATGATGTCGCAGCCCGCCTCAACCAAAGCGACCATCGCCTCGATCGAAGAGTCGACATCGGGGAACCCGGTCGGCAGGTAGCCGATCAACGCGGAACGACCTTCGGCGCGGCAGGATTCGAACAGTCCGGCGAGCCTGCTCATGTTGCCGTGCCCTCATCGGACTCACCGAGTAACCCGAACCACTTGGCCGCCGTCTCGACATCCTTGTCGCCCCGACCGGACACATTCACCAGGATCATCGACCCCGACCCTAGTTCCGCGCCCAACTTCATCGCGCCGGCAATCGCATGGGCAGACTCGATGGCAGGGATGATGCCCTCGGTGCGACTCAGCAGCGACAGTGCGTCCATCGCCTCGGTGTCGGTGATCGGCAGATACCGGGCGCGGCCGATGTCCTTGAGCAACGCATGCTCGGGACCGACACCCGGGTAGTCCAATCCCGCTGAGATCGAATGAGATTCGACGGTCTGGCCGTCCTCGTCCTGCAGTAGGTACGAGAAGGAGCCCTGGAAGGCGCCCGGTGACCCACCCGTGAATGTTGCTGCATGGCGGCCAGTTTCGACGCCGTCGCCCGCCGCCTCGTACCCGATCAGGCTCACGTCGGGGTCGTCGATGAAGGCGTGAAAGATCCCGATCGCATTGGATCCGCCGCCCACGCAGGCCACCACCGCATCAGGCAGCCGCCCTGCCTGTTCGAGCATCTGCTGGCGCGCTTCCATTCCGATGACGCGCTGGAAGTCGCGCACCATGAGGGGGAACGGGTGCGGGCCGGCGGCCGTACCGAACGCGTAGTAGGTGTTGTCGGCGTTGGTGACCCAGTCGCGGAACGTCTCGTTGATCGCGTCCTTCAACGTCTTCGACCCGGATTCGACCGCCACCACCGACGCGCCCAGCAGCCGCATCCTGGCCACGTTCAATGCCTGGCGTGCGGTGTCGACGGCCCCCATGTAGATGACGCATTCCAAGCCGAGCAACGCGCATGCCGTCGCCGTCGCGACGCCGTGCTGGCCCGCGCCGGTCTCGGCGATCACCCGGGTCTTGCCCATCTGCTTCGCCAGCAGCGCCTGACCCAGGACATTGTTGATCTTGTGAGAACCGGTGTGGTTGAGGTCTTCTCGCTTCAAAAAGATACGCGCGCCGCCGGCGTGCTCGCTGAGGCGCTCCGCTTCGTAGAGAGGCGAGGGGCGTCCGGTGTAGTGCTTTTGCAGCCGGTCCAGTTCGTCGAGGAACGTCTGGTCGCCACGGGCCTTCTCGTAGGCCGCCGTCACTTCTTCGATGACGGCCATCAGCGCTTCGGGGACCAGCCGCCCGCCGTAAGCGCCGAAATGGCCCCTGGCGTCAGGGTCGTGGGAGGTGGGTTCGGCGACCGCCGCGCTGGCACGCGGCAGATCGTGACCTGCGAGGCCGGTCACTTAACGGGCGGGTTTCGGGCACGACGGATGCGTGCCGGCGGTGACGAGATCAGCAACGGCGCTACGCGGATCACCACTGGTGACCAGGCCCTCGCCGACGAGGACACCGTCGGCGCCCGCGCCGGCGTAGGCGAGCAGGTCGGCCGTCCCCCGCACACCCGACTCGGCGATCTTGATGACCTTGCTGGGCAGCCCGGGCGCAATCCGGGCGAAGCAGTCCCTGTCGACCTCGAGGGTCTTCAGATTCCTGGCGTTCACCCCGATCAACGAGGCGCCGGCCTGCAGCGCCCTGTCGGCCTCTTCCTCGGTGTGCACCTCGACCAGAGCCGTCATACCCAGCGACTCGGTGCGTTCCAGAAGTGACTCGAGCGCGGGCTGCTCCAGCGCGGCAACGATCAGCAGGAGCAGATCGGCACCGTGGGCGCGTGCTTCGTGGATCTGGTAGGGCCGCACGATGAAATCCTTGCGCAGCACGGGAATCGACACGGCAGCACGAACGGCGTCCAGATCGTCCAGGGAGCCGTTGAACCGACGCTGCTCGGTCAGCACGCTGATGACCCGGGCGCCACCGTCCTCGTAGGCGCGGGCGAGTTCCGCAGGGTCGGCGATCGAGGCCAGTTCCCCGCGGGACGGGCTGGCACGCTTGACCTCGGCGATGACCGCAATGCCCGGCGCACGCAACGCGGCCATGACATCCAGTGGCGCGGGTGCGCGCTGAGCCTTTTCCTTGACCTCCGAAAGGCTGACGAGGGCCTCGCGGGCGGCAACGTCAGCGCGGACTCCCTCGAGGATGGAGTCGAGCACGTTAGCCGAACCCATAGGCGTCGTTTCCCTTTCCCTGACGGCCATTCGATTCTTAATGAAGGGTAGTCGCCACGAAGGCATGCTCTGTCACCGCCCCTTGTTGTCAGGATCGACCGGGTCCCGGGTGGGATCGGAGCCCTCGTCGAGGGCGTCCCAGATCATCCGCTCCGACATGGCCGCTGCAGGCGCGTCGGCCTCGACCGCTGGTCGGCGGGTGTATCGAGTGGCCTCGGTCCGGCCGCGGGCTGCCGAGCGCATCAGCAGCACCGCACCGATCAACGAGAGCGCGGCGGCGACCAGCGTCACGACGGCCCCGACGTAATGCCGCTGCGTGTCGATGAGGTCTGCGACCGGCACCTCGGCGAGACGGGCCGCGCGCACCGCGACGTCGACGACAACCCACAAGCTGATCGCCAGGTAACCCATTCCGGCGCTGGCCCCGGCCACCAGGACTGCAAGCACCCGCAGAGGCCAGCCGCGCACGGCCAGCGCTGCGACGGCGGCGGCCAGCACGAGCAGCGCCAACGGGACGAGGGCCGTCGACCACGTCGCTCCCGAAAGGTCGGCCGTCTTGGGTTGTCCGAGCCCGTCGAAGGAACTGATCTGCACCCAGGTGAGCCGCGACGCTCCCCAGAGGCCCGCCGCGGCGAGCACCAGAAGCAGTTGCGCGGCGCGGATCACGGCTCGCTCAGGGTCTCGGCAGCCGCGATCGCGGCGAGCACGGCTCGTGCCTTGTTGGCGGATTCGGTGTACTCGTAGGGCCCGTTCGAGTCGGCGACAACACCTCCGCCGGCCTGGACGTAGGCCGTTCCGTCGCGCATGAGCGCGGTGCGGATCGCAATCGCGAAGTCGGCGTTGCCTGCGAAGTCGAGATAGCCCAGCACGCCGCCGTAGAGGCCGCGGCGGGTCATCTCCACCTCTTCGATGAGCTCCATCGCCCGCACTTTCGGCGCCCCCGACAGCGTTCCTGCCGGAAAGCACGCGGTGACCGCGTCAAGCGCGGTCCTGTCGTCGGCCAACAACCCGGTCACCGTCGACACCAGATGCATGACATGGCTGTAGCGCTCGATGTGGCTGTAGTCCTCGACCTTGACGGTGCCGGGCCGGCACACCCGGCCGAGGTCGTTGCGGCCGAGGTCGACGAGCATCAGGTGCTCGGCGCGTTCTTTCTCGTCGGAGAGGAGTTCCTTTTCCAGCAGAAGGTCTTCCTCCTCGGTCTCCCCGCGCCACCGGGTACCCGCGATCGGATGCGTCGTCGCCCGTCCGTCCTTGACGGTGACAAGCGCCTCGGGACTGGATCCGACGATCGAAAAGTCCAGTCCCCCATCCGGATTGGGAACATTCAGAAGATACATGTACGGACTCGGGTTGGTGACCCGAAGCATCCGGTAGACATCGAGGGGGTCGGCGTCGGTATCCATCTCGAAGCGCTGTGACGGCACCACCTGGAACGCCTCACCCGCCTCGATATCGCCGACGAGCTTATCGACGATCTCGGTGTACTGCTCGACGGTGCGCTGCGACCGGTGCTGCGGGGCGGGCCTGCCGAAGACCGCCACCGTGGAGGCCAGCGGTTCGGCCAGCGCTGCCGTCATCACGTCCAGCCGCGCCACCGCGTCGTCATACGCCCAGTCGACGCGCTCGTCGGTGCCGTTCCAGTTGACGGCGTTCGCGATCAGCGTGATGGTGCCCTCGTGGTGGTCGACGGCCGCGACGTCAGTAGCCAGTAGCAGCATCATGTCCGGCAGACCGAGGTCGTCGACGGTCAATTCCGGAAGACGTTCGAGCCGGCGCACCATGTCGTAGGCGAAGAATCCGACGAGTCCCGACGACAGCGGCGGCAGGCCGGGCAGCGCGGCCGTCTCCAACAGCGTCAGCGTCGCGCGCAATGCCTGCAGGGGGTCGCCACCTGCGGGGGCGTCCTGGGGGATGACGCCGAGCCACACCGCTTCGCCGTCACGGACCGTCAACGCGGACGGAGTGCCCGCACCGATGAACGACCACCGCGACCACGACCGCCCGTTCTCCGCGGACTCGAGGAGGAATGTCCCGGGCCGGTTGGCGGCGAGCTTGCGATACGCCGACAGCGGCGTCTCGCTGTCGGCGAGCACTTTGCGCGTGACCGGGACGACGCGATGCTCGGCGGCCAGCGCCCGGAAGTCCTCACGCGACGTGGTCACCGTGAGGTTGGCGGTCGTCTGCACCCGGTAATGGTCTCAGAAGTACGGTGGAGATCGTGAATCCAGTACAAACGGGTGATCGCGTGGTCGACTTCGAACTTCCTGACCAGACGGGGACGACGAGAAAGCTCTCCGAGCTCCTTGCCGACGGCCCCGTCGTGCTGTTCTTCTACCCCGCCGCGATGACGCCCGGATGCACCAAAGAGGCATGCCACTTCCGCGATCTCGCCGGCGAGTTCGCGGCGGTGGGCGCGAGCCGCGTCGGGATCAGCGCCGACACCGTCGACAAGCAGGCGCAGTTCGCGGACAAGCAGAAGTTCGACTATCCCCTGCTGTCGGACACCGAGGGTGTGGTGGCCACGCAGTTCGGCGTCAAGCGCGGGCTGCTCGGCAAGTTCATGCCGGTGAAGCGCACGACCTTCGTCATCGACACCGACCGCACAGTCCTCGAGGTCATCGCCAGCGAGTTCAGCATGGACACTCACGCCGACAAGGCCCTCGAGGTGCTGCGCCAACGCCAATCGGCGTGACGGCCGTCCTCGAGCTCGACGGGGTCACCTTCCGCCGCAACGGCAAGCAGATCATCGACGGCATCTCGCTGACGGTCGACGAAGGCGAGCACTGGGCGCTGCTCGGCCCCAACGGTGCGGGCAAGAGCACCCTGCTGGGTTTCTGCGCGGCGAACACGTTCCCGACGTCGGGGACGGTGCGCATTCTGGGCCGGCAGATGGGGCGGGTGGATCTGTCGGCGCTGAGGCACTCCATCGGCCACGTCAATCCCCGTCACCAGCTGCAGTATTCGCTGACGGTCCGCGATGTCGTGATGACGGGCATCACCGCGACCATCGACACGCCGATGCGATGGACGGCCTCCGACGAGGAGGACGAGCGGGCCGCCGCGATGATTGCCGCGGTGGGCTTGTCCCACAAGGCAGACGACGTGTGGCCCACCCTGTCCCAGGGTGAGCGCGGACGCACGCTGATCGCCCGGGCGCTGATCGCCGAACCGCGACTGCTGCTTCTCGACGAACCCTCGACCGGACTGGATGTGGCTGCGCGCGAACAACTCCTGGAGACCATAGACTCACTCGACCAGACCCATCCCGAGGTGGCGTCGATCCTCGTGACACACCATCTCGAAGAACTGCCGACCACGACCACGCATGCGCTGTTGATCGCCGAGGGCCGCACCGTCGCGAGCGGCCCTGCCCGGGAAACGATCACGACCGACACGGTGTCGGAGGCGTTCGCCCACCCCGTGGTGGTGGGCTACGACGAGGGCCGGTGGACGGCGCGCGCGAAAGCCTCGCGCATCATCTGACGTCGGGCCCCAGCAAAAGGTCGGCGTCGAAGCACGTGTGATCCCCGGTGTGGCAGGCGCCGCCGACCTGGTCGACTTCCAGCAGCACGGTGTCGCCGTCGCAGTCCAACCGCACCGAGTGCACGCGCTGGGTGTGACCGGACGTCAAGCCCTTCACCCACTGTTCGCCGCGCGACCGCGAAAAGTACGTCGCCTCACGGGTTTCCAGCGTGCGGGCCAGCGCGTCGTCGTCCATCCACGCGACCATCAGCACCTGACCCGTCGCACGTTCCTGCACCACCGCACTGACCAGGCCGTTGGCGTCACGCTTCAGCCGCGACGCGATCGCCGGGTCCAGAGCCACCGTCACCTCACCACGATCCCTTCAGCTGCCATCGCCGCCTTCACCTGGCCGATGGTCAGATCCCCGAAGTGGAACACGCTGGCCGCCAGCACGGCGTCGGCACCTGCAACAACTGCCGGCGCGAAATGTTCCACGGCGCCCGCGCCTCCGCTGGCGATGACCGGGACCGTCACCGCACCGCGCACCGCACGCAACATCCGGAGGTCGAAACCGGCCTTGGTGCCGTCGGCGTCCATCGAATTCAGCAAGATCTCCCCCACGCCGAGCTCCGCGCCGCGAGCAGCCCACTCGACCGCGTCGATGCCGGTGCCGCGCCGCCCACCGTGGGTGGTGACCTCCCAGCCCGACGGCGTCGGCTGCGCATCGTCAGGCACGGTGCGTGCGTCCACCGACAACACGATGCACTGCGACCCGAACTGACGGGACAGCTCCGACAGCAGTTCCGGGCGCGCGATCGCGGCCGTGTTCACCGACACCTTGTCGGCGCCGGCACGCAGCAGGACGTCGACGTCGGCGATCGACCGCACCCCGCCGCCCACCGTCAACGGGATGAACACCTGCTCGGCGGTGCGCCGCACCACCTCCAGCATCGTCGTGCGGCCCGACGAGGACGCGGTGACATCCAGGAAGGTCAGCTCGTCGGCCCCTTCGGCGTCGTACGCAGCGGCGAGCTCGACGGGATCGCCCGCGTCTCGCAGGTTCGCGAAGTTGACGCCTTTGACCACCCGGCCGTCATCGACATCGAGGCATGGGATCACGCGGGTGGCGACATCGCCCCCGGTGCTCACAGGTAGTCCTTCGGGTCACCGGCCGCGCGAACGATCTGCAGGATCTCTTCGTGCACACCGGGTGCGGCGGCAAGCGCCGACGGCGACGACGACGTCCACGGCTCACCCGACAGATCCGTGACGATGCCGCCCGCGGCCCGCACCAGCGCCACCCCCGCGGCGTGGTCCCAGATGTGATGACCGAAACTGATTGCGCCGCCGAGGATTCCCGCGGCGACATAGGCGAGGTCGATACCCGTGGCGCCGTGCATCCGCACACGCGAGCATTCCCGGCTCAGGCCTTCGAGCACCTTGGCCCGGTAGCGGCCGGGATAGCGTCCGCGGGACTCGATGTTGAACGTGCCGACGCCGACGATGGATTCGCCGAGAGACGCGGTGTCGAGACGCTCGAGATCGGAGCCGTTGCACTGCACCGGCCCGTCGATGATCGACGTGAAGCTCTGCGACATGAACGGCAGCCAGGTCAACCCCAGCACCGGTTCGCCGTCGGCAAGCAGGCCCAGGAGGATCGCGGCGGTCGGCAGGCCCGCGGCGTAGTTGAAGGTGCCGTCGATCGGGTCGAGGACCCACACCATCTCGGAGTCGATGGACTCGCCGCCGAACTCTTCTCCGTGCACGCCGATTCCGGTCAACTTGGTCAGCTCGGCAACGACGCGTCGCTCGATGGCCAGGTCGACCTCGGTCGCGAAGTCGTTGCCTTTCTTCGCGACTGCGGAGTCGGCGCGATGCCCGGCGACGAACTGTCCGGATGCGGCGTCGAGCACCCCGGCCGCGACGGAAAGCAAGTCGGCCAGCTGCGCGCGGTCCAGCGTCACGTGCGGACCGCGTCGAGCGCCTGTGGCAGCGTGAACCGTCCCGCGTAGAGGGCCTTCCCGACGATCGCCCCTTCGACACCCTGCCCGGTCAAGGTGGCGATGGCCCGCAGGTCGTCGAGGCTGGACACGCCACCAGACGCGATGACCGGCGCATCGGTGCGCTCACACACCTGGCTCAGCAGCTCCAGGTTCGGGCCGTTGAGGGTGCCGTCCTTGGTCACGTCGGTGACGACGAACCGCGAACATCCCTCGCGGTCAAGGCGTTCCAAGACGGTCCAGAGGTCACCGCCGTCGGTTTCCCAACCGCGCCCACGCAGCCTGTACTGCCCGTCCTCGATCTTGGCATCGAGCCCGACGGCGACCTTGTCGCCGTGTTCGGCGACGATCTCGGCGCACCACTCGGGATTCTCCAGCGCCGCTGTGCCGATGTTGACGCGGGCGCATCCGGTCGCCAGCGCGGCGGCCAGCGAGTCGTCGTCACGGATCCCCCCGGACAGCTCGACGGCGACATCGAGCTTGCCGACGACCTCGGCGAGCAGTTCGCGGTTGGATCCGCGACCGAACGCGGCGTCGAGATCGACGAGGTGGATCCATTCGGCGCCGTCGCGCTGCCACGTCATCGCGGCGTCGAGGGCAGATCCGTACTCCGTCTCGCTTCCGGCCTGCCCCTGCACCAGACGCACGGCGCGGCCTTCGACGACGTCGACGGCGGGCAGAAGAATGAGTCGTGGATTCACGCTGGTCAACTTAGCGCGCCGACCCAGTTCGACAGTAATTCGGCGCCGGCGTCCCCGCTCTTCTCCGGGTGGAACTGAGTCGCCGCCAGCGGACCGTTCTCGACGGCGGCCAGGAAAGGCACGTGGTGCGTGGCCCAGGTCAGGCGAGCGCCGGGGTCACCCTCCCACTGCTGGGCGGCGTAGGAGTGCACGAAGTAGAAGCGGGTGTCGGCGTCCATTCCCCTGAACAGCACACTGTCCGACGGGGCGTCGACGACGTTCCAGCCCATGTGCGGGATCACGGGCGCGTCGAGGCGGACGACCGCGCCGGGCCACTGTCCACACCCGGTGGACTCCACGCCGAACTCGACACCGCGCGAGAACAGGATCTGCATGCCGACGCACACGCCGAGGACGGGGCGGCCGGCGGTGAGTCGGTCGGCGATGATCTGCTCACCGCCGATCTCGCGCAGGCCCGTCATGCACGCCTCGAACGCACCCACGCCGGGCACGACGAGTCCGTCGGCGTTGGCCGCGGCGTCCGGATCCGCGGTGACCTCGACCTGGGCCCCGACCCGCTCCAAGGCGCGCTGGGCCGATCGGAGGTTGCCCGAGCCGTAGTCCAGGACGACGATTCTTCGCGAAGTCACCGTCACAGAGTGCCTTTGGTGGACGGCACGCCGGTCACACGCGAGTCGTACTCGACGGCTTGACGCAGCGCGCGGGCGACGGCCTTGTACTCGGCTTCGGTGATGTGGTGCGGGTCGCGTCCGTACAGGGTGCGCACGTGCAGCGCGATGCGCGCGTTGTAGGCCAGCGATTCGAAGACGTGCCGGTTGACCACGGTGTGGTACGGCGCCGACGATCCGGCGATCGTGAACTCGACCATGTACTCCGGTTCCCCCGTGTGCACGAAATAGGGACGGCCGGAAACGTCGACCGCGGCGTGCGCGAGGCACTCGTCCATCGGGATGTACGCATCGCCGAACCGGCGGATGCCCTTCTTGTCACCCAGCGCCTGCGCAAGCGCCTGGCCGAGCACGATCGCGGTGTCCTCGATCGTGTGGTGGCCCTCGATCTCGATGTCGCCTACCGCTTTCACGGTGAGATCGAAGCTGGCGTGGGTGCCCAGCGACGTGAGCATGTGGTCGAAGAACGGGACGCCGGTCTCGACGCTGACCACTCCGGTGCCGTCGAGATCGAGCTCGACGACGATGTCGGATTCCTTCGTCTTGCGCTCCACTCGCGCGAAACGGCTCATGTTGCTCCTATCCGCGCGCTGGCTGACAGCAGCGCGTCGTTCTCGTCGGCAAGGCCGATGGTGGTGCGCAGGTAGCCGGGAATTCCGACGTCGCGGATGAGGACACCCTCGTCCAGATAGCGCTGCCAGGTCGCGGGTGCATCGGCGAACTCACCGAACAACACGAAGTTCGCGTCACTGGGAATGACGCGAAAACCCATGTCCGTCAACGCTGCCGACACCCGCTCCCGTTCCGCGATCAGCGTTGCGACGCTGCCGAGGGTGTCGTCGGCATGGCGTAGCGCGGCGCGCGCAGCCGCCTGCGTCACCGACGACAGGTGGTACGGCAGGCGCACCAGCAGCATCGCGTCGATGACGGCGGGTGCGGCGATCAGATAGCCCAGGCGGCCGCCGGCGAACGCGAAGGCCTTGCTCATGGTCCGGCTGACGACGAGCTTGGTCGGATAGGTGTCGAGCAACGCGATCGCGCTCGGCTGTGACGAGAACTCGCCGTAGGCCTCGTCGACGATCATGATGCCACCGTGCATGGCATCGAGGAGCTGCCGCAGATCGTCGAGCGAAACGCTCTGTCCCGACGGATTGTTGGGGCTCGTGACGAAGACGATGTCGGGATTGTGTTCCTTGATCGCCGTCGCGGCCACCGCCGCATCGAGACCGAAGTCGTCGGCGCGGCTGGCCACCAGCCAGCGCGTCTGCGTCCCGTCGGAGATGATCGGGTGCATCGAGTACGAGGGCACGAAGCCGAGCGCGCTGCGCCCCGGACCGCCGAATGCCTGCAGGAGCTGCTGCAGAATCTCGTTGGAACCGTTGGCCGCCCAAACGTTCTCGACACCGACGGGATTCCCGGTCTGCGCCGACAGATACGCAGCGAGGTCGGTGCGCAGCGCCACGGCGTCGCGATCGGGATAGCGGTGCAACTCGCCCGCCGCCGCCCGGACCGATGCGGCCACATCGTCGACGAGAGCCTGGGTCGGCGGGTGCGGATTCTCGTTGGTGTTCAGGCGCACCGGAACCACCAGCTGCGGTGCACCGTAGGGCGATTTGCCGCGCAGGTCCTCGCGCAGCGGCAAGTCGCCGAGGGTGATGCCGCCACCGGGAACAGCCACCGTCACCTTTCGAACCTCCGCCGCACCGCTTCTCCGTGGCTCGGCAGGTTCTCTGCGTTCGCCAATGTGATGACATGCCCTGACACGTCTTTGAGCGCCGCTTCGGTGTAGTCGACGACGTGGATGCCGCGCAGGAAGGTCTGCACAGAAAGACCGCTGGAGTGGCGTGCGCATCCGGCGGTGGGCAGCACATGATTGGATCCCGCGCAGTAGTCACCGAGGCTGACCGGCGACCACGGGCCGACGAAAACGGCTCCCGCAGAACGGATGCGGCCCGCCACGGCGGAGGCGTCGACGGTCTGGATCTCGAGGTGCTCGGCGGCGTAGGCGTTCACCGTCCGCACCCCGGCCTCGATGTCGTCGACCAGCACGATCGCCGACTGCTGCCCGCCCAGCGCAGCCGTCACCCGTTCCCGGTGCACGGTGGTCTCCAGCTGGAGGGCCAGCTCACGGTCGGTCGCGTCGGCCAGTTCAGTGCTGTCGGTGACGAGGACACTGGCGGCCATCTCGTCGTGCTCGGCCTGGCTGATCAGGTCGGCGACGACGTGCACCGGATCCGCGGTGTGGTCGGCGAGGATCGCAATCTCGGTGGGGCCGGCTTCGGCGTCGATGCCGACCTGGGAGCGGCAGATTCGTTTGGCGGCGGTGACGTAGATGTTGCCCGGCCCGGTGATCACGTCCACCGGAGCGAGCTCGGTGCTGCCGTCGGCATCCGTGCCGCCGAACGCCAGCAGCGCGACCGCTTGCGCGCCGCCGACCGCCCACACCTCGTCGACGCCGAGAAGTGCGGCCGCGGCGAGGATCGTCGGATGGGGAAGGCCGTCAAAGTCGGCCTGTGGGGGGCTCGCGATCACCAGTGAATCCACTCCGGCCGTCTGGGCCGGGACGACGTTCATGACGACGCTCGACGGATAGACGGCATTGCCACCGGGCACGTAGAGACCGACTCGCTCAACAGGTACCCAGCGCTCGGTGACGGTCGCCCCCGGCGCGAGTGTGGTCGTGGTGTCGGTGCGGCGTTGGTCGGCGTGCACCGCGCGGGCGCGTTCGATCGCGACCTCGAGCGCGGTGCGGACGTCGGCATCGAGCTGACGGAGAGCATCTGCCAGCTTCTCGGAAGGCACACGGACCTGTTCGGGCCTGATGCCGTCGAAGGTCGCGCCGTACTCGAGCGCCGCCTCGGCGCCGCGCACCGCGACCGCGTCGACGATGGGCCGGACCTTCGGAACGACCGCGTCGACGTCGACACCGCCGCGCGGCAGGGCCGTGCGCAAGCCGGCCGCCGACAACGCTGCCCCACGCAGGTCGATGCGCCGCAGTAGCCCTGGCGATACATTCACGCTGACCATTGTCCCAGAGCTGCACAAATCAGTATCGGAGGCGTCATGTCCGATCGGACCAACCGAAGCAACCACCCCAACAACGCCCCGGGCGTGCCGATGATCTTCCCGGTGTGGTTTGAGAAGCTGCAGATCAAGTACATCAATCCGCTGTTGCGACCACTGTCGAAACGGATGCCCGGGCTCGCGGTGATCAAGCATCGGGGCCGCACCTCAAGCAAGGACTACGAGACGATCGTCACTCCGTACCGCAAGGGCTCTGTGGTGGCCATCGGACTGGCGCACGGCAAGACCAACTGGGCCAAGAACGTGCTGGCCGCAGGCGAGGCAGAGCTGCAGATGGGCAGCACCACACTGCACCTGGTGAGGCCCCGCGTGGTGCCCGCGGGCACCGAGGATCCGTCACTGCCGAAGGTCGCGCAGATGCTTCTCAAGAGGTCTGGAGTTTTCGTCGCGGATATCGCTTGACCTGACCTGCGACACTCACAGCCATGACCTGGCAGATGTGGCTCGCGTTCTTCGGCGCGGCGATCGTCATCGCGCTGACGCCGGGACCGGGCGCCGTCCAGTCGATGGCGACGGGTCTCACGCACGGCGTGAAACGCGGCTACTGGAGCATCTTCGGCCTCGAAGTGGGGCTGATGCTGCAACTGACGCTGGTCGCGATCGGCCTGGGCGCAGCGGTGGCGAGCTCCATGCTGGCGTTCACGGTCATCAAGTGGCTCGGGGTGGCGTATCTGGCCTACCTGGCGGTGCGGCAGTGGCGGTCCGCGACGATGGACCTGAACGAACAGATGGATCGCGCGTTCGACGGTGGCCGACTGTCGCTGCTGGCGCGGGGTTTCCTGGTCAACGCGACCAACCCCAAAGGTCTGCTGTTCTTCCTCGCGGTGATGCCGCAGTTCGTCGTCCCGACCGCGCCGCTACTGCCGCAATATCTCACCATCGGGGTCACGATGACCGCGGTCGACCTGGTCGTCATGGGCCTCTACACCGCGCTGTCGGTGCGCCTGCTCACGTGGCTGCGCACTCCCCGTCAGCAGACGGCGCTCAACCGCGCCATCTCGGGGCTGTTCGCCACCGCCGCCGTGGTGCTGGCGCTGGTGCGACGCGGGCCGGCAGCGGCGTGATCGACCGTTCCACCGTCGGCGCCTGACCTACCCGCAGCGCCCGCTGATCGCCGTGCTGGCGGCTTCGGCGTCCTGCAGGCGACCCGCCTGGACGGGATCACTGTTGGGCACCCCGGCGGTGGCCGCCGCACCGATGTCCATCAGCTGGTTGGCGAACCGCCGGATCTCGCCCGCCAGATCCGAGGGAGTGGCCGGGTCCAGCCGGGCCAGCAGGTACTGGCCGCCGTCGAGCAGCGCGACGCGGGCGTTGGCCGAAACCGCCAGCGCACCGGCGATGTCGTCGGAACCCCCCGGCGGCTCGGCGTTGGTGTTCGTCGCGACACCGGTCCGCACCGTCTCGAACGCCGCGCAGATGGCGCTCTTTGCGTCGGCGCGCTGAGCGTCGGTGTACTCCGGCCCGCTGTCGAAGGTGCGTAGCAGTGCGAACGCTGCGACCCCGAGAGCGAGCACCGCGACCGCCAGGGCCAGCTGCTTCATGGCTACAGATCTAACCCCAGGTCCAGGACGCGAACCGAATGGGTCAGCGCACCCACCGCGAGGTAGTCCACACCGGTTCCTGCGTAGTCGGCCGCGTTCTCCAGCGCCAGGCCGCCCGAGGACTCCAGTTTGGTCTGCGGAGACCGCGCGTCTCTGCGCTGCACTGCGATCTGTGTCTGCCAGACGGGGAAGTTGTCCAGCAGCACCAGTTCGACGTCCTCGGCAAGGACATCGTCGAGCTGTTCGAGCGAGTCGACTTCGACCTCGCACGGCAGATTCGTTGCCGCCGAACGGACTTCGCGCAACGCGGCGACGACCGAACCCGCCGCCGCCACGTGATTGTCCTTGATCAGGGCGGCATCACCGAGACCCATCCGGTGATTTGTCCCACCCCCGACGCGCACCGCGTACTTCTGCAGCGCCCGCAGCCCGGGCAGCGTCTTGCGGGTGTCTCTGATCTGAGCCCGGGTACCCGACACTGCCTCGACCCATGCCGCGGTCGCGGTCGCGACGCCCGACAGGTGACAAACCAGGTTCAGCATCGTGCGCTCGGCGGTGAGCAGACCCTGGGTGGGGCCTGCCACGGCGAGCGCCACCGCACCCGGTTTGACCCGGGTGCCGTCGGTAACCCGGTGTTCGACGTGGTAGCCGTCTGCGCCGAGCACCTCGTCGAGCACCAGCAGTGCCAGATCCAGGCCCGCGACGACACCGTCCTCGCGGGACACCATCGACGCGGTGGTGCGCGCTCGGGCGGGCACGGTGGCCAGCGTTGTCACGTCCGGTCCGTATCGCAGGTCCTCGTCAAGGGCGCGTGCGACGACCGTGCGGGCCTCGGTCAGTTCTTCGTCGGTGAGCATCATGGGCACCCCACCGCGGTCCGCGCCGACTGAACGACGCTGAAGGCCTGCGCCGGATCTGGCTCCGGGTGGTCGCTGCGGTGGTGACAGCCCCGGGTCTCGTTGCGCGACAAAGCCATCGAGGCCACCGCGCCCGCGACCGTCGTGAGCGCGGCGTCCTCGAAGTCGGCACGTGAATCCAGTGCTCGCGGAGTCGCGGTGTCGAGGAGCTCGGAGAGCTCGCGCAGGCCGTCACCGTTGCGGACCACCGAGGCGAACCGCGTCATGGCGTGCTGCAGCTCGGCCCGGGGCAGGGCGGTCCGCACCGGCGCAGCCGGGTCGACGACCCGGCTCGGCCCCGCGGCGTGGGCGTGCTGCGCCGCGGCCGCACCGGCTCGGCCGCCAACAACCAGACCTTCGAGAAGGCTGTTGGATGCCAGCCGGTTGGCGCCGTGCATACCGGTCCTGGCGACCTCCCCCGCGGCGAAAAGCCCTGGCATGTCGGTACTTCCGTACACATCCGTGCGCACTCCGCCGCAACTGTAGTGCGCGCCGGGCACCACCGGGATCGGGTCGCGTGTCGCGTCGATGCCCGCGTCGCGGCACGCGGCGTTCACGGTCGGGAACCTGCGCGCGAAGTCCGCCACGGCGCGCGCGTCGAGGTAGACGCACTCGTCCCCGGTTGCCACGAGTCTTGCCTCGATCGCTGCCGCGACGACGTCGCGCGGTGCGAGGTCGCCCATCGGGTGGACGCCGTCGGTCACCGCAAGGCCGTTCCTGTCGCGCAGCACGGCACCTTCCCCGCGCAGCGCCTCGGTGATCAGTGGACGCCGCCCGCCCCCGCCGGTGTGGAGCATGGTCGGGTGGAACTGGATGAACTCGAGATCACTGACGGGCAGGCCGGCCCACATCGCCAGCGCGACTCCGTCGCCCGTCGACCCGTCCGGGTTCGTGGTGGCCGAATACAGGTGTCCCAGGCCGCCGGTCGCGAGGATCACCGATGGCGCATAGATCGCCCCGAGGCCGTCGTCACTGAGAACAGTGACGCCCGCGATCGCGCCCTCGTCGACGATCAGGTCGAGTGCGACGTGGTTTCGTCGGATGTCGAGCGCCGACGCGGCGTGGTTGAGGGCGCGCTGCACCTCCGCTCCGGTCGCGTCCCCACCTGCATGGATGATGCGCCGCCGGGTGTGTCCACCCTCGCGCGTCAGCGCCCAACGACCCGGCGCTCCTTCGTCGAAATGCGCACCGGCTGAGATCAATTCGGCGACCGCACGGTACCCGTCGGCGACGATCGAGCGGACCGCCTCGGCATCGCACAGTCCGGCACCGGCCGCCAGCGTGTCGGCGACATGCGCGTCGACAGAGTCGTCGTTGTCCGGTAGCACGACCGCGATGCCGCCCTGCGCGTAGAACGTCGCCGTCTCACCGGCCTTGCTCAGCAGCACGACCTTGCGACCGCGGCGATGTGCGGACAACGCAGCCGCGAGCCCGGCGACGCCGGTGCCGACGACGACGACGTCAGCGCGCAGGCGCCAGAACCGGCTCCCGCCGCAGGCGGTCATTCCCCGCCGCCGGGCTGCCCGATCTCGATCATCCGCTGGACGCTCTCGCGTCCCGCCGCGGCGACACCGAGATCCACGTGCACCTCGTCGGCGCCCTCGATGAGGCAGCGCAACATCGCGGCCGGGGTGATCATCTTCATGTAGCGGCACGACGCCCGGTCGTTGACCGCTCGGAAGTCGACATCCGGCGCGGCACGGCGCAACTGGTGCAGCATGCCGACCTCGGTGGCCACCAGTACCTGACGGGCGCCGGTCTCGCGAGCGGCGTCGAGCATGCCGCCGGTGGAGAGGATCTTCACGCGATCCTCCGGGAAGGCACCCTCGCCTGCGAGGTAGAGAGCCGACGTGGCGCAACCGCACTCGGGATGCACGAACAGCTCTGCGTCCGGATGCGCCCTGGCCTGGTCGGCGAGTTCGTCGCCGTTGATGCCGGCGTGGACGTGGCATTCGCCGGCCCAGACGTGCAGGTTCTTGCGGCCGGTCATCCGGCGGACGTGCGCCCCGAGGAACTGGTCGGGGCAGAACAGCACCTCCCGGTCCTCGGGAATGGAGGCGACGACCTCCACCGCGTTCGAGGAGGTGCAGCAGATGTCGGTCTCGGCCTTCACCGCTGCGGTGGTGTTGACGTAGGACACCACGACCGCGCCCGGATGCTCGGCCTTCCAGGCGCGCAGCTCGTCGGCGGTGATCGAATCGGCCAGCGAGCATCCGGCACGCTGGTCGGGGATCAGCACCGTCTTCTCCGGCGAGAGGATCTTGGCGGTCTCGGCCATGAAGTGCACTCCGGCGAACACGATGGTGTCCTCGGGGGCCTCGGCGGCTATCCGCGACAGTGCCAGCGAGTCGCCCACGTGGTCGGCGACGTCCTGGATGGCGGGCAGCTGGTAATTGTGCGCCAGCAGCGTAGCGCCGCGGAGCTTGAGCAGCCGGCGCACCTCGGCGGCCCACTCTGCGTCGCCGTCGACACCGGAGAAACCGCCGGGGCCGTCCACGATCCGGTCCGCAAGTTCGTTCGCGAGAACCGTCATCGCCGTCTCCTTCACTCCTCGAGGTTTTCGACTTACAATCGAAAACATGGCTCATACTAGCACTGAACACGAGGTGCTCGCCGTGGTGTTCCAGGTGCGGCAGGTTCAGCAGGCCGCCAACAAGCGGAAAGCCTCACTTCACGTGCTGTTGTGGCAACGCGCGCTGGAGCCCGAGAAGGAGAAATGGTCGCTTCCCGGCGGCCGACTGGAGTCCGACGAAGATCTGACGAGCTCGGTGAGGCGCCAACTCGCGGAAAAGGTGGACCTGCGTGAGCTCGCCCACCTCGAACAACTTGCTGTTTTCTCCGAACCCGCCCGCGTTCCCGGGCCCCGCACCATCGCATCGACGTTCCTGGGCCTGGTGCCCTCCCCCGCGACACCCGAACTTCCTCCCGACACCCGATGGCACCCGGTCAGCACTCTGCCGCCGATGGCGTTCGACCACGCACCGATGGTCGAGCACGCCCGTACCCGTCTGGTCGCCAAACTGTCGTACACCAACATCGGATTCGCCTTGGCCCCAAGTGAATTCGCGCTTTCGACGTTGCGCGACATCTACAGTTCGGCCCTCGGGCACCCCGTCGACGCCACCAATCTGCAGCGCGTCCTCGAACGTCGCCACGTGATCACCAGAACCGGCACCACCGCCCGATCGGGACGAAGCGGAGGCCGTCCGGCGGCGCTGTACAGGTTCACCGACTCGCGATACCGCGTCACCGACGAGTTCGCTGCGTTGCGCCCTCCCGGGTGAGTCGACTGGATTCTTAAACGCTTCTTAAGTAACAATGCCGGGATGGACTTGGGCAATGTTGCACGGTCGAGCGCCGAACCCGAATGGATCGGCCAGCCTCACCATGAGCCGCTTCAGCCCAAGCGCCGACCGGTCATCCCCGCCAGGGACGCGTTCTACCAGCCGCCCGCCGGCTATGAGCATGCCCGCCCCGGCACCATCCTCCGGTCACGCGACGTCGAGCTGGCGTTCCTGGGGCTGATTCCGCAGAAGTTCCACGCGACCCAGCTTCTCTACCGCACCACCGACCTCAACGGTGCACCGCAGGCCACCGCCACCACCGTGGTCGTCCCGACGGAGCGGACCTCAGAGCGCCCGATGCCGATCGTGTCCTACCAGTGCGCCATCGACGCCGTGGCGGGCCGGTGCTTTCCGTCCTACGCGCTGCGCCGCGGCGCCAGGGCCATCGGTGCGGTGGCCCAGTTCGAGTTTCTTCTCGTGGCGGCTGCTCTGGCCGAGGGTTGGGCGGTGTCGATTCCCGATCACGAGGGCACTGCCGGCATGTGGGGTGCGCCGTACGAGCCCGGATATCACGTCCTCGACGGCATTCGGGCCGCGCTCAACCATGCCCCGCTGCGGCTCTCGAAGGACGCCCCCGTCGGACTGTGGGGCTACTCGGGCGGCGGGCTGGCCTCTGCGTGGGCAGCGGAGGTGCAGGAGAGCTACGCGCCGGAACTCAACGTCGTCGGCGCAGTCCTGGGCTCCCCGGTCGGCGACCTCGGACACGCGTTCCGCCGCCTCAACGGCAGCATCTACTCCGGTCTTCCCGCGATGGTGGTCGCCGCACTGACGCACATCTACCCCGAACTCCACCGCATCATCGACGAACACGCCACCGTCGAGGGCAAGGCCATGCTCGCGCGGATCGAGAAGATGACCACCGCACACGCGATGCTCACCCTCGTCGGCAAGGACATGGCCCACATGGTGGACCGGCCCCTGGAGGAGATCCTGCTGACCCCCGAGGTGCAGCACGTCTTCGACAGCATCAAGCTGGGCACCTGCGCGCCGACGATGCCGGTGCTGATCGTGCAGGCGGTGCACGACCGCATCATCTCCGTCGACGACATCGACGAACTCACCGACACCTACACCAGCGGCGGTGCGAGCGTCACCTATCACCGCGACATGTTCAGCGAGCATCTGCTGCTGCATCCGATGTCCGCGCCGATGACGCTGCGCTGGCTGCGGGATCGTTTCGCCGGTCGGCCGGTGGCCGCCCATATCGCGCGGACCAAATGGCCGACGCTGCTCAACCCGTCGACCTACCGGGGGATGCTCACCCTCGGCAAAATCACGGCGAAGGTGATCCTGGGCCGGCAGGTGGAACGCCAGCCGTTGTCTCGATTCGACCAGTAGGCGGATAGGCATACTCGACCGGCGGCCATGCGCCGAGATCGTCACGTGAACTCGCCACGGCAGCAAACAGATACACGGTGGCCGCCACCGCAGCTGGAAAAAGCAACGTGGCGGCGATCTGGGCGGCGGAATGCCCGAAGAACACCGACGGCGCCTCGGTGATGTAGTACACCCGGCGATCCTCTGTCACCGGCGCGGCAGCGAGGTCGACCGCGCCGTACCGCAGATGCGCGAGCAGTACGCCCACGCCCGCGGCGGTCGCAGCTGCGGCCACCGAGCCGATGCTCAACGCCGCCGCCATCGCCGGCCCGCGGTGTGATCTCCACTGCCACACCGCGACTGCCGCGACCGCCGCGAGCACCGACAGCATGCCGACGACGAGGAAGGCGGACGTGAACCAGTTGTCGGATTCGGCGCCGAGATAGGCCTTGACCCGGTCGCCGCTGCGGGTCAACGCGATGATGCCGTGGATCGGCGGGGCAAGCCATGCCCACAGTGCACCGACGGCGGCTCCCGCCGCGGCCAGCCCGACTACGACGCTGGACAACGCCTTCGCGCGGGGCACGGCGGGCGGCTGGGCAGGTGCGGTCACCGGTAGCGATCCAGATCGGTGGAGTCCACGATCCCATGCCGCGAGCACTTGGCCCACCAGCCGTCAGGGCGGACCTGAACGATCATCCGGCGCCCACAGGCGGCGCAGAACCGCGGAGGTTCCAGTCCGAGCTGGGCGGCGGTGGGCGTGTCGGCGCCCGCTGCATCGACCGTGTCGACGCCGGTGTAGACGTTGTAGGCGCCTGCGCCGACGGGGGCGGGCAGCTCTGGGCTGTCGGTGACCATCACCCTTCTGGTTCTACCGTGACGCCGAACTACAGCGTGGCATTGAGGGCTTTGATCGGCATCTGCAGATCATCGAGGAGCTGCAGGTCGGCCTCGGCAGGCCGGCCGAGCGTGGTCAGGTAATTGCCGACGATGACGGCGTTGATGCCGCCGAGGATGCCCTGCTTGGCCCCGAGGTCGCCGAGGGTGATCTCCCGACCCCCGGCGAAGCGGAGCATGGTGCGCGGCAGCGCGAGCCGGAACGCCGCCACCGCCTTGAGCGCCTCGGAGGCCGGCAACACCTCGAGGTCGCCGAAGGGTGTGCCCGGCCGCGGGTTGAGGAAGTTCAGCGGGACCTCGTGCGGGTCGAGCTCGGCGAGGTTCGCGGCGAATTCGGCGCGCTGCTCCAGTGTCTCCCCCATGCCGAGGATGCCGCCGCAGCAGACCTCCATGCCGGCGTCGCGAACCATTTGCAGTGTGTCCCAACGCTCTTCCCAGGAGTGGGTGGTCACGACATTGGTGAAGAAGGAGCGGGCGGTCTCGAGGTTGTGGTTGTAGCGGTGCACGCCCATCGCCGAGAGCTGCTCGACCTGATCCTGGGTGAGCATGCCCAGCGAGCATGCGATCTGGATGTCGACCTCGTTGCGGATGGCCTCGATACTGGCGGCGACCTGCGCGAGGAGGCGCTCATCGGGACCACGGACTGCGGCGACGATGCAGAACTCGGTGGCGCCGGTCTTGGCGGTCTGCTTGGCCGCTTCCACCAGGCTCGGGATGTCGAGCCAGGCGCTGCGCACGGGCGAGGCGAAAAGGCCTGACTGCGAACAGAAATGGCAGTCCTCGGGGCACCCGCCGGTCTTGAGGCTGATGATGCCCTCGACCTCGACATCCGGTCCGCACCACTTCATCCGGACCTCGTGGGCGAGCTCAAGCAGGGCGTCGAGCTGATCGTCGGGCAGCTGCAGCACCTGAAGTGTCTGGTCCTGATCGAGTCCCTCGCCACGCTCCAGCACCTGCTCGCGCGCTTGCACCAGAATGTCGGTCACCTAGTCGCCCTCCTGCGTCTTGAACGGTGTTCAGGTTAGGGTATTGCCGTGCAGCTCCACAAACGCGACGTGGTCGACATGGCGACGTCCCTGCTGGACAACTACGGGATCGCCGACCTGTCGATGCGCCGCCTCGCGCGCGAGCTCAACGTCTCCCCCGGCGCGCTGTACTGGCATTTCGCCAACAAGCAGCAGCTCCTCGGCGCGGTGGCCGATCGCATCCTGCAACCGCTCGGTGAGGTCGACGGCGAGTGGCGCATGCGCGTCAGCGCGACGTGCGCACAGCTGCGCGACGCACTGCTGTCGCACACCGACGGCGCCGAGCTGGTGTCCGCGAGTTTCGCGGCCGGCCAATCCGAGTCGATGACCGCCGTGCTGGATCGACTGGCATCGGCAGCCCGCGAGGCGGGTGTGGCATCCGGACACGCCGAGCTTGCGGCCCGCACCGTCATCTACTACGTGCTCGGATTCACCGCCGACGAGCAATCGCGCCTGCAGTGGGATGCCGCGGGCGCCGATGTCGAGCACACCGTGTGGACCGAGGACCCGAGCGCGCGATTCACCTTCGGCCTGCGGCTGCTCACCGACGGCATTGCCACGCACAGCGACGAACCAGTGACGAGTGTGCTGTAGCGCAGGCGGATTGACCAGATCAGAAGCCCGGCCGGGACGGTCAACCGATCGGGTGCTCGACTTTGGCATTACCGTCCCAGTGCCGCAAGCCGACTGCGGTGGCAACGACGTCCTGCGTCACGCCCGGCAGCGCCAGCGCCGCGGACAGCTGGCCGACAGGGACCCGCCTCGACAGCGTGACGTGCGGCGTCCAATGCCCCGGATTCGTGTGCGGCAGGGGCTCTTCCGTCATGTGTGGCAGGCAGGTCCGGTGCACCTCCTGCTGCAGCTGCAGCAGTTCGGCCGTCGGCACCACGAGGCGTACCAAGGTGACGGAACGCCCGTGCCCGAACAGCATCGGCGCTCCGAGAACGCAGTGAAACGGCAGGCATGCCAACAGCGGCGCGAGCGCGTCGTCGACGCCGTCTCCCATCGAACCGGCCACCGTCAGGGTGACGTGCGGGCGGTTGGTGGGCGACTGGTGACCGGCGAGGCTGCGGATCCCGTTCTGCGCCAGATCGTTCCACGCCTGCCGGACAGCGGCGTCGGTGGTGGGGTCGAATAGCAACTCGACGGAATGGACCATCAGCCGACGAGGGCTTCGACCCAGGAACGGTCGAATGCCTGCGCACTGAGCCGCTCGAAGTCCGAGGGGCCAAGTGACCCGGCCCCAGCGGGCAGCGCGGCACGCACCGGCGCCAGCCGGGCAAGAGCATCCCGGTTGTCGATCTCCGCGACTCCGGGTTGTGCCGGCCATGCGCCGATCACCAGTCCCGCACTGTCGACGTTCTTGTGCGCCAGCGCTTCCAGGGTCAGCACGGTGTGATTGAGCGTACCGAGACCGGGGGCGACGACGGTCAGCACCGGCGCCCCGAGGTCGACCGCGAGGTCGCGCAGGGTGGTCCCGTCCGCCCCGATCTCGACGAGCAGCCCGCCCGCGCCTTCGACCAGGGTGAGCCTGCCCGGGCTGTCGGCTTCGGTCACCAGGTCGCGAAGCGCCTGCCGGGTCGGCAACTGGCCGCCGGCCCGTTGTGCTGCTGCCAGCGGCGCGAGGGGCTCGGGAAACTTTGCGACGGAATGTAATCGGGTGATGCCGGCGAGCCGGGCCACCTCGGCGAGGTCGTCGTCTCCGTCGAGCGTTCCGGTCTGCACCGGTTTGCACACCGCGACGTCGAGACCGGCGAGCCGGGCATGGCAGGCCAACGCCGCGGTGGCGACGGTTTTCCCGATGCCGGTTCCAGTTCCGGTGACGACGAGGACGCTCACGAGGGCGACAACACCTCGGTGAGCACCTCGGTGGCGAGTGCCATCTCGTCGTCGGACAGCGAGGCGCGCGCAGTCAACCGCAGGCGGGAGGTTCCCGCGGGCACGGTGGGCGGACGGAAGCAACCCACCCGCACGCCCCGCTCGAGGCAGGAGACTGCTGCGGCCAAGGCGACCTCGGGCTCGCCCAGGATCACCGACACCACTGCCGAGGACGGAACGTCCGCGACGTCGCAGATCGACGCCAACGTCGCCGCATGGTCGAGCACACGCTGCGCACGCCACGGTTCTTCGATGAGCACCTGCAGCGCCGCGTGGGCGGCACCGACCGCGGCGGGCGCCAGACCCGTGTCGAAGATGAACGGCCGCGCCGCGTCGATCAGGTGTGCGCGCACCGCTGCAGGCCCCAACACCACCCCGCCCTGGCTGCCGAGTGCCTTGGACAGCGTCGTGGTCATCACCACGTCCGGCGCCCCGGCCAGGCCCACCTCGTCGAGTAGACCGCGCCCCCGGTCGCCGCGGACGCCGAGCCCGTGGGCCTCGTCGACGATCAGCAGGGCTCCGTGTCGGCGACACGCGTCGTGCAGTTCGCGCAGGGGTGCGAGGTCTCCGTCAGCGGAGAACACCGAGTCGGTGACCACGACGGCGCGTTCCTCGGAGCGGGTGGCCAGCGCGTCCTCGACAGCCGCCGCGTCGTTGTGAGGCGTGACGACCACCCGCGCGCGGGACAGCCGGCACGCATCGACGAGCGAGGCGTGGGTCAGCGCGTCGGAAACCAGAAGAGATCCAGGGCCCGACAGCGCGACGACGGCGCCGAGGTTGGCGGTATATCCCGACGAGAACACCAGTGCGGAGCCGGCGCCGACGAAGGACGCCAGTGCATCCTCGAACTCTTCGTGCAACTCGGTGTTTCCGGTGACCAGACGAGACCCGGTCGAACCAGCGCCCCACGTGCGAAGGGCGGCGACCCCGCCCTCGATCACGCGGGGGTGCTGGGACAGGCCGAGGTAGTCGTTGGAGGCCAGGTCGAGCTCTGCGCCCACCGGCGGCCGGGTGCGCAACGACCGGCGCAGTCCCGCCGCGCGGCGCTGCGTCTCGACCTCGTCAAGCCAGGACAGCGGCGACAGACCGACGCGGGTCACGGTTGGCTCCTTTGTCTCTTGAACACCGTTCAGGTTAGTGCACGCGCGACCTCGACCATCGCCGAGGTGATCTGGGCGACCTCGGCGGGTGTGCAGATGAAGGGTGGCATCACATAGATGAGGTTGCGGAATGGTCGCAACCAGACGCCGTGCTCGATGGCCACCGGTGTGGCGACCCGAAGATCGACCGGCCGGTCCACCTCGATCACGCCGATCGCTCCCAATACCCGCACGTCGACGACGTTGGGCAGCTCGGCTGCGGGCGCCAGTCCGGTCCGCAGGCCGGCCTCGATCGCGCCGACCCGGGACTGCCAGTCCGTCGCGAGCAGCAGTTCGACCGACGCCACGCTCACCGCACAGGCCAGCGCGTTGGCCATGAAGGTGGGCCCGTGCATCAGCGCCCCCGGCGGATTCGCGCTGATGGTGCGGGCAACCTCGCGGGTGCACAGCGTCGCCGCCAACGTCAGGTAGCCGCCGGTGAGCGCCTTGCCGACGCACATGACATCCGGGCACACCCCCGCGTGGTCGGCGGCGAACATGGCGCCCGTCCTGCCGAAACCGGTCGCGATCTCGTCGAAGATCAGCAGCACGCCGTGCTGGTCGCAGAGCCTGCGCAGGTCCACCAGATACCGGGGGTCGTGGAACCGCATGCCGCCTGCGCCCTGCACGACCGGCTCGACGATCACCGCGGCGAGTTCGTGCGCGTGCCGGTCGAGCTGCTCGGCGAACGCTGCGGTGTAGGCGGGGTCGTATTCGGTCGGCACGGGCGGGGCGAACACCTGGTCGGCGAGCAGCGAGTTGGCGCCACTCCACAGCTCGTGCATGCCGCCCTGCGGATCGCAGACGCTCATCGGGGTGAAGGTGTCGCCGTGGTAGCCGCCGCGCCACGTCATCAGGCGGCTCTTGGCAGGGTGTCCGCTGCTGCGCCAGTACTGCAGCACCATCTTGACCGCGACCTCCACCGACACCGACCCGGAGTCGCTGAAGAACACCGTCTCGAGCCCCTCCGGCGTCAGGTCGACCAGAAGGCGGGCGAGCCGGGCGGCCGGCTCGTGGGTGAGTCCGCCGAACATGACGTGGTTCATCGTCGCGAGCTGTTTTGTGATCGCCGCGTCCAACTCAGGGTGGCCGTGGCCGTGCACGGCCGTCCACCACGACGCCATCGCGTCGAGCACCTCCACCTCACGGCCGTCGTGCACGACGGTGAGCCACGCGCCGCGAGCACCGACCGCCACGACGGGCGCCAACGCATCGTCGCCGATGGGGCTGTACGGGTGCCAGATGTGAGCGGCGTCGATGGCGCTGATCTCATTCGGCCTCAACGCAGACACCTTCGGTAGATTAGCCGTCGACCATGATGACCCTCGCCCCTGCCCGGCCGGCACAGACCACCGCCCCGGGCTCGTCCCCACGCGTCCCGGTGAAACCCGGTTCCGGCATGGGAACGCGCACGTCAGGGTTCTACCGGCACGATCTCGACGGGCTGCGCGGCATCGCAATCGCTCTGGTGGCGGTGTTCCACGTGTGGTTCGGGCGGGTGTCGGGCGGCGTGGACGTCTTCTTGGTGCTGTCCGGTTTCTTCTTCGGCGGCCGGTTGCTGCGCAATGCCCTCACCCCGGGAGCGTCGCTGCGGCCGGTGCCCGAAGTGACGCGGCTCGTCCGGCGGCTGCTGCCCGCGCTCGTGGTCGTCCTGGCCGCGTCAGCGGTGCTGACCATCCTGATTCAGCCCGAGACGCGTTGGGAGGCCTTCGCCGACCAGAGCCTCGCGAGCCTCGGGTATTACCAGAACTGGGAGTTGGCCAGCTCGGCAGCCGATTATCTGCGCGCGGGAGAATCCGTCAGCCCGCTGCAGCACATCTGGTCGATGTCGGTGCAGGGGCAGTTCTACATCGCCTTCCTCGCGCTGATCGTGTTGTGTGCGTGGCTTTTCCGCCGCATCTTCGGCAGGTACGCCCGAGCGGCGTTCGTGACGTTGCTCAGTGCGCTGACGATCGCGTCGTTCGTATACGCGATCATCGCCCACAACGCCGACCAGGCCACGGCGTACTACAACAGCTTCGCCCGCGCCTGGGAACTGCTGGTCGGCGTACTCGTCGGCGCGGTCGTCCCGTATGTGCGGTGGCCGATGTGGCTGCGCACCGTGCTCGCGGTCGTCGGGCTCGCCGCCATCCTGTCGTGCGGGGCCTTGATCGACGGCGTGCACGAGTTCCCCGGGCCGTGGGCGCTGGTGCCCGTCGGCGCGACACTGCTGTTCATACTCTCGGCGGCCAACCGCTATGCCGATCCGCACACCGATGGCCGCATCCCCGCCCCGAATCGACTCCTGGCGTCGAAGCCTTTCGTAGCGCTCGGCGCGATGGCCTACGCCCTGTACCTGTGGCACTGGCCGTTGCTGATCTTCTACCTCGCCTACACCGGCGGGTCGCGGGTCAACTTCGTCGAAGGCGCGGGCGTGCTGCTGGTTTCCGGCGTGCTGGCGTGGCTGACAACGCGTTTCGTCGAGGAACCGTTGCGCGCCCGCGGCGCCCCGGCCGCCTCGGCAGCCGTCAGCAAGGCCCCGCTGCGCACCCGGCTGCGCAGGCCGACGATCGTGCTCGGATCAACGGTCGCGCTTCTCGGTGTCGCCCTGACCGCGACGTCGTTCACGTGGCGCGAACACGTCACCGTGCTTCGCGCCAACGGCAAGGAACTCGCCACCCTGTCGATCCGTGACTATCCGGGCGCTCAGGCACTCGTCAACAACGCCAAGGTGCCGAAGCTGCCGATGCGCCCCACCGTCCTGGAGGCCAAGGACGATCTGCCCGAATCCACCACCGACGGTTGCATCAGCGACTTCGACAATGTCGGCATCATCAACTGCACCTACGGCGACAAAGCAGCGACGCGGACGATCGCGCTGGCCGGCGGTTCACACGCCGAACACTGGATCACCGCGCTGGACCTGCTGGGCCGGATGCACAACTTCAAGGTGGTCACCTATCTGAAGATGGGCTGCCCGCTGACAACGGAGCGGAACCCGTTGGTGATGGGCGATAACCGCCCTTACCCCAAATGCCGGGAGTGGAACGAACGGGTGATGCCGCGCATCATCGCCGACAAGCCGGACTACGTGTTCACCACGTCGACCCGGCCCTGGAACATCAGGGCCGGCGACGTGATGCCGTCGAGCTACCTGGGAATCTGGCAGGAGTTCTCCGACAACGACATTCCGGTGCTCGCGATGCGCGACACCCCGTGGATGGTGCGCGACGGAGAACCGTTCTTCCCCGCCGACTGTCTCGCCGGCGGCGGCGACGCCATCTCCTGCGGGATCGAACGTTCCGAAGTACTGTCGGACCACAACCCGACGCTGGACTACCTCGCCCGGTTCCCGTTGCTCAAGCCGCTCGACATGAGCGACGCGGTCTGTCGTTCCGACTACTGCCGAGCCGTGGAGGGAAATGTGTTGATGTATCACGACGCACATCACATCTCGGCGACGTACATGCGCACGATGGTCGACGAACTGGGTCGCCAGGTCGGCGCGGCCACCCGATGGTGGACCGACTGATGCCGTCGGGCGAACGAACGATCCCTGCCGTGTGGCCGGGGACGCCGTATCCCCTGGGTGCCACCTACGACGGTGCGGGAACGAACTTTTCGCTGTTCTCCGAAGTGGCCGAGCGTGTCGAGCTGTGCCTGATCGGCAAGGACGGCCGCGAGCAACGGATCGATCTCGACGAGGTCGACGGTTACGTCTGGCACTGCTATCTGCCGACGATCACCCCCGGCCAGCGGTACGGCTTCCGCGTGCACGGGCCGTGGGATCCGGTCGCCGGGCACCGGTGCGATCCCAGCAAGCTCCTCCTCGATCCCTACGGCAAGTCGTTCGATGGGGATTTCGAATTCACCCAGGCGCTCTACTCGTACGATCTGCAGGCCGACGACCTGGCCACGGGCGGAGTCCCACCGCGGGTCGACTCTCTCGGCCACACGATGACCAGCGTCGTCATCAACCCGTTCTTCCAATGGGGGTCCGATCGCCCGCCGCGGACTCCCTACCACGAAACGGTGATCTACGAGGCGCACGTCAAGGGCATGACGCAAACCCATCCCGGTGTGCCCGAGGAGTTACGCGGCACCTACGCCGGCCTGGGCCATCCCGCGGTCATCGACCATCTGAGGTCGCTCAACGTCACCGCGATCGAGCTGATGCCGGTGCACCAGTTCATGCATGACCACCGGCTGATCGATCTCGGTCTGCGGAACTACTGGGGCTACAACACATTCGGGTTCTTCGCGCCCCACAACCAGTACGCCGCGACCCGCAATGCCGGCGGAGCCGTCGCCGAGTTCAAGACGATGGTGCGCGCGTTCCACGAGGCCGGGATCGAGGTCATCCTCGACGTGGTCTACAACCACACCGCCGAAGGCAACCACCTCGGCCCGACGATCAACTTCCGTGGCATCGACAACGCCGCCTACTACCGTCTGCTCGACGGGGACCTGCGCTACTACAAGGACTTCACCGGCACCGGCAACAGCCTCAGCGCCCGACACCCCCACACGCTGCAGCTGATCATGGACTCGCTGCGCTACTGGGTGCTAGACATGCATGTGGACGGCTTCCGCTTCGATCTGGCATCGACGCTGGCCCGCGAGTTCTACGACGTGGACCGGCTGTCGGCGTTCTTCGACATCATCCAGCAGGATCCCGTCATCAGTCAGGTCAAGCTGATCGCCGAACCGTGGGACGTCGGCGAGGGCGGTTATCAGGTCGGGAATTTCCCAGGTTTGTGGACCGAATGGAATGGGAAGTATCGCGACACTGTGCGTGATTTCTGGCGGGGCGAGCCCGCAACCCTAGGTGAGTTCGCCTCCCGGCTGACCGGCTCCTCAGATCTGTACGAGGCGACCGGCAGACGGCCGAGCGCCAGCATCAACTTCGTCACGTGCCACGACGGTTTCACCCTCAACGACCTCGTGTCCTACAACGAGAAGCACAACGAGGCCAACGGCGAAGACAACCGCGACGGTGAGAGCCACAACAGATCGTGGAACTGCGGCGTCGAGGGGCCGACCGATGACGCCGAGATCTTGGAGCTGCGCGAGAAGCAGATGCGCAACATCTTGGCCACGCTGATGCTGTCCCAGGGCACCCCGATGATCGCCCACGGCGACGAGATGGGCAGGACCCAGCGGGGCAACAACAACGTCTACTGCCAGGACTCCGAGCTGTCCTGGATGGACTGGTCGCTGTGCGAGACCAACGCCGACCTCGTCGAGTTCACGCGCAGGATGGTGAAATTCCGCAAGGACCACCCGGCGTTCCGGCGCCGGAGGTTCTTCGACGGCAACGTCGTCCACACCGAAGACCAGATCCGGGACATCGAATGGCTCACCCAGTCGGGGACAGAGATGACACCGGAGGACTGGGGCTCGGGCTTCAAGTGCGTCTCGGTGTTCGTCAACGGTGATGCCATCCCCGCACCGGACATCCGCGGGGAGAAAGTCGTCGACGACTCCTTCCTGCTGTGCTTCAACGCTCACGACAAGGCGGTCGACTTCGTGGCCCCCGACGGTGACTACGCCAAGGAGTGGGCGGGCGCCGTCGACACCGCCGACCCACAAGGGGTGAGCACGCTGGAAGTAGTTGCCGGCGAGACGATTACGCTTTCGCCCCGGTCCGTTCTGGTTCTGCGCAAGGTCGCCTGACATGTCAGTGATCTCCACGTACAGGCTGCAGATGCGCGGACCGTCCAGCGGCGAGGCGTTCACCTTCGCCGACGCCGAGAACTTGGTGGGCTATCTCGCCGACCTCGGGGTGTCCCACCTCTACCTGTCCCCCATTCTCACCGCCGGTGAGGGGTCCACCCACGGCTACGACGTCACCGACCCCACCACCATCTCGGCGGAACTCGGTGGGCCCGAAGGGTTCCGGCGGCTCTCCGAGAAGGCCCGGGCAGCCGGCCTCGGCGTGGTCGTCGATATCGTGCCCAACCACGTCGGGGTCGACGTCCCCTCGGAGAACCGATGGTGGTGGGATCTGCTCACCCACGGGCGGGAGTCGGCGTACGCGTCCTACTTCGACATCGACTGGAACGTGGACCCGCAGGGACGGATCGTGCTGCCCGTCCTGGGTTCCGACGACGACGTGACGGACCTGACCGTCGACGGCGACCTGCTGCGGCTCGGCGACCGACAGTGGCCGATCGCGCCCGGTACCGGTGACGGCAGCGGGCCCGAGGTCCATGACCGGCAGCACTACAAACTCATCGGCTGGCGGAACAACATCTGCGGATACCGCCGGTTCTTCTCGATCACCTCCCTGGCGGGGCTGCGCCAGGAAGACAAGGCCGTCTTCGATGCCACCCACGCCGAGGTCAAGCGCTGGTTCACCGAAGGCCTGGTCGACGGCATCCGCATCGATCATCCGGACGGATTGTCGGATCCCGCAGGCTATCTGGGGTGGCTGCGGGAGCTGACCGGGCCGGATGCGTGGATCGTCATCGAGAAGATCCTCGCGGTCGACGAAGCATTGGACATCAGCCTGCCGGTCGCCGGCACCACCGGCTACGACGCGTTGCGCGAGACCGGCGGACTGTTCATCGATCCGACCGGCGCCAAGTCGCTGACCGCGCTGGTCGAATCGGCCGGCGTCGACTACTCGACGATGAGGGACCAGGGCCGCGAGCTCAAGGTCGAGGCCGTCACCGTCACGCTCGCCAGCGAACTCGCCAGGGTGCGTCGTGCGGTCGTTGCGGCCACCGGGCGCGATCACGCGCTGCTGGGCGACGCCGTCGCCCTGTTGCTCAGCCACGTCGGCGTCTACCGGTCCGACTATCCCGCCCTCGCCGTGGTCCTGCCCGTCGCCATTGCCGAAACCAGTTCGGAACGCCCGGAACTGACCGAACCGCTCGCGCTGCTCGCAGCTGCCCTCGACGTCAGCGACGAGGTCACGGTCCGGCTGCAGCAGCTGTGCGGTGCGGCGACCGCGAAGTCGATGGAGGACTGCCTTTTCTACCGGGATCCCCGCCTGGTTTCACTCAACGAAGTCGGCGGCGAGCCGGAGTATTTCGGGGTCAGCGCCGCGGAGTTCCATCAGCGCGCCTCGGTCCGGGCAGGTCTGTGGCCGCACGCGATGACGACGCTGAGCACCCATGACACCAAACGCGGCGAGGACGTGCGGGCCCGTATCGGGGTGCTGTCGCAGGTGCCTTCCCTGTGGTCCGAACTGGTGCAGGGCTGGGAACGGAGTCTCTCACCACCCGATCCGGTGACCGGATTGTTCTTGTGGCAGAACGTTTTCGGCGTGTGGCCGGTCAGCGGTGAGGTGAGCGACGAGCTGCGTCAGCGCCTGCATGGTTATGCCGAAAAGGCGATCCGTGAGGCCGCACTTCACACGACGTGGAACGATCCCGACGAAGAGTTCGAAGGCGCCGTCCACGGGTGGCTGGACGCGATCATCGACGGTCCTGTCGGCGTGGAGCTGACAGCGCTGGTCACCCGGCTCGCGCCGCACGGCCACAGTGATGCGTTGGGGCAGAAGCTCATCGCGCTGACGGCACCCGGCGTTCCGGACATCTATCAGGGCACCGAGCTGTGGGAGGACAGCCTGGTCGACCCGGACAACCGACGGGCGGTGGACTACGCCCTTCGGCGCGAGGCGTTGACGACGCTTGAGCATCCCAAGATTCGTGTGGTGCGGGAAGCATTGAAACTCCGTCGCGAACGACCCGGCAGCTTTCTGTCGGGCGGGCATCGTCCGTTGCTTGCAGACGGTGAAGCAGCCGAGCACCTCGTCGCCTACCTTCGCGGTGAGGACGTTCTCGTCGCGGTCAGCCGATGGACCGTGCGGTTGACCGACAACGGTTGGGGGGAAACGTCCTTGGCACTGCCTGACGGCTCGTGGACCGACCGACTCACCGGGACGGACCATCGCGGAAGCGTCGCAGCGACCGACCTGTTCGCCGACCTGCCCGTCGCGTTGATGGTGCGGACCGATGGCTGATCACGAGTTCGCCGTATGGGCGCCACAGCCCGAGCAGGTACGCCTCGATGTCGGGGGCACGCTGCACCCGATGACCCGCACCCCGGACGGCTGGTGGCGCGCGGTCGTCGACACCGCCGCCGACGCCCGGTACGGCTTCGTGCTCGACGACGACGCGACGGTGATCCCCGACCCTCGTTCGCCACGACAGCCCGAGGGTGTCCACGAACGGTCGCAGCTGTGGAGTCCGTCCCCGGACGCGTGGACCGATGCCGGTTGGCAGGGCCGTTCGATCGAGGGCGGCGTGATCTACGAACTGCACGTCGGCACCTTCACGCCCGACGGGACGTTCGACTCCGCGATCGAGAAGCTGGACTATCTCGTGGATCTCGGTGTGGACTTCGTCGAGGTCATGCCTGTCAACGCCTTCAGCGGCACGCACGGTTGGGGTTACGACGGTGTGCTCTGGTACGCGGTGCACGAGCCGTATGGCGGGCCTGACGGGCTGGTGCGTTTCGTCGACGCCTGCCACCACCGCGGACTCGGCGTCCTCATCGACGCGGTGTTCAACCATCTCGGCCCGTCCGGCAACTATCTGCCGAAATTCGGGCCGTATATGTCGAGCGGTTCCAATCCGTGGGGCGAATCGATCAACATCGCCGACGCGGGGTCCGATCAGGTGCGCCGCTATATCCTGGACTGTGCGCTGCGCTGGATGCGCGATTTCCATGCCGACGGGTTACGGCTCGACGCTGTGCACGCCCTGGTCGACACCACCGCCGTTCACATCCTCGAAGAGATGTCTGCCGAAACCGAGGCGCTCGCAGGCGAAGTCGGCCGTCCGCTGTCGCTGGTCGCCGAAAGCGACATGAACGACCCACGGTTGATCACACCTCGCGACCAGGGCGGCCTGGGCATGACCGCGCAGTGGGACGACGACATCCACCACGCCATCCACTCGGCCGTCTCCGGCGAACAGCAGGGGTATTACGGCGATTTCGGAACGCTGGCCACACTGGCGGAGACGCTGCGGCACGGGTACTTCCACGCCGGTACGTTTTCGTCGTTCCGCGGGCGCCGGCACGGCCGTCCGCTGGACACCGCGACGATCCCGGCCACGAGGCTGCTGGCCTACACCCTGACTCATGATCAGGTCGGCAACCGCGCCATCGGTGACCGCCCGTCGCAGAACCTGACGGCAGGCCAGCAGGCCATCAAGGCCGCGCTGGCACTCGGGTCGCCCTACACGGCAATGCTTTTCATGGGTGAGGAGTGGGCGTCGTCGTCGCCGTTCCAGTTCTTCAGCTCGCACCCAGAACCCGAGCTGGCCCGGGCGACGGCGGAGGGCCGCAAGAAGGAGTTCGCCGAGCACGGCTGGGATGCCGACGAAATCCCCGATCCGCAGGATCCGGAGACGTTCACACGCTCGAAGCTGAAGTGGGACGAGATCACCGACGGCGAACACGCACAGCTGCTCGAGTTCTACCGCGGCCTGATCGCGTTGCGCCACAACGAACCCGACATGGCCGACCCGTGGCTGGACAACCTGCGCGTCGACTACGACGAAGACGGCCGCTGGTTCGTCATGCGCCGCGGCGCGCTCTCGATCGCGTGCAACCTCGGTGCCCAGCCCGTCGAGATACCGGTGACCGGCGAGGTCGTGCTGGCGTGGGGCGAGCCGGCGGCGGGAACGGAGTCTACCCGTATCGACGGGCACTCCGTCGCGGTTCTGCGCGCACAGTAGCCGCCTGGGGCGTCAGGTCAGGTAGCGATACGTCGGCGAGCCCGGCTCCAGCAGCTCGACATGGCACTCTGAGCCGTGCATACGTGCGAGCAGGCCTTCGAGGTCGGCCGCGGAGTTCATCTCGATGCCGACCAGCGCCTCACCGGTCTCGCGATTGTTGCGCTTGACGTATTCGAACAGCGTGATGTCGTCGTTCGGGCCGAGCACCTCGTCGAGGAACTTGCGCAATGCGCCGGGTTCCTGGGGGAAGTCGACGAGGAAATAGTGCTTGAGCCCGAGGTGCACCAGGGACCGCTCGAGGACCTCACCGTAGCGGGACACGTCATTGTTGCCGCCCGAGATCAGGCACACCACTGTCGAGCCGGGCTCGATGTCGGCATCGAAGAGTGCAGCCACCGACAGCGCACCCGCGGGCTCGGCGATGATCCCCTCGTTCTGATACAGATCGAGCATCGCGGTGCACACCGCACCTTCGTCGATCGTGGTGATCGACACCATGTCGCCTGCGGCCGACAGCGCTGCGAACGGCTTCGCGCCCACCCGCGCGACGGCCGCGCCGTCGACAAACTGGTCGACGTCTTCGAGGGTCACGGGTTTGCCGTGGGCCAACGCGGCCACCAGCGCCGCGGCTCCCGCGGGTTCGACGCCGAGCACCGACGTCGTGGCGGTACGTTCTGCGAGGTAGGTGGTGATCCCGCTGATGCAGCCGCCGCCACCGACCGGCACGATCATCAAGTCGGGTTCTGCACCCAGCTGGTCGAGAATTTCGACACCGATGGTGCCCTGCCCTGCCATCGTGCGCAGGTCGTCGTAGGGCGGAACCAGCGTGGCGCCGGTACGGGCGACGTCGTCGAGCGCAGCCTGTGCGGCCATGTCGTAGGTCTTCCCGCCGACGATGAGCTCGATGAAGTCACCGCCGTGATAAAGGATGCGGTTGCGCTTCTGTTTGGGCGTCTTGGCGGGGACGTAAACCCGACCGTGGATACCCATGGAGCGGCAAGCCAGCGCGAAGCCCTGAGCGTGGTTTCCTGCCGATGAGCAGACCACCCCGGCGGCCTTCTCCTCAGGGCTCAGCTGCATCAGCAGGTTGTAGGCCCCGCGCAGCTTGTAGGAGCGGACGGCCTGGAGATCCTCGCGCTTCAGGTACACCTGTGCGCCGGTGATCGCCGACAGGCGGTCACTGAACTGCAGCGGCGTCTTGGCCACCACCCCCGAAATTCGCTGAGCGGCCTCGTCGATGTCCCGGGCACGCAGCGGCGCACCGGGATCGATTCGGGGGCTATGGCTCAGCTCAGCGGACACCGGACAATGGTGCCACCGCACCCCGCCGCCGGAGAAATGCCGCGGATGAACATGTAGGCAGGCTAGAAAAATCGATGCGCCGCAATCAGCGTTTCGGTTGACCGAAAACTTTCCTACGAGCTATCGTGAATTCGTGACGACTGCCGAACATCTCAGCGACGCCGTGTCCCGTCCGGCCTCGACGGTGTCGATTGCGGGCGTCGCCTGGCCCACCTACAAAGTGGTGGCGCTGATCGTGGGGCTGCTGGTTTTCGTGGTCGTCGGAGTGGCGACAGCCTCCGCGGGCCCGGCGGTTCTGAGCGGGGCCGGCGCCGCCGCTCTTGCCTGGCTCAGCATCGGCCTCCTCACCTCCTCGCGCACCTGATTCCGCGGGGCCCGCTTTCGTCAGCCGCCCAGGCAGCCCGGGCCCAGCAGTTCTTTCAGATCTCCCATCAGCGCCGATGACGGCGTCACACGCAGCGACTGATCCAGCTCCAGCGTCGTGATGCGCTCGCCGTTGATCAGCCGAAGATGAACCTGCGAGGTCCCGGGGTGGCGGGCCAGCACCTGCTTCAGCGCGGTGACCTTGTCCACGGTGCACTGCCGCGTGGGCAGGCTCACCGCGACCGGCCGGTTCGCCTGGGCGCTCGAGAAGTCGGGCACGATCAACTCGTTGACGATCAGTGAGATCCTGTCGTCTCGCTTGGCCACCTTGGCCCCGATCAACACGACGACGTCGTCTGCGATCTCCGCGCCGAACATCGAATAGGTCTGCGGAAAGAACAGCACCTCGATGCCGCCCGAGAGGTCTTCGATCTGCGCAGACGCCCAGGGCAGGCCGTTCTTGTTGACGCGACGGTTCACCGACGCCAAAATCCCGCCGACCCGCACCTGGGTGTCGTTGGCGATGTCGCCTTCGAGGATCGCCGGGATCTGGGTGTCCACCTGGGCGGTCAACAGATGGGCGATGCCGTTGAGGGGATGGCCCGACACGTAGAGGCCGAGCATCTCGCGTTCGAGTGCGAGCTTGTGCTTGTCCTCCCACTCCTCGTCGGGCACCTTGATGGTGAACGCGGAGTCCCCGCTGTCTCCCCCGGCGTCTGCCCCACCGAAGAGGTCGAACTGCCCCATCGCCTCGGCCTTCTTGGTGCCCAGCACCGAGTCGACGGCGTCGGTGTGCACGAGGAACAGACCCTTGCGGGGGTGGCCGAGCGAGTCGAACGCGCCTGCCTTGACCAGCGACTCCGTCACCTTCTTGTTGCAGGCAGCAATGTCGATCTTGTTCAAATAGTCGGAGAAGTCGGTGTACTTACCCTTCTCCGCACGCGTGTTCACCAACGAGGCAACGACATTCGCGCCGACGTTGCGAACGGCGCCCAGACCGAAGCGGATGTCGTTGCCGACGGAGGCAAAGTTCTGCACGGACTCGTTGACGTCGGGCGGCAGCACCGTAATACCGAGCCGGCGGCAGTCCGCCAGATACACCGCCGCCTTGTCCTTGTCGTCCCCGACCGAGGTGAGCAGGCCCGCCATGTACTCGGCCGGATAGTTGGCCTTCAGATACGCCGTCCAGTACGACACCAGCCCGTAACCGGCCGCGTGCGACTTGTTGAACGCGTACCCGGCGAACGGAAGGATGGTGTCCCACAGGGCCTTCACCGCACCCTCGGAGAACCCGTTCGCGGTCATGCCTTCATGGAAGCCCTTGTACTCGGCCTCGAGGACCTCGAGCTTCTTCTTGCCCATCGCCTTTCGCAGCGCGTCGGCCTTGCCCATCGTGTAGGACGCGACCTTCTGGGCGATGAACATGATCTGCTCTTGGTAGACGATCAGGCCGTAGGTCTCGGCGAGGATCTCCTTGAGCGGTTCCTCGAGCTCGGGGTGGATCGGCTTGATCGCCTGGCGGTTGTTCTTGCGATCGGCGTAGTCGTTGTGGGCGTTCATGCCCATCGGACCCGGCCGGTACAGCGCGAGCACGGCCACGATGTCGTTGAACTCGGTGGGCTGCATGCGGCGCAGCAGATCTCGCATCGGACCGCCGTCGAGCTGGAACACGCCCAGCGTGTCACCGCGGCCGAGAAGTTCGTAGGCTTTCGGGTCGTCGAGCGCGAGCGACTCCAGGTCGAGGTCGATGCCGCGATTGGCTTTGATGTTCTCGATGCAGTCGCCGATGATGGTCAGGTTGCGCAGCCCGAGGAAGTCCATCTTCAGCAGGCCGATGGCCTCGCACGACGGGTAGTCCCAGCCCGTGATGACTGCGCCGTCCTGCGGGCGCTTCCACAGCGGGATCGCATCGATGAGGGGCTCGGAGCTCATGATCACCGCGCACGCGTGCACACCGGCGTTGCGCACCAGACCCTCGAGGCCCCTGGCGGTCTCGTAGATCGTGCGCACGTCGGGATCGGTGTCGATGAGGCTGCGCACCTCGGCGGCTTCCTTGTACCGCTCATGGGTCGGATCGGTGATGCCCGACAGCGGGATGTCCTTGGCCATGATCGGCGGCGGCAGCGCCTTGGTGATCCGGTCGGCGATGGCGAAGCCCGGCTGGCCGTAGTTGACGCGCGCCGAATCCTTCAGCGCAGCTTTGGTTTTGATGGTGCCGAAGGTGATGACCTGGGCGACGCGATCGCTGCCCCACTTGTTGGCCGCATACCGCAGCATCTCGCCGCGACGACGGTCGTCGAAGTCGATGTCGATGTCGGGGGCCGACGGACGTTCCGGGTTGAGGAAGCGCTCGAACAGCAGGCCGTGTGGGATCGGATCGATGTTGGTGATGCCCATCGCGTAGGCCACGAGGGAGCCTGCTGCCGAGCCGCGGCCGGGGCCGACCCGGATGTCGACGGACTTCGCGTAGTTGATCAGGTCGGCGACGATGAGGAAGTACGACGGGAAACCCTTGTCGCAGATGACCTTGATCTCGTACTCGGCGCGCTCGATGTAATCACTGGGCACCGGCCCCCCGGGAGAAACACCGAACCGGCGTTCCAGTCCCGCCATGACCTCGTGGTGCAGCCAGGACGCCTGGTCATGCCCTTCGGGCACCGGGAAAACCGGCATGCGATCCTGCGGTGCCCACACGTCGGTGTAGGGCTGCACGCGCTCGGCGATGAGGAGCGTGGAATCACACGCGCCAGGCACCTCGTCGTCCCACAGCGCGCGCATGTCGGCGGCAGACTTGAGGTAGTAGCCGTCGCCGTCGAACTTGAAGCGCGTCGGATCCGACAGCGTTTTTCCGGTCTGCACGCACAGCAGCGCCTCGTGGTTCCGCGACGCCTCTTTGGTGACGTAGTGGCAGTCATTCGTGGCCAGGGGTGGGATGCCGAGCTTCTGCCCGATCTCGATCAGGCCTTCGCGGACGCGGCGCTCGATGTCGAGGCCGTGGTCCATCAATTCCAGGAAGAAGTTCTCCGGCCCGAAGATCTCGCGCCACTTGGCGGCCGCGGCCACCGCCTCGTCATAGTGTCCCAGCCTCAGCCGGGTCTGCACCTCGCCGGACGGGCAACCGGTGGTCGCGATGATGCCCTTGGCATGCTCGGCGATGATCTCGGCGTCCATGCGCGACCACTTGCCGAGCTGCCCCTCGAACGAGGCGAGCGACGAGAGCTTGAACAGGTTCCGGAGCCCGGTGGCGTTCTCGGCCACCATCGTCATGTGGGTGTAGGAGCCGCTACCGGAGACGTCGTCGCTCTTCTGGCTCGGATCGCCCCACAGCACGCGCTTGGTCTCGAACCGCGACGCAGGGGCGATGTACGCCTCGACCCCGATGATCGGCTTGATGCCCGCATCGGTGGCGGCGTTGTAGAACTCGCTGGCGCCGAACATGTTCCCGTGGTCGGTCATCCCGATCGCGGGCATCTCCAGCCGCAGCGCCTCGGCCAGCATCGGTTTGACCTTGGCGGCGCCGTCGAGCATCGAGTACTCGGTGTGGTTGTGCAGATGCACGAAAGAACCGCTCATAGGGACGCCAGTTTAGGACCGACCACCGACACCGCTCGGCGTGTCGTGGTGCGTGTCTCGCGAACTTCGGATCAGGCGTCGATCGCGGCCGCAACCGCACCGTTCAGCAATCCGCTACGAACCATTCGCATCAATTGCCTGGCTACCTCGGAAGTCAGTTCGGCACTTGAGTCCTCGGCGAGAAAACCCGTATGGAACCCGAACCCCCAGAAGAGCGCCGCCAGCATGTCGGCCACCGCACGGGGATCGTTGCCCGCATCCAGCTCGCCGCGGCGCACCGCATGGGCCACCGCGCCGTCGTAGAACGCGTGCACCGCTGCCACGATCGCGGCTGCCGCCTGGTGCCTGTGCACCGCCCGGTGGTGGTCTATCCGCGCCGTCATGACCAACTTCATCAGCGCCGGTTCGGCCTCGCCGAGCCGGTGCAACTCCCTCGTGAATGCTGCTAGTTGCGCGAGCAGCGACCCCTCGCACAGTGCCGTGGTGGCGCAGTTCTCCATCCGCTCGCAGACGTCGGCGAGCAGCTTGTCGTACAACTCTTCCCGGGTGGCGAAGTAGTAGTGCAGCGTCGGACGGCTGACCCCGGCCCGCTGCGCGATCTGCTGGAACGTCGCCGCCTGGTAGCCGCGTTCGGCGATGATGTCGCGGGCCGCCCGCATAATCGTCAGCCGTGTCCGCTCGGAGTCCGCCCCCACCGGACGACCACGTTTGCGAACCGACGGCACCGCGAGGGTCTCGTTCTCCACGAGCAAACGTTAGGGCATAGCTACTGGCGGGTCAATGAAATCGCGCGCAAAGGTCACGCGACGGGAGGTGCGGAAAGCCGACGCTCGGCCCGTGCGCGTCGCACCGCGTCGACCGTGAAGACCAGCAGCGCAACCCAGATCAGAACGAAGCCGAGCCACCGCATCGGAGGCATCGCCTCGTGGCCCACGAACACTCCCCAGGACAGCTGCATCGCCGGAGTCACGTAGAACAGCAGGCCCAACGTGACCATCGGGAGCCGCTGTGCGGCTGCGGCGAAGAGCAGCAGCGGCAACGCCGTGAGCACACCGGAGAGAACCAGCAGCGCGACGTGGCCGCCTCCGTGACCGGTCAGGGTGCCGCCGCCGGTGAGCTGCAGCACGGCCACATACGCGAGCGCGAACGGGGTCGCGATCGCCGCTTCGATGCCGACGCTGACCCGGGGGTCCGTCGGCACCAGCTTCTTCACCGCACCGTAGAGACCAAAGGACAGCGCCAGGCCGAGCCCGACAAGCGGCGGCTCGCCGAGCTGAACCGTGAGAATCACCACCGCGACGACGGCGATGGCCAGCGCACTGAACTGCCAACGGTTCAATTTCTCACGAAAGATCAACAGGCCCAGGGCAATCGACACCAATGGATTGATGAAGTAACCGAGCGCGGCGTCGACGACGTGACCGTTGTTCACCGCGTACACGTAGATGAGCCAGTTGGCGGAGATGAGGCCGGAGGCCGCGACGAGCAGCAGCCAGATGCGGCCGCTGATCGCCCTGATGTCCCCGAGCCGCCGCACCGCTGTGACCACGACGCCCATCAACGCGAAGCTCCAGATGACCCGGTGGGCGAGCACCTCGACAGCGCCGGCCGGTTTGAGCAACGGGAAAAACGCGGGGAACAGCCCCCACATCACATAGGCGCCGGCGCCGTAGAGCAGGCCGGACCTCACAAGTCGTGCTGCCGCAGAACGTCCAACGCGTGCTGCAGATCGGCCGGGTACGGGCTGGTGATCTCGACCCGGCGGCCATCCGCGGGATGCGCGAACGCCAGCGACCGCGCATGCAGCCACTGACGGTCCAGTCCGAGGCGTTTCGCCAGCGTCGGGTCGGCGCCGTAGGTCAGGTCACCGGCGCACGGGTGATGCAACGCCGCGAAGTGCACCCGGATCTGATGTGTGCGGCCCGTCTCGAGATGGATGTCGAGAAGGCTGGCCGCCTGATGCGCCTCCAGCGTGTCGTAGTGCGTGATGCTGTGCCTGCCGCCCTCGACGACCGCGAATTTCCAGTCGTGCCCGCGATGCCTGCCGATCGGAGCGTCGATCGTCCCACTCGACGGATCCGGATGCCCCTGCACCAGCGCGTGATAACGCTTTTCGACGGTGCGCTGCTTGAACGCCCGTTTCAGCGCGGTGTAGGCCCGCTCCGACAGCGCCACGACCATGACGCCGGACGTTCCGACATCGAGACGGTGGACGATGCCCTGACGCTCGTGGATGCCCGACGTGCTGATCCGGAACCCCGCCGCGGCCAAGCCGCCGAGAACCGTGGGCCCGTGCCAGCCGACCGTCGCATGCGCGGCCACCCCCGGCGGCTTGTCGATCGCGACGATGTCGTCATCCGAATAGAGGACGTCCATGCCCTCGATGTCGACGGGTGTGTTCTCCACCGGCGCAGGCGCTTCCGGGAGCTGCACCTCCAGCCACGCACCCGCGATCAGCTTGTCGGACTTGGCCGCACGAACCCCGTCGAGCTCGACACCGCCGTCCTCGGCGATCGCGGCGGCCGCGGTCCGCGAAAGCCCGAGCAACCGGGCAAGGCCGGCGTCGACTCGCATACCTGCGAGCCCCTCGGGCACCGGCATCGAACGGGTCGTCATCCTTCCCCGGGTTCGGCGTCCGGCCGGCGCCTCCCGACGGGGTCTTCTGCGTCGTCCGGCTGGCGCCTCCCGACGGGGTCTTCTGCGTCGTCCGGCTGGCGCCTCCCGACGGTGTCAAAATCGAAGCCGAACAACGACAGCGCCACCAGCAGGATCGCCCCGCCCACGACCGCAGGGTCGGCGACGTTGAAAACCGGCCACCAGCCGATCGACAGGAAGTCGACGACGTGGCCGCGCAGCGGCCCGGGTGAGCGGAAGAACCGGTCCACCAGATTGCCCAGCGCGCCGCCGAGGATCATCCCGAGGCCCAGCGCCCACCACGGCGAGACGAGCCTGCGGCCCATCCAGATGATGCCGATCACGACACCGGTCGCCACCAGGGTCAGCACCCAGGTGTAGCCGGTGGCCATCGAGAACGCAGCCCCCGAATTGCGCACCAGGGTCCAGGTCACGGTGTCGCCGATTATCGAGACGGGCTGGCCCGGCGTCAGCAGTCTGACCGCGAGGACCTTGGTGACGATGTCGAGCACCAGCACGACCGCGGCGATCGTGAGGAGCAGGCGCAACCGGCGCCGCACCGGCGGTTGCTCGGACTCCCCCGTAGCCACCGGGTCCGCGCCGGTGGCGCGCTCGGCCTGGCTCGACGATTCATCTGTCACGCCCCCATCATCGCAAAGTGCCGGTGGGTGAGAATTCCACCCATGGGTCACCTCGTCGTCATCGCCACCGGCGGCACCATCTCGACCGTCTCCGATGCCGCGGGCGTGAAGCGTCCGACCCGCTCCGGCGCGGACCTGACCACCGGACTCGATGTCGAAGTGCGCGACGTGTTGGCGGTGGACAGCTCGCAGCTGACGCCTGCCGACTGGGACTCGATCGGCGCGGCGGTCCGGCAGGCCGCCGCCGACGACACCACCGACGGCATCGTCGTCACCCACGGCACGGACACGCTGGAAGAGACGGCGCTGTGGCTAGAGCTCACCTACGACGGTGCGCCGCCGGTGGTCCTGACCGGTGCTCAACGTAGCGCCGACGCCGCGGACGCCGACGGACCCGCCAACCTGCGAGACGCGGTTGCCGTCGCGAAGGACTCCCGGTGGCGGGGCCACGGGGTCCTGGTGAGCTTCGCCGGGTCGGTCTTCGAGGCGCTCGGCGTGCACAAGGTCGCGACCACCGACCTGCAGAGCTTCGCCGGCAGCTACGCCGGCCCGGGAAACGCTCGCCCGCATTTCGGCCCCCTCTCGGCCGCCACGGCTCCGCGCGTCGACATCGTCGCCGCGTACCCGGGGGCCGACACCGCCGCACTGGATGCGTGCGTCGCGGCGGGTGCGCGCGGCATCGTGGTGCAGGCTCTCGGGTCCGGCAACGCCGGATCCGCACTCATCGACGGCGTACGCAGACACAGCGGCGACGGCGTGACGGTCGTGGTGTCGACGCGCGTCCCCGGCGGCCGGGTCAGCCCCGGATACGGGCCGGGGCGTGACCTGGTCGACGCTGGAGCGATCGTCGCCCCGCAGCTGCGGCCGCCGCAGGCGCGTGTGCTCCTCATGGCCGCACTGGCCGCGGGTCAACCGGCCCGGGACGCTTTCGAGCGGTGGGGCTGAGTCAGTTCTGCTTACGGGCCATCTCGTCGACAAACTCCGGCCAGTCGAGGCTGTCCACCGGGTTCGCTCGGCTGATCGCGGGATCGGTGTCGGGAAGCGTGCGCGCATGCCCCGGGCCGCTGCTGCGGGTCTCGAACCGCACCGTCATCACCCCGTGCCCCGCACCCTGCACCCAGCCGTGCCCGAACTCGGTGTGCCGGACGTCGTCCCCGACACGCCAGGCGGGCGCGGCCGCGGCGACATCGGCCGGCGTCGCGGGCAGGCTGCTGTCGTCCGACGTCTCCTCGATCAGTCCGGCGTCGCTGAACAGCGGCTCCTGCTGAACGTCGGACAGCCCCGAAAAGCCAACGCCCACAAGGCGAACGGGGCCGATCTCGACAGGGTCGAGCAGCAACCGCCGCGCGGTGCCGATCAGCGTCGGCGCGTCTGTCGTCGCGTAGGGCAGCGTGGCCGACCGCGTCAGTGTGCTCATGTCGGACCGCTTGAGTTTGACGGTGACGGTGCGTGCCCCCCTGCCGTCCTTCTCCAGCCTGCGGTGGGCGTGGTCGCCGATCGGGCCCAGCGCCTCCCGCAACTGCGGGAGCGTCGTGAGGTCCTCGGCGAACGTGGACTCGGCGCTGATCTGTTTGGCGGGGGCGTTCTCGGTGACGGGGCGGTCGTCGATTCCGCGCGCCAGCCGGTGCAGCGCAGGACCCACCGTCGCGCCCAGGATGTCGGCGACCTCGGTCTCGGTGAGGGCGGCGAACGCGCCGACGGTGTCGATGCCCAGTCGGTGCAGTTTGTCCTCCGCGACAGGCCCGATCCCCCACAGCCGACGCACCGGCAGGCCCGACAGGAGCGTGAGCTCGACGTCGCGCCCGACCACCCGGATGCCGTCGGGCTTGGCCAACCCCGACGCGATCTTGGCGATCTGCTTGCCCGAGCCTGCGCCGACGGATGCCACGAGCCCGGTCTCCGAGCGCACGCGGGCCCGCAGCTCGGTGCAGAACGCCTCGACATCGGATTCCCAGGCGCCCGCCAGTTCGGGCGGCTCGCCGAACGCCTCGTCGAACGACAGCTGCTCCAGCACCGCAACCATTGAGCGGACGGTGTCGAAGACCCGCCTGCTGGCGGTGCCGTACACGACGCCGCGCGGCGGCAACACGACCGCCGCTGGCCCAACCAGACGTCTGGCCTGCAGCATCGGCATGGCCGAGCGGGCGCCGAACACGCGGGACTCATAGCTGGCCCCCGCCACCACACCGCGGCCGCCGACGCCGCCGACCAGCACCGGCCTGCCGCGCAAGGTGGGCCGGGTCAGCTGCTCCACGGATGCGAAGAACGCGTCCATGTCCAGGTGCAGGACCCATCGAGCGGCCACAGATGCCGATGCTAGGGCGTGCCGGTTAGCGTGGGCCCGTGGCACACCCGAGCGAACCCGCAGACATCGCGATCCGGGACGAGACGATCCGGCTCGGACAGTTCCTCAAGCTCGCCGGGTTGATCGATTCGGGCGCAGACGCCAAATCCGTGATCGCGGACGGGCTGGTCACGGTCAACGCCGAGGTCGAGCTGCGGCGCGGCAGGCAACTGCGCCCCGGCGACGTCGTCGAGCTGGGCGGACGTGCTGCCCGCGTCGCGGTCACGCCTTGACGATGGCCACCCGCACGCCGTCGCCGATCTCGACACCATCGGTGGGATCGCCGAACTCGAAGCTGGTCGCAAGGATCTCGCCGGCGATCAGATCCCGATGGGTCAGCGCCCACTCCTGATGAGGCCCTGGCACCGAGACGACCACCGAGATGCGATCGGAGACGTCGAGTCCGGAGGACTTGCGCAACTCCTGCAGTTCGCGGATGCGGTCCTTGGCCCAGCCCTCCGCTTCGAGCTCGGGGGTGACGGTGCCGTCGAGCACGACCAGGCCCGCGCCGTCACCCAGCGCCGCGGTGAACTCCGGATCTGCTGCCACCAGCCGTGAGCTGTACTCCTCGGGCTGCAGCACGGCGGGTCCGGCCGTCAGCGTGCCGTCCTCGTTGACGACCGCCTCCCCTGCCTTGACTGCCTTGATCGCCGCCTGCACGTCCTTGCCGATCCGCGGTCCCGCAACGCGGGCATTGACCGCCAACTCGAACTTGCCGTGTGCGGCGATGTCGTCGGTGAGCTCGACCGCCTTGACGTTCAGCTCGTCGGCGATCAGATCCCGGTACGGCTCAAGCCGGCTCGGATCCTCAACGGCGACAGTCAATTTCAAAAGCGGTAGGCGAACCCGCAGCTTCTTGGCCTTGCGCAGCGACGAACCGGTCGAGGCGACCTCGCGCACCAGGTCCATGTCGGCGACCAGTTGCGGATCGGCGGGCAGCGACTCGGCATCGGGCCAGTCGGTCAGGTGGACCGACCGCTGCCCCGTGAGGTCGCGCCAGATCCGCTCGGTGGCCAGCGGGAGCAGCGGGGCGGCCAGCCGGCAGGTCACCTCCAGCACGGTGTGCAGGGTGTCGATGGCGTCGGTGTCCTCCTCCCAGAACCGCGAACGCGACCGCCGCACATACCAATTCGTGAGCGCCTCGGTGAACTGCCGCAGTTGATCGCAGGCCTGGGAGATGTCGCAGACGTCCAGCGACGCCGTCAGGTCGTCGCGCAGCACGGCGAGCTTGGCGAGGATGTACCGGTCGAGCACATTGGTGGAATCGGTGCGCCACGTACCCTTCTCCGGCGCGTAGAGCGCGAGGAACGTGTACGCGTTCCACAGCGGGAGCAGCACCTGCCGGACGCCCTCACGGATTCCCTGCTCGGTGACGACCAGGTTGCCGCCGCGCAGGATCGGTGAGGCCATCAGGAACCACCGCATCGCGTCGGAGCCGTCGCGGTCGAAAACCTCGGACACGTCCGGGTAGTTGCGCAGCGACTTGCTCATCTTCTGGCCGTCGTTGCCCAGCACGATGCCGTGCGAGACGCAGGTGCGGAAGGCCGGCCGGTCGAACAGTGCTGTCGCCAGGACGTGCAGCGTGTAGAACCAACCGCGGGTCTGGCCGATGTACTCGACGATGAAGTCACCCGGGAAGTGGGAGTGGAACCAGTCCTCGTTCTCGAACGGATAGTGGACCTGCCCGTAGGGCATCGAACCCGAGTCGAACCAGACGTCCAGGACGTCCTCGATGCGGCGCATCGTGGAGTTGCCGGTCGGATCGTCGGGATTAGGGCGCGTCAGCTCGTCGATGAACGGCCGGTGCAGATTGTCCGGCCGCACCCCGAAGTCGCGTTCGAGCTCATCGAGGCTGCCGTAGACGTCGATCCGGGGGTATGCCGGATCATCGGATTTCCACACCGGGATCGGGGTGCCCCAGTAGCGGTTTCGCGAAATCGACCAGTCCCGAGCGCCTTGCAGCCACTTACCGAACTGTCCGTCCTTGACGTGTTCGGGATACCACGTGATCTCCTGGTTGAGTTCGACCATGCGATCACGGAATTGGGTCACTTTGACAAACCACGACGAGACCGCGCGGTAGATCAGCGGGTTCCGGCACCGCCAGCAGTGCGGGTAGGAGTGCTCGTAGGTGTCGTGGCGCAGCAGCACCGCGCCGTTGACGGCCGCAGCACCGGTGCCGTTCTTGAGGTCGCGGATGATCTGAGGGTTCGCCTCGAACACGTGTTGGCCCGCGTAGTCGGGGACGGTCGAGTCGAAGCGGCCCTTGGCGTCGACGGGGGTGACGGCGTCGATGCCGCCGGCCTGCGCGGTGGCCATGTCGTCTTCGCCGTAGGCCGGCGACATGTGCACCAGCCCGGTGCCGTCCTCGGTGCTGACGAATTCTGCGGGAAGCACCCGGAAAGCGTTCGGCGAATCCATGAAATATGGGAACGGCGGCGCGTAGTGCACGTCGAGAAGGTCCCGCCCTGCGTAGGTGCCGACGACCGCGGGCTCTTCGCCGAGCTCGCGCGCGTAGGCACCGAGCCGGGCCTCGGCGAGCACGAATCGCTCACCGTCGGTCTCGACCACGGCGTAGGTGACATCGGGGTTGACCGCGACGGCTTGGTTCGACGGCAGCGTCCATGGCGTCGTGGTCCAGATCAGGAGATACGCTCCCTCGAGCTCACCCGGTGTGGTGATCCGGAAACCGACGGTCAGCGCCGGATCCTGCCGATTCTGATAGACGTCGTCGTCCATCCGGAGCTCGTGGCTCGACAGCGGGGTTTCGTCGTTCCAGCAGTAGGGCAACACGCGGTTGCCCTCATAGGCCAGACCCTTGTCCCACAGCTGTTTGAAGACCCAGATCACCGACTCCATGAAGCCGATGTCGAGCGTCTTGTAGTCGTTGTCGAAGTCGACCCAGCGGGCCTGCCGGGTCACGTACTCGCGCCACTCGCCGGTGTATTTGAGGACCGACTCGCGACATGCGTCGTTGAACTTTTCGATGCCCATCTCTTCGATCTGGGCCTTGTCGGTGATGCCGAGTTGGCGTTGCACCTCCAGTTCGGCGGGAAGCCCGTGGGTGTCCCATCCGAAGCGACGTTCCACCTTGTATCCGCGCATCGTCCGGTAGCGCGGAACGATGTCCTTGACGTAGCCCGTCAGAAGATGCCCGTAGTGCGGCAGGCCGTTGGCGAACGGCGGACCGTCGTAGAAGACGTACTCCGGGGCGCCATCGCGCTGTTCGATGCTGGACCGGAAAGTGTCGTCGCTGTCCCAGAACGTCAGCACCTCGGCTTCCAACGCCGGAAACTTCGGCGCGCCGGAAGCGGGCTTGGGATATGCGGTCACGTGCTACGTCTCCTGTGCCGTTGCCTCAGGCACGGGGACGAACGTCGCGCCGGTGCGCGAGCGCCGCGGTACCACCCCGCTTGCGCACGTAGACGTGCGCCACTCAAGTCAGGGCGATGACGAGCCCAACCGTTCGGTTCTACTGGGCGCGAGCGGACCGCTCGCAGCTGTTCTTCCGAAGGCTCCCCGGTGATGGCCGGATCGACGCCGTTGGACCAGATTCTAGCGGCGGATGCCGCTGTTCATCACAGGGGCGCAGCGGCGTCCGAGGTGATCTCGATGACGGCGAGCGGGAACTGCTCGGCCATCTCCTCGATGGAGTACGCGTCGAAGCGCAGCGCGTCATACCACCAGTCGATCTGCAGCAGACCGTCGACGCGCTGCACCCGCAGTTCGAGGGCACGGCCGGCGGGCACATCGAGCAGTTCGGCCATGGCGACGTTCAGAAGCAGCTCCGACTGCGCGCTCGCGCGGCCGGGGGCTCCGGCCAGTGCGCTGTGGGCGCCCTGCAGCATCTCGGTCGGGCCCATGGGCTGCGCATCCGAGCAGATCAAGGTCACGGGGTGACTCAGCCAGCGATGGCCACCGGTGACGTCGACCGTCACGGTTCCCTCGCCACGGGTGCGACCCAGGGTGCGGCCGAGAGCGGCGAGGAGAATCTCCTCGACCTGCACGCCGAGCCACTCCGCCGCCGCGTCGAGCTCCTCGGTCAATTCGCGCGAAGGCGCAGTGCCGAACTTGTCCAGCTGAGTGGGCAGCGTGTCGACCGTGGGGTGATCGAACACCTCCAGGGTTACCGGTGCGGTGAAGACAGGCCCTTGTTTGACCTCGTCTGCGATGTATGGAGCGACCATGGACTTACCGTACAGCGAATGTCCCAACTTTGGGAGACTGCTCCCAAAACTGTGACGGCTATGTCAATAAAGAACGTGTTATCTATTTGCCGGGAGGGGCTGCCCAAAGCCGGGATCAGGCGTTATGGTGTTGAGATGCCTCGCACGGACGAGAACGGCAGACAGCTCAAAGCCCTGCTCGACTATCTCCTCGACGGAGAGATCGACGCCAAAGATATTTTTGACGCACTCGGCATTTCGAGCAGCACCTATTACCGCCGAATCAAAGAGGCCGACTATCCGAATGCAGAAGAACTCCGGCGCGTAGCAGACCGGTTCGCGCTTAGCTACCCGGATCTTCAGATCCAGTTCGGGTTGATGTCTCGACAGGAAGTTCTGCAGTACGTCGAGGCCCTCGGACCGGCATCCCGTTCCGTCGCAACACTGGCTGACACCACGGTAAATACTGGGACGAAGCGCCGTACGAAGCTCTCGGATCTGACACCCAGACTGGATGCGCCTCCCCTTTAGTGGGATTAGCGGATACAATTTGCTGAACCCGTTCCGCCCGAAAGCGATATCCCATGGCTCTCGCATCCCTCATCGTGATCACACTTTCGTGTATCGCGTGGAGCCTGTGGATTCGTCGCGTCACGTGGTCGTGCCGGTGGGAAGTGGCCGCCACCCTCAACATCGCGCTCCAGGGCGCCGCCGTGCTGTTGATGTCGCCGCTGGCCTCGGAGACCCTGGGCCCGTTCCTGTATTCCCTCACCGGCAAGTGGAACCTCGAGGACTACCTCGGCCACGATTGCTACATCGTCGCGGCATCGGCGGTCGTCTACAACGCGCTGGGGCGGCTGGAGCAGGACCACGCGCTGCAGCAACGCTTCCGACGGCACATCGAGCTGCCTGCCACACTGTGCATCCCGCTTCTGCTCGGCGCCTTCTGGCTCGGTAACGGGGCCTCGATCTACCGGGCCGACTTCTTCGACGTGCCGACCGATCTGTGGCTCAATCTGTACTGGCTGCTGCTGTGCAGCATGCTCATCTACCTGCTGGGCTACGGCGGCCGGGCGCTGCTCATCCTGCGCTCGGACCCGCGGTCGCGGCCGATCGCCAACGTCTACCTGTTCGCCTGCGGTATGGGCATTCTCGCGTGCATCGTGCGCATCATCACCGCGTTCGTCCCGGCCTTCCAGACCGTGCAGGGCAGCACGCTGGTGTGGATCTTCGCGTGTGCGTGCGGCGCGGGTTTCGCGCTCACCTCCGCCCACTCCTGGCGCATAAAGACGAGGTGGTTCACCCGCGCGAACACCTGACCTCCGCGACGGCGATGTCGGAAGTCAGACCGCGGTCGCGGTGGTGTCGGCGAAGGGCGCGCCGAACTCGCGGACCCGCCGGTATCCATTCTTACGGGCCTGCGATGCGCCGCGCCGGATCAGCGCCGCGGTGGCGACGAAGCCGGCCTGGTCACTGACGACCATCGGGGTCAGCAGACGGTTGTGGACGAAGCCGAACGCCAGTCCGGTCTCCGGGTCAGCCCAGCCGAGCGACCCGCCGAGGCCGACGTGCCCGAAGCCGGGAAGCAGTCCAGGGATCGGCAGCCCGTGATAACCGAGGTGGAACGACAGCGGCATGACCATGCTGTGATCCAGGCGCAGGCTGCGGCGCCCCACGAGCGCTGCGGTGGTCTCGCCGGAGAGGTACTGCATGCCGTCGATCCGGCCGCCGTTGGCGATCGCGCCGTACATGCGGGCAAGGGCACGGGCTGTCGCCACGCCGTTGGCCGCCGGGATTTCCCCGTCGAGCAGCGGGATGTCGCCCTGCACGAAAGACTTGACCCCCGGGAAGTACATCGCGCCGAACGCCGCCGAGAACGGCAGCGCAGCGATGTGCGGGGCGACGACGTTGAAGATCGGGTTCTGCAGCCGGGTCTGCGGACCGATGATGCGCGCCGGCTGGGTCGGCGCCTGCACGGGCGGACGGCCGAGGTGAATGCCATCGGTGTTCAGTGGCGCGGCGACTTCGGTGCGGATCAGTTCGCGCATCCCGATTCCGGTGACCGATCGGGCCAAACCGGACAGCAGCCAACCGAAGGTGAACGCATGGTAGGCAGGCTTGCCGTGCAGCCAACTCATGGGAGCCGCGGCGAGTCGCTCCTCCATGACGATGTGGTTCATCAGGTCGACCTTGGCCACGCCGTTCAGCTGCGACAGGCCTGCCCGGTGCCGCATCAGGTCTCGCACGGTGATTTGCGATTTACCGTTGACGCCGAACTCGCGCCAGTACTCGGCAACGGGGGCGTCGTAGTCGATCAGCCCGCGATCGTGGAGGCGGTGGATGACGGTGGCCGCCACGCCCTTCGTCGCCGAGAAGACCATCGGGGCGGTGTCGGCGGTCCACCGTCGCTTACCCCTGCGATCCGACCACCCGGTCCACACGTCGACGACGGGTTCACCGTCGAGGTACACCGCCAACGCGCCACCGCCGAATCGGCGGTGAGGAAACATCTGGGCGAACGTGCGCACCGCGCACGTGAAGTTGGGATCGGCCTCGCCCTGCACGCCGCGCGGAAGGTCACCTTTGACACCCGTCACAAGATGAATTTACCCCGCGGCACGGCAAACAATCCCGGAGTTACCGATTTGTTAGCCGCTCGCTTTCGATGGGTGCTCGACGGCGTCCAGAAGGCGTTGGGCAGCAAGCGCCGGCGTGAGTTCACCCTCGCGCACCTGACGTTCGACATCGCCACGGATAGCGCGCACCCCGGGACTGGAGAGCACCCGGTCCAGCACCGTGTCGCGGACCATCGACCAGGTCCACTCCACCAGTTGCGTGCGTCTCCTCGCTTCGAACTCACCGGCTTCGGTGAGCACGCCCCGGTGCTTCAACACGGTGTCCCACAACTCCGAGAGCCCGTCGCCGGTGAGCGCACTCATAGTGAGAACCGGTGGACGCCAAAGCGTTTCGCGCGGATAGAGCAAGCGGATGGCGCCGGCCAGTTCCCGTGCGGCCGACTTCGCCTCGACCGCGTGCTCGCCGTCGGCCTTGTTGACCACCACGATGTCGGCGAGCTCGAGAACGCCTTTTTTGATGCCCTGCAGCTGATCACCGGTGCGGGCCAGTGTCAGAAAAACGAAGGTGTCGACCATGTTGGCAACGGTGACCTCGGACTGACCGACGCCCACCGTCTCCACCAGGACCACGTCGTAGCCTGCGGCCTCCAGCAACACGATGGTCTCGCGCGTCGCCTTGGCGACTCCGCCCAGGGTTCCCGAGGTCGGTGACGGCCGGATGTAGGCATCGGGATGGACGGCCAGCTTCGCCATCCTCGTCTTGTCGCCGAGGATCGAGCCACCGGTCCTGGTCGACGACGGGTCGACGGCGAGCACGGCCACGCGGTGCCCCTGCTCGATCAGATGGACGCCGAGCGCCTCGATCGTCGTCGACTTCCCGACCCCCGGGACGCCGGTGATGCCGACATGCATGGCCGAGCCGGCTTCGGGCATGAGCTCCAGGAGCAGCTCCTGTGCCTGCTGCCGGTGATCTGCACGCGTCGACTCGACGAGCGTGATCGCCCTCGCGAGCGCAGAGCGGTCGCCGCTGCGGATCGCTTCGGCCAGCTCAGGTGAGGTCATATCCCAGTCGTTCGGCGAGCTTGTTCAGCAGCCCGATCGCGGCGTCGGCGATGACGGTGCCCGGCGGGAAGATCGCCGTCGCCCCGGCGGCGTAGAGCTCGTCGAAATCACCCGGCGGGATGACACCGCCGACGACGACCATGATGTCGGGCCTGCCCACCTCGGCGAGCGCATCGCGCAGCGCGGGCACCAACGTCAGGTGCCCGGCAGCCAGCGACGACACCCCGACCACATGGACGTCGTTGTCGGCGGCCTGCCGCGCGACCTCCTCGGGCGTGGAGAACAGCGAGCCCACGTCGACGTCGAAGCCGATGTCGGCGAACGCCGTTGCGATGACCTTCTGCCCGCGGTCGTGGCCGTCCTGGCCCATCTTCGCGACCAGGATCCTGGGTCGACGGCCGTCTGCCTCGGCGAACTTCTCGACCAGTTCCGTTGCGCCACTGACATTGCTCGCCATGCCCACCTCGTCTCGGTACACGCCGGCGATGGTCCGGATCTCGGCTTGATGCCTGCCGTAGACCTTCTCCAGGGCATCGGAGATCTCGCCGACGGTCGCCTTCGCGCGGGCCGCGTCGATGGCCAGTGCCAGCAGGTTGTTGCCGAGGCCGTCCTCCCCCGCCGGCCCGGATGCCTGCGCGGCACGGGTCAATTCCGCGAGCGCGGCCTGCGTGGCGTTCTCATCCCTTTCACCGCGCAAGCGTTCGAGCTTGGCGATCTGCTCGGCGCGCACCCGGCTGTTCTCGACCTTGAGGACCTCGATCTCGTGGTCCTCGTCGACCTGGTACTTGTTGATGCCGATCACGGTCTGGGCGCCCGAGTCGATGCGGGCCTGCGTACGGGCGGCAGCCTCTTCGATGCGAAGCTTCGGGATGCCCTCGTTGATGGCCTGAGCCATACCGCCGTGCTCGGCGATCTCGCGGATGTGGGCGCGCGCCTTTTCCGCCAGCTGGTAGGTCAGCCATTCGACGTAGTACGAGCCGCCCCACGGGTCGATCGGCCGGGTGGTACCCGACTCCTGCTGCAGGAGCAGCTGGGTGTTGCGGGCGATGCGAGCAGAGAAGTCGGTGGGCAGCGCCAGCGCCTCGTCGAGGGCGTTCGTGTGCAACGACTGCGTGTGCCCCTGGGTCGCGGCCATCGCCTCGATGCACGTTCGGGCGACGTTGTTGAACGCGTCCTGCGCGGTCAGCGACCAGCCCGAGGTCTGCGAATGTGTGCGCAGCGACAGCGATTTGGGGCTTTTGGGATCGAATTGCGCGACGAGCTCGCTCCAGAGCAGCCGGCCGGCGCGCAGCTTGGCGACCTCCATGAAGAAGTTCATGCCGATGCCCCAGAAGAAGGACAGCCGGGGCGCGAACTTGTCGATGTCGAGGCCGGCGTCCAGGCCCGCCTTGATGTACTCGACGCCGTCGGCCAGCGTGTAGCCCAGCTCCAGGTCGGCGGTCGCGCCCGCTTCCTGGATGTGGTAGCCGGAGATCGAGATGCTGTTGAACTTCGGCATCTTGGCACTGGTGTAGCCGAAGATGTCGGAGATGATCCGCATGGACGGCTTCGGCGGATAGATGTAGGTGTTGCGGACCATGAACTCTTTGAGGATGTCGTTCTGGATGGTCCCGGCCAGCTTCTCCGGAGGCACCCCCTGCTCCTCGGCGGCCACCACGTAGAGCGCCAGGATCGGCAGCACGGCGCCGTTCATCGTCATCGACACCGACACCGTGGACAGGTCGATGCCGTCGAAGAGCTGGCGCATGTCGAGGATCGAGTCGATCGCCACACCGGCCATGCCGACGTCGCCCGCCACCCGCGGATGGTCGGAGTCATAGCCGCGGTGGGTGGCCAGGTCGAAGGCAACCGACAGGCCCTTCTGCCCCGCGGCGAGGTTGCGGCGGTAGAACGCATTCGATTCCGCGGCGGTGGAGAAACCGGCGTACTGACGGATGGTCCACGGCTGATTGACGTACATCGTGGGGTACGGGCCGCGCACGAACGGCGGCTCGCCCGGAAGGCTGCCTAGCGGGTAGCCCGCGGCGACCACGTCGTCGCGGTCGGCGGCGATGTACACAGGCTTGACGTCGATGCCCTCGGGCGTGGTCCAGTCGAGCTGATCTGCGGTGTAGCCGTGGGCGGCCGCGGCCGCTGTGACCTGCTCGGTGACATCGGCCTGCGTCGGCGGGGCCGTCGCCGCGTCAGCGGTCAGCGGCACACCGGCGAAACTGTCGATCTTCTTCTTCGGTTCCGTGGCAGTCATGTCACGCCCCCAATCGCGTCAGCAGGTCTGACAAGGTCTGCACCGCATCGATTTTCGCGGTCACGTGGCCGTCGGGCTTGGACGCCGCCTCGGCGACGGCCTTTTCGGGACCGGCCAGCAGAACGTACTCGACGCCGGCCGCCTTGGCCGCCTCCACGGCGGCGGAGGCCTCGTCGGCGTAACGCTTGTCGGTACCGCACACGACGGCCACCTCGGTGACCCCCGCCTCCGAGACCGCCGCGGCGATTCCCGAGGCGTCCAGGGGGCCCGGGTTGACGGCCTCGATTCCGCCGGACGCCAACAGGTTCGAGGTGAACGTGGTGCGGATGTTGTGCTCGGCGAGAGGCCCGAGTGGCAGCAGCAGGGCCTTCGGGCGGGCGCCCCGCTTCTCCAGATAGTGGTCGGAGCGGTTGCGCAGGTCTTCGAAGTCCGCGCCGTAACGATGCACTGACGGCAACGGATTACCTTGCGGCAAAGGCACTTCGGCGAGATTTGGGAACTCGTTGACACCGGTCAGGGCAGTCCTTCGGTGTGCGATGTCGTCGGCCCGGCGTCGTGCGACCTCGGCGATCTGCGCTCCGATGTGCTCGTGGGCCGCCTCGAAACCGCCCCTGGCTTCGATGTCCTGGAAGTGCGCCCACGCCTGCTCGGCCAGCTGGCGGGTGAGATCCTCGACGAACCACGAACCGCCTGCCGGGTCGAGCACGCGGCCGATGTGGGATTCCTCCAGGAGAAGCAGTTGCGTGTTGCGCGCGATCCGTCGCGAGAAACTGCGTGCGGTGCCGGGGAATCCGCCGTCGACCGCGACGTCGAACGGGTGCACCGCAACGATGTCGGCGCCACCGACGCCGGCTGCGAACGCCGCCACCGTCGTGCGCAACATGTTCACCCAGGGATCGCGCTGCGACATCATCGGCAGCGACGTCGTCGCGATGACGGTCGCAGCACCGGACTCGGGTTCGCCGACCACCTCGGCCACCCGGGCCCAGAGTTGGCGCGCGGCACGCAGTTTGGCGATGGACTGGAACTGGTCGTCGTCGGCGGCAAACCGGAAACTGATCTGGCCGAGCGCCGCGGAGGTGCTCAGACCCGCATCCACCAGGTGTCTGAGGTAGGCCACGCCCGCCGCGATGGCGGCGGCCAGCTCCCACGTCGCATTGGCACCCAGATTGTGGAACGTCGGCCCGTCGACGGTGATCGTCCGCACGTGGCCGTCGAAGCCGACCACCTGGGCGGCGGTGCCGACGACCTCGTCGAGACACGGCGCGGCGCGACCGGCAAGTGGCGCGCTCAGCGGGTCGGCCCCGAAGTCGAGGGACAGCCGTGACCGTTGGTCGTCGTCCAGGCCGTCCAACAGTGCGACCAGCGCCTGCACCGTCGCGCCGTAGGCTGCGCCGTCGGTCTCCACCACGACGGGCACCAGGTCGAGGTAGACGCCGTCGAGCAGCTGGCCCAGATCGGAGGGCGGCACGCCGCCGTCCCCGGTGCGCACCACCAACGCGCTGATGCCTTCGGTGAGCCCGAGCAGAATCGAGCCGTTGGCCTCCGCCGCCGGGGCCCCGTCCACCGGGTAGACGTCGGCCACTTTCCAGCCTGCTTTGACGTCGCGAAGCGCGTCGCCACCGCGTACGAAGGGCCACCGACCCGGCAGCGCAGGCTCGGTGAGCTCGTCCCGACTGGTGTAGAGCGGCCGGATCGGGAACCCGTCGTAGGTGGGCGAGTCGAGCAGACGTTCAGGCTCAGAGCCCAGATCGGCGGGGTCTTTCTTCGTTGTCTTCGCCAGAACGCCCGCCACGGCGGATCGCCATCGGTCCAGATCGGAGTCGACTACACCTGCGGCAGCGCCGTCGCTGGGTTTCTGCACAGCCATCAGGCTAAATGATGACGCTCACATCAGCGTGCGCCGGTGTGCAGATTCCACAGCCTGTGCACTCGGCGGTTTTGCTCACGGCCCCGGCCTCCCCCGTACTCTGAATAATCGTGAAATCCGTCGTCAGCACGCTTCGTACCGTGAGGGCCGCGGTCGTCGCCACGCTGAAGACGGTGCCGCGCACCCGCCTGGCCGCCGTCCTGACGGCGATTGTGATTCTCGTCGCAATCGCACTGCTCGTTCCGTTGCCGACGGCACTCGAGCTTCGCGACTGGGCCACCTCGGCGGGACCGTGGTTCCCCCTCGCCTTTTTCGTCGCGCACGTCGTGATGACGGTGCTTCCCTTCCCGCGCACCGCGTTCACACTCGCGGCCGGCCTGCTGTTCGGGCCGGTGCTCGGCATTCCCATCGCGGTGGCCGCCAGCACCGTCAGCGCGCTCATCGCACTGCTGCTGATCCGCACCGCGGGCTGGCAGGTCAGCCGGCTGGTGAGCCATCCGCGTGTCGACGCGATCGACCGGCGCATGAGCGAACGCGGCTGGCCCGTGGTGCTTGCGACGCGGCTGATCCCCGCGGTGCCCTTCTCGGTCCTCAACTACGCCGCCGGCGCGTCCGCGGTGCGGGTGCTCCCCTACACGCTGGCGACCTTTTTCGGCGTGCTGCCCGGCACCGCCGCCATCGTGATCCTCGGCGATGCGCTGACCGGCAGGGTCAGCCCCGCGCTGCTGGTCGTGTCGTTGTGCACCGCCGCGATCGGTGTGCTGGGACTCATCGTCGAAATCCGGTCGCACCGCCGGCGCGACCCCGTCACCGCGTCGTGAGCTGGGGACCCTTCACCGTCATCGCGCCGAACAGGGCCAGAAACGACGACGCCGCGACAAGACCGGGGCTCCAATCCTTGGCGCGAACATGCGAACCGACCGCCAGCACGAAATAGATGGTCAGCATGAATGTCGTCAGCCGCGCCAACGCAGGGAACCTGAACACCGACAGCAGGCCGACCGCGCTGGCCGCTTTCACGATCGGGATCAGCGGCCGCAAGTCCTCGGGAAGTCCGACGTCGTCGAACGCCTTCTTGATGGGCGGGATCTGCTTCGCACACGCGACCGCGTCGGCGGCCTGTAGCGCCGCCAGCGCCGAATAGGTCCGGGGCGAGGTCAGGGCGCTCACTGCTCCAGCGCCCCGTGACGCGGCGCAGGGGGTACCGACGGCGGCAGCAGCCCGGGTCCGTCGACCGGAGTGCGGGCGTCAGCCTCGGCCTTGGCGACGGCCTGCGCAATCGCCGGATCCGTCTCGGTGGAGAACCAGTCGGCGATCTCGGCTTCCTCGTCGGCGTCGGCCTTCGGCGGCGTGTCGTCCACCGGAGACGGCGTGTAGCGGAACACCCCGTCCTCACCCGGCGCGCCGAGCAGCTTCGTGAATCCCTGCAGCGCAGAACCGAAGTCGCTGGGCACCAGCCACACCTTGTTCGCTTCGCCCTTGGCCATCTGCGGCAGGGTCTGCAGGTACTGGTAGGCCAGCATCTCGGGGGTCGGCCTGCCGTTCTTGATCGCGGCGAACGTCTTCTCGATGGCCTTGGCCTGACCCTGGGCCTGCAGGTAGGCGGCGGCACGCTCACCCTGTGCCCGCAGCATTCGGGACTGCCGGTCGGCTTCTGCGGCGAGGATCGCGGCCTGCTTGGCGCCCTCGGCCGCCAGGATCTGCGCCTGCTTCTGGCCCTCGGCCTGTTTGATCGACGCCTCGCGGTTGCCCTCCGCAGTCAGGATCATCGCGCGCTTCTCGCGATCGGCACGCATCTGCTTCTCCATCGAATCCTGGATCGACGGAGGTGGATCGATGCTGCGGAGCTCGACGCGGGCGACGCGCAGCCCCCAGCGGCCGGTGGCCTCGTCGAGCACTCCGCGCAGCTGGCCGTTGATGGAGTCGCGCGAGGTCAGGGTCTGCTCCAGGGTCATGCCGCCGACGACGTTGCGCAGCGTGGTGGTGGTCAGCTGTTCGACGCCTACGATGTAGTTGCTGATCTGGTAGACCGCGGCCTGCGGGTTGGTGACCTGGAAGTAGACGACGGTGTCGATGTTGACCGTCAGGTTGTCCTCGGTGATCACCGGCTGCGGCGGGAACGAGACGACGCGCTCGCGCAGGTCGACGCGCGCGCGGATCTTGTCGACGAACGGCAGCAGCAGTGTGAGCTGGCCGGACACCGTCTTGCTGTAGCGGCCGAGGCGTTCGATGACCGCCGCCTCGGCTTGCGGGATCAATGCCACCGACTTCGCGACGACGACGACGGCGAACAGGACGAGCACGGCCAGCAGGATCAAGCCTGCGATGGCACCATCCACGACAGGACTCCTTCTCTAGATGACTTTGGATACGACCGCGGTGGCCCCGTCGATGTGCACGACGGTCACCTGGTCGCCGACTTCGTAGACGTCGCTCTCGTTGTAGGGACGCGCCGTCCACACCTCGCCGTCGAGTTTGACCTGGCCGGCGTGCCGGCCCACCCGGTCGAGAACCAGCGCGCTCTTCCCCTCAAGGGCTTTCGCCGGCTCGGGAAGTCCCTTGCCCGAGTGCATCCGGCGGCGCAGTGCGGGGCGGACGCCGACCAGAAGCAGCACCGACACCAGCAGAAACACGACGCCGTCGGCCCAGATGGGCCAGTCCAGAAGGAAGCTGGAACCCGCGGCGGCGAGGGCGCCACCGCTGAGCATCAGCAGGAACAGGTCCCCGGTCAGCGCCTCGGCGCCCGCGAGCGCGAGCGCTGCGATCAGCCAGATCAATGCGACAGGCATGTGGCCAGCCTATCGCGCAGCCGACTGGATGAGCCGGTAACAACTACACTGCAGCCATCATGTGGTGCCCGAGTGTTTCGCTGACCGTGTGGACGAATGCCTGGCTGGCAGGCGCCGCCGCTCCCGACGATGTCCTGGACGCGTTATCCCTCTGGACGCCAAAGCATTCGGTGACGGCCTACGATTCGGTGGCTGCCGAGCGCACGGGCTTGTCGTGGCCGGACCTCGACGACGCGGCATCGGTGTCGTTGTTGCAGACGGTGCGCACCGCCGCCGCCCACGCGGGATCTCAGCCCGCGATCGCGCTGGCCCTTCCTGTCCCGGGTGACGTGCGAGGGCTGCCGCCGGGCACACAGTTCGGCCGCGACGCCATCGCCGCGGGCGAGGCGGTCATCGTGACCGGAACGAACGGGGCCATCGGTCTCGTCCCCGATTTCGAGTATCAGGACAGCTATCCCGACACGCTGGATCCCGACGACGATTACGAATACGAAGCCGAGCTCACCGGGCTGTCCTGGACGGTGTACTCGTTCTCCTCGGCACCCCTCGCGGGCCATTTCGATCTGGGCGAGGCCGAATATCAACTGCGCGACGCCGTGCGCTCGGCCGCAGATGCGCTCGGCGCGCTGCGGGCAGGCGCATCCGCCGGCGACGTCGGCGATCCGCGCAGGCTCGTCGAGCAGGTGCTGGATTCCACCAGGGCCCACCGGGTGCCCGACCATGCCCCCACGCGCGCGGTGCGGGTACTGGAGAACGCCGCCCACGTCGACGCGATCATCACGGTCAGCTCGGGGCTCATCCCGATCGGCTTGCAGAGTTCATCGGAGGTCCAACTGGCCAGCGACGCGCTGCGACCCCTCACGTCGGTGGTGCGCTCGGCCCGGTTGGCGGCGGTCGACGCGATCCTGCATTCGGCGTGGCAGCGCTAGACACCACACGCTGACGTGCACGGGGCGCCGTTGACGCTGGTGCCGTAACCGGGCACCGCAGCGGGGGTTTCGACGCGAACAGGCTCCTGGCCGAGGCGCAGTTCGTCGATGAGATCGACGACGAGTTGCGCGAATCGGGGCTGTGCGTTGGGTGTGAAGGCGCGCGCGAACGCGATTCCCCGGGCCGCGGCCTGTTCGGCCAGTTCGTTGTCGAGGTCCCAGACGACCTCGATGTGGTCGGCGACGAAGCCGACAGGGCAGACGATCACCGCTTTCGTGCCGTTGGCCGCAAGTACGTCGAGGTGGTCACCGACATCGGGTTCCAGCCACGGCACCTGCGGCGGACCCGAACGTGACTGCCACACCTGGTCGTAGTCGTCGAAACCGGCAGCGGCGGCCACCAATCCCGCGGCATAGCCGACCTGACGCTCGTAAAGGTCTGTCCCGCAACGGGACGCGGCACGCAACGGGATGGAGTGCGCGGTGAACACCAGCCGCGCCTGCGCCCTGAGCTCTTCGGGCAGCGTCGCCGCCGCCTCGCCGATCGCGTCGGCGAACATCTGGATCAACAGCGGGTGGTCGAAATACTGTCGCAGTTTGACCAGTTCGGGCGCTTCGGGGCCGGCCGCTTCGCGCCCGCGCGCGATGTCCTCCTGGTACTGAGTGCACCCGGAGTACCCGCCCCATGCCGACGTCGCGAACACCGCCGCCCGGCGAACCCCGTTGTCGCGCATCGCCTTCACGGCGTCCTCGACGTAGGGTTCCCAATTGCGGTTGCCGAAGTAGACCGGCAGCTCCCAGCCCCGGCGCGCCAGCTCCGCCTCGATCGACGTGATGAGCTCGCGGTTGATGCCGTTGATCGGCGACACTCCCCCGAAATGCAGATAGTGCTCGGCCACCGATTCCAGGCGCTCCCTGGGAATTCCACGGCCCCTCGTGACATTCTCCAGGAATGGCATGACCTGCTCGGGTCCCTCGGGGCCTCCGAAGGACAGGAGCAGCAGCGCGTCAAACTCCATCTACAGCAGCTGGGTGCTGGCGCCGCCGTCGGCGTAGATGACGGTGCCGGTGGTCGCCGGAAGCCAGTCGGACAGCAAGGCGCACACGGTCTTTGCGACCGGAGTCGGGTCCTTCATGTTCCAGCCCAGCGGGGCACGTTGATCCCAGCCTTCTTCGAGCAACTGCATCTGCGCGCCCGCCTCGTCACCCAGCGCTCCACCGACGATCGCACTCATCGCCAGCGTCCGGATGGGGCCTGCGGCAACCAGATTGGAACGCACGCCGACCTTGCCTGCCTCACGGGCGACGAAGCGGTTGACCGATTCGAGCGCACTCTTGGCGACCGTCATCCAGTTGTAGGCAGGCATGGCACGGGTGGGGTCGAAGTCCATCCCGACGATGCCACCGCCAGGATTCATGATCGGCAGCACCGCCTTGGCCAGCGAGGCATACGAATACGCCGAGATGTGAATGCCTTTGGCGACGTCCTCGTACGGGGCGTCGAAGAACGGGTTGATGCCCATGCCGGTCTGCGGCATGAAGCCGATCGAGTGCACGACGCCGTCGAGCTTGTTGCCTTCTCCGATCACCTCGGTGATGCGGTCGGCCAGGGTGTCGAGGTGCTTGTCGTCCTGGACGTCGAGTTCGAGCAGCGGCGGCTTGGACGGAAGGCGGTCGAGGATGCGCTCGATGAGCCTCATCCGGTTGAAGCCCGTGCAGATCACCTCGGCGCCGGCCTCCTGGGCGACCTTGGCGATGTAGAACGCGATCGAGCTGTCGGTGATGATCCCCGTGACGAGGATCCGCTTACCTTCGAGAAATCCAGTCATTGCTTTTGCCATGCCCTTTCTAGTGGCCCATGCCCATGCCGCCGTCGACGGGGATGACCGCGCCGGCGATGTAGCTCGCGTCCTCCGACGCCAGGAAGCTGACGGCCCCGGCCACCTCGTCGGCGGTGCCGACGCGCTTGGCCGGGATGAACTCCAGTGCGGCCGCCTGGATCCGCTCGTCCAGCGCGCGCGTCATCTCGGTGTCGATGTAGCCGGGCGCGACGACGTTCGCGGTGACTCCGGCCTTGGACAGTTCGCGCGAGATGGACCGCGCCATGCCGATCAGGCCGGCCTTGGCGGCCGCGTAGTTGGCCTGGTTGCCGATGCCCCACATGCCGGATACCGAACCGATGAAGATGATCCGCCCGAACCTGGCACGCTGCATGCTGCGGCAGGCTCGCTGAGCGACGCGGAACGCTCCGGTGAGGTTGGCGTCGATGACCTCTTCGAAGCGCTCTTCGGTCATGCGCATCAGAAACGCGTCCTTGGAGATGCCCGCGTTGGACACCAGCACCTCGACAGGGCCCTGGTGTTCCTCGACCTCCGTGAAGGCGCGATCGACGGCTTCCTTGTCGGTGACGTCGCACACGACGCCGAACAGTCCCTCCGGCGCACCCGAGCCACGGTGGGTGACGGCGACCTTGTGGCCGTCGGCGGCCAACCGCTGCGCGATGGCCAGGCCGATGCCCCTGTTGCCGCCGGTGACGAGCACCGAACGGGAGACGAAAGCGGGAGAAGTCATGCCCGTCAACTTAGTCGGTGCGCCTCATTCTTAAGAAATCGCCTTACACAGCTCAGTTGGGCAGTCGGCGGTTGATCAACAGCGCACCGAGCGCCGCCGCGGCGAGGACGAGGGCGCCCAGACGCAGCCAGCCGACGCTGGCGTCGCCCTTGATCGTCTCGTAGCCGATCTGTTCCTGGAGGTTGGTGAAGACTTCCTTGAGCTGTTCGAGACTCGACGCTGTGAAGGCCTCGCCGCCGGAGAGGTCGGCGATCCTCTTGAGCATCTCGTCATCGACGGGAACAGGCTGACGCTGGTCGTTGATCTCGACATAGCCGTACGGTGTGCCGAACGACACCGTGGAGATCGGCACTCCCTGATCCTTGGCCGTGCGCGCGGCGGTGTAGGCGCCCTTCGGGTTGTCGGGGTTGGACGGCACCGTCTCCTTGCCGTCGGACATCAGCACGACGCGCGCGGGCGGGGGCTCGTCACCACCGCCGATCACCGCACCGACGGTGGCGACGGCCTGCAGCGCGGTGAAGATGCCCTCACCGGTCGCGGTGCGGTCGGCGAGCTGGAGCTTGTCGATCGCCGTCTTGGTGGACTCGCGATTGGTGGTCGGCGAGACGAGCACCGTTGCGGTGCCCGCGTAGGCGATCAGGCCCAGGTTGATTCCCGGTGTCAGCTGGTCGGCGAACTGCTTGGCGGCTTCTTGCGCCGCGACGAGGCGGTTGGGCGCGACGTCGGTGGCACGCATCGACTGGGACACGTCGATCACGAGCATCACGACGGCACGGTTGCGCGGGATGCGCACGTCGTGGGTGGGTCCCGCCATCGCGATCGTGAACGACACGAGCGACAGGATCAGCAGCACCGCCGGGAGGTGGCGCAACCGGCTGGGCCGCTTCGGCGCGACGCTTTCCAGCAGCTCCATGTTCGCAAAGCGCAGCATCCGCTTGTGCCGCGACAGCGAGACGATGACGTAGAGCGCGATCAGCCCGATGACGACGAGGAAGAACAGAAAGAACCAGGGGTGTTCGAAACCCGAGAGCGACATGGGTCCGAGCAACGGTAAAGTCATGCGTTACTTGCCATTTCGTTGTCGTTTCTAGCGGGCGAGGGCGCCACGGCGTCTGCTCGCCACGAACCGCACCACATCGGCGATCCAGTCACGATCCGTCCTCAGTGTCAGGAGCGGCGCGTCGCAGCGGCGCAGGGTGCGCGCGACATCGGCCCGGTGGGCAGCGGCGGCCTGCTCGAAGTCGGTGCGCAGGCGCTCGTCGATCGTGAACTCCCGGGTGCGGCCGGTCTCGGTGTCCTGCAGGATGACATCGCCGACCACCGGCAGTTCGACGTCACGCGGATCGAGGATCTCGATACCGAGCACCTCGTGCCTGCCTGCGATGGCTCGCAGGGGACGCATCCAGTTGATCGGCCCCAGGAAGTCGCTGATGATGACGGCCATCCCGCGCCGCCGTTCGGGCCTGCGCAGGGAGTCGATGGCGGCGGCGAGGTCTCCGCGGACACCGGGGGGCGCCTTGGGCATCGTGGCGATGGTGCGCAGCAGCTCCTGCTCGTGCATCCGCCCGGACAGCGCAGGCACCCGTCGCACCGTCTCGCCGTTGGCGACGATCGCGCCGATCCGGTTGCCTCCGCCGCTGTTCAGGAACGCGATCGACGCCGCCGCGGCCACCGCGAGGTCCCGCTTCTCACAGCCTGCGGTGCCGAAGTCCAGGCTGGCCGACACGTCGACCACCAACCAGGTCTCCAACTCGCGGTCGGCGATCATCTGACGCACGTGCGGATGGGTCGTCCGCGCGGTCACCGACCAGTCCATCCTCCGCACGTCGTCGCCGGGTTGGTACACCCTCGACTCTCCCGGTTCGGAGCCGGGCCCCGGCAGCAGCCCGAGGTGATCGCCGTGCAACACACCGTCGAGCTTGCGGCGCACCGTGAGCTCGAGCTTGCGCAGCGCCGCCGTCAGCGCGGGGTCACGGATCTCCCCCCGCTTCATCGACGGGAGGTCGACAGCGCGGCTTGACCGTGTCAAAGGTCAGCGACCGCTCGCCGCGGCTGCGGCAGCCGGGACGACGGGCGGCACCGAATGTCCTTGCTGGGGAATCGCATTCACCTGGGGCAAGGCGACCGTCTGCAGGATCCGGTTGACCACGGTCTCGGCGGAGATCTCGTCGGCCAGCGCATCGTAGGTGAGCACCAGCCGGTGGCGCAGCACGTCGGGGATGATCTCGACGACGTCCTGCGGGATCACGTAGTCGCGGCCACGCACCAGGGCCAGCGCGCGCGAGGCGGCGATGATGCCCAGCGAGGCACGCGGCGAGGCGCCGTAGGCGATCCACGCCTTCGCGTCGGGCATGCCGAACTTCTCGGGCTCGCGCGTGGCGGTGACGATGCGCACCACATAGTCGACCAGCGCGTGGTGCACGAAGTTGTTCGCGGCGACGTCTTGGAGGCGAAGCAGGTCGCCGGTGGTGAGGATGCCTTTGGGCTCGGGCGGCTTCACGCCCATCCGGTAGATGATCTCGCGCTCTTCTTCGGGCGAGGGGTAGTCGACGTTCAACTTGAACAGGAAGCGGTCACGCTGGGCTTCCGGCAGTTGGTAGACGCCCTCCTGCTCGATCGGGTTCTGCGTGGCCATGACCAGGAAGGGGCTGGGCAGCGGGAAAGTCTTACCGCCGATGGAGATCTTGCGCTCGGCCATGACCTCCAGGAGTGCGGACTGCACCTTGGCGGGCGCGCGGTTGATCTCGTCGGCGAGAAGGAAGTTCACCACGACGGGGCCGAGTTCGATGTCGAACTCCTCTTTGCCCTGCCGGTAGATACGGGTACCGACGATGTCGGTGGGCACCAGGTCAGGGGTGAACTGGATGCGTGCGAACGTGCCGCCGACCACCTTGGCGAAGGTCTCGACCGCCAGCGTCTTGGCGACACCGGGCACACCTTCGAGCAGGACGTGGCCCTTGGCCAGCAGGCCGACGAGCATGCGCTCGACCAGTTGGTCCTGGCCGACGATGATCCGTTTCACCTCGAAGATGGCGCGCTCGAGGGTGTGCACCTCGTTCTGCAGACCGCCGTTCGACGACGGGGCGGCGTGGGCTCCGGCGGAGTAGCCCGGTGCGGGGGCCTGTCCGGGATATCCTCCAGCGCCCTGCGGCGGTCCACTCGGTGAGGTCATCAAAAAGTTCCTTCCACATGCGCCGTACGTGCTGGGCCACGCGCCCGCCGTCAACTATTCCAGGCGGTTGGAGATCCGTCGACGTCGCCCGGGCTGCTCAGCTTTAACTCAGGCCACACTCAGGATTCGATGATGCGCTGCACGGTCGGCTGCAGGCCTGACATGCGGACCTTGCTGACGACGACCTTGTCGGCGGTGCCGCCGGATTCCAGCATCTGCCCGTTGCCCAGATAGATGGCGACGTGCTGGCTGCCCCCGGGGCCCCAGAACAAGAGGTCTCCGCGTTTGGCTTGCTGGATCGGGACCCGCCTGCCGGTGTTGAACTGGTCGCCGGAGTACTTCGGGATCAGGACACCGACACCGGCGAACGAGTACTGGGTGAAGCCGGAGCAGTCGAAGCCGACGGTGTTGGCGCCGCGCTCGACGCCGAGGCTGGGGCCGGTCGGCTTGCCGCCGCCCCACGAGTACGGGGTGCCCAGCCGGGCGGCGCCGCGTTTGATGACGTGCTCGACGGCGGCGGAGCCGCGCACGCTGCCCGGGGCGACGCTGGGGGCGTCCGGCGGGACCAGCCCGAGACTCTGCAGGAACTTGCGGCCCATCCCCATGGTGGCCTGGGTGGCCTGTGCGGTGACGGCCAACGACGCGTTCGCGATCGCGAGCGCGTCTCCGGGTGCCCCGGCGCTCGGGCGCATGGGCAGCAGAGGATCCCACTGACCACCGCCGGGCTGAGCGTTCGCGGGCGCGACGGCCCCGGCCAGTAGAACGGCCGCGGCGGCCAGCGCAACGATGAAGCGACGCAGGGGGATCACCACTCGATCATTCGGGTCACGTACGGGGTCATACCGCTGGTTCGCACCGGCGAGATCTTGACGACCGAGCCCGTGTAGGGGGCCTCGAGCATCTGCCCGTCACCGAGGTACATGGCGACGTGCTGGCTGGCATTGGGGCCGTAGAAGATCATGTCGCCGCGGCGCATCTGCGCCGACGGGATCTTGCGTCCGGCGTTGTACTGCGAACCTGAGTAGTGGTCGAGTTTGATGCCGACGCCGGCGAACATGTAGAGCATCAGGCCCGAGCAGTCGAACCCGACAGTGCCTGCGCCGGAGTCGATTCCGCGGCTCGGGCCCGCGGCGTTGCCGCCGCCCCACGAGTACGGCACACCCATCTGGGACATTCCGCGCCTGATCACGAACTCGGTGGCCTGCGGGCCGGCCACCGTCGGGATCGCGCCGTTGGTGATCCCGGTCGGGGTGGGCAGCAGACCGATGCTCTGCAGGAACTTGCGCCCCAGGTTCTGGGTGATCTCGACCGACGTGGTGATGATCTTCAGGACCGCGTTGATGATCTGGATGGGATCGCCGCTGACGAACGCGCTCGGGATCTGGGGCAGCGTCATGTCCCAGGCGGTTTCGCGATTTCCCGTGGCGGGGTCGACGTCCCAGTCGGCTTTCCCACCGGCACCGGCACCGGCCGGGGAGGTCGCGGCCCCGGCCGGCGCCGCCGCTGGACCGCTGCCGGATGGCGCGGCCTGGGTCCGGGCTTCTTCCAACTTCGCTTGCGCGTCGGCCCGTTCGGCCGTCAACCGGTCGAGTTCGACCTGCTGGGCCTTGAACGTCTCCTGCGCCTTGGTCAGCGCGGTCACCGCATCCTGCTGGCTGGTCTCGGCCGCGGTGACGGCGTCGTCGGCTTTCTGCTTGGCCAGCCGCGCCGCCGACTCCTTGTTGACCTGCTCGGTGCGCGCACGCTGCAGGTCGGCCATCACCTTCTGCGAGCTGAGCGAGAGGGTTTGCCCCGCTGCCGCGGTGTGCAGGATGTCGGACGGGTCGGTCGCCGTCAGATAGGAGTTGGACGGGCCGTTGACGTACATCGCCGCGGCGAAATCGTCGAAACGGTCCTGAGCGGCCGCGATCGCGGCATTGGCATCCTTGACGCGCTGTGCGCTGGCATCCACGTCGAGTTGGGCGGCCGCGGCGTCGTCACGGGCGGTCTGGACGTCCAGGATTGCCTTGTTCACGCTCTCCTGTTGCATCTGGATCGCAGCGCCGAGGTCCTGAAGTTGTTGGTTGACGTTGGCGACGTCCGTGACCAGCTGCGCGATGCCGTCCGTCCGGGCGGGCTGCGCCTGCGCGAGCGCCGGCGTGGTGAGCACCATGCCGAAGGCCAGGGACGCGGCGCACAGCCGCGAAGCGGAGGCGCCGCCAGGGGTGCGTCTCATTCGACTCAATCTCCTCAGGCTCCACGCGGAACGTGTCGGCACAGGGTCTGGCGCCCGAGCCCAGAGTCACAGAAATCACAGCTGCAACATCAGGCACCGATTGCACCGTACGTCACATCTGACGCTAAAGAAACTTTAGTCACGAATTACAAGAATGTAATTGCGAACGGCGTTATCGAATGGTGATGTTTGTATTTGCGCTGCGCGCGGCAATTCTTTAATCGACGCTGGTCGACGCTGCCCGCGAATCGGTTGCCCGTTTGCCCCATTTCTGCAGGACACGGGTCGCAACAGCCGCCAGAGCTACGGCCAAAACAAGCACAACCGTGAATGGCGTCCATGGGAAATGAGAGGTCGTCAACTCGGCGACGAAATTCTGCGAGGACAGGACGGGATCGCCCGTCTTGGCCTGATCCTCGCCGGCTTCCAGCGTCACCCGATCGAATTCGGGACTGTAGGTGCCCGCGTAGCCCGGGCTGAGCGCGAGCACCGTTGCGCCGGGGTTGGCCTCGCCCACCTCTGACGCGATGTCGCGCAGCGGGGTGTGAATCGGAGGGTTGGCGCCGATGACGACGATCTTCAGATCGATGCCTTGGCTCGCAGCCTCCTCGACCACCTCGCGCAGCTGCGTCTGAACCTCCGAGGGGGTGCCGACGGGCACGCTCACCCCGGAATCGGCCACGTTGGCGCGGACGATGTCCATGCAGGAGTCGGGGATGGGATCGCCCGGCTTGACCTCGATACCGACGGATTGGCACAGCTGCACCGGGATATAGGTCGGCACGAAAGGCACGAACTGCAGTCCAGACACATCAGCACCGTACGCGACGGGTACCCGGCACGGGTGGCAGCACGCCGTCCCAGGGACAAGACTGGAAGACACCCTGGGAGTTCTTACAGGACAAGCGTACTGTTAGAGTTACGAACGCCGTCGACACAGCCCGTCGCGGCGATGGTCTACAGCCGGGAGTTGATGTGAGCAGCAAGAATTCATCCCTGAACTCGTTCGGGGCGAAGGACACGCTGAAGGTCGGAGACAACAGCTACGAGATCTACCGCCTCGACGCGGTCCCCGGTAACGAGAAACTTCCCTACAGCCTCAAAGTGCTCGCCGAGAACCTCCTCCGCACCGAGGACGGCGCCAACATCACCAAGGAACACATCGAGGCGATCGCGAACTGGGACCCCGAGGCCGAGCCCAGCATCGAGATCCAGTTCACGCCGGCACGCGTGCTGATGCAGGACTTCACCGGCGTGCCGTGCATCGTCGACCTGGCCACCATGCGTGAAGCCGTCGCCTCGCTCGGCGGCGACCCGGACAAGGTCAACCCGCTCTCACCCGCCGAGATGGTCATCGACCACTCGGTGATCCTCGACGTGTTCGGCCGAGCCGACGCGTTCGAGCGCAACGTCGAGCTCGAATACGAGCGCAACGGCGAGCGCTACCAGTTCCTGCGCTGGGGCCAGGGTGCGTTCGACGACTTCAAGGTCGTCCCTCCGGGCACCGGCATCGTGCACCAGGTGAACATCGAGTACCTCGCCCGCGTCGTGATGACCCGGGACGGCGTGGCATACCCCGATACCTGCGTGGGCACCGACAGCCACACCACGATGGAGAACGGCCTCGGCGTGCTCGGCTGGGGGGTCGGCGGCATCGAGGCCGAGGCGGCCATGCTGGGCCAGCCCGTCTCGATGCTCATCCCCCGCGTCGTCGGCTTCAAGCTGACCGGCGAGATCAAGCCCGGCGTCACCGCGACCGACGTCGTGCTCACCGTCACCGACATGCTGCGCAAGCACGGCGTGGTCGGGAAGTTCGTCGAGTTCTACGGCGAGGGCGTCGCCGAGGTTCCGCTGGCCAACCGCGCCACGCTCGGCAACATGAGCCCCGAATTCGGTTCCACCGCAGCGATGTTCCCGATCGACGAAGAGACGATCAACTACCTACGCCTGACGGGCCGCACCGACGAGCAGCTTGCGCTGGTCGAGGCCTACGCCAAGGAACAGGGCATGTGGCACGACCCGAAGAAGGAGCCGGTCTTCTCCGAATACCTGGAGTTGGACCTGTCGACCGTCGTGCCGTCGATCTCGGGCCCGAAGCGCCCGCAGGACCGCATCGAGCTCTCCGACGCCAAGACCGCGTTCCGCAAGGACATCCACAACTACGTCGAAGAGAACCATCCGGCGCCGGAGACCAAGCTCGACGAGGCCGTCGACGAGTCCTTCCCGGCCAGCGATTCGGTGTCGCTGTCCTTCGCCGATGACGGCGCCGAGGACATGCGCCCCTCTGCGGCAAACGGATCCGAGGGCAGGCCGAGCAAGCCCATCACCGTGAAGTCGGAGGAGCGCGGCGAGTTCGTGCTCGACCACGGCGCCGTCGTGGTCGCCGGCATCACGTCATGCACCAACACGTCCAACCCGTCGGTGATGCTCGGCGCGGCGCTGCTCGCCAAGAAGGCCGTCGAGAAGGGCCTGACCACCAAGCCGTGGGTCAAGACCAACATGGCGCCGGGCAGCCAGGTCGTGACCGACTACTACAACAAGGCCGGCCTGTGGCCCTACCTGGAGAAGCTGGGTTACTTCCTCGGCGGTTACGGATGCACGACGTGCATCGGCAACACCGGCCCACTGCCCGACGAGATCTCGGCGGCCATCAACGACAACGACCTGTCGGTGACGGCGGTCCTGTCGGGTAACCGCAACTTCGAGGGTCGCATCTCCCCCGACGTGAAGATGAACTACCTCGCGTCCCCGCCGCTGGTCATCGCCTACGGCCTGGCGGGCACGATGGACTTCGACTTCGAGTCCGACCCACTCGGCCAGGACACCGACGGCAATGACGTGTTCCTGAAAGACATCTGGCCGTCCGCGCAGGAGATCCAGGAGACCATCGCGAGCTCGATCAACCGCGAGATGTTCGCCGACTCCTATGCCGACGTGTTCAAGGGCGACGATCGGTGGCGTTCGCTGCCGACTCCGGAGGGCAACACCTTCGAGTGGGACGAGAATTCGACCTACGTCCGCAAGGCACCCTACTTCGATGGCATGCCGGCCGAGCCGGAGCCCGTCTTCGACATCAAGGGCGCCAGAGTGCTTGCCCTCTTGGGCGATTCGGTCACCACCGATCACATCTCCCCCGCGGGCAGCATCAAGAAGGGCACCCCGGCAGCGCAGTACCTCGAAGAACACGGCGTCGAGCCGAAGGACTTCAACTCGCTGGGGTCGCGGCGCGGCAACCACGAGGTGATGATCCGCGGCACGTTCGCCAACATCCGGCTCAAGAACCAGCTCCTCGACGACGTCTCGGGCGGCTACACCCGCGACTTCACCCAGGATGGCGGACCGCAGGCGTTCATCTACGACGCGTCGCAGAACTACCAGAAGGAAGGCATTCCGCTGGTTGTGTTGGGCGGCAAGGAGTATGGCTCAGGATCGTCGCGTGACTGGGCCGCCAAGGGCACCACGCTGCTGGGCGTGCGCGCGGTGATCACCGAGTCGTTCGAGCGCATCCACCGGTCGAACCTGATCGGTATGGGCGTCATCCCGCTGCAGTTCCCGAAGGGCGAATCGGCGGCGTCACTGAAGCTCGACGGCACCGAGACCTACGACATCACGGGCATCGAGGAACTCAACGAGGGCAAGACACCGAAGACGGTCAAAGTGACCGCCACCAAAGAGGACGGCTCGAAAGTCGACTTCGACGCGGTCGTCCGCATCGACACCCCCGGTGAGGCTGACTACTACCGCAACGGCGGCATCCTGCAGTACGTGCTGCGCAACATGCTGAAGTCGTAACGCTTCACATGCCCCGGGTGACCGACGATCATCTGGCGGCGCGCCGTCGTCAGATCCTCGACGGTGCTCGTCGGTGTTTCGCACAGTACGGGTACGAGAGCGCGACCGTGCGACGGCTCGAACAGACAATCGGGCTGTCGCGCGGCGCGATCTTCCACCATTTCCGCGACAAGGACACGCTGTTCTTCGAACTCGCTCGCGAGGACGCCGAGCGCATGGCCGACGTCGCGGCGCGCGAAGGCCTCATCCAGGTGATGCGCGACATGCTCGCCGCGCCCGACCAGTTCGACTGGCTTGCGAACAGGTTGGAGATCGCCCGCAAGCTGCGCAACGATCCTGCGTTCAGCAGTGGTTGGGCGGAGCGTTCGGCGGAAGTGTCCGCCGCGACCTCCGAACGTCTACGGCGTCAGAAACAGGCGGGGCGGCTGCGCGACGATGTCGACGACGACGTGCTGCGTACGTATCTGGAACTCGTTCTCGACGGCTTGGTGGCCCGGCTCGCGTCGGGCGACGATCCCGAAAAGCTCAGTGCCGTACTGGACCTCGTCGAGGCGTCGGTGCGGCACACCTAGGCGGAAACAGTCAGGCGGAGCGTCTGCCGCGGTGGTTCGGGCCGCCGCGGCTACGCATCGTCGCGCCCGACTCCCGCAGCATGGTGTGGATCGAGCCGTACGAGTGGCCTGTCGTCGCGACCAGTGCCCTGATGCTGGCACCGTCCTCGTAGGCGCTGCGCAGCTCTGTCAGCAACTGATCTCTCGACTTGCCGTCGTTCTTCATATGGGACGCCTCCCCGCAGGGTGTTGCACGGATGTAGACGTCCGCATACCCAACGGCGGAGGGGTTAACACAGCCGCTCAGCGAAAAAACAATTACGCCAATTCGATCAGATCGCGGTAATCGTTGGACCAGAAGTCCTCAGTGCCGTCGGGCAGCAACAGGACCCGCTGAGGGTCGAGCGCCTCGGCTGCGCCGGGGTCGTGCGTCACGAGGACCACCGCGCCGGCGTAACTGCGCAGAGCGTCGAGCACCTGTTCGCGCGAGGCCGGATCGAGGTTGTTCGTGGGCTCGTCGAGCAATAGCACGTTGGCCGTCGATGCGACCAGACCCGCGAGCGCGAGTCGGGTCTTCTCGCCGCCGGACAGCGTGCCCGCAGGCTGTTCGAGCTGCGGTCCGCTGAACATGAAGGCGCCCAGCAGGCCACGGAGGTCCTGCTCCCCGGTGTCGGGCGCGGCGTGGCGGATGTTCTCCCACACCGTCGCCATGTTGTCGAGGGTGTCGTGCTCCTGGGCGAAGTAGCCGATTTTGAGCCCGTAGCCCGGTTCGAGACCGCCGGCGTCGGCCGACTCCACACCGGCGAGCAACCGCAGCAGCGTTGTCTTGCCCGCGCCGTTGAGTCCGAGCACGACGACGCGCGAACCCCGGTCGATCGCCAGATCCAGGCCGGTGAAGATCTCCAGCGAACCGTAGGTCTTGGTCAGGCCTTTGGCGATCAGCGGTGTCTTGCCGCATGGCGCCGGCGTCGGGAACTTGATGCGTGCGACCTTGTCGGCCACCCGCTCGGCATCGAGCTCGGCCATCATGCGTTCGGCGCGTCGCAACATATTTTGTGCGGCAACAGCTTTCGTAGCTTTCGCGCCCATCTTGGCGGCCTGGGCCCGCAACGCGCCCGCCTTCTTCTCGGCGTTGGCGCGCTCGCGGCGGCGGCGCTGCTCGTCGGTGGCGCGCGCGTCGAGGTACTTCTGCCACCCCATGTTGTAGATGTCGGCCTCACCGCGCACCGCATCGAGGAACCACACCCGGTTCACGACGTCGGCGAGCAGCTCTACGTCGTGGCTGATGACGACGAGCCCCCCGGCGTGGTTCTGCAGGAAGGTGCGCAGCCAGCCGATCGAGTCGGCGTCGAGGTGGTTGGTGGGCTCGTCGAGAAGCAGCGTGGTCGCCGATCCCGAGCCCGCATCGCTGGCGGCGAACAGGATCCGGGCCAACTCCACGCGGCGACGTTGACCACCCGACAGGGTGCGCAACGGCTGGGTCAGGACGCGGTCGGGCAGCCCGAGGCTCGCACAGATCCGGCCGGCGTCGCTCTCGGCGGCGTACCCGCCGAGGGCGGCGAAACGCTCCTCCAGCTGCCCGTAGCGGCGGATGGCCTTGTCGCGGGCGTCGTCGTCGGCGACCTCGGCCATCAGCGCCTGCTGCTTCTCCAGGTCGGCGAGCAGCGTGTCGAGGCCCCGCGCCGAGAGCACCCGGTCGCGAGCGAGCATGTCGAGATCGCCCTCTTTGGGATCTTGTGGCAGATAACCGATTTCGCCAGATCGCGTGATGGTGCCCGCGTAGGGTTCACCCTCGCCCGCGAGGATGCGCATCGTCGTGGTCTTGCCCGCTCCGTTGCGGCCCACCAGGCCGATGCGGTCGCCGGGTTGCACGCGCAGCGCGGAACCCTCGATCGACAGAAGCGTGCGCGCTCCAGCGCGGACCTCGAGGTCCGTTGCGGTGATCACGCTGATGCTCCCGATGACGAAAAGGTGGGCTTGGGCCCTCAAAGGCTAGTGCGCGCCACCCGCCCGGCGCCAACCGATAACGCGGGCGCATATTTTTAGCGAGGTTAGCCTAAGCTACTCCGGACGTTAGGTGGTGAGAGGCAGAAGTGATCGAGTCGTCCATTCCGGCGATCCTGCGGGAGCGCGCCAGCTTGCAGCCGCACGATGCCGCGTTCACGTATGTCGACTACGACGCGGACGCCGCTGGTGGCTATGAAGCTCTGACCTGGTCCGAGCTTCACCGGCGCGTCGTCAACCTCGCCGACGAACTGCGGGGCCACGCGCACCGCGGCGACCGGGCGCTGATCCTGGCCCCCCAGGGCATGGACTATGTGGTGGGCTATCTGGGGTCGCTGGAGGCGAACCTGATCGCGGTGCCGTTGGCGGCACCCACGCACCCCTCGGGCGACGAGCGCATCATGGCAGTCCTCCACGACGCCGCACCCTCGGTGATCCTCACCACATCGGCGCTCGTCGACGACGTGGTGCGGTGTGTGGCCGACCGCCGCCAGCCGCCGGCCATCGTCGAAATCGACCGCCTCGACCTCGACGCCCAGCGCCGCCCCCAGCGCAGGCGCGAGGCGCGTCCCGAGGTGGCCTACCTGCAGTACACCTCAGGCTCCACCCGCACCCCGGCGGGCGTGATGGTGTCGCACCGCAACCTGTCGGCGAACTTCGAACAGATGACGGCGAACTTCTTCGCCGACCACGGCAAGGTCGCTCCCCCTGGCACCACCGTGGTGTCGTGGCTGCCCTTCTACCACGACATGGGCCTGCTGCTGGGAATCTGCACACCGATCCTGGGCGGCTGGAAAACCGTCTTCACCAGCCCGATGGCGTTCCTGACGAAACCGGCCCGCTGGATACAGCTGCTGGGCAGCCACGAGTGGGGTCTGACCGCCGCCCCCAACTTCGCCTTCGATCTGACCGCGGCGCGGACCGCGGACGCCGACATCGCCGGCACCGACCTCGGGAACATCCTGGCGATCATGAGCGGGGCCGAAAGGGTGCAGCCGGCGACCGTCGACCGGTTCGCCAAACGATTCGCCCCATTCAATCTGTCGGACAACGTGATCCGCCCCTCCTACGGCCTGGCGGAGGCCACCCTCTACGTGGCCACCCGCCTGCCGGGCACTGCGCCGACGGTCGTCCCGTTCGACGCCGAGAAGTTGTCGCAGGGCGTTGCCGAGCGCGGTTCAGTCGGCACACCTCTCGTCAGCTACGGGAATCCCGCCTCCCCCGCCGTACGCATCGTCGATCCGGAATCCCGGCGCGAGGTCGAACCTGGCAGGATCGGCGAGATCTGGACCCGCGGCGACAACGTGTGCCACGGCTACTGGAACAAGCCCGACGAGACCACCTCCACCTTCGGCGCCACGCTGGACGGTGAGCCCGACCAGAAGTGGTTGCGCACAGGCGATCTCGGGTTCCTCTCTGAGGGTGAACTGTTCATCGTCGGCCGACTCAAAGACCTGCTGATCGTGCGGGGCCGCAACCACTATCCGGACGACATCGAGGCCACCGTCAGCGCCATCTCCGGCGGCAGGAGCGCGGCGATCTCCGTCGATCAGGACGGCACGGAACACCTGGTCGTCGTCGCAGAAGCCAAGAGCGACCGCGACATCGTCGATGACGTGACGGCCGCCGTGGCCACTACGCACGGCCTCACCCTCACCGAACTCGTCCTCGTCGAGCGAGGTTCCCTGCCGATCACCACCAGCGGAAAGATCCGTAGGCAGAAATGCGTCGAGCAGTACCTCGACGCCTCGCTCGCCCGCCTCGACGCCTGACACCGCGATGCTCTCCTTCATCATTCCGACCCTCAACGAGCGGCAGACGATCGAGCAGACACTGCACTGTCTCAGCGGGTATTCGGGTGAGCACGAGATCGTGGTGTCCGACGGCAACAGCACCGATGGCACCGTCGAGATCTGCCGCAGGTTCGCCGACCGCGTCATCGTGCACGAGGAAGCATGCAGGCAGACGATCGCCGAAGCCCGCAACCTCGGAGCAGCCGCCGCCCGCGGCGATTACCTCGTGTTCGTCGACGCCGACGTCCTGGTGCCCGACATCGACGAGTTCTTCCGGATCGCCCATGCCGCATTCGACGCCGACGAACGCGTGGTGGCCCTCACCGGGAAATACCGTGTCGTCCCCGAAAACGCCACGGCTGCCGACAAATACGTGTTCACGATGCTCGGTCTGCAATTCCTGCTGCAGAACAATGTGTTCGGCATCGGCGGCTCGGGCGGTGAGTTCCAGATGATCGCCGCCCAGGCGTTCCGGAGGGTCGGCGGCTTTGACGAGTCGCTGCCCGCTGCCGAAGACATGGATTTGTTCCGTCGGCTGTCCCGGATCGGGCGAACGCGGTTCGAGAGCCGCCTCACGGTGTACCACTCGGGTCGGCGGGCACACACCGTCGGTTGGCGCACCCTGCTGTGGCAATGGTTTTCGAACTCGGTGTCGGTCTTCGCTTTCCGCCGGTCTGCCAGCAAGGAATGGACGGTGGTCCGATGATCGAGGTGACCGGGCTCTGCAAGTTCTTCGACGAGGGCGTCGCGGCGCTCACCGAGGTCAGCTTCGCGGTGCCGACGGGCTCGGTGCTGGGGCTCCTCGGTCACAACGGCGCCGGCAAGACCACCACGGTGCAAATTCTGTCGACCCTGATACCTCCGACCTCGGGGCGCGTGCGGGTCGCCGGATACGACGTCGTCGAACAGGCCGACGAGGTCCGCAACAGCATCGGCGTGACGGGCCAGAGCGCCTGCCTCGACGAACTTCTCACGGGACGGGAGAATCTGATCCTGTTCGGGCGGCTGCGCGGTATGCGGCGCAAGGCCGCCCGACAGCGGGCCGACGAGCTGATCGAGCAGTTCGAGCTGGGGCACGCCGCAAACCGTGCTGTGCAGACGTATTCGGGCGGGATGCGGCGGCGCGTCGACATCGCCATCGGACTGGTGACCACACCGAGGGTGCTGTTCCTCGACGAGCCCACCACGGGACTGGATCCGCGCAGCAGACGACAGGTGTGGGAGCTGGTGTCGTCGCTGGCATCTCAGGGCGTGACCGTGCTGCTCACCACGCAGTATCTGGAAGAGGCCGACGTGTTGAGCGATTCGATCGTCATCCTCAACACCGGGCGGGTGGTGGCCAGCGGGACTGCAGAGGACCTCAAGGCGCAGACCGGCGCCACCTACTGTCAGGTGACCCTCGTCCACCCCGACGACATCGCCCGGGTGTCCGCCGCCTTCGCCGGGATGTCCGACGTCGACGCCGACGAGAACGCCAACACGGTCTCCGTGCGGGCCGTCGACGGCGTCGGCACGCTCAGCGAGGTGGTGCGCCGGACCGATCGCCTTGGCGTGGAGCTCATCGACATCACGCTGCGCAGGCCGACGCTGGACGAGGTGTTCCTCAATCTGACCCCGGCGGCGCTGGCGCCGTGAATTCCCTTGCCGCACTGACCGAACGGATGGTCCGGATCGCGCTGCGCGACTTCGACCTCGTCCTCGGCGTGGTCGCACCCGTGGTGACGCTGCTCGGCCTCAATTTCGCGCTGCGGCATGTGATCGACACCGGGGACATGAGTTATGCCGACTACCTGCTCCCCGGTGTCATCGTGCAGGCTATGCTGCTCGGCGCGGTGACGACTGCGGACAGGGCAGGCTGGGAAAGGGCATCGGGTTTCGCGGTGCGGCTCGGGACACAGCCGATTTCTCTGCTGGCCCCGATGACCGCGCGGATGTTGTACTGCCTGCTGCGGGGCTCGCTGGCGATGGGGGCGGCGGTGGCGACGGCGTACCTGCTCGGCTTCCGGATGTCGGTCGGATTGCCTAGCGCCGCGGCGTTTCTCGTCGTCCCGTTGCTGCTGACGGTGGCATTGTCGTTGGGCGCCGACGCGACGGGCACCTGGATCGGCAGGGTGGGCGCCGGTCAGTTGCTGCTCGTTCCTCAGCTGGTCTTGATCCTCGTGTCGACATGTCTGGCTCCGGCAGAGTCCTTTCCCGAGTGGGTGCAGCCGTTCGTGGCGCACCAACCGGTGTCACAGATCACCGACACGCTGCGCGATCTCGCGGTCGGGCGGGCGGCGGGCGGCGAGGTTCTGATCACAGCGGCCTGGTGTGTCGGCCTGCTCGTGGTCTTCGGGGCTCTTGCGGTGCGGACGCAGAGGCGGGCGCGGTGAGAACGGGGCCATTCACGGCGACTCCACTCACGGCAACGGCGATCCTTGCCGAGCGCATGGTGACACATTGGCGCAGGAATCCGGTGATCCCGATGCAGTCATTGCTGTTGCCTACGCTGCTTCTGCTGACGTACCACCTTGTTGTCAGCACGTCGATGGTGCGGCTCACCGGCACCGACAATCTGAGCGCGCTGGTGCCGATGTGCACGGTCGCGGGCGCGATGATGGGGGCGATCGGGGCAGGGTTCCAGCTGCCGACCGAACGAGACAGCGGCCTGCTCAGCCGGTTCTGGGTGCAGCCGGTGAAGCGGTACACGTTCCTGGCGGGAACGCTTGCCGCAGAGGGGCTCAGGACGCTCGTCGCCGGAATCGTCATCGTGGTCGTGGGCATGGCTCTCGGGCTTCGATTCGAGGGCAGTCCGCTTGCCGTGGTGCCGTTCCTGCTGATACCCGTGCTGGTCGTGGTGGTCTTCGCGACCATCGTCGCGTCGGTCGCGGTGACGCGGCAGAGCACCGCGCTGCTGACAGTGCTCGGCGGGTCGGCAATCGGCTTGTCGTTCTGCACCGGCGGTATCGCGCCCGTCGAGCTGTTCCCGTCATGGCTTCAGCCGCTGATTCGGCTGCAACCACTGACGCCGGTGGTCGAGTCGATGCGCGCGCTCGCCGACGGCGACGCCGCCGGGCCCTCGATGCTTGCCGGCGCTATCTGGCTGGCAGCGCTTCTGGCCGTCTTCGGCCCGTTGGCGGTGCGCGGCTATCGCCGAGCCGCCCAATCCGGCGGCGCGGGCTGACCGTTTGCGTCGCCGTTCGTCGTCAATGCGTTGCCTGCGCGAGTCGGCGCGAGTGATCGCTCGTTTGGGCATCGTCAGACCTTGGGTGTGCTTGCGCGGCAGGCCTGCCGTGCGTGGGACTTCGGCTGTCGGCGCGCACAGTTCGGGGAACAGCGACCTGCTCCCCGGGTGGGTCGTGGCGGTGCAGCCGCCGGGATCCGTCCACACGATGGTGCCGTCGGGCGATTGCACGCTGCTCCACCCGGGCCAGAAGGTCTTGAGGAGATGGTGCCCGGCACAAACAAGCGAGATTCGACGCACAGGTCGGCCCGTACGGGTACGGAATGGTGTGGTCGATGTCGGTGATCGAGGCCGGTCTCGAACAGCCGGGAAACCGGCACGTCTGATCTCGGCACCGGATAAAGTCGGCCAGCTTGCGGGATGGCCGGTAGCCCCGCTCTGGGGGGCGCCTGCCCGGGGTGGATCAGCGGCTTGATGGTGGCGTGCATCGCGACCTGCGCGGCAACCGGAGCCGGAATGACCGTGCCACCCAGGATTTTCGCGGGCCGCGCCGGGCAGAACTCACCACGATCGGCGGCGAGGACGTCAACCAACGCGGACAGCGTGTAGGACTGCCACGGCCTCGGGAGCAGCGGCGGATTCTCGCCGGCGAGGGCACGCCGCTGCGAGGTGAGATCACCGGCGGCGGGCTGGGGGGAGCCTGCGTCAGCGGGCTCGTCGCCCCGCGCCGGGCTGTGCGGCGTCGACGATGCCCTGTCGCGCGATCACGTGGATCACCACGCCTCCGCCGGCAGGCTTCGTCGCACCCTTCGGACTCGCACATGCAGGGCAGCCTGTCCCAGCTGAAAGCCATCGCGCTGAGTGCGGCGGCGCGGCGCTGGTCCAGGGTACGCGGATCGCGGTCACATACCGTGCGCGCCAACGCATCAGCCCGCGTGTCGAACGCTTCACCGTCAGACGCCAACACCGTCGCCGTCACGTGGCAGACGCCGTTGGCGGAGTCGGTCTGCACGTCCACGTGCGCGCCCCGGCATGCCGACTCCGTACGACGAACCGCGTAGGGGTCGTGCCGCAGCACGAGCTCGTCGATGTCGCTTTCGGATCTTTCGCGTGACTTCGCACCCCACGTGAGCAACCGTTCAGCCAGCTCGGCGTCGATCTTGCGCAGCGCGTCAGGGTCTTTCACAAGCATTGTGCGAGTGCAGATTGCGTGGACCAGGCGGTAGGAGATCAAACCCTCGGCGAACACCGCTGCCACCCGTGGCAGACGCTCGCGCAGCACCACCGCATCGGTCAGCAGTCCTGTGGCTACCCCGCTGGTCACCTCGTGGGCGGCACCGATCTGCGCGCACACCGACGACCAGTTGTCGAAGCGCCACTGATCGCGCTGCGCCGATCCGGACGCCGCATACGCCGCGTCGAGCATGTCGGCCATGTGTCCGAGCCGCGAGGCGCAGGCGGCGTTCTCCAGCCGAGCGCACGCGCGGACCCCCTCACCGGGGGTGCGTGCCGTCGACACGGCCGCCAGGATCTTCTCGAACACCCTTTCGAAGGTAGTCGGCCCGGCGCCACCCGACGAGCCCGGAGTTCCGGGCTGTGGATGAAGTCGGGTTTGGGGATAACTACCGGTCGCGCCACGCAGACGAGACACGACTCGCGGCGTGCGTCGCCGCCCCGTATTCGCAGTCACCCCAGTCGTGTTCGTCGTCGTCCACCCTGTCGGCAGGGGCCACCGCCTTCACCGGCCGCGGCTTCGGCGCCGCCCGAGGTCCTCTGGACGGCCACCAGTTCTTGTCTCCGATCAGCACGCAAGCCGCGGGTACCGTCACCGTCCTCACGACGAAGGTGTCCAGCAGCAGGCCGACGCCGATGACGAAGCCCATCTGCACGATCGTGCTGATGCTGCTCACCGTCAGGGCGAGCATCGACGCCGCGAAGATCAAACCGGCCGACGTGATGACGCCGCCCGTCGCGCTGACGGTGCGGATGACGCCGGTGCGCACACCTTTCGCCGACTCGTCCCGGATTCTGGAAATCAACAGCAGGTTGTAGTCCGCCCCCACCGCCACCAGCACGAGGAACGCGAGACCCGGCACACTCCAGTGCAATTCCTCGCCGAGGATGAACTGGAACAACAGGACACCGATGCCGAGCGCCGACCCATAGGACAGGATCACCGTCGCCACCAGATACAGCGGGGCGACGATGGCTCGCAACAGCAACGCCAGGATGACGAACACCACGACCAACGTGGAGATCATGATGAACCGACTGTCGCCGCTGTAGTAATGCCGGATGTCGCCGTTCACCGCGGAGAAGCCGACCATCGAGATCTCGGCGTTGGCCAAAGTCGTGTTCGGCCGCGCGCTTTCGGCGGCGGCGATGATCTCGCCGACCTGGTCCATCGCGTCGCGGCCGAACGGATTCAGTGCGGTCTGCACGAGATATCGGACGGTGCGCCCGTCCTCGGACACGAACAGTTTCGCGGCCTTCTCGAACTCCTGCTGGGTCAGCACCTCCGGCGGGATGTAGAACCCGGACATCGGCGGTTCTGCCGCATCGGTGCGCATTGCCAGCAGGAACGACGACGCCTGGTTCAGACCTCCGCCCAGCTGCCGTGTCTGATCCACGAGCAGCTGAACACCCTCGGCGAGTTGGCGGCTCGAATCCGCGAGCGTGTTGGCGCCGTCGAGCATGGTGTCGAGTTGTTTTTGGACGCCACCTGGCTCCCCTATCCCGAGATCGCGGGCCGCTTGCGTAGCCGCGGAGAGGTTCTGGCCGATACCGCGCAGCGCCTCGGACACCGAGTCGGTGCCGTCGGTGGTCTGCAGCTGTCGGGACAGCTCGGTGATGCGGGTGAGGGCGACATCATCGCGGGAGGCCGCGATCTGCTGCAACTCTGCCCGCGCGCTCACACAGGCGGGGTCCAGGTTGCAGGTCAGGCTGGTGTTGAGTCCGTTGACGACGGGGGTGGCCCAGACATAGAAGTTGTTGACCCGCTCGATGTTCTCGCCGAGGGAACCACCGAGCGCACGCATGTTGTCCACCAGAGTCGCTGTCTTGTCGATCTCTTCGAGCGTCTCCTCGCCGCCGAAGCGGGTTGACATGTCGTCGAGGGCGCCCGCCAGGCCCCGGACGCTGCCGAGAGCGCCGACCACGCCGTTGCGGATCTCGTCCAGCACGTCGGCGAGTTGGCCCGCACCGTCGCTGAGCGTGTCGAGGTTCCCGTCGTTGTCGTTGATCAGCGTCGACGCTTCGCGGAGTCTGCCCCCGACCTCACCCGCCTGATAGGTGGCGCGTGCCTGCTCCAGGGTTTCGCCCGACGGCCGCGTGATTCCGCGCACCATGTCGATGTCGGGTACCTGCGCGATGCGGCCCGCCATCTGCTCCATGTCGGCCAACGCTTTCGGTGTCCGCAGGTCCTGGTCCGGGGAATGGACTGTGACGAACTGCTGCAGAGTCGTGCTGATCGGGAAATGCCGATTCATCACCTCATAGCCGATGTTGCTCTGCGCGTCGTCGGGCAGAGACTGGCGGTCGTCGAAGTTGTAGTTCATGAAGAGCACGCACGAGGCCAGCCCACCCAGCACGAGAAGGCTCGCCATGAGGTGGGCGACGGGCTTGCGCACGATGTTGACACCGGAGCGACGCCAGAATTGGCGTGTGAGTTCCTGTTTCCTCGGCTTGATCCATCCGCGCCGGCCGGTCAACACGATGAACGCGGGCAGCAGCGTGATGGACGCCAGGAAGCCGATCGCGATCGTGATCGCCAGTGCCGGACCGATTGTCGAGAACACCCCGAGGGTGGCGAATGACAGCGCCAGGAACGTCAGGGCGACTGTGCCTGCCGATCCGGCGATCACCTCTCCGATCGAGCGCAGCGCTTCCACGAGCGCGTCGTCGGACTCCAGGCCGGAGCGTACGAGCTCTTGATAACGGCTGAAAAGGAACACCGCGTAGTCGATCCCGGCGCCCATCATCATGCCGGTCATCAGCACCATGGTCTGCGGTCCGAGTCCGAGACCCATCTCGCCCAGGGCCGCCACCACCTGTTGCGCGATGCCCAGCGAGATGCCGATGGTCAGCAGCGGGATGATCATCGCGACCAGGTTCCGGTAGACGACGATGAGGATCAGCAGCACGGTGATGACGGTCGAGATCTCGATGATGAGCTGGTCGCGGGCACCGATCGCGTTGATGTCGTCGAATGTGGCTGCGGCGCCGACGAGGTTAACGCTCACTGCGGTGTCCGCGGTCGCGTCTTCGACCAACGCGGCGACGTGCCGGTAGGCCTCCTGCCCGCTCGGAGCTCCCATGTCACCGGTCATGCTGACAGGCAGGTTCCAGGCCTTGCCGTCTTCGCTCGACATCACCTGCCGCAGTTCGGGTGTGGAGACGAAGTCCTGCACCGACTCGACGTTGGCCGTATCGGCCTTGAGATCGTCCACGACGGTCCTGTACACGGCTTCGTCAGCAGGCGTCAGCCCGTTCTCGTTGCTCAGGATGACGACCGCGATGTTGCCCGAGCCCGCCTCCCCGAACGCCGCCTCCATTTTCTGGCTCGCGATGAAAACCGGGGAATCCTCGGGCAGGAACGGGGGCGGGTTCTTCTGCGCGACAACGGCGAGCGGTGGCACCGTGAGGAAGAGCAGCACCACGGTCGCGACCCAGGCTACGATCACGACCACGGGGTGACGCACGATCGCACGGCCCAGCGCCGGAAGCCCCCCGCGCTCAAACATTTACGGCTCCGAGGAAGGACGACGCGTGAGGTTCGCGGTGGCCGTCCATGGAACTCGGGGTGATGTCGAGCCGTGCGCGGCGGTCGCGTTGGAATTGGTTCGCCGTGGCCACCAGGTCCGCGTGGCGGTGCCGCCCAACCTGGTGTCGTTCGTCGAGGACGCCGGCCTCGGGCCTGCGGCGGCCTACGGCGTCGATTCGCAGCAGCAGCTCGAGGACGACGTCTTCCGCGAGCCGTTTCGACTTCGACAGCCGTGGGTCGCGCTTCGGGAGGTCCGCGACTACATGACGCAAGGGTGGGCGCAGATGAGCAGGACTCTCGTGCGTCTTTCCTCCGAGGCCGACCTGATCCTGACCGGCACCACATACCAGGAGCTGGCCGCCAATGTGGCCGAACGCCAGGGCATTCCGCTGGCGGCCCTGCACTACTTCCCGTTCCGCGCCAACCCCTACGTACTGCCCGCCCCGCTGCCCGCAGCCGTGGTCGAATCGGTGTGGCCGGTTGTGGAGTCGCTGCACTGGAGGGTGATCCGGCGCGCCGAGGACGAACAACGGCGCGAACTCGGGCTGCCGCCGACCCGGGTCAGAGCGATCCGCCGGATGACCGACGGCGGCGCCCTGGAGATCCAGGCCTACGACAAGGAGCTCTTTCCGGGGCTTGCCGAGCGGTGGGGCGACCGCAGACCTCTGACCGGCGCCCTGACGCTGCAACTCGATGCCCCTACCGACGCCACGACCTCGGAGTGGATGAATGCGGGCACAGCGCCGATCTACTTCGGTTTCGGCAGCATGCCGGTCGAATCCCCCGCCGCCGCCGTCGCGATGATCTCCGCGGTGTGCGCCGAGCTCGGTGAGCGTGCGCTGATCTGTTCGGGCGTGTGGGATGTCGACTGTGCCGACACCGCCGACCACATCAAAGTGGTTCGTTCGGTCAATCATTCGGCCGTGTTCCCGAGGTGCCGGGCCGTGGTCCACCACGGCGGTGCGGGCACGACGGCAGCGGGACTGCGCGCGGGCGCCCCGACGTTGGTGCTGTGGATCGGCGCCGAACAGCCGGTGTGGGCCGCCACTGTCAAAAGGCTGGGCGTCGGCGCTGCGCAGAGATTCACGTCCGTCACGGCCGAGTCCCTCCTCGCCGGGTTGCGCACGGTACTCGCGCCCGCATCGGCGCAGCGCGCGACCGAGCTGGCGGCACGTATGGCGACACCTGCACAAAGTCGTTCCTCCGCAGCAGATCTCGTCGAAGCTTCGGCAGTGAGAGGTCGGATACCGGTCACAGTATCTCGCCGGTGATGCCGTACCCGGCCAGCACATCGGCCGCCAGGGCACGCAAGCGTGGTTTGGTAGTGGCCACTCCGGGCTGGTAGGCCGTCACCCCGATGTTCATCTTCCCGCCGACGCGGCCCGCCACGAGAACGAGTTGACCTCCGCCGCGCTCGATCTGGGACCGGCGCACATTCTGGTCCACTGCGCGTAGATACCCGTGTTCGGCGACGGTGCCGTCGATCTGCAAGCCGGCTTCGGGCAGCTCGCCGACGCTGGAACACGACACCGGCAGAGTGCCGAACACCGTGGCGCCGAGCCGCCGAACGGCGCGCCTGGGGATGAACGGAGTCAGCGGCTGCAGCGCGAAAGTCTCGTCGGGATCGTCGCGCAATGCCGCGACCGCGGTGCGAATGGTCGTGCGGGCCTGCGAGAGGTCGTCGGCGGCGCGCACCGGGTCGATGTTGACATCCGCAAACCGCAACGCGTTGGCGCGCGTGTCGTCCCAGGTACGGTCGGAGAGCGCCAAGACGAGGTCGACCGTCCCGTCGGCGCGGCACCGGTCCATGCCAGACGCGAGGCCCGCCGAGAAACCGGCGAACAGCGAATGGCTGTTTCCCCCGATTCTTTCGGCGACGCGGTCCCACTCGGTCAGATCGACCAGGACCGACACGGCGGGCACCACGACGATCTCATCGGAATTCACGGCCGGGCTGCGTCGGCTCGGTTTCGGAGGCGTCTCATGCCGGCGTCGCCGTGCCAACGTGACCGCGGCGGCGACGGCGCGACCGGCCGCACCGAGGCCACGCAACGCTTCTCGCGCGTCCTCAGCGAGCGCGCGCCCACGGGTGCGTGCGTTCGGCGCGGGATAATCGAACTCGCGCACCGATCCGGTGATCGCCTCGACCAGCGTCTGCGCCAGACCGAGGCCGTCCATCAGACAGTGCGATGCAACGAGGGTGACGGCCGTCGAACCGTCCGTCATGGGAAGGACGCCGAGATGCCAGCCCGGGCCGGTTTCGGGGTCGACCGGAACCTGCGACCGTTCGTCGATCCAGTCGCTCAGCTCTGCGCGCGGGCGGGGTTCGCCAGCGACATCGATGTCGCTCGCGGGGCCGGTCGAGGATATCCACCGGTGCCTCCCGCACGGCAGCGGCGATCGCTCAATGCGTCGGCCGGCGAGCCCGTAGCCGAAATTCTCGTGGAATCGCTTCAGCCCGACGTGATCCACGGGATGGTCGTAGACCCATACGAGCTGTACCACCTGAGCCTGTCCCGTCGCGCGTAGCGACAGGAATGTGGCCTGGTCGATATGGGCGAGCCGGTCGTCGCGCATGTCAGACGACCGTGCCGGTGAGCTGGAAATCGGAGAGCGTGCGCTCCACCCGGTCGAGCAATGCGGATCTCGTCTCGACGGCGCCGCCGGCGTATCCCACGACAGCCAGCGAGATCCGGCCGCTGACACGTGCGCTCACGATCGTGAGGAGGCCGTGCCGCTGCTCCAGGACCCGACGGGTGACATGCTGGTCGACACCGCGCATCAGCACGTATTCGGCGTCCGTGCCGTCCAGACGCGCGACGGCGGACGAGACAGTGCCCATGTTGGAACACGACACCGGCTGCTCGGCGAAGTTGAATGCCATCTCGGCGCCTCGCCTGACCGCGACTCGCGGCATGAACGGGATCAGCGGCAGCAGCTGTTCGGCTTCCTCCGGAGTCTCCCCCAGCGTCGCGAGGGTCTGCCGGATCTCTGCCCGCGCATCCGACAGGTCGGCACACACCTGTGCGGGATCGATTCGCACACTGGCCAATTGGACGGCATTGGCCCGGGTGTCGGCGATATCGGCACGGTCGTTGATCGGAATGATCAGCGACACCTTCCCATCCGGGGCACGCCGACCCATGGAATCGGCCAGTCGCGCGCAGAATCCCGCCAGCAGCGAATAGGTGTTGCCGCCGAGTGCGGCGGCCCGCCCATCCCACGCATCCAGATCCACGAACACCGACACCGTCGGCACCGCCACGTGACGGCTGTCGTCGAACTCTCTTCCTGCCGCGGTCCTCCGTGCCGAGCGCACCGGCCGGTCCCGGAAGCGGCGGCGCGCGATCCGGCCCGCGGTGGCCAGAGTCCGTGTCACGTCGGGCAGATCACGCCGGCTCTGCTTCAGGTCCTCGACGACGGCGCGGCCCCGGGTGCGCGACCGCGCAGCGGGATAGCCGAAGTCGCGGATCTCGCCGGTGATGGCGTCGAGGATCGTCGCGACGGCGCCGCCGCCGTCGCTGATGCAGTGCGACATCGTCAGGCACAGCGCCGTCGACCCGTCGGTCATCGGCAGCACACCGAGGTGCCAACTCGGCCCCCACTCCGGGTCGACCGGCAGCACCGCCCGTTCGTCGATCCAGCCGCCGAGTTCGCCGCGCGGTCGGGGCCGCGTCTCGATGTCGATGTCGGTGGGAGGCCGGACGGCCCTCACCCACCGGTGCCGGCCGAACGGCACCGCGGAGCGTTCGATGCAACGCCCCCACAGCCCGTTTCCGAAGTTGCGGTGGAAGCGCCGGACGGCGTCGATGTCGACCGCGTGCTCGTACACCCACACGCATTGCATCGCGGCGGCCTGCCCGGTGGCGCGCAACCCCAGGTACATGGCCTGATCGACGTAGTCGAGCACCGTCATGTCAGTTCCCCGAGACCGGGGACAGCCGGCTTCCGTGGTGCAGGGCGACGCCGTGGCGGACGGCGTGCGAGGTTTCGGATTCGGCAACGCGGAGGAAGATCTGCTTCATGACGTTCAGGTAGCGCTGCACCGATTCGCGGGCCACCGGGTTGTCCGGGAACGCGACCGTCACCACGGTCTCCCGTTCGGTGCGGTTGACCCAGATCCCGATCTGGTCTGCAGACCTGCTGTCGCAGTAGATCTTTCCGTTCATCCGCTCCCATTCGGCGATGATCGCCGGCGACAGCGGTGGCAGGCCCGCGTCGAGGTAGGACACCATCTGCACGCCCGGGCCCGCACCGCGCAGACCGAACCGGCCGTCGGCAAGCTCGAGGACCCGGTCGAACGGGACGTGCGCGAGGTCGACACGCGCGTCGAAGGAAGCTTGGGCGCTGCGCGCGGTGGCGCCGAACGATCCGGGGTTCACCGGCACGGTGATCGGGACGAGCCCGGTGAACCAGCCGGTAATCATGAACTCGGCGGGGGTGCTGCGCGTCGTGGTGGGTGTGATGCCGTGATAGACGGGCGCACCGGTGAATTCGTGGTCGGTCAAGGCGGCGCACGCGAGTACACCGCCGCTGAACCGGACGCCCTCGCCGGTGCAGGCCGAGTCGAAACTCCTGCTCTGCCGGGCATCGAGGAGCTGCACGACCATCATGTCGCCGCCGCAGGGCTGCGAAAGGTCACCGAGCGGCAGCGGGAACTGCGGCATGGCGCCGTCGTTGCGTTCGGCGAACTGGATCCACTCGCGGACCTGCGGTGACTCCAGTGTGAGCGCGGAGGTGAATCGACGCTGCCTGACGCAGTAGTCGTCGTAGCTGCCCGCCTCGTGCAGTGCCACGGGTGCACCGCCGTTGACGAGGGTCAGGTACATCAGGTGAATCTCGACCAGCACCAGGCACATGAACAGCGCATCGGTGTGGACGTGGTCGACGCTGATGTAGAACGTGAAATGGTCCTTGCGCTGGATGATGCCGAAATGGAAGCAGTCCCACCGCAGGGGGTCCGGGGTGGCAAGGATGTGCGAGCGCCACTGAGCCGCGGTCATGTCCCCGTGCTCGGTGGGAACGAACGTGAGGTCGCGCGGGTTCTGCAGCCTGCGGCGGACGATGGCGTCGTCGTCGTCGAACTCGAACCGGCTGTGGTAGGTGTCGTGGCGCCTCAGGTAGGCATTGAGCACATGCGACATCGCCCGCCGATCGCACTGGCCGGGCATGTCCCACGCAGGAATGTTGAGCCGGGCCATGTCGGCGCCGGCCGCCTGCCGTCTGCGGAACGTCCGGATGTGTTGTTCCTGCTGGTAACTGACAGGTACCGGGCTGACCGGAGCGTCGCGCATCTTGGCGACCGTCGCAGGCGAGGGGTGCCAGGACACGACACGCCCCGGTTCGCCCACCCAGTCGTGGATCGATCTCAACGCCACCATCAGTGCGCGCCCCCGTCCACAGGCAGCTCGTGGGTCAGCACCGCCGCCAGCTTCTCTGCGAGGGCACGGACGGTGGTGATGTCCGTGGTGGCGACGCGGACGCCCGTCTCGGCTTCGATCCGGGTCCGGACCTCCAGCACACCAAGGGAATCGAGGCCGTACTCGGCGATGGGGCGGTCCGGGTCGACTGTGCGGCGCAGGATGACGCCGATCTGGTCGACGATGAGCCGCCTCAATCGGCCGCCCCATTCCTCCGTTGGCAGCGTGCGAAGTTCCAGCAGGAAGGCGCTGCTTTGCGACCGGGTCTCCCCCAGCGAGCGGAACGCTGCGGCGAACGTGCTGTGCTGTGCGAACTCCGTGAGCCACGGGGCACCCGCCGTCGGGGCGTAGCCGCTGTAGCCGCGATCGAGCCGAAGCAGCGACTTCAACGCATAGGCGCCCTCCGACGGGGCGATTGCCATCGCCGGGTTCTGCGCCAGCGCTTGGCCTTTACCGATCTCGGCCCACGCACCCCACGCGATCGTGGTCGCGGGCAGACCGTGTGCGCGCCGCCAGTGGCTGAATGCGTCGAGCCAACTGTTGGCGGCAGCGTAGGCGCCCTGGCCGGGTGACCCGACCATCGCCGCCGCCGACGAGAACATGCAGAACCAGTCCAGGGGCTGGTCGACGGTGGCTTCGTGCAGATTCCATGCTCCCGCGGCCTTCGGCGCCCAGCAGCGGGTGATCAGTTCGTCGGTGATGTTCGCCAGTGCCGCGTCCTCGACGATCGCGGCGGCGTGCAGGACCCCGCGCACCGGCCTGCCACGGGAGGCGGCCACTGCCACCGCCCGGTCGGCCGCCGCGGAATCGCTGATGTCGCCCAGGCACACCTCGACCTCGGTGCCCCCGAGTCGGATTCGTTCCAGCACAGCCAGCGCCGCGTCGCCGGGCTCGGATCGCCCGGTCAGCACGATGCGCCCGCAGCCCAGTTCGGCGAGCCGCTCGGCGACGAACAGGCCGAGTCCGCCGAGGCCGCCGCTGATGATGTAGGAACCGTCGCCGCGGAAGGCCACCGTCTGCGCGGCCGGCACCACGACCCGGCTGTCACCTTCGCGTGGCACGTCGAGGACCAGCTTGCCGATGTGCTCGGCGGCCCCCATCGCCCGGATCGCGGTGGCCGCGTCGGTCAACGGATAGTGGCTGGTTTCCGGCAGCGGGAGAGCGCCGTCGGCGATCTTGCCGAACACCGTCGCGAGTACGCGCCGAACCACATCGGGCCGGGTCAGTGTGAGCAGAGCGAGATCGACGGCGAAGAAGGACACGTTGCGCCGGAACGCGTAAAGCCCGATCGTGTTGTCGCCGTAGATGTCCCGCTTGCCGATCTCGACGAAACGGCCGCCGGACGCCAACAGCTCCAGACCCGCCTGCTGGGCAGCGCCGGGAAGCGAGTTCAGCACGATGTCGACACCGTATCCATCGGTGTCGCGACGGATCTGATCCGCGAACTCGACCGAGCGGGAATCGTAGACATGGTCGATCTCCATGCTGCGCAGGAGTTCTCGACGAGCCGGGCTGCCGGCAGTGGCGAAGATCCGGGCGCCCGCGGCGCGCGCGATGGCGATGGCGGCCTGGCCGACACCCCCCGTCGCGGAATGGATGAGCACCTTGTCGTCCGACGAGATCCTGGCCAGGTCGTGCAGGCTGTACCAAGCGGTCGCGTGGGCGCTGGGAACCGCGGCGGCGCGGTCCTCCGCGAGACCGGCAGGCAGCGTCACGGCCATGTCCGCGTCACAGGTGACGTAGGTGGCCCACGCGCCGTCGGCGGTGATTCCCGCGACGCGGTCACCTATCTGGTGGGTGGTCACACCCGCCCCGATGCGCGTCACCACACCCGCGAAATCGGCACCCAGTTCGGGCAGTCTGCCGTCGAGGCTGGGGTAGCGGCCGTAGGCCACGAGGACGTCGGCGAAGTTCAGGTTCGACGCCGACACCGCCACCTCGATGTGGCCGGGGCCGGGCGGGGTGCGCTCGGCTGCGACGAGCTCCAGCGACTGCAGATCACCGGGTTTGCGGATGCGGAGCCGCATTCCCTCGGATTCGTGCTTGACGGTGGTGGTGAAGCGATCTTCGGGACGGACCGGGCCGGGAGTCAACCGCGCCACATTCCAGGCGCCGTTGCGCCACGCGGTCTCGTCCTCTTCGGATCCGGAAACCAACTGCGCGGCAACGAGGTCGAGATCGGTGAGCGCGTCGACGTCGATCTGGGTGGCGCGCAGTCCGGGGTGCTCGACCCCGACAACCCGCATGAGTCCCCGCACACCCGCGTGGTCGAGATCGGCCTCGTCTTCCGGGAACACCGATTGGGCGTGAGCGGTCAGCGCATACAACCGGGGCGGCGCGCCCGCGATGTCGGCCACGCCGCGGGCGACCTCGACGAGACGTGACACCGCCTCGGCTCCGCGCCCGGACACCACTGCGACCACGCCGGTGATCGCCTCGTGGGCGATGTCGCCCACGGGCCACGAGCCGGTGCCGACATCCGCACCCCTGCCCCGCAACGCCGCGGCGAGCCCGCCGGCCCGTTCGTCGGCAGCCCGCGACGTGCTGACGACGAGCCACCGCCCGTCACCCGCCCTGTTTGCCTGGGGGAGTTCGGCGGGATGCCAGTCGATGCTGAGCAAGCGGTCGTTGAACAGCCTCTCGCGCCGAGCCGATTCCGACACGCCGGTGCCCAGGTGAAGCCCCGACAGTGACATCAGTACGGCGCCGCCCTCGTCGAGCACCTCCAGATCCGCGTCGACTCCCGCGGATGTCACCGCGGTCACGCGAACGTGGCAGAAGCGCGCGCCGCGCGCAGAGTGCCACAACCGGATGTGGCGAACTCCCAAGGGCAGCATCAGGGTTGCGGACCGATCCGCCTGCAGGGCGGGGTGGGCGGCGACCGCCTGGAAGCACGCGTCGAGCAGCGCGGGCTGGATACCGTAGGCGCCCTGCTGCGACCGCAGCGATCCGGGCAGCGCGACCTCGGCAAGCACCGAGTTCCCTTCGCCGGCCGTGTGAACCGCGCTGAGCCCGGCGAACGCGGGACCGTACTGAACCCCACGCTCGTCGAACCAGGCGCGCAGGCCGCCTCCATCGAGCGTCACGGGGTGGGCAGCCAGCAGGGCGGGCATGTCATGCGGAGCGGGCTCGCGCACGTCACCGGACTCGGCAAGGGTGGCGCCTGCGTGGCGCACACGCTCGCCGTCGGAATGGCTGTCGACGGTGAACTTCGCGATGCCGTGGGCGTTCCGCGACGCCGACGCGGTGACCGAGGTCGATCCGTCGAGCAGCAGCGCGGCCTCGAAGCTGACGTCGCGTACCTCGGCGGTGTCCCCGAGCACCGTGCGCGCCGCCGCGAGGGCCATCTCGCAGTACGCTGCGGCGGGATACGCGGCGACGTGATGGATGCGGTGGTCGGCCAGCCACGGATGGGCGTCGGTGCCGATGTCGGCCTGCCAGACATGACGTACCGGGTCTTCGGCGAGTCGCACGTGCGCACCCAGCAGAGGGTGCGTGGCCGGTGCGGCGCCGACGATAGGACGCTGTGCGTCCCGGCTGAGCATCAGCTGTCGGCGTGTCCACGTGGGCAGCGGGGCGTCGACCAGCATCCCGTCCGGATACAGTGCCGCGAAATCGATTGCGGCACCGGCGCTGTAGAGATCGGCCAGTACCTCACGAAGACCGTGCGGGAGCTCCTGCGCTCGGCGCATCGTCGCCAGCGCGGCAGCGCTGACGTCGAGGCTTTCGGCGTTCTGGTCGACGGCGTGGGTCAACAGCGGGTGCGGCGAGAGCTCGGCGAAGACCCGGTGGCCATCCTCGAGCGCGGCCTGCACGGCAGCTGCGAAACGCACCGCGTGGCGCAGATTGTCCGCCCAGTAGTACGCGTCGTAGTCGACGGGTTCCCGCGGATCGTAAAGTGTCGCCGAGTAATACGGAATCGCCGGGTCCTTCGGTTCGAGATCGTCGAGCGCCTCGATCAGGTCGTCAAGGATCGGGTCGACCTGCGGCGAGTGGGAGGCGACCTCGACAGCCACCTCGCGGGCCATCACGCCGCGGTCCTCCCACTCCTGCACCAGCGCGCTGATCGTCGACTTCGCGCCACCGATCACCGCCGACTGCGGGGACGCGATGACCGACAACACGACATCGCCGGCTCCACGCGCGGCCAGCTCCGAAAGCACCTGCTGGGCAGGAAGTTCCACCGAGGCCATCGCGCCGGCTGCGGCACCGTCGATGGCCACGTTCTGCATCAGCCGTGACCGCCGGCAGATGACCCTGACACCGTCTTCGACGCTGAGGGCCCCCGCGACGACCGCAGCTGCCACCTCCCCCATCGAATGACCGATGACCGCGCCGGGGCGGACCCCGTACGCGGCCAGGGTGCGGGCGAGGGCCACCTGGAGCGCGAACACCGTGGGCTGAACGCGGTCGATGCCGCTGACCGGCTCGGGGACGGTCATGGCTTCGGTCACCGAGAAGCCGGACTCCGCCGCGATCAGCGGTTCGATCTCGGCGATCGACGCTGCGAACTGCGGTTCGGCGGCGAGGAGCCCCGCGCCCATTGCCGACCACTGCGACCCCTGCCCCGAGAAGACCCAGACCGGGCCGCGGCCGGGATCCGGCGCGGTCGCCTGTGGCGGCACATCGCCGGCCGCTATCGCACGCAGCGCACCGACGAGCTCGTCGGCGGTACCCGCCAGCGCGGCGGTGCGCACGGTGCGGTGAGCGCGCCGGCGCGCGAGCGTGTAGGCAAGGTCTCGGAGGTCCAGCTCGTCCGGTCGGGCACACACCCAGTCGGCGAGTTGAGAAGCGGTGCTGCACAATGCTTCTGCTGAGGTGGCCGACAACGGGAACAACCACGGCGCAGCGATGGCCTCGCCGGTTGCCGCCGCCGGTGCGTGGTCGGGGGCCTGCTCTAGGACGACGTGTACGTTCGTGCCGGACAGTCCGTAGGACGACACTGCCGCACGGCGGGGGTGATCGCCGGTCCGCGGCCATTCCGTCACGTCCAGTGGGACGAAAAGGCCGGTGTCGATCCCTGCCGTCTCGTCGGACAGCTGCCGGAAATGCAGACTGGCGGGCACCTGCGCGTGGCTGAGCGCCAGCGCGGCCTTCATCAGCCCGACTGCCCCCGAGGCGGATTGCGAATGCCCGAAGTTCGTCTTCGCCGAACCGAGTGCGCAGGGCGCCGCCGTGCCGTACACCTCGGCGAGGCCGGCGTACTCGATCGGATCGCCGACCGGCGTTCCGGTGCCGTGCGCCTCGACGTAGCCGACCGTGGTGGGGTCGATACCCGCCACGTCGAGAGCCGACCGGTAGACCGCCGTCTGCGCGGAGCGAGACGGTGTGGCGATGTTGACGGTGTGGCCGTCCTGGTTGGTCGCGGTGCCGCGCACGACGGCGAGCACCCGGTCCCCGTCGCGCACCGCGTCGGAAAGGCGCTTGAAGAGCAGCATCACCGCTGCCTCGCCGGAGACGAACCCGTCGGCTCCTGCGTCGAACGCGCGGCATCTTCCGGTCGCCGACAGCATTCCCTGAGCCGATCCGGACGAGAGCTTGCGCGGTTCGAGAAGGATGTTGACCCCGCCGGCGAGCGCGACTGAGCTCTCCCCGTCGTGCAGGCTGCGGCACGCCATGTGCACGGCGAGCAGTCCGGAGGAGCACGCCGAGTCGACGGTGAATGCCGGCCCGTGCGTGCCCAGGTGGTAGGCGATGCGCCCCGATGCCAGACCGTAGTTGCTGCCGGTGAATCCGTAGGGCCCCGCGATCGCATCCGCGTCGGCGGTGACCAACTGATAGTCGTTGTGCGTCATCCCGACGAAGACGCCGGTCGCCGAGCCCGCCAGGGTCACCGGGTCGATGCCGGCGTGCTCGACGGCCTCCCAGGATGCTTCGAGGAGCAGTCGGTGCTGGGGGTCGATCGCCGTCGCCTCGCGCTCGGCGATCCCGAAGAAGGCGGCGTCGAAACCCGCCACGTCGTCGAGGAAGCCGCCCCACTTGGAGACCGATCGGCCGGGCACGCCGGGCTCGGGGTCGTAGAACTCTTCGGCGTCCCAGCGGGCAGGCGGAACTTCGGTGACCAGGTCTGCGCCGCTGAGCAACGCTTCCCACAGTCGCTGCGGCGACTCGATGCCTCCTGGCAGTCGGCACCCCATCCCGATCACGGCGATGGGGGTCAAAGACGACCTCTCGACCACGAAGTTCCCTACCTCTTCCACGCGTTCCACGCGCAGGCCCGGGCTCGCCCGTGACGGCCCCACGAACCAACGGCAAAGTCAATTTGAGGAAAGTTAGCACAGGCTAAGCGAACATGCGAGCACTACCCTCGCGTCTCTGCATCGCGGTCAGGTAATTCAAAGTGATTGCCTTACAGCAGATTACGGCAAACCTGCGCAATGTTGCCGCGGCGACAGGTCGAGCTCGGCAGCGCCATGCCTAGGCACGCCGGTCAGCCTCCTGGCAAATCTCGTCCCCCTGGCGCTCACCTGCCGGCGCCTGCGACCGAGCACACTAACCGCTTTCCGCGCCGCTGTGGGGGCTACCCATCTCGCCACACCGACGATTGACATGGTTAGGCTAACCTACGCTAGGGTCCCTGCACGTGCGAAGGACGCCTCTACGACGCCAGATCACGTTCGCCGGCTGCCTGGCCGCAGCGGGAATTCTCGCCGTCGCCGCCACGCGGGCGGGGGGACGCGGCGACGGAGCGCGGTCCACCGAACCGCGGGTCGCCCGGCCCCCGGCCCCGACCGCCGTCCCGCCCGAACGCCCGCTCGACCATCCCACGGTCGCAGCGCACTTCGAGGCGACTGCGCGCCGCGACCCCGCGCGCATCGCGCTCCATTTCCCGGATCGATCGGTGACCTACGGCGAGCTGCTCGTCGCCGCCCACGCCGCACGCGGTGCGGCAACCCTGCGCGACGCCGCGCCCCGGGCCGCGCTGGTACCCGGATCCCTCACTCCCGCAACGGTATCGGTGATCCTCGGACTGTTCGCCCACGGCACCACGCTGGTGTCCCTGGACGCCGAGATGCCGACCAATCGCGTAGCGAAGCTCGCAGAGATCCTCACCGGGCACGGCTACGGTGTGACACCGATGGATGTCCCGCCGGACATTCCGCGCTCGGCCCCCGACGCGATCGCCGACCTCCCGCCGCTGTGCGGAGGGTTCACCCCCGACGTGGTCACCAGCATCCAGTTCACCTCCGGATCGACCGGCACACCCAAGGCGGTCTTGCACACCAACGGTCTCTGGCTGGCCGACGCGCAGTTGCTCAACGATCGGTTCGGGCTTGCCGCCGGTCGCAGGGTCGCGCTGTGCATGCCGATCAGCTTCGCCGGCGGCCTCAACGTCCTCCTCGGTTCGCTGATGGGGGGCGCCGAGATCGTCGCGGTCGATCCGCGGGAGTACACCGCGGCGGAGGCGTTCGAACGTATCCGGGCGTCACGCGCCCAGGTGATCGCCTGCACACCGTCGTTCGTGGATACGCTGCACCACGCTGCGCGGGGGGCCACCGCACCGTCTGTCGAACGCATCGTCACCACCGGCGAGCCGATCCAGGCGCGGCACGTGAAACTGGCCCGAGAGCTCGCACCCGGGGCGGTCATCACCAACTGGGTCGGATCGACCGAGACCCTGGCGATCGCCAGCCACGACATCGCGCCTTCGGCGCCGCTGCCGCGCGGCATCGTTCCGGTCGGGATCCCCGCGCCGCACAAGAGAATCGACATCTCAGACACGGGAGCCGTCTCCGTCACCTCGCCGTATCTGGGCCGCGGGTACCTCGACAGCTCTGCGTCGACGGCGACGTTCGTCGACAACGGTGACGGCACGACCACGTACTCGGGCGGTGACGTCGGACGGTGGGACGACAACGGACATCTGGTGTTCTCCGGCCGCGCCGACAACACCGTCAAGATCCGCGGATACCTCGTGGAGCCCGCCGAGGTCGAGGCAACGCTCGCGTCGTACGACGACATCCGTGAAGTCGCGGTCGTCGCCGCACCGAGCACATCCGGAACGCCCGAGCTCGTGGCCTACGTCGCTCCCAGCGCGACGGCACGGACACCGTCGGTCGCGGATCTGCGCACCCGCCTGCACCGCGACCTGCCGCCCTGGATGGTGCCCGCCCACATCGACGTCCTCGCCGCGCTACCGCGCGGGGACCGGGGCAAGGTCGATCGGATGGCGCTGCCGAAGCCGCACCGTATCCCTTTCGAATCTCCCTGCGGGCCTGACGAATCGACGGTGGCGATGGTCTGGGCGCGGGTCCTGCGCGTCGAGACGGTGGGTCGAGCGGACAGCTTCTACGCCCTCGGTGGCGATTCGCTGTCGGTGGCCGAGATGCTGGTCGAACTCCGTCACTCGCACGGCGTCGCGCTTCAGCCGTCGGACCTGGCCGGCGCCCCCACCGTCGCCGAATTCGCCCAGCGGCTCGGGCAGGGCCGTCCCGTCGCCGAATTCCGGCCGACCACGGTGGCACTGAGGCCGGTTTCGCCCCGCACCACCGGCGCTCCGCTGTTCTGCTTCACCGGGGCGGGCGCCTCGGCGCTGTGCTTCGTTCCGCTCGCCCAGCGAGTCGGCGCCGAGACCGCCGTGTATGCGTTCGAACCCAGCGGCTTGAACAGGGGCGCCTTTCCCGACTGGTCGATCCAGCGTGCGGTGCAGCGGCACCGCGCAGATCTGCGTCGCATTCAGCCCCGCGGACCGTACACGTTGATAGGCCACTCCCTGGGGGCGCACATCGCGCTGGAAACGGCCCGCCAACTGGAGGCCGAAGGCGAAACCGTCGAGTTGGTCGTGATGCTGGACCCGTGGCTGTCTCCCCGAGTCGCACGAGAGATTCCCGGTGCCACCGTCACCTTGCAGACCGACGACGCGAACGGATTCAGGACCTGGTGGGAACGTCAGAAGACGGTTCCGCTGGCCGGCCTGTTCTCCGGTGACCACGACCGCAAGACCCGTGCGGTGGAGGAGGTCGGGATGATCGCGGGCTACCGGCACCGCCCGCTGCCGTGGGGTGGGCGCACGCTGCTGATCCTGAGCCACCTCAACGCCGACGACCCGCGACTGTGGCCGCGGATCCTGACGGGCGACGTGCGGTCGATGGTGCTCGACTGCGATCACCACTCGATCGTGCGGACACCCCACATCGACGCCGTCGTCGGCGCACTCATGGAGTCTCGCGCTTGTCGTCGGTGAAGACCGGCGCCCGCCTGCCCTTCCTGGCTGCCACGGCTTCCTCGAAGTTGCTCGTCAGTAAGCGAATGTAGAGCTGCCCGAGTCCTTCGGCCTGCATGTGCGCCTCCAACGAACCGGCGTCCAGACCGCTCCACAGCGTTCGCTTGGTCAGCTCGGTTCCGGGACGGGAGAATGCTGCGATCCGTTCGGCGAGTGCATAACACGTCTCCAGCAGCTCCCCCGGCTGCACGCAGCGCGACACCAGGCCCACCCGTTCCGCCTCCGCGGCATCGACGTCTCGCCCGGTCAGCATGATCTCGAACGCCCGCGAGGACCCGATCGCCCGGGGCAGGAGATAACTCAGACCCAACTCGCTGGCGGTGAGCCCGTTGTTGATGCCCGCCGCCCGGAAATAGGCCTCGGTCGAGGCGATGCGGATGTCGGCGGCCAGCGCCAGGCACAGTCCGCCCCCGATGGCGGCGCCGTTGACAGCGGCGATGACCGGCTGGTGCATCTTCCGCAGCGCCAAGATGACGTCGTCGAGGACCTCCATGGACCGCAGCCCGAAGGTGGGGCGGGTCAGCCCGTCGACGTGGGGAACCGAACCGGCGGATTTGTGATCGGCGCCCGAAGAGAAGCCGGCGCCCGCGCCGGTGAGCACCACCACGCGGACGTCGTTGTCGTAGGTCAGTTCGTCGAGCGTGGCCTTCAACGGCACCATCACGTCGAACGCCATCGAGTTCATCCGCTCGGGGCGATTCAGCGTCACCAGTGCGACGTGGGGTCGCGGTCGTTCGACGAGGACGAATCCCGTGGCTTCGGTCACGGGATGCACGTTAGCGGGTCAGCTCTGCCCGTTGTCCTGGGCGGCGATGGCGGCGTCCACGTCGAAGTCCTTCACCTGTTGGATGAGGTCCTCGAGGGCGGCAGGCGGAAGCGCACCAGCCTGGTTGAACACCAGCTTGCCCTTCTTGAAGGCCATCAGCGTCGGGATGGAGCGGATGTCGGCCGCAGCGGCGAGCTGCTGCTCGGCCTCGGTGTCGACCTTCACATAGGTGACGTCGGGGTGCTTTTCCGACGAGGCGGCGAAAGTGGGTGCGAACGCCTTACACGGCCCGCACCACGACGCCCAGAAGTCCACCAGAACGATGTCGTTGTCGTTGATGGTGTCGTTGAACTCTTGTGCGGTGATGTCTCTGGTAGCCACGTGTACCTCAACGTCTCGTCCGGGTGTGATGTTCCTTCACCTGTGTCCCTACCCCAAAGAGTAGGCCTTCACCCAGTCGACCTTCATCTGCGCCTCGAAGGGCTGCGTCGGATCCGGGTCACCGTTCCACGGGTTGCCGACGGCGACGTTGAGGATCAGGTAGTGCTCCCACGCTCCTGAGAACGGTGTCCAGTTGCCGCCCAGCGCCTCGTACTGGGCCTTGGTGATCCGGCCCACCTCGATGCCGTCGACGTGCCACACGATCTTGTCGGCGTGCCAGTCGATGCCGTAGTCGTGGAAGCCCTGTGACAGGTCGACCCCGATGTCCTTGAAGACGTTGTGCAGTTTGACGTCGACGGTGTTGTTCGCGGCAGAGGGACCGTGGATGTTCCCCGTCCAGGTCGATGCCGAGGACGGCGTACCCACCGTGGGGATCTCGACGATGTCGATCTCGCCCTGGCGGGGCCAGTCGTATTCGTGGCCGGGCTCGAGCCCGACCGACCAGAACGCCGGCAGCACCCCTTTGTCGACCGGCATCTGGATACGAGCCACCACACGGGTGCCGACACCGAACGACTGCTTGCCCATCGTCACGACGCGAGCCGAGGTGTAGTTGTAGGGGGCGCCGAGGCCGTCGGGCGCCGCCTCCCGGCGCGCTTCGATGACGAGATTGCCGTCGGCGTCGATGTAGACGTTGTCCCCGTCGGTGTAGTACTGGTTCTCCCCCGCCGACTGGCCCCAGCGTCCGGTGTGGAAACCCCAGTAGCGCATCGCCTCTTCGAGGCTGGAGAAATTGGTCTCCCACAACAACTTCGGATCCGATGGGCCTGTCGGATCCTCCGGCTGGGGGATCACGACGTTGCGGTAGATCTCCGCGCGCCGCGCGAGCCACCGGGTGGCGGTGGAGTTGGACACCTTGATGTCCAGCCAGTCGGTACCCATCTTGCTGCTTCGGATGCCCCAGGAGTACAGCATGTCGACGATCATCGACCCGAGCGTCACCTTGGTGGATGTGGCCGCGGCGACCAGCACCGGATCCGCCACGGCGGTGGTGGCAGTGGTCACGGTGGAGCGCAATTCCACTGCGGCGGTGGCGGGTTCCGCGGCCGGTTCGTGGGCAGTCCCGGACGCGGGTGCGCTCTCCTTCGTCGTGGTGCGTTCGATCGCGGGTTCGGAGTCTTCGTCGTCCCGAATGACCACGTCGTCGGTCGATTCCTCGGCGGCATCGTCAGCCGGAACGTCGGCATCGTCCTGACCATCCGCCTGGTCCGTCTCGTCGGGGGCGGCGTCGGCATCCTCGGCGGCGACGTCTGAGGTGTCGTCGGTGCCCTTTTCGGTCTCGGCCACCGCCCGCGAGCGCTTGGTCGTCCGCTCGCGTGTCGACTGCGACGTCTCCGTGTCGGCACTTGCCGAGGTGGCAGTTCCCGGAGAACTCGGATCATCGGTGCTTGCCGATGCCGTCGCCGTTCCGGTCATGACCGCGGCACCGAGCCCTGCCGCCATCACACCGCCCGCCAACCAGTGTTTGCCGCCCGCGACGCGAGGCTTGGTGCGCCGACCTCTTTTCATTGCACATCCAATTCCTATTTAGGTAACAAAATTCGAAATCGACAATGAATTTGCCATTGATTAACCCGATTTAATGAGCGAATCGATCCGTCTAGCGGTGCGTGACGCGACATAAGCCCAGCACCGAGCTACAAGCCAGTAAACATACCCTCTGCCAGCTCCCCTCTGCGGCCAACGTGGTGTGCACAGCAAACGTTATCGAAGCCTCGACGTCTGCGCGCGATTTCACATTAAATGGTCGACAGAATGTGAATGCCATTGTAGAGTGGCAACGTAGAAGTGCGTAATTACAATTCGGTAAATGTATTTATGGCGCAGGCTCTTTGATTTGCTAAGGTAGCCGCGGCGGGAGCCTGCCCACCGAATATCGCTGGAACACAACGTCATTCACCGCCGGCGGCCGATCGAGCGCAGCGAAGCAAAAATTGCCGACAGGGTGGGAGCAAAACACGCAGCAGGTCAGGGCCGCGGCCGCGCTGCTCTGTCCGCGTTGTCGAGAAGCGTTTTCTGCCTCTTCGGCCACCACAGAATTTCGATCATCAGTGCGAAAAGATAGACCGCGGAGACGATCGCGTTGCCCCACGTGCCGAGGACGACGTCCCACACGGCTGTCCCGATCGCGACGATGAGGACCACGATGACGACCCATCGCAAGGGACGGGCGTCCTCGGCTGCGGCGTGCAGTCCGCGGACGTAGGTGACGAGCGCAGGGGCAAGCCGCGCCTCGGCGAGCTGCCCTCCGGTGCGCGCCGCGGACACGACCGACACTCGCTCGTCGGCGGCGAGGTCGACCCACTGCGGCCAGTATTTCGTCATTCGCCTGGCCATCCAGGTGCCGTAGAAGGCGCCGACGACCACGAACACGATCACGCCGGTCAACCAGAAACCGGAATCGAGCCAGGCGAGCACGCCCAGGCACAGTCCGACCGATCCGCCGAGAGTCAACGCACGGCGAACTACGCCGCCGCGCCATACGAAGGCAGGGATGGTGACCACGGCTCGATTGTCGCCCGCGGGGCTCAGATGGCTTGCTGGGCGGGCGGGATGGGGTCCAAGAGCCACCACCATCCCGTTGTCGGCGACCGCACGGGGACGGTCGAACCTTCCGCCGAGGACCCGAACAGCTCGGGGTCCGCTAGACCGTGAAGCCGAGCGCCCTCAGCTGCTCGCGACCGTCATCGGTGATCTTGTCGGGACCCCACGGGGGATTCCACACCCAGTTGATCTTGATCTCATTGACCAGGCCCGCTCCCACGAGCGCAGTGCGGGACTGATCCTCGATGACGTCGGTCAACGGACACGCGGCGGACGTCAGCGTCATGTCGATCAACGCCACCTGCCCGTCATCGCTGCTCTCCAGGTTGATGCCGTAGACCAGACCCAGATCGACGACGTTGATCCCCAACTCGGGATCGACGACGTCGCGCATCGCCTCCTCGACGTCGGCGAGCAATTCTTCATTCGGGACTGCCGTGTCACTCATCGGTTCTCCTCGGAATTCTCGGGCCCGTGGGCCTCCGCCAATGCTGCCTTGAAGGCTGTCCATCCCAGCAGCGCACACTTCACCCGGGCCGGATACTTTGCGACGCCCGCGAACGCAATGCCGTCGCCCAGGACATCCTCGTCACCGTCGACCTTCCCGCGGGACGACACCATCTCGGAGAACGCCGCCACCGTCTTGAGCGCATCCCCCACCGTCTGCCCGATGACCTGATCGGTGAGCACCGACGTCGACGCCTGGCTGATTGAGCAGCCCTGACCGTCATAGGAGATGTCGGTGACGGTGTCACCGTCGTCGGACAGCGCCACCCGCAGCGTCACCTCGTCACCGCACGTCGGATTGACGTGATGCACCTCCGCGGCGAACGGTTCCCGCAGACCGCGGTGGTGCGGGTGCTTGTAGTGATCCAGGATCACTTCCTGGTAGATCTGCTCGAGCCGCACGAGTCAGTCCCGCCCGAAGAACTCGACGGCGCGGCGCACACCGGAGACCAGCCTGTCCACCTCGTCGAGGGTGTTGTACACCGCGAACGATGCCCGCGCGGTGGCGGCGATACCGAAGCGGCGGTGCAGTGGCCACGCGCAGTGGTGGCCCACCCGGACGGCGACGCCGTCGTCGTCGAGAACTTGGCCGACGTCGTGCGCATGCACGCCGTCCACCACGAACGACACCGGCGAACCGCGGTGCTCCATCGACATCGGCCCGATGATCCGGACCCCGTCGATACCCACCAGACCGTCCAGTGCGGCCGCCACCAACTCGTTCTCGTGCTGTTGCACGGCAGGCATGCCGATCGAGTCCAGATACCTTGCTGCAGCAGCCAATCCGACCACCTGCGACGTCATCGGGGTGCCCGCCTCGAAACGCTGCGGCGCAGGTGCGAACGTCGTCGCTTCCATGGTGACGGTCTCGATCATCGACCCGCCGGTGAGGAACGGCGGCATCGCGTTCAGCAGCCCGCGCCGCCCATAGAGCACACCGATCCCGGTGGGGCCGAGCATCTTGTGCCCTGAGAAGGCGGCGAAGTCGACATCGAGAGCATGGAAGTCGACCGGCTGATGCGGAACCGACTGGCACGCGTCCAGAACCACCAGCGCACCCACGGCTCTGGCCCGCGACACCAGTTCGGCGACAGGCGCGACAGCGCCCGTTACATTCGAATGATGGCTGAAGGCAACGACTTTGACGTTGTCGTCGAGCTGCAGCGAATCGAGGTCGATGCGACCGGCTTCAGGCCCTTCAGAAGTAACGCCGTACCACTTCAGCTTTGCCCCGGTGCGCTGCGCGAGTTCCTGCCACGGCACGAGGTTCGCGTGGTGCTCCAGCTCGGTGGTCACGATGACGTCGCCGGGCCCGACGGCGTGCTCGAAACGCTTGTCCCCCAGCGTGTACGCGACGAGGTTGATCGCCTCGGTGGCATTCTTGGTGAACACCAGCTCGTCGGAGTCGGCGCCCACGAACGACGCGATGTCCTCGCGCCCCTGCTCGTAGGCGTCGGTGGCCTCCTCCATGAGCTGATGCGCGCCGCGGTGCACCGCGCCGTTGGAGTTCAGCAGGAACTCCCGCTCGGCGTCGAGCACGGCAAGCGGTTTCTGTGACGTCGCCCCGGAGTCCAGATACGCCAGTTGGTTCCCGCCGCGCATCACCCGGCTCAGGATCGGGAAGTCGGCCCTGACCCTGGCCAGCCCTGTGAGGTCCCGAACGGCCGTCATGTCAGGCTCCTGCGGAGGCAGCCTGCGTGAAGCGCTCGTAGCCGTTCTCTTCGAGCTCGTCGGCCAGCTCGGGGCCGCCGGATTCGATGATCCGGCCGCCGACGAACACGTGCACGAACTGCGGCTTGATGTAGCGCAGGATCCGCGTGTAGTGGGTGATCAGCAGAACGCCACCGTCTTCGGCGCCCTTGTACCGGTTCACGCCTTCGCTGACGACGCGCAGCGCGTCGACGTCCAGACCGGAGTCCGTCTCGTCGAGGATGGCGATCTTCGGCTTCAGCAGACCGAGCTGCAGGATCTCGTGGCGCTTCTTCTCGCCGCCCGAAAAGCCTTCGTTGACACTGCGTTCGCCGAACGACGGGTCGATGTCGAGGTCGGTCATCGCACCCTTGACCTCTTTGACCCAGTGCCGCAGCTTCGGCGCTTCACCGCGAACAGCAGTTGCCGCGGTGCGCAGGAAGTTCGACATCGACACGCCAGGCACCTCGACCGGGTACTGCATCGCGAGGAAGAGGCCGGCGCGGGCACGCTCGTCGATGCTCATCTCCAGCACGTCCTCACCGTCGAGGGTGATCGAGCCGGAGGTGACGGTGTACTTGGGGTGGCCGGCGATCGCATAGGACAGCGTCGACTTGCCGGAGCCGTTGGGGCCCATCACCGCGTGGGTCTCCCCCGACTTCACAGTCAGGTTGACGCCCTTGAGGATCGGCACCTCGTCCCCTTCAGGCGTGAAGACGGAGGCGTGCAGGTCCTTGATTTCGAGTGTGGTCATGGCTAGTTACTTCTCGCTTCGGTGATTGCTAGTTCTCGTTCGATGGCTTCGGTGAGGCGTTCGCGCACAGCGGGAACGGCGATCTTCGCGATGATCTCGTTGAAGAAGCCGCGCACCACCAGGCGTCGGGCCACATCCTCGGGGATGCCGCGCGCACGCAGGTAGAAAAGTTGTTCATCGTCGAAACGCCCTGTGGCGCTGGCATGCCCGGCGCCGGCGATCTCGCCCGTCTCGATCTCGAGGTTGGGCACCGAGTCGGCGCGAGCGCCGTCGGTCAGCACCAGATTGCGGTTCACCTCGAAGGTTTCGGTACCGGTCGCCTCGGCCCGGATCAGCACGTCGCCGATCCACACGGTGTGCGCATCGGGTTTCTTGGATTCCGGATCGCCTTGCAGCGCACCCTTGTACAGCACATCGGACTTGCAGTTGGGCTGGGAGTGGTCGACCAGCAGTCGCGCCTCGAAGTGCTGTCCGTCGTCGGCGAAGTATGTGCCGAGCATCTGGGCGTCGCCGCCGGGCCCGTCATAGCGCACCGCGGCCGTCGTGCGGACGACATCGCCGCCGAGGGTGACGTTGACGTGCCCGAGGACGGCGTCCTTGCCCAGCCGGGCATGGTGGGAGCTGACGTGCACCGTGTCATCGGCCCAGTCGGCGATCCAGATGACGCCCACGCCGGCCGAGTCGCCGACGATGATCTCGACGTTGTCGGCGTAGATGCCGCTGCCGCGCAGGTCCACGACGATGATCGCCCGCGAGAGTTCCTCGACCCGGATCTGCAGGTGCCCGTAAGCGACCGCACCCTCGCCGGGACCGTCGATGGTGATCTCGACGGGTTCGGCGATCTCGGTGTCACGTGCGACGGTGACGATGGTCGCCGACTCGAACGACGAGAATGCCTGCGCCGCAACGCGGTCGGACGGCACGCCGGCCTGCCCGAGCCGCTCGTCGCCGCGCTGCACCGTCTCGACGGTGACGCCGGGAGCTTCGCTGACGGTGATCCCCGCCGTGCCTGTAGCGGGTGCCGATCCGTCGTGCAGCCCACGCAGCCGCTTCAACGGGGTGAAGCGCCAGAGCTCGTCGCGGCCGCCGGGAACCTCGAAGGCGTTCACGTCGAAGGACGAAAACAGCTCGCCCTTGTTCTTGATGATCCCTTCGGCTGCCTCAGTAAGGTTCGATGTCACTGTTATCCGACCGCGCCTTCCATCTGCAGCTCGATCAGCCGGTTGAGCTCCAGCGCGTACTCCATCGGGAGTTCCTTGGCGATCGGCTCGACGAAGCCGCGCACCACCATCGCCATGGCCTCGTCCTCGGTCAGGCCGCGGCTCATCAGATAGAACATCTGGTCCTCGCTGACCTTGGACACCGTCGCCTCGTGGCCCATCGTCACGTCGTCCTCGCGGATGTCGACGTACGGGTAGGTGTCGGAGCGGCTGACCGTGTCGACCAGCAGCGCATCGCATTTCACGCTCGACTTCGAGCCGTGCGCACCCTTGTTGACCTGAACCAGGCCGCGGTAGGACGCACGGCCACCGCCGCGGGCCACCGACTTCGAGACGATGTTGCTCGACGTGTTGGGCGCCAGGTGCAGCATCTTGGCGCCGGTGTCCTGGTGCTGACCCTCACCGGCGAATGCGACCGAGAGCACCTCGCCCTTGGCGTGCTCACCGGTCATCCACACGGCCGGGTATTTCATGGTGACCTTCGAGCCGATGTTGCCGTCGACCCACTCCATGGTGGCGCCTGCCTCGGCGCGGGCACGCTTGGTGACGAGGTTGAACACGTTGTTCGACCAGTTCTGGATGGTCGTGTAGCGGCAACGGCCGCCCGGCTTGACGATGATCTCGACGACGGCGCTGTGCAGCGAGTCGCTCTTGTAGATCGGCGCGGTGCAGCCCTCGACGTAGTGCACGTAGGCGTCTTCGTCGACGATGATCAGAGTCCGCTCGAACTGGCCCATGTTCTCGGTGTTGATCCGGAAGTAGGCCTGCAGCGGGATGTCGACGTGCACACCCTTCGGCACATAGATGAACGAGCCTCCCGACCACACCGCGGTGTTCAGGGCGGAGAACTTGTTGTCGCCGGCCGGGATGACAGTGCCGAAGTACTGCTTGAACAGCTCGGGGTGCTCCTTGAGCGCGGTGTCGGTGTCGAGGAAGACGACGCCCTGAGCCTCGAGATCTTCCCGGATCGAGTGGTAGACGACCTCGGATTCGTACTGCGCCGCGACACCGGACACCAGTCGCTGCTTCTCCGCCTCGGGGATGCCCAGCTTGTCGTAGGTGTTCTTGATGTCGGCGGGCAGGTCGTCCCACGTGGCGGCCTGCTTCTCGCTGGAGCGCACGAAGTACTTGATGTTGTCGAAGTCGATGCCGTCGAGGTCGGAGCCCCAGTTCGGCATCGGCTTCTTGTCGAAGGTGCGCAGCGCCTTGAGTCGAATGTCGAGCATCCACTCCGGCTCGCTCTTCTTCGCCGAGATGTCGCGGACCACGGCCTCGGACAGCCCCCGCTGCGCGCTGGCGCCTGCGACATCGGAATCGGCCCAGCCGTAGCCGTACTTACCCAGGGACGCGATGGTCTCTTCCTGGGTCAGCGCCTCTGGCTTGACCTCCGGTGTGAGTGTCATTGCGACACACTCCTTTTGCTTTGTTGTGGCCTCCGGCACGGGCTGTGCGCCGAAGGTTTCGCTCTTGGCTATCGTTCGGCCGGCACAAGCGGGACGTGGGTGGTACAGGCACAGTCTCCGTTGACGATGGTCGCCAGCCGCTGTACGTGAGTACCCAGAACCTCGGACATCGCCTGCTGCTCGGCCTCGCACAATTCGGGGAACTGCTCGGCGACGTGCGAGACCGGGCAGTGATGCTGGCAGATCTGGACCCCGCGCAACGGACCGCCCACCCGGGTGGTCGTCGTCGCATAGCCCGCGCCCGTCAGCGCGTCGGCGACCCGGTCGGCCGCTGCTTCGACCTCGTCCCCCGACGCTGCGCTGCTCACAGGCTCGACGTCGGCCAGGATCGCATCGATGCGTCTGCGTGCGAATGTACGGATGGCGTCGTCGCCCCCGATCTCCCGCAGTTGGCGCATCGCCGCCGAGGCCAGATCGTCGTAGGTGTGCTCCAGCTTGGCCCGGCCCGCGGCGGTGAGTTGATAACGCTTGGCGGGCCTGCCGCGGCCTTCCTGCTGCCACGCCGCGGCGGCGTTGGCCTGCGCCTCGCCGGTGTCGATCAGCGCGTCGAGATGCCTGCGCACACCGGCCGCCGACAGTCCGAGGCGCTCACCGATATGGCTTGCGGTGGTCGGGCCGGATTCCAGCAGGAGCCTGATGATCGCCTGCCTGGTGTCACCGTCGCCGGCATGGGACGGCACCGGTGTCGGCGCGCCCGAGCTCTGCGAACGGATTTTCACAACACCAGTGTGACGCAATTACAGAAGTGGGTCTAGCAAGGGGACCCTTAGCGTCGGGTCAGAAAAGTCACAGCTGTCACGGTCGGATCCTGGGAATAAGCGCCCGCTACGCTGCCCTCGTGGCAGCTCGCCAGCATTCCCTCAGCTCGACCATCGCCGGCCTGCACGGCGATGAGCGAACTGTCGGCAGCCCGCTGACCGCCGCCGAGCTGGTGTCGATGCGACGGACGCGCCTGTTCGGCGCGACCGGCACCGTGCTGATGGCGATCGGCGCTCTCGGCGCCGGAGCCCGTCCCGTCGTGCAGGACCCGACCTTCGGCGTCCGGCTGCTCAACCTGCCCTCCCGCATCGCGACCGTGTCGCTGACGATGACGACGACCGGCGCGGTGATGATGGCTTTGGCCTGGCTGATGCTGGGCCGGTTCGCCCTCGGCAAGCGCAAGATGACGCGTAGCCAGCTGGACCGCACGCTGCTGCTGTGGGCGATACCGCTGCTGTTGGCCCCGCCCATGTACAGCAAGGACGTCTACTCCTATCTGGCCCAGAGCGAGATCTCGCTGCAGGGCAACGACCCTTACAAGGTGGGTCCCGCACCCGGCCTCGGGCTGGATCACGTCTTCACCCTCTCGGTGCCCAGCATGTGGCGCGAGACCCCGGCGCCGTACGGGCCGCTGTTCCTGTGGATCGGGCGTGGCATCTCACAGATCACGGGCGAGAACATCGTCGAGGCCGTGCTCTTCCACCGCCTCGTCGTGCTGCTCGGTGTCGGCATGATCGTGTGGGCCACCCCGCGCCTGGCGCGCCGCTGCGGCGTCGCCGAGGTCAGCGCACTGTGGCTCGGCGCGGCCAATCCGCTGCTGTTCATGCACCTGGTGGCCGGCATTCACAACGAGGCACTGATGCTGGGCCTGATGCTCGCGGGCACCGAATTCGCGTTGCGCGGGGTCGACGCCGCGACCCGGTTGATCCCGCGACCGCTGGCGTGGCCGCGTGACCGCGAGCAGTGGCTGGGCTGGTATCCGGTGGCGATGTTGTTGGCGGGAACCGTGTTGATCGCGCTGTCGTCTCAGGTCAAACTCCCCTCGCTGCTGGCACTCGGATTCGTGGCGATGGCGCTGGCCTGCCGCTGGGGCGGCACGGTCAAAGCGTTCTTCCTGGCCGGCGGGTCTCTGGGCGCGGTGGCGCTGGCGGTCATGGCGCTGATCGGCTGGGCCAGCGGACTGGGCTTCGGCTGGTTGTTCACCCTGGGCACCGCCAACGTCGTCCGCAGCTGGATGTCTCCCCCGACGCTGCTGGCACTGGGCACCGGTCAGGTCGGCATCCTGCTCGGGCTGGGTGACCACACCACTGCGGTGCTCGCACTGACCCGCGCTATCGGCGTCAGCCTCATCGCGGTGATCGTGCTGTGGCTGCTCTTCGCGGTGCTGCGCGGCCGGCTGCACCCGGTCGGCGGACTCGGCGTCGCGCTGGGCGCCACCCTGTTGCTGTTCCCGGTGGTCCAGCCCTGGTATGTGCTGTGGGCGATCATCCCGCTCGCGGCATGGGCCACCCGCCCCCGGTTCCGGGCGGCGGCCATCGCGGTCACGCTCGTCGTCGGGATCTTCGGGCCCACCGCCAACGGGGACAGATTCGCGCTGTTCCAGATAGCGCTCGCGACGGCCGCGAGCTTCCTGATCCTGGTGATGCTGGTCGTGGTGACGTATCGCTGGCTGCCGTGGCGGCCGGTGCCGGAGGAACCGGCACCGCCCAGGGCCAAGGCCGACGCCTACGCTGAGTCTTCGTGACCTCCGTTCCTCCTGGCTCTCCTCCCGTCTTGTTGCGCGGGGTGAGCAAGCGCTACGGGTCGACGACCGCCGTCTCGGAGCTCGATCTCGACGTGCAGGCCGCGGAGGTTTTCGCGCTGCTGGGCCCCAACGGCGCGGGCAAGACGACGACGGTCGAAATGTGCGAAGGCTTCCTGAAGCCGGACGCCGGGTCGATCAGGATCCTGGGCCTCGATCCGGTCGCCGACAACGCCGAGGTGCGGGCCCGCGTCGGCGTCATGCTGCAGGGCGGTGGCGCGTATCCGGCGGCGCGGGCGGGCGAGATGCTCGACCTGGTCGCCTCCTACGCCGCCAACCCGCTGGATCCCCAGTGGTTGCTGGACACCTTGGGCCTCACCGAGTCGGCGCGGACCACCTATCGCCGCCTCTCCGGCGGGCAGCAACAGCGCCTCGCGCTGGCCTGCGCGGTGGTGGGGCGCCCAGAGTTGGTCTTCCTCGACGAGCCGACCGCCGGGATGGACGCCCACGCACGCATCGTGGTGTGGGAGTTAATCGATGCGCTGCGCCGCGACGGGGTCACGGTGGTGCTGACCACCCATCAGCTCGCCGAGGCCGAGGAACTCGCCGACCGCATTCTGATCATCGACCACGGCTCCGCCGTCGCGACCGGCAGTCCGGCCGAGCTGATGCGCAGCGGCGCCGAGAACCAGCTGAGGTTCCGCGCGCCGCGCATGCTCGACCTCTCGCTGCTGATCTCGGCATTGCCCGAGGACTACCGCGCTTCCGAGACCGCACCCGGCGAATATCTCGTCGAGGGACACATCGACCCTCAGGTGCTGGCCACCGTCACCGCCTGGTGCGCGCGCCTCGACGTGCTCGCCACCGACATGCGCGTCGAACAGCGCAGCCTCGAAGACGTGTTCCTCGACTTAACCGGACGGGACCTTCGCTCGTGAATCGTTTCGCACCAGGCACTTTCACGCCGGATCCGCGCCCCGCCGCGGTATCGAAGATGGTGGCCGCGCAGTTCGGTCTCGAGCTTCGACTACTGCTGCGCAACGGCGAGCAGCTGCTGTTGACGATGTTCATCCCGATCACGCTGCTGATCGGTCTGACGCTGCTGCCCCTCGGATCCTTCGGCCCCGACCGCGCCGCCACCTTCGTCCCCGCCATCATGGCGCTCGCGGTCATCTCGACGGCGTTCACGGGTCAGGCCATCGCGGTCGCATTCGACCGCCGGTATGGCGCCCTCAAGCGGCTGGGGGCCACCGCGCTGCCGGTCTGGGGCATCGTCGCCGGGAAATCGCTGGCGGTGGTGGCTGTCGTGTTCCTGCAGTCGATTCTGTTCGGCGCCATCGGTTTTGCGCTCGGCTGGCGTCCACCCCTCGCGGGCCTCGCGCTCGGTGCGGTGATCATCGCGCTGGGCACCGCGGTGTTCGCCGCACTCGGCCTCCTTCTCGGCGGCACGCTGCGCGCCGAGATCGTGTTGGCCGTCGCCAACCTGCTGTGGTTCGTCTTCGCAGGTCTGGGCGCGCTGACGCTGGAGGGCGGCATGGTGCCCACAGCCGTGCAGTGGGTGGCTCGCCTGACGCCGTCGGGCGCGCTCACCGAAGCGCTGTCACGCGCGATGGAGCTGTCCGTGGACTGGTTCGGCCTCGCCACGCTGGCCGTCTGGGGCGCTGTCGCCGCACTCGGCGCCCTGAGGTGGTTCAGGTTCACCTGACGAGCTGAGCGACGGCAGCAGGTATTCCAGCTGGCCCACCTCTTCGATGTTGTGCTTGACCCACGCGAGGGCCTTCTCGCCCGAGAATTTGCGGTGCAGCACGCGGTTGAGCGGCGCCAGCAGGGGCGACCGGACGCCGAGATCCATCACGGTCACGTAGTGCGCGCCGTCGGCACCGGCGGACCAGGTGTGCTCCAGCTGGAAGATCGGAACCCCGGCGATGCGGAGCACCAACCTGATGCCGGTCTCGTCGAGCTTCTCCACGCGGGCCACCTCGTCGACCGTGAACTCGGGGCGTGCGCCGAAAGCCTCGACCATGTGGAACCGGGCTCCTTCACCGGCACCGCCCGTCGGTGCGGGCCGGGCCAGCTCCCAACGGATGTGGTCGATCGGATGCCAGGCGTGATAGCGGTCGACGACCGCGCCGCCGTACTCCATCGTGCCGCCCAGATGCGTGAACCAGTCGAGCAGCATCGCCGGGGTCACCCCGGCGAGCGGTCGGTGGTCGATGGTGATCCGTCGACGTCCCCGCGCACAGTCCGTGAAGTGGACGGTGGCGGTGTCCACCGCGCGGAGCGGATACAGCACCGGTAGCGACGGAGTAGCGTTCATGAGGTCCTCCAAGATACGTTTGCGTTTCTTATATTGGAGACGGTAAGACGAGCGCATAAGATACGCAAGCGTTTCTACAAACGGAGACCGGGATCACACATGACTAGACGACGCGGCGCGGAACTCGACTCCGCCATCCGGACGGCGGTGCTGGAACTGCTCGCCGCGCACGGGCCCGACGCGGTCACGATGGAGGCCGTCGCAGCAGGCGCTCACACCAGCAAGCCCGTCCTCTACCGGCGCTGGCCCGACCGCCGGGCGCTGCTGCGCGACACGCTCATGGGCGTCGCCACCACCTCGTTGCCCAGCGAGGACACCGGAAGCTTCCGCGGGGACATCGTCGCGGTGCTGCACGCGTGGAAAAGGCTGTTCACCGGCGACAGCGGGCCGCTGATGAGGTCGGTGCTGATGGCGGTCGCCGCCGACCCGGAGCTGGAGCAGACATTCCGCACCGAGGTGATCGGGATGCGCAAGCAGGAGATGGATGCGATCTTTGACCGCGGCATCGAGCGGGGTGAGGTCCGCGCCGACGCTCCTGTCGGGCTGCTCCGCGAGCTCGGCCAAAGCGTGCTGTGGCACCGCCTTCTGATCACCGGTGACCCGATCGACGACGACCTCGTGACCCGGCTGGTCGACGAGGTGATGTTGCCACTGGCGCATCCCTCGAACGCCCCCTACTACGAGCGGTAGTTAACGAGCCTCTACGATCGGAGCGTGCCCGTCGGTCGACTTTTCTTGCGGCTCGTCGATGTGCTTCCCGAACCGAGCCTGCGCGTGCAGCGGATCGTCGCCGCGGCGGTCATCCTGACCCAGGGCGGGATCGCCGTGACCGGGGCCATCGTGCGGGTCACCGCGTCCGGACTCGGATGCCCGACCTGGCCGCAGTGTTTTCCCGGCAGCTTCACGCCGGTGCCTCATGCCGAGGTCCCCGGCATTCATCAGGCGGTCGAGTTCGGCAACCGCCTGCTGACGTTCCTGGTCGTGCTGACCGCGGCCGCGGCGGTCGTCGCCGTCACTCGGGCCCGGCGTCGTCGCGAGGTGCTCGTCTACGCCTGGCTGATGCCGGCGTCGACAGTGGTGCAAGCCGTCATCGGCGGGATCACGGTGCTGACCGGTCTGCTCTGGTGGACGGTCGCGATCCACCTGCTGGTGTCGATGGCGATGGTGTGGCTGGCCGTGCTGCTCTACGCCAAGATCGGCGAGCCCGACGCCGGGGTGTACACGACGCGCGTCCCGAAACCGCTGCGGCAGTTGACGGTTCTGTCGGCGGTGACGCTGTCGGCCGTGCTCGTGACCGGAACGATGGTGACCGGCGCGGGCCCGCACGCCGGGGACAAGAGCCTCGACCGACCGGTGCCCCGCCTGCAGATCGAGATCACCACGCTGGTGCACATGCATTCGTCGCTGCTGGTGGCGTATCTAGCGTTGCTGGTGGCCCTGGGATTCGCGTTGCTGGCGGTGCACGCGCCACAGCCGGTGAGGACCCGGCTGGCGGTCGTCGTGGTCCTCGTGGCCGCGCAGGGCTCGCTCGGCGCGATCCAGTTCTTCACCGGCGTCCCCGAGGCACTGGTGGCTCTCCACGTGGCGGGGGCAGCTGCGTGCACCGCGGCCACCGCGGCGCTATGGGCGTCGATGCGAGAGCGGACCGAGACCGCGGCGCGCCAGAGCTGATTCGACGCCGAGAGCGAATCGGCGTTGCGCGGCCCGCCTGTCGCCGGCGCAGAGCTGCCGCCATCCCAACGAGGGTTCGATGAGCTCGAGTTCGAGCAGCACAGCAGCGTCCGCCGCGCCCAGCACGTCGACGCGCGCGTACAGCAGGTCGGTGACGTCGATGCCCAAATGCGCCGCTGCCGCGGCAAGGGCCCGGTGCCCGAGGTCCCACAGTTCGAAATCCGGGTCGGCGGGCTGCAGGCTCTCCTCGGCGTAGGTGCCGGATTCGTCGAACACCGGCGACTGCCCCGGCGGCGGCAACATCGGTCCCTTGGTGAAGGCGTGGGACTGCTGACCGCCCAGAAAAACCAGTGCGGTCTCTCCGTCACCCACGCGCGGGTCGTAGGGCTGCACCACCGCGGTGCGTCCGGCCGCCTGTAGCGACTCTGCGTGGGTGTGTGCGGAGTCGGCGTCGGAGAATCGCAGCGCTCCCACCGAACCGGCGCCGACGGATGGTTTGACGACGACTTCACCGTCTGGGATGCGGACCCGTTCCCCCGGCGCGAAGAACGCACTCGGCACGATGGGGACACCCGCCGCACCCAGGTCTGCCATGTACGTCTTGTCGGCATTCCATGCCACTACATCAGGCGCGTTGAGCAGGTTCTTCACCTGCCGGGTCCAGGCCAGGAAGTCGTCGAGTCGATCGATGTAATCCCACGTGGCACGCAAGATCACCAGGTCTGCGTCCAGGGTCGCCTGGTCGTCCCACGGCAGCCACCGCGCGTGCAGACCGCGGCCGCGCAGCGCCTCGACAAGTCCGGCGTCGTCGCCGTCGCCGCCGGGCAGCGCCGGGCAGCCTGCCAGCACGATGCGTGGATGGTAGACGTCGGGGCGTGCGAGTTTCATGACGAGAGGATGATAGTTCGCATGCACGCCATTGAAGTCGCCGAGACCGGCGGACCCGAAGTCCTGTCCTTTGTCGAGAAGCCCCGACCCGAGCCGGGGCCGGGCCAGGTGCTCATCAGGGCCGAGGCGATCGGCGTGAACTTCATCGACACCTACTTCCGCTCCGGGCTCTACCCGCGTGAGACGCCGTTCGTCGTCGGCTCGGAGGTGTGCGGGGTCATCGAGGCGGTCGGGGACGACGTCGCGGCGCTCAATGTCGGCGATCGGGTGGTCACCGACAAAGCCCTCGGCGCCTACGCCGAATACTCGTTGGCGCCTGCAGATTTCGTGGCGTACGTGCCGGACGGCGTGGCGGCGGAGGTGGCGGCATCGGCCCTGCTGAAAGGCATGACGGCCCACTACCTCATCAAGTCGACCTACCCGGTGCAGCAGGGCGACGCCGTGCTGGTGCACGCCGGCGCAGGCGGCGTCGGTCTGATCCTGACGCAATGGATCACCAGCTTGGCCGCGTCGGTGATCACGACGGTGTCCACCCCGGACAAGGCCGAGTTGTCGCGGCAGGCGGGCGCCGTCGAGGTACTCGACTATCCCGAGGATCCGAAGGCGTTCGGCGACCGGATCCGGGAGCTGACCGACGGCGAGGGTGTCGCGGCTGTGTACGACGGAGTGGGCGCGTCGACGTTCGAGGCGAGTCTCGCCAGCCTTGCCGTCAGAGGTACGCTCGCGCTGTTCGGCGCCGCCAGCGGGCCGGTGCCGCCGGTGGACCCGCAGCGGCTCAACACGGCGGGCTCGGTGTTCCTCACCAGGCCCAACCTCGCGCATCACACCCGGACTCCCGACGAATTCTCCTGGCGCGCAGGCGAACTGCTCACCGCCATCGCCGACGGCACCCTGAACGTCACCGTCAGTCACCGGTACTCACTGCCCGAGGCCGAGCAGGCGCACCGCGATCTGCAGGGACGCAAGACCGTCGGTTCGGTGGTGCTGGTCCCCTAGTCCGGAACCGCCTGCTGAAAGGTCAGACGGGCAGCAGCGTCGGCAGGGCCAGCGCCGAGTCCACCGCGAGCGCGCAGAAGACCACGGCCAGGTAGTTGTTGGACTGCAGGAACAGCCGCAGGGGTTTCACCGGCTCGCCGCGGCGCACCCCGGCGTAGAGCTGATGAGCCATGACCAGGAACCAGGTGCCCGCCAGGATCGCGACCGAGGTGTAGAGCCAGCCTGTCGTCAACGCGAGCGCGAGCGTCGCGGCGACGGTCAGCCAGGTGTACACCAGGATCTGCTTGGTGACCTGCTGCTCGGTGGCCACCACGGGCAGCATCGGCACACCGGCGGCCTCGTAATCCTCCTTGTAGCGCATTGCCAGCGCCCAGGTGTGCGGTGGCGTCCAGAAGAAGATGATCAGGAACATCACCAGGGCGGGCCACTGGATCGTGCCGGTCACCGCAGACCAGCCGATCATCACCGGCATGCAGCCGGCCGCACCGCCCCATACGACGTTCTGCGAGGTCCGCCGCTTCAGCAGCAGTGTGTAGACAAGCACGTAGAAGGCGATGGTGGCGCCGGCAAGGTGCGCCGAGAGCATGTTCGTGGTCCACCACAGCCAGAAGAACGAGGCGACCGAGAGCGTCAGACCGAAGATCAGCGCGTGGCTGCGGGGCACGGTGGCGCGGGCCAGGGCCCGGCGCTCGGTGCGCTTCATCTTCTTGTCGATGTCCGCGTCGGCGACGCAGTTGAGCGTGTTGGCGCCCGCTGCGGCCAGCAAGCCGCCCACCAGCGTGTTGAGGATCAGCAGAGGGTCGACCGTTCCGCGGTCGGCCAGCAGCATCGCCGGGATGGTCGTGACGAGAAGGAGCTCGATGACGCGGGGCTTAGTCAGCCCGATGTAACCCATGAGGCGGGTGCGGAATCGGATCGGCCCCTCGGCGGCATCGTCGATGAGGTGGCCTTCGCGAATCCTCACGCAACCAACTCCTCAGCAACACGGCGATGACCCCGGCAGGCGTCTACTACAGAGGATGGTAGACCGCCGAGGGCGGTGTCTGAAAATGCAGGGTCCGTTCACCTGGAAAGGAGGGATGACCTCTGCGACGCCGCAGCGTTCACCACTAGGGTGGAAAAAGCGGATTGACACCGCCCGTCGAGCTTTAGGAGCGCGCTTCGTGACCACGATCGAAGAGATCAATTCCCTCACCCGCCCTAACCACCCGGACGACTGGACAGAACTCGATACGCGCGCGGTCGATACCGTCCGCGTCCTGGCCGCCGACGCCGTGCAGAAGGTCGGAAACGGTCACCCGGGTACCGCGATGAGCCTGGCCCCGCTGGCCTACACGCTGTTCCAGCGCCAGATGCGCCACGACCCCAACGACGTGCACTGGCTGGGGCGCGACCGCTTCGTGCTGTCCTGCGGCCACTCGAGCCTGACCCTCTACATCCAGCTCTACCTGGGTGGGTTCGGGCTGGAGCTCTCCGACATCGAGTCGCTGAGGACCTTCAAGTCGAAGACGCCTGGGCACCCCGAGTTCCGCCACACGGCCGGAGTGGAGATCACCACCGGTCCGCTCGGCCAGGGCCTGGCTTCCGCGGTCGGGATGGCGATGGCCGCCCGCTATGAGCGGGGGCTGTTCGACCCCGACGCCGCACCCGGCACCAGCCCGTTCGACCACCACATCTTCGTCATCGCCTCCGACGGCGACATCGAGGAAGGCGTCACCAGCGAGGCGTCCTCGCTGGCGGGGACTCAGCAGCTGGGCAACCTGATCGTGTTCTACGACAAGAACCAGATCTCCATCGAGCACGACACCGACATCGCCCTGTCGGAGGACGTGGCCGCCCGCTACCGCGCCTACGGCTGGCACGTCCAGGAGATCGAGGGCGGCGAGAACGTCACCGCAATAGAGCAGGCCATCGAGGAGGCCAAGAAGGTCACCGACAAGCCGTCGTTCATCGCGTTGCGCACCATCATCGGCTATCCCGCGCCGAACAAGATGAACACCGGCGGGGTGCACGGTTCGGCACTCGGTGACGACGAGGTGGCCGCGACGAAGAAGATCCTCGGGTTCGATCCCGACAAGACCTTCGAGGTGACCGACGAGGTCATCGCGCACACCCGCGGGCTGCAGGCGCGCGGCAAGGAAGCGCACGAGAAGTGGCAGCCGGAGTTCGACGCCTGGGCCGAGCGCGAACCCGAGCGCAAGAAGCTGCTCGACCGGTTGCTGGCCCAGGAGCTGCCCGAAGGCTGGGATTCCGACCTCACCTACTGGGAGCCGGGCTCCAAGGCCGTGGCCACCCGCGCGGCGTTCGGCCAGGTGCTCAACGACGTCGCGCCCAAGCTCCCGGAACTGTGGGGTGGTTCCGCGGACCTCGCGGGCTCCAACAACACCACGATCAAGGACGTGAAGTCCTTTGGACCGCCGTCGATTTCGACCGACGACTTCACCGCCGACTGGTACGGCCGGGTGCTGCACTTCGGCATCCGTGAGCACGCGATGGGCTCGATCCTGTCGGGCATCGTGCTGCACGGGCCCACCCGCGCCTTCGGCGGCACGTTCCTGCAGTTCTCCGACTACATGCGTCCCGCGGTCCGGCTGGCGTCCCTGATGGACATCGACACGATCTACATCTGGACCCACGACTCGATCGGGCTCGGTGAGGACGGACCGACCCACCAGCCGATCGAGCACCTCGCCGCGCTGCGGGCGATCCCGAACCTGTCGGTGGTCCGGCCGGGTGATCCGAACGAGACCGCATACGCGTGGAGAAGCATCATCGCGCGCGGAAACGGCAGCGGTCCGGTCGGTTTCATCCTGACCCGGCAGGGCATCCCGGTTCTGGAGGGCACCGACGCCGAGGGCGTGGGACGCGGCGGGTACGTGCTCGGTGGAGACGACGCCACAGCCGCCGACGTCATCCTCATCGGAACCGGATCGGAACTGCAGTTGGCGGTCGAAGCGAAGAAATTGCTGGCGGAGAAGGACATCACCGCCGCGGTGGTTTCCATGCCGTGCGTCGAGTGGTTCGAGTCCCAGCCGAAGGAGTACCGCGACAGCGTCCTTCCGCCCGGGGTGTCGGCCAGGGTCGCGGTGGAGGCGGCGGTCGCGCAGAGTTGGTACAAGCTCGTCGGAGACACCGGCGAGATCGTCTCGATCGAGCACTACGGCGAATCCGCCGACGACAAGACATTGTTCCGCGAGTTCGGCTTCACCCCCGAGGCAGTGGCAGCCGCGGCCGAACGTTCCATCGCGAACTGACAAACCCATACGAAGGGCAACCATCATGACCCAGAACGAGAATCTGGCCGCACTGTCCGAAGCCGGCGTATCCGTCTGGCTCGACGACCTGTCGAGGGAACGGCTGCAGACGGGCAACCTGCAGGAGCTGATCGACACCAAGAGCATCGTCGGGGTCACCACGAACCCGTCGATCTTCCAGGCCGCCCTGTCCAAGGGTGACGCCTACGACGACCAGATCAAGGAACTCGCCGAACGGGGTGCGGACGTCGACGCGACGATCCGCACCGTGACCACCGACGACGTCCGCAACGCCTGCGACGTGTTCGCCAAGATCTACGAGCAGTCGGGCGGTGTCGACGGCCGGGTGTCCATCGAGGTCGACCCGAGGCTCGCGCACGACACCGACAAGACGATCCTGCAGGCGATCGAGCTGTGGAAGATCGTCGACCGGCCCAACCTGCTGATCAAGATCCCCGCCACAGAGGCGGGCGTACCCGCCATCGCTTCCGTTCTGGCCGAGGGCATCTCGGTGAACGTGACGCTGATCTTCTCCGTCGAGCGCTACCGCCTGGTGATGGACGCCTACCTGCAGGGCCTGGAGAAGGCCAAGGAGGCGGGTCACGATCTGTCCCGAATCCATTCCGTCGCCTCGTTCTTCGTGTCCCGCGTCGACACCGAGATCGACAACCGGCTGGAAAAGATCGGAAATGATGAGGCGCTGGGACTGCGTGGCAAAGCGGGTGTCGCCAACGCCCGGCTCGCCTACGCCGCCTACGAGGAGATCTTCCTCGGCGGCGACCGGTTCGAAGCCCTGAAGCAGGACGGCGCCCGCGTGCAGCGGCCGCTGTGGGCATCGACCGGTGTGAAGAATCCCGACTACTCCGACACGCTCTACGTCACCGAGCTGGTGGCGCCGAACACGGTGAACACCATGCCGGAGAAGACCCTTGACGCCGTTGCCGACCACGGCGTGGTCACCGGCGACACGGTCACCGGCCGCTCCGACGAGGCGCAGCAGGTGTTCGACCAGCTCACCGCGATCGGCATCGACCTGACCGACGTCTTCCTGGTATTGGAGAACGAGGGCGTCGAGAAGTTCGAAAAGTCCTGGCACGAACTGCTGGAAGCCACTCAGGGTCAGCTCGACGAAAAGAAGTGAGGCGCACGTGCCGATGAGCGCTTGGCAAAACCCGCTGCGGGACAAGCGCGACAAGCGCATGCCTCGCATCGCGGGACCGTGCAGCGTGGTGATCTTCGGCGTGACCGGCGATCTGGCACGCAAGAAGCTGATGCCCGCGATCTACGACCTCGCCAACCGCGGCCTCCTCCCGCCGTCGTTCGCACTGGTCGGGTTCGCCAGGCGGGACTGGGCCGACGAGGATTTCGGGCAGGTCGTCTATGACGCCGTCAAGCAGCACGCCCGCACACCGTTCCGGCAGGAGGTGTGGGATCGCCTCGCCGAGGGCTTCCGGTTCGTCCAGGGCACCTTCGACGACGAGGCCGGGTTCGCCCGGTTGGCCGAGACGCTGGACAAACTCGACGCCGAACGCGGCACGGGCGGCAACCACGCGTTCTATCTGTCGATCCCACCGAAGGCGTTTCCCCAGGTGCTCGAACAGCTTTCGCGCACCGGGCTGGCCAAGAAGGCCGACGGCCACTGGAGCCGGGTGGTGATCGAGAAGCCCTTCGGCCACGATCTCAAGAGCGCCGAGGAGCTCAACTCCATCGTCAACGACGTCTTTCCCGAGTCATCGGTCTTCCGGATCGACCACTACCTCGGCAAGGAGACGGTGCAGAACATCCTGGCGCTGCGCTTTGCGAACGAGTTGTTCGAACCGGTGTGGAACTCGCACTACGTGGACAGCGTGCAGATCACCATGGCCGAGGACATCGGTCTCGGCGGGCGAGGCGGCTACTACGACGGCGTCGGAGCAGCCCGCGACGTCATCCAGAACCACCTGCTGCAGCTGCTCGCGCTGACCGCCATGGAAGAACCGGTCAGCTTCTCCCCCAACGAATTGCAGGCCGAGAAGATCAAGGTCCTGTCGGCCAGCCGTCTCGCCGAACCGCTCGACCAGACCACTGCGCGCGGCCAGTACACGGCGGGGTGGCAGGGCGGCGAGCGCGTCGTGGGGCTGCTCGAAGAGGAGGGCTTCTCGACGACGTCGACGACGGAGACGTACGCGGCGATCACCGTCGACGTGGACACACGTCGCTGGGCGGGCGTGCCGTTCTATCTGCGCACCGGAAAACGCCTGGGGCGCAGGGTGACCGAGATCGCGCTCATTTTCAAGCGGGCGCCGCACCTGCCGTTCGACGCGACCATGACCGAGGAACTCGGGCAGAACGCGCTGGTGATCCGAGTACAGCCCGACGAGGGCATCACCATGCGCTTCGGCTCCAAGGTGCCGGGGAACAAGATGGAAGTCCGCGACGTCAGCATGGACTTCTCGTACGGCTCGGCGTTCGCCGAGGAATCGCCGGAGGCCTACGAACGCCTGATCCTGGACGTGCTGCTGGGAGAGCCGTCGCTGTTCCCGGTCAACGAAGAGGTCGAGTTGGCCTGGAAGATCCTCGATCCCGCGCTCGAGTACTGGGCGTCCCATGGCAAACCCGACCCCTACGAGTCCGGGGGCTGGGGCCCGGATTCGGCGTTCGAGATGCTGCGCCGCACGGGCCGGGAATGGAGGCGGCCGTGACAAGCGCTCGCGCGAGGAACCGGAGACTCTGATGCTCATCGACATGCCGGACTCGGATACCGGGGCCATCAACAAGAGAATTCAGGCTCTGCGCGAAGAGGGTGGCGCCATCACCCTGGGTCGCGTGCTGACCCTGGTGATCGCACCGGACACGGAAGCCGTTCTCGAGGAGTCCATCGATGCGGCCAATGCGGCGAGCCGTGAGCACCCCTGCCGCGTCATCGTCGTCGCGCCGGGCGATCGGCGGGCGGACAAGGCCCGGCTCGATGCCCAGCTGCGCGTCGGCAGCGATGCCGGCGCCAACGAGGTTGTGGTACTGCGACTTTCGGGACCACTGGCCAACCATGCCAGCAGCGTGGTGATGCCGTTCCTGCTTCCCGACACCCCGGTGGTCACCTGGTGGCCCGACGTCGCTCCCCCTGTGCCCGCGCAGGATCCCCTGGGCCGGCTGGCACTTCGCCGGATCACCGACGCCACCAACGGTCCCGACCCCCTGGAGTCGATCAAGGGCCGGCTGCAGGGCTATACCCCGGGTGACACCGATCTGGCGTGGAGCCGGATCACCTACTGGAGGGCGCTGCTTGCCGCTGCGGTCGACGAATCGCCACACGAGCCGATCAATTCGGCCGTGGTCTCGGGCCTGGCCACCGAACCCGCACTCGACGTCCTTGCGGGCTGGTTGGCCAGCCGGATCGACGGGCCGGTCCAGCGCGCGGTCGGCGAACTCAAAGTCGAACTCGTTCGCGACAGCGAGACGATCGTCCTGAGCCGCCCGCAGGAGGGGGTGACCGCGAAGATCACCCGAACCGCGAAGCCGGAGGCACTGGTGCCGTTGGCGCGCAGGGAAACTCGTGAATGTCTGGCCGAGGACATGCGTCGCCTCGATGCCGACGAGATCTATTTCGAAGCACTGAAGGGAATCGAGAAGGTGCAGTACGTATGACGATGACAATCGAGAAGTACGCCGACACCGACGCCCTGGTCGCCGCGGCCGGCGACAGGCTGGTGGATGCCATCAATGCGGCGATCTCGGAGCGCAACGAGGCGACCATCGTGCTCACCGGCGGTGGCACCGGCATCGGCCTGCTGAAGCGCGTCGGTGAGCGCAGCGGCGAGATCGACTGGACGAAGGTTCACATCTACTGGGGCGACGAGCGATTCGTTCCTGCCGACGACGACGAACGCAACGACAAGCAGGCGCGTGAGGCGCTGCTGGATCACGTCGGCATCCCCGAGACCAACGTGCACGCCGTGGCGGCGACCGACGGTGAGTTCGGCGACGATCTGGACGCGGCAGCGGCGGGTTACGAGCAGGTCGTCATCGGCAATTTCGAGACCACCGGGCCCCAGTTCGATGTGCACCTGTTGGGCATGGGCCCTGAGGGACACGTCAACTCGCTGTTCCCGGACACAGCCGCCGTCAAGGAAACCGAGCGGTTCGTCGTCGGCGTCACGGATTCCCCCAAGCCACCGCCGAGGCGGATCACCCTGACGCTGCCCGCGATCGCGCGGTCCCGTGAGGTCTGGCTGGTGGTCTCGGGAGAAGGCAAGGCAGAGGCGGTGGCGGCCGCGGTCGGCGGGGCCGAACCTGTCGACATCCCAGCGGCCGGTGCGGCGGGCAGCGAGGCCACGGTGTGGCTTCTCGACGAGGCAGCCGCGTCGAAACTGCCGTAGCTAGCGGCGGGCAGCGTCGGGATCGAGAATGAACAACCCGGCGATCGTGCGGTCGTCACGAAAGGTGATGCGCGCGACGAAATCGCCGGCCTCGAAGCTCAGAGGCGTGTTGGTGGTGGTGAAGTCGCCCGCGCGCACGACCTCCGTGTCGCCATGGTTCTCGTAGGCCCCCGCCAGGCCCGCGATGTAGGCCCACGCCTCGGCAAGTCCCTCGTCGGTGAGTCGCTCACGCATCGTCGCGTCGAAGCGGGCACTGACATCGGACCAGCGCGCGTGCGCGAGGTCATCGATGACGGTCCTGGCCAGCTCGTCAGCGTCGCGAAGTGCGATGGTGTTCATTGCTTCTCCGGTCCGTGGGTCGATCGGCTTGCCGTACCGCTGAAAGACGGCCTGGCGCGTCACGCCGAGCACGTCACCGATCTCCTGCCAGGTGCGCCCCGCATCGCGCGCTTGCCGCACCGCCGCCTTCATCAGCAACTCGGCCCCGTCCTGAACCTCGCGGGCGGCCCGCACCAGGCCGAGCGGGTCGTGCTCACCGCGCAGAACCGGAGCGGCCAAGATCTGGCCGAGCTGCCGGTGCAGTTGCTGACCGGTCTCCGAGAACGAATCCGACATACGTCAACCATTCCTTAACGTTCCGGATATTGTCAAGTACATATTGACATCCGACATTGCCCCGCACTGCATTCGACGCAACATGATTGGGCCATACTGGCCGGATGGCAGACAAAGGGGGCAGACCGGTTCGGACCGGTCCCGAGCGCATCCGCAAGCTGGCGCAGGCGGCACTGAACGCAGACGTCACCGTGGAGCAGGTCGACACGATCCTGGAGGGGTTGAGCGAGACGCTCGAGGATCTCAACCACTCCACGGAGAAGCTCGACGCCACCCTGGAACGGTTCAACGGCACCATCAGCCAGATCAACGAGCTGGCCCCTCGCCTCATCGCCGTCGTCGACCGGATGGAAGGCATCGTCTCCCGCGTGGAGCGCATCGTCGGACTGGGCGAGTCGGTCATCCTGCCGCTGGCGGCGACCGAGCAGGCGATCCGCGGGGCTCTCGACAGAGTCCGCCGCACCGCCGGCCTGTGACGGACGACGGACCGTTCTCGCTGACCGCGACGGGCTTTCTGCTCAGCCGCTAGACCATCACGCCCCACTGGGCCAGCCACCCCAGGTCGGCGCCGGCGCAGATCGGCGGCCTCGCACGAGCCGCCGACCGCTGCCTATCCGCTGTTGCGCAGTGCGGTAGCCAGACCGCTCATCGTCAGCAGGATGCCTCGCTGCACGAGCTCGTCCTCGTCGCCAGACCGGTAGCGGCGCAACAACTCCACCTGCAGGTGGTTCAGCGGCTCCAGGTACGGGAAGCGATTGAACACCGAGCGGGCGAGCGCGGGGTTGTCGGCAAGCAGGTCGTCCTGCCCGGTGATCAGCTTGTGCATACGAATCGTGCGGGCGTGCTCGTCGACGATCTTGTCGAACACCCTGCGCCGCAACGCCTCATCCTCGACGAGCTCCGAGTACCGCGCCGCCAGGCCGAGATCCGACTTCGACAGGACCTGGGCCATGTTGGACAGCACCGTGGCGAAGAAGGGCCAGCGCCGGTAGAGGTCCTGCAGGATCTCCAGCCTGCCGTCCTCTTCAGCCACCCAGTCCTCGAATGCCGTCCCGGTGCCGTACCAGCCCGGCAGCATCACCCGGGACTGGCTCCAGGCCAGCACCCACGGGATCGCCCGCAGATCCGAGATCGACGTCGTCGGCTTGCGGGAGGTGGGCCGGCTGCCGATGTTGAGGGCACCGATCTCGCTGACGGGCGTGGACGCCTTGAAGTAGTCGACGAATCCCGGTGTGTCGTGCACGAGTTCGGCGTAGGCACGTTGCGCCCGCGCCGCGAGGTCGTCGAGGACCTCGTAGGCGGGTTCGGCGGCGTCACCGAGTCCTTCGACATCGAGCAGTGTCGCTTCCAGCGTGGCGGCCAGCAGCGTCTCCAGGTTGCGGTGCGCGATCCTCGGCTCGGCGTACTTGGCGGCGATCACCTCGCCCTGCTCGGTGATGCGCAGCGATCCCTGCACCGCACCCGGCGGCTGCGCCAGGATGGCGTCGTAGCTCGGACCCCCGCCTCGCCCGACGGTACCGCCGCGGCCGTGGAAGAGCCGCAGCCGGATTCCGGTCTTGCGCGACGTGTCGACGAGGTCGAGTTCGGCGCGGTAGAGCGCCCAGTTTGCGGCCAGGTAGCCGCCGTCCTTGTTGGAATCCGAGTAGCCGAGCATCACCTCCTGGCTGTCGCCGCGGGCGGCCACGACCGCCCGGTACAGCGGAAGGTCCAGTGCTGCTTCGAGAATCGACGAGCCGCGCTGGAGGTCGTCGATGGTTTCGAACAGCGGCACGACCCCCACGGGCGCGTACGGATGCTCCGAGGATGCGTCGAGGAGCCCCGCCTCTTTGAGCAGGATGGCGGCTTCGAGCATGTCCGAGACGGATTGGCACATCGAGATGATGTAGTTCGGCACGGCCTGCGGCCCGAAGACGTGCACCGCGCGGGCGGCGGCGAACACGATGTCGAGCTCCTTGCGCGCAAGCTCGGACAGGTCGGCGTCCGGCCCGATGAGCGGCCTGCGGGTGGCCAGTTCGGCCGCCAGCACCTCGACCCGTTCGTCCTCGCTGAGCGAGGCGTAGTCGGAATGCACCCCGGCCCAGGCCAGCAACTCGGCGATGACCTCCTCGTGCACGTCGGAGTTCTGCCGCATGTCCAGCCCGGACAGGTGAAAACCGAAGGCGCGCACGGCCTCTCGCAGCCGCGCCAGCCGGTCGTCGGCCAGGGCGGCGCTGCCGTTGGCGCGCAGCGACTCATCGACGGTGTCGAGGTCGTCGAGTAGTTCACCCGGTGCGAGGTAGGCGTCCATGCCGAGGTCGAGTTCGTGCTCGGGCTGACGGTCGAGGATCTGTTGCGCGGTGGCGGTCAGCCGGGCATGCACCACACGCAGGGCCCGGCGGTACGGTTCGTCGGCACGGGCAGGCTCGCTGCACGCATCGGCGAGCTGGGCCAAGCCGTCGCTGATGTGCACAAGGCGCACCGACATCGACAACTCCTGCTCGAGCGCGGTCAGCTCCGCGAGGTAGTGGGCGAACGCGGTGTATGCGGCGTTGCCGGTGGCGAGCCTGACGACCTCGGCGGTGACGTTCGGGTTGCCGTCACGGTCGCCGCCGATCCAGGAACCGGGCCGCACGATCGGCTCCTCCAGCAGGTCCGCGTCGGGCCACCGCTGCGCAAGCGCCGCACGCACTTCGGCGTTGACCTGCGGGATCACCTCGAACAGCGCGGCCGGGTAATAGCGCAGCCCGGTCTCGATCTCGTCCTGGATCTTCAACCGGGACAACCGGATCAGCGCGGTCTGCCACAGGGTGAGGATGTGGCGGCGCAGCTCGCGCTCGACATCACGACCGTCGGCGGTCTCGGTCTGGCCGTGCAGGCGCAGCCGCATCAGCTCGGTGATGCGGTGCTGGGTGTCGAACACGGTGCGACGGCGCGTCTCGGTCGGGTGTGCCGTGATCACCGGGGACACCAATGCGCCACGCAGCGCTTCGGTCACGGTCGCGGCGTCGAGGTCGGCGTCGTCGAGTTTGAGGTAGGTGGCGGCAAGCCGGCTGTCCTGGGGTGGCTCCCCCGCCGCCTCGTGGATTCTGCGCCGGCGCTCGCGGTGGATGTCCTCGGCGACGTTCGCCAGCAGGGCGAAGTGGGTGAACGCGCGGATCACCGGGATCGCGAGGTGGACGTCGACACCGTCGAACAGCTTGGCCACGTCGGCGCGGTCGATCTCGGAACGACGCACCCGGAAAGCCTCGACGCGGGCACGTTCGACGAGATCGAAGACGTCGTCACCGTTCTGCTCACGGACCGTGTCGCCCAGGATGGCCCCGAGCAACCGGATGTCCTCGCGCATCGGTTCGGTGGCTTCCCGGCCCACCTGGGTGCGCTGGACGGCGCCGATCGGCTCCAAGGACAGGTCGGGAACAGCCGAAGGGGAAGACATCGGTCAAGTATCCGGGTTGCCCGTCGGCCCCGCAGAGCGAGGCTCGTCAGGCGTGAACGCTCTAGACGCCGTACTTGATGGACAGAGCCATGCCGATGATGGAGACGATCCAGATGCCGGTGACGAACAGCGTCAGCCGGTCGAGGTTCTTCTCGACCACGGTGGAGCCGGACAGGCTTGATTGCACACCGCCGCCGAACAGGCTGGACAGGCCGCCGCCCTTGGCGCGGTGCAGCAGGACCAGGAGCACGACCAGAACACTGGTCACGACCAGGGTGATCTGCAGAGCCAATTGCATGGGGGCAACTTTATCAGGGGTACGGCACTGTCAGAGTCAGGGCAGGGGCCCGCCCGCGGCGATCGCCGACAGCGTCGCGAACTGCTCGCCGTCCAGTGAGGCGCCGCCGACCAGCGCGCCATCGACGTCGCCCTGCCCGACGATCTCGCCGACGTTCTTGGCGTTGACCGAGCCGCCGTAGAGCACGCGGACGCCGGCAGCGATCTCGGGGGACGCCAGGTTGGCGAGCTCGTCGCGGATGGCCTTGCAGACCTCCTGCGCGTCCGCTGCGCTTGCGACCCTGCCGGTGCCGATCGCCCACACCGGCTCGTAGGCGATGACCGACTGGCCGATCTGCTCGGCGGACAGGCCGGCCAGCGACCCGCGCAGCGAGTTCACGTTGAACTCGACGTGGTCACCCGCCTCGCGCACCTCGAGCTGCTCGCCGATGCAGACGATCGGCGACAGCCCGTGCTTGAGCGCGGCAAGCGCCTTGGCGGCGACCAGCTCGTCGGTCTCGCCGTGGTAGGTCCGCCGCTCCGAGTGTCCGACAACGGCAAAGGTGCACCCCAGCTTGGCCAGGAACGCGCCGCTGATCTCGCCGGTGTACGCGCCGGAGTCGTGCTGCGAGACGTCCTGCGCCCCGTAGGTCAGCCGCAGCTTGTCGCCGTCCACCAGCGTCTGCACGCTGCGCAGATCGGTGAACGGCGGGATGACCGTGACGTCGACCTTGTCGAAGTACTTGTCCGGCAACGAGAATGCGATCTTCTGAACCAGCGCGATCGCCTCGAAGTGGTTCAGGTTCATCTTCCAGTTGCCGGCGATCAGCGGCTTGCGGGACACGTGAGTCTCCTAGTTCTAGTTCAGAACGTCGATGCCGGGCAGCGTCTTGCCCTCAAGGTATTCCAGCGAGGCGCCGCCACCGGTGGAAATGTGCGAGAAACCGTCCTCGGCAAGGCCGAGCTGACGCACCGCGGCGGCGGAATCGCCACCGCCCACGACACTGAACGCACCCTTGCCCGTGGCGCCGATGATGGCCTCGGCCACTCCCTTGGTGCCCGCGGCGAACGCCGGGAACTCGAACACGCCCATCGGGCCGTTCCAGAAAATGGTCTTCGCGTTGGACAGCAGCGCGGTGAACCGCTTCACCGACTCAGGGCCGATGTCGAGGCCCATCTTGTCGGACGGGATCTTGTCGGCGGCCACCGTCTCGGCAGGCGAATCAGCCGCGAACTTCTCGGCGACGACGATGTCGACAGGGAGGTGCAGCACGTCGCCGTAGTCGTCGAGCAGCTTGCGGCAGGTCTCGATCATGCCTTCTTCGAGCAGCGAGCTGCCCACCGAAAGACCCTGCGCGGCAAGGAAGGTGAAGCACATCCCGCCGCCGATGACGAGGCTGTCGGCCTTGGTGGCGAGGTTCTCGATGACCGCGAGCTTGTCGGACACCTTCGATCCGCCCAGTACCACCGCGTACGGGCGTTCGGTGGACTCTGTCAGCTGCGCCAACACCTTGACCTCGGTGTCGACCAGAGTGCCCGCGTAGTGCGGCAGAAGCGTCGCGACGTCGTACACCGACGCCTGCTTGCGGTGCACGACCCCGAAGCCGTCGGAGACAAACGCGCCGTCCTCGCCGACGAGTTCGACGAGCGCCTTGGCCAGCTTCAGCCGCTCGGCGTCGTCCTTGCTGGTCTCGCGGGCATCGAAGCGGATGTTCTCCAGCAGCAGGATGTCGCCGTCGGTCAGCCCTTCGGCGCGCGCGAGTGCGTCGCTGCCGACCACGTCGCCGGCCAGCTGCACATGCCTTCCGAGCTTGTCCCCCAACGCTTTCGCGACAGGGCCGAGAGAGAACTTCGGGTCCGGCTCGCCCTTGGGCCTGCCGAGGTGCGCGGTCACGACGACCTTCGCACCGGCGTCACTGAGCGCCTTCAACGTCGGAACCGACGCGATGATGCGCCCCGGGTCAGAGATGGTGTCCCCGTCGAGCGGGACGTTCAGATCGGAGCGCACCAGCACGCCCCGACCCGAAACTCCCTCTGCGAGCAGGTCTTCGAGGGACTTGATAGCCATCGTCTACAGCGACTTGCCGACCAGGCCGACCAGGTCGACGAGGCGGTTGGAGTAGCCCCACTCGTTGTCGTACCAGGAGACGACCTTGGCCTGGTTGTCGATGACCTTGGTCAGGCCGGAGTCGAACAGCGAGCTGTGCGGATCGGTGACGATGTCGCTGGACACGATCGGCGCGTCGTAGTACTTGAGGATGCCCTTGAGCGGGCCGTCGGCGGCGGCCTTGAACGCGGCGTTGATCTCGTCGACGGTTGCCGACTTGCTCAGCTCAGCGGTCAGGTCGGTGACCGAACCGGTGGGGATCGGCACGCGCAGCGCGTACCCGTCGAGCTTGCCCTTGAGCTCCGGGAGCACCAGGCCGATGGCCTTGGCGGCGCCGGTGGAGGTCGGCACGATGTTGACCGCGGCGGCGCGGGCGCGGCGCAGGTCCTTGTGCGGACCGTCCTGCAGGTTCTGGTCCTGGGTGTAGGCGTGGATCGTCGTCATCAGGCCCTTGACGATGCCGAACTCGTCGTTGAGCACCTTGGCCAGCGGCCCGAGGCAGTTCGTGGTGCAGGAGGCGTTGGAGATGATGTTCTGGCTGCCGTCGTACTTGTCGTCGTTGACGCCGAGAACGATCGTGATGTCCTCGTCGCTGGCGGGCGCCGAGATGATGACCTTCTTGGCGCCGGCGTCGAGGTGGCCCTGCGCCTTGGCGCGGGCGGTGAAGATGCCGGTCGACTCGACGACGACGTCGACGCCCAGGTCGCCCCACGGCAGCGCCGACGGACCTTCCTTGACCTCGAGCGCCTTGATCTTGTGGTCGCCGACGACGATGGTGTCGTCGCCTTCGAGGCTGACGTCATAGGGCAGCCGGCCCAGGATGGAGTCGAACTTCAGCAGGTGCGCCAGCGTGGCGTTGTCGGTGAGGTCGTTGACCGCGATGATCTCGATGTCGGTGTTCTTGCCCTCGGCCTTCTGCGCGTCCAGTGCGCGGAAGAAGTTGCGCCCGATGCGGCCGAAGCCGTTCACGCCTACCCGGATCGTCACGTGTCTCTCCTCTTGACTCGATGCTCCTGCACAGCTCGGCACTCAGCCTAGTAGTTGGCCTGCACGCCGCGCGGCTCGCCCCGGACCGCTGCTACAGCACCCCTGAACTCTGGTCGACATACGGGTTGCCGAGCCACTTGCGCCGGATGCGCTGGAACTCGCCACTGGCTTCGAGTTCGGCCTGCGCGACCTGCAGTCGCGCGAGAAGCTGCTGGTCGGCCGGGTTGACGGCGATCGCGATGTCCTCGACGGACAGGCCGCGTTGCACGACCTCCACCTCGGGTACCGCCTTGACGAGCTCGACCAGTGCAGGCGCAAGCTTCATGACGGCATCGCAGCCGCCGGTCAGCAGGTCGGCGATCGCGGTGCTGATCGCGCCGTGGTCGTAGACGCGGACACGCTCGGCCTTCCCGTCGGCGACCAACTGACGGGCGATCGGTTCGCTCGTGTTGCCGCGCTGCACGCCGATGGTCAGACCTGCCAGGTCGTCGACCGACCGGACGTGGGGCAGCCGGGACGTGTCGACCGCCAGGCCCTGCCCGGTGATCACATACGGGGGCAGGAACGCCGCCCGGCTCTGTCGTTCGGGGGTGACGGTGGTGCCTGCGATGACGCAGTCGTAGTCGCCGGCGGCGAGCCGGTCGAAGATGCCGTCGAAGTCCGCGCCGTCATAGGCGACGAACTCGGCCCGTTCGCCCACCGCGCCCGCCAACGCCGTCATCACGTCGATGTCGAGGCCGCCGTGACCGGGCATGGCGTTGAAGGGCGGATCCGGATAGGCCACACCGACCCGCAAATCACTCATGAGGCCACGGTAGAGGTCTACTGTCCGGCCCGTGGAGGACGTACCGGAGGTTGGCTCGCAGCCGATGGCGGCACACGGCAAGCCGATGGCCTTCCTGGCCCGGCTGGGCGCGGCGATGATCGCCGCCGGCTACCCGATCGGCATGGTCCGGCGCGCGCTGGCCGCCGCTGCCGACGGCTACGGGGTGTCGCGCGAAATGCTGATCCTGCCCAACTACATCCAGCTCGGGGGCGGCGGCGAACACCCCGACGGCACCACGATGCGCGTCGAGAGCGCCGAGAAGAGCCTGCGTTTCGACCAGACGTTCCCACTGGCCGTGCTCGTGGAGCGGGCGGAGCGCGGCCAGGTCACCGCGGACGAGGGCCTGGCGGAACTGGACCGCATCGAAGCGATGCGTCCGCGGTTCTCGGCGTGGGCGTTCGTGCTGGGCTACATGCTGCAGAGCGCGGCATTCGCGTTGATCCTGCAACCCAACGTGATCGCGCTGCTGGCGGCCATCACCCTCGGCCTCGGCGTCGGGCTGCTCGGCCTGTTCGCCCGCCGCAGTGAGCCGTTGACACAGCTGCTGCCGGTGATCGCGGCGTTCCTCGTGGCGCTTTATGCGTTTCTCATGGGTCGGTTGCTGCATCTCGGTGAGGGCAGCCTGCGCGCGCTGGCGCCCGCGCTCGTGATGTTCCTGCCGGGCTCGGCGATCACGCTGGCTGTCATCGAGCTCAGCGGGCGCGACGTGGTAGCCGGGTCCGCGCGCCTCATGGCCGGTGCAATTCGGTTCGCGCAGTTGGCATTCGGCATTCTCATCGCGGCCCAGGTGGTCGGCCTGTCCACCGACGAGCTCAGCGTCGCATCCGTGGACCGCTTCGGGCCGTGGTCGCCGTGGCTGGGCGTCGCGGTCTACGCCGTCGGGCTGTTCCTGTACCACGGGCCTCCGACCCGCTTCATGGGCTGGATGGTGCTGATCCTGTTCGTCTCGTACACGGGTCAGGTCGTCGCGAACGCCGGTCTGGGCAGCTACGCCAGCGGCTTCGGCGGCGGGATCGCGCTGACCGTGTGCGCCCTGCTGGTTGCGCACCGACCCGACACCCCGCCGGCGGCGACGCTGCTGCTTCCCGGCTTCTGGCTGCTGGTGCCGGGGTCGCTGGGATTCATCGGCGTCACCGAACTCGTCGGGGGCAGCAGCGACGGCGCCGTTGCCGTCACGCTGATCTCGATGATCTCGATTGCGCTGGGCATCCAGGCCGGCCTTCTGCTGTGGGAGGCGTTTCGCCAGCTGGGGTCCCGCCTCCGTCGGTGATCGGCGGGCCAGCGTGGGTGCTGTGCACGCACAACGGGCATTTCTGCGTGCATATCCCCCACGCTGGACGCGCTAAGCGTCTTCCAGCAGATCCGGCGTGACGGCCGACTCGGTGTCGGGGATGCCGTCCTGCTTGGCCTTACGGTCGGCCATCGACAGCAGACGCCGAATGCGGCCTGCGACAGCATCTTTGGTCATCGGCGGCTCGGCGAGGCGGCCCAGTTCCTCCAGGGAGGCCTGCCGGTGGGCGACGCGCAAGCTGCCCGCGGCGGCCAGGTGGTCGGGCACGGTGTCGCCGAGGATCTCCAGCGCGCGTTCCACCCGCGCTGCGGCGGCCACAGCCGCGCGCGCCGACCGCCGAAGATTCGCGTCGTCGAAATTGGCCAGCCGGTTCGCCGTCGCGCGCACCTCGCGGCGCATGCGGCGCTCCTCCCAGGTGAGTCGCGTGTCCTGGGCGCCCATCCTGGTCAGCAGCGCCCCGATGGCCTCGCCGTCGCGCACCACCACCCGGTCGCTGCCGCGCACCTCGCGGGCCTTGGCGCTGACCCCGAGCCTGCGGGCCGCGCCGACAAGCGCCAGCGCCGCCTCGGGCCCCGGGCAGCTGACCTCCAGCGCCGACGAGCGGCCGGGCTCGGTGAGCGAGCCGTGCGCCAAAAACGCTCCACGCCAAGCAGCTTCGGCATCCGCGACGCTGCCGCCGACGACCTGCGCGGGTAGTCCCCGCACCGGGCGGCCACGCAGATCGAGCAGGCCGGTCTGTCGGGCCAACGCCTCCCCGTCCTTGGCCACCCGCACCACGTAGCGCGTGCTCTTGCGGATACCGCTGGCCGACAGCACGTGCACCACCGCGTTGTAGCCGTACAGGTCGTAGATGTCCTTGCGCAGCCGGCGCGCGATGATGCCCAGGTCGACCTCCGCTTCGACGACGACACGTCCCGACACGATGTGCAATCCGCCGGCGAACCGCAGCAGCGATGCGACCTCGGCGCGACGCGCGCTGACCGAGTTCACCACCAAGCGGCTCAGTTCATCTTTGACCTCGGCAGTCATCGCCACGGGTCGTCACCTCTCGGTCCGTTCACTGTCGGGGTCGGTTGCGTCGGCTGCGCCGTTGCACTCGGCGCCGCGCCCCGCTTGCGGACCCCCTCCAAGGCCGCGGCCAACCGCGCCGGGTCATGTAAAGGTGTACCAGGTCTGGAGACGTCGGCGAACTGAACGTGAGCATCGAGGATTGTGGCGGTCCGACGCAGTTGTTCGCGTTCGCGGTCGCTGGGAACGCGCGCCGTGTCGACGATGATGTCATCCACGGTGAAGCCGGGTGCATGCTGGGCCAGCACGTGGATGTGACGTTCCACCGAGAAGCCTGCCGTCTCTCCGGGCTCGGCCACCAGGTTGAGCACGAGGGCGCGCCGCGCCGTCGTCGCCTGCAACGCGGCCAGCAGCTGCGGCACCAGCACGTGCGGGATGACGCTGGTGAACCAGGAGCCGGGGCCGAGCACGACCAGATCGGCGTTCATGATCGCGTCGATCGCCTGGTGTGTCGCCGGCGGGTCGGGCGGGAGCAGCCGAACCCGGCGCACCTTGCCCACGGTGGTGGCGATGGCGACCTGACCGCGGATCGAACGGCTCACCCGGGGATCCGATTCGAGACCGACGACGTCGGCCTCGATGCCGAGCCCGACCGGGCACATCGGCAACACCCGACCCTTGACGCCGAGGACTCTGCCGAGCTCGTCGAGCGCGGCCACCGGATCGGCGAGCACCTCGTTGAGGCCGGCGAGCATCAGGTTACCGATGGGGTGGCCCGCCAGCGCGCCGCTGCCGCCGAAGCGGTGCTGGATGATCGTCGCCCACAGCCTGCCGTGAGGACTGTCGGAAGCCAACGCGGCCAACGCCATTCGCAGATCACCGGGTGGGACGACATCGAGCTCGCTGCGCAGCCGACCCGACGATCCGCCGTCGTCGGCGACCGTGACGATCGCGGTGACGTGCGGGGTGAGGCGGCGCGCCGCCGACAGTGTGGCGTAGAGACCGTGCCCGCCGCCCAGTGCCACGATGCGGGCGCTCACTCGCGCCCCAGATCCCGGTGCAGCACCCGGACCGTCAGCGCCGCGTCCTGCAGGCGCTCCGCCAGCGCCTCGGCCATGGCTACACTGCGGTGCTTGCCGCCCGTGCAGCCGATGGCGACGGTCATGTAGCGCTTTCCCTCCCGGCGGTAGCCGTCGATCACGACGTCCAGCAGCTGATGGTAGGAGTCGAGGAACTCCACGGCGCCGGGTTGGCCGAGCACGTAATCGCGGACCTCGGCGTGCTGTCCGGTGTGCGGGCGCAACCGGTCCACCCAGTGCGGGTTGGGCAGGAAGCGGACGTCCATCACGGTGTCGGCGTCCATCGGCAGACCGTATTTGTAGCCGAAGGATTCGACGGTCACATTGGTGTGCGCGACGGTCTCCGCGGCAAACGCCCGCTCGATGCTCTCGCGCAGTCCGTGCACCGACAGCGACGACGTGTCGATCACCAGGTCGGCCGTCGCCCGCACCGGTGCCAGCATCGTGCGTTCGGCGGCGATACCTTCGGCCAGCGTCTGGTTGCCCTGCAGCGGATGGCTGCGGCGGTTCTGCTCATAGCGCCGCACCAGGATGTCGTCGGAGGCCTCCAGGAACAGGACACGAGGCACGATGCCGCGGGTGGCCAATTCGCTGCGCACCCAGTCGAGGTCACCGGTGAAGCCACGCGACCGCACGTCCATCACGGCGGCGAGCTGGGTGATGCGCGATCCCGCCGCCAGGCCTAGGTCGACCATGCGCGCGATGAGCTCTGGGGGCAGGTTGTCGGCGACATACCAGCCGAGGTCTTCGAGCACCTTGGCGGCGGTGCCTCGGCCCGCGCCGGACAGACCCGTCACCAGGACCACATCTATCCCGGTGTCTATCCCGTTGTCTTCGGCACCGCCGACGGCTCCCCCACCCAGTTCCTCGTGCATGCCCCGCTCTGTCATCCCGATGCCCTGCTCTGATCATTGCCGATAACCGCCTCGGGCGCGCCCGAATCGGGCGTCGTCTCCATCCCGAGGGCTTCCAGCACGGCCCTTGCCGTGGCGGCCCCGATGCCCGGGACAGCGGTGATCTCCTCCACGGTGGCCTGCTTGAGCCGTGCCAGCGAGCCGAAATGGGTGACCAGCGCCTTGCGGCGGTGCTCCCCGAGGCCGCGCACCGAGTCCAGCGCCGACGCGGTCATCCGCTTCGAGCGCTTGCTGCGGTGGTAGGAAATTGCGAACCGGTGCGCCTCGTCGCGCACCCGCTGCAGAAGATAGAGGCCGTCGCTGTTGCGCGGGAAGATGACGGGATCCGGTTCGACCGGTACCCACACCTCTTCGAGGCGTTTCGCCAACCCGATCACCGCGACGTCGGTGACTCCCAGGTCGTCGAGCACCGCCTGCGCGGCATTGACCTGCGGGGCGCCACCGTCGACGACGAACAGGTTGGGCGGGTAGGCGAATCGGCGCGGACGTCCTTCCGGAGCCGTCCCGGCGGCGACATCGGCGGTTTCCTCCGAGTCGCGCAGGTGGCGGTAGAACCGGCGCCGCGTCACCTCCGCGATCGACGCGACGTCATCGGAGCGCCCGCCGCCGGCGGCCTCCCGGATCGCGTAGTGGCGGTAGTCGGACTTGCGCGGCAGACCGTCCTCGAACACCACCAGCGAGGCGACGACGTCGGTGCCCTGCACATGGCTGATGTCGACGCACTCGATGCGCAGCGGGGCGTCCTCCAACCCCAGCGCCTCCTGAATGCTCTGCAACGCAGCACTTCTGGCGTTGAAATCACCAGCCCGCTTGAGCTTGTGCTGATTGAGCGCCTGCTCGGCGTTGCGCTTGACGGTCTCGGCGAGCGCCCGCTTGTCCCCCCGCTGGGGCACGCGCAGCGCCACCCGGGACCCGCGCAGCTGGCACAGCCACGTCTCCAGTTCGTGGGCGGTGTCGGGCAGCACCGGGACGAGCACCTGCTTGGGCACCGGGTTCGTCGCCTCGTCCCCTCCTTCATCGGCAGCACCGCGGAGTTCGGCCTGGTCGCCGTAGAACTGGGTGAGGAACTGCTCGACGAGGTACTCCAGCGTGGATTCGCCTGGTTCGCCGGACTTTTCGATGACCCAGCCGCGCTGGCCGCGAACCCGGCCGCCGCGGACGTGGAACACCTGCACGGCGGCCTCGAGGTCGTCGTCGGCGAAGGCCACCACGTCGGCGTCGGTGCCGTCGCCGAACACCACCGTCTGCTTCTCCATCGCCCGACGCATCGCCCCGATGTTGTCGCGAAGCCGGGCGGCCCTCTCGAAGTCGAGGTCCTCGGCCGCCGCGTTCATCTGCTGTTCCATCTCGCGGATCAGCCGATCGGTCTTGCCTGCCAGGAAGTCGCAGAAGTCCCCGACGATGCGGCGATGCTCCTCGGCACTGACCCGACCGACGCACGGCGCCGAGCACTTGTCGATGTAACCCAGTAGGCAGGGGCGATCAATCTGGCTGTGCCGCTTGAACACTCCGTTGGAGCAGGTGCGGGCCGGGAACACCCGGGTGAGCAGATCCAGCGTCTCCCGGATCGCCCACGCGTGCGAGTACGGGCCGAAGTAACGCACGCCCTTGCGGCGCGGACCCCGATACACCTTGAGCCGCGGATACTCCTCGTTGAGGGTCACGGCCAACACCGGATAGGACTTGTCGTCGCGGTAGCGGATGTTGAACCGCGGATCGAATTCCTTGATCCAGTTGTATTCGAGCTGCAGCGCCTCGACTTCGGTGGTGACCACCGTCCACTCGACACTGGCTGCGGTCGTCACCATCTGGCGCGTGCGCGGTGCCAGACCCGAGAGGTCGGCGAAGTACGAGTTGAGCCGGCTGCGCAGGCTCTTGGCCTTGCCGACATAGATGACGCGGGCGTGCGGGTCGCGGAAGCGGTAGACGCCCGGTTCGACGGGGATGGACCCGGGAGCGGGTCGGTACGTCGCTGGATCGGGCACGGTCCCAGGTTACTGCCGCGCTCCGACGGGGTAGAGCCACTACCGTGGCAGTGATGCGGGCCACCCGTCGGACGATTGCCCCAGCCCTGGGCCTGATGTTGGTGCTTGCCGCGTGCGCCTCCGGACCGGACAACCTCGTGTCCCGCACCGGGCCGTGCGAGATCGTGACGAACGGCACGCCCGAGTCCAAGGACCAGACCCGCGACGACGCGTCCGCCCCCGAAACCGCGACGGGATACCGCAGCGACATGGAAGCGGTGCGCACGAAGACCTTCGCGGTCGTTACCGCGAATCCACTCGCCACGAAGGCCGCCTGCGAGATCCTGCGCGACGGTGGCACCGCGGCCGACGCGGTCGTGACCGCGCAAGCGGTGCTCGGCCTCGTCGAGCCGCAATCCTCGGGCATCGGAGGCGGCGGGTTCCTGCTGTACTACGACGCCGCCGCCGACTCCGTGCAGGCCTTCGACGGCCGCGAAACCGCCCCCGCGGCCGCGACCGAGAACTACCTGCGCTGGATCTCGGACACCGACCGGACAGAACCCGTTCCCGACGCCCGCTCGTCCGGGCGCTCCATCGGGGTCCCCGGAATCGTGCGGATGTTGGCCGACGTGCACGCCGAGCACGGGACGACGCCCTGGCGAGACCTGTTCGCGCCTGCGGTGAGGCTTGCCGACGACGGATTCGACATCAGCGCGCGGCTGGCCGCCGCCATAGAAGACGCTGCCCCGAGGTTGCGCATCGATCGGGAGGCGGCCGACTACTTCCTCAACGCCGATGGATCCCCGAAGCCCACCGACACCAGGCTCACCAACCCGGCCTACGCAAAGACGTTGGGCGCCATCGCAACCGATCCCGACAACTTCTACACCGGCGAGATCGCCCGCAACATCGTGGCCGAGGCGGCCGATACCTCCGCCGGGCGAACCCCCAGCCTGATGACGGCCGAGGATCTCGCGACCTACACCACAAAACAGCGGGAACCGCTGTGCGCGCCCTATCGAGGCAGAGAAATCTGCGGCATGCCCCCGCCGTCGTCGGGCGGGATCGCGGTCGCCGCCACTCTCGGCATGCTCGAACACTTCCCGATGGGTGCGCACAAGCCCACCGATGTGGACCGCAACGGCGGCCGGCCGTCCGTGATGGGCGTACACCTCATCTCCGAGGCCGAACGGCTCGCCTATGCCGACCGGGACCGCTACGTCGCGGACACCGACTTCGTGGCGCTGCCGGGCGGGTCACCCGAAACGCTCCTCGGCAGCGATTATCTCGCCGGCCGCGCGGCACTGATCTCACCCGACCGCTCCATGGGAACCGCGAAACCCGGCGAGTTCGGACCGCCCGCCGCACCGGTGCCGCCGATTCCCGAGCACGGCACCAGCCACGTCAGCGTCGTCGACAAGCAGGGCAACGCCGCTTCCCTGACCACCACCATCGAATCCGCGTTCGGGTCCTTTCACATGGTCGACGGATTCCTGCTCAACAACGAACTCACCGACTTCTCCGCCGAACCCGCGGGCCCCGACGGCGTACCGCTCGCCAACCGGGTACAGCCCGGGAAGCGTCCGCGCAGCACGATGGCGCCGACGCTGATCTTCGACCCGGCCACGCCCGGCGCTCCCCGCACCTTGTACGCCGTCGCGGGCTCCCCCGGCGGCGGCACGATCATCCAGTTCGTGGTCAAGACGATCGTAGGGATGCTGGACTGGGGCCTCGATCCGCAGCAGGCGGTGTCAATGGTGGACTTCGGCGCGGACAATTCACCCGAAACCAATGTCGGAGGCGAGCATCCGGTCATCGACACGTCCGATGACGGCAGCAGCGATCCGCTGGTCCGAGGGCTTCGCGAACTCGGCCACAAGGTCGATCTGGCCGATCAGTCGAGCGGGTTGTCAGCCATCGTGCGCACCGCGTCGGGGTGGACGGGCGGCGCCGACCCCCGCCGTGAAGGCGTCGTCATGGGCGACGTGAATTGACGTCGTTCTTGTAGCGGTCCAGCAGCGCGCGAACGTTGTCCATCGATTCGACGGCGCGCCCCTTGTCGACGGCCTGAATCGCCATCACAGCGACATATTCGTCGTCGGGAAGATCCAGCCGCGCCCAGCGTGCACCCTCGTGGAACGACACGTCGACCACTTCGTCCCACGGAAACAGTCGGTAGCCGAACAGGTTTCGCACCGCCACCCCGGACGGCCCGACTCGCAGCCGCGGCCGGGCGAACAGCGACACGAAGCAGGCGATGACGACCCCGACCATCGCGATGGCGACCTGGTCGTAGGTGCGGAACACGACCCCGGTGGAGCCGATCTTGAGCAGCGCGCCGACGACAACGTGCGCCGCCACGATCACTACCGCTGCCCCCCAGGCGAAGTACGGCGTCAGGTGCGGCTTGACCTCAAGGTCCCACTGGTCCCGGCTCATGAGCGCGACTTCAGCGCACGCAGCGTCAGCGCGGTCGACAGCGCCGCGGCCGCCGCCTGGGCACCCTTGTCCTCACCGGAGTGCGGAAGCCCGGCCCGATCGAGCGCCTGGTGTTCGGTGTTGACGGTGAGCACGCCGTTGGCGATCGGCTTGGACTCGTCGAGTGACACGCGGGTCAGCCCCTGGGTGACGGCGTCACAGACGTAGTCGAAATGCGGTGTCTCGCCCCGGATCACCACACCGAGCGCGACCACCGCGTCATGGGTCCGAGCCAAAGCCTGTGCGACGACTGGGATCTCGATCGCACCGAGCACCCGGACGACTGTCGGGTCGCTCACCCCGGCGTCGGCGGCCACCTTGCGCGCGCCGTCGAGAAGGGCGTCGCAGATGGTCTCGTGCCAGGTGCTCGCGACGATCGCGAGCTTCAGGTCCTTGCCGTCGAGTGCGGGCAGATCGGGAACGCCGCCTCCGCTCATACCGCACCGCCGAACTCACCCGGCACGGCTTCGTCGAAGTCCTCCAGGCCCACCAGGTCATGGCCCATGCGGTCGCGCTTGGTCATCAGGTAGCGGATGTTCTCGGCATTGGCCCGCACCGGAAGCGGCACCCGCTCGATGATGTGCAGGCCGTAGCCGTCCAGCCCGACGCGCTTGGCCGGGTTGTTGGTCAACAGGCGCATCGAGCGCACTCCGAGGTCGACGAGGATCTGCGCGCCGATGCCGTAGTCGCGGGCGTCGGCAGGCAGGCCGAGCTTCAGGTTGGCGTCGACGGTGTCGTCGCCGGCGTCCTGGAGTTGGTAGGCCTGCAGCTTGTGCATGAGGCCGATGCCGCGGCCTTCGTGGCCGCGCATGTACAGCACGACGCCGCGGCCCTCACGGGCCACCATGGCCAGCGCCGCATCGAGCTGGGGCCCGCAGTCGCACCGCCGCGAACCGAACACGTCCCCGGTCAGGCATTCGGAGTGCACCCGCACCAGCACGTCGTGCCCGTCGCTGTGCGGCCCCGACAGCTCACCTTTGACCAGCGCGACGTGCTCGACGTCTTCGTAGATGCTCTGGTAGCCGACCGCCCGGAATTCGCCGTGGCGGGTCGGGATGCGCGCCTCCGCGACGCGGGTGATGTGCTTTTCGTGTTTGCGGCGCCACTCGATCAGGTCGGCGATCGAGATCAGCGCGAGGTCGTGCTCGTCGGCGAAGATCCGCAGCTCGTCGGTCTGCGCCATCTCCCCTTCGTCTTTCTGGCTGACAATCTCGCAGATCGCACCCGCGGGTTGCAGACCGGCCAGCCTGGCCAGATCGACCGCCGCCTCGGTGTGACCGGGCCTGCGCAGCACGCCACCGTCCTTGGCGCGCAACGGCACCACGTGGCCCGGCTTGGAGAAGTCGTCGGCGACGGCGTCCGGATCGGCGAGCAGCCGCATCGTCTTGGCGCGGTCCGAGGCCGAAATGCCAGTTCCCACATCCTTTTTCGCGTCTACGGTGACGGTGTAGGCGGTGCCGTGCTTGTCCTGGTTGACCGCGTACATCGGCAGTAGGCCGAGCCTGTCGCAGATTTCGCCGTCCAGTGGGACGCACAGGTAGCCGGAGGTGTAGCGCACCATGAAGGCCACAAGCTCGGGCGTCGCCTTTTCGGCGGCGAAGATCAGGTCGCCTTCGTTCTCCCGGTCCTCGTCGTCGATGACGACGACGGCCTTGCCTGCGGCGATGTCGGCCACCGCGCGCTCGACCGAATCCAGCCTCGTCATCCTCACCACCCTTGCCGGCCCCGGACAGGCCGGAACCACGTGTCAATACCCTTCAGTATGAACCACAGAAGGTGGGCGGTTATTGCCCGGCGGTGTCCCGGTTGCCCAGGAGTCGCTCGACGTACTTGGCGATGACGTCGACTTCCAGATTGACCGGCGTTCCGACCTCGGCGCGCCCCAGCGTCGTCAGCTGCAGGGTCGTCGGGATCAGCGACACCTCGAACCAGTCCGGCCCCAGACCCGACACGGTCAACGAGATGCCGTCGACGGTGATGGAGCCCTTCTCGACGACGTAGCGGGCGAGCGCGACCGGAAGTGAGATCCGCACGACGTCCCAGTGCTCGGACGGTGCCCGTGAGATCACGAAACCGGTGTCGTCGACGTGCCCCTGGACGATGTGGCCGCCGAGCCTGCTGTTGAGGGCCGCCGCTCGTTCGAGGTTGACCACGGATCCGACGTCTACCTTCGCCAGGCTCGACCGGTCGAGCGTCTCGGCCATCACGTCCGCGCTGAACGATCCGTCGGCGAGCACGTCGACCACCGTCAGACACACGCCGTTGACCGCGATCGAATCCCCGTGGCTCGCATCGGCGGTCACGACCGGCCCGCGGATCACGAACCGCGCGGCGTCGGCGAGTTCCTCCTTGCCGACGACCTCGCCCAGCTCCTCGACGATTCCGGTGAACACGCAGACCAGCCTAGACCGGCCCGGATCGGGGTATGGGGTGCGCATGGCGGTCATCGGATTCCACTGCTCCCACGAACAGATCGCGCCCGGGCAACTGCTGCGCGACGTCCAGCACGCCGAACGCGCCGGCTTCACGGCCGGGATGTCGTCGGACCACTTCAGCCCATGGAGTGAGCGCCAGAACGAGTCGGGGTTCGCGTGGTCGTTCCTCGGCGCGGCGCTGGCCACGACGAACCTTCCGTTCGGCGTCGTCAACGCCCCCGGGCAGCGCTACCACCCCGCGATCATCGCCCAGGCGATCGCGACGCTTGCGGAGATGTTCCCCGGCCGGTTCTGGGCCGCACTGGGTTCCGGTGAGGCGTCCAACGAACGCATCAACGGCGAAGTGTGGCCCCGCAAAGAGGTTCGCGATCAACGTCTCGTCGAATGTGTCGACGTGATTCGCCGCCTGCTCAACGGCGAGGAAGTCAGCTTCGACGGTCTCATCCACGTCAACCGCGCCAGGCTGTGGACGCTGCCCGACCGGGTGCCCGACCTCGTCGGCCCTGCCGTGACGCCGGCGACGGCCGCCCGTCATGCGTCATGGGCGGACGCGCTGATCACCGTCAACCAGCCACACGAGACGCTGAAGAAGGTCCTGGACTCGTATCGGTCCGCAGGCGGCCGCGGGCCGGCGCGCCTTCAGATCCACCTGAGCTGGGCACCCACCGAAGACGACGCCGCGGCCATCGCGCACGACCAGTGGCGCACCAACGTCTTCGCTCCTCCGGCGTGCTGGGACCTGGAGACCGTAGACGCGTTCGACGTCGTCGGCGAGAACGTGACGCTCGAGCAGGTCGCCCAGTCGGTGCTGATATCCAGCGACCTCAGCAGGCACGCCGCGTGGCTCAACGAGTACCTCGAGCAGGGCTGGGACGAGCTGTACCTGCATTTCGTCGGACAGCACCAACAGCCGTTCATCGATGCGTTCGGAGAGCACGTCCTTCCGCAGCTGTCCCCGACGGCACCGGCGGTTCCGGCATGAGGAAGATCGAGACCGGCGACCTGTGGTGGAAGAACGCCGTCTTCTACTGCGCCGACGTGGAGACGTTCTACGACTGGAACGGCGACGGCTGCGGCGACATCCGCGGCATGACCGAACGCATCGAGTACCTCGCCGACCTCGGCATCACCTGCCTGTGGCTGATGCCGTTCTATCCGACATCCCGCAAAGACGACGGTTATGACATCACCGACTTCTTCGGCGTGGACAGCCGGTTGGGCACCCTCGGCGACTTCGTCGAACTGGTCCGGACGGCCAGGTCCAACGGGATCAGGGTGATCGTCGACTTCGTCATGAACCACACCTCGGACGCCCATCCGTGGTTCAAGTCCGCCCGCCGCAGCACCGACGACGCCTACCGCGACTACTACGTCTGGACCGACACCGAACCGCCAGACACCTCGGCCGACGTCGTGTTCCCCGACCAGGAGGACAGCCTGTGGGAGCGCGACCCGAAGACCGGCGAGTGGTACCTGCACCACTTCTACAAGCATCAGCCCGACCTGAACATCGCCAATCCTGCTGTGCAGGAGGAGATCTCACGGACCCTAGGCTTCTGGCTGCAGCTCGGCGTCTCGGGTTTCCGCGTCGACGCGGTCCCGTTCCTGTTCGCCCGCGACGGCGCACCGGGCGACCCCGGCGCGTTCGATCCCTACGAATACCTCGGCGACGTCCGCAACTTCATCACCCGCCGGCTCGGCGACGCCGTGCTGCTGGGCGAGGTCAACGTCGAATACGAGGACCAGAAGTCGTTCTTCGGCGGGCCCGACGGCGACGGGCTGAACATGCAGTTCGACTTCATCGGCATGCAACGGATGTACCTGTCGCTGGCACGCGGCGACGCAGGCCCGATCGCCGAAGCCCTGCAGGAGCGGCCTCCCCTCGACATCACCAGCCAGTGGGCCAACTTCGTGCGCAACCACGACGAACTCACCCTCGACAAGCTCAGCGACACCGAGCGCCAGGAGGTGTTCGACGCCTTCGGCCCCGAACCCGAGATGCAGCTCTACGGGCGCGGCCTGCGGCGGCGGCTGCCCGCCATGCTCGGTGGCGACGAGCGCCGGATGCGCATGGTCTACTCGCTGGCGTTCTCGCTGCCGGGCACCCCGGTGCTGTTCTACGGCGAGGAGATCGGCATGGCCGAGAACCTCGACATCCCCGGCCGGCTGTCGGTGCGCACGCCCATGCAGTGGACCGCGGGCACCAACGGCGGGTTCTCCACGGCCGCCAAACGCCGGCTGACACGACCCCTGCCCGACGGACTCTATGGACCGGAGCACGTCAACGCCGCCGACCAGCGCCACGACCACGAGTCCTTCTGGTGGTTCGTGCGCGACCTCATCTACACCTACCGCCAGCAACCCGAGATCGGCTGGTCCACCCCGGAGATCCTCGAACAGCCCAACCCCGCCGTGCTCGCGCACGTCTGCCGGGAACCGTCCGGATGGGCGATGGTGGGCCTGCACAACTTCGGCACCGAAGGATGCCTGGTGCCGCTGCAGCTGCAGGACGTCCCGCCCGGTTCGGTGCTGGTGGATCTGCTGGACGGGCGCGGGGAATTTCCTCTCGATGAACGCGGGCGCGTCGAAATGCAGCTCGACCCCTACGGCTACCGGTGGCTGCGGGTGCTGCGGCCCGACGAACCCCCGATCATTTGAGGTCCGGCCAGACGTGCTGAACCTGCAGGTCAGACGCAGTTAACCGGCGCGCCGCCGGGCACCGGAGCGCACGTCCATCCCTTCCCACCCTCTACGATGCAGGCATGCAGACCCGCCTGTTGGCGATCTTCGCCGCCCTTTTCGCTGTCGCCGCCCTCGTCGCAGGGTGCTCGGGATCTTCGTCGGAGAACTCCGGGAAGGACCTCCCCGACGCCGCGACCCTCCTCTCGGAGTCCAGCGAGACCACGAAGGGTCAGACCAGCGCCCACCTCAAGCTGTCGGTACAGGGCCAGATCCCCGAGCTACCCGTCGAAACCCTCGAAGGCGACCTGACCCAGGCGCCCGCCGTCGCGGCCAAGGGCACCGCGAACATCATCTTCCTCGGCCAGCGCCTCAACGACGTGGAGTTCGTCGTCTCCGACGGCGATCTGTGGGCCACGATCACCGCCGGCGGCGCCCTGTCCAACTTCGGGCCCGCCGCCGACGTCTACGACGTCGCTGCGATCCTGAACCCCGACGTGGGCCTCGCCAACGTGCTCGCGAACTTCTCGAACCCCAGCGCCGACGGCCGCGAGACGGTCGAAGGGACCCAGACCGTCCGTATCACCGGGGAGGTCAGCGCCGACGCGGTGAACAAGATCGCGCCGCAGATCGGCGCGACAGGACCGGTTCCCGGCACGGCCTGGGTGACCGAGGAGGGCGACCACGAGCTCATGCAGGTCCGGCTGGAACCCAGCCCCGGTAACAGCGTCACGATGACGCTGTCGAAGTGGGGCGAGCCGGTCACCGTCGACAAACCTGTGGCGTGATGCACCAGGCTCCCCCGGTCGCGCAGGGAGCGACCAACCGCTGGATGGCCATCAGTGCGGGCAGCCTCGCGGTGATGCTGGGCGCGCTCGACACCTACGTGGTGATCTCGGTGATCCGCGACATCATGAGCGATGTCGGCATCGGCATCAACGAGATCCAGCGGGTGACGCCGATCATCACGAGCTACCTGCTGGGCTACATCGCGGCGATGCCGCTGCTGGGCCGTGCCTCGGACAAGTTCGGCCGCAAAGCTCTGATCCAGGTCAGCCTGGCTGCATTCGCGGTCGGGTCGGTGATTACCGCGATGTCGACCGATCTGGTGATGATGGTCATCGGCCGCACGGTCCAGGGCGCCGCCAGCGGCGCGCTGCTGCCCGTCACCTTGGCTCTCGCAGCGGATCTGTGGGTCAGGCGAAACCGTGCCGCCGTCCTCGGCGGGGTCGGCGCCGCCCAGGAACTCGGCAGCGTGCTCGGTCCGCTCTATGGGGTCGCCCTCGTCGCGCTTTTCAGCCACTGGCAGGCCGTGTTCTGGGTCAACCTGCCGCTGGCCGCCGTGGCGATGGTGATGATCCACTTCAGCCTCCCCGGTCGAGCCAAGGACGCGCCCTCCGAGAAGGTCGACGTGGTGGGCGGGCTGCTGCTGGCGTTGGCGCTGGGACTCGCTGTCGTGGGCCTCTACAACCAGACACCGGACGGCAAGCAGGTACTGCCCAGCTACGGCCTTCCGGTGCTGCTCGCGGCAGCCGTCGCCGCGATCGCGTTCTTCGTGTGGGAGAAATTCGCCGCCACCAGGCTCATCGAGCCCGCCGGGGTGCGGTTCCGGCCGTTCCTGGCTGCGCTGGGCGCCTCGCTGACCGCGGGCGCCGCGCTGATGGTGACACTGGTCAACATCGAGCTGTTCGCCCAGGGTGTCCTGGGCAAGGAGCAGAGCGAAGCGGTCTTCATGCTGCTGTGGTTCCTGGGCGCCCTCCCGATCGGCGCGCTGTTGGGCGGCTGGCTGGCCACCAGGATCGGCGACCGGATCGTCGCGTGTGTCGGCCTGCTCATCGCCGCGGGCGGCTACTGGCTGATCTCCCACTGGACCATCGACGTGCTGACCGACCACCACGATCTGGGCATCGTTGCCCTCCCCACCTTCGACACCGACCTCGCGATCGCGGGCCTGGGCCTCGGTCTCGTCATCGGGCCGCTGACGTCGGCCACGCTGCGGGTGGTGCCCGCCGCACAGCACGGCATCGCCTCTGCCGCCGTCGTGGTGGCCCGCATGATCGGCATGCTGATCGGTATCGCGTCGCTGTCGGCATGGGGCCTGTACCGCTTCAACCAGCACCTGGCGGACCTGCCGGCCAGCACGGCGGGGGGCTCGCTGGCGGAACGGCTGGCGGCCGAAGCGACCAGGGTGCGGGAGGCCTACGTCCTGCAGTACGGCGAGATCTTCACGATCACAGCGATCGTGTGCGTGGTCGGTGCGGTGCTCGGACTATTGATCGCCGGCAAGAATGAGCACGCCGACGATCCGGAGCCCGCCGATCTGGATCAGCAGCGCTCCAGCCCGCGGCCCATCAGCTGAGGTTCGTCGGTCGGCGCCGCGTCGTCCGTGGTCAGTCCTCGCCACGCATCGCGGATCGCACCGGTGATGGTGCGGGGATCGACCGGACTGAAGCTGAGCCAGTCCTGCAGTGCAGTCATGCTCGTTGTCCTTTGCTCGTGCTCACCATGCGCAACTCGTCGGTGAAGGCGCGAATTCCCGACCGAGTCTACCGGTCCGGCACCGCCGGAACGGGGTCTGCGGCGCGGCGGTGCGGGTGTGAGACGCAGCACCCATGTCTGAGGGGAAACAATCGGTTAACACATGAAAACGATTGGATAACAACCAGAATTGCGCTAGTTGCGGGTGAGGCTCAGCAACACGTCGGGCCCCACCGGCTGCACGCCGTCGTACCGCCAGCGCTGCGCCTGGGCGATGCTGAACACCCCGACGTCGTCGACCGCCGTGATCGGTCCACCCAACAGGATCGGGGCGACGTAGGCCAGGATCCTGTCGATCACCCCGGCCCGCAGGAACGCACCGGCCAGTGTCGGCCCACCTTCGAGCAGCACATCGGTGCGATCCGAGAGCGCCTTGATGACTTCGTGGGGGTCGCGGGTGCGGATCACCATCGTGCGCGAGTCGTCATTGAGAACCGTTGCATCAGGCGAGATTTCGCGCATGCCGACCACGACGCGCAACGGCTGGTGATCGGCAAGGCTGCCGTCGGAGCGCCGCGCGGTCAGCGCCGGATCGTCGACGAACACCGTGCCCGTACCGACGATGATCGCGTCGGCCGTCGCGCGCCTGCGGTGCACGTCTGCGCGGGCAGCCTCGCTGGTGATCCACTGGCTCGTCCCGTCGGCGGCAGCGCTGCGACCGTCCACGCTGGTTGCGAATTTCCATGTCACATGCGGCATTCCGGTGCGCTGCTTGTGCAGCCACTCCCGAAGCGGCCCGCCGGCGACCGCGTCGGACAGCACGCCGGGATGGACGCGGACACCGGACTCGGCCAGCCGGGCCGCACCGCCTGCTGCCACCGGGTTCGGATCCGCGACGGCGAACGCGACGTCGGTGACCCCGGCCGCCAGGAGTGCATCGACACACGGTGGGGTGCGCCCGAAGTGGTTGCAGGGTTCCAGCGTGACCACCGCGGTTCCGCCGACGGCCCGCTCCCCCGCGCGCCGCAGCGCCAGGATCTCGGCGTGCGGGCCGCCGGGCGGTTCCGTGGCCCCGACCCCGGCGATCTCGCCGTCGCGGTCCAGAATCACCGCTCCCACAGGGGGATTGGGATAGGTGCGGCCCTTCACGCCGTCGGACTGCTCGACGGCCGCAGCCATCGCGGCGTCGAGGTTCATAACGTCAGGTGCTTGGACGCCGCAGCAGCCTTCTTGCGCAGTGCCTGGACCGCGACCGCTGGGTCGTCGGCGCTGTAGACCGCCGATCCGGCGACGAAACAGTCCACCCCCGCCTCGGCGGCGGCCTCGATGGTGTCAGCGTTGATACCGCCGTCGATCTCGATCACGATGGTCAGCTCCCCCGCGTCGATGAGACGGCGCGCGGTGCCGACCTTCGGCAGCACCTCGGCGATGAACTTCTGTCCGCCGAAACCGGGCTCCACCGACATCACCAGCAGGGTGTCGAACTCCCGCAGAATCTCCAGGTACGGCTCGATGGGCGTCCCCGGCTTGATCGAGAGCCCCGCTTTGGCCCCCGCCGCTCGGATGTCGCGGGCCACCCCGACCGGGTTGTCGGTCGCCTCGGCGTGGATGGTCACGTTGTAGGCGCCCGCCTCGGCATACGGCGGGGCCCACCGCTCGGGGTTCTCGATCATCAGATGGCAGTCCATCGGGATGTCGGTGACCTTGAGCAGCGATTCCACCACCGGCAGACCGAGCGTCAGGTTGGGCACGAAATGGTTGTCCATGACGTCGACGTGCAGCCAGTCGGCGCCCTCGACCGCGGCGGACTCGTCGGCCAACCGTGCGAAGTCGGCGGCCAGAATCGAGGGTGCGATGAGGGGTTTCGGCATTCGCCCAGCCTAACCGGGCGCATCCACCCGCAGGGCGGCGGCGAACATCGCGTCGGTGCCGTGGCGATGCGGCCACAACTGTGCCGACAGACCGTCACCGGTGTGCTGCGCGGGCTCAAACAGCTCGCGGGTGTCCAGCGGGGCCACCGGATGCCTTCGCACCGCGTCGGCGACGACGCCCGCCGTCTCGGCAAGATGGGGCGAGCACGTCGCGTACACCACGACGCCGCCGGGCCGGGTCAGGCGGATCGCCGCGGAGAGCAACTCGCGCTGCAACTTAGCCAGCTGCGGGACATCGCCGGGCCGGCGCCGCCAGCGCGCCTCCGGCCTGCGGCGCAACGCGCCCAGCCCGGTGCACGGTGCGTCGACGAGGACGCGGTCGAATCCCGGTGTCAGCCCTGACTCGCGGCCGTCCACGCGGAGCACCTCGACCGGGAGGCCGGCGGTGTTGCGTTCGACGAGTTCGGCGCGCCGCGGCGCGGGTTCCACCGCCGTGACCGAGGCGCCTGCGGGTTGGCCGAGCGCGGCGAGCAGGGCCGTCTTGCCTCCGGGCCCGGCACACAGATCCAGCCACCGGCCGCCGTCGGCGCCCTCCAGCGGCGCCAGCGTCAGCGCCCGCGCGACCATCTGGCTGCCCTCGTCCTGCACCAGCGCACTGCCGGCGCGCACCGCGGCCAGCTCGCCGGGATCGCCCTCACGCAGATACACCGCATACGGCGAATAGGCGCCTTCGGTTCCGTCGACCTGTGCGGCGAGTTCGGCGGCCGTCATCGCACCGGGACGTGCCGCCAGGTGCACCTCGGGCCGGGCGTCGTCGCTGGCGAGCAGGTCCCCGAGCTCGCCGGCGCGCGCGCCCAGCGCATCGGTGAACGCCTGGGCGATCCACCGCGGATGGGCGTGCACGAAGGCCAGATGCCCGACGGGGTCGGTTTTCGCCGACGGGGCGAGCTCCCCGACCCAGGACGCCTCGTCGCGGCGCGCGATGGTGCGCAGCACGCCGTTGACGAATCCCGCCCGCGCCGTGTCGAATTCGATTCCTGCCTGCTCGACGGTGGTGGACACCGCGGCGTGATCTTCGACTCTCGTCCGCAGGATCTGGTAGGCGCCGAGCCGCAGCAGGTCCAGCAGCACCGGGTCGATCCGGTCCACCGGCCGGCCCGCGGCCGCCGCGATCACCGCGTCGAGCAGGCCCTGGCTGCGGCAGGTGCCGTAGGTCAACTCGGTCGCGAAAGCCGCGTCCAGACCGGTGATTCCACGCTCGCGCAGCATTGCGGGCAGGGCGAGGTTGGCGTACGCGTCCCGCTCGGACACCGCACGCAGGACGTCGAAGGCGGCCTGCCGCGCGGGGTCGAGCCGCTTGCGCCTGGGATGGCGCTTCCTGTCGGGCCGTGTCATCGCGCCGGCCCCTGCGGGTGGGCTCCCCTGGCCCAGTCCGCCGCGCCCATGGATTTCTTGCCGGGCGGCTGCACCGCGCCGAGCAGCACAGCATCCGAGCCGGTGCCGACATGGACGTACTTCTTGTCCACCGAGATCTCGCCCGGGGCAAGTCCTTTCGGCCCGTCGGCGGGCACGCTGACGGGGCCGACCTTGACACGCTGCTCATCGATCATCGTCCAGGCGCCGGGGTTCGGGGTGACCGAGCGGATCCGCCGATCGACCACGTGCGCGGGCAGCTCCCAGCGGATCCGCGCATCGTCCACCGTGACCTTGGGCGCGACGCTGACCCCCTCGGTCGGCTGCGGAACCGCATTGAGGGTCCCGCCTTCGATGCCGTCCATGGTCGCCTCCAGTAAGCCGGCACCCGACACCGAGAGGCGATCGAGCAGGTCGCCCGCGGTGTCGGAGGGACGGATGGTCTCGGTCACGACACCGTAGACCGGTCCGGAATCCAGGCTGAGTTCGATCTGGAACGTCGTCGCACCCGTGACCTCATCACCCGCGGCGAGGGCCGCCTGCACCGGTGCCGCGCCACGCCAGGCCGGAAGGACCGAGAAGTGCAGGTTCACCCACCCGTGGTCGGGTACGTCGAGCAACGCCTCCTTCAGGAGCGCTCCGTAGGCGACGACGGCGCAGCAGTCCGGGGACAAGGCTTTCAACTCGGCGACGAACTCCTCCGAATTGGGACGTTCGGGCTTCAACACCGGTATGCCGTGCTCGGCGGCCAATTCCGCCACCGGTGACGGAGACGGCTTGCCGCGTCGGCCCGCTGCGGCATCCGGACGGGTCAGCACCGCGACGACGTCGTGGCGCGAGGAATCGATCAACCGTTGCAGGGACGGCAGGGCGGGCTCCGGGGTGCCGGCGAAGACGAGACGCACCGCGCCAGTCTAGGGAGCGACGATCGCCGGACCTCAGCGCGGCGTCTGGTAGTACTCCTTCTCGCCCACCCCGGCCAGCGGGGCGACGAACATCCACGGAATCGTGGTCAGCTGCCGGTTCAGCGTGGCCACCGCGTCGTTGTAGTACTGCCGGGCGAACGCCAGCTTGTCCTCGGTGTCGGCGAGGTTGCGCTGCAGGTCGAGAAAGTTGTTCGACGAGTTCAGCTGCGGGTAGCTCTGCCCCAGCGCCAGCAGCGGAGCCAACGCCGAGTCCAGCTGCTTTTCGGCCGCGCTGCGTTCGGCGACCGATTTCCCGCTGGTGGCCGACGTCAGCGCCGCCCGGGCGGTGGTCACGTGATCGAGGATGCCCTTCTCGTGCGCCGCGAACGTCTGCACGGTGTGAACCAGGCTCGGGATCAGCGACGCGCGGCGCGTGAGCTCCACGTCGATGCCCGACAGCGCTTCGGCGACCCGCACGTCGGCCGAGCGGATCCTGTTGTATCCCATCACGAATCCGATGAGCACCAGGACAGCCAACACCAGAATGACGATGAGCAGAAAACTCACCATGAACCGCCTCCTCCTCCGCCGCCGCCACCGCCGCCACCACCGCTGAAACTGCTCCCGCCGCTGCTGCCCGATGACGACGAGGATGATGCCTGCGACGCGGTGTATGCGCCGATGGACGACGACAGCGCCGATTCGAAGCTGTCGAAATCGGCGCCGCCGGATCCGCCGGCGATGCTCGACCCGCTAGACGATGCTGCCGAGGTGGTGTACCAGTCCGGTTGCGGCGCAACGGTACCCGTGTCGGTCTGGTATTTCTTGGCCCACAGCGCCGCGACCCCTGCCGCGACCGCGAACGGAACGTAGGCGATGTAGAGGTCTTTGCGCGCCGAGAAGTCGAACCGCGTCTCGGCCGAGTCGGTGGACAGCACGCGATGGAATCCGCCGGCGCGCGACCACAATTGGCGACCCGCGGGGGTGCGACGGGTGCCGATGCCGTCGCGCCACGAACCCACCGACAGCAGAAAGAAGGCGGCGAACGGCAGCGCCCACATAGTGGTTGGGAAGCCCCAGCGGAAAAAGCCGCAGACCATCAGGATGAAGGCGCCCGCGTTGAGGGCCCGCAGCCACAGTTCCTTCTTGCGTGGCACCAACAGGCCTTCCTCGGTCGCCCACTTCTTGACGGCCGTGGCCATGTCTTCCTTGGCGCTGTTGAGCTTCTTGCCCGATGTGACCGTCTTCTTGGCCTCGAATTCGGAGCCCTTGTTGAGGACTTTCAACCGGGAGGCCACCGCGATGCTGACCGGGTCGACGTCGGCCCAGGCCCCGGGCTCGGCGATGCTCTTGATGGTCCAGTGCTTGTCGCTGACCTGCCGCAGTGTGATCAGGCCGCGATCGGCGAGAAAGAACAGCGTGGCCGTGAGCCCGTGCTCGGGGACGGACTCGGTGCGGATGTACTCGGTCTGCACCGGCCCCAGCCCCGGCGGGGGCGCGTACTGCAGCGGGAAGCCCGGCGATTTCTCCAGCACACTGCGGAACCAGATCAGCGCGACGGCACCGAACAGCACGGTCAGCGCGCCGACCACGATGGCGCCGGTCACCGACTGACCCAGCACCCGGTCCCAGGTGTAGGGCCACGGCAGCCGCACCTGGGGTGGGGTCGGGACGTCGACACCCGCGCGGACCGTCACCGGCGTGCGCGGCGGCAGCTCCTCGGCGCTGAACCGGACCCGGTTGCCGTTCACCGACAGGCCGTCGCAGGCGGTGCCCGTCCCGAAACCGACCGAGCACTGGGCGTTTCCGACGTCTCCGGGCAGGGTGAGCGTGATGTCGGCGCGCTCGATGCGGTTGTTCCAGGCAGGGGCGATGACGTTCCAAAAGAAGACCGAGGGCGACGGGCCCCGGCCCGTCGCCGCCGCGAACGTGCGCTCGGCGCCCAGGCTGCCCGGATCGAGCACCCCGGGAATCGTGTAGCGGATCTCGAAGACGTGGGTGCCGTCGCTCAGGTACACGTCGGGGTCGCCGATCTTGGCCACCCGGAACCGCCCGCCGTCCTCCCAGAGCATCTGATAGGACACCGGTTCGCCGTCGAGGGTGATGGATTCGATCTCGGGCTTCTGCCGCAGCCGCGGATCGTTCTGGTTGGCGACATCCCAGTACCGGAAGATGCCGTGGCGGTCGGTGCTGTAGAACGCGGTGGTGATCGTCTCGACCGCGCTCATCTCACCCGCGGCATCCACGACCATGTTCACGTCGTAATCGGTGATCACCACCGGGTCGTCGATCCCGGTGGAGCTGCCGGAGCCGGACGAGAACATCACCGGCCACAGCACACCGAGCGCAATCAAGATCAACGGAATCAGCGCCTTGAGCACCCGCCCCGCCGTCATGGGCATCACCCTATGTGCAACGGGTCGATCTGGACGCGAACCGGCTCCTGATCGTGGCGGGCGCTCTGCACCGCGGTGGCCCGGCGCAGCGCGGCCGCCAGTTCCAGCCCACCGTTGCGCGCGACACGGACCAGCATCCTGCTCACAGGCGCGTCCGCCGCCAGCCCCGCGGGTCTGCGCGCGCCGAGCGGAAGCTCGACGGGCCCCAGCGCGTCGGCGGTGTCGGGCAGTGCGGCGGCCTCGAGGAGCGCATCCACCGCTGCAGGCGCACCGTCGACGGCCGCGATGTGCACGGCGGGCGGCAACCCGACCTCGGTGCGCGCGTCCAGTTCGGCGTCGGCATGACCGACCGGATCCCACCGGATCAGCGCCTGCACGGTCGGGATCGCGGATTCCGCGACGACAGCGACCACACCGCCGTCGGCGCGACTGCGGACCAGCGCGGCCGCGGCCATCCAGCGCCGCAACGTGTCCTCGGCGGCCCGGAGGTCCTGGCGCCCCAGCAACGCCCAGCTGTCCAGCAGCAGCGCGGCGCCGTAACCACCCGCGGCGGCGGGCTCCACCCCCGGTGTCGCGACGACGACGGCCGCGCGCTGCGGCACCGAGGCGACGACGTCGTCTCCGCCGGACGTGATGACCTGGGCTCCCGGAAACGCCCTTCCGAGTTCCTCGGCCGTGCGGCGGGCCCCGACGACGACGGCACGCACAGCGTCGGATCCGCATCGCGCGCAGCGCAGCGCCAACTCCTCCCTGCCACACCACCGGCACACCGCGCCCGGGGCGTCGCGGCCGGGCAGCGACAACGGCCCGGTGCAATGCCTGCAACGGGCGACGGTGCGGCATTTCGCGCAGGACAGTGCGGGCACGTAGCCACGTCGGGGCACCTGGACAAGGACCGGCGCATCGGCGGCGAGCGCCGCGCGGGCTGCGTCCAGAGCGACGGTCGGCAGCCGCGCGGTGCGGGCGGCCGCGTCGCGCTCGTGCGCAAAAGCACTGTCCTCCAACGCAATCACGCGTGGCGCATGCACGCGCACCGTCTGCCTTGTCGCGGTCAGGTCGTGCGCCCAGCCGCTGCGCACCAACGCGTGCGCTTCCGCGGTGCGCGCATAGCCGCCGATCATCGCCGCGCACCGCAACTGATGGGCGCGCAGCATCGCGACCTCGCGGGCGTGCGGATAGGGCGCGCGGGGCTCGGCCAGCGAGTCGTCACCGTCGTCCCACACCATCACCAGACCCAGGTCGCCCACCGGCGCGAAACCCGCACTGCGCGTACCGATCACGAAACGAGCGTTGCCCCGGAGAACCGACAGCCAGCGCCGGTAGCGTTCCGCGGGACCGAGGCCGGCCGACAGCGCCACCACCCTCGCGCCCTCGACGTGTTCGACGGCGGCCGCGTGGAGCAGGTCGACGTCGCGCTGATCGGGCACCACGGCCAGCACGCCGCGACCGGAGTTCACCGTGACCGCGGCCGCCTCCGCCAACCGGTGAGGCCAGGATTCGCCGGGCAGGGCCTGCCAGACCGCGCGGGCGGCCCGGGCGTCCCTCAACGCCGCGACGAACTGCGCTCCCCCGCTGTAGGCGTCCCACGCCGCGGTGTCGATGTCTCTGGCAGACAACGGCTCCAGAGGTTCAGTGGCTCGCTTCTCGACACTGGCATGCCGCGGAGGCACGGCCAACCGGAGAACATCGGCGCGTGTCCCGGCGTAGCGGGCCGTCACCGCATCGACGAGCCTGCGCACGTCGCGCGTCAGCACGCACTCGGGCGAGACAACTTTCTCCAGCCAGCCGAGCTTGCCGACATGATCGGTGTCCGAACGCCTTTCGAGTACAAACGCATCGACGAGCCGGCCGTGGAACCGGACCTTGACTCGAACGCCCGGTTGCGCGTCGTCGGATTGCTCGGCGGACACCTGGTAGTCGAACTCGCGGTCGAGGTGCGGCACCGTCAGCATCGGCAGAACACGGGCGATCGGCTCGTGTTCGGCGGGCTGCCGAAGATTCGTCACAGCGCAGGTGTAGCAGACGGCACAGACGCCCTGCCGAACAGCAAACCCGCCGTGATCAGCAGCAGCGACGCCGCGTAGGCCCACCAGATCGGCACCGCCAGCGCCTCGGATTGGAGAACGAACTTACTGATGCCGATCATCGCGTCCGACACCGCGAAACACACCGCCCCGAGCGCGGTCCACGGCGTCGGCAGATCGGACAGCAGCGCCACGCTGACCATCGCGCCCAGTACCGCGATGTAGACGGTCACCGGCAGCGCCATCCCCTGCTCCAGCAGCCGCGGCCAGAACCACACCAGCAGCACCACGCACGCGGCCGCCGTCGCCGCGACAGCGACGAGCCGCTTCGGGGTACGGGTGGCCAGCGGTAGCAGCGCCGCCAGGAAACACAGGTGGGCGATCAGGAACGCGGCCAGCCCGAACACGAACGACGGCTCCCACCACGGCATTGCCAGTAGGTAGTCGCCTGCGGCAGAGAACAGCAGTGCCGCGACCAGCCAGGTCCGCTCCCGCGCGATGTGATGGAAAAGCGCTGCACCCGCGAGCAGCACCGCGGCGAGCGCCTTGACGGCGGGCTGCAGCGCGAACTGGCCGGTGAGCTCGGCGCCTGCGGGCACCCGGGTCGCGGTTACGATGAGAAAGACGCCATAGCAGGCCGCAACGATCGCAGCAGCCGTCCACAGCGTGCGTGTCATGGGGAGAAACTTACTAAATTCATCAGATCGGGCTGGGGGGCTGCTCTGATAGGTTCACAGGCAATGCCCAGACTTCGACGGAGCCCGCAACCGGGCACCGTCAGGGTCTCGACACTCGATGTGCAACACAGCTACCGGCGGTCGGCAGTCGTTCTCGGACCTGTCGACGTGCCGCCCGTCGACCTGCTCACCGCGCGCTTCGCGGCGATGGCAGCCGCCGGGCCCGAGGCCAGGATCTGTCTGCAACCGTCCACCGCGGCCACCCGCTGGCGGCACACTCCCGCCCTGGCCGGTGAGGTCTTCGCCACCACGACCCGCCCGCCGGGCTCGGATCCGCTCGCGCTGCTGTCTGCGCTGCGCCGGCGCCCGGGTGACGGGATCCGGATCCTGGCGGGTGGGGACTATCTCGCCATCGACTTCAGCCACGGCCTCGGCGAGGTACCACTTCTCGATCTGCTCATCGGGGTGCTGCTGGGCGCGGTGGATCCCACGGACGACGCGGTGTGGGTGCCCTACCGGCATCGCCTCTCGCCGCTTGTCGTTGCGGGTGCTCGTGCGATCGGGGGTCGGCCACAACGGCTCCTGCCGCTGTGGCGTCAGCACCGCCGGAACTCCGCGCTGCACGACGGGTTCGTCGATGCCGGCGGCACCGACATCGCGCCGTCACCCGCGACCCGGTTCGCGCGGATCCCTGCCGACGTCGTGACCGACCTTCGCCGCCAACGGGATTCCGCGCTGCCCGATGTCTCCATGTTCGCCCTCTACACCTGCGCACTGCACGACGCCTTCGCCGCCACAGGATTCGACGTCGATCCCACCGTGACGCTCCCGTTCGACGTGCGGCGTTATTTGCCGGAGGGCCGCAGCACACTCGCGTCGTTCTCCGCGGGGCTGGACTTCCGGTTGGGCCGCGATTCGGGCCCCCGCGGCCTGCAGTCCGACATGGCCGCGGCGGCGCAGATGGCACGTCCGGTCGCCAACCTCATGGCGGGGACGGCGAAGACGCGCATGGCGATGCGCTCACGACGGCACCCTCGGTGGCTCGTCCCGTCGCGGCGGCGGGTACAGCTGCTGCACTCCAGCGTCGGGAACGTTCCCCACGGACCATGGTCGTTCAGCGATCCCGCACGCGCAGGCATCATGGTGGCCAGTGACCCGGTCAGCCCGTGCGGTGTCACGGTCACGACCGCGTCGGTCATGGGGTCGCTGTGGCTGACCGCCGAGTTCCACGACACCTTGTTCGACGCCGAGAAGGTCGGCGCGGCACTGGATTCGGTGCCCGAGCACGCGGCGCAACTACTGCGCCAGGACCTGCGCTAGGGCCCGGTGCGGTTCTCCGGTGCCAGGTCCTCGTTGACGCTGCGCCACACCTTGGTCTGCCCCTCGTCGTAGATCAACGTCCACTGGGGTGCCCCACGAAGCGCGTCCTGGACGACCTCCACGGCGTCGGGGCGGAAGTCGCCGTAGTACCGGATCGCCTTGTTGGACTGCTCGCTGAAGATCACGTACACCACATAGCCGCCACTGGTCATCTCGGTGTTGAGCGTCTTGAGATCTTCTTCGTTGGGGAACGTCGCCTTGCGCTCTGCCAGGTTCGGATCCGACGGGTCCCACAGGTCATAGCTCACGGGCTCGTCGAAGTACGGGTTGAACAGGGTCACATCGGCATAGCCGGCATTGAGTCGCGACGGCATCCCGCCGATGCGGAGCATGACGAACCGGGTCCGGATGTCGGCGTCCCTGGTGAGGCCGTCCATCAGGTCGACCTGGGCACGGGTCTCGAAGATCATGGGCCACAACGCGACATAGCCGTGCAATCCCGCCACCGACGCACCGGTCACGCCGAGCACCGCCGCCGTGCGCGCAGGCAACCGCGCTCGCCCCCTGACACCGTCGATCGCCGCAACGACAGCGGGTGCGATCAGCAGCGCGCACCCCAGGATCGAGTACAGGTACACCCGGAAGATCGCCTCGCCGCCGTAGCTCTGCCCCAGCAGCAGGCCGAACGAGCTGAACGCCATGATGGACAGCGTCAACACGGGCCGTTTCCGGCGCCACATCCAGACCGCGCATGCACAAGCGGTCAGCACCACAACGATCGACAACCCTCGAACCACGGCCGAGGTGAAGTCCTTGGCGGGCAGGCCTGACGACTCGATGTTGCTGGACGCGTTGCTGATCGGACTGCCCCCCGACAGCAGGCCGTAGGGCGCCACCGCTTCCAGGTTGAGCAGCAGATAACACACGGCGATCAGCACCATCACCAGACCCACCCACCGGGGCCTGGCCCGTTTCAACAGGCACAGCAGGCACGCCGCGCCCATCGCCCAGAACGGCGTGAGCTGGTGGGTCGGTACCGTCGCGGCGAACACCGGGATCGCGAGGACGCCGCACGCCCGGCTACGCGGCGATGCGAGCAGCAGCACGAACATGCCGAACACCAGCACGATGGTCCACGCCTGGGGCGAGAAGTAGTCCTGCCCCACCCAGTTCACGATCTCCGCGATGAACGCCGCCGTCAGTGCCGTGCGGCGGGATCGGCCGATGACCCTGGCGGCCGTGTAGACGGTCAGCGCCACCAATACGTGCATCGCCGGGGCGAACACGTGCGCGACGGTGATCGCGGGGATGCCGGTCACGTCGCAGAACCACGCCCAGGTCGTGAAGAACGCTGCCCATTGCGCGTAGATGTCGGTGCCATCGGGCTGGATTCGCCCGTAGACCATGATGTAGTCCACGACGGCCAGATGTTTGTACGTCCAGTCGTAGAGCGGAACCTCGGTGGCCACCACCGTCGTCACCCGCGCGACGATGATCGCGGCGATCAGCGCGACCGCGGCCGGCATGAGCTGCCGCTGCCGGACCGCGACGAGCATCGCCCATGTGCACAGCACGATGGACACGGCCAGCAGCGGTCCCGTCCCCGAGAACAACAGGCCGTAGTAGCCGGCGTCCACACCCGGCAGTCCCGGAACGGCCGCCGCCCAGACCGCGACGGCCGCCGCGCTCAGAAACAGCGACAGATGCCGCAGGACAAAGCTTTTCCGCAGCCACCGGTGCCCCCCGACACGGCGCCAGTGCCAGCGGCGCGCAGCGCTGACGATGCTGTCGCGGTGCTGGTAGTACCAGTAGACGGTGCTGCCCCCGACGCCGACCACCTGCACCCACAAGATCAGGACGGGGTTCCAGCGGTAGGACCACATCGCGGTGATCGCCACCAGCGTCACGATCGCCATGCCGAGGACGGGAACCGTCGAGAGCAGCGCACGTCGCGGGATGCGCACCCACGTCAGCACCGCGGCGCCCGGTCCGATCGCGATGAACACCACGAGCGCGATCGCGCGGACCGTACTGGGCAGCGACATCAGGGCGACGGTGCCGGCAACCGCGCCGACCGCCGCCAGGTCGACCATGCGGACGGGCATGGCGGGAATGCGCCGTCCCGTCGGAGCCTTGCGGTGTGCGGCCGGTTTGCGGTGTCCGGGAGGTGTCGGGCCTGTCGTGGAGGACGCTCGGTGACGCCTGGGTGGCTGCGACGCCACCTCCGCATGTCGCTCGAGCGTCGCCGTCATCGGCGGCCCGACAGCGCGACGTTGCGCGCCTGTTGCCGCCTGCCCTGCCACAGCGCTTTGGGTCCGGCGAGCACGGCCAGCACCTCGGTGCGTCCCACCGACGGTGGGACGTCGTTGCCGAGGCCGCGAGGGATCCGGTTCGGCGATGCCATCGCGCCGTAGTCGGCGCCTGCCCGTAGCGACGAGCCGAATCTGCGGCGGATGATCCGAGCCGCGAGTCGGCGGTGCGCCGGGTTCATGCCGACCTTCGTGAGCCAGGCGCCCAGCCCCAGGCCGTAGCCCCGGGCCTGCTTCAACAGCGCGTCGTTGTCGCTGCGGTGCCGGTGCCACACGATCGCCGCCGGTTCGGTCGCCAGGATGTCGCCGGCGGTGAGCACCCGGAAGAAGATGTCGAGATCCTCGCCGCCCTGTGAGGCGGTGCCTGCACCGAGAGCTTCGTCGAACCCGCCGAGCTCGAGGATCCGGTCACGTCTGACGGCGAAATTGGCCCCGGTCCCGAATCTGCCCACCTGGAAAGGAAACAACGGTTGGTCAGCGGGTGGTTCGGCCATGCTGTACAGCCGCGGATCCAGCGATCCCGCCCAGGAGACCCGCTGATCGAAGTATGCCTGCGCGGCGGTGCGCAGTTCCCCGCTCGGTACGAGACCCGAAACGCAGGTGACGAACGGAGCGCGGGAGAAACCCCGGGCGATGGCTCGCAGCCACAGCGGATCGACGACCACGTCGTCGTCGGTGAAGGCCACCACCTGATGACGGGCGGCCCGAAGGCCGGTGTTGCGCGCGGTCGACAGTCCCGGCACAGGTTCGGAGACCAATCGGACCCGAGGATCGCCGAGACGGCGCACCACCTCTGCGGTGGCGTCGGTGCGCGCCGCATTGTCGACGACCACGACCTCATAGTCCGAGTAGTCCAACATCGAAATCGAGCGCAGCGCATCGGCCACCTGCTCGGGCCGGTCTCTGGTGCACAGCACCACCGAGATGGCGGGCAGCTCAACCTCCGGCGCCGGCTCGTGAACGGTCTGGCACTGAGGAATCGGCAGACGCACGACGCCCTCGGTGATCGGGGCCTCGACGAAGCCGACCGGTGTGCCGCGGTGCCGGACCAGCACGCGCACCTGCTCGTACCCGTCCGCGTGCAGGGGCGTGAACTCGACCGCATCCCCCACGGCGCAATCGTCGACATCGAGCATGCCGATCCAGCGCCCACGCGGCCAGGTCGATACGGCCTGCGGGGGCATCGCCGGTTCGAGCGAGATCGGGGAACTCATCGGGCCGTCACCCGCACCCAGTCGACCAACATCGTGGACGGATTTGGGGTCGACGCGTCCGGCGGGCCCGGCCAGTCGCCTCCGACGGCGACGTTGAGCAGCAGAAAGAATGGCGCGTCGAACACCCAGCGGCTCTCGGGAGCCAGGTCGGCGGGGGTGACGGTGAACAGCGTGAGTTCGTCGATGCCGGTGACGATCCGGCCCGGGCTCCGGTCCACCCAGTAGGTGTGGAACTGACCGGCGAGCGGGAACGGCACCGGCCCGGAGGCCGAGACCTGCTCCCCCCGTTCGGATCCCAGGCTCGGGGTGTGGATGCCGGTGTGGAATTCCGGTGCGTCGTTGAGGGTTTCGATCACGTCGATCTCGCCCGCTTCGGGCCACCCGACCTCGTCGATGTTGCTGCCCAACAGCCAGAACGCCGGATGGAGGCCGGCCCCGCCGGGCAACTGGATCCGCGCTTCGGCCCGTCCCGAGATGAAGTCGAAGGTGCCCTGCGTGGTGATGCGCGCCGACGTGATCCGATCGAGCGCGGTGCCCCGCGCCGAGATGGCCAGATGGCCGGCGCCGTCGAGGCCGACGTTCGCGGGATCGTCGGTGTAGGTCTGCATCTCGTTGTTGCCCCAACCGCCTCCACCGGTTTGGAATCGCCACTGGGGAGAAGGTGACGCGCCCGCCGGTCCGTCGAAGTCGTCGGAGAACACGACCTGCGGTCCGGCCGGTTCGGCGCGCCCGACGGTGGGAACACCGCACCCGGTCGCCGCGAGGACGCACATCATGACGGCTACGCGGCACAGCCTGAGCGGAAGCCGATTTCGTGTCACCGCGACGCTCCTGCGAGCTCCCGCGTCGCGGCGTGCCGCCCTGCGGGCGGCCGATGCCGTATCTGTGCAGTACCCAACGCGGTCACGGCCACCAGGATGCCGTATACGGCCATGCGCTGCGCACCACCAGGCCCGAACAGGTTCGTCCCGCCCACGAAGGCCAGGAAGCCCAGGATGCTGACGCCGCCTGCGATCACCGCCACGCCGCGGCGCTCCACGGTCATCTTCGTCCTCGACCCCATCGCGACGAACAGCACGCTCACCGACCCCAGCGACATGAACGCCAGGATCGCGGTGAGGTTCCAGGAGTAGTCGACATCGTTGGTGAACAAGCCGGAGAAGTACATGCCGACGCCGGCGGCCATCAGCAGGATCGCGTGGCCACGATCGGTCACCCGCTGGACGAGGAAGCTCGCCGCGACGACGGTGACGGCGAAGCCTGTGGCGAGCAGGCTGACGTTCATCAGCGGGTAGAGCCGGCTGCACGGCCAGTTTCCCATCGGCCCGCAGAACGCGACCCCGAGCGGACCCAGCAGGTCCTGGACGTAGCTGTAGTGCCCGCGCCAGGTCGCCGAGACGATCCATTCGGCGGTGAAGAACAACAGCGTCGTCAGCGATATCCACCCGGTGACACGAGGGTTGACGAGCCAGCCTGAGGCTCTGAGCATTATCGACTCGAAGAGGTTCGCACCGTATGAGCGAGACCCACGAGGTAGCCGATGGCGGTGACGAGCAGTCCCGCGACGAGCGCCAGGGCGCGCCGGGGATTCCTGCGGGCGTGCCACATACCGGAAGGCAGCGTTCGCGTCGTGTACGCGCGTTCGCTCTCCAGCGAGGATCGCTGGCCGCACAGCCGGCTGAGGATGGCCTTGCTTCGGCCCTCGTAGTAGCACCGATGCAAAAAGTACGACACGGTGGAGCGATTCCTTGGGACCTCGTGCGCGACACCGAAACGTGTCTGGCGCACGATCCGGGCCTGCGGATTTCGGCGCACGAGCTCGATGCCCATCATGGTTTCCTCGCAGCCCGTCGGGAGGGCCCCGACGCGGCCGAGCCGGTCGCTGAATCCTCCGATGGCAATGAGGTCCTCACGCCGGACGGCCATCGCGGCACCGATCGGATTTCGTATCTGCGAGCCGTCCGCCGGCAGCCCCCGGTAGTCGCATCCGACAACCCAGCCGAACTCGGGCGGAAACCACGCCGGCCGCGAGCCGCATTGCCAGGCAGGGTGTACCGCTCCGCCCAGCGCGGCGATGCCGACGTCGGCGAAAGACGAGCGAACACACTCCAGCGCCTCGGGCAGGAGCACCGCGTCGTCGTCCAGATAGACAACGACGTCACCGGCTGCCACGTCGAGTCCGGTGTTGCGGGCTCCCGACAGACCGCGCTGGAAACGGTTCTGCACGACGTGCAGTCGATCGCCGTAGGAGTCGCGTAATTCCCGGAAGAGGTCGTCGTTGCCGTCGACGACGAGGATCAGTTCGTCACCGAAAGCCAGCTGAGCGAGTGCGGCATCGGTTGCGGCCGCCAGGCTTCGGCGCCGCTGCTGCGTATAGCAACAAATGACCACGCTGACCGAGATCGCAGCAGCACAGAGATGGTCACGCGGGACGGACGGCGCAGCCACTATGCCCAGCCGGCAACCGTTGCGGCGCGCGCCGCCCGGTGTTCGCGGCGCTCGCGGCCGATGGTGCGCAACACGCGCAAGCCGTCGGAGACTGCATTCAGATTGCTGCGCCCATAGATGCGCTTGCCTTCGAAACTGCCCACCTCGCGGATGGCCCAGCCACTGCGGGCCGCCCGCACGTTGATGACGGTCTCGATCTCGAAACCGTCACCCCACTGCGGCTCGGCCAGTTCGACCGGGGGCAGGGCCAGGCTTTCGAGATTGCGCCGCCAGAAGGCGTTGTAGCCATAGCAGAGATCGCTGAACTCGGTCTTGAACAACCAGTTGACGAGCCCGTTGAGGCCTTTGTTGCCCAGGCGCCGAAGGTGGGTGATGTCATCGCTGCCGCCGCCGCGGGAGAACCGGCTGCCTTTCGCCAAGTCCGCACCGGCCACGAGTGCCGCCACGAACAGCGGTATCTCCGCGGGGTCGGTCGAGCCGTCGCCGTCGATCATGACGATGATGTCGCCGGTGGCAGCGAGGAAGCCACACGCGAGCGCGTTGCCCTTTCCTGCCCTCGTCTGCTCGATGATGGTGGCGTCAGGCCACAGCCGGCGGGCCACATCGGCGGTGCCGTCGACAGATCCCCCGTCGATCACCACGATCTGGTCCACGGGCGGCATGCGTTTCGCCACGTAGGGCAAATTCTTGGCTTCGTTCCTGGTGGGTAGCACCACCGTCACGGTGGGTGCGTTCGCCGACCCGGACGAGGGTTCGTGGAGATCGCACGCTGGTGCGCCGAAGTCGGACGTCGCGGGCCGCAGAGCCTCCGGGGCAATATCCGTCACGTCGCGGATCTCCTTTTCGCTTGCATATTCGGCTCCGAAGTCGAGACGCGGGCCACCACTGACTGACGCCGCCGTCAAATAGGTCGCTTGCGTAACTGGAGTGAACGTTAGCGAACATCAGAGAAATTTGTCACCCCTGCCGCACACCTTATGACCAGCATCACAAAATTGGTAGACCTAAGTAATCTTCGCTGTCATTACAGCTGCGCCAGGCGCGGTCGTTTACGTGCTCAAATGAAGTGTCAACCGAAAGTGGCAGCCGCCTGACACGAATGCTGCGGGGCGTGGAGTGCCGTCAGCCACCGACGTACGACAACCGGTTGCACTCCGTAAATTGACGCAGCACGCGCATTTTTAGCAACAGCTATCTGCATTAGCCCTCATTGCACGGTCGCGACAAATTTTGCACATGGGAACAACGCTGCCGTGCGAACCGGACTACGGCGAGGGGCGCACGCGGATTCGCGACGCGGACAGTCGCGCCTGCCACTCAGCGTGCAGCGGGCTCCACCTGGATCTCCCCCAGGACTCCGTGGTGGTCAGAGCCCGGAAGGTCGACGCGGCCGAACGACAGCGGCGTGGCACCGCGGGCGAGGATCTTGTCGATCGCGAGCACCGCGGGAAACCACCTGTCGGCGGGAAAAGTGGCGACGATGCCAGAGCCGAGATACTCGGCGGCGTCGACGAGCGCCGCCCCGTCCCTGCTGCTCGCCCTCACCAGGCGCCGATAGCGCTCATGGTCGTAGGTCGAATTGAAATCGGCCCCGACGATGAGAGGGTGTGCCTCGTCGGCCAGGATCTTTCCGATCCTTTCGAGCTCTGCAGCCCACCGCCACGCCGGCTCCGGATAGGGCGGCAGCGGGTGTAGCGCGTACACGGCGACCACACCCGAGCCGGGCGGCCGGATCGTTGCGCGCAGGTTGCTGTGCTGCAGACCCGGGAGTTCGGCGGTGTCAGTGAGCGGATGACGCGAGTAGATGCCCTCGCCGCCGCCACCGTGGCGCGGTTGCAGATACGAGTACGGCAGCCACTGCTCGATGCCGGCTGCCGCCAGCTTCCTGACCGCGGAGCCGGTCAGCTCGGCGACGGTGAGAACGTCGACCCGGGTGTCGCGAACCAGATCCACCAGGGGGCGAGAGTCGGCCTCACCGAGCCGCAGATTGGCCTGCAGAACCCTGATCGTCGGGTGTCCCGCAGACCCGGTCGGATGCCTGCCGACGTAGAGGGGAAGCTGTGACCCCACCCCGACCGCGACAACGGTTGCGGTGGCGAGGGCCGCGAACCAGAAGCGCGCGGCAGCGAGAATCACCGCGGACACCGCCGCGAGCGCTACGAACAGCGGTGTGAACGATGCGAGCAGTGTGACGGCGGTGCTCACGGGACCGAAGAAATGCGCGGCCACGCCGAGGCCGGCGCAGACCGAGCATCCGATACCTACAAGGGCTGCGAACGTTCGAAACGGGCGAGCTGGTGTGGGGGGCGCGTCGGCCGGAGTCGGTGTCAGGCCATCCGTCACGCAGACAATTGTGGCCGACCCGCGTCGGCGCGTGTCACGACGTCGCGCGCGGCACGCAGGGCGGCCCGAGCGCGCACACCCGGCGGGGCCTTCCACTCGACGGGTGCCTCGATGCTGGCCGGCACCGTGGGCAGTGCCTGCAGCATCGCCACCAGATCGATGCTGCCCTCACCGGGAAGCAGCCGGGCGTTGCGGCCCTGATGGCGCAACTCGTGGATCGATGTCGGCCGGGGAAGCACCGCGTCGCAGATCTGCACGTACCGCGTCCACGCGCGGGGCAGGGACCTCAGATCCTCGGGCGTGGCCAGCGCGCGGTCGTAGTGGATCGCGTCCACCAGCACGCCGACATTGCCGCCGGCGCAGCGGCGGATGATCGCGGCGGCTTCGTCGAGATCGCGGACGTCGGTCCACGGCATCGGTTCCAGGTTCGGCGCCATACCGAATTCCCCTGCGAACACGCCGAGTTCGGCCAGGTTGTCGGCGAGGCGCGCGTGGTCGGGATCGTTGCCCGTGACCAGGATCTGCTGGGCACCCAGGTAGGCACCCGTCTCCAGGAACCCACCGAAATGGTCGCGCACCCTGGTGTCCGGGCGAAGCCGCAGCACCTCGATGTCCAGCAGGAACAGTCCGCTGTCGTCGAGCCGCTGCCGCGTTTCGCGGATCATCGGTGTCGACCCGATCGTGGGACGCAGCGGCTCTTCCTGGGTGGCGCGGATGAGCCTCAGGCCGACGGCGTCGTAGCCGGTCTCGGCGGCGCACGCCACGAGTTCGGGAGGGCTCAGTTCCAGAACGGTCAACGGGGCCAGCGAGATCGGGCGACGGCCGGACGCAAACCTCACGGCGATCCTCTCTCTGTCGGTTGCGTCGATTGTCGAGGAAGTGCAGCCGTCGTAGGGGCCTACGTCCGGCGGCCCGGGGCGGGGCCGGGTGCGTACGGTGTGTGCCATGGCTTCCCTTGATCCCGTGCTGCAGCAGGTCCTCGAGGTCGTTCCGTTCCAGCTGACGACGGACGGAGGACCCGAAGAGGCCCGCCGGCGTTTCAACGAGCTGCCGCGCAGCCCGATCCTGCCCGAGGTCGAAGCCCACGACCGCACCATCGAGGGCCCGGGCGGCCCGTTGACCGTGCGCATCTACCGGCCTCCGTCCGACGCGCCGACGCTTCCCGCCGTGATGTTCATCCACGGCGGCGGTTGGACGGTCGGCGACCTCGACACCTACGACGGCCAGGCACGCATGCACGCCACCGGCGCCGACGCCGTCGTGATCGCGGTCGACTACCGGCTCGCGCCCGAACATCCCTTCCCCGCAGCGGTCGAGGACGTGTGGGCGACTCTCCTCTGGGTGACGGAGAACGCCTCGGACATCGGCGTCGATGCGGCCCGGATCGCGGTCGCCGGTGACTCCGCGGGTGGAAACCTGGCCGCCGTCGTCGCCCAATCGGCCCGCGACGCCGGGATACCCCTGCGCTTCCAGCTGCTGTGGTATCCGTCGACGACGTTCGACACGTCACTGCCGTCGTTCGCCGAGAACGCACACGCGCCGATCCTCGACCTCGCGTCGTGCAAGGGCTTCAGCCGCTGGTACGTCGGCGACCTGGACCTCTCAGACCCGCCCGTCACCCTGATCCCGGCCCGCGGCGAACTCGCGGGGCTGCCCCCGGCCTACATCGCCGTCGCGGGGCACGACCCGCTGCGCGACGACGGCGCTCGCTACGCGGAACTTCTGACCGCTGCAGGGGTTTCGGTCGAACTGCACAACGCGGAGACACTGGTCCACGGGTACCTCGGGTACGCCGGAATCGTGCCCGCAGCCACCGAAGCCACCGAACGCGGCCTGAAAGCGTTGCATGCCGCGCTAGCGTGAAAGAATGACCGTGCCTGATTACGAAACGGTGCCTGATTACGAAACGGTGATCGTCGGTGCCGGATTCTCGGGCATCGGAACGGCGATTCAGCTCGACCGTGCGGGTATGCCCGACTATCTCGTCATCGAGGCCGGCGAGGAGCCCGGCGGGACGTGGTATTGGAACACCTACCCCGGCATCGCGGTGGACATCCCATCGTTTTCCTACCAGTTCTCCTTCGAGAAGAGCACCGCGTGGTCGCGCACCTACGCGCCAGGCCACGAACTGAAGGCCTACGCGGCGCATTGCGTCGACAAGTACGGCCTGCGGCCCAAGATCCGGTTCGCGACGAAGGTCTGCGGCGCCGAATTCGACGAGGCCGAGGACATCTGGCGCCTCGCACTGGAATCTGGCGGCAGCACCACCGAGGTGACCGCGCGTTTCGTGGTCAATGCCAGCGGCGTCCTGACCGTCCCGAAGCTGCCCGACATCCCGGGCGTCGACTCGTTCGCCGGTATCACCATGCACACCGCACGCTGGGACCACGGCCAGGACCTCGCGGGAAAGCGCGTCGCGATCATCGGCACCGGCGCGTCGGCGGTGCAGGTGATCCCGGAAATCGCACCGATCGTCAAGCAGCTCAGCGTGTTTCAGCGCACCCCGATCTGGTGCTTCCCGAAGTTCGACGTTCCGTTGTCCAGGGCGGCCAGGGCGATGATGCGGCTGCCGTTCGGCCAGACGCTGCAGCGCTTCGTCAGCCAGGCCTACGTCGAGCTGACGTTTCCGCTTGCCGCGCAGTACTTCACGGTCAACCCGATGGCCAAGCGTATGGGGTCGCTGGGCGAAGCCTATCTGCGCAAGCAGGTCGACGATCCGGAGGTCCGCAACAAGCTCACGCCCCGCTACGCGGTCGGCTGCAAGCGCCCCGGATTCCACAACACCTATCTGTCGACATTCAACCGCGACAACGTCGAGCTGGTGACCGAGCCGATCGACAAGATCACCGACTCGGGGGTGGCCACCGACGACGGCGCGCTCCGTGAGGTCGACGTGCTGATCCTGGCAACCGGGTTCAAAGTGCTGGATACCGAGAATGTCCCGACGTTCCCGGTGATCGGACCGGGCGGCCTCTCGCTGGCCCGATTCTGGGACGAGAACCGGATGCAGGCCTACGAAGGCGTGAGCGTTCCGGGCTTCCCGAACTTCTTCACCGTGTTCGGGCCCTACGGGTACGTCGGCTCGTCGTACTTCGCGCTGATCGAAGCGCAGACCGGCCATATCGTGCGCTGCCTGGAAACGGCCAGGGGGCGCGGGGCCATCCGCGTCGAGGTGCGCCGGGAAGCCAACGACCGCTACTTCGCGGAGATGATGCGCAAGCGGCACCGGCAGATCTTCTGGCAGGACAGCTGCCGTCTCGCCAACAGCTATTACTTCGACAAGCACGGCGACGTGCCGCTGCGCCCAGCCACCACCGTCGAAGCCCACTGGCGCAGTCGCCGGTTCCCGATCGACGACTACGTGTTCGCCTCCTAGGGTCGCATCCGTCCGCAGGAGGCCAGCGGATCGGCGAGCTGATAGGGGTCATCGGCCTTGAGCGGCAACGACTTCGGCGCTACCGGCAAGCCGTGCGCCTCGAGCCGCGCGGCCAGGTCGCGGCGCACCCACAGGCCGTCGGTACGCGAGGTGCGGACGATTTCCACGTAATCGGCGGCCAGGCGCGGGTCGTCGATCAGCCCGGTGGTATCCGACCACTCGTGGTGGGTCTCGATGAACTCGGGGCGGGCCGCGAACACGTCGTCACGCAGTCCGGCCGCGTCTCCCGCCGCCCAGCGGCGTGCGAGTTGGGCGTCCGCCAGTCCCCCGAGGTCGATGATCCGCAGATCGCTGACCAGAGCGGTTCCTCCGATGTCGGGTGTGGCGACCGTCGCCTCGTTCAGGCCCAGCGTCTCGGCGTACTCGTTGACAGTCCACCCGGCATAGCTGGCGACGGCGCACATCGGCACCGTTGGATCGGCACGAAAAGTCAAGGCGGAGTGCGCGAGAACGGGCGCGGCGACGGCAACGGTCACCGCGCCTGCGATCCACAGGCGGCGCCGTTCCCGCGCGTCGGCACCTGCGAGGACCTGGGCGCCGGCTACCGCGATGATCAGCGCGCCGGTCGCCCAGATGGGCGTCGCGAATCTGCGCTGCCCCATCCAGTCGCCTTCGAGGATCGCGAACGCCAGCGCAGCCAGCCCGAACACCAGGAGCAACGCGAGAAGTCCGCGGGTCCCGACGGCCTTGCGGCGCACCGCAACCACGACGAACGCGGTGCCGAGCACCGCCGGCGCCACCCCGGTGAACAGCACGAGTTCGAAGGGACGCGCGATGCCGATGAGATCGGGCAGGCCCTGCGCCTTGGCGATGGCGGTGTTGGGCACCAGTTCGCCGAAGGTCGCGTAACGCCCCAGCAGGAACGCGCCGAGTGGGATCGCGAAGGCGCCGGCACCGATGGCCGCGAAGCGCAGTGTGTCAGAGCGCGGCGCGCGTCCCAGCAGCAACACCGCCAGCGGATAGGCCAGCAGGTAGATCATCCCGTCGGGGCGGGTCAGGCCCGCAAGGGCAGCGACGAGGCCGCAGACCACCGCGGTCCGGACCGTGAGCAACCGGCCGCCGGCCACCGCCGTGGCGATGCATGCGGCGAGCCATCCGACGGCGGCGGCCAGCAGGGAGTTCTCCAGCCCGGAGAAGCACCAGATGACGAACGACGGGATCGCCGCGGTGATCGCCCCCGCCACGATTGTCACCGTGACCGGCCACCGCGTGAGCGCCTTGGCCGTGCGGTAGAACGCGGCGTAGAGCGCCGCGCAGGCGATCAGGGCGAGCAGCTTCGGGAACGCGACGACGTCGGGGATACCGAAGAGGGTGCTGTGATCGAACAGCGCCAACTTGTGCCCGGCGACCAGCAGCGCCAGCCAGGCGGGGTTGGAGTACCCCTCGACGGGGTCGGCTCCTGCCTGCAGCACCGGCCCGAGGCCGGTCGAGATGGAGCGCACGTACGCGAAGGTGATCGCGGCGTCGTCGATGATCCAGCGGCCATACACCAGCGCGTGCAGACCCACGAGCAACGTGGGCGTGCCGATCGCGACGACCGGCGCCCACCGCGCCCGTGACGGGCGCCGCTGCTCGACGCTCGAGGCCCGCGGATCATCCAGCGTTTGCTCGTTGCTCATCTCCACCAACATCTGACTGCTCATGCGGCACGCATGCACGCGGAAGAGGTTTTCTGGACTATAGCCCAGCTTGCGCACCGACGCGAAAAGCCCCGTGGCCATCCGGCCACGGGGCTTTCGCGATGTGTGTCTAGACCGCGGACTTGAGGTCGTCGACCTTGTCGAGCTGCTCCCAGGGCAGTTCGATGTCGGTGCGGCCGAAATGACCGTAGGCGGCCGTGGGCGCATAGATCGGGCGCAGCAGATCGAGGTCGCGGATGATCGCACCGGGACGCAGGTCGAACACCTCGCCGATCGCCTTCTCGATCTTGACCGGATCGACGGTCTCCGAGCCGAACGTCTCGACGAACAGGCCCACCGGGGCGGCCTTGCCGATGGCGTAGGCGACCTGGACCTCGACGCGCTGAGCCAGCCCTGCGGCCACGACGTTCTTGGCCACCCAACGCATCGCGTACGCCGCGGAACGGTCGACCTTCGACGGATCCTTGCCGGAGAAGGCGCCGCCGCCGTGCCGGGCCCATCCGCCGTAGGTGTCGACGATGATCTTGCGGCCGGTCAGGCCGGCGTCGCCCATCGGGCCGCCGAGCACGAACTTGCCGGTCGGGTTGACCAGGATCCGCGGGTTCGAGATGTCCAACGTGTCATGGGCCAACTCGGTGAGGACCGTGTCGATGACGTGCTGCTTGATGTCCGGGGTCAGCTGGCCGTCGAGATCGATGCCGTCGGCGTGCTGGGTGGACAGCACGACGGTGTCGAGCCGCACCGGGGTGGTGCCGTCGTACTGCACGGTGACCTGGGTCTTGCCGTCGGGGCGCAGGTAGTCCAGCGTGCCGTTCTTGCGGACGTCGGTCAGCTTGCGCGAGAGCCGGTGTGCCAGCGCGATCGGCAGCGGCATGAGCTCGGGAGTGTCGGCGATCGCGTAGCCGAACATCAGGCCCTGGTCGCCCGCGCCCTGGGCGTCGAGCGGATCGCCCGCGCCCTCGACGCGCGTCTCGTGAGCGGTGTCGACGCCCTGCGCGATGTCGGGCGACTGCGCGCCGATGCCGATGTTCACGCCGCAGGTGAGGCCGTCGAAGCCCTTGTCGGAGTGGTCGTAGCCGATCTCGAGGACCCTGGCCCGGACCGTGTTGGTGATGTCGGCGAACGCCTCCCTGGCCGAGGTGGTCACCTCGCCCACAACATGCACCTGGCCGGTGGTGACCAGCGTCTCGACGGCGACGCGGGACTTCGGGTCTCCGGCGAGCAGAGCGTCCAGCACCGAGTCGCTGATGGCGTCACAGATTTTGTCGGGGTGCCCTTCGGTCACCGACTCACTGGTAAACAGCCGAGCTTCACTCACGTTCGATCCCTTTCACTCAAGCACGCCTGAGATAGTTAGTCAGTCAACTGATAACTGTCAGTCAACCTATACCTGTCGCGATGGCACGAGACTCCGGCGCCCTAAGCACCCAAGCGTGTCCCCCCGCTGCGCGCAACCCTTACGCGCATGCTGACGATGTGCGCTCGTCGCTCTACCTTGCACCGGTGTGCAGGAAAGCCACGATCGCGTCCACAATACGGCTCGCGATCACGGTCTTCGACCCGTGCTCCAAGGCCGCCTCCGTTCCGTCGGCCGACAACAACCAGCCGTCGTTGTGGTCGACCTCGAAGGCCCGGTTCTCGCCGACGGCATTGACGACGAGCAGATCGCATCCCTTGCGCTTCAGCTTTGCCCTGGCGTGAAACAGGACGTCGCCGTTGGCGTCGCCGGTCTCCGCGGCGAACCCGACGATGGCAGCCATGTTCGGGAGCTGCCCGTCTTGGCGGGCACGGACCGCGCCGGCGAGCACGTCGTCGTTGCGGACCAGCTCGATCGCCGGGTCAGTCGTGGAGTCAGGCCCCTTCTTGATCTTGCTCGTAGCCAGATGAGCAGGCCGGAAGTCGGCGACCGCGGCGGCCATCACGAGAACGTTCGCGTCCGGAGCGTGTTTGGACACCGCGTCCCTGAGTTGCGCGGCGGAGCCGACATGCGTGACGTGCACACCGGCTGGATCGATGAGCCCCGCGGTGTTGCCCGCGATCAGCGTCACCTCCGCGCCGCGCTGTGCCATCACGCGGGCCATCGCATAACCCTGCTTGCCCGAGCTGCGGTTTCCGATGAAGCGCACAGGGTCGATCGGTTCGCGGGTTCCCCCCGCGGTCACGAGGACCTTCACCCCGGCGAGGTCGTAGGGCAGGGCATCGTTGCGCGCGAGCAGCAACTGCGACAGCGTGGTGATCTCCTCGGCTTCGGGCAGCCGGCCCGGCCCGGTGTCGGCGCCGGTCAGCCGGCCGGATGCCGGTTCCATCACCGTGCACCCGCGCCTGCGCAGGGTTGCGACGTTGTCGCTGGTGGCGGGGTGCAACCACATCTCGGTGTGCATCGCCGGGGCGTAGAGCACCGGACATCGCGCGGTCAGCAGCGTCGCGGTCAACAGGTCGTCGGCGCGTCCGCTCGCGGCGCGGGCGAGCAGGTCAGCGGTGGCGGGGGCGACCACAACGAGGTCGGCGGCCTGGCCGATGCGGACGTGGGGAACTTCGTGGACGTCCTCGAAGACCCCGGTGTGAACAGGGTTTCCGGAGAGGGCCTCGAAGGTCGCGGCCCCGACGAATTTCAACGCGGATTCAGTCGGGACGACCCGGACGGAATGCCCGGCCTCGGTGAGCTGACGGACGACTGTCGCCGCCTTGTAGGCGGCGATTCCGCCGGCGACGCCGACGATGATCCGCTTGGGGCTCACCGCGGTCTGCTCTGCTACTCGCCCTCGGTGTGTTCGAGAAGGTCGCCGTGGATCTCGCGCATCGCGATCGAGAGCGGCTTCTCCTGCAGGCCCGGCTCAACCAGCGGTCCGACGTACTCGAGGATGCCGTCGCCGAGCTGGTTGTAGTAGTCGTTGATCTGGCGAGCACGCTTGGCGGCGTAGATGACCAGCGCATACTTGCTCGACGCGCGGTCCAGCAACTCGTCGATGGGCGGGTTGGTGATGCCCAGCGGCGTGTCGTAGGCGCTGGCGGCGGACGGATCGATGTCCACCGCGGCGAGCCGCGTATCGGGGGTGCTCACGTAGAAAATCTCCTGAAAAAGTTCTGGATGTTAGGGCTGATCGCGCCGTGCCGGCGCGTGGGCCACCAGCAAGGATACCAATTCCGCGCAGGCAGACTCCAATTGACTGTTAACGACCACCTCGTCGAAGTCGCCCTGAGCGGCGAGTTCTGCCTTCGCCGTCTCCAACCGGCGGGCCATCGCCTCGGGCGTCTCGGTGCCGCGCCCGGTCAAGCGGCTTTCCAACGCCTCCCAGCTGGGAGGGGCGAGAAACACCGTGGTGGCTTCGGGCATCGCCTGCTTGACTGCTCGCGCGCCGGCGAGGTCCACCTCGATGAGGACGGGGCGGCCGGCCGCCGTCGCAGCCCGGACGGGCCCGGCGGGTGTTCCCGAGCGGTGCAGACCGCCGTGGATCTCCGCCCACTCCAGCAGGGCGCCGTCATCGATGAGCTGCTGAAACTGCTCTGCCGTCACGAAGCTGTAGTCCACGCCGTCGACCTCGCCGGGGCGCGGCGCCCGCGTCGTCACCGAGACGCTGAAATAGAGGTCGGCGACACGCTCCCGCAGGCACCGGACGACGGTGGACTTCCCGACGGCAGACGGGCCGGACAACACCAGGACCGCGGCCCCGGACGTGTCGCCCGGCCCTCCGCCTTCGCTCACTGACCTCCCTTTACGAGAAGTCGAACTTTTCCAGCAGGGCCTTGCGCTGACGATCTCCCAGACCGCGCAGGCGGCGGGTCGGGGCGATCTCGAGCTCGGTCATGATTTCCTGCGCCTTGACCTTGCCCACCTTCGGCAGGGCCTCCAGGAGTGCGGAAACCTTCATCTTGCCCAAGACCTCGTCGGTCTCGGCGTCCTTGAGCACCTGCTTGAGGTTGGTGCCGCCGCGCTTGAGCCGGTCCTTGAGCTCTGCTCGCGCTCGCCGTGCGGCAGCAGCCTTCTCCAACGCTGCCGCGCGCTGTTCGTCGGTCAACTGGGGAAGGGCCACGGGTTCCTCCGTCTTCGTCACCATTACTGATTTGTCTCGGCTGGTAGTGGCGGAACCATAACCAGCCAGCGTGGACGACCGTACCCACGCACGCTGACGAAAGCTAACCCCACCCCCGGCTTGTCGCGTCAAAAGCCCAGCGTGTAGGCCGGGCGGACCCACCACGGCAGCCCTGGGCCGCCGCAACCGGAAGGGTTGTCCAGGACTGCCGGCCTGCGGCAAAGCACCTGCTTATCGCCGGTTTTACGGCATGTTCGGCGTCGCCGGCACCGCGCCGGTGCAGGCCGCTCCGCCGCACAGTGAGCGCCAAGCGTCCGTCGGGCTGAGAATTTTCCCAGGTCAAGCGTGTCGGGCGTGTCGCGGTTGCGCATCGGCCCGGTAACGAACGCAGCTCAGGCGAGGTAGGCGACGGCGTCGCGCATCCGCTCGGCGGCGTCCCGCAAGGCAGGGCCGTCCGGACCCGCGCGCAACACCTCCCGGGAGACGGCGGGCAGCAGTTGCCCCGCGGTGGCCCCTCCCAGGCCGGCCAGGGCGTCGGGACGGCCGCCCTGAGCGCCGACACCGGGCACCAGGACCGGCCCGTTCAGCCCGCTGACATCGGGCGGGCAGGTCAACGTCGCACCGACGACGACGCCGACCGAGCCGGGACCACCGGACCGGTTGAGTGCGGCGGCGGCGTCCACGATCGACTGGGCGACGGTGCGTCCGCCGTGGTCGGCGCGCTGCACCGACGCCCCCTCGGGGTTCGACGTCGCCGCGAGGACGAAGACGCCGCGCCCGTGTTCGGAGGCGACGTCGAGCAGGGGCTGCAGCGACCCGAAGCCGAGGTAGGGCGATGCCGTGACCGCATCGGAGGCCAGCGGGGACTCCCCTGCCCATGCGGCGGCGTAGGCGGCCATCGTCGAGCCGATGTCGCCGCGTTTGGCGTCGGCGAGCACCAGAACTCCCGCGCCGCGCAACCCCGCGATGGTGGTCTCCAGCACTGCGTACCCCGCCGCCCCGTAGGCCTCGAAGAACGCGACCTGGGGCTTGACCACGGCAAAGCCGCCGAAGGCTGTCACGCAGATCTCGCTGAACCGCGCGAGGCCGTCGGGGTCGACGCCGAGACCCCATGCGCGTAGCAGTTCGGGGTGCGGGTCGATGCCCAGGCACAGCGGGCCTCGCGCCGCGATCGCGGCCGCCAGGCGGTCCCCGAACCCGTCCACGGTCAGGAGCCCAGAGTGCTGTGCAGTTCCTGCAGCGACATCACGCCGATGTCCCCGCGGATGCCCGCTTCGATGCCCTGCACGGCCGCCGAGGCGCCCTGCACGGTCGTCACGCACGGGATGTTCATCGACACCGCTGCCGAACGGATCTCGTAACCGTCGATGCGCGGCCCGGAGTTGCCGTACGGAGTGTTGAGCACCATGTCGACCTGACCGGCCTTGATCGCGTCGACCGCCGACAGCGCCGGCCGGTCCGGGCTGGGTTCCTCGAAGTGCTTGCGCACCTCGTCGCACGGAATTCCGTTGCGCCGCAACATCTCCGCTGTGCCTTCGGTGGCCAGGATCTTGAATCCGAGGTCGGCGAGACGCTTGACCGGGAACACCAGCGAGCGCTTGTCGCGGTTGGCCACCGACACGAACACGGTCCCCTGGGCGGGCAGCGAGCCGTAGGCGGCGGTCTGACTCTTGGCGAACGCGCTACCGAAGTCGTGCGCGATACCCATCACCTCGCCGGTCGACTTCATCTCGGGACCGAGCAGGGAGTCGATCTGGCTGCCGTCGGACTTGCGGAACCGGTGGAACGGAAGGACTGCTTCCTTCACCGCGACGGGCGCGTTGCGGGCGGTGGTGGCACCGTCGCCGGTCTTGGCCAGCACCCCTTCCTCACGGAGCTGCGCGATGGTGGCGCCCAGCATGACCCGGGCGCACGCCTTGGCCAGCGGCACCGCGGTCGCCTTGGAGACGAACGGCACGGTGCGGCTGGCACGCGGGTTGGCTTCGAGCACATACAGGACGTCGTCCTTGAGCGCGTACTGCACGTTGAGCAGTCCGACAACCCCGATCCCGAACGCGATCGCCTCGGTGGCGCGGCGCACCGCGTCGATGTCGCTGCGGCCGAGCGTCACCGGAGGCAGCGCGCACGCGGAGTCGCCCGAGTGGATGCCGGCTTCCTCGATGTGCTCCATGACGCCGCCGATGTAGACCTCGGTGCCGTCGCACAGAGCGTCCACGTCGATCTCGATCGCATCCTCGAGGAAGCGGTCGACCAGCACGGGATGCTCCGGCGAGAGCTGGGTCGCCCTGGTGATGTAGCCCTCCAGGGTGCTCTCGTCGTAGACGATCTCCATGCCTCGTCCACCGAGGACGTAGGAGGGCCGCACCAGCACCGGGTAGCCGATCTCGGCGGCGATCCGGCGGGCCTGGTCGAAACTGGTCGCCATGCCGAACCGCGGTGCGGGCAACCCGGCGCGGCGCAGCACCTCGCCGAACTCACCGCGGTCCTCGGCCAGGTCGATCGCTTCGGGCTTGGTGCCGACGATCGGCACCCCGGCCTTCTCCAACCGTTCGGCGAGCCCGAGGGGGGTCTGCCCACCGAGCTGGACGATCACGCCGACGACGCCGGGACCCCCTGCGCCCGAGCCTTGTTCGGCGTAGTAGATCTCCAGCACGTCCTCGAACGTCAGCGGTTCGAAGTACAACCGGTCGGCGGTGTCGTAGTCGGTCGACACCGTCTCGGGGTTGCAGTTGATCATCACCGTCTCGAACCCGGCCTCGCTCAACGTCGTCGCGGCGTGCACACAGCTGTAATCGAACTCGATGCCCTGTCCGATGCGGTTGGGGCCCGATCCGAGGATGAGGACCTTGGGACGGTCGGTCTGCGGGGCGACCTCGGTCTCGGCCGCGGGGTCGAGTTCGTAGCTGCTGTAGTGATACGGCGTCTTGGCCTCGAACTCGGCGGCGCAGGTGTCGACGGTCTTGTAGACGGGATGGATGCCGAGACGCTGACGCAGGGAGCGCACGCCCATCTCCCCCGCCAACTCCGGTCGCAGGGCTGCGATCTGGCGGTCCGAGAGCCCGTTGTGCTTGCTGCGGCGCAGCAGTTCGGCTTCAAGGACCGGCGCGTCGATCAGCTCGGTGCGCAACGCGACCAGCCCGGCGATCTGCTCGACGAACCATGGGTCGACGCCTGAGGCCTCGGCGACCTCTTCGACGGTCGCGCCCAGGCGCAGCGCGTACTCCATGTCGTAGAGCCGCCCGTCGGTGGGCGTGCGGAGCCGTCCCAGCACCTCGGCCACGTCGCCGTCGGGGTCAGGGCCCGTCCAGAAGCCGGCCTTGGTGGCCTCCAGCGAGCGCATCACCTTGCCGAGTGCCTCGATGAAGTTGCGGCCCAACGACATCGCCTCGCCGACCGACTTCATCGTCGTGGTCAGGGTGGCGTCGGCGCCGGGGAACTTCTCGAACGCGAAGCGGGGCGCCTTGACCACGACGTAGTCGAGGGTGGGCTCGAAGCAGGCGGGCGTCTCCTTGGTGATGTCATTGACGATTTCGTCGAGCGTGTAGCCGATCGCCAGCTTGGCGGCGATCTTGGCGATCGGGAAACCGGTCGCCTTGGACGCCAGCGCCGACGAGCGCGACACGCGCGGGTTCATCTCGATGACGATCAGCCGACCGTCTCTCGGGTTCACGGCGAACTGGATGTTGCAGCCGCCGGTGTCGACGCCGACCTCGCGCAGGATCTCGATGCCGAGTGTGCGCATCGTCTGGTACTCGCGGTCGGTCAGCGTCATCGCCGGAGCGACCGTCACGGAATCACCGGTGTGTACGCCCATCGGGTCGAAGTTCTCGATCGAGCAGACGACGACCACGTTGTCGTGGTGGTCGCGCATCAGCTCGAGTTCGTACTCTTTCCACCCGAAGATGGACTCCTCGATCAGCACGTTGGCCGTCGGCGACGCGGCGAGGCCCTCGCCCGCCATCCGTTCGACGTCCTCGACCGAGTACGCCATGCCGGAGCCGAGGCCACCCATCGTGAAGCTGGGCCGGACCACCACGGGCAGCCCCACGTCGGCCACGGTCTCGCGAACCTCTTCCATCGTGAAACAGACTCGCGAGCGCGCGGATTCGCCGCCGACCTTGCTGACGATGTCCTTGAACTTCTGCCGGTCCTCACCGCGTTGGATGGCGTCGAAGTCCGCGCCGATCATCTCGACGCCGTACTTCTCCAGGATGCCGGTCTCGTAGAGCTTGACCGCCGTGTTCAGCGCGGTCTGCCCGCCCAGGGTGGCCAGCAGCGCGTCGATCTTGTTGCCGCGCTCGGCTTGCTGGGCGATGACCTTCTCGACGAAGTCGGCCGTGATGGGCTCGACATAGGTGTGGTCGGCGTACTCGGGATCGGTCATGATCGTCGCCGGATTCGAGTTGATCAGCGTGACCTGCAGGCCCTCGGCCCGCAGCACACGGCACGCCTGGGTGCCGGAGTAGTCGAACTCGGCGGCCTGGCCGATCAGGATCGGGCCGGACCCGATCACCAGGACGTGGTTGAGGTCTGAGCGACGCGGCATCTACTGTCCCCTTTCACCGCGAGCGCGCGTGTCTGCACACGACACTCCGCGAAAATCCGTACAAAAGCGCTCACTCACGCGCGACGACCGTGCGTTCACTGTCATTTACCGTCCGCCATCACATCGATGAACTGGTCGAACAGGTACTCGGCGTCCCGCGGGCCCGCGGCCGCCTCGGGGTGGTACTGCACCGAGAAGGCGCGTCCGTTGGACAACCGGACACCTTCCACCACACCGTCGTTCGCGCAGGTGTGGCTGACTTCGGCCCGACCGAACTCGGTGTCGAACGTCTGGCCGGCTTCACCTTCGAGGGCGAATCCGTGGTTCTGCGCGGTGATGGCCACCCGCCCGGTCGTGTGGTCCATGACGGGGATGTTGATGCCGCGGTGGCCGAAGACCATCTTGTAGGTCGATAGCCCGAGTGCCCGCCCGAGGATCTGATTGCCGAAGCAGATGCCGAACAGCGGGATGCCCGCACCGAGGACCTCGCGGGTGACCGCCACGATGTGGTCGGCGGTGGCCGGGTCGCCCGGCCCGTTCGACAGGAACACTCCGTCGGGTTTGAGCTGCGCGATCTGCTCGAAGGTCGCCGACGAGGGCAGCACCACGCTGCGGACACCACGCGCGGCGAAGTTGCGCGGCGTGTTCGTCTTGATACCCAGGTCGAGTGCCGCGACGGTGAACCGTTGCGCCCCTCCGGGATCCACTTCGTAGTCGGTGTCCGTGCTGACCTCGCCCGCCAGGTCGGCGCCGAGCATCGCCTCCTGTCCGCGGACGCGGGCCACCAACTCGTCTGCCGGAGCATCGGCGGCCGCCCCGCTGAACACGCCGGCCTTCATCGAGCCGCGGCTGCGCAGGTGCCGCACCACGGCGCGGGTGTCGATGCCTGCGATCCCGACGACGCCCTGCCGCTGCAACTCGTCGTCGAGCGTGCTGGTGGCACGCCAGTTCGACGCCCGCGGCGAAGGGTCGCGCACGGCGTAGCCGGCGACCCAGATCTTGTCGCCGCGGCTCTCGCTGTCCTCGAGATTCCAGCCGGTGTTGCCGATCTGGGGCGCGGTCGCCACGACGATCTGGCGGTGGTAGCTGGGGTCGGTCAGCGTCTCCTGGTAGCCGGACATGCCCGTGGAGAACACCGCCTCGCCCAGGGTCTCGCCCACCGCTCCGAACGGGGTACCGGTGAAGATGCGGCCGTCCTCCAGAACCAGGACGGCTTTGTGTGTCGTCATGCGACCTCCTCGGTGAGCCACTTCAGATAGTCACGGCGGTCGTCGGCGCGGAAGCCGGTGTCGATTTCGACGCCGGACGGCAGGCGCCAGCGGATCGCCAGGATGCCCTCATGGGTGAGTGCCTTGCCGGCCAGGTTCTTCTCGGTGCGGATCGCCGAGATGGAGTCGTCGGGGATCCAGATCGGGCCGGCGCCGGTGCGCTGCAACATGATTCCTTCGGGATAACGGGTGAGGACGGCCTTCGCGCGGAACCCGAGGTCGCCGGCGGCGACCCGGTCGTTCCAGTGCGGCACCAGCGTGCTGCCCACATAGAGCCCTTTGGTGGCCGCGACGAGCGCCGGACCGACGGTGTCGGGCAGCGACGGCATCATCCCGATCATCTGCGCCTGCCGCTCGATGCGGCGCCGCCACCCGCGCATCATCGCGTTGATCAGCACTGCGATCAACACCGCCAGCACGGCGGCCATGATCAGCGAGGCGACCAACGTGGGCGTGTTCACCAGGCGGCCTTTCCGTCTCTGGCGGTGATCTTCCCCCGCAGCAGCGTGACCGTGACGGCCCCGGGCAGTTCCATGTCCTGATACGGCGTGTTGTCCGAGCGACTGGCCAGTGCCGCGCCCTTCACCGTCCAGGTCGCCCCCGGGTCGACGACGGTGAGGTTCGCGGGCTCGCCGACCTCCAGCGGCCTGCCCTGATCGGGGAGACCGACGATGCGGGCGGGCGCCTCACTCATCACGCGCGCGACGTCGCGCCAGGTCAGCAGACCGGGATTCACCATGGTCTCGACGACGACCGACAGCGCGGTCTGCAGGCCGAGCATGCCGGGCCGGGCGTTGGCGAATTCGCACATCTTCTCGTGCTCGGCATGGGGGGCGTGATCTGTTGCGACACAGTCGATCACACCGTCGGCCAGTGCCTGACGCAGCGCTACGGCGTCGCTCGCCTCTCGCAGCGGCGGATTGACGCGGTTTCGCCCGTCATAAGACTGCAAACGGGTGTCGTCCAGCAGCAGGTGATGCGGTGTGACCTCGGCGGTGATGGAGATCCCCTGTTCCTTGGCCCAGCGCACGAGTTCAACACTGCCCGCGGTCGAGGCGTGGCAGATGTGCACCCGGGCTCCGGCGTCGCGGGCCAGCAGCGCGTCGCGCGCGACGATGGATTCCTCGGCGGCGCGCGGCCACCCGGCCAGTCCGAGCCTGGCGGCGTTGGGACCTTCGTGGGCGACGGCGCCGACGGTCAAACGCGGCTCCTCCGCGTGCTGGGCGATCAGCACGCCCAGACCGGACGCGTACTCCAGGGCCCGCCGCATGATCAGCGGATCGTCAACGCACACACCGTCATCGGAGAACATCCGGACCTGACCGGCACCCGCGGCCATCAGTCCCATCTCGGTGAGCTGCTTGCCCTTCAGGCCGACCGTCACCGCGCCCACAGGATGGACGTCGACGAGACCGACCTGCTGGCCGCGGTGCCACACGTGGTCGGTGACCACGGCGGTGTCGGCGACCGGATCGGTGTTGGCCATGGCGAACACGGCGGTGTATCCGCCGAGAGCCGCTGCGGCCGAACCAGTTTCGATATCCTCGGCGTATTCACGACCGGGCTCACGCAGATGGGTGTGCAGGTCGACGAACCCGGGAAGCAGGATCTGGCCCGCGCAGTCGATGACCTCGTCACCGGTGAGCCCGTCGCCGATCTGCCCGATCTGGCCGTCGCGGACCAGGACGTCGACCGCATCGCCCTCGCCGTAGGGACGGACGCCTCTCAAGACCACGCTCATGCGCTGATCGCTTCCTGCTCTGATCCGACGAGGAGGTGGAAGAGCACCGCCATCCGGACGTGCACACCGTTGGAAACCTGTTGCAGCACCGCCGATTGCGACGAGTCCGCCACCGAGTGCGCGATCTCCATGCCTCGCAGCATCGGCCCGGGGTGCAGCACCACGGCGTGGTCGGCCAGTCGGGCCTGCCGTTTCTCGGACAGGCCGTAGCGCACCGAGTACTCGCGGGAGGACGGGAAGAAGCCGCCGTTCATCCGCTCGGCCTGCACGCGCAACATCAGCACCACGTCGGCCAGGGGCAGCTCGGCGTCGAGCTCGTGGGACACGGTGACTGGCCAGTCCGCGACACCCACCGGTAGCAGGGTCGGCGGCGCGACGAGGACGACCTCGGCGCCGAGGGTGTGCAGCAGGGAGACGTTGGACCGGGCGACGCGGCTGTGCAGGACGTCGCCGACGATGACGACGCGCTTACCCTCGACGGACCCCAGGCGCTGCCGAATCGTCAGCGCGTCGAGCAGCGCCTGGGTCGGGTGCTCGTGCATGCCGTCGCCGGCGTTGATCACCGACGGCCCGCCGTGCTCGTCGAGGGTCCACGCCGCGAGCTGCTGCGGCGCGCCGGAGGCCGGGTGCCGGATGATGAGTGCGTCGGCGCCCGCGGCGCGCAGCGTCAGCGCGGTGTCGCGCAGCGACTCCCCTTTCGCGACAGACGATCCCGAGGCGCTGACGTTGATCACGTCGGCGCTCATCCATTTGCCCGCCACCTCGAACGACACCCGGGTGCGGGTGGAGTTCTCGTAGAACATCGTGATGATCGTGCGGCCGCGAAGTGTCGGCAGTTTCTTGACCTCGCGGCCCACCAGCGCCTCGCGGAAGCGGTCGGCGTTGTCGAGGATCGCGGTGGCGTCGTCGCGGCTGAGATCGGCCGCGGTCAACAGGTGCTTCATCACCGGGCAGGCCCTCCGGTCGGTGCGATGCGGACGCCGTCGTGTCCGTCGTCTTCGGTCAGCCGCACCTTGACGTTCTCGCTGCGGGACGTCGGCACGTTCTTGCCGACGTAGTCGGCGCGGATCGGGAGCTCGCGGTGGCCGCGGTCGACCAGCACCGCCAGCTGGACGATCTTGGGACGGCCGAGATCGCGGAGCGCGTCGAGGGCCGAGCGCACAGAGCGGCCGGTGTAGAGGACGTCGTCGACGAGCACGACGAGCGCACCGTCGATGCCGCCCTCGGGGATGGAGGTGGACGCGAGCGCCCTGGGCGGCTTGCTCATCAAATCGTCGCGGTACAGCGTGGTGTCGAGGGCACCGGTGGCCACCTCGGTGCCGCTGAAATCGGCGATGTTGCGGGCCAACCGGGTGGCGAGGGTGACGCCACGCGTCGGGATACCCAGGAGGATGACGCGGGGGCTGTCTGCGCCGTCGAGCGCGGTCTTTTCGATAATCTGGTGGGCGATACGAGCGATGGTTCGGCTGACGTCCGCTGCGGACATCAACTCCCGGTCGTGACCGGTCTGGTCTGGCGCGCCCACGTGTGAGCCGGACCTCCTTCTCCGCCTCACGGGACGGATCGTTAAAGGATGTCGGAAAACTGCGGGGAGCTTAGCAGGTGTGCGGGGGTGCCTGCCTGCGCGTCTCGTAAGCCGGGCTGAAGTCGTTGCGATAGGTGGGGATTCGCCAATGGCGATGCGTGACGTACGGACGCATCTTCTCCGCCGATAACCGGCAGGTAGCCTCTGCCGGGTGAACCTCGACCGCAACAAGACCTCCGTCGTCGACGCGATCGATGCGGGCCTGCTCGCCGGCGCCGTGACGCTGGTGTGGCACGCCGGTGAGGTGCGTCAGGTCAACGAACTCGGCTATCGCGATGTCGACGCCAGGCTGCCGATGCAGCGCGACACGATTTTCCGCATTGCCTCCATGACCAAGCCGGTCACCGTGGCCGCGGCCATGTCGCTGATCGAAGAGGGGAAGCTCTCGCTCACCGACCGGGTGACGACGTGGCTGCCGGAACTTGCCGACATGCGGGTGCTCGCGGAACCACGCGGTCCGCTGGATCGGACTGTGCCCGCTCAGCGCCACATCACCATCGACGACCTGATGACGCATCGCAGCGGGCTGGCCTACATGTTCTCGGTGCTCGGCCCGCTGGCCGACGCGTACCGCAAACTGCCCACCCGGCAGGACCAGGACAGATGGCTGGCCGAGTTGTCAGCGCTGCCGCTGGCGCATCAACCGGGCGAACGGCTGACGTACAGCCACGCGACCGACGTACTCGGCATCGCGCTGTCCCGCATCGAAGGCAAGCCGCTGAGCGATGTACTCAACGAACGGATCCTCGAACCGCTGGGCATGACGGACACCGGCTTCAGCGTCGGCGCCGCCGGGAGGCGCCGTGCGGCAACGATGTATCAGCTCGACAAGGACAACACCCTGCGCCACGACGTCATGGGTCCCGCCCCGATCGTGGATCCCCCCTTCTGCACCGGGGGGGCCGGTCTGTGGTCGACGGCCGACGACTACCTCCGTTTCGCACGGATGCTGTTGGCCGGGGGCACACTCGACGGCGTGCGGGTGCTCTCGGAGGAGTCGGTCTCGCTGATGCGTACCGACCGGCTGACCGACGAGCAGAAGCGGCACGACTTCCTCGGAGCACCGTTCTGGATCGGTCGCGGCTTCGGCCTGAACCTGTCGGTCGTGACCGACCCCGCGAAGTCGCGACAGTTGTTCGGCCCCGGTGGGCCCGGAACCTTCTCCTGGCCCGGCGCATACGGGACCTGGTGGCAGGCAGACCCTTCCGCCGATCTCATCCTCATCTATCTGATCCAGAACCTGCCCAACCTGACCGCGGATGCCGCCGCGGCGGTGGCAGGCAACACCTCTCTCGCCAAGCTGCAGAGCGCGCAGCCGAAGTTCGTCCGTAACACCTATCAGGGTCTGGAGATTTAGCCGCCCGACTTGTCGGGAGGTCGGTGTAGCGTCGGATTCATGTTCGAATTTATGTTCGATGTGGATCCGGAGGCGTCCGAGAAGGAGCTACGGACCCTCGTCGAGCGCTTCGAAGGGCTGAAGTCCAAAGCTGCTGCGGCCCAAGCGCGGGCAACGGCGTTGTGGGCGGCCAAGCGTGCCGCGGCGGAGCAGGCTGCCGGGGTGCCGGCCAGGCGGCGTGGCAAGGGCCTGACCGCCGAGATTGCGCTGGCGCGCCGCGATGCGCCTGCCTGTGGGAACACCCACCTGGGCATGGCCAGGGCGCTGGTCGAGGAAATGCCGCACACGATGGCGGCTTTGGAATCCGGGATCCTCTCGGAGTACCGGGCATTGCTGGTCGTGCGGGAATCGGCGTGCTTGTCGGTCCAGGATCGCTTAACCCTCGACGCCGAACTCAGCGAGCTGGCCCAGGGGTTCCACGGGTGGGGTAACCGGCGGGTGGCAGCTGAGGCCAAGGCGATCACGGCGCGTCTGGATGCCGCGGCGGTGGTCGAGCGCAACAACAAAGCCGTCAAAGACCGCTGCGTGACAACCAGGCCGGCACCGAACGGCATGGTCTACGTGACGTTCCTGATGCCGCTGGCCCAGGGCATCGGCATGTACGCCGCCCTCAAACGCGAAGCCGACGTATGCGGCGACGGCCGCTCCCGCGGACAGGTGATGTGCGACACCGCCTACGAGCGAATCACCGGGCGCGGCAGCACCGAACCTGCCGAGGTGCACCTGAACCTGGTGATGGCCGATACGACCTTCTCCGGCCGCGATGACTGTCCCGCCGTTGTGCCCGGCTACGGGCCGGTGCCTGCAGCGGTGGCACGCCAACTCATCGGTGACGCCCTGGCCGACGAACAGGCGAAGGCGACGTTGCGGCGGCTGTATCGCCACCCGAAGTCCGGTCAGTTGGTGGCGATGGAATCAGCAGCGCGGATCTTCCCGAAAGGGTTGGCGATGTTCATCGGACTGCGGGATCAGACCTGCCGCACCCCCTACTGCAACGCCGAGATCCGCCACCACGACCATGCCACCCCTGACCGCGACGGCGGGCAGACCAGTGCGCTCAACGGGCTCGGGCTCTGCGAAGCCTGTAACTACGCCAAAGAAGCACCCGGATGGAAGGTCAACACGCGGGACGGCGATGGCACCCACACCGCGCAATTCGTCACCCCGACCTGCGCGACCTATTACTCGATCGCCCCGCCGCCACCAGGCACCCGCATCACCCACCACACCATCGACCTCGTCACCTTCGAAGCCGCCTGACCGCGGAAGTGCTTACAGCACATCCAGTTTCACAGCGAGGTCGAGCAGGGCTTCAGCGCGCGCACGGGTAGGGCCCGCGCTGCCGTCGTAGGCTCCGGTCGGTTCGTCGAGTCGGGCAAGGGTGCGTCGCGCCTCGTCGATCTCCAGTGCGGACGGGCTCAGCAACGTGTTGATCGTCTCGGCGTGGGCCGGATCCAGACACAGCCTGCCGGTCATGCCGGCCGCCTTGGCGACCTCGGTTTCGCGGGCGAGATGACGCGTCTGGTCCCGCAACGTCGGCCCGTCGATGGGTGCGGGCAATCCGGCGGCGCGGCTCGCGATCACAAGTCGCGCACGCGGGTAGGCAAGCACCATCGGATCGGCCGACATACCGGTGTCGCGGCGAAAGTCGCCGATGCCAAACGCAATTCGCGAGCAGGACTGGGCGATGTCGAGCGCGGATTCGATGCCGAGAGCGGATTCGACCAACGCGACGATCGGGGTGCCTGCGGGCAGTCTCGCAGCTGTCGCGGCGACATCGTCCGGAGATTCGGCCTTCGCAAGCATCACTCCGGCCAGACCGGGCGCCGAGGCCAGCGCAGCGAGGTCTTCCGTCCACTCGGGTGTGGACACATCGTTGATCCGCACCCACGCGCTGCCGCCGTCGTACAAATACTCGGCGACGGCGCCACGTCCATCGGCTTTGACCGCAGCAGGCAGACCGTCCTCGATGTCGAGGACGACGACGTCGACATCACTGTCCGTCGCGGCCACGAAGCCGGGGAGCCCCGGTTGTAGCAACCAGGTCCGAGCCAACGACCAATGCGGCCTGCGGGTGCGTTCAGCAGAGGGTGAGACCGTCACGCTTCCATCGTCGCGAGCACCGGCGCGAACCGCCAGATTGCGCACATTTTGTTCACGCACGAACTACGTGCCGCTACCGCCGTCGTTGCCGGCCTGCACCGCCGCCGCGGCGGCGCGGATCTGCGGCGTCACCAGCATCACCTGGCCGAGCACGCCGTTGACGAATCCCGGCGAGTCATCGGTGGACAACTGCTTGGCCAGCTCGACGGCCTCGTCCACCGCCACGGGCTCGGGCACGTCCTCGGCGTGCAGGAGTTCCCACACCGCAACCCGAAGGATGGCCCGATCGACGGCCGGCAGCCGGTCCAGGGTCCAGCCCTGAAGGTGAGCCGAGATCAGATCGTCGATGTGCGCCGAGTGGTCGGTCACCCCGCGCGCCACGGTCACCGTGTACGGGTTCAGCGGCGCGATGTCCTCGGTCTGCTTCTCCGCCAAAGCGTTTCGACCTTCTGCCACTTCGGCGGCGGTGGTGCCACGCGCTTCCGCCTCGAACAGCAGGTCGACAGCGCGCTTGCGTGCCTGATGCCGCCCGCGATCCCCTTTGCGGTCACTCACCCCGTCGCTCCGCTGCGCTGCGCTCGCCCAACCTAGCCATTAACCCTTCCCAGGTAACTGCCGTCGCGAGAATCGACCTTCAGCTTGTCGCCGGTGTTAATGAACAGCGGGACCTGAATCTCGGCGCCGGTCTCCAGCGTCGCCGGCTTGGTGCCCGCACTGGAGCGGTCCCCCTGCAGGCCCGGCTCGGTGTGGGCGACGAGCAGTTCCACGGTGACCGGAAGTTCCAGGTACAGGGGTGCCCCGTCGTGGAAGGCGATCTGCACCGGCATGCTCTCCAGCAGGAAGCCGGCGAGGCGGCCCACCAGCGCCTCGGGCAGCGGATGCTGCTCGAAGTCCTCGGAGTCCATGAACACGAAATCGCTGCCGTCGCGGTAGAGGTAGGTCGCGTCGCGGCGGTCCACCGTCGCGGTCTCCACTTTCACACCTGCGTTGTAGGTCTTGTCGACGACTTTGCCGGACACCACGTTCTTCAGCTTGGTGCGCACGAAGGCCGGCCCCTTGCCGGGCTTGACGTGCTGGAATTCGACGATCTGCCACAGCTGGCCGTCGATCTGAAGGACGAGCCCGTTCTTGAAGTCGGCGGTCGATGCCACGGTGGGTTGTACTCCTAGCTTTCTAGATGATCACCAGTTCCTTGGGGAACCGGGTGAGCGGTCAAATCGTTCTGACCTGCGTATTTAAACTCATTCCCAAGATAACAACACTAGCGCAACGCATCATGCCAAGATAATGGGCATGCCCGAACCTTTGCCAGAACTCCGTCCCCTGCTGGACTCGTGGGAACTGTCCCTGAGGGCTGTCAACAAATCGCCCACCACGATTACCAGCTACAAGCGGGGCGTACGCCTGTTCATCGAGTGGTGCGAAAGGACCGAACACCGGGCAGAGCTTACCCGCCCCCTTGTACAGACCTACATTGCCGAGCTGATCGAAGAAGGCAAAGAGGCCAATACGGTACGTCTGCGGCTGGCGGCACTTCGAGCGTTCGCCCGCTGGCTCGTGGAAGAGGCCGAGCTGAGCGACGACCCGCTAGTGGGCATCAAGCAGCCCAAGATCCCCACCAAGGTCGTTGAAGCACTCACCGATGACCAACTTCGGGACCTGATCGCGGCCTGCAAAGGGAAGGGTCTGCGGGACCGCAGGGACGAGGCCATTGTGCGCCTGATGGCGGAGACGGGTATCCGATCAAATGAGCTAATCGCACTCGCCGTATCTGATCTGGACCTGCAACGCGGTCTGGTCACCATTCGTCGCGGCAAGGGCGCGAAAGGGCGCATCGCTCCGTTTGGACCGCAGACTGCTGCGGCGTTGGACCGCTACCTGAGAATGCGACGCAGTCACAAGCTCGCGGACACTGACGCGTTGTGGGTTGGAGTTGGCGGGAAGTCGTTCGCCTACTTCGGTCTGAATGACACGCTGCGGGACCGAGCAACACGTGCGGGCATCGGCGGATTCCATCTGCATTTGCTTAGACATACTTTCGCTACGCGGTGGTTGCGTAGCAATGGTTCCGAGGGCGGCTTGATGGCCGTCGCGGGTTGGTCTAGCCGGTCAATGGTGGACCGCTACACAGGTGCGAGTGCGTCTGAGAGGGCAGCGGTTGAGGCTCGCGGTCTGGGGTTGGGCGACCTCTAAGAACGTTGTTCTTCGATCTTCGCGAGATCGTAGGTGATCACCAAATTTTCGTTGCTTGACCGGCTGACAGCGGGTCCGGGGGTCGAGAGGGCGACCTGATCTGTGAACAGCACGACGTGCGCAAGATCAATTGCGGAGGGCACCATTTTCTGTTCGCAGACGGCGTTACGGATGGCCTGTATGTGCTGCTCAACTTGCAGTAAAAACGGGTTGCCGTTTGCCGGTCCGATGTCACTGGTCACAGCGACGTAAAGCCCAACAGGCGAACCCTTTTCATACTTGATCATCGTTTCCGCCGTCTCAAACTCCGCTCTGTTGCGGTGGGCTACATGCCCGTGACGCCAGTCCATGATCCGGTCATGGGTCCTGATGCCCGCCTCACCGGCAACGTCTAGTACGAACTGTTTGAACGGCACCGGGCGTTCGAACTGGCTCTGATCAGCACGGCTATAGGCGATCACTGCGGCTTCCCATAGACCCCGACGTTGATACACAGAGGAGGGCTTGTCCGGGAGTTGTCGCCGTTCATGCAGCATCATGTCGGCAAGCATCAAATCTGCCCACACTGAAGTCCAGTTCTCAACTTCGTTGCAAGGGGTACCGGTCGCTATAGACCATTGCTCTGCGGACATGCTTCGAAGCTACCGCGAGCGGATGACACGGCTTTTAGTGGTTAACGTCGGCGGGCCTGCGCCGACCTTAGGGCCATCCGCTGGTAATGGGCCTTGCGGGCGTTCTCGGCCCTCCTTGCTCGTTCAGCGGGGAGCAACTTGCCCTCCGGGTCTACCTGCTTCTCAAACTTCTCCATCATGGCTAGGCGTGCGGGAAGTGTTCGTGCTGAGCGGTCTTCGCAGTTCGCCCAAGATTCGTTAGCGGCGATCTGCGCCCGTAGGGTGCGTTCGGATGGTGTCAGCGTTGTGCTCATTACCTCAAGTGGAATGAACGCCTGTTCTACGGAACTGAAGCCACTCCCACGCGCGTGAGACCAACGCATTTTTGCGGGTGACGTTTCAGTTCTGGCCCCCATCCTGTGGGGTACCGTCACCCCTGGGCAGGCAATCAACATGTGCCTGTTCGACGGGCGCGCAGTCCACCCCGAGTTTGGGATCAAACTGCCTGCACTCCCAATGGATCACACTAAATGTGGCGAACATCACATTGACTTTGCGTCGATTCTGTGAATCTGCCGACTAGACTGACCTTAGAGAGCAAAGATGATGACTAGCAACGCAACCCGCCGCACCGGCGGTGGCACGCACACCGTGTTCAGGCATCACAAGCCGAGCGACTTCCGCCCAGCGGGCAGGTCGTACAAGCCGAACACTTATAAGCGTAAGTAGCACAAGGACTTTCAAAAAGCGGGCAGGTTCGGCGCTATAACCGGACGTGGTGGACGACCCTCTAGTATTTCCAACGCACCGCCGTAATGGGACATCGAAAGGGACGGGCGGAAACTTGTTTCCGTCAACCGGGTGGCATTAAAGGCGTACTCACCCTAAGCGGATCTGAAATGACCGTGAGCGACCCCTAGGCCGAAATTCGTTGACGTCCAGCAGTATTAAATACTAGGAACTCCAACTAATTGATTCATTTCCGCCCGAGGTGCATGAGCGAAGCGAAGGAACCGAGCACACAAAATCGGAACTTCTGAAATCACGTCGCCAATTTTACGTAGGTGGTGTTCCTCGCCCGCTCGGAACAGTTGATCAACGTTCGGAGCCTGACGGCCCCTCAACCCCTCCGGGCTGTTACGAAACTGCGGCAGCCCACGGAACGCAACCGTCCCCGACAAAGAGGGATCAAAAGAAGATTCACCTTTCGGAACTTGCCTCGCTTGGCGACGTAACGGCCCGTTGGCAAGGTGATCAGTCGAGTAACGGTGGCCCGGACGACGGGTAGGTAAGCAGCCCGCACGAATAGCCCGGGTTGGTCACGGGGTCTTGTCTAGAGATTGATCGGTTCCAGTCGCTTCGCTCCTTTCACCTACAGGGAATGGCCGCTGACGCGGCCCCAGAAGCTAAACCCGACACATTCCCTTATCCCTGCCATAAAACCCCGGCACAGGACCGATACAAGCCCATTACGCCCACGATCAGGAGCAGAGCCGTGGAAGAAACCATCTATAGGTGCCAGCGCTGCGGAGAACGCGTGCTACCCGGTGACGGATACCTTCACACCACGGGCGTGACCCACTGGGCGATCCACCACAAGGAATGCGCCCCGGACCTCACGAACCAAGTGTGTTTCGGTATTCCCCGCCATTGGAGTGACCTTCTCACTTCGCACTACTGGCTGTCTCAGCAGCACAACGTGAACATGAACGCAGTGACCCGATGAGCGCCCACTTCGAACCCCAGTTGGTGAAGCGGACACGTCCCACACGCCCGACACGTGAGATCAACCCTCACAACGTGCATCTGATCGGTGGCCCCGCCGTATTCGATCTAGTCATCGACGCCGGTACCGCCGAACCGGTGACCACCATCCGGTTGACCGCCGACCTAGCCGCACACCTCCGGGCGAAGCTTAACCAGAAGAATGCAGGTGATTCCCTTGTCGGACAGTGACATCGGCGACGAGATCCCAACACACGGCCTGAACGCAATCGCAGCATTCAAGCACGGCCCCGGCTACGTCCTATCCCTCATGGATGATGACGGCACCCTCACCACTTACACCCTGTCCGGGCCGCGATTGCGACAGGTAGCAACCGTCATCGCTAACGCCGTTCAGGGCATCCCCAGCGGACTCGCTGATGTGCTAGGTGAACGCGGCTCGAACCGCCGCCCTGAGCGTTAGTCCCTGCGTCGCGTCACCTCATCTTCGTTCTTGAACGTGAGTTCTTCGCCGGACTCTAAGGTCACATAGACCCCGGTCCATTCCCGACTTGGCTCGCCCGGTTGCGGCTCTTCTCGATGCGAGCCTTGCCCGAACTTCCGGGTATCGGCGACCTTGACCGATTCGCTGGTCTCAGGGTGCTTGATCGTGTTGCCGACGCCGATTCGATCAGCCCTGATCTGTTCCTCTGCCATAGCCGAGTGTTGCACGACCAGAAGGCCGGGAAAGCGAAACGAACATGAAGGTATGCGTCGAATGTGGGACGCCCTGTGAAGGATCACGGTGCCCCGACCACAAGCGGCGCAGAACGCAGGCCAGTGCGACAGCAAGAGGCTATCCCGCTTGGTGGGCACGGCTATCGGCCCGGGCACGACAGTTACAGCCGTGGTGCTCAGACTGCCTGACGCCAGGCACAGCGGACAATCCGCTCACTCTTGACCACTCCCCACAAGCTTGGACGCTTGTCGGACAAGGCAAGCGCCTAACCCTGAAGCACGTCGCCGCAGGCCTGCTCACCGTGGTCTGTGCGGAGTGCAATCGGAAGCGTGGTGCGTCACGTGGACAGCACGTGAGCCGACCCTACGCGTAGATTCCGTGTCTTTGCAGGTCAGCGCCTTGCGATGCGGTGACTGTTGGACCTGGGGAGTACCCCCTGACCAGCGACAACAGCGGACGCCCACGCGATAGCAAAGTTCGGATTACTCTCCCGAAGGACTCAGCAAAATGCACGCCGGACCTAAGGCAGCGGTTTCCGTTGCGCCCTTGAGCTTTCGGGGGTTCCCGCGTGACCGTGCGAAGCGTCGTATGCGTTTCATTCAGTCGTATTTGACGGTTCCTCGCGGTGCTGGCGTGGGCCGCAAGGTGCGGTTGAGGACGTTTCAGCGGGACATCATTGCGGGTGCATTCGGTGACGGTGTACGTACGGCGCTCGTAAGTATTCCAAGGGCCAACGGCAAGACCATGTTGGCGGCGTTTCTGGCCCTCGCCGAGATGTTCGTTGGTCCGCCGTCTGCTGAGGTGATCGTGGTTGCGTCTGACCTCCGTCAGGCGTCCATCGTCTTGAAGTACGCAAAGCGCATTGTTGAGTTGAATCCTGTTCTCGCCGAACGCGTGCAGGTGTATTCCGATCACCTGTATCTGCCTGAGAACGACGCCACCCTGTTGCCTCTACCGGCTGAGCCTGGCGCGTTGCATGGTCATGACCCGTCGTTGCTGATCGTGGATGAGTTGCACGTGGTGACTGAGGCTGTGTGGGAGGCCATCACGTCGATGGCCGGTAAGCGTCCTGAGTCGCTCACTTTGGCTATCTCGACGCCTGCCAGTTCGGCGGATTCGGTGATGTGGCGGTTGGTGGAGCATGGCCGCAGCGGTACCGATCCGGCGTTCTATTTCCGCGAGTTCGCGGCACCTGAAGGCTGCGACGCCGATAACCGTGAGGCGTGGCGCATCGCTAACCCGGCATTGTCCTGTGAGAACCCGTTCCTCGCCGAGGATGGTATCGCGGCTGTTCGTAAGACACTGAGGGAACCTGTTTTTCGTCAGCTTCGGTTGGGTCAGTGGGTCACTGGTGTTGACGGTTGGTTGCCGTTCGGTGCTTGGGAAGCATGTGCGTCTGAGCAGAGCATCCGTGGCCCCATCGTGGCGGGTTTCGACGGTTCCGCGTCTGGTGACAGCACCGCCCTTGTGGGCTGCACCATGGACGGGCACCTGTTCTTGATCGGCCTCTGGGAGAACGACGGCACACCTGACTATCGAGTGCCCCGCGAACGCGTCAGTGATGCAGTCGATTTGATGTTCGACCGCTACGAAGTTCTGTCTCTTGCCTGTGACCCGTGGGGTTGGCGGTCTGAGATTGAGCAGTGGGGTAAGAGGCACGGGACAAAGCGCGTTGTCGAATACAACACGGGTTTCGTTGGTCGTATGGCACCGGCGACTGACCGCCTGTATCAGGCCATCGTGGACGGTTCGGTGACTCAGGATGGTGATCCGCGTCTTGCCGCGCACGTCGCGCATTGTGTTGCCCGCCCGACTGCGCAGGGTGACGTGATCATGAAGGACAAGCGTGGTTCGCCGCGCAAGGTTGACGCCGCCGTGGCCGCGATCATCGCCTACGACCGCCGCGCCTGGCATCTGGCGAACCCTAAGAAGCATCTTCGGGCTGCATCGTTCTAAGAGGACTACTAATGACTGATGATCTGATTGGCCTTCTACAGGCCCTCGATTCGCGACAGTACCGATACGGGCTGTTGGACAACTACTTTCAGGGTGTGAGCCCGCTCAGCTTTTTGAGTCGTGAGGCTAAGGTAGCGCTGAAGAACTTCGATCAGCTAAGTAGCAACCTGTGCCGTACTGCTGTCCTGTCCCTGCAGGAGCGATTGCGTCCCAGTGGTATTGAGGGCTGCGACGCGTGGACATTGTTTGAGTACAGCGATTTGGATCAGTTGGCGGCGCAGGTTCACAAGGATGCGCTTCTGTACGGCGTCGGTTATGCGCTCGTGTGGGAGGACGCCAGCGGTAATCCTCGCGCCACGGTCGAGTCTCCGAAGCAGGTGACAGTTCAGCGTGACCCGGTGACACGTGACATCACTAAGGCAGTGAAGCGCGTTCGTACCGGCAAGACGACTGAGGCGTGGGTGTACTACCCCGACCGGGTAGAGCACTGGCGCGCATTGACGCCGTCAGCCGGTAACGCCGGATATGAACTCATGGAGACTGTGCCGCACAGTCTCGGCTTGGTGCCTGTCGTGGCTATCGGTCACGAGGACAAGGCCAGCGCAATTGATGATCTGCTGACCATTCAGGACGGTATCAACAAGCTCCTTACCGACATGCTCGTTGCAAGCGAGTACGCCGGTCGCCCGAGGAGGTTTGCAACCGGTATCGAGTTGAGGGAAGCACCGAAGCTGGACGCCAACGGCGACGTGGTCACCGATCCAGACAGCGGCGAAGTGGTGATGGAAGCTCAGAACCCGTTCCCTGAGGAAAACAGGATGATGATCAGTGAGGCGGCTGAGTCGCGTTTCGGCGCTCTGCCTGCCGCTGACCTTAGGACTTTCGAATCTGGTGTTCGTGTCCTCATCTCGCAGGCGATGATGGTTAGCGGCCTGCCCGCGCATTATGTTGGGCTACTGCAGGACTCGGTGACGAGTGCCGATGCGTTGCGTGCCGCCGAGGCAGCGTTGGTGGCCCGTGCTGAGGCGCGTCAGCGTCAGTTCGGCGTGGGTTGGGAGCAGGTGGCCCGCCTGCTGATCGCGGTTCGCGACAACGTCGACCCGCACACCGTGACGGCCCGCTGCGTCTGGAGTCCAGCCGATACGCGTAGTCAGGCCCAGGAGGCGGATTACGCAGTAAAGCTGTACCAGGCAGGCATCCTGTCCCGTCGAGGCGTCCTCAAGCGTCTCGGCCTAAGCGAAGACGAGATTGCCGAGGAGTTGACAGCGTCGACCGCTGAGCAGATGGCCGTTGCAGATGCCAGGGCCGCGAACATGGCATCCGAAATGGGCTTGTTCAGGAGTAAGAACATCGCCTGATTGCCTCTGTGCTGTAACCGGCACATGGACTTATGCACACCCCGCCTGTTTGTAGCCCAGCGTGGACTACAGCCCCCGCGAACCACTATTGAGAGGACGGCCCCGATGGCTGCAGAAGATGATCCGGCACTGAACGAGCCCGAGGTAACTGCAGGGCATCCCGAGGATGAACCCGAAAGCGACCCGAAGCACGAGGACCACCCCGAGGCTGATGACGCCGAGACGTTCCCCCGCGAGTATGTCGAGAAGCTGCGCAAGGAATCCAAGGGTTACCGCGAGCGGGCGAAGACCGCTGAGGCCAACCTGGATGCGACGCTCCGTGAGCTGTTCCGTTTCAAGGTTGAGCGCAACGGCAAGCTGGCGGACCCCGAAGACCTGAAGTATGACGCCGAACTACTGGCCGATGATGACGCACTCGACGCCGCCGTCGATGACCTATTGGCTAAGCATCCCCACTACGCCAAGCGCAAGGTTGGTGGCACGGTGGGTCAGGGTGTGACCGGCACCAAGGACGAACCATTCTCCCTCATGGGGCGGCTTTCGCAGGCCGTGTAGTAGTACAATAGTAGTTAGAGATCCAATGCGATTGACTCGCAACCCTTCTCATTCCTGAGCCTGATGCTCATTACCTGAACTCCTGTCCTGATGACAGTGGTATCCGTCTGTAACACAAGGACATTCAGAAATGGCAATTCAGACTCCCGCCAATAACCCATCACTTACCGCCGCCGAGGTAGCCAAGCTCCTAGTCGAGCCGCTTGAGCAGCAGAGCACGTTCCTGTCGGCTGGCCCTCAGATCATCGACAGCTCTGGCCCGGTTCGTGTGCCGCGCATCGCATCCGGCGCTTCGGCCAATTTCGTCGCGGCAGGCGCACAGATCACCGACTCCAACGTCACCTTTGATGAGGTGCAGTTGCTTCCGAGCACTTTGAAGGGCATTAAGTCGCTGACCAAGCTGAGCAACGAACTGATCCGCGAGTCGGCGCACACTGTCGGCGCTCTTGAGCAGGTCGTCCAGACGCGTTTGGTCACCGACGTGTCGAACGTGCTTGACGCCGCACTGTGGGATGGCACTGGTACTAGCGACACCATCAAGGGCATTCTTCGCCAGACCGGCATTCAGACCGGCGTCCTGGACTTGGCCGACCCAGATAGCCTGATTGACGGTCTCGCCGCAGCGCAGGGCAACCACGTCTCCCCGACGCACTGGGTGATGACCCCTGCAGCTTTCGCCGCGATTCGTAAGGTGAAGGTTGGTACCGGTGACCGCCGCTACGTGATCGAACCGAACACCATTGCCAACGGCGTTGGATTCCAGCTCTTCGGACTACCGGTCATCGTTACCGACTACATCGGCAACGTTGGTACCGCACCGGGTAAGGCACGCGTGGCACTGGTCGACTTCTCCAAGGTTGTTGTTGCCCGCGACCAGAACCCTTCGGTGACTGTGCTTGATCAGACTTTCGGCGACTACGACACTGTCGGCATTCGTGTGACGGCTCGTTTCGATGTTGCTGTTCTGCAGGCTAAGGCTGTCACTCTGTTGACTGAGGCGTAATCATGCCAGCGGCAACGTATTCTGACCTTGCCGCACTGATGGGCAGGGCGGTTAACCCGGAGCAGGGCAACGCCGTTATTCAGAACATCACGGCAATGGTCAAGGCATACACCCGTCGCGAGGGATTCGCGGACGGGGTACCTAACGACGAGTTGCGGGCAGTGATCCTGTCCGCAGCATGCCGAATGATCGCTAACCCGCGTGGCATCGACCTAGCGGAGAGCGTTGGACCACAGTCGGTTTCGTTCCGTGGTGCGTTCACCGGGTGGACGGTTGCTGAGACGTTCACTCTGAACAGGTACCGCAAGAGGGCAGAATAGTGGCTACGGCACAGGTATTCCGCCCGCAGAGGGACAATTTTAAGGGTCAGATCATCGGCAAGCTTGAGGACTACCACATCGGTGATGTGACCGGCGTTGTGATAGGTGGCCCGTCAGTGCAGCCCGTCCGCAACTTTTGGGGCACTGTCTCGACTGAGGGTCTAATCGGGATTCCGTTCGATCAGGAGTCCGGGGTGGTCGTGGAGCAGCACGACCGCCTGGTGGTCGACGGGCATCTGTACGCGGTGATCTCAGATCGGCTATGGACCGGTGAGAACACATTGACGGGGACAACCCCGTCTCACTACTGGGTGGAAGCCCGTTCGACTACTTAAGGATTCAACATGACTGAACGAAACGTCCGTGTCAGCGGCACTGCCGATAGGTACTACGCCGTCGCGCCGTTCACCGGCAAGGACGGCAAGGCCGCTGAGGAGAAGTTCCAGCGCCGTGCCGAAGAGGCTGCGAAGAACGAACACAAGTAGAAGACAACGCACCGTGGCTTATTGGCGTTTGCCTGCGGTGCGTAGGGTGCAGAACTTTTGGGAGATTGGGACGCACCCGAGCACACGCCCCCGGGTTCCCCCGATTCACTCCCGAGGTTGAGCCGGGGGCGTTGTGTATCAGCTTCCCGTCAGATGCGGGAAGGGTGTAGTTAGTCGGGCTGCATCCCGATGTGGTGCCCTCGTGGTCTGCGGACTGCGGGGGCATCACCATGTCGTTGGTGGGGGCGGAATGCTGAAGCCGTGCGCGGTTAGCCACGTATCCCAATCGTCAACAGCCTGGGTCGCAATCTCAAGCGCGTCGTATTCGATTCCGTCAGCATCAAGAGTCCATACGACGGTGCTGTATCCCGGCACAGTGGGCTGATTTCCCCACGTTTGAGCCATTTTCTTGTGAATGCGCTGGCGCGTGACGATGGCATGCCCGGACTTCCGGCCTGTGACGGCACTGGTCTTGGTGTGGCCAAAGTGCTTCGCGCCGTTAGATAAGTCAGCGCAGATGGCGACGGCGAGGGACCATTCACTGCTTTGTTGGTTCTTGAAGACCAGCTTGCTTGCGTCTGGGCTCTTATCCGTTTGTCGGTTCATCCAGTACATGAGGTTCAAGACCTGGTGGCAGAAGTCGGTGAGAACATCCCGTGCGTCGATGTGGGGAGTGCTCGTCTTGGCGGCTGCCTGGCATAGCTGATCGAAGGCGCGTCGCATGCGCCTGTACTGATGGGGCCAACTTTCGTTGAGCACGGGTGTCCCTTTACTGCTTGTACCGATCCGGCACACTCGTCTTCAACTGCTCGTTGATCCGGCTAACGAGCGATAGCTCGTGCTCCGTCTTCGCCTGAGCGTCCTGGGCTGCTCTGTGCGCTTGCTGGGCGGCGTCCGCTAGTTCGCGGTCCCATCGTTTGATGTTCGTCGCTGCTGCGTCGATGCTGGACGTCTTCAGAGCCCAGCCACGTGCGTACTGGCCGTCTTCTAGTACGTGAAACCCGTATCTAGCCAGGAGGACAATTTCGAAGTCGTTCACTGAGCGCGAGAATCCCACCCGTATGGGGTAGGTGTCGCTGGGCTGCCCTCCGCCGTTGAACCAGCGGTTCGAGTAGACGTATTCCGATGGCAGCTCGACGGCGGCGACGTAGAGCGGAGCAGGCTGGCTCATCAGGTACCCCTGTTTCAGTGGCGGAGACTGCCAATTTTACAGGTGTGTGATTTACCTCGCATAGACCGTTAGCTGATCCCCAAGATAATCAGCGCGCAGCGGTTAGCCATATCGCCTGTTTACGCAGGTCAAGCACAACGCTAACCTAGCTGAGAATCACCAGCTCCTTGGGGAACCGGGTGAGTAGTTCGGGGCGCTTGGCGACCACGAGCGTGTCTTCGATGCGGACACCGCCGCGGTCGGGCAGGTAGACACCGGGCTCCACGGTCACCGCAGAGCCAGCAAGCAGTGTACCGGCGGCTGAGGCGTTGATTCCCGGCGCTTCGTGGATCTGCAGCCCGACCCCGTGGCCGAGGCCGTGACCGAAGTTGTCCGCAAAGCCCGCGTCGGCGATGACCTGCCGCGATGCCCCGTCGACGTCCTTGAGGCCGACACCGGGCGCCAACGCCTCACGGCCCGCGCGCTGGGAATCGGCGACCAGGTTGTAGATGTCGCGCTGCCATTCGGCGATCGGGGCCAGCACGAAGGTGCGCGTCATGTCCGAGTGGTAGCCGGCCACCAGTGCGCCGAAGTCGATCTTCACGAAGTCTCCGGCGGCGAGCACCGCGTCGGTGGGCCGGTGATGCGGGACGGCCGAGTTCGCCCCCGCGGCGACGATGGTCTCGAACGACGCGCCGTCGGCGCCGTGCACGAGCATCAACGCCTCCAGCTCGTTGCGCACCTCCTTCTCGGTACGCCCCGCACGCAGGCCACCACCTTCGACGAGGTCCTTCAGCGCCGCGTCGGCCGCCTCGCAGGCCAGCCGCAGCAGCGCGACCTCGCCGGCGTCCTTGATCTCCCGCAGCCCTTCGATCATGCCCGCAGCCCGCACGAACTCGCAGCTGTCGCCCGCGGCCCGCGTCAGCGCCGCGAACCCGTCGACCGTGACGACGTGGCTCTCGAACCCGAGTTTTCGGACGCCCGCCTCCGCGGCCCGCGCCGCCAGATGCGGCCCGCACGCGCGCTCGATCACGACTTCGGCGTCGGGCGCCTGCTGCGCGGCCTGGGTGCGGTAGCGGCCATCGGTGGCAAGCACCGGCGTTTCGTCGTCGGCCAGTACGAGTAGTGCCGCGTTGGACCCCGTGAATCCGGACAGGTAACGCACGTTGACCAGGTCGGATACCAGAATGGCGTCCAGCTCGGCCGCCGCGAGTTGCTGACGCAGCCGTTCGCGGCGCGCAGATATCGTCACAGGGGCTGACGCTACTCGCTAAGGTGAGGCCCCATGAGTAAGTGGTTGGTGCGCGGACTGGTGTTTGCAGCTCTCATGGTGATCGTGCGATTGCTGCAGGGAGCCATGATCAACGCGTGGGAGACCAAGGCCGCGATGATCAGCGCCATCCTTGTCGCGCTGTACGCGCTCGTGGTGTTGATCTGGGGTTATGCCGACGGCCGGGCCGACGCCCGCAAAAATCCCGACCCCGACCGCCGCGACGATCTGGCGATGACGTGGCTGCTGGCCGGCCTGTTCGCCGGTGTGGTCAGCGGTGCGGTCGCCTGGCTGATCGGCTTGTTCTACAAGAACCTCTACGTCGAGGGCCTCATCAACGAGATCACCACGTTCGCGGCGTTCACCGCGCTGCTGGTGTTCGTGTTCGCGATCATCGGCGTCGCACTCGGCCACTGGTTGGTCGACCGCAAGACCCCCGACCAGCCGCGGCGCCGTGAGGACGACGACCGGGCCGACACCGACGTCTTCGCCGCGGTGCGTGACGACCGGGACCAGCAGGACTACGAGACCCGGCAGACCGGCACCGAAGCCGAGCAGCAGACGTCCTCGGTCGCGGTGGCCGACGATGACCAGACCCGCCCCGTCGATCGGCGCGAGAACTAGCACCGCGGCGATCAGCTACTCGGCGCCCCGCGCCACCTCGGCGTAGGCGGCGGCCAGCAGCGCCGGATCCGGCCCTTCCAGCCGTCCCGGTTTGGCGAGGCCGTCGAGGACGACGAACCGCAGCACACCGGCGCGGGTCTTCTTGTCGCCGAGCATCGATTCCATCAGCTGCGGCAGCGCGTCGGCGTCGTAGGTGACGGGCAACCCCAGCGAGGTCAATATCGCCCGGTGCCGGGCGGCGGTGTCGTCGTCGAGTCGCCCTGCGAGCCTGCCGAGTTCGGCCGCGTACACGAGTCCGACGGACACGGCGGCGCCGTGGCGCCACTGATAGCGCTCTCGGCGCTCGATGGCGTGGGCCAGCGTATGCCCGTAGTTGAGGATCTCGCGCAGGGCGGATTCCTTCTCGTCCGCGGCGACGACCTCGGCCTTGACCGCGACCGCGCGGCGGATCAGCTCGGGCAGCACCGATCCCGCCGGGTCGAGGGCGGCTTCGGGGTCGTCCTCGATCATGTCGAGGATCACGGGGTCGGCAATGAAGCCGGCCTTCACGATCTCGGCCATGCCGGCGACGATCTCATTGCGCGGCAACGATTCCAGGGTCGCGAGGTCTACCAGTACGGCGGAGGGCTGGTGGAACGCGCCGACGAGGTTCTTGCCCGCATCGGTGTTGATGCCGGTCTTGCCGCCGACCGCGGCATCCACCATGCCCAACAGCGTGGTCGGAACGTGCACGATGTCGACACCCCGCAGCCACGTGGCCGCGGCGAACCCGGCGACGTCGGTGGCCGCTCCCCCGCCGAGGCTGACGACCGCGTCTTTACGTCCGATGCCGATGCGGCCCATCACTTCCCAGATGAACCCCACGACGGGCAGCTCTTTTCCGGCTTCGGCGTCGGGAATCTCGATGCGGTGGGCGTCGATCCCCTTCTCCGACAGGTGTTTCCGGACGGCTTCCGCGGTCTGGGTCAGCGTGGGCTGGTGCAGGATCGCGACCTTGTGCCTGCCGTCGAGCACACGGGCCAGCTCGCCGAGCAGGCCCCTGCCGATGATCACCGGATAGGGCGGATCGGTGTCGACCTCTACGGTCACCGGCTCCGTCACTGCGCGTCCTTTCGCATACAGGAAGTGCCGCGTCCTTTTCTTGCCGCGACCGTGGCCGGGCTCGGCGGCGCCTCGGTGGAGGGGGATGCCGACAGCGACAGCGGCGCACGGCGCCAGACCGGCCGACGCCGGCGGCGCTCGGACTTCGCGTCTGGGTTCTCCAGCCGCGCGGCTATGTAACGCACCACCGCGCCCGGATTGCGATGGTTGGTGTTGACCCTGATCGTCGCGACCTGGCGGTACAACGGAACCCGTTCCGCCATGAGCGATTTGAACTTCTCGCTGCGATCGGGGCCGGCAAGCAGCGGCCGAACGGTGGAACCGCCCGTGCGGCGCACCCCTTCGGCAGCGCTGATCTCCAGATAGACCACGGTGTGGCCCGAGAGCGCGTCGCGGACGCCTTCGGTGGTCACCGCGCCGCCGCCCAGCGACAGCACGCCGTCATGGGTGGCGAGCGCGTCGCGGATCACACTCTCCTCGATGCGGCGGAACTCGGGTTCCCCGTCGGTGGCGAAAATGTCGGCGATGGTGCGTCCGGTCGTCTTCTCGATCGCGATGTCGGTGTCGAGCAACGGCAGGTCCATGCTCTTGGCCAGCCGCCGGCCGATCGTGGACTTGCCCGAGCCGGGCAGCCCGATCAGGACCGCTTTCGGCGCCATCAGCCCGACGCCCTCGCGCCGTTGGTGGACGGCTCCCGCTCGGCGACCGCACGCAGGTAACCGTCGATGTTGGCTCGGGTTTCGTTCAGCGAGTCGCCGCCGAACTTTGCGAGCGCGGCGCGGGCGAGCACCAGGGCGACCATCGTCTCGACCACGACCGCGGCCGCGGGCACCGCGCACACGTCGGAGCGCTGGTGGATGGCGACGGCTTCCTCACCGGTGGCCATGTCGATGGTCGCGAGGGCGCGGGGAACGGTGGAGATCGGCTTCATCGCCGCCCGCACCCGGACGGGCTGGCCGTTGGTCATCCCGCCTTCGAGCCCGCCTGCCCGGTTGGTCGAGCGCATCACCCCGTCGGCGCCGGGATAGATCTCGTCGTGGGCGACGCTGCCTCGGCGGCGCGCCGTCTCGAACCCGTCTCCGATCTCGACGCCCTTGATCGCCTGGATGCCCATGACGGCTCCGGCAAGCTGGCTGTCGAGCCTGTTGTCACCGCTGGTGAACGAACCCAGGCCGATCGGCAGCCCGTGCGCGACCACCTCGACCACGCCGCCGAGCGTGTCACCGTCGCGCTTGGCGGCCTCGATCTCGGCGATCATCAGCTCTTCGGCGCCCTTGTCGAAGGCGCGGACCGGGCTGTCGTCGACAGCGGCCAGGTCGGACGCCAGGGGCGGCGGACCGTCATAGGGCTTGGACGCACCAATGGACACGACGTGGGAGACGATCTCGACGCCGAGCGCCTGCTGGAGGAAGGCCCGCGCGACGGTACCTGCCGCGACGCGCGCCGCGGTCTCGCGTGCGCTGGCCCGCTCCAGCACCGGCCGGGCGTCGTCGAAGCCGTACTTGAGCATGCCCGCATAGTCGGCGTGGCCGGGTCGCGGCCTGGTCAGCGGCGCGTTGCGCGCAGCACTGTCGGCCAGTTCGCTGGGATCGACCGGGTCGGGGGCCATCACGGTCTCCCATTTCGGCCATTCGGTGTTGCCGATCTCGATGGCGATGGGACCGCCGAGCGTGACGCCGTGCCGGAGACCCGTCAGCATGGTGACCTGGTCCTGCTCGAACTTCATCCGCGCGCCGCGACCATAGCCGAGGCGGCGCCGGGCCAGCTGGGCGGAGATGTCTGCCGACGTGACGTGGACACCCGCGACCATGCCCTCGACCATGGCCACCAGCGCCCGGCCGTGGGATTCACCTGCAGTAGTCCATCGCAACACGCGGCCCATTTTCGCACGGCAGGCACCCTGCCCCGAAATGGCGACGAACTCAGCTCAGCGCCGGCGTCCTGCGGAGCCAGTCGAGCACGGGTGGCGCCACCTGCTGAACCGCGGACTCCGCGATGATCCAGTGCGGCAGCCCAGGGTGCACCTGATGCTCGGCGCCATAGCGTCGCGCGATCCTGCGCGACATCCACGGGGCGACGTTGCGGTCGGAACCGGCGCTGACACACAGCACCGGACAGCGCACATCGGCCGCCTTGACACGGGTGACCGGCGACCCGAGCAGCAGCGCCCGGAAAGCCCGGCCCGAGTCGCGCACCAGGTCTGGGATGAGCCGCTCCTGCTCGTCGGGGGGCAACGTGTTCAGCGGAACCTTGCGCATCACGTCCGGCGACGGAAGAAAGGGGCGCCCGGCCAGCACGGTCGGCATCAGCGGGACGAAGTCGGGCAGCACGCGCATTTGCGGCCACAGCACCCCGGGCGGGATCGACGCCAGCAGCACCACCGCCAACGGGTCGCGTGCGGCCGCCACCTTCTGCGCCAGCAGACCACCCATGCTGTGTCCGATGACGATCGCCGGTTCGCCGATCGCGTCGTACGCCTCCAGGGCGGCGTCCACCATGTCGGCGACGCCGGTGCGGCTCAGCACGCCGTCATCGGACGGGTCTCGCCCGGGTAATGCCGGTGCGTGGCAACGCAATCCAGCCTCGGTGAAGAACCGTACCCACGGCTCGAGCAGCGATGGCCGCCCGAATATGCCGTGCAGCAACAGGATCGGTGGTTGCGCCATGACTGCGAGTATGGCGGGACAGCAGCGGCGAAGCCATTACCTCAGAGGTAGGCGAGCACCGCCGAGGCCGTCGCTATGCACATCGACGGACCGTGCGGCAGCACCCGCCGCCGACTCGCGAGCCCGGCCAATGTCGTGAACGTGGGCGCACCGAAGGCGGCCAATAGCCACGCCTCCACGCCGAAGGCGCCACTGAGTGCGCCGAGCCCGACGGCCAGCTTCACATCGCCTGCGCCCATTCCGGACGGCGTAAGCAGGTGCACGACGAGATAGGCCGCGGTCAGGACGGCGGCTCCCGTCAGCGAGGCGATGCCGCGGCCGTGCAGGATCGCAGCGATCATCACCGCCACGGCCCCGGGCAACGTCAGCGCGTTGGGAAGTCGATGGTGTCGAATGTCGAACGCGCTCAACGCAACAAGCCACCCGCCCACCGCCACCGCGGCGATCTCCCCCACCTGGCCAGACTAGGGCGGATGCCGAGGTGCCAGGAGCACCAATCAGGAGCCGACCAGCGCGGTCCGCATCGCATCCCTGGGCGCGGGCCTGCCGGTGAACTGCTCCACCTGGGCGAAAGCCTGATTGAGCAACATCTGCAGCCCGCTGACAGCCCGGCCCCCCGCCGCCTCCACCGCCAGCGCCAGCGGTGTGGGCCAGGGGTCGTAGATGGCGTCGAGCAGCACCGGCGTTGCGGCGAGCGACTTCGCATGGGTTGCAGCCACATCGGCGGGAATGGTGCTCACCACGGCAGCGACGTCCCGGACGGGTTGACCGAGCTCGACCCACCGCGCCCCGATCCCGATCCGCTCGGCGAGTGCCACCAACGGTGTTGCCCGGTCGCGATTGCGCGCGACGATCTGGACGTCGGTGACCCCGAGCGCGGCCAGTCCGACCACCGCCGCGGGCGCGGTGCCGCCGGACCCGACGACCGCGGCCGGCCCGCTGACGGACCCCAGCGCCCCCGCGACGCCGTCGACGTCGGTGTTGTCCGCCCGCCAGCCTGTCTCGGTGCGCACCAGCGTGTTCGCCGCACCGACCAGCTTTGCCCGGTCCGTCGCCTCGTCGGCGAACCGTAGGGCGGCGAACTTGCCGGGCATCGTCACCGACACCCCGACCCACTCCGGGCCGAACCCGGCGACCACCGCCGCGAGTTCGTCCTCGGTGCACTCGATGCGGTCGTAGGTCCAATCGCGCAAGCCCAGCGCCCGGTAGGCCGCGAGGTGCAGCTGCGGGGATCGCGAATGCGCGATCGGTGACCCCAGCACAGCGGCCCGGCGCGCCCCGGCGCTCACGGCCTACCGCGCAGAGTCGAGAACGCCATTGCGTCGCGCCACCTCGATGTTCGCCAGGTGTTGTTCGTACTCACGCGTGAACAGCGTCGTGCCCTGCATGTCGATGGTGACGAAGTACAACCAGTCTCCCGGCTCCGGCTGCTCGGCGGCGAGAAGCGCGGGCGCGCCCGGTGAGCAGATCGGCGTCGCGGGAAGGCCCGGGCGCACATAGGTGTTCCACGGCGTGGCCTGAGCCCGGTCCCCGTCGGTGGTGGCGATCTCGATGCGGTCCAGCGCGTAGTTCACCGTCGAGTCGAACTCCAGCGTGCGCCGTTCGGCCAGCCGGTTGTAGATGACGCGGGCCACCTTCGAGAAGTCCTCGGGTGTGGATTCACGCTGCACGAGCGAGGCCACCGTCAGGATCTCGTAGGGCGACATGTTCAGCGCGGTCGCGGTCGTGAGCAGGCCGCTCTGTTCATACTGGCCGGCGCTGGCCGAGATCAGCGTCGACAGAATGGCCTGCGGCTCGGCCGACGGGTCGATGTTCCAGGTGCCGGGGGCGATCAAGCCCTCGAGCCTGCGATGGTCTGCCCCCATCCGGTCGACGGCCTCGGTGGCCCATCCCGGCACCGCCAGATCCGACGGATTCGCCGCGCCCGCAATGTTTTTCAGTTCGTCGGCCGGCACGCACCGACGGTCACCGTCGAGGTCCACGCAGGACGCTTTCGAGATCAGGGTGAGGATGCCGTCGGTGACGGCATTGGTCTTGACGTCGCGGAGGTCGTCGAGCTGCCGCCCTTCGGGAATGACGAGCTTGCCGACGCGGCTGGACGGATCGACGAGGCGCTCGACGGCGCTGGCCGCGGGGATCTCGGTGCGAACCTTGTAGAAGCCGGGCTGGATCGCCGAGATCGCGGTGTTGCCGTCGGCGGCGTCGACGAACGTCTTCACGTTGGCGACCACGTTGCTGTCGTGCAGCGTCTGCCCGATCGCCGTGGTCGAGTCGCCGTCGTGCACCTGGATCACGACGTCGTTGACACCCGATCCCGCGAAATCGTCGGTGGTGCCGCCGAAGAGCGAATGCCACATCTTCGAACCCAGGAACACCGCCACGACGACCACGACGACGAGCATCGACAGCGCGATCACCAGACCGGTCTTGCGCCTGCGCCGGTAGCGCTCCTGGCGGGCGCGCTCGCGCCGCGTCATCTGCCGCCGCGGCGGCCCCACCGCCAAAGGCTCGGCGCGGTCACTCTGCCAGTCGTCAGTCATCCAAGACCTCTCCGTGTGCGGGCAGCGCTGCCCGCCGCTGGTCGAGCCAGTTCTGAAGGATCCCCACCGCCGCGGCCTGGTCGATCACCGACCGTTGACCACGGGCTCGTACTCCTGCCTCCCGCAGAGTGCGCTGCGCGGTCACGGTCGTGAACCGCTCGTCGGCCAGCCGCACCGGCACCGGCGCGATCCGCGACGCCAACAGATCGGCGACCTCCACGGCGTCCTGCGCCGAGGTCCCCGCCCGATCTGCGAGCGTGCGCGGCAGACCGACGACGACCTCCACCGCCTGGTGATCGGCCACCAGCGCGGCCAGCCGTTTCAGATGCCTGCCCGAGCGCTTGTCGCGAGGCACCGTTTCGACGGGTGTCGCCAGGATCGCGTCGGGGTCGCTGATCGCCACGCCTATCCGGACCGTGCCGACATCGACACCGAGGCGGCGACCGCGGCCCGGGTCGGGAGCCGCGTGTGGATCACCAGGCCGGTCGGGCACACGGCTGGTCCAATCGGTGTCGGGCACGAAGCTAGCTCCGGCCTATCTCCGCGCGTATCGATGCCAATGCGGCGTCGATGCCTGCCGCCCCCTTGCCCGAACCCTGTGCGAGATCGGCCTTACCCCCGCCGCGCCCGTTCACCGCGGCCCCCAAGACCTTGACCAGGTTGTTGGCGTTGAATCCGAGGTCTTGCGCCGCGGGGTTGACGGCCACCACGAACGGCACCGCGTCGTCGTCGCCCTCGGCCATCAGCGCCACCACTGCCGGATCACTGCCCAGCTTGCCGCGAATGTCTCCGACGAGTGAGCGCAGATCGCCCGCGGAGATCCCGCCGGCCATCCGCTGCGCGACCAGCCGCACCTTGCCGATCTCCTCGGCGCCGGCGGCTGCGTTCGCCGCCGCCGCGCGGGCGTTGGCCAGCCGCAGCCGGTCGAGTTCCTTCTCCGCGGCGCGCAGCCGCTCCACGAGGTTCTCCACCCGGGCGGGCACCTCGTCGGACGGCACCTTCAGCGACGACGCCAGCCCGGCCATCAACGCGCGCTCTTTGGCGAGGTGCTTGAAGGAGTCCAGGCCGACGTAGGCCTCGACGCGGCGCACACCCGAGCCCACCGACGACTCTCCCAGAATCGTGACGGGCCCGATCTGGGCCGAGCTGCGCACGTGCGTTCCGCCGCACAGCTCGATCGAGAACGGTCCGCCGATCTCGACCACCCGCACCTCGTCCGGATAGTTCTCGCCGAAGAGCGCCATCGCACCCATCGCCTTGGCCTTGTCGAGCTCGGTGGTGAAGTTGTGGACCTCGTAGTCGGCTTCGACGGCCTGGTTGGTGACCTCTTCTATCTGGGTCCGCTGCTCGTCGGACAGCGCACCCTGCCAGTTGAAGTCGAAACGCAGGTATCCCGGACGGTTCAACGAACCGGCCTGAACGGCATTGGGGCCCAACACCTGTCGCAGCGCGGCGTGCACCATGTGGGTACCGGAGTGCCCCTGGGTCGCGCCGTGGCGCCACCGCGGATCGACGGCAGCGACGACGGTGTCACCTTCGACGAACTCGCCGGACTCCACGTTGATGCGGTGCGCCCACAGTGTTTTCGCGATCTTCTGCACGTCGGTGACGGCGGCCTTGGCGGTCTCGGACGCACCGGTTCCGGTCACGGTTCCCTCGTCGGCGATCTGGCCGCCCGATTCTGCGTAGAACGGGCTGCGGTCCAGGATCAGCTCGACACGATCGGCGTCGAGTCCGTCATGCGACACCACCGGCACGCGCTTGCCGTCGACGAAGATCCCGAGAATCCTTGCCTCGGTGGTCAATTCGTCGAACCCGGTGAACTCGGTGGGGCCGGCGTCGACGAGCTCGCGGTAGGCCGACAGGTCGGTGTGGGCCTGCTTTCGCGCCGCGGCGTCCGCCTTCGCGCGCCGGCGCTGTTCGGCCATCAGGCCGCGGAAGCCCTCCTCGTCGACGCTGAGACCGGCCTCGGCGGCCATTTCCAGCGTCAGGTCGATCGGGAAACCGTAGGTGTCGTGCAGCGTGAACGCGTCGCTGCCCGACAGGACCGAAGCACCGGACTTCTTGGTCGACGCGGCCGCGTCCTCGAAGAGCCGCGATCCCGCGGTGAGCGTGCGGTTGAACGCCGTCTCCTCGGCGACGGCGATGCGGTTGATGCGGTCGAAATCGGTGACCAGCTCCGGATAGGAGGGGCCCATCTCGTCGCGCACCGTGGCCATCAGCTCACCCATGATCGGGCGGTCCACCCCGAGCAGCTTGGCTGCGCGGATGATGCGCCGCAGCAGGCGGCGCAGGACGTAACCGCGACCCTCGTTACCCGGGGTGACGCCGTCGGCGATGATGATCGCCGCCGTGCGACTGTGGTCGCCGATGATGCGGTAACGGACGTCGTCATCGTGGTTGCCCTGCCCGTAGCCACGCGGAGCAATGCTCGCGACGACGTCGATGACGGGACGCACCAGGTCGGTCTCGTAGACGTTGTCGACGCCCTGCAGCAGGCATGCGATGCGTTCCACACCCATGCCGGTGTCGATGTTCTTGCGCGGCAGCGGGCCAAGGATCTCGAAGTCCTCTTTCGAGGTGCCCTCGCCGCGCTCGTTCTGCATGAACACGAGATTCCAGATCTCGATGTAGCGGTCCTCGTTGGCCTCCGGGCCGCCGTCCACGCCGTATTCGGGGCCGCGGTCGTAGTAGATCTCCGAGCACGGCCCACACGGTCCGGGGATGCCCATGGACCAGTAGTTGTCGGCCATCCCGCGACGCTGGATGCGCTCAAGAGGCAGCCCGGCGATCTCCTGCCACAGCCCGATGGCCTCATCGTCATCGAGATAGACTGTGGCCCAGAGCTTTTCGGGGTCGAACCCGTAGCCGCCTTCGGATACCGGGTTGGTCAGCAGTGACCAGGCCAGCTCGATGGCGCGCTTCTTGAAGTAGTCGCCGAAGCTGAAGTTGCCCGCCATCTGGAAGAACGTGTTGTGGCGGGTGGTGATGCCCACCTCTTCGATGTCGGGGGTCCGGATGCACTTCTGCACGCTCGTCGCGGTGTCGTACGGCGGCGTGCGCTGCCCCAGGAAGTAAGGGACGAACTGCACCATGCCGGCGTTGACGAACAGGAGGTTCGGGTCGTCGAGGATCACCGAGGCGCTCGGCACCTCGGTGTGTCCTGCCTTCACGAAATGATCAAGGAACCGCTTCCTGATCTCGTGTGTCTGCACGTGCTGTTGTCCTTCGGCTTAACCTGCGAATACTCGACCGCACCACAGTACCGGTCTGGGTCCCCGAGGTTTCCATGGATAACCGGGTGCACGACCTGGTCAGCCCGCCACGAAGCTCAGCCGGACCGAGCGGTGGGGATTGTCCCTGTTCAGGTCGACCAGGACGATGCTCTGCCAGGTGCCCAGCAGGGGTTCGCCGCCTGCCACCGGGAGGGTCACCGACGGTGACACCAGCCCCGGCAGGACGTGGTCGGCGCCATGGCCGGGTGAGCCGTGGCTGTGGCGATAGCGGTCGTCGCGTGGCAGCAGCCGCTCCAGCGTCTCGATGAGGTCGTCGTCGGACCCCGCGCCGGTCTCGATGACGGCCACTCCCGCCGTGGCGTGCGGCACGAAAACGTTGCAGAGGCCGTCCTGCTGGGCCGCGCAGAAATCGCGCACCTCGGACGTCAGGTCCACGATTCGGCGGCGCGAGGTGTCCACGTCGAGCACTTCGGTGTTCATCTACCTCAGCCTACGGAGTGCATCTGCCGTGTTTAGGAACGCCGAACTGCGTCTAAACGGCAGGCGGCTTTCCCGATCGGCCTGCTTGTCGTGGTCGTGAGTCACAGGAAGAGAAATGTCGACCGTCACGCAGCCGTCCACGCTTCAGCAATGGGAGAAACGGTCCGAATGGCCGTTGGCGGGAATCGCCCTCCTTTTCCTGGCCACCTATTCGGTCCAGGTCTTGGCTCAGCCGGGTCCACACGTCGACAGCGTGCTCGAGTGGGTGAACACCGCGCTCTACCTCGCCTTCCTCGGTGACTACGTCATGCGGCTGACGCTGGCCGACCACCGCGGCAGGTGGTTCGTGCGCCACCTTCCCGACCTGGCCATCGTCGTCCTTCCTTTTCTGCGACCACTGCGGCTGCTTCGGCTGGTCGTCTTGATCACCGCGATGCATCGCGCTGCCGGCGACGCCATCCGGGGACGAGTGGCGATGTACACCGTCGGCGGTTCCGTGCTGCTCATCTATGTAGCTTCGCTGGCCGTTCTCGACGCCGAGCGTGAGCAACCCGGCTCGGCGATCACGTCGTTCGGCAAGGCACTCTGGTGGGCGATCACGACTGTGACGACCGTCGGCTACGGCGATCTCGCACCGGTGACCACCACGGGGCGAGTTGTGGCCGCGCTGTTGATGATCGGCGGCATAAGCCTGCTGGGCATCGTGACCGCGACGCTGGCGTCCTGGATCGTGCAGCGCGTCGCGGAGGAAGACACCGCCAACCAGGCTGCGACCGCGGCTCAGATCGAAGCGCTCAGAGCCGAGGTGCGCCGACTCTACGAGGCACAGCGCGCGAACGGCTCGACCGCTCGGCACGCGACTGACCGCGATTGACCCCGATTGACGTAGCCGTTTATTCCGTCTGAACCCAGGGTATTTCTGCCGCAGCCACACATCCCACGGAGGCAGAAATGACCATCACCGGCATCATCACCGCAATTCTCGTCGGCATCGTTGTCGGCGCGCTGGGCCGTCTCGTGCTGCCCGGCAAGCAGCCGATCGGCATGCTCCTCACCATCCTGGTGGGCATCGTGTCCGCGTTCATCGGGACCGCGCTGGCCCGCGCGATCGGCATCCCCACCGCGACCGGGGGCATCGACTGGCTCGAGCTGCTCGTCCAGGTCGTCGTCGCGGCCGTCGGCGTAGCACTGGTCGCGGCTCTGATGGGCCGCCGCAGGACCGGATTGACGGGCCGTCGGCGCACCATCATGCGCTGACCTCCGACACCACCCATGGTGATCCCGGCTGGGCCCCCGACCGGCCGGGATCACCTCTGTTCGGGGTCTACATGTTCGTCAGAAGCGCGTCGAGCTTCTCGTAACCCTCCGTCATCCCGCCCTCCATTCCCGAGGCCAGCAGCGCGTCGCGCGCCTCGATGTTGGGGCAGATCGACCGGCCACGAAGCCTCGACCGGCCACCGCCGAGGTCCTCGAACCACATGAACTCGATGTTCACCATGCCGGGCGCCCCCTCGAATTCGAAAGTCTGCACGATGAATTCGTTGGCCCGCACGGTGTGGAACGTGCCGTTGAAGTGGAACGTGCCGTGCTCGTTCCTGTGCGAGTAGCGGTAACCGCCGTGGTCGGTGAAGTTCCACTCGCTGATATCCATCTCGAGGCCGTGCGGACCGAGCCACCTCTTGACCAGCTCTGGTTCGGCGTGGGCGCGATACAGGGCGTCGACGGGAGCGTCGAACTCGCGCGAGAACTCCATGGCCAGGGTGTCGACCGGAGCGGTCAGATCAAGGGCGTTCGTCATGTGGGTTTCTCCTCTTCTGTCATCGTGGCCAGCAGCGCATCGAGCCGGCGGTAATTGCGTTCGGCGTTGAGCCGGTACTGGTCGATCCATGCGGTCAGGGACTCCAGCGCCGTGGCATCCAAGTGCACCGGCCGGCGCTGCGCATCCCGGGTCCTGGTGACCAGACCCGCTTGCTCGAGCACCTGAATGTGTTTGGATACCGCCTGTTTCGTGATGTCGAAGGGAGCGGCCAACTCGTTGACGGTCGCCGGACCCCGCGACAGGCGCGCCACCATCGCGCGCCGCACCGGGTCCGCCAGTGCCATGAAAGCCCGATCGAGCCGAGTGTCTCCCTCGCCGTCACTCGCCAATAATCAACCCTTCTATTGATCAATCATTTGGTTGACTACAACGGTAGGGCGCCTGTCCTCCGGAGTCAAGGGTGTTCAGGAAGTCAGCGGCTGCGGCGGATGATCGCGCGCAGCTTCTCCAGCCGCGTCGAGATATCCCGCTCGGCACCGTGGCCGGTCGGCTGGTAGTAATCGACCCCCACCAGTTCGTCAGGCGGATATTGTTGCGCCGCAACGCCACCCGGTTGATCGTGGGCGTACTTGTAACCGACGGCGTTGCCCAATTTCTGGGCGCCCGAGTAGTGCCCGTCACGCAGGTGAGCCGGCACCAGCCCGGCCTTGCCCGCGCGGATATCGGCCATCGCCGCCCCGAGCGCGGTGGTCACCGCGTTGGATTTGGGCGCCGTCGCGAGGTGCACGGTTGCGTGCGCAAGCGTCAGCTGCGCTTCCGGCATGCCGATCAGCTGCACGGTCTGGGCGGCTGCGACTGCTGTCGGCAGGGCCGTCGGATCGGCCATCCCGATGTCCTCACTGGCCAGAATCATCAGCCGACGTGCGACGAAGCGCGGGTCCTCCCCCGCCACCAGCATCCGCGCCAGATAGTGCAGCGCGGCATCGACATCCGAGCCGCGGACGGACTTGATGAACGCGCTGATGACGTCATAGTGCTGATCGCCGTCGCGGTCGTACCGCACCGCCGCCCGGTCCAGCGACTGCTCGATGACCTCGACGGTGACTTCTTCGCCGGTCTCTGCGACTGTTTCGCTGGCCACCTCCAGGGCCGTCAGCGCCCGCCGCGCGTCGCCGGCGGACAGCTGCACCAGCAGGTCGACCGCCGCGTCGGTGACGGCGACCTTGCCGGCCAGGCCGCGCCCGTCGGTGACAGCGCGTCGGATCACCGTCTCGACATCGGCCGGGGTGAGCGGTTGCAGCTGCAGGATCAGCGAGCGGCTCAGCAGCGGCGCGACGACGGAGAACGACGGGTTCTCGGTGGTCGCCGCCACCAGCAGCACCACCCGGTTCTCCACGGCGGCCAGCAGGGCGTCCTGCTGCGTCTTGGAGAACCGGTGCACCTCGTCGATGAACAGCACGGTCTGTTCGCCGCGAACCGCCGCCTGCCGGGCGACGTCTATCACCGCGCGGACTTCCTTCACGCCCGCCGCCAGCGCCGACAGGGCCTCGAACCGGCGGCCGGTCGCCTGCGAGATCATCGACGCCAGCGTCGTCTTCCCCGTGCCGGGCGGGCCGTACAGGATCACCGACGCGGCGCCCGACCCCTCGATCAGACGACGCAGCGGCGAGTTCGGCTTCAGCAGATGCCCCTGGCCCACCACCTCGTCGAGGGACGCCGGACGCATACGCACCGCCAGCGGCGACGAGCTCCCCGGCGCCGGCACCCCGCCGGCCGCGGGAGCCTCTCCGGGAACATCGAACAGACTGTCGGGCACGCTCCCTGCTTACACGGGAGCGGTGACGAAGTCGATCAACTCCTCGACGCGGCCGATCAGCTCCGGCTCCAGGTCCGTCCAGTCCCGCACACGCCCGCGGATCTTCTGCCACACGTTCGCGATGTCTGCCTGATCGCGGTGCCTCCAGCCGAGCGCCTCACACACGCCGTGCTTCCAGTCCTGACCCTTCGGAACCACCGGCCATGATTCGACGCCGATGCGCGCGGGTTTGACCGCCTCCCAGATGTCGATGAACGGATGCCCGACGACGAGGGTGTGCTCGCCTCCCGGGCCGCGACGCACCGAGTCGGCGATGCGGGCCTCCTTGGATCCGGGCACCAGATGGTCGACGAGAACCCCGAGCCTGCGGCCCGGCCCGGGCCGGAAGTCCGCGACGATCGCGGCGAGATCGTCAACGCCCCCGAGGTATTCGACGACGACCCCTTCGATGCGCAGGTCCTCGCCCCAGACCTGTTCGACGAGTTCGGCGTCATGACGGCCCTCGACGTAGATCCGGCTCGCCAGTGCGACTTTCGCGCGCCCACCTCTGACGGCGACCGAACCCGACGCGGTGCGTGTCGGCGCCGCGGGCCCCGCCTTCTTGGGCGGGGTCAGGATGACGGGCTTGCCGTCGATCAGGTAGCCGGGCCCGACGGGGAACGGTTTGGTGCGGCCGTTGCGGTCTTCGAGCTCCATGCGGCCGTACTCGACGCGCACGATGGCGCCGACGAATCCGGTCTGCGCGTCCTCGACGACCATCCCGATCTCGATCGCCTGCTCGGTCGAGCGCGGCTTCCGCGACTGGTGCGGATTGCTGGCGAGTATGTCGGTTCCATAGCGATCGGCCACCGGGTGATCCTAGGGAGACGAGGCGCCCTCTCCGCCCAACATCGGCCGTGTGTTGCGGAATCGTGCCACAGGGGGCGGGCATTTCTCCGGATGACCTGAACCTGGCCCCGTCCGGTCGACGGTGCGCCATGATCGAGCGGTGACAGATCTGTCGGCCTACGGACCGTGGGCAGTGATCGCGGGCGGTTCGGAGGGCGTCGGCGCGGAGTTCGCGGCGCTGCTGGCCGAGGCCGGTGTAAATCTGGTGCTCGTGGCACGCAAGCCGGAGCCCTTGGAGCGGACGGCGGCCCGATGCCGCCGCCAGGGCGTCGAAACCCGGACGCTGGCAGTCGATCTCGTCGACGACGTCGCCCAGGTGATCGCAGCGACCTCCGATCTTGAGGTGGGCCTGCTGATCTACAACGCCGGCGCCAACACGTGCAGTGAGGAGTTCCTCGACGGCGGGCTGCCCGACTTCGGCAGGGTGATCGACCTCAACATCACCGCGATGACGGCGCTGGTGCACCACTTCGCCGGGCCCATGCGGCAACGCCGCCGCGGCGGCATCCTGATGGTCGGCTCGATGGCGGGCTACCTGGGCTCGACGCGTCACACCGTGTACGGCGGAGTGAAGGCGTTCGGCCGGATCTTCGCCGAAGGCCTCTGGCTTGAGTTGCGAGACCACGACGTTCACGTTCTCGAGCTGGTGCTCGGTGTCACCCGCACACCGGCCATGGAACGGGTCGGGTTGAACTTCGACGTGCCGGGACTGCGGGTCGCCGAACCTGCCGACGTCGCTGCCGAAGGCCTGCAACGGCTGCCGTTCGGTCCGGTGCACATCGCCGGCGGTAACGAGGCCGACGTCGCGCGGCGCAACCACCCCGACAGAGCCAAGGTGGTCCTCGGCGCCCACCAGTTCATGCGACAACTGATGGGTGAGCACTAGATGGGTACCGACCGCCTGGCCGACCTGGAGCGCCGAATGTCTGTGATCGAGGACGAGCGCGCGATCGAGCGGATGATCGCACGCTACGGCCCGCTCGTCGATGCCGGCGACGCCGAGACGGTGGGCGAACTCTGGGCCGAGGATGGCACCTACGAGGTCGAGGGCTGGTCGATGCGTAGTCGCGCCGACATCGTCGCGATGGTCCGCTCGCCGGAACATCAGGGCCTCATCGGCGGCGGGTGCTGTCACTTCCTGGGCCCTGCGGTCGTGACCGTCGACGGTGACGCCGCGGTGGCGGTGTGCGAATCGGCACTGCTGGTTCACCGCGACGGCCGCTTCGTGGTCGGCCGGGCCGGCGCGAACCTGTTTCGCCTGCGCCGCATCGACGGACGCTGGCAGATCACGAGCCGGACTACTGCGGCGCTCGACGGGAAACCTCAGTCACGTCAACTGCTTTCAGATGGGGCCTCGGCATGAGCGGTGCGCTGGACGGACGGGTCGCGCTGGTGACGGGCGCCGGTGCCGGTATCGGCGAGGGCATCGCCCGGCGCTTTGCCGACGAGGGCGCCCGGGTGGTGGTCGCGGAGCTCGACGAGGATGCGGGACGGACGGTGGCCGACGGCATCGGAGGCTTCTTCGTACGCACCGATGTCTCCGACCGCGCGCAGGTCGAGCACGCCGTCGAGGCTGCGGTGTCGGAGTACGGGTCGATCGAAATCCTGGTCAACAACGCCTGGGGCGGTGGCGCCATCGGTCGCGTCGAGCACAAGACCGACCGTCAGCTCGCCGACGGCATGGCGGTCGGCTATTTCGGCCCGTTCTGGGCGATGCGTGCCGCGCACCCCCACATGAAGGCTGCGGGTTGGGGCCGGATCGTCAACCTGTGCAGCCTGAACGGGGTCAACGCCCACGTCGGTTCGCTGGAGTACAACGCCGCCAAAGAAGCGTTGCGCGCGTTGACCCGGACGGCGGCTCGCGAATGGGCCTCGATCGGAGTCACTGTCAACGCGCTCTGCCCGGCGGCCAAGAGCCAGGCGTTCTTTCGCGCGCTCGGCGAGCATCCGGAACTCGTCGCCCTCGCCGACGCGGCCAATCCGATGGGGCGCATGGGCGATCCGTATCACGACATCTCGCCCGTCGCGGTCTTCCTGGCGAGTGAGGGGTCGCGATATCTGACGGGCAACACGCTGTTCGTCGACGGCGGCGCCCACATCAACGGGGTGGCGTGGGCGCCGGACCTCGACGGGTGACCGTCAGCTGAGCTGCTGGCTCTGCGCGTCCGCCGGCGCGCCCACCTCGGCCAGTTTGGCCGGGTTGGAGGTGATCTCGTCGATGACGGTGTGGATGAACCGCATTTTCTCCAACACCGGGGGCGGCAGGACGAACGGGTACACATCCTCCTTGCCCATCGACCGGTTGACCTGGTTGAGCGCCCACGACAACGGCAACCACAGGTCGATCAGGGTGTCGAAACCACTGGGGCCCAACACCCTTCGGTCGTAGGTTGCCGTGGCCGGGGCGAACCCGAACGCGGCGGCGGTGTCGAGTGTGTCCCGGATGTGCAGGTAATGGGCGAAGGTTTCCGCCCAGTCCTCGGCGGGGTGCATCGTCGCGTACGAGGACACGTAATTGTCCTCCCATCCCGCCGGGGCGCCCTCGCTGTAGTGCCGGTCGAGCGCGGCCTGGTAGTCGGCCTCGGGGTCGCCGAAGAGTTCGTGATAGCGATCCAGGTAGTCCTGCGACGTGCCGATCAGCCGGTACTGGTAATAGTGGCCGATCTCGTGACGGAAATGGCCCAGCAGCGTCCGATAGGGTTCGTCCATCGAGATCCGCAGCTGTTCGCGGTGCACATCGTCGCCTTCGGCGAGATCCAGTGTGATGACCCCGTTCTCGTGCCCGGTGAACACCTTCTCGAACTGACTCGACAGCAGGTCGAACGCGAGCCCGAACTGGGGGTCGAGGTCGCGTCCGACGATCGGCAGCTTGAGTTCGTGAAGTTCGGCGATCAGGCGCCGCTTGGCCCTCTCCGCGGTCGCGAATGCCGCCAGCGCGATGGTGTCGGCGTCGTTGGGTCGCGTGCGGGTCAACGCGCACGACACGCACAGCTTGGCGATCGGCCCCTTCTCCACCAGCCAGTTGCATTCGGCGAGATGGAGATTCGCGCACAGCTGGTACTGGCGTTCGCTCACCGCTCCGGCGTGCTCGCTTTCCTCGGGCGGCGCGATCACCAGCAGCGCCATGTCGTCGAGCGAAAAGCCCAGTGCGCTCTTGCAGTTCAGACACACCGAGTTCTCGAATGACAACCGCTGACCGCAGTTGGGACAGGTGAAGTCACGCATGCAGCACACCCCCGCGGTATGGCGCGACGTCGACCGACACGTCGATCACGCTGCTCTCCGAGTCGGTGTAGATGATGCCGCGCAGCGGCGGGACGTCGGCATAGTCACGGCCGAAACCGACCGTCACGTAACGTTCGTCGACCATCTGATTGTTGGTCGGATCCAATCCGAGCCATTGGTTCTGAGGTGTCCACACCGACGCCCATGCGTGCGTCGCGTCAACTCCCACCATGCGTTCCTTCCCGGGCGGAGGGTCGGTCGCCAGGTAACCCGAGACGTAACTGGCGGCCAGACCGTTGGCACGCAGGCAGGCGATCGCGAGCCGCGCGAAGTCCTGACATACCCCTTCGCGCGCCGCCAAAACCTCACTCACCTGGGTGGACACCGTCGTCGACCCCGATTTGTAGGTGAAGTCGGTGAAGATACGCGCGGTCAGGTCGCGCAATACCTCGATCAGCGGCCGGCCCGCGGCGAAACTCGGTGCGGCATAGGCCCGCAGCTCTTCGGTGATCTCCGGGGGCGCCAGGTCGAGGGTGAACTCGGTCGCCAGCGCACCGTCCGCTCCCACCGGGCGGGCGATTTCCCACGGCGCCCGTGCCGAGGGTCCCTGATACAGGTCCGGCGGGGGCGGGTCGACCTCGACCACCGAGCGGCTGGTGATCGTCAGCTCCTCGTGGCGTTCGGTGACGTGGAAATACGAGCTGACGTTGCCCCACCCGTCTCGGCTGATCGAGCTGTCGGCGGCCTCCGGCTCGATGACGAGTTCATGGAACAGGCAACGCTGACGCGCTGAGTCTCTCGGTGTCAGGAAGCCCCGCCCGTAGGAACTGGTGACGACGTCGGAATAGCGATAGGCGGTGCGGTGCGTGATCTCATAGCTGCGGGATGAGCCGGACGCGGTCGGGCCGTCGGGATATGCGGTCATGGCACCACCCGCCTCTCGTCCGGTCCCCACAGCGGCTGCATGTCGCCGGGTAGCGACAGATGGATCGCCGTGATGACAGAAGACAATTCGCGCAGGTCCCGGTGTATCGCGGAGAGCAGCTTGTCGAGGTCGTCGCGGGCACCGTCCGCGCTGACGTCCTCCAGGTCCGCCGGTGCGATCCGACGCAGGCGCGCGGCGATCTCGTCGACCATCCGCTCAGGGCGCGAAGACCCGGAGGAGCCGGGCAACGACTTCAGGTGCGCCCGCAGGCGCTCCAGCTGGTAGACCAGCGAGCGCGGGTTGGCCGCGTCGAAGAGCACGAGCTCGGCCACACCGGCGACACTGGACTTGCCCGGGTTGCGCCTGCGATAGATGACCAGCGACTCACATGCCACGAGGGTCGACTCCGTGATGGTCTGCTCGGCATCCGGCGCCCGGACGGTCGTCAAGGTGGCCCGCAGCAGCGCGGTCAGCCCCTGGGCTCGTTCGATGCGTTTGCCGATGTCGAGCATCGTCCAGCCCACGTCGTGGACCATCGACTCAGCGACCACCCCCGACAGTGCCAACATGCCCGCCAGCGCCTGCGTGCTCGTCGAGGCGAGGAACGCGTCCCCTTCGGCCTTCGAGTCCGGGGGTGTGTCCGGTCCGTAGAGCAGTGCCCGTTCCAGCGCGGACAGCAGCATCCATGTGTCGTTGGACATCTGGTCGCGCACCGCGCGGGCCGCCAGGCCGAGGCGCTCCACCGACTGGGCCAGCGACCCGGGACGGTGCCGGTCTGCGGTCAGTGACCACAGGGTGGTCGGAGCGGTGGCCACCATCTCCGCGTAGTCGGCACCGGCGCCGGTATCGGTTCCGGTGATCGCACCGAGCGCGGTGAGCAGCACTGGCACACATTCGCTGCCCGCCATCGTGCGGCGGTAGCGGTATTCGTGATAGCGCTCGCGGGTCACCGTCAGCAGGCGCGACATGTGTTCGGCGCGTTCGGCGTAACGCCCGATCCAGAACAGGTCGGACAGCACGCGGGGTGAGCTGACCTCCTGGGTGGGGCTCGACGTCGCCGGCGCGGGAAGGCGCGCGACGTCGGGTGCGGTGAGATCCGCCGTGACGGTCGACGGGATCTTCTCGGCGGTGACGCGGGTGGGCGTTCGGATCCAGATATCTTTGGCAGCAATGGTTTTCAATCGGTATGCCGTTGTTCCCGGCGCCAGCAGGTAGCCGAGCCCACCGATCATCGGCGCATATCCGCTGTGCTGGGACACCGTGAAAAGCCGCATACCGACGCTCGCCGACGACAGTCCGCCGGGCAGAAAATCCGATGGCGCGGAGGAGAACTGAGGCAACTCCTGACCCACCCACTGCCACGGCGTGGCCGAGATCCGGGCCCCCAGGGACTCCAGTTGTGCTGCGGACAGTTCGGGGCCGACGATCGGGTCCCCGCCGGTCACCGGCTTGATGAGCAGTTCCGCGAGGTGCGCCAAGAGGTGGGACCGTTCGATGTCGATACCTGCCCAGTACAGCGGGGCCGTCTGCAGCAGCGGGGTCTCGCCCAACAGCTTCTCGGCGAGCTCGGGCAGGAAGCGAAGCAGCCCGGCACTTTCGAGCACACCGCTGCCGAGCGTGTTGACCACGGTGACCGCCCCACGGCGCAGCACCTCGACCAGCCCGACCACGCCGAGCCGGGAGTCCGGCCGAAGGTCGAGCGGGTCGGCGTATTCGGCGTCGACCCGGCGCAGCACCACATCGACCCGCTTGAGGGTGCCCATCGAGCGCATCCACAGCTTGCCGTCGCGTACCACCAGATCGGCGCTCTCGACCAGCGGAAGGCCCAGCACGCTGGCCAGATACGCCTGGTCGAACGCCGTCTCGGAATGGATCCCTGGGCTGAGCACGACGATGACGGGTTCCTCGGCGGATTCCGGCGCGGCGTCGACGAGGGCCAGCCGAAGCGCCTGTGCCCACGGCGATGCGGGCCGCGGCCCGATCTGCTCGTAGAGGTCGGGGATCGCGTGCGCGACCACCCGACGGTCTGCCAGCGCGTAACCGGCTCCCGACGGCGCCTGCGTCCAGTCGGCGTTGACGAGGAACTCCCCGGACCGCGCCCTGCTGATGTCACAGCCGTGCAGGAACAGCTGGTGACGCCCGGGCACCTCGATGCCGCGTGCCGCCCGCACGTAACCGGGATGGGAGAACAGCAGCTGCGGTGGCAGTACCCCGCTGGTGATCGAGCGTCGATTCGCGTAGAGGTCGGTCAGGACAGCGTCCAGCAGCCGTGAGCGCTGGACGAGACCGGCTTCCAACCGATCCCAGTCCGGAGCCGAGATCACCAAGGGCAGAGCGTCGAGCTGCCACGGTCCCGGCACCGCGGTGCCGTCGGTGTCGGTGATCGCCTCCCCGTGCCTGTCGACCTGGATGTAGGTGATGCCGTCGTTGTCGACCAGACCGCGGACCGCCGCACGCAGCCGGGCGAGCCCGTCACGGCCGCGCTCGCGGACGCAGTCGGCCAGCTCCTGCCACGCCGGCCGCACATCTCCAGCTGCGTCGACGAACTCGTCGTACCCGCTCGCCGGGGGCCGCACGTCGAACAGCGCCTGTTGCGCCCGCATGGAGCCGTAGGGTTCCAGCGGGTCGAAGTCGGTCGCCCCGAAGCTCATGGGAGGCGTCGGAGACGTTGCGGGGACAGCCATTACTGCAGAACGGTACGCACTCGCCGCAGATCCAAGATGCCCGGCGCGCCCACATCGGTCGATTGCCGCGCCTGCTTCTCCCTGAGGTCGGCCAGGTCGACCTTGCCCGGTGTGAAGCCGCTCGCCTCGAAGCGTCTGCCGCGCCGCGATTCGGCTTCGACGGCGTTCACCGGCGGCGTCTCATAGGCACGTCCCCCGGGGTGGGAGACGTGATAGGTGCAGCCTCCGCGCGACACCCCGGTCGCAGCGTCGACGAGCTCGAATCGCAGCGGGCCGTCGACGGTGATGGTCGGGTGCAGCGCGCTGGGCGGTTGCCACGCCCTGTACCGCACCCCGCCGACCTGGATGTCGGGGTTGTCGGTGGCCAGCATCGGGATCGGGTGTCCGTTGACGGTGACGAGATAGCGGGCCCTGTCGGCACCGATCAGCCTGACCTGCAGCCGCTCCACCGACGAGTCGACGTAGCGTGCGGTGCCGCCGGCGGTGGCCTCCTCCCCCAGCACGTTCCACGGCTCGATCGCCTGGCGGAGTTCGATTTCCACCGCACCGAACACCGCGGTCCCGATCCGTGGAAAACGGAACTCGGTGAAGGGGTCCAGCCAGCTGGTGTCGAACTCGATGCCGTGGGCGCGTAGATCGGCGGCCACTTCGGCGATGTCGTGGATGATGAAGTGCGGCAACAGATAACGGCCGTGCAGGTTGGCGCCGTGGCGGATCAGCGGAGCGCGCAGGGGCTCGTCCCAGAACCAGGCCACCAGTGCGCGCACGAGCAGCGACTGGACCATCGCCATCTGGTGGTGCGGGGGCATCTCGAAACCGCGCAGCTCCAACAGTCCGAGGCGACCCCGCGCGCTGTCCGGGCTGTAGAGCTTGTCGATGCAGAACTCGGCACGGTGGGTGTTGCCGGTGATGTCGGTCAGGAGGTGGCGGAGGGCACGATCCGTGTGCCACGGTTTGGCGCCCTCCGGCGACGACGCCAGCCGCGCGATCTCGGAGAACGCGATCTCGAGCTCGTAGAGGGACTCGGGCCTGCCCTCGTCGACACGGGGCGCCTGCGACGTCGTGCCGATGAATCGGCCGGCGAAGAGGTATGACAGCGCCGGGTGGCGTTGCCAGTACGTCAGAAGCGAGACCAGCAGGTCGGGCCGGCGCAGCAGCGGAGAGTCGGCCGGAGTGATGCCGCCGAGGGTGATGTGGTTGCCGCCCCCGGTTCCGCCGTGGGAACCGTCGTTGTCGAACTGCTCGGTGGAAAGTCGGGCCAGCCGAGCCTGCCTGTAGAGCGTCTCCAGCTGGGCGCGCTGCTCGGCGAAGCTCTTCGTGGGTGCGACGTTGACCTCGATGACGCCGGGGTCGGGGGTGATCGTCATCGCCTGGAGGCGCGGGTCGCTCGGCGGCCCGTATCCCTCGACCACGACGGGGCAGCCGATCGCGGCGGCGGCGGCCTCGATACGTTCGACCAGGTCGACGAAGTGCTCCAATTCTTCTGTGGGCGGCAAGAATACGTACAGCAGGCCGTCCCGGACCTCGGCGACCAACGCGGTCGTCGGTACCCATTCGTCTTCCTCGTCCTCTGCCACGGCGGACACCGGTTCCGCGGATCCGGCACTTCTGCCCGTTCGCAGCGCGGGGCGGCGCTCGAGCGGGTCGGCGTCGAACGAGGGCGGGGGCGGACGCCAGCTGATGGAGTCCAGCGGAAGGCGCAGTCCCGCCGGTGAATCGCCGTCGAGCAGCACGATGCGTCCCCGGCGGAACGTCCAGTCGGCGCTCGCCCAGCGATCCTCGTCGTCGGCGCGGTGCAGCGGCAGCACGAAGGCGGTCGGTTCCTCGACGGACGACTCGAGCCGCGCCAGCAGCGCAGCCCGCCCGTCCGCGGTGTCGTCCGCCAGGTCGTCGCCGGCGACGACGGGGTGACCCTCCGGCTGCCGGACCGCGGCGGCCAGGCGCGCCAGCGCATCCTCGTACGCCGGCCGCACCTTGCGGTCCGGCAGCCCGAGACCGTCGGCGATCGCACGGAGCAATCGCCCGGCGGCATGCGGTGGGGCTGCCGGCTGGTCGCTCTTCTCGCGCCACGGATCTGCCAGCAGCGCTTCGCCATGCCACAGCGGCTTCCCGTCGGCGCGCCAGAGGAGGCCGATCTGCCAGCGCGGCAACGGTTCTCCGGGGTACCACTTACCCTGGCTGCGCTGCACCAGCCCCTGCGGCGCCCACACCTTCTTCAACAGCGCCGCGAGCGCCGAGGCCCGCTCGCGTTTGTGCGGCCCGTCGGCGGCCGTCGTCCACTCGGGGTCGGTCTGATTGTCGATCGAGACGAAGGTGGGTTCACCGCCCACGGTCAGGCGAACATCGCCTGCGGCCAACCTCGCGTCCACCCGGCTACCGAGGGCGTTGATCGCCGCCCACGACTCCTCGGTGTACGGCAGCGTCACACGCGGGTCTTCGTGGATGCGGGTGACGACGTTGCTGAACTCCAGTGTCGTCTCGGACGGTTCGGTGGCGCCGGTGATCGGCGCGGCCGACTCCGGGTGCGGCGTCGCCGACAGCGGGATATGACCTTCGCCGGCGAACAACCCGGAGGTGGGGTCCAGCCCGATCCAGCCGGCACCGGGGACGTAGACCTCGGTCCAGGCGTGCAGATCGGTGAAATCGGCGGCGGGCCCGGACGGGCCGTCGAGCGCCTCCACGTCGGAGGTCAGCTGCACCAGATAACCGGAGACGAAGCGGGCGGCCAGACCCATCTGACGCAGGAGGGAGACGAGGAGCCACGCCGAGTCCCTGCAGGACCCGATTCCGGTGCGCAGGGTGAAATCCGGTGTCTGCACACCGGGCTCCATCCGCAGGGAGTAACCGACGTCGGCGTTGACGGCGCGGTTGAGCGCGACCAGGAAGTCGATGGTCCGGGTACCGTCGGCGATCACGAAGTTCTTCACCCACGCCTCGGCGAGATCGCCCGGGCCCGCGCCCTCGTCGGTTTCGTCGACCGGCCGCAGGTAGGGCTTGAGGTCTTCGAGCAGGTTCTTCGGATACTCGAACGGGAACGTCTCGGCGTAGTCCTCGATGAAGAAGTCGAACGGGTTGATGACCTTCATGTCGGCGATCAGGCCGACGGTGATCGTGAGGCTGCGAGCTCTCGACGGGAACACCAACCGGGCCATGAAGTTTCCGAAGGCGTCCTGCTGCCAGTTGACGAAGTGATCCGCCGGGTCGACCTGTAGCGAATACGCCTCGATGGGCGTACGGGAATGCGGCGCCGGCCGCAGTCGCACCACGTGCGGATGTACCTCCACGAGGCGGTCGAACGTGTACCTGGTGCGGTGCTCCAGGGCCACCTTGATACCCATAGCGCTAAATCCCACCACACCGGACTGTGCAGCGCAGACCGCGTCAGGTCTGCACCGAGCGCGGGAAGAGGTTGCCGCGATGACGCAGCATCAGCGGCCGAGCGGCCCGCATTCGGGCCCCAGGACCCTCGCGCCCACCGCTGCGCCGTGACCGCCCCGTGCACCGGAAGTGAACGGATGACGTCCAAAGGTGGGCACTGCACACCTTCTTGTTATAGATTCACATCAACGAGCAGATTGCTGTGAAATATCAACAAACGAGGCAAGTGGTGGCTTAGGTGGCCGTGGACGTCAAAACCCGCAGGGACCGGATCGAATAGCGCGTCCGGTCCGCCCGCGAGATCAACTTCGCCGACCTGGCGGCCGAGTTCGACGTGTCCGAGATGACCATCCGCCGCGACATCGAAGCGCTCGAATCCCTCGGCGTGGTCCGCCGCGTGGTCGGAGGCGCGATCGCCGTGCAGGGCAAGGACACCGAACCGTCCTTCGCAACCCGGATGGCCGACGCCGCCCAGGAGAAGATCCACATCGCCGACATCGTCGCCGACCTGATCGGCCGCAACGAGACGTTGATCCTGGACTCCGGGAGCACCGCCCTCGCCGTCGCCAACTCGCTCAAGGGGCGCGGCCTCGGCCTGACGGTCGTCACCCCCAGCGTGCTCGCCGCGCTGGCCCTGGTCGACGAACCCGACACCACGGTCGTTCTGACCGGCGGCGAGCTACGCTCCGGGGAACTCAGCCTCATCGGGCCCACGGCCGAGGACACGCTGGCGAACTACAACTGCGACACCTATGTCATGGGTGTGGCCGGCATCGACGGTGACCGCGGCATCTCCGACTACCACCAGGCCGAGAGCCGGGTGAAGCGGGCGGCCAGCCGCCGCGCGGACCGGGTCATCGTCGCCGCCGACAAGAGCAAGCTAGGACGGGTCACGTTCGTGAGCATCTCCGCGCTGTCGCAAATCCACACGATCGTCAGCGACGGCGAGCCCGACCACCCTGCGCTGGTGGCCGCCCGCGGTATGGGTGTCGAGGTCATCTGCGTTGCCGGACAGAACGATTCGATCGACGATGCGGCGGCGGCGCTGTGACCTCCCACCCGGGCGCGACCCGCTACACCGTCGGCATCGACATCGGTACGACCGGAACCAAGACGGTGCTGCTGGATACCGACGGCGCGGGGATCGTCGCGACGGCGTCCCGGGAGACCGCCTTGCACTCCCCCGGCCCGGGCTTCGCCGAAGCGGACACCGCGCAGTGGTACCGCAATGTCGTCGAATCCATCCGGGAAGTGTTGTCACAGAGCGCCGTCCCCGCCGAGCAGATCGGTGCCGTCGCCACCTCGGGCATGGTGCCCGCCGTCATCCCGGTCGACGGCGCGGGTAACGCGTTGCGTCATGCCATCCTGCAGAACGATGCACGAGCCCACCGCGAGGTCGCCGAGCTTTCTCAGGCGCTCGCGGGAACAGATCTGGTGTCCCTCACCGGGTCTGCGCTGACCCAACAGTCCGTCGCCCCGACCACCGTGTGGCTGCGCGAGCACGAACCCGACGTCTACCGGCGTACCGCACACTGGGTCGGTTCCTACGACTGGGTGCTCTCGGCACTGGGGGCACCCCTGCACACCGAACAGAACTGGGCGCTGGAATCGGGCCTGTTCAGCATCGGTGGCGCTACCGCAGGCGCTGTCCTCGACGTCGCGGTGCTGGACCCGGCGACGTTGGCGCCGGTGCACCGACCCGGCACCCATGTCGGCGAATTGAGCGCGAACGCTGCCGAGGCCACCGGACTCCGCGCCGGAACCGCACTCGTCGTGGGCGGGGCCGACCACGTCCTGTCGGCCTACGCCGCGGGGGTCAACAACCCCGGGGACGCCCTGGTCAAACTCGGAGGGGCGGGCGACATCCTGGTCGCCAGCGACACCCCGGTCGTCGATGCGCGACTCTATCTCGACGCGCATCCGGTTCCGGGGCACTGGCTTCCCAACGGGTGCATGGCGACCAGCGGCAGCTTGATCAGGTGGTTCCAGGCTCTCGTCGGCGGCGCCTCGCTGTCCGACCTCGACGACGAGGCCGCCGTGCGCTCTCCCGCCGAAATACTCTGTCTGCCCTATTTTCTCGGCGAGAAGAGCCCACTGCACGACCCCGATCTGCGCGGCGTTTTCGCCGGCATGCACCTCGGGCACACCCGCGCCGACATGTACCGCTCGGTACTCGAGGCCATCGCGTTCGGATTCCGGCACCATGTCGACGTCTTCGGACAGATCGGAATCCCCTTCACCCGGGTCATGATCACCAACGGTGGATCGAAATCCACGCTGTGGAAGCAGATTCATGCCGATGTGCTCGGCCAGGACATGCACCCGGTCAGCGGCCACCCCGGGGCGTCACTGGGTGCCGCGGTGATCGCGGCCATCGGCGTCGGGGCGCTGGACGACTGGTCGGATGCCGCCCGCTTCGTCACCTTGGACGCACCGTTGACCCCCGACCCGGTCCGCAGCGACGTCTATGACCTCGCCTACGCGACGTGGCGCGAGCTCAGCACCGCCATGACCCCGATATCCCACGCCATCGCCCGCACCACCCGATGAAAGGAACAGCACTGTCATGAGATTCGCTCAATGTCCCCCTCCCCGGCGGGGCGGGAAAGGTGTCCGCTCCGCCATGCTGGCCCTGTTCGCCGTGCTCACGCTGGCGATGTCCGCGTGCGCCGGTTCCGGCGGACCCGAACAGGCCGAGGCCACCGGAACCGGTGAGGTCTCCGCAGACGTCTCCGGCACGGTTCGCATCCTGATGGAGAACGTGCCCGACACCGACATCGTCAAGTCGATGGTCGCCGACTTCAACTCCGAGTATCCCGGCGTCGAGATCAACATCGAGTCGCTGACCTACGACCAGATGCGCGACAAGTTGGTGTCCTCATTCCAGTCATCCTCGCCCACTTACGATCTCATCGTCGTCGACAACCCGTGGATGGTCGACTTCGCCGACGCGAAGTTCCTGCAGCCGCTCGATGCGCGTATCGACAGCACCCCGGACTACGACGCCGCCGACTTCTTCAAGCCGCTGACCGACATCACCACCGTCGACGGCGCCCGGTACGCCGTGCCGTTCTACAACTACGCGCTCGGATACCTGTACAACACCGATGATCTGGCCGCCGCCAACCAGCAGGTGCCGACGAACCTCGACGAACTGGTCGCGACCAGCAAGGCACTCAAGAACGGCGATCGGGCCGGAATCGCGATGCAACCGCAGCGCGGCTACAAGATCTTCGAGGAGTGGGGCAACTGGCTGTTCGCCGCGGGCGGGTCGATCTACGACGCCGACGGCAAGATCACGCTCAACACCCCCGAGGCCAAGCGCGCGCTCGAGGCCTACATCGACACCTACACCACCGCCGCACCCGCCAACAGCCTCAACTGGAGCATGGACGAGGCGCAGCGTTCGGTGTCGGCCAACCAGGCCGCATCGATGATCAACTACAACTGGCAGCTGCCCGCGCTCAACGAGCCGGGTTCCGGCCCCGCGGCAGGCAAGATCAAGCTCGCGCCCATCCCTGGCGGCAAGCAGGTGCTGGGCTCGTGGAGCTGGGCCATCCCGGCCAACTCGGCCACCCCGGACGCCGCATGGGCGTTCGTCTCGTGGATCACCGCCAAGCCGAACGATGTTGCGCGCACGGAGAAGGGCGGCGCCGCGATCCGCCAGAGCACGCTCCAGGATCCGGCTGTCCTGCAGGGTCAGTTCGGCGAGGAGTACTACCGGACCGTCGAGCAGCTGCTGGCCAACTCGTCGCCGTTGAGCCAGGGACCCAGCGGCGAGGAGATGATCCAGGCCGTCGGAACTCAGCTCAACGAGGCCGTCGCAGGCACCAAGAGCGTCGACGACGCCCTGGCGGCCGCGCAGGCCGAGGCGGAGAAGATCCAGGGCTGACCGACACCCGATCCGGAAGCCGACCACCCCACGAAAGGAGCGAGACCACCGTGAGATCCCGCATGCGATTTCACCACGGCATGGTCGCCCCCCTCGTCGCCCTTTTCGTCGGGGTGGTCGGTTTCCCACTGCTGTACGCCGCGTATCTGAGCGTTACCGACTACAAGCTGACCGATCGCGGAACACCCGCACTTGTCGGCGCCGACAACTTCGTCGCGACGTTCGGCGACGCCGCCTTCTGGAACGCCTTCGGCACCACGGCGCTCTATGTCGCCGTCGCCGTCGGCCTGGAGCTCGCCGTCGGGCTGGCCATCGCACTCGCACTCCAAAAGCAGCGCTGGGCCAAAGATCTCACCCGGTCGATGCTTCTCGCACCGATGTTCATCACACCGATCGGGGTGGGGCTCACCTTTCGCTTCCTGCTCAACGACCAACTCGGGGCGATCCCTGCGATGCTCGACACGATCGGCATCTCCTACGACTTCTTCGGGCCGGGCAAAGCGTTGTTCACCCTCGCGCTGATCGACGTGTGGCAGTGGACGCCGTTCATGGTGCTGCTGCTGCTCGCCGGGCTGGAATCGATTCCGAAGGAACCGCTCGACGCCGCCCGCGTCGACGGCGCGGGCGGGCTCTACGTGCTGCGGCGGGTCACGCTGCCGCTGCTGGCGCCGGTGCTCGTCGTCGCCATCCTGCTGCGCTCCCTCGACGCGATGAAAGTCTTCGAATACGTCTTCGCGACCACCCGCGGCGGTCCCGGCACCGAAACGGAGACATTGCAGTACTTCATCTATCAGACCGGCATCCAGTTCTTTCGGCTCGGATCCGCGTCGTCGATGGCGTTCGTCGTCCTGGTCCTCGTGCTCGCGGTGATCGTGCTCGCATTCCGGCGGATGGATAAGGCCAGAGCGGACGGGACGCGATGAACCGCACCTCGGTGATCACCGTATTGCGCATCGCCCTGCTGTGGGCGGCAGGGATCTCGGTGTTGTTCCCGATCGTCTGGATCGCGCTGGCCAGCGTCAAAACGCCTGAGCAGCTCAATGATCCGTTCCTGCTGTCCTTTACCCCCGACTTCGCTGCCTGGCAGAACGTGCTGTCGTCGGGGATTCTGGGCGCCGCGGGCCGCAGCGCTGTGGTGGCCCTGGTGACGGTCGGCATCAGTGTCGTGGTCGGCAGCATGGGCGCCTATGCGATCGCGCGCTACCGGGCCGGCGGCACGCTGACGCGGTTCGGCATGCTCGCCGCGCAGGTTCTGCCGCCCGCGGTGCTCGTGTTCCCGTTCCTGACGATGGCGTACGCGCTGCGTCTGACCGACACGCTGGTGCCGGTGATCTTCGCCCACCTCAGTTTCGTACTGCCCGTGGTGACCTGGTTCCTCATCGGGTTCTTCGAAGCGGTGCCGCGGTCCCTGGAGGAGCAGGCGCAGGTCGACGGCTTCAGTCGCTTCGCCGCGTTCCGACTCGTGGTGCTCCCGCAGGTTCTGCCCGGCATCGGCGCCGCGGCCATCTTCGGCTTCACCCTGTCGTGGAACGACCTGTTCTACGGCCTCATCCTGGCCCCGGGCAAAGCAGCGATTCTGCCGGTGGCCATTGCAGGTTTCAACACATTCCGCGGGGTGCAGATCGGCTCGATGAGCGCGGCGATCCTCATCGCGGTCGTCCCGGTCGTCATCGCGAGTTTCTTCATCCAGCGCAAGCTGGTGCAGGGCATCAGCGGTGGCGCGGTGAAGTTCTAGGGAAGGCACATGGCGCAAGTCCGCTTCTCCGGCGTCAACAAGGCGTACGGAAACACCTCTGTCGTCAGTGATCTCGATCTCGAGCTGCCCGACGGATCCTTCACCGTGCTCGTCGGGCCGTCAGGATGCGGCAAGTCGACATCGCTGCGGATGTTGGCCGGTCTGGAGACCGTCACGTCCGGCACGATCACGATCGGTGACCGCGACGTCACCCATCTGGAGCCGCGGGAGCGCGACATCGCGATGGTGTTCCAGAACTACGCCCTCTACCCGCACCTGTCGGTGGCCGAGAACATCGCCTTCCCGTTGCGTGCCACCAAGACACCTCGGCGCCAGGCGCTGGCCCGGGCAGCCGAGATCGGCGAATCGCTGGGGCTGGGAAAACTGTTGGAACGCAAGCCCAAGGACCTCAGCGGTGGGCAGCAGCAGCGTGTCGCGATCGGCCGCGCGATCATCCGCGAACCGTCGGTTTTCCTGTTCGACGAACCGTTGAGCAATCTCGATGCCAAGCTGCGCGTCGAGACCAGGACCGAACTGCTGCAGATCCAGCGCCGCCTCGGCATCACGTCGGTGTACGTGACCCACGACCAGGAAGAGGCGATGACGCTGTCGGACCGCATGGTCGTCATGCGCGACGGCAAGATCGCCCAGCAAGGCACCCCGCAGGAGGTATACGCCCGCCCCGCAGACACATTCGTGGCCGCCTTCGTGGGCAGCCCGAAGATGAACCTCGTCGACGGGACACTGTCGGGTACGACCTTCTCGCACCCCGACGGCCTCACCCTGTCGGTCGAGGCAGCTGCGGACGGTCCCGTGACGCTCGGTGTTCGGCCCGACGACCTGCTGCCCACCGCGGCGTCCGACGACAGTTCGGCACGGGTGATCCTGATCGAGCACCTGGGCCCCCGCGCGATCGTCACGATCGACGTACACGGCACCGAATTGACCAGCGTCGTCGAGACTGCCCGGCTGACCGGCATCACCGAGGGCACCGCCGTCGACCTGGCGGTGCGCCCGGGCGCGACGCACCTCTTCGACTCCACCACCGGCCGGCGGATCGCCGGCTGAGAACACCAGAGAGGAACACGAGCTACAGATGACGAGAACTGTCGTGGTGACCGGCGCGGGCTCCGGTATCGGGCGGGCCATCGCCACCACACTGGCGCAACGGGATTGGCGGGTCATCGTCACCGATGTCGACGACACCGCGGCGCGCGAGGTCGCCGCGGGTCTGCCGAATACGTCCGCGGGACACGAGCCCGCGCAACTGGACGTCACCTCCCCGGAAGCCGCGGCCCGGGTGGCCTCCGACGTTGCTCGGCGATTCGGTCTCGATGCGTGGGTCAGCAATGCCGGCATCTCGTTCATGCACCGCTTCCTCGACGCCCCGGTCGAACGCTATGAGCAGACGATGGACGTCAACCTCAAAGGCGTGTTCGTCTGCGGGCAGGCCGCCGCCCGCGAGATGGTGCGGTCCGGCGTGGCGGGCGCCATCGTCAACACGGCCTCCATGGCGGGCAAGCAGGGTCGCGTGCCGTACCTGGCCGATTACGTCGCGTCCAAGTTCGGCGTGGTGGGGCTGACCCAGGCGATGGCCTACGAACTCGGCGAACACCACATCACGGTCAACTGCGTGTGCCCGGGATTCGTCGAGACCCCCATGCAGTCAAGGGAATTGGAGTGGGAGGCCGAACTGCGCGGCACCACCGGAGACAACGTGCGGGCCATGATGATCGCCGACACCCCGCTGGGCAGGCTCGAGCAGCCCGACGACGTGGCCCGCGCCGTGGCCTTCCTGCTCTCCGACGACGCCCGTTTCATCACCGGCGAAGCGCTGGCCGTCAACGGCGGCGCGTACATGGACTGACGCGGCAGCCGCCCCCAAATTTCCTGTTAGAGAAAGGCACACGAGTGACCACCACCTGGCTCGACGAGGTCTTCAACGTCACGAAGCCCGTCATCGCCATGCTCCACCTGTCCGCGCTGCCTGGCGATCCCGGCTTCGACTCCGCAGGCGGCATCGCCGCGGTCGTCGCCCGCGCCCGCACCGAACTCGAAGCGCTGCAGAGCGGCGGCGTCGACGGCGTCATGATCAGCAACGAGTTCAGCTTGCCGTACCTGACGAAAACCGAACCGATCACGGCGATCACGATGGCGCGCATCATCGGCGAACTGCTTCCCGACATCTCGGTCCCCTACGGCGTGAACGTGCTGTGGGACGGCCGCGCATCGATCGACCTCGCGGTGGCCACCGGCGCGAAGTTCGTCCGCGAGATCTTCACCGGCGTCTATGCCAGCGACTTCGGATTGTGGAACACCAACGTCGGCGAGGTGGCACGCCACCGCGCCCGTGTCGGCGGATCGAATGTGAAGCTGCTCTTCAACATCGTCCCCGAGTCCGCCACCTACCTCGCCGACCGCGACCTGGCTTCCATCACCCGGACCACGGTGTTCGCCACCCTCCCCGACGCGATCTGCGTCTCGGGCGCCACCGCTGGCGCTCCGACGGATACCGAGGCGCTGCGAATCGTCAAATCCGCCGCAGGCCAGGTGCCGGTCTTCGTCAACACCGGTGTGCGGGCCGAGAACGTGGCGACCCAGCTCGGTGTCGCCGACGGCGCGGTGGTCGGCACCTATTTCAAGAAGGACGGCCTGTTCGCCAACGCCGCGGAGAAGTCGCGGGTCGAAGAACTGATGGGTGCCGCCAGGGAGTTCCGCGCGTCGCTGGCGTGATCACCCGTCGTCGCGTCTGCGCCTGACGAGCCGGACACCGAGCTCGTCAGGCGGGACGTGATGCCCTTCGGCGCAGACGATCTCGACGCTCGCCTGCGCGCCACAGCCCAGGTGCGTCATCCGCAGCGGCGTGTCGTCGATGTGCTTGCGACCCCACTCGAACAAAGCGAACACCACCGGCATGAACTCCGTGCCCGCCTCGGTGAGGACGTACTCGTCGCGGGCCCGCTGTCCCGGTTCCTGATACGGGCGCTTGGTCAGCAGGCCCGCCTCGACGAGTTCGGACAGCCGCGCCGACGTCGCGGCCTTCGTGATGCCGACGCGGCGCGCGAAGTCGTCGAACCGGGTCGTGCCGTAGTAGGCCTCGCGCATCAGCAGCATCGCCGACTTGGTGCCGACCAGCGCCATCGTCTTCTCGATCGGGCACCGGCCGACTGCCGACCATGTGGTGCGGTCGGTCAGCGGCCCCTGCAGGACTGTCATGGACATCACTCCCCGGCTGGGTTGTTGTGACTAAACCTAGGTGTTACATCTAAGTATAGAGAGCAGTACTCAGCGACGAGTCATCGTAGGAGTAATCATGGCGCACTATTTAGACCGCGACGCCGTCATCGTCGGCGCGGTACGCACCCCTGTCGGCAAGGGCAAGGCCCGCGGCGCACTGCACGACGTGCTGCCCGCCGACCTGCTGGCGCACAGCCTGCGCGAACTCACGAAGCGCACCGGCGTCGACCCGGCCGAGATCGACGACGTCATCGCCGGCGCGGTCACCCAGGTCGGTGACCAGGCCGTCAACATCGCGCGCAATGCCCTGCTCGGAGCGGGCTTCCCCGAGACCGTGCCCGGCACCACCGTCGACCGGCAGTGCGGCAGCAGCCAGCAGGCGATCAGCTTCGCCGCCCAAGGTGTGCTGGCAGGCGCCTACGACATCGTGGTCGCCGCCGGCGTGGAATCGATGAGCCGGGTTCCGATGGGGTCCTCGGTGCTTCCCGGAAGCAATCCGTTCGGGCTCGACATGACGGCGCGCTACCCCGAAGGCCTGGTGGCCCAGGGCATCAGTGCCGAGCTGATCGCCGCGAAGTGGAACCTCTCGCGCACCCAACTCGACGAGTTCTCCGCCGAGAGCCACCAGAAGGCGGCCCGCGCCGCCAAGGACGGTCTCTTCGACAACGAACTCGCCCCGATCGCGGGCCTGGCCACCGACGAGATCGTCCGCCCCGACACCACGGTCGAGACGCTGGCGGGGCTGCGTCCTGCCTTCTTCAACGAGGCGATCGGCGCCCGCTTCCCGCAGATCGGGTGGCACATCACGCCGGGCAACTCGTCGCCCCTGTCGGATGGCAGCGCCGCGGTGATGATCACCAGCGGTGCGGCGGCCCGCAGGCTCGGCCTGCGCCCGCTCGCCCGCATCCACACCACCGTCGCGGTGGGCTCGGATCCGCTGTACATGCTGACAGGTGTCATCCCCGCAACGGAGAAGGTGCTGGCACGCTCGGGCCTGAAACTGTCCGACATCGACCTGTTCGAGGTCAACGAAGCGTTCGCCCCCGTCGTGCTGAGCTGGGCCCAGGACACCGGCGCAGACCTCGCGCGGACCAACGTCAACGGCGGCGCGATCGCGATCGGACACCCGCTCGGTGCCAGCGGCGCGCGGATCATGACCACGCTCGTCAACGCGTTGGAGCAGCGTGACGGGCGCTACGCGCTGCAGACGATGTGCGAAGGCGGGGGCATAGCCAACGCCACCATCATCGAACGGCTCTGACGCGGTGATTTCGGCGTGGTAATCGTCGCTCAGCGGCGAAAACCACGCCGAAATCACGCCCGCGTGAGCTCGAACAGCGGAATCGCCCGCGTCGTATTGGCCTGATACTCGGCGAAGACCGGCGCGAGCTCGGTCAGCTTCGGGTACGTCGCCTCCCGCTCGTCGTCCGGGAGTTCGCGGACGTCGACGTCATAGGCCTCGGTACCGACCTCGATGAAGGCCTTCGGGTTGGCGCGCAGATTGTGCACCCACGCCGGATGCTTGGGAGCACCCGCGTAGGACCCGACGATGATCATCTTGTCGTCGATCGTCAGGTACGCCAGCGGCGACAGCCGCGACTTGCCCGACTTGGCCCCTGTCGTGTGCAGGAGCAGCAGCGTGGCGCTTTCGAACGGACCGCCGACCTTGCCGCCGTTGGCACGGAATTCCTCGACGATGTTGCGGTTGAACTCGTCGAGTGCCGCCGTGTCTGAGACGAGCGCGGACTTGTCGACGCCATTTTCCTGTTCAGTCATTCTTCGAGCCGCCTTCCGTCTTGCCGGGTTTGGCGTCGATCCCAGATTCCTTGCGCTGCTGCGGCGTGATCGGCGCGGGCGCATCGGTGAGCGGGTCGACGCCGCCGCCGGACTTCGGGAAAGCGATCACCTCGCGGATCGAGTCGACGCCGGCGAGCAGCGCCACGATGCGATCCCAGCCGAAGGCGATGCCGCCGTGCGGAGGGGCGCCAAAGGCGAACGCGTCCAACAGGAATCCGAATTTCTCCTGAGCTTCGTCGTGGTCGATGCCCATCATCGCGAACACCCGCTCCTGAACGTCGCGGCGATGGATACGGATCGATCCGCCGCCGATCTCGTTGCCGTTGCAGACGATGTCGTACGCGTTGGACAGCGCGCTTGCGGGGTCGGAGTCGAACGTTGCCTCCGACTCGGGCGTCGGCGAGGTGAAGGCATGATGCATCGCCGTCCACGCACCCGAGCCGACGGCGACGTCCCCGGAGGCGGTCGCGTCGGCGGCGGGCTCGAACATCGGGAAGTCGACCACCCAGGTGAACGCCCACGCCTGCGGATCGATCATGTCGAGGCGTTTCGCGATCTCGATTCGGGTCGCACCGAGCAACGCCCTGGCCGCCCTCGCCGCCCCTGCGGAGAAGAACACGCAGTCGCCCGGCTTGGCCCCCACGTGTGCCGCCAGCCCGTCACGCTCGGCGTCCGAGAGGTTCTTCGCGACCGGTCCGCCGAGTTCGCCGTCGTCGCCGACCAACACATAGGCCAACCCCTTGTGGCCGCGCTGCTTGGCGAATTCCTGCCAGCCGTCGAGTGTGCGCCGCGGCTGCGACGCCCCGCCGGGCATGACGACGGCACCGACATAGTCGGACTGGAACACCCGGAAAGGTGTGTCCTTGAAGTACTCGGTGCACTCGACGAGCTCGAGGCCGAACCGCAGGTCGGGCTTGTCCGACCCGAACCGGCGCATCGCGTCGGCATAGCTGATCCGCGGCAGCGGCAGGGGCAGGTCGTAACCCACGAGCGCCCACAGCGCCCGCAGCACCTCTTCGGACACCGCGATGACGTCGTCGGCGTCGACGAAGCTCATCTCCATGTCCAGCTGGGTGAACTCGGGCTGGCGGTCAGCGCGGAAGTCCTCGTCGCGGTAGCAGCGCGCGATCTGGTAATAGCGCTCCATGCCTGCCACCATCAGCAGCTGCTTGAACAGCTGCGGGCTCTGCGGCAGCGCATAGAACGAACCGGGCTGCAGACGCGCGGGCACCAGGAAGTCACGGGCGCCTTCGGGCGTGGAGCGAGTCAGTGTCGGCGTCTCGATCTCGACGAACTCGTGCTGGGCCAGCACACTGCGCGCGGCAGCATTGACCTTGGAACGCAAGCGAATTGCGTGTCCCGGCCCTTCGCGGCGCAGGTCGAGGTAGCGGTACTTCAGGCGAGCTTCTTCGCCCGCCGTCTCGTCGAGCTGGAACGGCAGCGCGGCACTCTCCCCCAGCACCGTCAACGACGTCGCGTTGACCTCGACATCGCCGGTGGGGATATCGGGATTCGCATTTCCCTCGGGGCGGACCTCGACGACACCGGTGACGGCGACGCAGAACTCCGAGCGGAGGCGGTGCGCCTGGCTGAGCACCTCACCCTCGCGGAACACGACCTGGGAAACCCCGGACGCGTCGCGCAGGTCGATGAAGATGACGCCACCGTGGTCGCGACGGCGCGCCACCCAGCCCGCCAGCGTCACCGTCTGACCGGAATCGTCAGGACGCAATGAACCGGCGGTGCGGGTGCGCAGCACGAAGTACTCCTAGTTCGGCACGGAATGTCAGCTGATCAGTCTAGAGGGGCCGCGCGAGCAGTTTGCCGACGGCAGACCAACCACAATGGCCTAAAGTGTATGGCCATGCATGCTTGCGAGCGCGTCGGCCTGGATTTCGTCGACACCGCCCCGTACCGGTTCGTCAGCACCGTCGACCTGGCCATCACCCCCGAACAGCTATTCGAGGTCCTCGCCGACGAGACGTCCTGGCCGCACTGGGCCAGCGTCATCACCAACGTCACGTGGACGAGCGCCGAACCGCGGGGCATCGGCACCACCCGCACCGTCGACATGCGCGGCGGCATCACCGGCGACGAGGTTTTCCTGGCGTGGGAACCGTTCACGCGCATGGCGTTTCGTTTCAATGCGGCCAGTACGGGCAGTATCGCCGCGTTCGCCGAGGACTACCGTGTCGTCCCCACCGCCGAGGGGTGCCACCTCACCTGGATCATGGCGATGAAACCGAAAGGCCTAGCGGGACGGTTCGGCTTGCTGGCCGGCAGACCCATCATGGGCCGCATGTTCCAGGGCTTCCTGCACAACCTGCGGCGCTACACCGACGAACGTTTCGCGACCACCTAGTAGACGGCCGACCAAGCCGACCGCCGCAACTGGTCGGGGTCGGACGACATCACGTCGCGGGTGGAGGCGATCAGGCGCGTCATGCGTTTGGCAGTGTCGTAGCGCGGCCAGTGCTCGGCGTCCACGCCCTGGGTGTTCTTCGCGAAATCCAGCCAGGCGCGCTGCATCCGGCGTCCCACTCCGGGCTGGATCCGGCGGCCCAGCGGATGCAGCTTGCGCCCCACGAACGATGCGTAGCTGTGGTGGATGTGCACGATCTCGCTGCCGTGGGTCGCACCGAGACCGAGCATGCGCAAGCTCATCCCGAAGTGGTCGAACCGGTACATCCGCGTGGGCGCGTGCTCGGCGTACGCGTCGGCGAAGGCCCATGTCGGGCCGCCGAACATCGCATCGGACCCGAGGGCGACCAGCGCGCTCCGCCGTGGATAGCCCGGATATGCCTGTAGGACCGCCTGTTTGGCGTGCGGAGCCACCCGCGCGAAGTAGTTGTCGATCGACACCCGGGTGGTGGGCAGCATCGGCGGCTTCGTCCACGCGAACATGGACGCCTCGTGGCTGTTGGTGCCGATGATCAACGGCACCTGGGCGATGCTTGCTCGACGCGCCGCCTCCACCGGGTGCAGCGGCAACAGGTCGGTGCCGTGGGTGAGCCCGTAGGCCAGCGTCGGGGTGGTCCTGGTGCTTTTGAGCTGCAGAATGCCTGCAGCCCGCCTCAGCTGGCGCTGTGGGAGCGCCTTCAGCTCGCCGGCATCGACACCGAGGCGGCGCACGAACTCTTCGGCGTTGGCGGCGCGGAACTCGCGGTCGGCGATCAACGGCAGCGCCGGACTCTGCGCGATCGCGCGGTGGAACAAGCCGTTCGCCTCGGGGGTGGCCATCAAGGCCAGCACCGACGTCGCCCCTGCCGACTCGCCGAACACGGTGACCCGGTCAGGGTCGCCGCCGAAGGCCGCGATGTTGTCGCGCACCCAGCGCAGTGCGGCGATCTGGTCGCGCAACGCGAGGTTGTCGTCGAAGCCGTCGCCGAGGTCGCCCAGCTCGAACCCGCCGAACACACCGATCCGGTAGGTCACATTGACGACCACCACGTCGCCGTTGGCGGCCAGCCGCGACCCGTTGTAGAACTGGAACTGGCCGGCCCCGTAGACGAACGCTCCGCCCGGGATCCACACCATGACCGGCAACGACTTCGCGGTGTCCGGCGACCACACCGTCAACGTCAGGCACGCCTCATCGCGCGTCTTCGGATCGTCGCGCCCCCCGCCCACGAACGATTTCGCCTGCGGCGGCAGCGGTCCGTGCTCGATCGCGTCGCGCACACCGGTCCACGGGGTCAGCGGCTCGGGCGCCACGAAGCGCCGCAGGCCGATCGGCTGTTCGGCGTAGGGCACCCCGCGCCACACCCCGATGCCGCCCTCGGTGTCGCCGCGAAGGTCGCCGGACGGGGTGGACAGGATGGGGCGATCTCCGGCGACATCTCCCCCGATATCCCCCACGACGAAGGCCACATGCCGAATCCTAGTGTGCGAAGCTGACGGGGCCTGGGCGCCAGGCGGTGGGTTCGACTCAGATGGAGGTGGCGCGATGACCTTCAACGAAGGCATGCGGATCGACACCAGCACCACATCGACGAGCGGCGGCGGCCGCGGTCCGGGCCGCGGCATCGCTGTCGGCGGCGGCGTCGGCGGGTTGCTGATCGTGGTGGTGGCGCTGTTCCTCGGTGTCGACCCCAGCTCGGTGCTCTCCCAGCAGCCGATGGACACCCAGGGCGTCGAAACCCCGGGCTTCGATCTGAGCCAGTGCAAGACCGGTGAAGACGCCAACACCATCGTGCAGTGTCGCGTCGTGGCTACCGGCAACTCCCTCGACGGAGTGTGGGCCCAGTTGATGCCCGATTACACCCGACCCAAGGTCGAGATCTTCACCAACAGCGTGAACACCGGCGGCTGCGGTTCGGCGACCAGCGACGTCGGCCCCTTCTACTGCCCCCGCGATGAGACGGCCTACTTCGACACCGGCTTCTTCGACACGCTGGTCACCCAGTTCGGTTCCAGCGGTGGGCCGTTCGCCCAGGAGTACGTTGTCGCCCACGAGTTCGGTCACCACGTGCAGAACCTGCAGGGGGTTCTCGGCCGCGCGCAGCAGGACCCGACGGGACCGACCGGCGGCGGCGTGCGCACCGAACTGCAGGCCGACTGCTACGCCGGCGTGTGGGCACACCACGCCGCAATCACCAAGCAGGAAAGCACCGACGTTCCGTTCCTGGAACCGTTGACCGACAAGGACATCGCCGATGCGCTCTCCGCGGCGTCGGCTGTCGGCGACGATCGGATCCAGGAAGCGGCGACCGGCCGGGTGAACCCCGAGTCGTGGACGCACGGTTCGTCGGAACAACGGCAGAAGTGGTTCACCACCGGTTACCGGACGGGCGACCCGGCCCAGTGCGACACCTTCGCGACGAACAACCTTGGCTAGGCAGACCACCGCGGTCGATGCCGTCGCCGAGCGCTACCTGGACGTCTGGGCTGCTCTGGATCCCTGCGCGGCAACGGAATCGGGCATCGCCGGTCACGATGACGAGATCACCGACTACTCCCCCGACGGGGTGGCTGCGCGCGTCGATGCCGCCAAGTCCGCGCTGCGCGAACTCGACGCGGCCGAGCCTGCCGACGCGGCCGACGTCGTCACCGCCGCCGCGATGCGGGAGCGGCTCGGGGTTCTCGTGGACATGCACGACGCGGGCCTCGATGTCGGCGAACTGAACGTCATCGCCTCCCCGCTGCAGACGATGCGCGACGTCTTCGACCTGATGCCCACCGACACCGAGGACGACTGGGCCGTGTTCGGCCGGCGGCTCGCGCACATCCCGGAGCGAGTGGGAGATTACGCCGACGCTTTGCGGGCGGCCGCGAGGTCGGGGCATGCCCCGGCGGCCCGGCAGGTCCGCCGCGGAATCCAGCAGGCGGGGCAGATCGCCAACCTGTTCATCGGCATGGTCGCCGACGCCGCACCGGACAATCCTCTGCTCCACGCCGAACTCCGTGCGCATGCCGAGCACGCCGCGAACGCCTACGCATCGTTGACCACCGTGCTGCGCGACGAAATCGGTCCGCACGCACGCGATGTCGACGGGTGCGGACGCGACGCCTATGCGGTGCTGTCGCGGACCTTCCTCGGAGCGGCCGTCGATGTCGACGAGGCCTACGAGTGGGGTATGGGGCTGCTGGAGAGCATCGTCGCCGAACAGGCCGAGATCGCCGACAGGCTGTATCCGGGGGCATCGGCGGGCGAAGCGCTGCAACGGCTCGACACCGAGGAGCGCTATCTGATCCACGGCACGGACGCACTTCAGCGGTGGATGCAGGAGCTCTCCGACCGCGTCGTGGATGCGCTGGCCGACAAGCACTTCGACATCGCTCCCGAGTTGCGCAACCTGGAATGCCGCATAGCGCCCACGCAGACCGGCGGGATCTACTACACGGGCCCGTCAGAGGACCTGTCCCGCCCCGGCCGGATGTGGTGGTCGGTGCCGCCGGGCGTGCACACGTTCCACACGTGGCAGGAGATGACGACGGTGTTCCACGAAGGAGTGCCCGGACATCACCTGCAGATCGGCCGTGCCGTGGTGCTGGGCGACGAGCTCAACCGGTGGCGCAGGCTCGGGTGCTGGGTGTCCGGCCACGGCGAGGGCTGGGCGCTGTACGCCGAGCGTCTGATGGCCGAGCTAGGCTGGCTGGAGGACGCCGGCAACCGCATGGGAATGCTTGACGCCCAACGTTTCCGGGCTGCGCGGGTGGTCATCGACATCGGGGTGCACTGCGGGCTGACCGCACCCGACGGCGGGGTGTGGGATGCGGAGAAGGCGTGGACGTTCCTACAGACCCACAGCGCGATGGCCGAGGAGAACCTGCGCTTCGAACTCGACCGCTATTTGGGCTGGCCGGGTCAGGCACCGTCTTACGCGATCGGCCAACGCATCTGGCAGCAGTTGCGCGACGAGAGCCTGGCGCGGGGCGTGTCGCTCAAGGACTTTCACAGCCGGGCCCTCGACCTCGGTGGGCTGCCCCTGGATGTCTTGCGATCGGCGCTGGCCTAGAGTCGCGACTGTTCCTTGATGGCGGTGTCCGTCGTACGCAGCGGGCGGATCAGCGCATCCTGGGTGAACGACGCAAGCAGCTCGCCTTCCTCCGTGTGGACGGCACCACGCACGTAGGACATGCCGGCGCCGACCTGCGTGCTCTCATGGGTGTACAGCAGCCAACCGTCCCACGTGACGGGCTCGTGGAAACTGACCGACACCGTCATCGGCGCGGTCGAGACGGTGAGGTGCGCCTGGCTGGTCCCGATGCCCTCGTGCGCCCGCATGGTTGTCGAAATGCCAAGGTGGCCGGTGAAATACGCGATGAGCGCCTTCGCCAGGTCGTCACGGGACGGAATCGGGTCGTAATGCAGCCATGCGTACAATTCGGGGGGCCCGACCTCGTCGGGGCTGTTGACATCGACAACGTCGACCAGTCGGAGCTGACGGCCCGGCATCGGCATCGGCGACTCGTTCGCGTCGGCGGGCGCCGCGACGTCGGGCTTGGGCAGGTGATGGCGGATGACGTCGCCGGTGGGCACGTCGGCGAGAATCGTCGTGGTGATGCAGCGCTTGCCGTTCTGCCTGGCGGTCACGACGGCCGTTGCGGTGGAACGACCTTCGCTGACGACGTCGATCTCCAATTCCACCGGCCCCGCGGCGACCATGACGGCGCGGGCAAAAACCGCATACACCGACCGTATCGATTTCTCCGGAAAGCGTTTGGCTGCAGCCACAATCGACTGCGCTAGGACCTGGGTGCCCTCGACGACCTGGCGCTCGTCCTCACCGGCGGGGCCGGTCTGCGCCGTAAAAGTGTTCTCGCCTGCGGGTTCCGCATCGAACAGGTCGAGCAGTGCCTGGACCGTCCATTGCGCCTGTGTCATGTGTCCATCGCCTCCGTTGGGTGACCGTCGCAGGGAACAGTAACCGAGGTTCCCCCAAAGCGGTAACGTCATTACCATCAGGTGCCCGGGACAGGAAGGGATGGCGTGCCGATGACCGCGAAGGCTCAGCCGAATCCGACGGCCCGACGCGACGGCACCCAGCAGGAGTCTCGCGCCAATCGCTTCATGCGTTCTGCGCTGGACATTCTCGGCGAAACCGGCCGCACCGACTTCACCGTTCTCGAAGTCGTCGAGCGGTCCAAGACCTCGCTGCGGGCGTTCTACCAACACTTCGCCACCAAGGACGAGCTGCTACTCGCGCTCGTCGAGAAGATCATGGCCGATGCCACCGAGCGGTGGCGCGCCGAGACCGGCGCAATGTCCAGTGGCGACGCGTTACGTGTGCTCATCGAACGCATCAGCGCACCGGCCGAGTCGAGCACCCAGGACAGCATCAATCGCGGGTTGACCTATTACAACGACCACCTGTTGGAGACACGGCCCAAGGAGTTCGCCACGGTGCTCGCGCCGCTGCAGCGACTGATCGCCGAGATCCTGCGACGCGGCATCGCCGACGGCACGTTCCGGTCCGACCTCGACGTCGACACCGACGCCACGATCCTGATGCAGACGGTGCTGGGCACACTGCGCATGCGCGACCTCGGCGCCGAACTCAACGACATGCCCATCGAGGGAAGCCACGTTCACACCTTCTGCCTACGGGGCCTGGCACGCTAACCCCCTGAACTGCGTAAACATGTCCTAGCGTCGTTACACTGGGGCGTGGTAATGTCGTTACCACCAGCGGTAATGCCATTACCGTTTCGTGCAAATACGACGCGCCAGGAGAGCCCACCATGCCGTCACGCATCCTCGACTATCCGGTGTTCGACGCCGACAATCACTTCTACGAACCCAAGGAAGCGCTGACCAAGTTCCTGCCGGACAACCGCAAGGGCGTCATCGACTACATCGACGTGCACGGTCGCACCAAGATCATGGTGCGCAACCACATCAGCGACTACATCCCGAACCCGACGTTCGAGGTGGTCGCGCGGCCCGGCGCACAGGAGGAGTATTTCCGGCACGGCAGCGGCGGCAAGAGCTTCCGCGAGATCATGGGCCAGCCCATGAAGGCCATCCCCGCCTTCCGCAACCCGGAAGCGCGCCTTGAGGTGATGGACGGACTCGGCCTGGACTACACGCTGATGTTCCCCACGCTCGCCTCGCTGGTCGAAGAGCGCCTCAAAGACGACCCCGAACTCATCCACGACATCATCCATGCCCTCAACGAATGGATGTATGAGACTTGGCAATTCAACTACGAGGACCGCATCTTCTCGACACCGGTCATCACGTTGCCGATCGTCGACCGTGCGCTCGAAGAGCTCGAATGGTGCCTGGAGCGCGGGGCCAAGACCGTGCTGGTCCGGCCCGCGCCGGTGCCCGGCTTCCGCGGCACGCGGTCGTTCGGCACCGAAGAGTTCGACCCGTTCTGGGAGGCCTGCGGGAAAGCCGGCATCCCCGTGGCGATGCACGCGTCGGACAGCGGATACGCCGAGTACCTCAACGACTGGGAACCCGCCGACGAGTACCTGCCATTCAAGCCGACAGCATTCCGCATGGTGTCGATGGGCAAGCGTCCCATCGAGGACAGCATGGCCGCGCTGGTCTGCCACGGCGCGCTGACGCGCAACCCCGATCTGCGCATCCTGTCGATCGAGAATGGCGCATCCTGGGTGCCTTACCTGTTCCACCAGTTCGAGGACGTGTATTCCAAGATGCCGCAGGCATTTCCGGAGAACCCAGTCGAGGCGTTCAAGCGCGCCGTGTATGTCGCACCGTTCTGGGAGGACGATTTCAAGCAGATCTCCGAATTGTGCGGTATCGACCGCACGATCTTCGGCTCCGACTGGCCGCACCCCGAAGGCCTCGCCGACCCGATCAACCTGGTCTCCGATCTCGAGGCGCACGGACTCGATGCCGAGGGCGTCCGCAAGGTCATGGGCAAGAACATGGTGGACCTGTTCAAGGTCGAGAACAAGGTGGTCTACAAGCCCGACGTGCCCGCACTCGTCATCGCCTGAGAGGCAGAACAATTCGCATGACCGACGCGGTAAACCCCGAACAGCTGCTGTTCGCCTCGACCACCCAGACGTTCCTGGAGAAACAGGGCTCGCTCACCCACGTCCGGGGGCTGCACGCCTCCGAGGTGTCGTTCCAGCGCGACTGGTGGCAGCGGGCAGCGGAACTGGGGTGGACCAGCCTGCTCGTACCGGAGGAACTCGGAGGTGGCAGCGTCTCGGGAGACGGGGTCGCAGACCTCGCCCTCGTCGCCGAGCAGATCGGCCACACCGTCGCACCCGGTCCCCTGCATCCGGTCAGCGTGGTGCTCGCCGGACTCGCCGAGGCACCGGCCGGTCACGAAGAGTCCATCGAGGGCCTCATCTCCGGTGAGCTGATCGCCGCGTGGGCCGTATACGAGCCCAAACGCCCGTTCGCCCCGCTGATGGCCGAAACCACGGCCACCCGAACCGATTCCGGGTATCGGATCGACGGTGTCAAGGATCGCGTGGAAGCCGGCGCCGACGCGGACGCGGTGCTCGTCACCGCCACGTGCGACGGTGCGCTGCGCCAGTTCCTGGTGCCGACGGACACACCGGGAGTCACCGTGACGGCGCAGAAGTCCGTCGACATGGTGAAGCGTTACGCGCGTGTGCGATTCGACGGGGTGCAGGTCGCCGAGGCCGCGGCGGTGGGAACCGCCGAACAGACCGCGGCGATCGTCGAACGTCAGCGTCAGATCGCCCTGATCCTGCAGTGCGCCGAGATCGTCGGAATTCTCGACTCGGTGCTCGCGATGACCAACCAGTGGCTCTCGGACCGTCACAGCTTCGGCCGCCCGCTGGCGTCCTACCAAGCCCTCAAACACCGCGCGGCGGACATGAAGATGTGGTTCGAGGCGTGCCGCGGCACCACGGCGGCAGCGGTTGCGGCGGTCGCCCAACGCTCCGCCGACGCCGAGAAACTGGTCAGTGTCGCCAAAGCCTATGTGGCCGAACGTGCCCCGGTGATGTTGCAGGACTGCGTTCAGTTGCACGGTGGCATCGGTGTCACGTGGGAACACGATCTGCACCTTTACCTGCGGCGGGTGGCGTTGTACCGGGCCGTCTTCGGCTCACCGGAAGATCACCACCGCGTCGTCTATCAGCTGAGCAGGAAGGCAGAGGTTCCGGCATGACCGACACCGTCACCGCCACCAGGGCGACCGAGTCGGTCGCCGATTTCGCCGCCCGCGCACGCGCCTGGCTGGCCGAGAACATGCCCGCCATCGATCCCGACCATCCACCGTTCTCGGTGCGCGCCGAGCAGGCGTCCTGGGATCGCGCCAAGGAGCTCCAGAAGCGCCTGTACGAAGGCGGATTCGCCGGCATCTGCTTCCCGCGCGAATACGGCGGACTGGGCCTCGACCATGCCTACCAGCGTGCGTTCAACGCAGAATGCCGCCGCTACGAGATGCCGTTGATCCTGAATGTGCCGACCTTCACGATCTGCGCGGCGACCATCCTCGACGTGGGAAGCGAAGCCCAGAAGCGGGACCGCATCTCGGCCGCGATTCGCGGTGACGAGATCCTGGTCCAGCTGCTCAGCGAACCCAGCGGCGGCTCCGACCTCGCGGGTGTCATCACCCGCGCCGACCACCAGGACGGCAAGTGGATAATCAACGGCGCCAAGACCTGGAGCACGAGCGCATTCGCCGGTGACTACGGTCTGCTGCTGGCGCGCACCGACTGGACCGTGCCCAAGCACGAAGGCCTGACGATGTTCCTCGTGCCGTTGAACTCCCCCGGCATCACTATGCGCCGCATCAAGGAGGTCAACGGCAACGAAGAATTCTGCGAGGAGTTCTTCGACGGCCTCGAGCTCGGCGAAGACGCCGTCGTCGGCGAGGTGAACAAGGGGTGGGAGGTCGCCACCCGTCAGCTGCACCACGAACGCCGCGCGGTGGGCGGCGGATCGGAGTTCGCCAGCGGCACGGCCGCGGAGAACGCCAACGAGATGCCGCCCGATCACGTCGGGCTTGCCGAGGCCACGGGTCAGGGCGACGATCCGCGCGTCCAGGATCTCGCCGGCCGCGCGCTGACGCACCGGATCGTCAAAGAACAGCTGATCGACCACGTGTTCCATGCGATCGCCGACGGCTCACTGCCGCCGAACGCGGGCACGTTGATCCGCCTGTTCCACGCCGAGACCACGGAACTCGAAGTCGACACGGCGCTGGCCATCGCCGGCACCGCGGGCGTCATCGACGAAGGTTTCGAGGATGCCCCGGACCGCACCGAATTCGCCGAGATCGGTGTGCGGTATCTGTCCCGGCAGACCGGCTCTCTCGGCGGCGGCAGCTCCGAGATGGCACGCAACGTCATCGGTGAACGCATCCTCGGGTTCCCGCGTGAGGCGGCAGCCGACCGCGGTGTGCCGTTCAATCAGGTCAAGCGCAACAAGAGCTGAACGCGCCTTAGAACAGCGCCGGTTGAACCGACTGGGCGGCAGCCGGCGGCGCTGCCGGCGCCCCTCGGAAGGACCGACCGTCACGGGTCAGCCCGTGCTTGGCGATCAGCGGCGCCGCACGTTGGGCCAGCATCGCCCGGTAGTCCGCAGGCAGGTAGGCGCCCCGTCGGTACAGGTTGCGGTACTCGCCGACGAGATGGGGATACGCGCTTGCCAGCCAGTCCATGAACCAGCCGCGGGTACTGCCCCGCAGGTGCAGCCTGAACACCGTGACGCTGGTTGCCCCCGCGGCGGCAATTCGCCCCAGTAGGTCGTCGAGATGCTCGACGGAGTCGGTGAGCCGCGGCAGCACCGGCGCGACCATGACGTGGCAGTCCAGGCCCGCTTCGCGGATCGCGGCGATCAAACCCAGCCGCGCCTGGGGCGACGGCGTTCCCGGTTCGACCCGGCCGTGAAGCTCCGGATCTCCCACCGCCAGCGATACGGCGACGCTGACGTCGACCCGGCGGCCCACCTCGGTGAGCAGCGGAAGGTCCCGGCGCAGCATCGTGCCCTTGGTCAGGATGGAGAACGGCGTCCCGGAATCGGCGAGGGCGCCGATGATGCCGGGCATCAGCGCGTAGCGACCCTCGGCGCGTTGATAGGGGTCCGTATTCGTGCCCAGCGCAACGGTTTCCCGCGTCCACGACGGCTTGTGCAGTTCACGCCGAAGGACGTCGGCGACGTTCGTCTTGACGACCACTTCGCTGTCGAAGTCCCGGCCGGCGTCGAAATCGAGATATTCGTGTGTGGGCCGGGCGAAGCAGTACCGGCACGCGTGTGAGCAACCGCGGTAGCCGTTTACGGTGTACTTGAACGGGAGCATCGACGCGGCGGGAATCTTGTTCAGCGCCGACTTGCAGAGCACCTCGTGGAACGTGATTCCTTCGAACTGCGGGGTCCGGACGCTCCGGATCAAGCCGATACGCTGCAGCCCGGGCAGCGCGCCGTCGTCGACGTCGATGCCTTGGCCTGCCCAGCGCATAAGCTATGCGAACATATGTTCGACATGCTGTCAAGCGACCCGCTGTAAAATCGCAGCCGTTGCGCAATATCCAAAGGGGCACATGTCAACTCAGAAATCACCGACGAACTACGACGCCGAGCTGCTGTCGGAACGCAGATATGTCGAAGGCCTGTACGAACGGCTCGACGCCGAGCGCGAGCGCGTGAAAGCCAGATATGCCGCCGCGCTCGGCGCCCCCGTCGACGCCCAGGACGGCGGCACCATGGTGGACCGGGACGCCGAAGTGCGCGCGGCGGCCGCCCGGATGGACCGGCTCAACATTGCCGATGCCGGCCTTTGCTTCGGCCGCCTCGACAGCGTCGACGGCGAACGGATCTACATCGGCCGCATCGGCGTGCTCGACGAGCAGAACGAGTACGAGCCGCTGCTCATCGACTGGCGTGCGCCCGCGGCCCGTGCGTTCTACGTGGCGACGGGCGCCCATCCGGAGAACATGCGCAGGCGCAGGCAGTTCCGCAGCATCGGACGCCGCGTCATCGACTTCACCGACGAGGTGTTCGGCCGGCCGGGCTCCGACGAGACCGACGGCCAGCGCGGCAGTTCCAGCGATGTGGCTCTGCTGGCAGCGGTCAACGCCCCGCGCGGCGAAGGGATGCGCGACATCGTCGCCACCATCCAGGCGGAGCAGGACGCGATCATCCGCCTCGATCATCCCGGCGTGCTGGTCATCGAGGGCGGCCCCGGCACCGGTAAGACCGTCGTCGCCCTGCACCGCGTCGCCTACCTGCTGTACACACAGCGCAAACGCATGGAGAGCCACGGCGTGCTGGTCGTCGGTCCGAACGCGGCGTTCCTCCGTCACATCGGCCGGGTGCTGCCGTCGCTCGGCGAAACCAACGTGGTGTTCCTGACAGTCGGCGACCTCCACCCCGGCCTGCATGTCACCGACGCCGACACCCCGAAGGCGGCGCAGCTCAAGGGATCGCTCGCCATCCTCGACGTGCTCGCAGCCGCGGTCGCCGACCGGCAGCGCGTCCCGGAGGATCCGCTGCCGATCGACCTGTCCGACGTGTCGGTGAGCATCGGCGCCGACATCGCCCAGTGGGCCGTCCAGGAGGCACGCGCCACCGATCAACCGCACAACGACGCCCGCACGACGTTCGTCGACGTCATCACCTGGGCGCTCACCGAGCGGGCGATCGCCAAGATCGGCCGAGGGTGGCTCACCCGCGAAGACAAGGCCGCGTGGGAACACCTGCGCGCCGACCTGATCGACGAGCTCGAGGACCACGCCGCGTTCAAGGCCGCGCTCGATCGGCTCTGGCCCGTCCTGACGCCGGAAACCCTTCTAGCCGAACTGTATTCATCACCTGACCGACTCCGCGCGGCGAGTGCGGATCCGGCGCTGTATCGCGCGGACGGTGCTGCGTGGACCTTGTCGGACGTGCCCCTGCTCGACGAACTGGTCGACCTGCTGGGGCGGGACAAGTCCGGCGAGGAAGCCGCGGAACGCGAACGGGTGGAGGAGGCCGCCTACGCAGCGGGCGTACTCGATCTGATGATCGGGCGCGAGGACATGATGGACGACGAGGACCGGCTGATGGCCCAGGATGTGATCGCCGCCGAGGATCTCGCGGAGCGATTCCTGGAGCGTGACACCCGCGAACTCGCCGAACGGGCTGCCGCCGACCGGGATTGGACGTACGGGCACGTGGTCGTCGACGAGGCACAGGAACTCTCCGAGATGGACTGGAGGGTGCTGATGCGGCGCTGCCCGAGCCGGTCGTTCACCACGGTCGGAGATCTCGCGCAGCGTCGCTCGCCGGCGGGCGCGACCTCGTGGGATGCGATGCTCAAACCCTATGTGGCCGACCGCTGGATGTACCGGACACTGACGGTGAACTACCGCACGCCCTCGGAGATCATGGCCGTCGCAGCCGCGGTGCTGAGGGAATTCGCACCCACGGTATCGCCACCGGAATCAGTGCGGTCCACCGGTGTCGCTCCGTGGGCGCGGCAGGTCAGCGATGACGAATTGCCCGTGGCCGTCGAGGAATTCGTGCGCACGGAAGGCGGCCGAGACGGCACCAGCATCGTCATCGGGCCGCCAGGGGTGCCGGGCACGGTCCCGCCCACGGCGACCAAGGGCCTCGAGTTCGACGCGGTGCTCGTGGTGTATCCGGAACGCATTCTCGCCGAGGGGTTTCGCGGGGCGGCCGACCTGTACGTCGCCCTGACGCGTGCCACCCAGCGCCTCGGCGTGCTCCATCGAGACGAGCTCCCGACCGCCCTGACGGGACTGACCCGCCTCTAGGTCACCAGTTGCCGAGCTGGCAGCGCACGTTGTACGGGTCGTTGTGCTCGGTGAGGACCGCCCCGTCGACGGCGATGTCGCAATGCGCGTTCGGAGCCGCCTGGCCGCCCTTGGTGGTGCTGCTCACCTGGAGGATGGCCCAGTTCGGGTCCTCCAGCGTGGTCTCGAACACCCACGGCACACCCGGGGCCAGATTGACCTTCTCGCGCTTGGCGAACGCGTAGGCGTCGGCGTTGAAGGCCTCCAGGCTCGGCGGCTGGCTCGTCAGGTAGAAGAGGTCGAACTGGTAGGCGCCGCCCGAGACGAGCGTGTACCGGACCTGATGACCCGCGGGCTGCGCGCCCGCCGTAGGCGCACCGACCATCACCGACGTGGACGCCGCCAACAGTGACGCCCCGACCGCCGCTCCTACTTTGGCTGAAGTGCTTCGCAAAGCTGATCGCATGTTGGTCACATCGCCGGACGCTACCGGATTGTTACGACCGTGCCGTTTTCACCGTCGCCCGCTTGGTGAACGGCAAACCAACTGCCATTTCTGGCAACAGGTTAACGCGGCTGTCACACACAGACATTTGGCAGAAACACAGGCGCTCTAACGTCCCGATTCGACACCGGGGCGGTGTCGGAACTTCGTCGTTCAGAAGTCTCTCCACTCGGCTCCTCATCAGCGGATGAGCGCTGCCGACTGCCAGAAAGGCCGTTCATGCAACACGCCCGACGCCACCCGTTCAACAGATCAGCGCTGACAGCAGGAAGCGTGGTGGCTGTCGCCAGTCTGCTGCTCGCCGGCTGCGGCAGCAAGGCTACCGAGACCGATTCAGCAAATGCAGAGTCGTGCGTGGACACCTCCGGCGAAACCATCAAGGTCGGCGCTCTGAACTCGCTGTCGGGCACCATGGCGATCTCCGAGGTCACGGTCCGCAACGCCATCGATCTGGCGGTGGAGCAGATCAACGCCTCGGGCGGCGTGATGGGCAAGCAGATCCAGCTCGTCGGCGAAGACGGCGCGTCGGAACCCACCGTGTTCGCCGAGAAGGCCGAGAAGCTGATCAGCAGCGACTGCGTCGCCGCGGTCTTCGGCGGGTGGACCTCGTCGAGCCGCAAGGCGATGCTGCCGGTGTTCGAGAGCGCCAACTCGTTGCTCTACTACCCCGTGCAGTACGAGGGCCTCGAGTCCTCCCCCAACATCTTCTACACCGGCGCGACCACCAACCAGCAGATCGTGCCCGCGCTGGACTACCTGAAGGAGAAGGGCGTCAAGTCCCTCTACCTGGTGGGCAGCGACTACGTGTTCCCGCAGACCGCCAACCGCATCATCAAGGCCTACGCGGAGGCCAACGGCATCGAGATCAAGGGTGAGGACTACACGCCTCTCGGCAGCACCGACTTCTCCACGATCGTCAACAAAGTGCGTTCCGCCGACGCCGACGCGGTGTTCAACACCCTCAACGGCGACTCGAATGTGGCGTTCTTCCGTGAGTACAAGAACGTCGGCCTGACACCCCAGGACATGCCGGTGGTCTCGGTGTCGATCGCCGAGGAAGAGGTCGGGGGCATCGGTGTCCAGAACATCACCAACCAGCTGACGGCGTGGAACTACTACCAGACCATCGACACCCCGGTGAACAACGAATTCGTCCAGGCCTACAAGGCCAAGTTCGGTGCGGACAAGCCGACCTCGGATCCGATGGAAGCCGCGTACGTCTCGGTGTACCTGTGGAAGAACACCGTCGAGAAGGCGCAGTCGTTCGACGTCAAGGCGATTCAGGACAACGCCGACGGCGTCACCTTCGACGCTCCGGAGGGTCTGGTCACCATCGACGGCGAAAACCACCACATCACCAAGACCGCACGAATCGGTGAGATCCGTCCCGACGGACTGATCTACACGATCTGGGAATCGCCCGGCCCCATCGAGCCGGATCCGTTCCTGAAGTCGTACCCGTGGGCCGCCGGCCTGTCCGGTTGATCACGTATGGATGTCGTCATCGGACAGCTGGCAACAGGATTGAGCCTCGGCTCGATCCTGTTGCTGGCCGCACTGGGACTGTCACTGACCTTCGGCCAGATGGGCGTCATCAACATGGCGCACGGCGAGTTCATCATGGCCGGCTGCTACACCGCCTACGTGGTGCAGCAGATCGTGTCGAGTGCCGGTGTCTCGCTGATCATCTCGCTGGTCCTCGGCTTCTTCATCGGCGGAGCGATGGGCGCGCTGCTGGAGGTGACGCTGATCCAGCGCATGTACCACCGACCCCTGGACACCTTGCTGGTGACCTTCGGCGTCGGCCTGATCCTGCAGCAGGTGGCGCGCGACGTCTTCGGCGCCCCGGCCGTCAACGTCATCGCGCCCGAATGGCTCTCCGGCGGCATGGAGATCCTCGGCGCCGTCGTGCCGAAGACCCGCATCTTCATCCTGGTGCTGGCGGTGGTCTGTGTCGCAGTGCTGGCCGCAGTGCTCAAGGTCAGCCCGATGGGGCGGCGCATCCGTGCCGTCGTGCAGAACCGCGATCTTGCTGAGACCAGCGGCATCTCGTCACGGAAGACCGACATCACCACCTTCTTCATCGGGTCCGGCCTGGCGGCCGTGGCCGGTGTGGCGCTGACGTTGATCGGCTCGACGAGCCCGACGATCGGCCAGAGCTATCTGATCGACGCGTTCCTCGTCGTGGTGGTCGGTGGTCTCGGTCAGATCAAGGGCACCGTCATCGCAGCGTTCGCCCTGGGATTCCTGAACTCGTTCATCGAGTACAACACCACGGCGTCGCTGGCCAAGGTCATCGTGTTCGTCATCATCGTGATCTTCCTGCAGGCGCGTCCGCAGGGTCTGTTCACCGTTCGGACAAGGAGTCTCGTGTGAGAACCGTTCTAGGACGTTGGCAGACCTGGGCCGGTTTCGGGGTCGCTGCGCTGGTGCTGTTCGTGATCGCTCCCGCGGTGCTGTCGGACTTCCGGCTCAGCCTGCTGGGCAAGTTCCTGTGCTTTGCGATCGTGGCGGTCGGCATCGGCCTGGCCTGGGGCCGGGGCGGCATGCTGGTCCTGGGCCAGGGCGTGTTCTTCGGGCTCGGCGGCTACATGATGGCGATGCACTTGAAGATCGCCGACGCGCAACTGCGCGGCGACGAGGTGCCCGACTTCATGCAGATCCAAGGGGTGCGCGAACTGCCCGGCTACTGGGCGCCATTCGCATCGCCCGCGGTGACGCTCATCGCGATCATCGTCATCCCGACAGGCATCGCCGCTGCGCTGGGCCTCGGCGTGTTCAAACGCAAAGTCAAGGGAGCGTACTTTGCGATCCTGTCGCAGGCGCTCGCGGCGGCGCTCGCGATCCTGCTGGTCGGTCAGACCAGCCTGGGTGGGTCCAACGGTCTCAACAGGTTCCGCACATTCTTCGGGTTCGCGCTCAACGATCCGGTGAACCGCAAGATGCTGTACTTCATCGCCGCCGCGGTGCTGCTGATCGTCGTCGCGGTGGTGCGCCAGCTCATGCAGAGCCGCTACGGCGAACTGCTCGTGGCGGTCCGCGACGGTGAGGAGCGGGTGCGCTTCCTCGGCTACGACCCCGCCAACATCAAGGTGGTGGCCTACACGGTCGCGGCGCTGTTCGCGAGCATCGCGGGCGCGCTGTTCGCCCCGATCGTGGGGTTCATCGCCCCGTCCCAGGTAGGCATCCTGCCGTCGATCGCGTTCCTCATCGGCGTCGCGATCGGTGGCCGCACCACCCTGCTGGGGCCGGTGCTCGGCGCGATCGGTGTCGCATGGGCGCAAACCCTGTTCTCCGAACGGTTCCCGTCGGAATGGACCTATGCCCAGGGGCTGCTGTTCATCGTCGTCGTCGGGTTCTTCCCCGCCGGCTTCGCGGGCCTCGCGGTGCTGCTGAAACGCAGGCGAAAGGCCAAAGCCGAGCCGCCACCGGAGGACGCCGCCGACTCCGACCCCGACGCAGAGAAGGTGGGCGCCCGCTCATGAGCGAAGTCGAAGCCAGCATTGCGGGCAAGGAGCCGGCCGTCGGCGGCAATGTGGGCATGGGGACGCAGTACCTCGAAGTTCGGGGACTGACGGTCGATTTCGACGGCTTCAAGGCCGTCAGCGACGTCGATCTCACGTTGTTCCAAGGTGATCTGCGGTTCCTCATCGGCCCCAACGGCGCGGGCAAGACGACCGTGATCGACGCCATCACCGGCCTGGTGCCGGCGACGGGCTCGGTCAACAAGTCAGGGGTCGAACTGCTGGGGAAGAAGGTGCACCAGATCGCCCGGCGCGGTGTAGGGCGCACCTTCCAGACCGCGAGCGTGTTCGAACAGCTCACCGTGCTGCAGAACCTCGACATCGCGGCCGGCGCAGGCCGTTCGGTGTGGACGCTGCTGCGGCGGCGCAACGGCGTGCTGCCCGCGATCGAGCAGGCGCTGCACACGATCGGCCTGACCCACCTGGCCGACAAACCCGCAGGGGTGCTCGCCCATGGGCAGAAGCAGTGGCTGGAGATCGGCATGCTGCTGGTGCAGAACGCCGACGTGCTGCTGCTCGACGAGCCGGTGGCCGGAATGAGCACCGAGGAACGTGAGGAGACCGGAAACCTGTTGCGGCGCATCGGTGCTGAACGCACCGTCGTCGTCGTCGAACACGACATGGACTTCATGCGCGCGTTCGCGACGTCGGTGACGGTGCTGGCCCGCGGTCAGGTGATCGCGGAAGGCTCGGTGGCCGACGTGCAGGCCAATCCGAAGGTCCAGGAGGTCTACCTGGGCACCGCCGCGGCTGGGGCCGACGGCATCGAACTCGCCGAGGAGACTTCCTGATGCTGCAACTTGTCGACGTCCGCACCGGCTACGGCCGCAGCGAGGTCATTCACGGCGTAAGCCTTGAGGTGCCCACCGACGGCGTCGCCGCGGTGATGGGCCACAACGGCGCCGGCAAGACCACCCTGCTGCGCGCCGCCGTCGGGCTCCTGAAGTGCACGTCGGGCACGGTGTTCTTCGACGGGGACGACATCACCAGGCTGAGGCCCAGCGCGCGGGTCGGCCGAGGCCTGGCGTACGTGCCGCAGGGTCAGCAGTCGTTCGGGCAGCTGACGACCGCGGAGAACCTCCAGGTCGTTGCCGACGGCCGCAAGAACGGCAAGGCGCTGATCGACGAACAGCTCGACCTGTTCCCCGCGCTGAAGGAGCTGCTCACGCGGCGCGCAGGCCTGCTCTCGGGCGGTCAGCGTCAGCAGCTGGCGATCGCCCGCGCGCTGATCACCTCCCCGAAATGCCTGATCCTCGACGAACCGACCGAGGGCATCCAGCCGTCGGTCGTCCACGAGATCGAACAGGCGATCACGGCGCTGACCGACCGTGGCGACCTCGGCGTGCTTCTGGTGGAGCAGCACATCGGGTTCGCGCTGGAATCGTCGCAGCGGTATTACATCCTGGAGGCCGGCCGCGTGACCACCAGCGGCACAGGCGGTTCGGCGTCGGAAGCCGACGTCCGCGCCGCGATGGCAATCTGACGTTTTGCACCGCGAGCGCGCGCGTCTGCACGCCGACACGCCGCCCAGCGTGTGCAAATATGCACGCTCGCCGCGGCATTCGGCGGATCGGTGGGCTAGCTACCCGCGCTGGTCGTGTTCCCTGCTCTCGAGGTTTCACGCTGTGGCATACCCGCCGCCCCGTCATCGGGCATGCTGTGCCGGTGAACAAACCCCCCGAACCGATCGTCCTCGCCGAGAACGGCAGGTTCGCGGTGGCCGAACTCGGCCCCAGGGTGATGCTGTTCGACCGCGGTCGAACACCGTCGGAAGTCACCGTCTTGCTGCTGGCGATCTCGACGCTGGTTTTCGGAGGTTTCGGCGCGGTGTCCCTGTTCACCGCCGCCGGGGGTGAGTTCACACCGCGATCCCTTGTCACCGGCGCGCTGTTCCTCGGCATCGGCATCGTCTCGTTCAGGACCATGATCAAGGCCAACGGTGCACTGCACCGCGCTCGACGCACACCGCTGAACACCGTGGCTCCCCTCGCCGTCTTCGACCGCGAAAGCGCCGCCTACATCGACGGCAACGGCGAGATGATCGCTCAGTTGTCCCAGGTGCGTTGCACAGCAACGGGTTTCGGAGCCGCGAAGCTGTCTGTCGTCACTCCCGATGGCCCGCGCGTCGTCGCCAGGGGCAATCCGCTCTCGGGCGGCCTCACACATCTCGCCATGGTGGTGAACCACTCCCTGTCGGGCCCCGGCTCCGATGAGTGAAAGCTAGGGCGCAACCGCTCGGCCTCCTATCGAGGTGCTCGCAGGTGTCCTCGTGAACCCAGGACCCGCGTTGTGCACCGTCAGAGGACCGGCGCCATCTCGGCATCGAGCAGTGCGCGCACGCGGAGGTCGGCGCCCACCTCGGTGAGGAACCGGACAGCGGGTGCGATGTCGTAACGCGCGTGCGGGCCGCCGACGCCGGCCCCGAGGAAGAAGGCACCGTTGGCGACCGCCTGCACCAGCGGGACCACCTGTTCGAACGGTTCGGCAAGTATCTCGGCCACCTCGGTCGCGATCGCAAGCACGCTCGTGATCGTCGCATCCTGGACGACGTCGAAGATGATCCGTTCGTTGTGCCCGACCTCGGTTTCGTCGTTCCACGGATCGACACCCGTTGGTGCACAAGCGTAGAGATCGCCGTCATTGGCGAACGACAAGAAAAAGTCCGGGGTCTGATCCGGCGTGAGGTTTCCCGGTCCGGCGATTCCGCCCGAGACGAACCCGTTGACGTCGCGCGGCAACGGTCGTCCGGCGAACGCGTTGCCGTTGGCGATGCCGGGGCAGCGCATCGGGTCGCCGTAGTTCACGATCGCCACGACGTCGGCGAGGCGGTGGTGCAACCCCCCGCCGGCGGACAGGATGTCGTCGCGCCACACCGTGTCGACGATCAGGGCGCCCTGGCTGTACCCGCTCAGGGCGACAGGACCGGCATGCCGCTCGATCTGGGCGCACAGCTCGGCCCGGCCTGCGCGCACCGAAGGCCCCATCGGGAAGGTCGCCGCCGGATAACCGACGGGCTGCCAGTTCCACATGCCCTCGGCTGCGTCGGCGAGCGCTCTGGCAAGATCCGCCGGAAAGCCGGGACCGAACGGGTCCGGGACACCGGTTCCGTTCACGGTCAACAACGTTCCGGCGGGTGCGTAGACGACACCTTCCTTGGCCGCGCGGATCCGGGCCCACAGCCCGCTCATGTGCCCGGCACATCCCCGGGGAAGCCCACGGGGTACGGACGCAGTTGCCTGGCACGCTCGACGTAGGCGTCCAAGGTTGCCTCGTCGGTGCTGGCGATGAAGTGCTCAATCTGCAGCAGCACGAAATCCTTGAGATCGAACACCATTCCGTTGCTCGCCACGTAGCGCCAGCTGACCTGTTCGCTGGTGCCGATGTCGTGGTCGAGTTGCGACGTCGACGACGCCACCGGCCGCCCGTCGACCGTGCGCGTGAACGGTTTGTTCTTCTGCAGGTTTCCGAACACCGTGCGGGCACGGACACGCACCCACGCCCAGGGGCGCGGACTGCCGTCGATCAGGGTGCCGTTGATGCCGTTGAGGACATCTTGGTCAGCAGGCATGGGATCTCCTCCCTCGGGTCAGTTGGTGATCGGATCGGCAGGGCGGCTCTCGGCTGCCGGCGATGTCGCCTTCCGGGGCGGACGGGACGCGGCCTTCCTCGCCCGGCGCCGGCCGGCAGGCGCACCGTTGCTTTCGGCGGCGACGAATGCGCTTGTCGGTACCCCATTTTCGCGACGCCACTGGATGGCGAACTCCATCAGTTCCAGCATGACGTCGGCGAGATCACGGGTCAGGCCGTCGGAGAAGGTGTGCCGCCAGGCGATCTGCTCGCTGATGGGGACGATCTGCTCGAACGCATCGGTGTGGCCGGCCACCGTGGTGCCGTCGGGCTGCACACGCTGCCACGGTCCGCGCCCGGGGTCGGCGACGATCTCGTTGAACGCCCGTGAGGACCGTGAGAAGGCGTAGCGCCACTGCAGGGGCCATCCCGCCGAATCCACACCCGCCACGGCGAGGCGAAGCATCTCCGACTCGGAAGGCGAATGCGCCGCGGGCGACGCCGGTGGCGCCTCCGCCGCCGCAGGCACGACCGGCTGCGCCGCAGCGGCGTAGATGTAGCCCTTCGGCGGGATGAGCGTGGCCGCCTGATCGAAGCTGATCCAGTACCCGAAGGGGCTGAAACCGGAGTCGGCGATCCACAGGGCGCGCAAGGCCGGGTTGCTGTCATAGCCCATGCAGGCGACGTAATGGAACACCGTGCGATTGCCGTAGTTCGGGCCCGCCGAGCCCTTGACGGGTCGGGGGTGGTTGCCCACTGGCGCCACCCAGTTCATCACCACCCCGTGGCCACTGTCGACCGACCGGACGATGTTGTTCCACAACCGTTCTCGATCGTCGGCACTCGGTGGGTCGTGGGGCATCTCGACCGCGGTGAAGCCTGCTCCCGGGACGAGTTCGTCAAGTACCGGTCTGATGTTGTGCACACTGTCGGTGCCGTTCTGGTCGGTGCCCATCCTCGGCGCCAGTTCCTGCTCGCTGACCCTGATACCGAGGGAGTCGAGCACGATCTGCGTTGCGGCCGGACCGCAGAAGAAGCCCGTGTCCTGACGTACCAGCGGGATCGAGCGATCGTAGGGCAGCACCTTCTCGGTGGCCGGGACCACGAGGGCGTTGTCCACACGGCCCGGGTCGCGGCCGCACAGGCGGATCAGATCGTGCAGCGATCCGTCGAATTTGTTGACATCACAGGTGTTCTGGTCGCCGACCCGGCCGTCTGAGGCGAACTGCAGAATTCTGGGCTTGCGGCCCGACATCGGATTCCATCCGGCCTGCGCGTTGGTCACACCCTGGTACTGCTCCTTGAACGTACGCGGCGCTCCCGATCCGTTGTAGTTGCTGTTCCACAGGTCGTAGCCGGGCGGGAGCGTGTCGCCGTACACCCAGTTCGGGGCGTACACGATCACATATCCGCGCGTCCCCTGTGCGGCCATCCGACGGTTGACGGCGTTCACCGCTGCTGTGATCTCCGCGGGATCGGGCGGGCGGACACCCTCTTTCGGAACCTCCGCATCGATCTGCCAGATCCAGGGGACGTCGCGCCACCAGGGAGTCTGCGCGTCGACGAAGTCCATCCACTCGGTCACCTGTGCCTCGATCTCGTCCGGCCAGAGGTAGTGGTAGGTGCCGAGGACGGGAATCCCCGCGCCGCGGGCCCGTTCGAGCGCTTCTCGGTAGTGCTCGGCCTTCCACGTGCGGCCCTCGGTGGCTTTGTGCACGAAGAACGAGATGCCGTCGCGCTGGGCCGCGACGAGGTTCATCGGTCCGCGCTTCCAGTCGTGATCCGAAGCGTCCCAACCCCATACGAGGTCGACGTCGGCGACGCCTGCGACGTCGTTGGCACTGCGCGCGGCGATCGTGCCCATCGATGTCTCCCCACCGCGCTCGATGTGACTCAGCAGCGCCTCGGACGTCGCCCAGTGAATGTGGTCGAAATGCTTGATGGCCTGCGGCCCGCCATAGATGCTTCCGCCGGGATCCTTGACCTGGTTCTTGACGTAGAAGCCCTGATCGTCGGCGAAGGGCGTGGAATGGATCAACTCGACGGATGCATCGGAATAGTTGTCGTACAACCACTTCGCGAAGTCACGCATCTGGGCGGCATCCGGCGGCGACCCCGCACCGATGTCGAGTGCGGCGGTGGGCGAGCCCTGATAGTGCAGACCGTAGTGGTGCGAGACGGCACCGTGATCGCCGTCCCTGCCACTGGTGATGTAGATCTGATCGGCCTTCGGATAGCGCCGCAAGAATGCGATCATCCGGTCACCGAGCGGGCCGACCGCCACCCCGGGACGTCGTTCGACTGCTCCCATCGTGCACCTCTTTCGTCAGGAATCCCCGCGACGGTCCGGGGGGCTGACAAGAACGGTCGCGATGGCGGGCGTGTGTGTCGTGCGTAGTGCACTACGCAGATCTGGCGACTCTGGGAAGCGCACTTCCTAGGTGCAGCGGACCGCTGTCAGCTCAGGCGGGAAAGAACCACGGCGACAACGTCATCCGCGGGGACGTCGATCTGTTCGCCGGTAGCCAGGTTCTTCACCCCGACGGTACCGGCCTCCAGGTCCCGGTCACCGGCCACCAGCGCGATCGTCGCACCGGAACGGTCGGCACCCTTCATCGCGCCCTTGAGGCTGCGGTCGCCGTAGGCCACGTCGACCCGCACTCCCGCGGCGCGCAGCTGCGCACCCAGTACTGCCATGCGCACCTTCGCGTCAGTGCCCAGCGGCACCGCGTACACGTCGACTCTGGCGGTCTGCCCGGCCGTCCTGCCCTCTGCGCGCAATGCCAGCAGGGTGCGATCCACGCCGAGCCCGAACCCGATACCGGACAGGTCGCGCCCGCCGAGCTGGCCCATCAGCCCGTCGTAGCGGCCGCCGCCGCCGATGCCGGACTGCGCGCCGAGACCGTCGTGGACGAACTCGAACGTCGTCTTCGTGTAGTAGTCCAGACCTCGCACCATGCGGGGGTTGATGACGTACGGCACCGACAGCGCGTCGAGGTGGGCCAGCACCGTGTCGAAATGCTGCTTGGCCGCATCGGAAAGGTGGTCGAGCATCACCGGCGCGTCGGCGGTCATCTCTTTGACGTGCGGGCGTTTGTCGTCGAGGACCCGCAACGGGTTGATCTGCGCCCGGCGCCGGGTGTCCTCGTCGAGGTCCAGCGTGAACAGAAACTCCTGCAGAAGGTCGCGGTACTGCGGCCGGCAGCTGTCGTCGCCGAGGGAGGTGATCTCCAACCGGAACCCGTCGAGCCCCAGCGACCGGAATCCGGCGTCGGCGACCGCGATGACCTCGGCGTCCAGCGCCGGGTCGTCGACGCCGATCGCCTCGATCCCGACCTGTTGCAGCTGGCGGTAGCGGCCCGCCTGCGGCCGCTCGTAGCGGAAGAACGGCCCCGCATAGCAGAGCTTGACCGGAAGCGCGCCGCGATCGAGGCCGTGTTCGATCACGGCCCGCATCACACCCGCGGTGCCTTCGGGGCGCAGCGTCACCGAGCGTTCGCCGCGATCGGCGAACGTGTACATCTCCTTGGAGACCACGTCGGTGGACTCCCCCACCCCGCGTGCGAACAGCGCCGTGTCCTCGAAGATCGGCAACTCGATGTCGCCGTATCCGGCGCGGCGTGCGGCGTCGAGCAGCCCGCTGCGCACGGCGACGAATTCGGCCGAGTCGGGCGGCAGATAGTCGGGAACGCCCTTGGGCGCTTTGAAACTGTCAGTCACGGGTCAAACCTTCGAGAAAGGGGTTGGTGTGGCGTTCGGTGCCGATCGTGGTTCGTTCGCCGTGCCCCGGTAATACCAGGGTGTCGTCGTCGAGTACCAACAGTTTTGTCACGATCGACTCCAGCAGGTCGCGTCCGCTGCCGCCGGGCAGGTCGGTGCGCCCGACCGTCTGACGAAACAGCGTGTCACCGGTGAAGGCGACGTGGTCGGTTCCCTGCTCCACCCGGAACACCACCGAGCCCTTGGTGTGGCCGGGTGTGTGGTCGACGGCGACGGTGATGCCGCCCAGCTCGATCTTGTCGCCGTCGCGGTCGAGTTCTACGACCTGTCTGGGCTCGCGGAACAGGGCCCCCAGCGCGGTGCGGGCCAGGCCGCCGAGAAAGCCACGGCCGAATCCCTTGATCGGGTCCGTCAGCATGTAGCGGTCGGCAGGGTGGATGTAGACCGGGCAGCCGTAGGTGTCCGCGGCCTTCTGCGCCGACCACATGTGGTCGATGTGGCCGTGGGTGAGTAGCACCGCCGCCGGGGTGAGCCGGTTGTCGTCCAGGATCTTGCGCAGCGGACCCATGGCCCGCTGACCGGGGTCGACGACGATGGCGTCGGCGCCCTGCCGCGGGGCCAGCACGTAGCAATTGCACGCCAACATGCCGGCCGGGAATCCGGTGATCAACACCGACCCAGCTTCCCATGCCCAGGTCGCGGCCCAGTTCACGAGGGTCGCGCCACGTTCGCTCAGCGTCAACTGGCACACTCGGTGCCGACCGGATCAACTGCGAGGAGGACACCGGCCGTGCCCACGAACGAACAACGGCGTGAAACAGCGAAGCGCAAGCTCGAGCGTCAGCTCGAGAACCGGGCCGAGCGGGAGCGTAAGCGCCGCCAGTACACGATCATCGGGTCGGCGGTGGGCGCCGTGCTCGTCGTCGCCGCTGTCGTGGCGACCGTGGTGCTGGTCAACCGCGATTCGGGACCGCAGACCGCGTCTGCCTCGACCTCGACCACCGAGACGTCGTCGCCGTTCGACGTGCCGCCTCCCGCCGAGGCCGGCGCGTTGCCGGAATTCGTGGCCCCCGAGGGCCTGGGTAGCGACTGCCAGTACCCGCAGTCCGCCGAGTCGGCCAGCAAGCCGAACAACGCCCCGCGCACCGGTGAGGTGCCGACCGATCCTGCCCAGGTCAGCGCCAGCATGGAGACCGATCAGGGCAATATCGGGCTGCAGCTCGACAACGGCAAGTCGCCGTGCACGGTCAACAGCTTCGCGAGCCTCGCCCAGCAGGGCTACTTCAACGACACCCCCTGCCACCGCCTCACGACCTCTGACTCGCTCGGCGTGCTGCAGTGCGGGGATCCGACCGGCGAGGGCACCGGCGGCCCCGGCTACCAGTTCGCCAATGAGTACCCGACCGACCAGTACCAGCCCGACGACCCGGCACTGAACGCTCCGGTGGTCTATCCCCGCGGGACACTTGCGATGGCCAATGCCGGCCCGGGCACCAACGGCAGCCAGTTCTTCCTCGTCTACAAGGATTCGCAGCTGCCCCCGCAGTACACGGTGTTCGGCACCATCGACGAGACGGGTCTGGCGACTCTCGACAAGATCGCCGCGGAAGGTGTCGCCGACGGCGGTCCCGACGGCGCGCCGAAACTCGCCACGACGGTGAAGACGATCCAGCTGGACTGACGCCAGTGCCGAGCCCGCCGCCGTACGACGAAAGTGCGCTCTACCCAACGGGTTACGGCGGGTACCCGGCCGGCGGCGGCCATCCGCGGCCGACGAACTCGCTCGCGATCGCCTCGCTGGTGTGCGCCTTCGTGCTCGCACCGCTCGGCGTCGTGTTCGGCCACATGTCCCTGTCGCAGATCAAGAAGACCGGCGAGCAGGGTCGCGGTCTGGCCCTCGCCGGACTGATCGTCGGCTACGTGATGATCGTGGCGACGGTCGTCGTCGTGGTGGTCGGCGTGGCGATGGTGGCGCTTCTCGCGCAGTCCCTCGAGGAGTTCGACAACGCCAACCGCAGGCCGCGTGCCGAACCGACCCCGGCAACGGGGGTTCCGCTGCCGGCGTTCGATCCGCCGGCCACGCTGGGCTCCAACTGCCAGTACCCCGCGACGACGGAACCGGCAGCCAAGCCGGCCCGGCCGCCGCAGAACGGGCGGACCTCGACCACACCCGCGACGATTCCGGCCACCATCGTCACCGACCACGGCGACATCGGCCTCGACCTCGACAACGCCAAATCCCCCTGCACCGTACGCAATTTCACCAGCCTGGCCGATCAGGGTTTCTTCGACGACACCCGCTGCCACCGACTCACCGCCGAACCCGAGCTACGCCTGCTGCAGTGCGGGGACCCGACCGCCACCGGCACGGGCGGGCCGGGGTACCGCTTTCCCAACGAATATCCGAGCAATCAGTACCGGCTGACCGACCCGGCGCTGAAGTCCGACGTGGTGTACCCGCGCGGCACACTCGCGATGGCGAATTCGGGTCTCGGCACCAATGGCAGCCAGTTCTACCTGGTCTACAACGGTTCCCTGCTGCCACCGCAGTACACGGTGTTCGGCAGGATCGACGCGAAAGGTATTGCGGTGCTTGAGAAGATCGCGGCGACCGGGGTGGACGGCGGCGGAGACGACGGCGAACCGGCTGCCGAGGTGACCATCGAATCGGTCACGGTCGGCTAGGTTTTCACGCCGCCGACGTGACGCGGTAGACGTCGTAGACGCCCTCCACGTTGCGCACCACGTTGAGGACGTGGCCCAGATGTTTGGGGTCGCCCATCTCGAAGGTGAACCGGCTGATCGCGACCCTGTCGTTCGAGGTCGTCACCGACGCCGACAGAATGTTGACCTTTTCGTCGGCCAGCACCCGCGTCACGTCGGACAGCAACCGATGCCGGTCGAGAGCCTCCACCTGGATGGCCACCAGGAACACAGACGACGGCGACGGCGCCCACTGAACCTCGATGATCCGTTCCGACTGTTGTTCCAGCGACGTGGCATTCGTGCAATCGGTGCGGTGCACGCTGACCCCGCCGCCGCGGGTGACGAAGCCCATGATGTTGTCGCCGGGCACCGGGGTGCAACACTTGGCGAGCTTGGTCAGCACGCCCGGCGCACCCGGCACCGACACACCCACGTCGTCGCTGGTGCGCTGCCGGATCGGCATCGTCGCCGGCGTCGACCGCTCGGCGATTTCGTCCGCGGCCTCGTCATCCCCGCCGAGCTGCGCGACCAGCCGCTGCACCACGTGGCGTGCGGACACATGCCCCTCGCCGACCGCGGTGTAGAGGGCTGACACGTCGGTGTAGCGCAGCTCGCGCGCCAGCGCCGACATCGTCTCGGCATTCATCAAGCGCTGCAAGGGAAGTCCGCCTCGACGCACCTCGCGGGCGATGGCTTCCTTGCCGGTGTCGAGCGCCTCTTCGCGGCGCTCCTTGGCGAACCACTGGCGGATCTTGGCCTTCGCGCGAGGCGACACGACGAAGCTCTGCCAGTCCCGAGACGGGCCGGCGTTGGGTGCTTTGGAGGTGAAAACCTCGACCACTTCTCCGTTTTCGAGCTTGCGCTCAAGAGCGACGAGGCGGCCGTTGACGCGGGCGCCGATGCACCGGTGCCCGACCTCGGTGTGTACGGCGTAGGCGAAGTCGACCGGGGTGGAGCCGGTGGGCAGGGTGATGACGTCACCCTTGGGGGTGAAGACGAAGATCTCCTGCACGGCAAGGTCGTAGCGCAGCGACTCGAGGAACTCCCCCGGGTCGGCGGCTTCCCGCTGCCAGTCCAGCAGCTGCCGCATCCAGGCCATGTCGTCGATCTCGGTGGCGCCGTTGTTGGCCGGAACGCCGTTGCGGCCCTTCGTTTCCTTGTAGCGCCAGTGTGCTGCGATACCGTATTCGGCGGTCTTGTGCATGTCGATGGTGCGGATCTGCACTTCCAGCGGCTTGCCCTCAGGTCCGACGACCGTGGTGTGCAGCGACTGGTATACCCCGAACCGGGGCTGGGCGATGTAGTCCTTGAACCGGCCGGCGATGGGCTGCCACAGAGAGTGGACAACCCCGACGGCGGCGTAGCAGTCCCGGACTTCGTCGCACAGGATCCGCACGCCGACAAGGTCGTGGATGTCGTCGAAGTCGCGGCCCTTGACGATCATCTTCTGGTAGATCGACCAGTAGTGCTTGGGCCGGCCCTCGACGGTCGCGTTGATCTTCGACGCGTTCAGGGTGGCGTTGATCTCGGCGCGCACCTTGGCCAGGTAGGTGTCGCGCGACGGCGCGCGGTCGGCAACCAGCCGGACGATCTCCTCGTACTTCTTCGGGTGCAAGATTGCGAACGACAGATCCTCAAGCTCCCACTTGACCGTGGCCATGCCGAGCCGATGCGCCAGGGGCGCAATGACTTCCAGCGTTTCACGCGCTTTGCGGGCTTGCTTTTCCGGGGGCAGGAACCTCATGGTCCGCATGTTGTGCAGCCGGTCGGCCACTTTGATCACCAGTACGCGCGGGTCGCGCGCCATCGCGATGATCATCTTGCGGATGGTTTCGCCTTCGGCCGCCGTCCCCAACGCGACCTTGTCGAGTTTGGTCACGCCGTCGACCAGATGACCGACCTCGACGCCGAATTCCTGCGTCAGCGCCTCGAGGGTGTAGCCGGTGTCCTCGACGGTGTCGTGCAGCAGGGCGGCGATCAGCGTCGTGGTGTCCATGCCGAGTTCGGCGAGAATGTTCGCCACCGCCAGCGGGTGGGTGATGTAGGGGTCGCCCGACTTGCGGAGCTGGTCGGAGTGGCGTTGCTCGGCGACCTCATAGGCCCGCTGCAGCAGCGTCAGGTCCGCCTTCGGGTAGATCTCGCGGTGCACCGCCACCAGCGGTTCGAGCACGGGGTTGACGGTGCTGCGCTGGGAGGTCATCCGCCGGGCCAGCCGCGCCCGCACCCGCCGCGACGCGCTGGTGGGTGCGGGCTTGACGATCTCCATCGGCTGGGTCTCCGGGCTGGAGACCGGCGAGGACGGAGGTGTTTGCACAGCCTGGTTCGCGATGGGATCCGTCCGAACCTTGTCGGCCATGTTCACCTCCAGGAGCTGTGCTCTTCGCAGGATATCCGCTCAGACGGTGTACAGGCTGGTGACCTCGAGCGGTTCCACGACAGCGCGTCCACCGAGCGCCGTCAGCTCCATCATCACCACCGCGCCCGTCACATCGGCGCCCGCCTTCGTCAGCAGTTGGTGCGTCGCGGCAAGGGTTCCCCCGGTGGCGAGCACATCGTCGATCACGACGACGGAGCGGCCGGCGAGCTCGACCCCGTTGGCGGGCACTTCGAGGGTGGCCGAACCGTATTCGAGCGTGTAAGTCTCCCCGAGCACGGGCGGCGGCAGTTTGCCGCCCTTGCGGACGGCGAGCACGCCGATGCCGAGCGTGACCGCCACCGCGCCGCCCAGCAGGAACCCCCGCGCATCCACCCCGGCCACCAGGTCGGCGCCGCGCGCGCTGTCGGCGATCGCCTTGCTCACCGCCGCGAGGCCGTGCGCGTCAGCGAGCACCGGAGTGAGGTCCTTGAACTGGACGCCGGGTTCGGGGAAGTCGGGGACTTCGCGCATCAGCGATTTGATGACCTCGGCGATGTCTTCGTCTGCGCTCACTGACTCAGCTTCCAGCGGTCCATATTCCATCCCGCTCCCCATCGCGTCGGGTTACCACTCACCGCGAACATCTTCGTCGATGTGAGCAGTGTTCGCTGCTGACGGTACAGCGGGAGCGTCGGCATATCGCCCCAAAGGATCGGACCCGCCTCACCGAGCAGACGCGCCGTCTCCTTCGGATCGGAAGTGACGGCCAACGTCGCGATGATCGCGTCGATGCGTTCGTTGCGGTAGCGGGGCAGGTTGTTGCCGTTCGCGCTGTGCAACGTATAGGCGTCCATCGCCGACGAGCCCGACGATCCGCTGCCCGCCGCACCGCCGGTGCCGGCGATCAGCACGTCGATCTCGTTGTCGCGCAGCGCCAGCGGCCCGGTGTCCTCCCCCGCGGCCTCCTCGACGGTGATGCCTGCGGGCGCGCAGGCCTGTGCGATCGTGCCGACCACGGCGGCCAGTCGGGCGTTGGGTGACTGATAGCCGATCCGCACCCGCAGTGGCTGACCGCCCAGCGCCGCGCGGGCGGCCTCCGGGTTGCCGACCGCGAACTCGTCGGCCTGCGGGGTGGCTTCGGCGGCGCTGTACGCGTCCTCGGTGGCCGCGTTCAGCCGCGCGTTGGCCACCGGCACCTCGGCGTTGCGCGCGATCACGTCACGCGGGGTGCACAGCGCCAGCGCCCTGCGCGCAGGCACCGCCGCCAGCGGGCCCTGCGGGGCGAAGATCATCTGCTCGATACCGGCCGACGCGGAATCCGTGCGCACGTAGTCGTCGGGCAGGTTGAGGGTGCCCGACGATCCGGCCGCGATGTCGACGACGTCGTAGGCGCCCTCGTTCACCCGATCCTGCATGTCGGGCCTGCGGGGCCACACCGTGATCTCGGGGGTGACCGGTTTGGCGCCCCACCACTTGTCGTTGGCCACCAGGACGACCGCGCCGTCGGCGGTGACCGCCTCCAGCTTGTAGGGCCCCGAGGACGGGAACTTTTTCAGATCGAGATCCGGTGTCAGGTTCCAGGTGCTGTTCCACACCTGGGCGATCCGCTCGACGGCCGGACCGTCGTTGTTGAGCACTGCCGTCGCCACGGCGCCGTCGCCGAGACCCAGGACGTCGGCGATGACGTGCGCCGGCATCATCGACGTCGCCGTGAACAGCTGGCCGAAGTCGGTGAAGCCCCGCTCGGGGGCGAACGAGACCCTCGCCTTCTTCTGCCCCGGCGCGCAGTCGATGGTCGCGATGTCGGAGTAGCCCGCGCGGCTGGCGGCGTCGAACCACGGGAAGCGGCCCGACTGCGAGGCCCAGGCCAGCACCATGTCGTCACAGGTGATCGGTTTCCCGTCGGAGTACACCGCGTCCGGTTTGATCTCGTAATCGAGGATCAGCGGTGACCGCCCGACGACGGAGATCGAGCCGAAGTCGTGGTCGCCGACGATCTGACCGTCGGGGCCGTGATAGTTGAAGCCGGTCAGGACCCGGGCGAACGCCTGCGGGCCCCCCGAGGCCGCACCGGCGACCGTGTTGGTGTTGTAACTGATCAGCGCGCCGTCCACGGCGTAGTCGACCGAGTCGGCCGTCTGTTCCGAGCACGACGTGAGACCGAGTCCGCCCAGAAGGGCGAGTACCGCCGCAACGGCGACAGCGCGACGGCCAGCCATCGGCCGCTACCGGTTCCGCGGGGTGCGCTTACCCGAAGGTCGCCCGGTCCTGCTGCTGGTGGGCCGAACGGGTCGAGCGCCGGGCTGCGGCTTGTCGGGAGGCGGCGCCTGCGGCGCGGCGGCGACGGAGGCAGGCTCGGCGATGCCGTCGGCCGGCGCGTCGTCGGTCTCGATTCCCGTTGCCCTGGCCGCCGCGGTCTTGCGGCGGTTGAGGACCCTGCGGGTGTGCTTGCGCACCGCGTCGGTGCGTTCGCGCAGGCTGACCAGCAGCGGCGTGGCGAAGTAGATGGACGAATAGGTGCCGACGATGACGCCGACAAGCTGCACCAGCGCCAGGTCCATCAGGGTGCCGACGCCGAGGAGCCACACCGCGATCACCATCAGCGCGACAATCGGGAGGACCGAGATCAGGCTCGTGTTGATCGATCGCATGAAGGTCTGGTTCACGGCGAGGTTGGCCTGCTCGGCGAACGTCCGGCGCGTGCTGTGCTCGAAACCGTCGGTGTTCTCCTCAACCTTGTCGAAGACGATGACGGTGTCGTAGAGCGAGAAGCCGAGGATCGTCAACAGACCGATCACGGTTGCCGGGGTGACTTCGAAGCCGACGAGCGCGTAGACACCGGCGGTGACGACAAGGTCGAAGCCCAGGGTCGCGAGCGCTGCGATGGCCATGAACCGCTCGTAGCGGATGGTGATGTAGATGGCAGCCAACACCAGGAAGACCACCAGCGCGATGAGCGCCTTCTGGGTGATCTGACCACCCCACGTCTCGGAGACCGCCGAGTCGCTCACCGCTTGCTCGCTGGGCTGTCCATTGGATCCGACCGGCTGGAACGCGTCGAACAACGCGGTGCGCAACCTGATCATCTCGTCGTTGGACAGCGTCTCTGCGCGGATCTGGAACGTCGCGTCGTTGCCGCTGCCGACGACCACCACGGAGTCGGGCGCCCGGCCGATCGTGTCGCTGAAGACGGTCTCGACCTGCTGTGTGGTGGTCTGACCTTCGCCGCGCGGGAAGGACACCTTGGTGCCGCCCTCGAAGTCGATGCCGAAGGTGAACCCGCGAATGACCATGGCGCCGATGGCGATCGCGACGATCAGGCCGCTGATGGTGTACCAGAGCTTGCGCTTGCCCATCACCTCGAAGGCGCCGGTACCGGTGTAGAGGCGGACGAAGAAGCCGTGCTTGGACGCCTCACCCGGCGTCGACTCCAGGTCGGGCGCTTCCTGGGCGGTCGACTCTTCGTCGATGCGGTTCTTGGTGGCCATGGTCTATCCCCGTCCCGCCGCGTTCGCGGCAGCTCGGCGTTCGCGGGCGATCTGCTGGACGGCTCCCAATCCGTTGAGGGACGGCTTGGCCCAGGTCGGCGACTTCGACGCCATGTAGACCAGCGGCCACGTCACCAGGAACACGATGACGACGTCGAGGATGGTGGTCAGTCCGAGCGTGAACGCGAAGCCCTTCACCTGGCCGACGGCCAGGAAGTACAGCACCGCGGCGGCCAGGAACGTCACGGCGTTGCCGGACAGGATCGTCTTGCGCGCCCTCGCCCAGCCTCGTGGCACCGCGGACCGGAACGATCGTCCCTCGCGGATCTCGTCTTTGATTCGCTCGAAGAACACCACAAACGAGTCCGCCGTCATACCGATGCCGATGATCAGACCGGCGATGCCCGCGAGATCGAGCGTGTAGCCGATGTATCTGCCGAGGAGCACGAGGATGGCGAACACCATCGCGCCCGAGGCCACCAGCGACAGCGCGATCAAGGCGCCGAGCGCACGGTAGTAGAGCAACGAGTACAGCAATACCGCGGCCAACCCGACGGCACCGGCGATCAGACCCGCCCGCAGCGACGACAGCCCCAACGTCGCCGAGACGGTCTCGGCCTCGTTCGAATCGAACGACAGCGGCAACGAGCCGTACTTGAGCACGTTCGCCAGCTCACGGGCGGTGTCCTGCGTGAACTGTCCGGTGATCTGGGTGTTGCCGCCCGGGATCGGCTCGTTGATCACCGGAGCGCTGACAACCCGTGAGTCGAGCACGAAGGCCGTCTGTGTGCCGACGTTGGCGGCGGTGAAGTCCGCCCACGTCTTGGCGCCCGCGTCCTTGAACGACAGGTCCACGACATACTCGCCGGCCTGCTGATTCAGCCCGGAGGTGGCGTTCTCGATCTCCTCGCCGTTGATGATCGACTTGTCGAGCAGGTAGACCTCATTGCCGTCCTGCGAGCAGGTGATCAGCGGCAGGTTGGGGTCGTCGTTGCCGGCGAGCACGTCCTCCTCGCCGCAGCGGGTGGCCTGGAACTGCAGCGCCAGAATCTGGATGGCCTGCTCGCTGCTCTGACGCAGCTGCTTCTCATCCTGGATCTGCTCGGCGATCGGCCTGTCGCCGCGCTCACCGGGCAGCGCCGGAGGAGCTCCCGGTCCGGGAGGCGGCGCCTGCTGGGCCGGTGCCGGCGCGGGCGTGGGCTCCGGCGACGGAGCCGGCTGCTGCGGAAACGGGCGCGGTTGCGGAGCGGCGGGTCCGCCGGCCGGCGGCACGCCGGGGGCGGCGCCTCCCGGAGGCATACCAGGGATGGCACCCGGCGGCATGCCGGGGATCGCGCCGGGGGGCATGCCCGGGATCGCGCCCGGTGGCGTGCCCTCCGGTCCGGCCTCCGGCGGCGGCTGCTGGCCCGCGGGGATCACATGGATCACGGGGCGGATGTACAGGCGTGCTGTCTGGCCGAGGCTGCGGGCTTCGCTGGTGTCGTCGCCGGGGACGGTGATCACCAGGTTGTTGCCGTCGATGATCACCTCGGAGCCCGAGACGCCGAGGCCGTCGACGCGGGAACTGATGATCTCCTGGGCCTGGATCAGCGACTCGCGCGACGGCTGAGAGCCATCGGGCGTGCGGGCGGTCAGGGTGACGCGGGTGCCACCCTGTAGGTCGATGCCCAGTTTGGGGTCCGGCTTCTTGTCCCCGGTGAGAAACACCAGCAGGTAGGCGCCGATGAGCAGCACCAGGAACAGCGCCAGGTAGCGGGCAGGGTGAACCGTCGAAGACGATGCCACGTGTCAGAGTCTCCTCGAGATCAGGTCGTCAGCACCGCAAAGAGTACGTGCTGCAGCTGAGATCTCAGCCGTCAGTCTTCTCGTTCGGGCTCTTCGTCAGCTCGACGCCCGACGATTCGGTCTCGTTGAAGGTGTCATCCTCGTCGTCTTCGACCTCGTCGACGATGCGGTCGCGCACTGCGAGCTTCATCCACGTGGTGACGACGCCGGGTGCGATCTCCAGATCGATGTAGTCGTCGCCGATGCCCGTGATCGTGCCCTGCAGACCCGATGTGGTGTGGATACGATCGCCGATCGCGAGCGAATTGTGCAGATCGATGGTGGCCTGCATTGCCTTCTTCTGGCGCCTTGAGGCGAAGAACATGAATGCGCCCATGATGATGAGCAGGGGCAGGAATACGACCAGATCCATGGCGGCAGTGTCTTTCTAGGTCTCTACGAGATCTTCGAGTTTCGTGTGAATTTTCGGGTGTCGTGATGGTGCGCGCGGAGATCCCGGACCAACGGAGGCGGGAGCCCGTCGTACGTGACTCAGTTGTCCAGTGTGCCATCAGCGGCGCCCGGGTCCGTGCCCCCCGGTCTGCGGGAGACTTCGGAGAAGAGATCCAGCGGCGCACCGTGCGCACGCATCACGAGGAGCACGGTGCGCACAGACCACAAGGAGCACCCGCAGCCACGCCACGGATTTCGTTGCCTGTGAGGGCCCATACCGCTGATTCCGCTATCAAGTGGCACGGTCGTCGCCGGATCAGTGCACGCAACGGCTACGCTCGAGCAGCACGCACAGTCGTCGATTTCTTCTGTTTCTCCACGGCTCCCCAAGGAGGTCTCCTGTGAGCGCTCTCGAACAGAGCCGCCACCTCGCCACCGACATCCCCGGCCCCCGGTCGACGGAACTGATCGCGCGCAAGAGCGCTGCGGTGGCCCGAGGGGTCGGCAACACCATGCCCGTCTACACGGCGCGTGCCTTCGGCGGCATCGTCGAAGACGTCGACGGCAATCGATTGATCGATCTCGGGTCGGGTATCGCGGTCACCACGATCGGGAACGCCTCCCCCAAGGTGGTGGATGCGGTGGCCGAACAGGCGGCCAAGTTCACGCACACCTGCTTCATGGTCACCCCCTACGAGGGGTACGTGGCGGTCGCCGAGGCTCTCAACCGTCTCACCCCCGGCGACGGCGACAAACGCTCGGCGCTGTTCAACTCCGGCTCGGAGGCCGTCGAGAACGCCGTCAAGATCGCCAGGACGTTCACCGGCAAGCAAGCCGTCGTCGCGTTCGACCACGCCTACCACGGCCGCACCAACCTGACGATGGCCCTGACCGCGAAATCGATGCCCTACAAGCACGGTTTCGGCCCGTTCGCGCCGGAGATCTACCGGGCGCCGCTGTCCTATCCGTTCCGCGACGCGGAATTCGGCGGCAAGGAACTCGCGACCGATGGCGAACTCGCCGCCCGGCGGGCGATCTCGGTGATCGACAAGCAGATCGGCGCGGGCAATCTGGCCGCGGTGATCATCGAACCGATCCAGGGCGAGGGCGGCTTCATCGTTCCCGCCGAGGGTTTTCTGCCGACGTTGCTGGACTGGTGCCGGGCCAACGATGTGGTGTTCATCGCCGACGAGGTGCAGACCGGGTTCGCGCGCACCGGCGCCTGGTTCGCCTGCGAGCACGAAGGCATCGTGCCCGACCTGATCGTCACCGCGAAGGGCATCGCGGACGGCCTGCCGCTGTCGGCCGTCACCGGCCGCGCCGACATCATGGATGCCCCGCATGTCAGTGGACTCGGCGGCACCTACGGCGGCAATCCCATCGCCTGCGCGGCCGCGTTGGCCACCATCGAGACGATCGAGGCCGACGGACTGGTCGCGCGTGCCGCCCAGATCGAGGCGCTGATGAAGGACAAGCTGGGCCGGATGCAGGCCGAGGACGACCGGATCGGCGACGTCCGCGGCCGGGGGGCGATGATCGCGGTCGAACTCGTCAAACCGGGCACCACCGAACCCGATGCGGAGCTGACGAAGAACCTCAGCACGGCGGCGCACCAGGCCGGTGTGATCGTGCTGACCTGTGGCACCTACGGCAACGTGTTGCGGTTCCTGCCGCCGCTGGCCATCAGCGACGAACTCCTGATCGAAGGCCTTGACGTCCTGGAGCTCATCCTCCGGGACCTCTGACCGCGCAGCGACCACGGCCGCGCACCCCAGCCAACCTCGGCGGCCAATGGGCGTGCGCGACCAGCAACGTGTGATGCCCTTCACAAACTGACGTGTTTGCAGTTAGACCACATGGGGGTAGCGCTCAGAATTGACACCAGCGAAGGGCGATGTGCGGAAATCCCTTGAGTAGACAGGTTTTCAGCTAACGGTTAGCCTGCTCGCGTGACGCGCGGTATAGACCACTGGTGGCGATCGCCGGACCATCATCGGCTGATGACCAGATACCTCGCGCGGCGGCGCCTGCAGCGTGCCGTGCAGGCCTTGTCCGCCGCAGGAACGGCCGCGTACGGAACGGCCGCGACGGCGATGCTGTTCAGTCCGCACGGACCGCAGGGCGGGCCCGCAGTCGCCCTGTGCATCACGGTGGTGGCGTTCTCGGCGTTCATCTCGGCGTACTGGATGACGCGGTGGCCGACCGTCCGCGCGTCGATCGCCATCGTGGTGCTGTCACTGATAGGGCTGATCCTCGTCTGCTCTGCCCAGTCCAGTCCTGAGGCCGGCCTGCTGGGATCCACCGGTTTCGCCGTGTTGGCCGGTTATGTCGCGTTCGTTCACAGCGCCCGCCTCCTCGCCCTCGTCATCGCAGGAGGTGTCGCCACCGTCTCGCTCTGTGTCGTCCGGCTCGCACTGGCGGGAGATATCGCAATGGCGCTCAGCATCATTCCGGTGGCGGTCGTGGCACTGGTGATCCTGCCTTTCGCCGGGCAGTTACTGGCGCGGCTGCTCGGCGCCGACGCCCACCGGTCCGACACCGACGCACTCACCGGCCTTCTCAACAGGCATGGATTTCGCAGCGCGGCAGACGAACTCGCGCAGCAGCTGGCGCGGACCGCCGGCGGACGACTGACGATCGCCCTGGTCGACCTAGACCACTTCAAGCGGATCAACGACACTCTCGGGCACATGACCGGAGACCGGGTTCTGTGCGATGTCGGGGCGGCGCTGCGGGCGGCCGCCGACGACGGTGCCCTCGTGGTCCGATTCGGCGGTGAGGAGTTCCTCATCGCCGAAGTGCAGTCGGGTGCGCGATGCGATCTCGGCGACCGTGTTCTCGCTGCACTCGACGACGGCAAGTTCGGCGTCACGGCGAGCGTCGGGGTCGACAGCGCCACGCGCCTGCCCCGGGACCCGCGCGCCATCCGGGCCGCTCTCGACCGGTTGGTTGCCAGGGCCGATGCCGCCATGTACACGGCAAAGCGGTCCGGGGGGAATGCGGTCTGTCACGCCGGGGTACGGGACGCCGCGGCGGCCTGACTGCGCCTAGGACGTCAGGAGGTCGACGACTATCGCCCTGATCTCGTCCGCGGTCAACCCGCCACCGTCGACTTCGACGGCCACCAGATCGGACACGAGATCCTCACCGGGGCAACGGCAGCGGTCGGCAACCAGAACGTCGACGTAGCCGCCGATCGCGTCGCGGCAGTTCGCGACATCCAGTCTCCTGGCAATCCCCAGCCAATCCCGCGGCGGCACACCGAGCGCCACGAGAAGCCCGTGCAGTCGTTCGCCCAGAACGATGACCGCAGGATCATCAGCGGTGGCGACCGGCAGTCGGGCGGCCACCATGCGGGGCACCGTGTCCATCTCGACGTTCATGTCGTTTCCCGCCATGCTTCCACGCTAGCGCCGCGAACATCTCGACGAGCATCTCCCGTGTCCCGGAAAGGCACGGCCAAAAATCGGAAGCTGTTCTGTACGAACATTATTCGATTATCCGACACAGCTCGATCAGCGTCGATGGGTGTCGAGCGACACATCGGACCGTACTGAGCGATTGCCGTCACAGTGGCCTCCCTGCATCCACACCACACTCACAGCGCTTTGACAGGCCGATACCGCTATTTCACGGAATACCTTGGGATTCACCGACGTAGCAATTCGTAGGCGCAGCGTTGCGCCGCCTTTCCCTTCTAATTGTCTTCGAGGAGGCATCATGTCGACTCGCGAGGATCACCTCGAGCGCCGCATCACCACTTTGTATTCCACCGATCGTCAATTCGCCGCAGCCGCGCCCGACCCGGCCGTCGCTGCCGCCCTCGACGCACCCGACATGAGTCTTGGCTCCATCGTCGCGACGGTGTTCGACAGGTATGCCGATCGACCCGCGTTGGGACAGCGCGAGATTCGGTTCGTCGAGGATCCTGCCACCGGGCGAACCTCCACGGAGCTGCTGCCTGCGTTCACGACGCTCACTTACGCCGAGGTGTCAGAGCGGGCCCGCGCCCTCGCCGATGCACTCACCGAGGTCCGACCCGGCGACCGCGTCGCCCTCCTCGGGTTCACCAGCGTCGACTACGCGACCATCGACATCGGCTTGATACTGCGCGGCGCCGTGTCCGTGCCGTTGCAGACCGCATCTGCGGTGCCGGCACTGCGGCCCATCATCGCCGAGACCGAACCCGTGGTGATCGCCTCGTCCATCGACTACCTCGACGACGCGCTGGATCTCGCCGCGGGCGCGCCGACCGTGACCCGCATCATCGTCTTCGACTACCTGCCGCAGGTCGACGACCAGCGAGACGCGCTGGAAGCTGCACGCGAGCGTCTCGACCACGCTGGCAGCGCCATCACGGTGGCAACTTTGTCCGACGTCATCGCAGGCTGCGCAACGACGGCGCAGCCGTCCGTCTCCCCCGACCTCGACGCGCTGGCGCTGTTGATCTACACCTCGGGCAGCACGGGAGCCCCCAAAGGTGCGATGTACACCCAGCAGATGGTGGCCAACGTGTGGCGGCCGTCTGGCCGTGCCCGCTGGGGCGATCGCGGCGCAGACCCATCGATCACCTTGAACTTCATGCCGATGAGCCACGTGATGGGCCGGATGCAGCTCTACGGCACGCTCGGGTCCGGCGGGACGGCCTATTTCGCTGCCAGAAGCGATCTTTCGACGTTCCTCGACGATCTGGCACTGGTCAGGCCCACACAGCTGTCGTTCGTCCCGAGAATTTGGGACACCATCTACGCCGAGGTCGCCAAAGAACTCGAGAGCCGCAGCGAGTCCGAGGCCGAGATCTACGCCGAGGTGCGTCAGAATCTGCTCGGCGGCCGGTATGTGACTGCCCTCTCGGGTTCGGCGCCCCTGTCGGCGGAGATGAAGCGCTTCGTCGAAGAACTCCTGGATCTGCATCTGACCGACGGCTACGGATCGACCGAAGCGGGCATGGTGTTCATCGACGGACAGGTGCAGCGTCCGCCGGTGGTCGACTACAAGCTGGCCGACGTCCCCGACCTCGGCTACTTCCACACCGATCGGCCGCACCCGCGCGGTGAGCTTCTGGTCAAGTCCGACAGCCTGTTTCCCGGCTACTACCGGCGGCCTGAGGTGACAGCCGAGATGTTCGACGACGACGGGTACTACCGGACGGGCGACGTCGTCGCCGAGACCGGGCCCGACCAGTTGGTCTATCTCGACCGGCGCAACAACGTTTTGAAACTGTCCCAGGGCGAGTTCGTCGCCGTCTCCAGATTGGAGGCGATATTCGGCGACAGCCCGCTGATCCGCCAGATCTACCTCTACGGCAACAGCGCCCGCCCCTACCTGCTCGCGGTGGTCGTCCCCACCGAGGCGGCCTTGGCACTCGACGATGTGAAGGCGCTCATCGGTGAATCGCTGCACAGCATCGCGAAGGCCGCGGACCTGCAGTCCTACGAGATACCGCGCGACTTCCTGATCGAGGCCACGCCGTTCACGCTGGAGAACGGCTTGCTGACCGGCATCCGCAAACTGGCGCGGCCCAAATTGAAGGAACGCTATGGCGATCGGCTCGAAACGCTGTACTCCGAACATGCCGAAGGACAAGCTGAGGAACTTCGCGCACTCCGTCTGGCCGGTGCCGACCGGCCAGTGCTGGAGACGGTGAGCCGCGCCGCCGGAGCGCTGCTCGGTACCGGAGCCGGCGACCTGCGACCCGATGCACATTTCACCGACCTGGGCGGAGATTCGTTGTCTGCGTTGACATTTGCGAATCTCCTACGGGACATCTTCGAAGTCGACGTTCCTGTGGGCGTCATCGTCAGCCCCGCGACAGACCTGCGCGCCCTCGCCGGCTACATCGAAGCAGAAAGCGAAAATGGTTCGGCAAGACCCACTTTCGCGTCTGTACACGGCGAGGGCGCTACCCAGGCACACGCTCGCGACCTGACCCTCGACAAATTCATCGACGCGGCAACCCTGGCGCAGGCCCCTGAATTACCGGGGCCCCGAAGCGAGGTGCGCACCGTCCTGCTGACCGGGGCGACCGGTTTCCTGGGCCGCTATCTCGCGCTCGAATGGCTGGAACGGCTGTCCATCGTCGGCGGCACGCTGGTCTGCCTCGTCCGAGCCAAAGACGACGAGGCAGCGCGCGAAAGGCTCGCGAACACCTTCGACAGCGGCGACCCGCGACTGCTGGAGCACTACCGGCGCTTGGCCGACGGCCACCTTGAGGTCATCGCGGGTGACAAGGGGGAGCCGGATCTGGGACTGGACCCGCGGACATGGCAACGGCTCGCCGACACGGTCGATCTCATCGTCGACCCCGCCGCTCTGGTGAACCATGTGCTTCCCTACAGCCAACTCTTCGGACCGAATGCAGTCGGCACCGCCGAACTGATCCGCTTGGCTCTGACCACACACCTCAAACCGTTCATCTATGTGTCCACGATCGGCGTCGGGGCGGGTATCGAGCCCGGCAAGTTCACCGAACACGGTGACATCAGGCAGATCAGCGCCACCCGCGCCGTCGACGACACCTACGCCAGCGGCTACGGCAACAGCAAGTGGGCGGGCGAGGTGTTACTCCGAGAAGCCCACGACCTGTGCGGGCTTCCGGCGGCGGTGTTCCGGTGCGACCTGATTCTGGCGGACACCAGCTACGCAGGTCAGCTCAACGTGCCCGACATGTTCACCCGGCTCATGCTGAGCCTGGTCGCCACGGGTGTGGCGCCGGATTCCTTCTACCAGACGGATGCGGACGGTCAGCGGCAGCGGGCCCACTATGACGGTCTCCCCGTCGAATTCATCGCCGAGGCGATCTCCACGCTCGGAGCGCTTGTCGGCACGGACTCGATCTCGGGCTTCGAGACCTACCACGTCATGAACCCCTACGACGACGGCATCGGACTCGACGAGTTTGTCGACTGGATCATCGAGGCCGGTTACCCGGTGCGGCGCGTAGGCGACTATGCGACGTGGTTGCAGAGATTCACGATGTCGGTCAACGCACTCCCCGACCGCCAACGGCGGGCCTCGCTGCTGCCGCTGTTGCACAACTACCAGCGGCCGGAAATACCGATTCGCGGCTCGATCGCCCCGACCGATCACTTCCGATCGGCGGTTCAGGACGCAAAGATCGGGCCCGACAAGGACATTCCGCATGTCAGCCGCCAGGTCATCGTCAAGTATCTGACGGATCTGGAGCTGCTCGGCCTGCTCTAAATCGGGAGCTTGTCCCGGACACGCCGGCGGCGACGCCCAAACAGGCCGGTCCGCCGGCGTTCCGCCGGCTCGTCCGCCGTGGCGGGCTGATCCCACGAGGTGGTGTGCTGCGTCGCGACAGGGTCGACGGTCTGGGTGTGGGCCTCGCGGTAAGCGATGTCGCGGGCCGTGCGGACCGACAGCCGGCCCGCGGCGAGCGCACCGAGGAAGACGATGAGCGCGCCGAGGCCGGAGAAGTACGTGAGCTCGAGCCACACCCGTTGCGCCTCGTCGGCGGCCACCGGCTGGCCGGCGTCGCCCAGACCCAGCGGACCTGCCACGGCCCGCCCGACGACGAACCACGCGCCCGCGGCCACCGCCATCCAGCTGCCGAGCATCGCCGTCGCGCGATTGCGCGACGCGAACATCAGCAGGCCGCCGACGACGGCCACTACGCCGGGCAGCACCTGCAGCCAGCCGCGGCCCATGGTCCATGCCCACGGACGGTCGGGGCTGAACGCGAAATCGAAGAGCGGGCCGATGAACGGGACGAGAGCGCCCCAGATTCCCAGCAGCACTACCAGCAGACCGCTGACCGCGCCGCGACTGCGCGGGATCTTCATAGAGCCCCGGCGCGCCCGGGTCGTTGTGTCAACCATGGTTCCTCCTCAGACGAGTGCACAGCGAGTACCCAGACACCCCCGGAGGTAACCGGCGGACGGCGCTACAACGCCAGCCCGATCGCGGTCAACACCGTGGCGACCAGGGGCAGCGCCCCCTGGGTGACGGCGGCGCGGGCCTTGTCGCGGGCGGAGACCAGCAGGACGACGGCGGCGGCCAGCATCGACCCCACGCCTGCGAACACCAGCGCGACCCCGACGGCTGTGGCACCGGTGAATGCGGCGACGACTCCGACGACTGTGACGATGCCGAGGAACAGGTTGTAGAAGCCCTGGTTGAAGGCGAGCAGCTTCGTGGTCTGCGCTTCGTCCTCGGTCATGCCGAACACCGCCCGGGTCCGCGGCGAGGTCCACGTGACGGACTCCATCACGAAGATGTAGCCGTGCAACAGGGCCGCGAGAAGCGCCACGATCAGGCCGGCCGTCACCATGTGTCCTCCTCGTGTCAGTCGAACAAGCCGACCTGGCCGAGACCCCCGGCACCGGCCGGCGGAGTCATCCCCAGGTGCGTCCAGGCCTGTGCCGTTGCGACGCGGCCGCGGGGTGTGCGCGCGATCATCCCGGCTCGCACGAGGAAGGGCTCGCAGACCTCCTCGACCGTCGTGGCCTCCTCACCGACGGCCACCGCAAGGGTCGACACCCCCACCGGCCCGCCGCCGAAACTGCGTGTCAGCGCGGACAGCACCGCACGGTCGAGCCGGTCGAGCCCGAGCTCGTCGACGTCATACACCTCCAGCGCGTACTTGGCGATGTCCCGTGTGATGACACCGTCGGCGCGCACCTCGGCGTAGTCACGGACGCGGCGCAACAGACGGTTGGCGATACGCGGCGTGCCGCGGGACCGGCGCGCGATCTCCGCACCGGCCTCAGCGCCGAGCTCGATACCGAGAATTCCGGCCGAACGGGCCAGCACGCGCTCCAGCTCGACGGGCTCGTAGAAGTCCATGTGCGCGGTGAAGCCGAACCGGTCGCGAAGCGGACCGGTCAAGGCGCCGGAGCGGGTGGTCGCTCCGACGAGCGTGAACGGCGCCACCTCCAGCGGGATCGACGTCGCGCCAGGACCTTTGCCGACGACGACGTCGACCCGGAAGTCCTCCATGGCGAGGTAGAGCATTTCTTCGGCAGGCCGGGCTATCCGGTGGATCTCGTCGATGAAGAGCACGTCGTGTTCGACGAGGTTCGACAACATGGCGGCCAGGTCGCCTGCTCGTTCCAGCGCGGGCCCGGATGTGACGCGCAGCGACGTTCCGAGCTCCGCGGCGATGATCATCGCCAGCGACGTCTTGCCCAGCCCGGGCGGCCCGGACAGCAGGATGTGGTCGGGGGTGCCGCCGCGGTTCTTGGCACCCTCCAGGACCAGCTGCAGCTGTTCCCGCACGCGGGGTTGGCCGATGAACTCCCCCAGCGACCGCGGGCGCAGGCTGGCGTCGATGTCGCCCTCGCCGACCGTCAGCGCCGGCGACATCTCCCGGTCGTCGGGCTCGTTCTGGGCGTCCTCGGTGAACCGACCCACCGCCTACTTCTTTCCCAGCATCGACAGGGCGGCACGCAACGCGCTCGACGTGGTCGCCTCTGGATCGTTGGCCAGCACCTTGTCCGTGGCCTCTTCGGCCTGTTTGACCGCAAAGCCCAGACCCACGAGCGCCTCCACCACGGGGCCTCGAATGCCGTGCCCGCCTGCCGAAGACAAACCGGAGGCGCCCGGCGTTCCAACCTTGTCGCGCAACGTCAGGACGAGTAGTTCCGCGGTTTTCTTGCCCACCTTGGGAATTCGGGTCAGCGCGGTGACGTCGCCGTCGCCGATCGCCTGGCGCAGGGCGGGGCCGTCGTACATGGCCAGGGCGCCGAGGGCGATGCTCGGCCCGATTCCCGACACCCCGAGCAGGATCAGGAAGAGGTCGCGGGCATCGGAGTCGGCGAATCCGTACAGGGTCTGCGAATCCTCGCGCACGATCATCGCGGTGATCAGCCGGGCCTCGGTGCCCCGGCGCAACGTCGCCAGCGTCGACGGGGTGGCCATCACCTTGTAGCCGACGCCCGCCGCCTCGATCACGACGTGGTCGAGCGCGATGTCGAGTACCTCTCCCCGCACCGATGCGATCATCGTGCGCTCTTCGACATCGGGCTCGCCTTGGATCCCGCTGCCGCCTTCAGCGTCGCCCTGTACTTTCGGCGCTGTTCGGCCGCCATCTCCTCGGCGGCGGCCATGCGCGAGATCATCGGCGCACGCCAGCAGTGACAGATGGCGAGAGCCAATGCGTCGGCCGCGTCCGCTGGCGTCGGCTTTTGTTGCAGCGCAAGGATTCTGGTCACCATCTCGGTCACCTGAGCTTTGTCCGCGCGCCCGTTGCCGGTGACTGCGGCCTTGACCTCACTCGGAGTGTGGAAGAACACGTCGATGTCCCGGCGGGCGGCAGCCAGCGCTATGACCCCGCCGGCCTGAGCGGTGCCCATCGCGGTGTTGGCGTTCTGGTTGGAGAACACCCGCTCGATCGCGATGACGTCGGGCCTGTGGGTGTCGAGCCAGTGCTCGACGGCATCGCTGATCGCGAGCAGCCGGTGGGCCAGCGGATGATCGGACGGGGTGCGCACGACGTCGACGTCGAGAGCGATGACCTGACGGCCGCGCCCGCTCTCGATGACCGACAGCCCGCACCGGGTCAACCCCGGGTCGACTCCCATCACCCGCACGCCGTTTCCTCCCAAGAGAACATTTGTTCGAGAGCTTAGCCGTGCGGGGCGACCACGACGGGCAGGGACACGCGTCAGATGGCGAAATGCCCGGAGCGCCAGCCCTGAGACAACTGGAGCATGAGCTCGGCCACGCGGCCGCCGGAGCGATGCCAGCCGCGCACGAGCTCGCGATCGACCTCCTGGTGATCGCGCCGCACGACGACGACCCACCGTGCCCCGAGGAACTTGGTGAGCAGCCAGAACGGCCACAGCAGCACGAACGGCAGGAAGAGGATGAGCGCAATCGCCCAGCCGAAGAAATCGAAGTTGTCGAGCAGCGCTTCCAGCGACGGGAACGGCCACAGCTTGCGGTGCACCGACCACTGCACGCCCGATGGATCCGTGAGGACTGGCATGGGCGAAGCATAGGGGCGAACCACCGCCATGACCGGGCAATGACCACGGGGTCCTAGGTCGCCACCGAGCGCGTCGCCCCGCCGACATGCGCCGGCGGGACCAGCGCGATGCCGCGGAACTGTGGCGCCATGGTCGCCCCGGCGGCCAGGAGCGGCTCGGCGTCACGCATCGCCCTGGCGAGCAGGAACGCTCCCTCCAAAGCGCCGACGATGGCCAAAGTCACCTGCCTGCCCATCGTTCTCCCGAGTCCCCGCGAGACGAAGTACGCCGTGCCGCCGTCGATCCAGGCGGTGAAGACGTCCCGGGTTGCGGTGCGCAATTCCTCGACGGTGTCGGCGATCTCGCCCGCCACACTGGCCACCGGGCACATGTTCGCAAAGCCGGTCTGGGCCATGTCCTCGGCCGCCTGCGCGAAGATCCCCTCCACGGCCGCGCCGAGGTCGTCGTAGCCGTCGACGACGGCGGGGATCAGCAGTCCGTATGCGTGGCCGGCGTTCGTCAGCGCCTCGCGCGCGATCTCGACCTTGCCGCCCCGGAAGTGGTGGTACAGCGATCCGATCGGCGCACCCGACGCCTCGGCGATGTCCTTCATGCCCACGCCGGCGTAACCCCGGTGCCGCATCAACTCAGCAGCCGCGGTCAGGATCGACTCCCTGGTGGACCTTGCCATCGTCACCTCCTCGTGCCAGGCTAGAGCATACGTTCTAGAATGGTCGTTCTAGTGGAGGAATGATGCGAGCAGTCCAGGTCCGAGCCGGCACACTCGAGTTCCGCGAAGAGGGCGACCCGGAGGGGCCGCCCGTGGTCCTGCTGCACGGCCTGCTGATGAACGACGCCCAGTGGGACCTCGCGCTCCCCCATCTGCCCCGCGGGTTCCGCTATCTGCTGCCGGTGCTGCCGATGGGCGGGCACCGCGTCGCCATGCGCGAGGACGCCGACCTGACCCTGCCGGGCATGATCGGTATCGTCGCCGACTTCATGGACGCGTTGGACCTGGTCGACGTCACGCTCGTGGTCACCGACTGGGGCGGCCCGCTCTTCCTGACCGACATGAAACGCGACCAGCGGGTCTCACGGCTGGTGATCTGCCCGTCGGAAGCCTTCGACAATTTTCCGCCGGGCTTTCCCGGCAAGGTCGCGTGGGTGGCCAGTCGAACCCCCGGCACGGTGTGGCTGGCGATGCGCCAGCTGAAGATCGGATGGCTGCGGCGGCAGTGGCCGATGTTCGGCATGATGTCGAAAAAGCCTGTGCCCCAACCTATCTTCGACAAGTGGGTGGAAGTCGGTCTGACCGACAAGGCGGTGCGGCGCGATCTGGTCAAGTACTGCCGCACCAAGTTCTGCGACGGCGAGCTCATCCGAGCCACCGAACGACTGGCGGACTTCGACCGACCGGCACTCATCCTGTGGACCGACAACCCGGTGATGCCCGCCGACCACGGACGTCGACTGGCACAGTTGCTGCCGCAGGGCCGACTGGAGACCATCGCCGACGCCTACGTGCTCGTGATGCTGGACCAGCCGGAACGAACAGCGCGGGCGATCGCGCAGTTCCTCGCCGTCACGGCCGCTCGGAGAGCTCCGGAGTCTGTTCCAACGTTCCCGCCTGCGCCTGCGCGGCCAGTTCGCGGACACGCTGACCCGATCTCCTCCAGCCACGCACCTGCTCACGGCTGATGCGGGTGCCGTCGCGCTCGACCAGGATGGTCCACGAGGCGCCGAGCCACTTGGACGCGAGCCAGAACGGCCACATCACCATGAACGGCAACACGACGAGGAAGATGAGCGCGTCCAGGGTGGCGAAGCCGGTCTCCCACGGCACGGTCTTCCACCACCAGCGGCGGACCCGCCACTGCACCCCGTCGGGATCAGTCACCTTCTCCACGAACGGATTATGCCTCCGGCCGCACAGATCGGGCCGATTTGGGCGTTTTCCCGGTGAGACGCATTGTTCGGCGTTTCACCGAGGAGAGAGATCATGACGTTCACCCGCTTAATCGACACCGCTGTGGCCGCGGTCTCGGCTGCCGCACTCATGTTCGCGCCGGTCGCCGCAGCCGCACCGTCGGGTCCGCAGCACTGCACGTATCCCGGCGACGGCAACAGCGTGTGCGAATCCCCGGGAAACGCCCAGATCGTCGCGACCCCACCTCCGATGTACTACCAGTCGTGGGGCGCCTATCCGTTCGGACCGCTGTTCGGCCTGGGCGGCCGCCACGGATATCGCTGACGCTGCGGATCAGTCCTCGTCGAGTTGGGCGGCGACGTCGTCGGGGATGTCGACGTTGGTGTAGACGTCCTGGACGTCGTCGCTGTCCTCCAGCGCGTCGACGAGTTTGAGCACCTTGCGGGCGCCCTCCAGGTCGACCGCCACCGACACCGACGGCTGGAAACTGGCCTCGGCCGAGTCGTATTCGATGCCGGCGTCCTGCAGTGCGGTGCGCACGGCGACAAGATCGGTGGGCTCGGAAATGATCTCGAAAGTCTCGCCGAGATCGTTGACGTCCTCGGCGCCGGCCTCCAGAACCGCGGTCAGCACGTCGTCCTCGGTCAGCCCGTTTTTCTCCAGCGTGACCACACCCTTGCGGGTGAACAGGTAGGAGACCGAGCCCGGATCGGCCATGTTGCCCCCGTTGCGGGTCATCGCGACGCGCACTTCACCGGCAGCCCGGTTCTTGTTGTCAGTCAGGCACTCGACGAGGATCGCGACACCGTTGGGCCCGTAGCCCTCGTAGGTGATGGTCTGCCAGTCGGCGCCGCCGGCTTCTTCGCCCGCGCCGCGCTTGCGTGCGCGCTCGATGTTGTCGTTGGGCACCGAGTTCTTCTTGGCCTTCTGGATCGCGTCGTACAGCGTCGGGTTACCGCCCGGGTCGCCGCCGCCGGTGCGGGCCGCCACCTCGATGTTCTTGATCAACTTCGCAAAGTTCTTGCCGCGGCGCGCGTCGATCACGGCCTTCTTGTGCTTTGTGGTGGCCCACTTGGAATGGCCGCTCATGCAGTGCTACCTCTTCTGGCTCAAAAGTTTGGCTCGCGAAGTCAAAGTCCGGTTGACCAGTCTACGTGCCTGTCACCCGAGGTCCTCCTCGATGTAGCGCTGCAGGTTCGGGGCCACGGCCGCCACCAGCTCATCCTCGTCCATCGACGCGACCGGCTCGATGCCCCAGACGTAACGCATCATCGCCAAGCCCATGATCTGCGACGAGATCAGACCGCTGCGCACCATGCGGTCGCGTTCATCGGTGCCGAGTTGGGAAACGCCCATCAGGCTGCGCTCGACCACCAGGCGCAACTTCTCACGCGTGGCAGCCTCGTGTGCGGCGGTCTGCAGGATTGCCCGCAGCACCGGCCCGATCTCGGCGTCCGACCATGCGCTGAGCATCAGCCGGACAAGGGCCTCTCCGAGCTGCGGAACCGGCATCGTCCAGGTCGTCGCCACACTGTCCAACCATCGCTGCGGGGGCGCTGTCGCGGCGTCGAGAAGCGCTTCCTTGGATCCGAAATAGTGGTACACGAGCGCGGCGTCGACATCGGCGGCGCGGGCCACCGCCCGCATCGTCGTCCCTGCGTATCCGGCGTCTGCGAACGCTTCCTGCGCGGCGCGGAGGATGCGCGCGGACAACACGCCGCGTTCGTCACGGGGACCGGGACTGGCCTTCGGCACGGCCCCAGCATAGCGTGAATTTCACGTTGCGTTGAAACTAGTTTGAACGTAGCGTGAGATTATGTCGATCGGCGAACGGCTCCTCAACGGCCCGCAGGACACGGGCCGTGAATACCGCAACCTCAGCCAGCCGCGGTATGGCATCGCGCACCTGATCAATCAGCACGTCCCGATGCGGGACGGCATAGACCTGCTGGCCGACATTCACCACCCGGCCACCGGGGGCAGGCACCCGGCACTGATCGCCGCGTCCCCGTATCCGCGGCAGATGCAGGACCTCGGCGCTCCAGCCGGCTTCATCGAGGCCGGCGCCACCGACTTCTGGGTTTCCCGCGGCTACGTCCACGTCATCGCCAACCTGCGCGGGACAGGAGGATCGGGCGGCACGTTCGGACTTTTCGACGCCCAGGAACGCCGCGACATGTACGACCTCGTCGAATGGGCCGCGGCCCAGCCCTGGTGCGACGGCAACATCGGCATGATCGGCATCAGCTACTTCGCGATGACCCAGTTGGAGGCCGCCGTTGAGAGGCCTCCCCACCTGAAGGCGATTTTCCCCGTCGCGGTGACTGCCGATCTCTACGACGCGGCCTCCCACCACGGGCTGGCAAGCTCGTCGTTCCTCACCCCGTTCCTGTCGATGATGGGCTTGACGTCGGACCGCAGCGACGCGTTCTGGCGCCGCAATCCGCTGATCGCCCTGGCACGCCGGGTGCTCAGCACACCGGCGTTGCACGAAAAGTTCGCCACCATGAACGGCGAGGCCGCGGTGACGATGATGCGGCAGCTGCTCAGACTCCCCCACAGCGCGCATCCGTGGGACGACCTGTGGCTCGACGCGATGGTCAAACACCCGCTGCGGGACGAATGGTGGGAGGAACGCAATCTCCTGCCGCTGCTGAGCAAGGTCGACATCCCCGTGTACCTCGGTTGCGACTGGGAGAACGTTCCGTTACACCTGCCTTCCACGTTCACCACGTGGAAGGCGTTGCAGCACAACCAGAATGTGCGAATGGCCATGCTGGGAAAGTTCGGCCTGACCTGGCCGTGGGAGAGCCTGCACCGTGAGGCGCTCGCGTGGTACGACCACTGGCTCAAGGGTGCCGACACCGGGATCATGGACGGCCCGGCGGTGCGGTACGTCGTGCCCGGAGCCGACGGTTGGCAGACGAGTCCGACGTGGCCGCCCGCTGCCACCCAGCTGTCCTGGGCATTACGGGCCGACGGCGCACTCGCCGCGGACGAGGGAGCGCCCGGTCAGCGCGAGTACCTGACGCTCGGCGCCGGACTCAACCGGATCAAGGCCAGCGCGATCGACCCACCGACCACCTTGACCTGGACATCCGCGCTGTTGGATTGCGACCTGGACGTGGCCGGACCGATCGAACTGCGCCTTGAGGCATCGGCTACGGCCTGCGACACCGCGTGGATCGCCACGCTGCAGGATGTCTCACCTGAGGGCGAGGCCACCGATGTGACCGCGGGGTGGATGCGGGCCAGCCTACGCACGGTCGATGGGGCCGCAAGCAGCGACGGGTTGCCTGTACTCCCGTGCACCTACGCACTGGCCGTTCCTGTCGGCGAGGTGGTGACGTATCGGATCCCTCTGGTACAGAACGCCCGTCGGTTCCGGGAGGGTCACCGGGTTCGGCTGGTGCTCGCCAGCGACGATCAAGACCCCACCAGCCCGGCAATCATGAACTTCCGGCATGCCGGCGTCGGAACCAGCACTGTCAACACCGTGTTCTCGGGATCGCGACTGCTGCTGCCGGTACTGGGGTCTGTTAGCTGAAACACATCCTCTGGCCGGGTATCTTACTCCGGAGTAAGGTGCTGAACCATGACATTCTCGCTGGAGTTGTCCTCAGACCTGCTGGACGTGCAGAAGTGGGTCCACGAATTTGCTGCCGACGTCATCCGCCCCGCCGCGGCGGAGTGGGATGAGCGCGAAGCCACGCCGTGGCCGATCATTCAAGAGGCCGCCAAGGTCGGCCTTTACTCGATGGAGTTCTTCGCCGAGCAGACGGCCGAGCCGAGCGGCCTCGGCATGATCGTCGCCTTCGAGGAGATGTTCTGGGGTGACGCCGGCATCGCGTTGGCCATCCTCGGCACCGGACTGGCGGCCGCGTCCGTCGCCGCGAACGGGACACCCGAGCAGGTCGGTGAATGGGTGCCGCAGATGTTCGGCACCGTCGACGACCCCAAGGTCGCCGCGTTCTGCTCCTCCGAACCCAACGCGGGCTCCGACGTCGGCGCGATCCTGACCCGTGCCCGCTACGACGAGGCCACCGACGAGTGGGTGCTCAACGGCACGAAGACGTGGGCGACCAACGGCGGCATCGCCAACGTCCATATCGTCGTCGCCTCGGTGCACCCCGAACTCGGCACCCGCGGGCAGGCGTCGTTCATCATCCCGCCCGGCACGAAGGGCCTCAGCCAGGGCCAGAAGTTCCTCAAGCACGGCATTCGCGCCTCGCACACCGCCGAGGTGGTGCTCGACGACGTCCGCATCCCCGGGCGTCTCATCGTCGGCGGCAAGGAGAAATTCGACGCCAGGATCGCCAAGGTTCGCGATGGCAAAAGGGCCGCGGGCCAGGCGGCGATGGCGACCTTCGAGCGCACCCGTCCCACTGTCGGCGCGATGGCCGTCGGCGTCGCCCGGGCGGCCTACGAATACGCCCGCGACTACGCCACCGAGCGTGAGCAATTCGGTCGCAAGATCGGCGAATTCCAGGCGGTCGCTTTCAAACTGGCCGATATGAAGGCCCGCATCGACGCCGCGCGCCTGCTCGTCTACCGGGCCGGGTGGATGGCCCGCAACGGCAAGGCCTTCGAGTCGGCAGAAGGGTCGATGGCCAAGCTGGTCGCCAGCGAGACGGCCGTCTATGTCACCGACGAGGCGATCCAGATCCTGGGCGGCAACGGATACACCCGCGAATATCCCGTCGAGCGGATGCACCGCGACGCCAAGATCTTCACGATCTTCGAAGGAACCAGCGAGATTCAGCGTCTGGTGATGGCCCGCGCGATCACCGGACTACCCCTGCGTTAACAGCGGTTTCGGCGTGAAAATCGTCGCTCAGCGGCGAAAAGCACGCCGAAATCGCTAGCCCAGCGAGTCCACGAACAGCTTGTGCACGCGACGGTCGCCCGTCACCTCCGGATGGAAGGCCGTCGCGAGCATCCGCCCCTGACGCACCGCGACGGGGTGCCCCGCTGCCCGCGCAAGCACCTCGACGTCCGAACCGACCCGCTCCACCCAGGGCGCGCGGATGAACACCGCATGCATGGCCCCTTCGAGTCCCTCGAACTCGATGTCGTCTTCGAACGAATCGACCTGGCGCCCGAAGGCGTTGCGGCGCACCGTGATATCGATTCCGCGCAGCGGAAGGGCCTCGCGTCCCGGCACCCCGGCGTCGGCGATCTCGGTGGCCAGCAGGATCATCCCCGCGCACGATCCATAGGCCGGCATGCCGTCGGCCAGCCTCGCCCTCAGCGGCTCCAGCAACCCCAGTTCCCGCAGCAGGTGGCTCATCGTCGTGGACTCGCCGCCGGGGATGACCAGCGCGTCGACGGATTCCAGTTCGGCAAGGCGGCGGACGGTGACAGCGTCGGCGCCTGCCTCGCGCAGCGCCGCGAGGTGCTCTCGGGTGTCGCCCTGTAAAGCGAGCACCCCGACGGTGGGCGTGCTCACCCGCGCTGCGGCGTGAAGTCGCGCGTGTAGCGGGTCAGCCCCTCCTGCATGACCGCCGCGACCATCTCGCCGTATTGATTGAAGATCTTGCCCTGCGTCAGCGACCGGCCACCGCACGCCGACGGGGACGACTGGTCGTAGAGCTGCCACTCGTCGGCGCGGAACGGGCGCATGAACCACATCGCGTGGTCGAGCGAGGCGACCTGCAGGTGCTTGCGCTCCTCGGGATAGTTCACCTGCGCCGACCCGAGCAGGGTCAGGTCGCTCATGTAGGCCAGCGCGCAGATGTGCAGCACCGGATCATCGGGCAGCGGGTCGCGATGCCGGAACCACACCTGCTGCTGAGAAGCCTTGCCCGGCACCTTGTTCAACAGTTCCCGGGGCACGATGCGGACATCCCACTCGTCAAACTGCCGGAAGCTGGCGTCGTCGAAAACCTTGCTCACGGACTTGAAATCCGGGATGCCGTCGGGCGGCACCACCACCGGCATCGCGTCCTGGTGCTCGATGCCGCTCTGGTCGCTCTGGAAGGACGCCGACATCGAGAAGATGGTCTCGCCGTGCTGGATCGCAGTCACCCGGCGGGTGCAGAACGAGCCGCCGTCGCGGATCCGCTCGACGGTGTACACCGAGGGAGATCGGGCGTCGCCCGCACGCAGGAAGTAGCCGTGCAGCGAGTGCACCTGAAACTTCGGATCGACGGTGCGAACGGCGGATACCAGCGACTGCCCGGCGACGTGACCGCCGAAGGTGCGCTGCAGGAACCCCGACTCGGGGCTGAAAACGCCGCCGCGATAGATGTTGACCTCGATCTGTTCCAGATCGAGGATCTCTTCAATCGCCATGCAGGTCTGTTTACCAGCCGCGTTCTGCGAGCCGGTGCGGGACCGGGATGTCGTCGACGTTGATGCCGACCATCGCCTCGCCCAAGCCGCGCGACACCTTGGCCAGCACGTCGGGGTCGTCGTAGAACGTGGTGGCCTTGACGATCGCCGCGGCACGTTCGGCGGGGTTGCCGGACTTGAAGATCCCCGAGCCGACGAACACGCCCTCGGCACCGAGCTGCATCATCATGGCCGCGTCGGCGGGGGTGGCGATACCGCCGGCGGTGAACAGGGTCACGGGCAGCTTCCCAGCCTGGGCCACCTCGACCACGAGGTCATACGGTGCCTGCAATTCTTTTGCCGCGACGTACAATTCGTCTTCCGAGAGCGACGTCAGCCGGCGGATCTCGCCACCGATCTTGCGCATGTGGGTGGTGGCGTTGGAAACGTCGCCGGTGCCTGCCTCACCCTTGGAGCGGATCATCGCCGCACCCTCGGTGATGCGCCGCAGGGCCTCGCCGAGGTTGGTGGCCCCGCACACGAACGGCACGGTGAACTTCCACTTGTCGATGTGGTTGGCGTAGTCGGCAGGGGTCAGCACCTCGGACTCGTCGACGTAGTCGACCCCGAGGCTCTGCAGGATCTGGGCCTCCACGAAGTGGCCGATCCGCGCCTTGGCCATCACCGGAATCGTGACGGCGTCGATGATGCCCTCGATCATGTCGGGGTCGCTCATCCGCGACACCCCACCCTGGGCGCGGATGTCGGCGGGCACGCGCTCGAGCGCCATCACGGCTACGGCGCCTGCGCTCTCGGCGATCCGCGCCTGTTCGGGGGTGACGACGTCCATGATGACGCCGCCCTTGAGCATCTCGGCCATGCCGCGCTTCACCCGTGCGGTACCGCGAGCAGGAGCCCCGGACGTTTCGGATTCCACTGCTTACTCCTTAAATCGCTACTGATCCAGTCTAAAGGCGGCCGCAAATCGATTCGATCCGCAGATCACCGGATGGATTGCAACGATCCCGCCGGCAGTGCATCCGGTGCGTCGGCCAGCGCATTCGCCTCGTCGAGAAGCTCGCCCAACTGCAGCGGGTACACGGTCTCACCGTTGGCGACCAACTTTTCGATCATTGTCGCATCGCACCAGCGGTGACCGTGAATGTAGGTGCGTTCCAGCCCCGACCTGCCCGCGTCGGACGGTTCGAACCGCCGGGTGCGGTGCAGGAAATACATCTCCTCGCTGCGGATCACCGAGCCGTTGAAGTTGATGGTCGCATCGCGGCGCCACACCGGCCCGACCACCGCCTCGGGCGCGACGACCAGACCCGTCTCCTCCTCCAGTTCGCGCACCGCCGCCTGGGCCAGCGATTCCCCCACCTGAGCCGCGCCGCCGATCGTGAACCACCACCGGGGCGCGGGCTTCTCCCGGCCCGCGGCCGCCGGATCCGATCCACACAGCAGGAGGACCGCACCGCCCTCGTCGAGCAGCACGATCCGCGCCGAGGTGCGTCTGCGTGCGGGCGCGGGCTCCCGCGCCGACTCCTCTCCTCCCTCGGCGATCTCGAAATAGCTTGGCAGCGCAGCAGTTCCGCCGAGTCTCAGGATGCGCACCAGGGGGCGCTCGCGCAGCGCAAGCGTGTCGCGGACGGCATCGTTGTGAAAGCGGCGCGCCAGCAGGACACGCGCCTCGGCGTCGGCGAGTTCCGCGACGAGCGCCACCGCCAGCGACGACGGGTTGACGCGGGCGAGCGCGGCCGAGAGTTCGTTCTCAGCCACCTCGCGTGAGGACCGGGGCGCCCGTTCGGCGGCATCGGCCAGCGCGGCGAGCCGCTTGCCCTCGGGTCCCCCGCCGTATGCCTCGACGGCCACCGCCCGGGCGACGACCGCTCGTCGGGCCAGAGCGCCGTCGAGTGCCTGCCAGGACAGGTCGTACCTGACATGCAGCCGGTCCAGTCGGTTGGCGGTCTGATAGGCCCAGACCAGGATCAGCAGCACCGCCGCCACGGCCAGGGCGATGACGACCGCCGTCACCCACGGGATCAATTCGATCCCCCGGTCACTGCGCTCTCCCCCGCACGCGGGAGGTGCCCCCAGCGCCTCACGGCTCGACCTGCACCTTGACGCCCGCCCCAGCGACCGTCTCGTACACCCGCATGATCTGGGCCGCCACCACCGACCAGTCGTAGCGCCGGACCGCCTCGGCAGCGCACGCGATGTATCGCTCCCGCGCCGCGTCGTCGGCCAGCACGTCGATCAGACCCTCGGCCAGGGAGGCGGGATCGTCGACGGCCACCAGCCGGCCGGCCTCGCCGTCGTCGAGCACGCGGCGGAACGCGTCGAGGTCGCTGGCGACCACGGCGGTGCCTGCGGCCATGGCCTCGACCAGCACGATGCCGAAGCTCTCGCCACCGGTGTTGGGCGCGCAGTAGACGTCGGCGCTGCGCATGGCCGAGGCCTTGTCGGCGTCGCTGACTTGCCCGAGGAAACGCAGATGACCGGCGTTCGGGCCCGCGGCGCCGCGTAGTTCGTCCTCGTCGCCACGACCCACGACCAGGATCTCGATGTCCGGGAACCGCTCGACGACGGCGGGCAGCGCGCCGAGCAGGATGTTCATCCCCTTGCGGGGTTCGTCGAAGCGGCCCAGGAACAGCACCGACCGGCCGGGCCGCGGATATCCGGGCAGCGGCGACGCCGAGGCGAAGCTGTCGACGTCGACGCCGTTGGGAATCTGGACGGCGTCGCTTCCCAACGACTCCATCTGCCAGCGGCGGGCGAGATCGGAGACCGCGATGCGGCCGACGATCTTCTCGTGCATCGGCCGCAGGATCGGCTCGAACACCGACAATGTCAACGACTTCGTCGTCGACGTGTGGAAGGTGGCCACGATCGGACCCTGCGCGATGTTCAGCGCCAGCATCGACAGGCTGGGCGCGTTCGGTTCGTGCAGGTGCAGCACGTCGAACTGGCCCTGCTGCAGCCACCGCTTCACCTTGCGGTGGGTGGCGGGCCCGAAACGCAGCCGGGCCACCGATCCGTTGTAGGGAATCGGTATCGCCTTTCCTCCCGAGACGACGAAGTCGGGCAATCCGTCGGCTTCGGGTGAGGCGGGCGCGAGCACGCTGACCTCGTGTCCGTCGTCGCGCATCACCGTGGCCAGCTGCAGCACGTGCGACTGCACACCACCGGGCACGTCGAACGAGTACGGGCAGACCATCCCGATACGCATCAGGTCACCCGCCCGCCAGCCGGGCCCTGCGTTCGTCGGACAGATCTGCCAGCCACTGCGGCTGCATCATGTGCCAGTCCTGCGGATGCGCCGCGATATTCGTGGCGAATTGGCCGGCCAGCGCCTGCGTGATCGCGGTGACGTCGCCGGAGGACGTATCGAGCTGCGGAAAGACCTGTGTCCGCCACCCTTGTTCTTCGAACCAGCAGTGCACCGGGAAGAGGGCGGCGCCGGTCTCGAGGGCCAGTTTGGCGGGCCCGGCGGGTAAACGCGTCGGCTCGCCGAAGAAGTCGACCTCCACGCCGCGGCGGCTGAGATCCCTGTCGGCCATCAGGCACACGATGCCGTTGTCGCGGAGCCAGTCGCGCACCACGTCGTAGGCCGGGCGCTCGCCGCCCGACGCCGGCACCACGTGGAATCCCAAGCTCTCCCGGTAGGCGAGGAACCGCAGATACAGCGACTCCGGTTTGAGGCGTTCCGCGACCGTCGCGAAGGCGCCGTAGTTCTGCACCAGCCACACCCCGGCCATGTCCCAATTGCCGCTGTGCGGCAGTGCGAGCACCGCGCCTTTGCCGGCTTCCAACGATGCGAAGACCGTGTCGATGTCGTCGACCCAGAGCTGGCGGCCCAGTTCGGCGTGATCCATCGACGGCAGCCGGAACGCCTCACGCCAGTACCTGGCGTAGGAGGCCAGCGACGCCCGCATCAGGGAACCCGGAACGCGCTCAGGAGTGGTGCCCGTGACCCGGGCGAGGTTCTTGCGGAGCTGATCCGGACCCCCGTTGCGCGACGCCCACAGCGCGCCCGCATCGAAAGTGTTGCGGGCCACGAACTCCGGGGCCGCGCGAACCAGTCGCCAGCCCGTTGCGTAGCCCCAGTCGCTGAGCTGGCCGCCCACCGCCGCAGGCAGCGTGAGCAGACGCGAGACGCTGCGGCCCGACGCGCCCGGTTGCTGTGTCATTTCTCGGTGGTTTCCGGCTTCTCGCCGGCCTCGGGCACGGTGAGCGGCTCCATGGCCGACTCCGAGGTGCGCACGCTGTGTAGCCGTTGCCCGATCGTCACCACGCTGGTGACCGCGAGCACCCACATCGCGATGTCCAGAAGCACGTCGGGAATGAACGGCAGACCCGACAGGCCCGCCCCGACAAGCACGATGACCAGCCGCTCCGGGCGCTCGATGAGTCCGCCGTCGCCCGAGAGGCCGCTGGCCTCGGCGCGCGCCTTGATGTAGGAGATGACCTGCGAGGAGACCAGGCAGATCATGGTGGCGACCACGAGTTCGGCGCTGTGCAGCCCGAACGCCGCCCACCACAGCAGGCCGCAGAAGATCGCACCGTCGCTGATCCGGTCGCACGTCGCGTCCAGTACCGCCCCGAATCTCGTTCCCCCGCCGCGCTCCCGCGCCATCGCACCGTCGAGCATGTCGGCGAGCACGAAGACGAACACCGCGAAGGCGCCCCACCACAGCTGCCCGATCGGGAAGAGCGTCAGCGCGCCGAGCACCGACCCCGCGGTACCGAGGATCGTCACGCTGTCGGGTGTGAGCCCCACCTTCAGCGCCCCCTTGGCCACCGGCCGCGAGAGTTTCGCATAGGCCGCGCGGGTCATCAGGTAGAAGTCGCTCACGTCTGGTTGTCCCACTCGGCGGCCAGGAGCTTGCGGGTGTCGCGAAGCAGTTGGGGGATGACCTTGGAGTCCCCGATGACGGTGATGAAGTTGGCATCGCCGCCCCAGCGCGGCACCACGTGCATGTGCAGATGCTCAGACAGCGACCCGCCGGCAGACGTGCCGAGATTCAGTCCGACATTGAAGCCGTGCGGCCGCGACACCGCCTTCATCACGCGAATCGCCTTCTGCGTGAACGCCATCAGCTCGGCGCTTTCCGCCTCCGTCAGGTTCTCCAGCTCCGCGACCCGCCGGTAGGGCACCACCATCAGATGGCCGGGGTTGTACGGGTAGAGGTTGAGGACCGCATAGACGAGCTCGCCGCGCGCGACCACCAGGCCGTCCTCGTCGGACATGGTCGGGATGTCGGTGAACGGTTCCGACGAGGACGCCGATCCGACTTTGACCGCGTCGGCGATGTAGGTCATCCGGTGTGGTGTCCAGAGCCTCTGCAGATGGTCTGGATCGCCGACGCCGCGGTCTACGATCGATTCCTCGGGCTCCACGTCACCCCTCACCTGCTTCGGCGCCGGACCCGACCTCGACGAGTTCGGCTGTGGGGGTGGCGTTCTCGCGCCGTCTCACCCAGTCCACGATCGCCTCCACCGCCTGCTCTCGCGGCACCCCGTTGATCTGGGTGCGGTCACCGAAGCGGAAGCTCACCGCGCCCGCCTCGACGTCGCGGTCACCCGCGAGGAGCATGAACGGCACCTTCTGGTTGGTGTGGTTGACGATCTTCTTCGCCATCCGGTCGTCGCTGGCGTCGACCTCGATACGGATGCCGAGCTTTCGCAGATCGGTCGCAATGCCTTCCAGATACTCCGTATGGGCTTCTGCCACAGGAATTCCGACCACCTGAACCGGTGCCAGCCACGCCGGGAACGCGCCGGCGTAGTGCTCGGTCAGCACGCCGAAGAACCGCTCGATCGACCCGAACAGCGCGCGGTGGATCAGCACCGGCCTCTTGCGGGTCCCGTCGGCCGCGGTGTACTCCAGTTCGAAGCGGTCGGGCATGTTGAAGTCGAGCTGAATCGTCGACATCTGCCAGCTGCGGCCCAGCGCGTCCCGCACCTGCACGGAGATCTTCGGTCCGTAGAACGCGGCCCCGCCCGGGTCGGGAACCAGCTCAAGGCCCGACGCCTCAGCCACCTCACGCAGCGTGTCGGTGGCCTCCTCCCAGATGTCGTCGGAACCGACGAACTTGTCCGGATCCTTGGTCGAGAGCTCCAGGAAGTAGTCGTCGAGACCGTAGTCGGCGAGCAGCTCGAGGACGAACTGCAGCAGCCGCGTCAGCTCTTCCCGCATCTCCTCGCGGGTGGTGTAGATGTGCGCATCATCCTGCGTCATCCCCCGCACGCGGGTCAGCCCGTGCACGACCCCGGACTTCTCGTAGCGGTAGACGCTGCCGAACTCGAAGAGCCGCAACGGAAGTTCGCGATAAGACCGCCCACGCGACCGATAGATCAGGTGGTGCATCGGGCAGTTCATCGGCTTGAGGTAGTAGTCCTGCCCGGGCTTGCGCACGGTGCCGTCCTCGTTGTACTCCGCGTCGATCTGCATCGGCGGGAACATGCCGTCGGCGTACCACTCGAGGTGGCCCGAGGTGATGTAGAGCTGTTCTTTGGTGATGTGCGGGGTGTTGACGAACTCGTAGCCGGCCTCGATGTGCTTGCGCCGCGAATACTCCTCCAGTTCGCGTCGCACCACACCGCCTTTGGGGTGGAAAACCGGGAGGCCCGAACCCAATTCGTCGGGAAAGCTGAACAGGTCGAGTTCGACACCGAGCTTGCGGTGGTCGCGCTTCTGCGCTTCCTCGAGAAGCTCGAGATGGTGGTCCAGCGCGTCCTGAGACTCCCAGGCCGTGCCGTAGATGCGCTGCAGACTGGCGTTGCTCTGGTCGCCGCGCCAGTATGCCGCCGAGCTGCGGGTCAGCTTGAAAGCCGGGATGTAGCGGGTGGTCGGGATGTGCGGACCACGGCACAGATCGCCCCAAACCCGCTCGCGGGTACGGGGATTGAGGTTGTCGTAGGCGGTGAGCTCGTCGCCGCCGACCTCCATGACCTCGGGATCGTCGGCGCCGGATTTGTCGTCGATGAGCTCGAGCTTGTACGGCTCGCCCGCCAGCTCCTCGCGCGCCTGATCCTTGGACTCGAAGACGCGGCGCTCGAACAGCTGCCCGTCCTTCACGATCTTGCGCATCTTCTTCTCCAGCGCCGCGAGATCCTCAGGGGTGAAAGGCTCGGCGACGTCGAAGTCGTAGTAGAAGCCATCGGTGATGGGCGGTCCGATGCCGAGCTTGGCGTCGGGGAAGAGGTCCTGCACCGCCTGCGCCAGCACGTGCGCGGCGGAGTGCCGGATCACGCTGCGCCCGTCGTCGGTGTTCGCCGCGACCGGTTCGACCTCGGCGTCGGCGTCGGGCACCCAGGAGAGATCGCGCAGGCGGCCGTCGGCGTCACGGACGACGACGACGGCGTCCACCTCGCCGCGGGCGGGCAACCCGGCGTCGCGCACCGCCTGCCCGGCGGTCGTCCCGGCAGCGACCCGGATCGGGGCTGCTGGGGCGGGGCGGGCGGGGGCGCTCATGGGCGACTCTCCAAACTGTCAGGGCGGGTGACGCGGTGGGGATGGACCGCGACCATGCTATCGGGGAGCGCGGCTAGTCACCGAGGCCGATGGGACTGTTGAACCAGTCCGGGTTGAGGCCGACCAGTTCGGCACCCCAGTCCATCGCCCCGAGCAACCACAGCGTGAGCGCGACGATCACGGCGGTGAGCAGCCCGCCCAGCATCTGGACGTATCCGGGCTGGCGGTGGAACCATTCCATCACCTTGTCGTATCGCTCACGGGCGTAGGCCAGCAGCTTGCGCGCCCAGTCGAACTCGGTGGCCAGGATGCCCAGGCCGATGAACACGATGGCCCATCCCGGGCCCGGGTACGGGATGGCCAGGATGCCGAGCCCGAACACGATCAGCCCGATGACGCCGACGGCGATCCGGTAGAAGAACTCGGTCCTGGGCCGCTCCCGGAGGCGGTCTCTCCAGCGTCCCCAGCGGCGCTTCAACAGCGACCAGCGCGACGGCGACGACTTCTTGTTCTCGGCGGTGTCGTCCTGTGTCATGGCTGCCCCGGTTTCAGCTTCACGAACAGCGAGTGGGCTTCGGCCAGCACGTGCTCCCCGTCGAGCAGACGCCCCGACACGAAGATCTTGCGGTCGACGATGTCGTCGATCCCCGCCTCGACCTGCAGGTCCTTCTCGACGAGCGCGATCTTGCGGTAGTCGACATGCAGGAACGCGGTGCGTTGAGCCTTGCTGCGGCTGAGCTTGAAGGCGGTGAACCCGAGCAGGGAATCGAAGAGATGGGCGACCGCACCCCCGTGCGCCGCACCGTTGCGGCCGAGGTGGAATCGGCGGAACCGGGCAGTGCCTGCGATTCGGTCGTCGTCGGTCACCCGCAGATCGACGGGGACACCCAGGATGTTGCCGCGATTGGGAAGATCCATCCGGCGACCCGACGGTGACGACCATTCGTCGGCGTCATAGGGCGCCAGCATCGCCGACACCTTCTCGATCAGATCGGCGGCCTCGGTGATCACGGCATCCGGAGCGTCGGCGGCCCGCGCGTGATCCTGCAGATCGCGGACCGCTGCCACGAATCGGCCGTAGTCCGGACCGCCGTGGTTGGTGGGTTCGGGCGGGTTGAATCCCCCGCCCACGTGCGCCTCGGCCGCGTCGTTGGTGCTCACCAGCTCACCGTAGGTGGTGCCTCAGCCCTGAGCCGCACCGGCTTTGCTCAGCGTCTCGAACTCGTCATCGCCGAGTTCGATGTGGGCTGCGGCGACGTTCTCCTCCAGGTGGGCGACTTTGGACGTTCCGGGGATCGGCACCATGACCGGCGACCGCTTGAGCAGCCACGCCAACGCCAGCTGAGAGGGGCTCGCATCATGGTCGTCCGCGATGCGCTGGAGCGGACCGTCAGGCGCGGCGAGCGGACCGGCCGCCAGCGGGAACCACGGAATGAACGCGATGCCCTCTGCTTCGCAGACGTCGAGAACGGGCTCGGCGGCACGCATCGTCAGGTTGTACATGTTCTGCACCGACACGATCGGGGCAACAGATCGCGCGGCGGCGAGCTGCTCGGCGGTGACCTCCGACAGCCCGATGTGCCGAATCTTGCCCTCCTGCTGCAGCTTCAACAGCTCACCGACCTGATCCTCGGCCGGAAACTTCGAGTCGATGCGATGCAACTGGAACAGTTCGATGGTGTCGACGCCGAGCCTGCGCAGGCTCATCTCGCATTCTTGGCGCAGGTGGGCCGGGAATCCGAGCGGCGTCCAGTCATCCGGCCCGGTGCGCAGCAGACCCGCCTTGGTCGCGACGACGACCCCGTCGTAGGGATGCAGCGCCTCGCGGATCAGGTCCTCGGAGACGTAGGGCCCGTAGGAGTCCGCGGTGTCGATGAAGTCGACGCCGAGCTCGACGGCGCGCCGTAGCACGCGCAGGCACTCGTCGCGGTCGGCAGGCGGCCCCCAGACGCCCTTGCCGGTGAGACGCATCGCGCCGAAGCCGAGCCGGTTGACGGTGAGGTCGCCGCCGAGGGCGAACGTCGGTGAGGTCACGTCGTCGACGGTACGCGGATGGTGTCAAGCTGACATCGTGAAGCTGACCGACCTCGCAGACCGGGCACTGACGTATTCAGAGGTGGGCGCCACCGCGGGGGCGATGCCCGCGGGCTACCGCCACATCCGTAAATCGTCGGTGATCGGCCGCGGCCGTGAGCGTTTCGAGCAGGCGGCGGCCGCGGGAATGCGCTGGGGGATGTTGCGCGGCGCCGGTCTGCGGGTCGAGGCGACGGCGCCGATAGCAGCCGTGGGCGCCGACGTGCTGGTGCACCTCGGCCCCGTGGTGGCCCCGTGCCGCGTCGTCTACGTCGTCGACGAACCCGACCGCCGCGGATTCGCATACGGCACGCTGCCGGGCCACGCGGAGTGCGGCGAAGAGCTCTTCGTGGTCCGCTTCGACGCGACGACAGGCGAGGTCCATGCCGAGGTCGCGGCGTTCTCGAAGCACGCGACGTGGTGGAGCAGGCTGGCATCGCCCGTCACGTCGGCGGTGCAGCGATTCGTGACCGGTCGCTATCTGCGGGCCCTCTGACGAGCCCCGTCGGACAAGGTCTGCTACTTCGCTGTGATCGCCCCGATGTGGGTGTGCGCTGGCTGCCGAACGCTGTCCGGCCGTCCGCCGATGGCGCCGCTGACCGGCCGACATACTGGCACTGCGTGACATTGTCCATGCGCGCGCCCGCGGTGGCTCTCGGCGGTAGCCTAGAGAGCCATATTGACGCGCAAGTATCGGACGGTGACGGTGGAAAGTTCAGCCGATGTGGAGGCCGCACATCTTCGGGTGGCCGAGTTGGTACAGGGTCTGCACAACAGACCCGACACCGATTCCGACACGGTGGTGGCAGAGCTCGCCGAACATGCGGCCGCCGAGATCCCCGGCGCGCAATACGCCGGAATCACCCTCACGCGCAATGCCAAGCACGTGGAAACCCCTGCCACGACCCATCATTGGCCGCTGCTGCTGGACAAGATCCAGCAGCGGCACCTGGAGGGACCGTGTCTGACCGCCGCGTGGGACGAGCAAACTGTCCACGTCCGCGACCTGGAGACCGATGACCGCTTCCCGAACTACCGCAGGGACGCGTTGGCGGAAACTCCCATCCGCTCCATCATGGCGTTCCAGCTCTTCATCGCCGACGAGAGCCTCGGCGCGCTGAACATCTACGCCGAGGAACCCAACGCCTTCGGCGACGAATCGCGAACCCTCGGCCTGATCTTCGCCGCGCATTCGTCGGTGGCATGGAATTCGGCCCGGCAGGAGTCGCAGTTCCAGAAGGCGTTGGCCAGCCGCGATGTGATCGGCCAGGCCAAGGGCATGATCATGGAGCGCTATCGGGTGGACGCGGTTCAGGCGTTCGAGCTGCTGCGCAAACTCTCGCAGAACTCCAACGTGCCGCTGACTGCGGTCGCCTCCGATCTGGTGGCCGGGAGGCTCTCCCCCAACGGCGACGGCGGTTAGTTCCGGCAGCGCCTGAGGGGTGACCTCAGACGCTGCCGGATCGCTGTACTCGCAGCGCGGACTACCGGGTGTCCCAGCGGTCGCGGCCCTGGGTTGCGGGCGACCCCACAGCCACCGGCCTGGGCGCCTCGGTGTTCGGCGGTGCAGCGGCCGAATCATCCTGCGAGGCAGACCAATCCGTGCCGACGCAGAGGAGATCCGACGGTACCGGCACGGTGCTGGGCAACGGAATCGGCATCCCCGGGATCGACGGGATGGTCAGCGACGGCGGGTTGATCAGGTTCGACAGACCGGTCGCGGCGAGCGGAGTGAACGGGCTCGGAGGCCCGGGAACGCTGACGTTCACGGCACCGGACGTGCCGGGCACCGGCGGGGTTCCCGGCGGCGTGAGGCCCATGACCGAGGACGCCGAGTTCTGCACGGTCCTGGCGATACCCGGAGGCGTGAGCAGGTCCGTGAGCGTCACGGTGTTGCCGGGTGTCCCGGGGGTTGGCGACCCGGGGGTTCCCGTAGTGACGCTCGTCCCGTTCGGCGGGGTCGGCGGCACCGGCGGGGCCGGGTAGTTGACGTAGGTGTTGGTCGATCCCGGGGGCAGCGGCGGCGTCGCGGGGGTGGAAGCCCCGCTCGGAACCGACGCGGCTCCACCCGGAACTCCGGGCGCCGGAGGCGAAACCACACCACCGGGCACGCCGGCGCCACCACCGGGCACAGGCGGAGCAGGCGGCGTCACCACACCCGCGGGCACCGACGCGGCTCCACCCGGAACACCCGGCGCCGGAGGCGAAACCACACCACCGGGCACCCCGGCGCCACCACCGGGCACAGGCGGAGCAGGCGGCGTCACCACACCCGCGGGCACCGACGCGGCTCCACCCGGAACAC